>NZ_JBLXCX010000001.1:0-1061874 GCF_048264555.1 Kordiimonas sp.
CACATCCCCCGGCACAGCATCCAGCACAGCAAACCGCGTGGTGATGTCATCACTCAGATCCACACTGAACCGTGCCGCGAGGGAGGTAATGGGAAAGATCGACGGGCCGTTCTGGCCGGTCTGGCTGATATCGGTCCCGATGCCGTGGGCGCTGGCGATAAAGAGGCCAGCGCTATCCAGCGCATCAAACTCTGAATTGAGGTCATAAAGCCCGAGCTTGATACTACCCCGGCCTTCCATGAAGGGTTGCTCAATCCAGGCTTCATAGAGCCGGGCTGCGCGCACCGGGGTCTCGATGTTGCTGATCACCTGCGCGTCACCTGCAAGCTCTGACGAGAAGCCGGTGCCATTGTTATAGAGCCCATAGAGGAACACATTAGGCCCATGCTCCCCTGCGGGTTGCCAACCGAGCGTGAGGTCAAGGTTGTCAAGGTAGCGGCTGTCGTGCACCTCCCCCCGCGCGATGGTCCAGTAATCCGCCGTATAGGCCGCGCCAACCTCAAAATGCGACCTGTCGTCGGCCAGGACTTCCGGGCATAGCCCCAGGGCCATAAGCCCGGGAATTACTTTTTCAGAACAGAAACCTACCATTTTGCTTGCGCCCTCAATCCGTAAACCCAACCATCAGACACACTGTGGTCCACCATATTTTCGCTTTGGAAGTGCACCATGTTGGCCATCAGCCTGACCTGGGTGTTCGCATACCAGTTCACGCCCACTGTAATGTCATGCCCGCGTGTACCGACTTCTGCATCTTCAAGGTCCAGCCAGCTGTATCGCGCCGCCAACTCGACCGCGCCCGGGCCACCATCACCAAGACTGCGCAGCGGTTGAAGATGACCGAACTTGCCGCGACCTGCATCGTAAGGGCGCTGTTCCCCGGTTAGAGAATAGGTCGCTGCCACATAAGCACCTGCGTAACTCGCAGGCCCCGCAGACGGTGCGGCAAGCCGCATGCCGCCGTATTCAGCCTGCACCGAAAGACGTTTCCATTCCGTCGCCGCCTCAACGGCCATATAGCGGTAGTGATCCGCCACCTGGATGCCACTATCGAAGGGCTTGAAACCATTTTTCCGCACCTCCGGCTGCTCGGAAAAGCCGACAAGGTTGTCGCTTTCGTCCCGATAATAAGTAGAAACACCGAGGTGGAGAATATGATCAGGGGTAAGGACTGGCGTATATGTCGCCCGCATCCCCACGCCCCAGCCGTCTTTGCTGCCAACCGTATCGTTAGGATCCGTGAGGGTAACACCATATTGGAGCGACCAGTTCTTCCCACTCGTCAGCGCAGAGACACCCCACTTGCCGCCTGCACCCACCTCAAACGCGCTTGAGACCATGCTGCGTTCCATGAAAGGCACATCCGCATCGCTGGTCGCGGCATCCAGTGAGTGATAGATTTTATTGTACCCCAGCGTTAACGCCGTGTGGTCGCTTGCTTGGTAGCGCAGGAAAGTATCTTCAAGTTTGGGGGCGGCGCTGCCTGAAACATCAAGATCCACCTGAAAGCTGAGCCGGTCGGATAACGCCCCTTTTGCACCGATACGAGCACGCCGCACCGTAAGGCCGTCGTCGCCCTCATTTGCCCAGTCGCCATAGAACACACTATCAAGCTGCACCCGACCAAAGAGAGTTATATCCGGAAGGTCCGCAGCCAAACATGCCGGAGCCGCGACACTCAGGGCAAAAGACAAACCGATAGCGCCCAGACCAATATATGGTCTGCTGATGTCATGAAATTTCATGGTTGTATCCTCTAATTTCCTGCTATGCCGCCACTACGGGCTCCGTACTTATGGTCAAAGCCACAAAGTGCCCGGCACCTATCTCAAGCAACTTGGGCCGAGGCTCACTGGCCTTCGCGAGGTAGCGTTGGTCATGCAACCACCCCACCGGCGGGTCCACTGGCATATGGCTACGTGCCGCTGGCTGCAGGCCGGTTTCTGCCGTACCTTCAAGACCGGGCACCGCGTTCAGAAGCGCACATGTGTATGGATGAGCGGGTGATGATAACACAGCCGCCTTCGGGCCCATTTCCACCACCTGCCCCTTGTACATAACGACCACGCGGTCGGCGATTTCTTCCACCACCCCGATGTCATGCGTTATGAAAAGACAACTGAAACCAAGGTCCCGTTGCAGCTTCTTCAGAAGCTCAAGCACCTGTGCCTGCACTGTAACGTCAAGCGCAGAGACCGCTTCATCTGCCACCACCAGAGCTGGTTTTGTGACAATCGCGCGTGCAATACCAACACGCTGACGCTGTCCGCCGGAGAGCTCATGAGGGAAACGTGTGCGCCACTCAGGCGGCAAACCACAGGCCTCCATCACCTCAACAACGCGAGCAGCCTTGTCGGCAGCTGACAGGCCTTTGTCATGCCGCAACCCCTCGCCGATAATCGAACCGATCCGCTGACGTGGGTCCAGAGACGAATAAGGGTCCTGAAAAATGATCTGCGTACGGCGACGATAGGCTCTGTCTTCCTCGCCCCTGAAGTCCATAATATCATGCTCACGTTCACGAATACTGCCGTCTTCAATGTCGGTGAGCTTCAACAGAGCACGCCCGAGCGTCGTCTTGCCGGAGCCAGATTCTCCCACCACTGCCACGATTTCGTTTTCTGCAATATCAAGGCTGACACCATCGACAGCGCGCACCTCCGCCCTCGAAAGCCACGGCAGCCTGGCCTTCTGCCGAAACACAACAGAAACGTCATTCATCTGCACGATAGTCTTTTGCCGAGAAGTCGCGCTCGCTTGTTTTTGCCCACCCTGCCCGGGAAGGGCCGCCAGCAGGTCTTTGGTATACTGTGTTTTCGGCGCGGCCAGAATATCAGACACAGAGCCACATTCCATGACCACACCGCGGCGCATTACCGTCACCTGATTGGTATAATGGGCAACAAGGCCAAGGTCGTGACTGATAAGAAGGACAGCCGTGTCCTCTTCCGCCACAATCTCCATCATGATGTCCATCACCTCTTTCTGGATAAGCACATCGAGAGCCGTGGTCGGTTCATCCGCGATAAGCAGCTTGGGTTTTAGCATCAAAACAGATGCCAGCATGATGCGTTGACGCATACCGCCCGAGAATTCGTGCGGATATCGGTTCAGGCACCCCGCCGGATCCGGCATGCGAACACGGGCCAGCATGTCGATCGACGCCTGACGTATCTCCGCCTCAGACAGCGCTGTGTGCAACGCCATGGCCTCCGCCATTTGCCTGCCAATCCGCATCGCAGGGTTCAGTGACATCATGGGTTCCTGAAATACCATGCCGAGCGATACTCCCCGAAGGCTCCGCATCTCATCATTGGTCGCACAGGTTATGTCTTGACCTTGAAAATGCAGCGACCCAGCCGTGACCTTGCCGCCCGGCGGCAACAGACCCATCACGGCCCGGGCAATCATGGTTTTGCCGGAACCTGACTCGCCCACCACGCTATGCACTTCGCCTGGCATAAGCCGCAGCGATGCGCCACTCACCACCTCAATGGGCCCGGCTGCACCAGGAAAGGCGATCGACAGATCCCTGATATCAAGAAGTGGTTTCTGTATTGTTATCTTGCTCATAACTGGTTCATCCGCGGGTCAAATTTGTCACGCAGGGCATCACCAAACAGATTGATGCCAAGTAGTGCCACCGAAATGGCGATGCCGGGAAAGATGCTGAGCCAAGGCGCGCTTTCCATAAAGAGGCGCGCATCCGACAACAGTCCCCCGAAAGTTGGTGCCGGTGGCGGCACACCAAGCCCCAGAAAACTGAGCGCGCTTTCCGACATCAGGGCACCACCAAAAATCGAGGTTGCGATCACCGTAAGCGGAGAAATGCAATTGGGAGCCACATGCACAAGCATGGTATAAAGCTCGGAGTTTCCAAGCGCTCGTGACGCCTCAATAAACTCCTTCTGTTTAAGCGACAGCACTGTGCCACGCGCCACCCGCACCACATTGGGAGCATAAGCAAGCCCAAGGGCCAGCACGACGCCATACTGCTGCGGCCCAATGATGGCCATGATGCTAAGCGCAAGCAGGATACCAGGAAAGGCCATGAAGGCATCCACTATCATCATGGTGAAACGGTCTACCCGGCCGCCCAGAAAGCCTGAGATGATACCAACAACAGAGCCAAGGGAGAGAGCAAACGCGACGGTCAGAAAACTGACCATCAAACTGGTGCTGGCCGCGGCCATAAGCCGCGCGAACCCGTCTCTTCCAAACTGGTCCGTGCCCAGCCAGTGTTTCCAGCTCGGGGGCTGCATGCGATCTTCATAACTGAGCGCAAGAGGATCAAACGATGTGCCAACAATGCCAATGATTGCCATAACAACCACTGTCGCCAGAAGCACGGTGCCAATAAGGGCGTTGGGCCGGCGGAGTATCCAATGTCTGTTCATCACATAATCTCCCTAGAGCCTGACTTTGGGGTCAAATACCGGATACAGCAGATCGACCAGCAGGTTCACCGACACATAAATGAAGGCAACAAGCAGGAGTGCGCCCTGCACCACGGGATAGTCCCGGGCATAGATGCCTTCGGCCAGGAAACGCCCTAACCCCGGCAGGGTAAACACGGTCTCGATCACAACAGCACCACCCAACATGTGACCAAGCATCAAGCCAATGATGGTAAGAACAGGACCAAACGAATTGGGCATCGCGTGCCGCCACAATACTTTCTGCTCAGACAAGCCCTTCGCTCGCGCATGCATGATATACTCGAGACGCAAGACCTCGATGGTGCTTGAGCGCATCATCCGTGTCAGCGTTGCCATTTCCCCCAGTAACAGGGCGAAAATTGGCAAGATCAGATACTGCACACCGAGCCATAGATTTTCCGCCACGGACACATATCCGATAGTGGGCAACCACTGAAGCTCCACCCCGAATATGAGGATCAGCAAAATCCCGACCCAAAAACTGGGAAGCGACACACCGAGAATAACAAAACCGACAACCGCGAGATCGCTTCGACTGTTCTGACGCGCGGCCGCCAGAAGCCCCGCCGGGACAGCAACCATGATGGCAATTGCCACTGACACCAGAACGATCTGCGCGGTGACGGCAAACCGGCTCACGAGCGCCTCCAATACAGGTTCTCCGGTCATGATTGAGGTACCAAGCTCGCCTTGCACCACATCTGATATCCAGATGGTAAATTGCACAAAAATCGGCTCATCAAGGCCCATTTCATTGCGCAGGTCCTCAAGCACGGTTGGGTCCTGAAGGTCACCTACCATGACAGCGGCCGGGTCGCCCGGAACCATGCGCATCAGCGCAAACACAATCACAGACACGATGAAAAGCGTCGGGATACTCATCAATATGCGGTTAACAGCATAAGTGATCATGGCTTGCCTCCTTCAGACCCAAAATCAGCCCCAGAGGCGGACATAGGCGCCTCATCTCGCCAACCAGGCTTTGAGACACCCCATAGCCGCGGCAGGTTCAGCGGCCAGGGTTTAAACCCCTCAATATCTGCGCCGAGCGCGCTCACATTATGCGCATTATAGAGCCCGATGATCGGCACCTCCTCGCGCATGAGGGCATGCAATTCCTCAAGCTTTTTGATGCGCGCACCCACGTCATACTCGGCGATCGCCTCACTCAGGACATCCGCGGCCTCTTCGCTGTCCCACTGGTACACAGCACGCTTCGCTTTTGCACCGATCAGCTTATTGTAGCGCAACACCGGGTTTGAAAGCGGCGAATAGCTGAAAGAAGAAAGCTGAAACTTGCCGGAAAAATAGTTGCCCAACTGGCTGGCCCAATCCTGCACCTCAATCTGGGCAGCTATGCCCGCCGCCTGCAGCATCGCCTGTGCCACAAGCGCATTATTGAACATATTGGTGTATTTGCGGTTGGTCTGGATTTTGATGACCTGACCCTTGTAGCCTGCCTCTTTCAAAAGCGCTTTGGCCTTCTCCACACTAGGCTCATACCAGACATCATGCGCGGCGGTATGCTCCGCGATACCCACCGGCACTGCAGATGGGTTCACGCTCGCCAAACCTTCCGTATTGAATTTGATCAGCAACTCCACATCCAGCGCATGGGCGATAGCCTTGCGGATACGAACATCCTTCAGGACAGGGTCCTCTGTCTGCATCAAGAGGATCGACCAACTGAGCGTAGGTGATTGCGCAAGCTTCACCGTGGCCTTGTTTTCAAGTTGCGGTATGGAAACAATGGGTACGGTGGGGATAAGGTCCATCTGTCCCGCCAGGAGCGCAGCGTTGGTGGACGAGGCATCAGGCGAAATCAGAAAACGGGCACTATCAGCGTAGACCGTTTTGTTACCAGCAAGGCCATCAACAGCACCACTGCGGGGCCGGTACCCTTTGAACCTCGTAAGGTCAATATACTCACCCGGCTTCCATTCCTCAAACATGAAGGGACCGGTCGCCACCGGCTCAAGCCACTCGCCGTCCGGACCGACCGAGCTTGGATGCAGGATCGCAGAAATACACTGTGTGTTGGCCAACCGATCCAGAAACAGCGGATTGGCTTCGCTCAGCGAAAATACGATATCCCGCTCACCCTCAACCCGAATGTCCGTGATTTCGCTTGTCTTCGCGTCAGCGTTGGCGTCGTCATTCTTGTTGTCAGCGACAAACCAGCGACGACAGAGCCATTTGGTCTCCGGCTCAAGGTAGCGCCGCCAGCTCCAGAGCACATCAGATGGCGTAACCGGCTCGCCATTATGGAAACGCAAGCCTTCGCGCAGCGTGAAACGATACTCACGCCCATCCCCGCTCACACTGTAGCTTGAAGCCACCACCGGAACAATACGCAGGTCTTCGGAATAACCTACAAGGCCCTCCACGATATGATGCATAACCACGTCCGTGTTTGCATCCCTGCTGACCCCCGGGTTTGTTCCACGAATATCACCGTTGAGTGACGCAACCAGCCGCCTCTCCTGAGCCTGGACGGCAGCACCGGTCAGCAGCGTACTCACCACGGCAGCAGCGAGTGTGGCTTTCACCACACTCCGCGCACCGATATGCTTAAACCTGAAACGCATGTTATTTCCCTGCGTCTTTCGTGACACCCCACAGGCGCGGCCTATTGTGCGCCCATAGCTCGAACCCTTTTACAGTTGGTGCCGACGCCCCGCGCAGCTCAAACGGGAACAAAGGTATCATGGGCACATCAGCCAGCATCCGGGTATGGATTTTTGCATATGTGGCTGACAATTCCTTCACGGTGCGCTGCCCGAGTGTGCTGTCAACCAGAGCTTCCATGTCAGGGCTTTCCCACTGCATGATCGGCTTGACAGATTTTGGCCCCAGGAATTTACCATACACAAAAGTAGGATAATCACGCCCGCCATATCCGAAAGACGAAAGCTGAAATGCCCCCTTGCGGTATTTTGCGTTGAGCTGGCTGTCCCACGACATGGGCTCCAACGTCGCATTGATACCCACTGCGTTCAACATACTGTTGATAAGCACCGCGTTTTCCATCATCTCCGGGTAGGGATCGGCACTAGCGTGCAAGGTAACCTGTTCGCCGTTGTATCCAGCCTCTGCCAGAAGTTTGCGCGCAAGTGCGGGATTATAGTCCCACCCTTCCTTGTGCGTTTTACTGGTATAGGCGCTGAAAACCGGCACGACAGAAGGGTTGGCCGCCACGCGACCATTGCTGACCACGTCAGCAATCCTTTTGGCGTCGATCGCATGCGCGATTGCCTTGCGGACCCGCACGTCGTCCAGAACAGGATCTGCAGTTTGCAACAAAAGCGCCCACCATGATGTCATGGCATGGCTATAGAGTTTTGGCGTCTCTTCCGCCTTCAATCCCATATAGGTGGCGGCTGAAATCTCGCCAAGAATGTCGATCTCGCCAGCCAGGAACCGGGAAACAGCGTCTCGTTCATTTTTTACGGGCACCAGTTCAACACGCGCCACCTTCGCGACCCGCGCGCCGGAATATCCATCCCGCTTTCCCTTCAGGCCCTGATAGCCATCAAACCGCTTGAGCGTTACAACACCATTCTCCGCAACGCCGTCAAATTTGTAGGGACCGGTGCCAATTAGATTGTCCACGCGGCCGTTTTCGCCAATCGAATCCGGGTGGAAGATCACCGCGGGACACGACACATCAGCCATCCGGTAAAGGAAAGCACTGCTTGGCTCAGCCAAGGTAAAACGAACGGTTCGATCATCAAGCGCATCGATCGCCTTGATGTTACCGCCCAGCGTCCTGTCATGGCGGTCATCAGCGCGCTCATCAAAACGTGCCAGGCAATGCCATTCGACCTCCGGCTTCAGATAATAATTCTCCCACACCCATTCCACGGTGTCGGCCGTAAGCTTCTCGCCATTGTGGAAGGTTACATTGGGGCGCAATACAAAGGTGTACTGAAGTCCGTCGCTTGACACCCTGAAACTCTCCGCAAGCCCAGCCCCCACGGTCATGTCTGCCTTCAAGGCGACCAGCGCCTCAGAGACATGTTCAATTGTCACCTTGTCAGGCTGATGCAGGTGCAGTGCGGGGTCTACCGTATTGAGAGGTGAAGGCAACGCAAGGCGCAATACATCTCCGTCACGCCAACCATCAGGCTCAGCTGCTGCGTGCTGGACTCCCGCTACAGCAAGCAGACTAACCGAGAACAATTTTTTAAGAGTTGGCGACATGGCCCCACGCATTCTTTTCTCCCCTGAACGCTATTCATAATGTATTATTTTATTGATTAGTACATTGTGTCAAGGAGAAAAAGAAACCGACCGCCGCACATTGTCAGGACCGGCCGGTATTTTCTTTCTAGAACAACTGGATAATACGCTGTGGTCCAGCCTCACTTTGCGCAGAAGCGCGCTTCTCATACGGGCTTAGCTGGCCAGAGATATCCAGATGCCGCCGCAGAAGCGCCGACGCCCATGCCTGGTCACCGCGACGCAGGGTCCTCAGTATCTCAAGGTGCTCATTACAGGTCTCGATAGCGCGCTCCGCACCGTAAACCCAGTGATACCCCACGAAGCGCCGCAATCGGTTCTGATGTCGCACAGCATCAAGAAAAAAACGGTTACCAGAGCTGGCTGCAAGCAGTTCGTGAAACTCGGCATTCATCTCATAGAGCTGGATGGACGATATCTCCCTGATCCGCTTTTCGGTTACCGCGAGGTGTTTCTCTTCGCATGCGGCGGCCCGCTCTTCATCCAACTTGAACCCCGGCTCCTGCACAAGCGCTGGCTCTATAATCATACGGAAACGATAGCTTTCATCATGCGCACGCGGTGAATCAAGAACCGGGCAGAACATCCACCCACGTCCCGGCCTGCGCTCAACCAGCCCCTCACTCAGCAGGCGCTGCAACACCCTTTGAAGCACGGGTTTTGCCACATCATACCGGCGAAACAGATCAGCCTCTGAGACATTCTGCGGCAACTGGCCCGAAAGCCGGTCCTCGGCGATCTGAAAATATAGCTTCTCGTCAAGCGGCTCAGGCATGTTCAATACCTTCAGGTCCGACGAATCGCTCGCAGTGAAATAGCCACGATTCGGGCGCCGCTCAATAACTCCCTGCTGCTCAAGTGCGTTCAGCGCCGCCCGTACCGGCGTACGGGAAACATTAAACTCTGAGCACAGGACCGCCTCCGGCAGGTGGCTACCTTTTTCGACCCCATTTTCAACAAGATAGCTGAGAATCCTTGCCGCCAGCGTCTTCTGAAACTCATTCACCTGCATCCGAAAGCCTCTCGTTTTACATTGTATTTTTCGCGACAATAAAACAAACGAGTTGACATTGTCCTAAAAATCTACATAAAACAATACTACGAGGCCGCCAGAGAAAAGGCAATGACACAGTCAGCCTCCAAGCGTTAATCAGCAGAAACAACGAAAAGACAGAACGAATGCCGTCTTCAGATTACAGTAGCGGGCCCATACAAGGGGCAAATGACGAGCCTGACAACACCAAGGCTCAGGACTTCCCCTTTTATGACCTCAGCGGCACGCCTGAGGAAATCGGGCTGCAGTATGGCCAGCAGGCCGCAGAGCAAATTCGCACAAGCATCTCGATCTATAAAACGGCATTTGAGCAAAAAGGTGTGACCTGGGAGCGGGCGAGAGAGATCGCCGCATCCTTTGCCCCTCAGATAGAGGCTTACAACCCCGCATATCTGGCAGAGATTACTAAGATCGCCGAAGGGGCTGAGTTACCTAGAGAAGATATCATCGCGATTAATGCGCGCACCGAAATCCTATATGGCCAGCGTCCCCAAACCTCAGCCGGGGCGGACACTGATCCGGACGGCTGTACCGGCGCAATCGCCCTGCCCTCAGCCACAGCAGACAGCCACATGATTCACGGCCAGAACTGGGATTGGCGCGACGAATGCGCGGACTCAGCCGTCGTGCTCCGCATCAGCCCGAAGGGATTGCCGCGCATGCTGGTTTTTGTTGAAGCCGGCATTCTGGCCCGTTGCGGCATGAACAGCAACGGCATTGCACTCACCGGAAACTTCCTGCAGACCGAGCGCGACTATGGCCTGCCCGGCGTACCGGTACCTTTTATCCGGCGTAGTATCCTGTCGGCCAACTCTCTGGCTGAGGCAACGCGCGTGGTATTTGATTCAGCCCGCGCCTTCTCCAACAATCTTATGCTGAGCCAAAAGGACGGGGAAGCCATCAACCTTGAAGCCACACCGCATGAAATTTTCTGGATTGCGCCTGAAGATGACCTGCTCGTCCACGCCAATCACTTCATCTCTGCGGCTGCAAAAGCCAAGGTCAAGGATGTAGGCCTCGAGACCAACACCGACTCCCTGTATCGGGATCGTCGGGTGCGGGCACACCTGAAGGCTCACGCAGGAGCGCTCACAACAGAGCATTTCAAAGAAGCTTTCGCAGATCGCTACGGTGCACCGCGCGCCGTGTGTCGTTCCCCCATCTCCGGTCCTGGGGGGAAATCATCTTCCACTGTTGCCACGATCATCATGGACACCACCGCAGGGAAGATGTGGGTCGCCAAACGACCCTATGGGCCACACCGTTATACGGAATATTCGCTGTAGGCACTGAGCACACCCCGCGCTCTAGCCGAGAAAAAATACTGAGTACACCAATCGCAGGCAGCTCGACGCGGCTTGCGGTAACGGGGGAAATTTGGGCCAAAGGCCCTATGGGAGGAAAAAATGAACCAGAGAAAGTATGGACTTAGCCAGGTCTCAACCGCAGCAATCGCCTGCGCCGCGTTTATCAGCTTGTCGGCTCAGGCTCAGGATACGGAAACCAGTACGGATGAGGAAACCCCCATCAACATGGAGGAGATCGTCATTTCGTCTTCTCGTATCCCAACCAATACGCAGTCTTTCGCGGGCTCTGTCTCAATATTGGATGAGGAGGCCATCGAGGCCCAGCGTGCTATCAACGCCGACATTGGCGCGATCCTTGGCAATGCCATCCCCGGCATGCAGACATCGTCGTTTGACTCCAACAACCGGGATTCATCGCTTCGTGGCCGCAAACCAGCGGTGCTGATTGACGGTGTACCCATTGGCACACCTCTCAGGAACGGTGATAACGAGCTAAGATCGATCGACGCGTCCGCCATTGGCCGCATTGAGGTTGTTCGCGGTTCCTCAGCACTATACGGCAGCGACGGTGCAGGTGGCGTGATCAACTATGTCACTCGCCGCCCGTCAGCCGGTGCCACGGAATTCAACACCGAAGTGGGGACGTCGCTTTCGCTCACCCACACCGGCGACAGCCTCGCCCCCTTCATTCGCCAAAGTGTGCTGGGTGGGTCTGATAAAGTTGACTTCATTGTTTCCGGCTACGCACAATTTCACCAGTCTTCTTTCGATGCGGAAGGAGACCGGGTACCGCCACGCGGTTCTGGCGGCGCTGGCATCGGCCTGCCTGAATCCAACGTTTATAACTTCTTTGGCAAAACCGGTATTGCGACGGGAGACGATAGCCGCCTTGAGCTTAGCCTTCTGCACTATAACCGCAGGCAGGACCCAAACTGGAAGGTGCAGAACGGCAACGTGGTAACAGGAGAAAAAGCCACAGCTGTTCCCGTTGAGCCAGGAGACGTTGACGGCCTTGATACCGGCGTGAAAAACACGGTCGGTAACCTGGTCTATACAAATGATGAAGTGTTCTCCAACACCTCGTTCCGTGGCCAGGCCTACTACCAGAAATACAAGAATATCTTTGAAGCGGTGTCCGCGGGTATTTTTGGCGGCGTGGGACAATCCATCATTGACTCTGAGAAGTTTGGTTTCCGCGCTGACTTCAAAACCGATCTGGATTTTGCAGATGTTAGTTGGGGCGCGGACTATTCACGCGATGACACGCAACAACTTCTTGCCGATGGACGCATCTGGGCACCGCCAATGGTTTTAAGCGCTGTGGCTGGGTTTGTTCACCTTGATGTGCCCGTAACCGAACGCCTGCACATGCTGGGCGGTATCCGCCATGAACGCAGCAAAATCACGGTCGATGATTATCTGTCCTTGTTCGGCGCCAATGTCACTGGTGGCAAGCTCGACTATTCTGCCACGCTGTTTGATGCTGGTGCGACCTATGACCTTGGCGGTGGCATTGAAGCCTTTGCGGGCTTCTCACAAGGCTTCACGGTCGCGGAAGTAGGCCGCATCCTGCGGGACGTGAGGGAAGACACAGATATCCTCTTCCTGAACCCTGAAGCTATCAAAAGCAACAGCTATGAGATCGGGCTTCGTGGTGATTTTGATACTGTCCGTACCTCTGCTGTTCTTTATCAGAACACCTCAAAAAAAGGCCTTGAACTGGTACCTGACCCTGCCAACCTGGATTCTGGCATCCTGATCCCGGAACTCTCACCAGAGCGGATCTGGGGCATTGAGTTGACCCTTGATGCTGACCTCTCCGACAGCATGCGGGCGGGCGGAAGCTTTGCCTGGATGAACGGCAAACGGGATGGCACCGGTGACGGTGAATATGAGACACCGCTGAACGGGAGCCGCATTGCCCCTGAGAAGCTAACTGCCTATGCGGAGTATGATATCAGCGATACATGGCTGGTGCGTTTGCAGGCGCTTTATTCCGGCAACCGCAATGCTTTCCCTGGCGCGACCGGCACACGCCGTCAGTTTGAAGGCGAGATCCATAGCTTCTTCGTGCTTGACCTGTTGACAAGTGTGGATGTTGGGCCAGGTCGCCTGAGTGTTGGTGTGCAGAATTTGCTCAACAACTTCTATTTCCCGCACCAGTCGCAAACCTTTAACCGCGATGACAGGTATCTGGCGGCACCCGGTGCAACAGCAACCATTCGCTATAGCATGAGCTACTAAACCACCCTATGTGCTGGCGGGCTTGCTCCCCCCTTCTGCCGTTTGCTCGCCAGCACTCCTTCCTGACCACAAAACATGGTATCTTGAACTGTGAACCAAAAACGTGGCACTTCGCGAAAACTCAAACCAACCATCGTAAAACTGCACAGGTGGGTGGGGCTCTTCATTGCCGCATTTCTCGTACTGCAGGCCCTTACCGGCATCATCATTTCCTTTCGGGATGAGTTGAACGGCGCCCTCTATCATACAGATGCTGGCCCCAACGACACCCCGGCTACCTATGAACAGATTCTGGCCGCCGCAAAAAACCACCAACCAGACAGGCCCATTCGCAATATTGTCGTGCCATCTCAGCCCGGCGATGCCTATCTCATCAACTACCAGGCTGCGCCACACGCACGCCCCACATTGGCCGCGCTTTCACCGCACGACGCCACAGTCGTGCATTCCGGGTCACTTCTTGCTTTTCCGGTAGAAGCAGCATTTGAGCTACATTACCGTTTGTTAATGGGAAAGCAGGGTCAGAACCTGAGCGGCGCCCTCGCCCTATTGTTTCTGGGCATGCTTGGCACTGGCTTATACCTGTGGTGGCCCAAAGGGCCGCTCAGACGCGGTTTTCAAGTCAAGCTTACTGCCGCCCGGGTGCGGGCAATTTTCGACATTCACCGGGTAGTTGCCGCAGGTGGTGCCATCGCCCTTATCATGATGGCCATTACAGGCTTTTTGCTTGCAGTCCCCGATATTTTGGGCAGCAAAACCTCTGCGACACCCTCAGTGGCGTCACATGCCGGGGCTCCAGTGACACTTGACCAGATCATTACCAACAGCCAAAACCTTGCAGCCGGGCACACTCCATACAAGATCGCTTTTTCGCGAGACGGGCAGCTTGTGACCCTTATCTACAAGAGCATCAACGAGGCAGTGAACCCACGCGCGACAGACAGCATCATGGTCGACGCGAGTACCGGGCACGTTGTTGCCGTTAACCGGTTTGAAGGGGCTGGTGTCCGGCAAAAGGGGCTGAGTTGGGCGCTGGCTTTTCATACTTTCGACATAACCGGCTGGCTCGCCCGCCCACTCTCCCTTATCGCAGGAATGTTGCTTGCCGTCATTTCCATCACTGGCATTTGGCTCTGGCTTTTGCGGCGGGCGGCCCGAAAACCAGCCATCCGTCGCAGACCATCCACCTGATCACCAGAGCACTTGCGCAAGACTGATCACTACCCCTTCGTTTTTGCGGTCGGGAAGTAGGGCAAAGGTGGGACAAAAACGCCTATTCAGGCTGGTTCGTACTGAAGCTCAACGGCGAATGTGCCGTTCGTGGTGTATGCCTCCACCCGCCAACCCAAAACGTCGCAAATGCGCCGCACCAGATAAAGCCCCTGCCCGAGCCCGTTGCTGTGGCTGCCTTTGCTGTGGCTCGAGAGCGGATCACTGGGAAGTGGGTCGCTCACCGGGTTCTGGAAAATGATCTTATTGCCATCCGCAAATATTTTGAGGGACGGGGCTGAGCCATGCATAACCGCATTGGTGAGAAGGTTGTTGATCAGAAGGGTCAAAAGGTTGCGGTTTGCCTGCACCTGCAACGTGGCCGGAATATGGATACTCAGGTCAAAATCGTCGCTCGTCGCCAACTCCGGGTGGCGGATCACGCTGTTCTCCAGCACGTTCAGGAACACCACAGGTTCCATCACTTGGCTTTCCTCCCGCGCAAGGGCCAGAAGCGTATCGATGGTTTGTTCAAGCTCCTGCACGGCGGTTGATAGCTGCGCGGCTTGCTTGGCGCTCAGCAGCGTCTCACCGTCCGTTTGCTGCGCCAGGTTTTTCAAAATGGTTGTGGGCGTTCTAAGCTCATGGCTCACATCGCGGGTAAAGTCAGATTCCCGCTTGAGCATAGCCTTGATATGGAGAAGGCTGTGCTCGATCTCATGCGCCAGATAGCCGATCTCATTCTCCGGGAAAGCGGCGGCAAAACCTGGCTCAACCTTGTCGAGATCAACAGCCTCCACCTTTTCCTTCAGCGCCACCAGCGGCTTGGATGCAGCACTTGCCAGAGGCCATGCGATCAGGAGCGCGAGTGCCAGAAAAAGCGCCAAAATGCCCACAAGCGTGAGCGTGACATAGGGCAGATATTCGCCGCCCACTTCAAAAGCGCTGACATCTGCAACCAAAATCCGGACGTCATCCCCCAGCGTGATTGGATGCAAATGGAGCGTGCCTCCGTCGCTGCCAGTGAATTCAATGCGTGCCGGGTCTTTCAAATGTTGCTGGTACATATCGCCGGGCAAGGCAGCCCAGCTTTCATACAAGGCGAGGAAAGGCGCACGAGGTGCCACTATGTCGCCATTGGCCTTAAACTGAGTGGCAATGTAACACGCCTCGTTGGAGACGATTTTGTTGAAAACATTGTCTTCCACCATCCAGGAATAGGCGAGCAGAAACAGGCTGTAACAAAGACAGGTGAACAGCGTAAAAGCGGCAAAAAGCAGGTAAATGCGCCCTCTGATGCTATGTTTTTGTTTCACTGCCTGCATCCAGTTTAAAACCAACCCCGTGAATGGTTTTGATCATAGCGTGATCAAACGCCTTATCGACAGCTTTCCTGAGCGTATAGATATGCGAACGCAGGGCGTCACTGTCTGGGAAGTCGTCCCCCCATACTTTTATCACCAGTTCATGACGGCTAACGGCGTTGGGATAGGCATCCGCCAAAGCCTTCAGGATGGCATAGTCTGTTGCACTCAGCTCAACGGGCTGGCCCATACGGGTAACCTGCCGCTGGCCCGTATCGATTACCAGATCACCGATCGTGAGGGTGGATGATTTATGCAATTGATGCCTGCGCGCCAGGGCGCTGCACCGCATGGCAACCTCTGCCAGCTCAAACGGTTTGGTAAGATAGTCATCCGCCCCGGCGGCGAAGCCCAAACCCTTGTCAGCAAGGCTGTCTCGCGCGGTGAGCATGAGAACGGGCATATTAACGCGGGCTTTTGCCTTCAACTGAGCGCAGAGGTCCACACCGTCTGCGTCTGGCAGCATCAGGTCAAGCACCACCACGTCAAAATCATGCTCATCAACAAGCGCGAGCGCCCGGCGCCCCGTGTCGGCATAATCCACCACAAACTGCCGTTCGCTGAGATAGTCATACAGCTGTTCGGCAATGGCGTGATTATCTTCAACAATCAGGACGCGCGTGTGGCTCATGGTTTTCCTTATCTGAAGCGGCCCATCAACAGGCCCAAAAACGGAGGCCCGAAGGCCCCTCATGTCATCGGCTTTCGTCTATCAGCGCAAGCGCTTTCTCAAGCTCTACGTCCCGGCCATCACGCAGCGTTACCTGGGTGGCGTGCACGCTATGGTCCGGCTTCACCCCACCGGGCGCAAGCGAGCCACTTGGGCGCACCAGCATGCGGGTTGTAATGTAGGCCCTCAACTGAGAGTGCGGTAGGTTAAAAAGGTTCCCCTGCGCTGTCTGGTTGGCGTTACCGCCGGTTTCCTGCCCAATGAGCGTGGCGAAGCCAAAATCTTTCACCGTTGAGGCAAACACAATACCGGAGGAATAGGTGATCGGGCTGATAAGCACATATGTGCTGCCGGCCCAGCGTTTTGTGTCGCCCACGGGGTCGATCCAGTCGTCCCACGCGGTATCGATCACCTCACCAACCTCGCCCTTATAGTTCATGAAGCCGCGGTTATCACGGTTCAATTTCTCCCGCATGCGGGAGATCATACGGAAAGGCTTGTCGGCAATATAACGCGCCAGATACATCGCCGTATCTGTGTTGCCGCCGGTGTTCTCACGCACATCGATTACAAGCGATGACGCACCCGCTTTTTTGAAAGCCGCAAACGCTTCATCGGCAAAATCTTCAAACCAGTCGGGGTCGATATCAAAATGCCCGATATGCAGGAAAGCGGTACCGTCCGGCAGCATGCGGTAGGAGAAAGCCTGGCCATTTTCCCCCGCCCCGCCTTTTACCTGCCAACCTTGCGTGTTGGTGATGGTGTACGAGACGGTATTCGCTCCCGTTTCAAGTTCCAGCGAAAAATCACCCGCAATGCCGTACACAGCCCAGAGATAGATAGGGAACCGCCCGGCAACAAATTGCTTGCGCAGATATTCCGTTTCACCGCCCACATAGCGCTGCATGGTGTTGATCAACTGATCAGCCGGAATGCCGTTAATCGAGACGATACGGCTGCCCGCAGCAATATGCGTGCCCGTGGCGTCGCTCTGCCCTTCCTTGATCAGCAGTTGGTCTTTCTGGTCGATATGCACCGAGAAGGGGAAGGGGTTCGTGCCCGCCTCCCGAAGCGCTTCATATTCCTGATAAGGCCAGATAAGCATGGAGTGACCATCGCCGAACTTGTGGGTCAATTGCCCCACGTGGCGGAAAAACTCAAGCCGGGTGAGAGGCTCGCTGATACCCGCCTTTATCTCCCCGACCGCAGCCTTCAGCGCGGCCTGATCAGCATAATCAGCAAGGCTTGGGTGGCGTTCAAGCGCCCCATAGTAGAAGGCGTCAACATCCTCGCGCATCTTATCAACCGCCAGCTTTTCGCTCATAAGCTTCGGGTCTTCAAGCGGGGGGAAAATATCCAGGTGGGGGTCAGAGCATGCACTGAGGAAGCATGCAAAAACCATGATATAAAGTGAGTTCATCCGTGCCATCGTTGGTTCCTTTTTATTGGTTTGGCGGAAGCCTAACGCGGGCGATGTGAAGCTTTTGTCAAGGCAGGCATAAAGCCTATCAAAAGTTGGGTTTCCTTGCGGCAAGACCATACCTATAGTGCGGTAACACAAAATCTCAGCCTTCATAAAAAGACGGCGATAAACGGCGAGGCTCGCATGAGGAAACAACAAGAGGAAACACGAGGTGCCCATGCCTTGAGGCGGCACCCCACCCCTAAGCGCATGCCCAATCGCATCTATGGGCGCATCCATGGTACCACAGTAAGGATTGGCCGCCTTGCCGCCAGCGTGCTGGCTATCGCATCCACGGGTACCGTGGCCGCAGAAGATGCCGCACCGGGCAACTTGGATGAAATCAGCGTCACCGCCATCCGGAGCGAAGACCGCGCCCTTCAGCCTGCCCATACCTTGAGCGAGCAGGATATTGAGCGCAGGCTTCCGACCGACTTTAACGAAGTGTTCCGCGCCGTTATGGGCGTAGGCATTCGCACCAATTCACGCGGGGAAGCTGTGCTCAGGCTTCGCGGGTCTGAAGAGCGCCAGTCACAGATATTCATTGACGGTGCGCCCATCAGCGTGCCGTGGGATGGCCGGGCTGACCTCTCCCTTTTCCCTGCCAGTTTCATCCGGAATGTGAGCATCATTAAAAGCGCGGCGCCCATTGAATATGGCGCGAACGCCGTGCTTGGGGTGGTGGATATCTCCACCTTTGAGAGGAGCGACGTCTTCAAACTGAACGCCCGCAGCGAGATGGGTAACCACGGCTCGTATCTGATGGAAGGCGAAGTTTTTGTACCCGTTGGCGGGGTGGATCTGCAGCTTGGCGTCAACCATTTCAGCCGTGACGCCATCAGCGTGGCCGACGGCGCGCCTATACCGTTTGACCCACAAACCGGTGACGGGCGAACCAACACCGACCTTGAAAGCACCAGCTTCTTCGCCGCCGCCGCCCTTGAACGGGAGTGGGGCAGCTTCCGCATCTCCGCCATGGATATCGACGCTGATAAAGGTATCGCTGCCGCCGCCCATATTGACCCTGCTGAGGGCAGCCCCCGTTTCTGGCGCTACCCCGATTGGCACATGACCCAACTGAGCCTTGCAGGCGACATTGCGCTCAGCGAGACAACCGACCTTCGCATGAACGCCTGGCACCAGCGGTTTGAGCAGAAGATTGTCTCCTATGATGACATCACCTACAGCACGGCAGAAGAACAGCAGGACGACCGGGACCGCACCTATGGCGGGCGGCTTGTGCTCTCACAAGACTGGCAGGCACTGACGACGCGGCTTGTGACCTCCTTGCAGGAAAGCACCCACACGCAGTTTGAAACCGACCTGATTGCGGACACCAGCACAGAGCCGGAACAGTTCCGCCAGCGGTTGATCAGCATCGGCGGTGAGGTGGATATCCCGCTCAGTAACACAGTAAAAAGCTCACTATCGCTGGCGTATGACCGTGCCTCCACCCCACTGACCGGCGGACGGCCTGTGCAGCCTGCCATCTCCAACTGGGCGGCAGGCGGTGCTTTGGAGTGGCAGGCATCAAACGAGCTGACGATAACGACAACCCTTGGCCAGCGCACCCGCTTCCCCACCATGCGGGAGCTTTACGGCAACGCGCTGGGCCGGTTTCTCCTGAACCCTGACTTGAAGCCCGAAACCGCCCTTGTGGGTGACCTCACCTTCGCGTGGACGCCCGCCGCACTGCCGCTTGAGCTAACGCTCACCCCCTGGTTCACACGCATTGATGATACACTGTCGCAGCGTAACGTGACGATAGACGGTGTCTCGCGCAGGCAGCGTTACAACCTTGAAGGCTCACGAGGGTATGGCATCGAGATGGGGGCAAACTGGCAGGCCTCAAGCACCATAACGCTTGAAGCCAATGCCTTCTGGCAAGACCTGAAGGCAGACCGCCCGGCAGGCGGCACCCGGCCCGTGCTGTATCAGCGGCCAAAGGGCCAACTGCTGCTGGCCGCAAACTATAGCTTCGCAAACGGAGGAAACATTCGGGCGGAGATGAACCATCTGGGCCACGCCTTCGATGAGAATGAAGACGGCACAGTTGCCCGCCTTGATGGCTCAACCGAGTTTAACGTCAAATTCTATATGCCGGTCAAAGTGACCACCTACGGCATCTGGCAGATATACGGCGCGGTGAACAATATCACTGACACAGTGGTGCCTCCCCAGCTTGGCCTGCCCGACGCCGGACGCGCATTTAAACTGGGTATTCGCCTCGTGAGCGACTGATCGCATAGGCACCTCGCGAATATGTGAAGTGCAGATGAACTAAAAACTGCCACGATAGCGTCCGGATCAGGAGCGCCGTCTGTGTTGAGTAATGTGTGAGAATTGTCTGACCTAGACAATCCAAAGGGTGTTGGGGGGCCATCTTCCAACAGAAAATTGAAAAGAACCGATACAAACGGGGGGATACCTATGAAGTTCGGGATAAATATTGCACTTGCAATTATGCTCGCTGCCACACCGGCGATGAGCGCAGATGATGACAAACTGATGTCTGCCAAGACATTCGACGGCCTCAAGGTCCGCAACATTGGGCCTGCTTATATGTCTGGCCGGGTGGCGGATATCGCCGTTGACCAGACCAACCCAAATATCTGGTATGTGGGCATCGGCTCAGGCGGCGTATGGAAAACCGTCAACGCTGGCACGACATGGACACCGATTTTTGACAAACAGGCCGTCTATTCCATCGGCGATGTCACCATTGACCCAAGCAACCCAAACATTATCTGGGTTGGCACAGGCGAAAACAACGGTGGCCGCCATATCGCCTTTGGTGACGGTGTTTATAAGTCGCTTGATGGCGGCAAAACATGGAAGAACATGGGCCTCGGGAAGTCCGAGCATATTGGTGACATCATCGTTCACCCCACCGATTCCAACACCGTGTGGGTTTCATCGCAAGGGCCGCTGTGGTCCAAGGGTGGTGAGCGCGGCCTCTTCAAGACAACGGACGGCGGCAAAACATGGCGCAATGTGCTTGAGGGTGACGAATGGACCGGCGTTGGCTCTGTTGCCATCGACCCCAAAGACCCAAACAAGCTTTATGCCGCCACATGGCAGCGCCAACGCACTGTTGCAGCCCTTGTAAACACGGGGCCGGGCTCCGCGCTTCATACGTCAGATGACGGCGGGGAGACATGGACAAAGATGACCAACGGCCTGCCCAAGGAAAATATGGGCAAGTCCAGCATCGTTGTTTCACCACAGGATTCGAACGTGGTTTATGCGTCGATCGAGCTTGATGAGCGCAAGGGTGGTTTCTGGCGGTCGTCTGACAAGGGCGCGAGCTGGGTGAAAATGTCTGACAAGGTCGCAGGCGGCACTGGCCCGCACTACTATCAGGAAATTTTCGCGGACCCTGATACGTTTGACATGCTCTATATGTCCAACAACGCAAGCGCGGTCTCAAAAGATGGCGGTAAAACATGGGAAACCATGAACCTCAAAAACCGCCATGTGGATGACCACGCCTTTGCTTTCCACCCCACCGACCCGGATTTCATCCTCGTGGGCTCCGATGGTGGGCTTTATGAAAGCCGGGACGATATGAAAACCTGGCGTTTCATGCAGGGTATTTCCGTCACGCAATTCTACAAGATCGCGGCTGACGACGATTACCCCTTCTATAATGTTTATGGCGGCACGCAGGATAACTCCACCCAGGGTGGGCCAAGCCGCACCATGCGCGCGGACGGCATCAAAAACTCAGACTGGTTCCTGGTCCTGGGGGCTGATGGCCACCAACCAGCGACCGAGCCTGGCAACCCTGATATCCTTTACGCACAGTGGCAAAAGGGCAGCCTCACACGGCACGACCGCAAGCTGCGTGAAAGCACCTTCATTCAGCCGCAACCCAAGCCGGGTGAACCCGCTGAACGCTTCAACTGGGATGCGCCGATTAACGTTTCGCATCACGACCCGAAGCGGCTTTACCACGCGTCACAGCGCCTGTGGCGGTCAGACGATCGCGGCGATAGCTGGACCCCGATCTCCGGTGACTTGACCCGGAACGGCAACCGGCTGCATATGCCGATGATGGACCGCACCTGGAGCCGCGAGGCCGGGTGGGACCTTTACGCCATGTCTGACTATCACACCATCGCGAACGTGGCGGAAAGCCCGGTTGATGAAAACATCCTCTATGTGGGCACCGATGATGGCCTCATTCAGGTGACATCAGACGGTGGCCAGAACTGGACCCGCTATGAAATTGGCAAGATCAAGGGCGTGCCTGCACGTGCTTATGTCAATGATATCAGAGCAGACCGTTTTGACGCTGACACGGTTTACGCAGCGCTCGATAACCACAAGGAAGGGGACTATAAACCCTACCTGATCAAGAGCACCAACCGCGGCAAGTCCTGGCAGCTTATCACCACCGGCCTTGGGGAGAAAAACCTCGTCTGGCGTATCACGCAGGACCATGTGAACAAGGACCTGATGTTCCTCGGGACCGAGTTCGGCCTCTACTTCACGGTTGATGGCGGCAAGGAATGGATTGAGCTGACAGGCGGCGTGCCGACCATCTCCTTCCGTGATGTGCGCATCCAGCGCCGTGAAAATGACCTTGTGGCGGGCAGCTTCGGGCGTGGCATCTTCATCCTTGATGACTATACCCCGCTTCGCGGTCTTAACGCCGCAGCGCTTGAGAATGAAGCGCTGTTGTTCGCGGACCCGGAAACGCTCCTCTATATTGAAGACGAGCTTCATAGCGACAGCCAGGGCGATGACCAGTGGGTGGCCGAAAACCCACCTTACGGCGCAACCTTCACCTATTATCTGAAGGACAGCATCAAATCGTCCAAAGAGAAACGGGTTGAGGCTGACAAGAAGGCTGTCAAAGACGGCAAAGGCGTCCTGTTCCCTGCGTGGGATGTGCTGGAGGCTGAACGCCGCGAAGAAGACCCGGCTGTTTTCATCACCATTCGTGATGCGGCAGGGAACGTTGTCCGCCATGTAGCGGCCCAAAACAAAAAGGGCGTACAGCGTGCAACGTGGGACCTTCACCACGCGGTGAAAGAAGCCATCACCAATGAGCCACGGCCGTCCTATCTGGGTGAGCTGAAAGGCGTTATGGCGTTGGCTGGCCAGTATACGGCGCAGCTCAATGTTCGGGAAAATGGCACTATCCGCGAACTGGCTGCCCCGGTCTCGTTTAACGTTACCAACTATATCAACCCAACGCTTGAAAACGCGCCAATGCCAGAAGTTCGTGCCTTCCAGCAGCGGGTGATCAAGGCGGAAGCTGCGGTGAAAGCGGCCAGCATCACCATCACTGACCTTCAGAAAAAGATGGAAGGCTACCGTACGGCGCTTGACCGCACGGCAGACCAAAGTGCGCTTGAAGCACAATATGCTGCTATCCGGGCGGAGCTTTTCAGCATTGAAGAAGCGATTGACGGGCAACAGTCCCGCGAGCAGATGGGTGCAACACCTGCCACCATCTCAAGCCGGGTCAGCTTCGCCAAATTCAGCAGTTCAACAAGCTATGGCCCAACACCGCAAAGCCACGAACAGCTCGGCTATGCGCTTGAGGCTTTCGCAAGCGTGAAAGCGCGGCTTGAAACGCTGATGGGCACAACGCTGCCTGCCTTTGAAACCGCGCTCATTGAAGCGGGTGCACCATGGGTGCGCGGCGGGGCAATGCTGCCTGATCTGGACTAAACCTTCAGATATCCTTTGGCATAATTGCTGAGTGAAACAAAAAACCACCGGGTCAACGCCCGGTGGTTTGTCTTTATAGATGGCCTTGACGCGCCGACAGATTAGCCCTTACAGGCACCACCGTCCGGCCAGCCTGTCCAGCCACTGCCCCGCAAAGCGCGCCCTGGTGTGGCACCTGTGTGGCTGCCGCCAGCCACCACCTGCACACCGTTCACGAACACATCCCGCACCCCTGTGGCATACTGCTGGGAGTTATCAAACGTGGCGTGGTCGGTGACTGTATCCGCGTCAAAAACAACAATGTCGCCAAAATAACCGGGGGCCAGCATGCCGCGCTCCTTCAGCCCCAGATTGTTGGCCGGGAAGGCTGTCATGCGGTGCACAGCACTTTCAAGCGTGGTGGCGCCCATCTCGCGTACATAGCGGCCAAGAAGCCGCGCGAAATTACCATAAGCCCGTGGGTGGGTATTGGATTTGAGGAACACCCCTTCCGCCGCAGGTGCCCCGGCGTCTGAGCCGAAAGACATCCACGGCAATGCCACAGCGCGCGCCACATTCTCTTCGCTCATCATAAAATATGCGACAGAAACCCGCGTACCGTCCTCAACCACAAGGTCCATGGCGGTTTCCTCCGGGCTGGTGCCGCGAAGGGCCGATACTTCCGCCAAGGTCATGCCGGTATATTTTTTAAGATCAGGGTTTTTGAAACCCATCAGCAAAGCGCCTTCCGCGCCGCCCGCTGCGTTATAGAGGTTTTCCCAGCCGTCGCCCGGCGCTTTCATCTCGGATGCCACACGGGCACGGATTTCCGGGTCTTGCAGGCGTTCACGCCATTTCTCAAACCCACCGGCCTGCACCCATGTTGGCATGGCTGCATCAAGCCCCGTAGCGCCTGCGGTATATGTATACATATCTGCGGTGATCCTGAGCCCTTCAGCCCGCGCGGCTTCAACGCGGGCGATGGCATCATCTATCTTGCCCCAGTGCGCCTGCCCCGCCTGTTTAAAATGATAAATCTCTGCCGGGGCGCCACTGTCCCGCGCGATGGTGATCAGCTCGTCTATCGCTTCCAGCAACCTGCCCCCTTCCGAGCGCATATGGCTTATATACATGCCGCCGCACTGCGCCGCTTCGCTCACCAGCGCTGTCAGCTCAGCGGTGCTCGCGAATGTGCCCGGCGCATAAATCAGCGATGAGCCAACACCAAGCGCGCCCTCTTCCATCGCTTGCCGCACAAGGCCGCGCATTGTGGCAAGTTCCGCCTCACTTGGCGCCACATCATCTTCCCCAAGCGTGTGCACCCGCACGGTCTCGGCGCCCACGAAAGACGCGATGTTCGGTGAAATGCCCTTCGCTTCCATATAGTCGAAATATTCACCGAGTGTGGTCCACTCAACGGGGAAGCGCAGGTCGCCCTGCTGGTCTATCTTGTCTTGTTTCATGGCGTCATTCAGCGGACCCATGGACGTACCTTCCCCCATGACCTCAAGCGTCACGCCCTGCAGCAGGTCTGACATGCCGCGCCCATCCACAAGAAGCGTGTGCGGCGCCCAGCTGAGCATATTGATAAAACCGGGAGAGACCACATGGCCGCTGGCGTCAATCTCGCGCGCGGCCTTGGCTGGGCTCCGCCCCTCAGTGACAGCAGTGATTTTATCACCGTCCACCACCACATCACCGACGAAGCCTTCGGCCCCGCTGCCGTCCACAATCAACCCGCCCCGGATGATGAGGTCATGTTGCTCTTCCGCCTCCGGCGAGCATGCCGCGACAAAAAAGAGCAGCACCGCCGCCACACCCTTGCAGTATCCAAAACCGGTTGTTTGTCTCATCGCTTGTCCCCCATGGTATACGGCGGGCGGGTCAGGCCGCCCTGATTTCAACCCCAGCATAGAGGCATCAACGCATAAATCCATAGTCTGAGCGCGTGTGGTGGCGGGAGGCGTATTTCCCGTATGCTTGGCCCTTGCATCGCACCGGGCACTTCTGCCATGATCCGCACCGAAAACAAGGGGCAGTTCAGCTCCCGCACATGAGAGACTATCCGCCTGTTCGCACCATGACACCCATGACGGGGACAGGCACAGAGGCACGGCATGATACTGCAAGAAGCAAAAGACACCATCGCCCGGGTTCTTGACCCCATTGGATATGACAAATTTTTCGACGAGATTTTTGGCCGCAAACATCTGGCTGTCATCGGCGGTGATGCCGCGGGTTGCCGCATGCTTCTGGGTGATGACCCAAAAAAAACCATCCTTGGTGGATATGAAGATTACGCCCATACGCTGACATGCCATATCCGCAACGCGGCAACCCCGCCGCCCATGCCGCGCCGCGTGCCGGACGCGCAAGGCTTCGCGGACCTGATAAAAGAGTATCACGAGCGGGACTATACCATCCGCGTGCCAGAGGCCACCAACCTCACCCCCGCCTTGGCGGAGTTTAACCGCGCCCTTGATATCGTGGTCGGCAACCCGACCGGCACCGTTATTTTCTGGAGCGAAGGTGGCGCTGAAGCCCCCATCCATGAAGATGAAGTGGATGTGATTATCATCCAGCTCCTTGGTAAAAAGCGCTGGTTTATCTCGAACGACCCACCTCGCTTGCCAAACGACTGGAAAGCCCTTGGCGCAGGTGAACCGCCTATGGGGCAATATAGCACCTATGACGTAAGCCCGGGGGATCTGCTTTACCTGCCGCGCGGCACAACACACACGGTGCAATCCACCAGCGAGAGCATTCATCTGGCCATCGGTTTCAAGCCGGTAACGGTACGGGACGCTGTTATGTCCATGCTGGATTATCTATCGGACCTTGATATGCCCCTGCGCACCCAGCTTGGCAGCCGCGCCGATGCCCTGGCGCATAACCAGCTCAACCAGCCCATGGTGCGCCAGATCGGGGAGACCATCCACAAGCTGCAACAGGGTTTGCGGTCAGAGGCCTTCATTCGGGATTCGCTCGCGCACCGGCATGCAAAAATGCTGATGGAACTCCCAACCCTGCCCAAAAACACTCTGGCGAAACCACTGACGCCAGATAGCCGTGTGCGCCAGCACCCGCTGGCCACAGCGCGGCTGTGCGTGACCCCGAGCATCCTTGATTTCCGCCAACCGGGCAAACATACGCTCATCCACCTTGGGGTGGAGGGCTCTGTTCGTTTCATGATGGACACGCCTGAATTTCGCGTGCGCGACATTCCGGGAGAGGTGGGCGATGACGTACGCGTGGCACTCACCAAAATGTTTGTCGAAAACGGATACCTGACAGTGGTGGCATAACACCGGGGCGGCGCTTAGGCCCCACTTGGGCCTGTTCCCATCTGCATCAGGGCACGGCCGTAAAGGTCGGTCATATGTTCAAGGATGGTGACAAAATCGTCTGACCGGCATTGCCCGCTTGAGAGCACATCAATGCGCCCCGTCTGCGCCAGCGAAAGCGAGATAGAGCCGGACATCATATGGTAAAACCAGTAGAAATCCGCGTCTGAAAGATCAGGCCGCACGCGGCGCATCATCTTCACCAGCCGGTGCACAACCCCGTCAAACGGTGTTTCCGCGATCTTCAGTTCAGGATCAGATACGGTGCTGTTTAATTTGGCCACCAGCGCCCCATAGTTGAGGTGCCCCGGCTCACCCTTGATCATGAACTCAAAGGTTGGTTTCAGGTAAGCACTGACAAGCCCAAGGGCAGTGTAGTCACCGCCGCACTCTGCCTCATAGGCATCAAGCGACGCCATGCGGCTGTTGTTCACCATGTCTGCGCGGCGCTCGATCACCGCCTTAAAAAGCGCGTCCTTGGTGCCAAAATAATAATGAAGGAGCGAGGTATCTGCGCCTGATGCCTTCGCGATCTCACGCAGGGTTACACCGTGATAGCCCCGCTGGGCAAACAGCTCCTCTGCCGCGTCCAATATGCTTTCGCACGATTCCTCACGCCGATCCGCCTGCTTGCGGCGGCGTTGGCGCGGTTTTGCCGCATGTTGCTTTTCCACACTGTGACCCATTGCGTCTGGCATACGCTTCCCCACATACACGGTAACCTGCGCCGCTTCCCCTCGGCTCCCTTATAAGGTGCGCAAAGCGATGGCGGTTGGCAAGTCCTATCTAAATTTATTTATTGGTCAACTAATAAATAAATTGACAACACCAGCAAACTCATTCATCTGAGAAGGTGGAACATCACCGCCTTGGGAAGGGGAAAGTCGATGACGGTCAACAAATCTATCACGCGGCAGCCGTGGCTTGCCGCCGCATCATCCATGCTGGCGCTTTCATTTGCGGGTACGCCTGCGCTTGCACAAGACAGCGCTGAGGCCGATACGGTCTCCGACATCGACACCATTGTGGTGACAGCGCGTCGGCGCGACGAAAGCCTGATGGAAGTGCCCATCGCCATGTCGACCCAAAGCGCGGAACAGCTTGATCTCAGAGGGGCGGCGGATATTACCGCGCTCCAGCGCACCACACCCAACCTCACATTGCAGGTTTCACGTGGCACCAACTCAACGCTTACCACCTTCATTCGCGGCATTGGCCAGCAAGACCCGCTTTGGGGGTTTGAACCCGGCGTTGGCCTTTATGTGGATGATGTTTATATCGCCCGCCCGCAGGGTGCGATCCTCGACATTCTGGATGTTGAGCGCATCGAGGTGCTGCGCGGGCCACAAGGCACGCTTTATGGCCGCAACACCATCGGCGGCGCGGTTAAATATGTCACCGCCAAAATGAAGGGGGAGCCCACGTTCCGCGCCCGTGCGAACTTCGGCAGCTACGGCCAGCATGATTTCATTTTCGCGGGCTCCGTACCGCTCACAGATACCCTCTCGGTTGGCGGCGCATTCGGGCTTTATAACCGCAACGGCTATGGGGAAAACCTATATACCGGCGCAGACACCAACAACAAGGATGCATGGTCTGGCCGCCTGAGCGTTGAGTTCAGCCCCACGCCTGACCTCTTTTTCCGCGCGTCTGCTGACCGCACGGAAGACACCTCAAACGCCAACCACGGCCACAGGGAAGCGGCGGTGCCCGCAGCCTATGCTGGCCCACCCATCACCGTGCCGTTTGGCATTAATGTGCCTGCAGGGGCCTTCCCGGTGCAGGAAGGGGTGTATGACACCTGGGCCGGGCTTGGTGACTTCAACAAGGTTGTGACCGAAGGCATCTCTTTCCTCGCGGAATGGACAGTGAATGAGACACTTACGCTCAAGTCCATCACCGCTTACAGGGACGGTGTAACAACAACCGAGGGTATCGATTTTGACGGCACGCCAGCGCCTATCCTTGATATCGCCGCACCCGACACGGTGTATGACGACAACCAGTTCTCTCAGGAGTTTCAGGCGCTTCTGAGCTTCGGCGGCGTGAATGGCCTTGTGGGTGCCTACTATCTCGATGCGTCCGCAAGTGGGGGCTATGACACCATCATCGGGCTGGGCGCTTCCGCCATCCCCGGCGCGCCAACACCCAACCTTACGCAAGGCACCAGCGGCACGGTGGATACAAAATCCTATGCCCTGTTCGCGGACTTTGACGTGGACATCACAGACAGGCTGAGCCTTTCCGTTGGTGGCCGCTGGACGCGGGACGAAAAAACCGGTGTTGTGTTCAAGGCCAACTATCTTGGCCTTGGTAGCCCGCTTTCCGGCGGCAACGGTATCCAGATCCAACTGCTGACCGACTATACCAACTCGCTCACCTTTGAAGAGTTTACACCGCGCGCGAGCCTTTCTTATGCGCTGACCGACGATATGAACGTTTATGCCGCCTATAGCCGCGGGTTTAAATCCGGTGGGTTTGACATGCGGGGCGATGCGGTCGCCACGCCCGACACGGTAAATGGTTACGAACCCGAAACGGTAGACTCGTATGAGCTAGGGCTCAAAGGCGCGTTTTTTGAAAACCGCCTCACCCTCGCCACAGCCATTTTCCATGCGTCCTACAACGGGCAACAGGTGACAAGCCAGCAGGTGAACGCCACCGGCTCAGGCGTTGTCAGCTTCATTGACAATGTGGGCAGCTCCACCATCAAGGGGCTTGAGATTGAAGGCACCGCGCGCTTCACCGATGCGCTAAGCGCCGACTTCGGCCTCGGTTTTATTGACGCTGAGTTTGATGAATATCTCGCCTATGCGCCCAACCCATCCGCGCCGTCCGCCTATGTCATCACCGACGTGGCTGACAGCCGCCAGTTCCAGAACACACCAAAGTGGAACGGCAACTTCGCGCTGAACTACCGCCATGATTTGGGTGACAACGGCAGCATCAACATTCGCGGCGGCATGTCCTTCCGCAGCCTGTCCTCCATGTTTGAAACACCAGCGCCGGAGATCGATCAGGAAGCATACCAGCTTTATGACGTGAGCGTGGTGTGGACCTCGGCTGACGATAGCTGGCGTGTTGGTGTGCATGGCCGCAACCTCGGCAATGAGAAATACCGCACCGGCGGGTACTATTTCCCCGGCCTTGCGTTCGGCGATAGCATCATCGGCTTTTATGGCCCACCGCGCACCGTCACGGCCTCGCTTGAGTATCGTTTCTAAAAAACCAAAAAAGGGGCGCCTCATTACTCGCTGGCGCCCCAATAGCCTGGACCCTTTATGAGCACAGAAGTTGATTACACCCCTCTTCGCTGGCGATCCCATGATGGCCTGACCCTGGAAGCGCGGAATTATGCGCCCGCAGCCCCGAGCAAAGAAGCGCCGATCCTATGCATCCCAGGGCTTACCCGGTCGGCGCGGGATTTTGACGAGGTTGCGCCTTGGCTCGCGAAACACGGTCGCCGGGTGATTGTGGTGAACCTGAGGGGGCGTGGGCCATCAGGCTATGACCCAACAGGGCGCAGCTATAAGCCCGCCACCTATGTGCGTGACATGCAGGCGCTTCTAAAGCATGAGGGGCTTGAGGCCACTTACATCATTGGCACCTCGCTCGGGGGGCTGGTGGCCATGGGCATGGCATCTGCCAACATCCGGCAGGTCGCAGGCGTGGTGCTGAACGATATCGGCCCTGCGGTTGATCCGGCGGGCCTCAAACGCATTGCGTCATACGCGGGCAAAACACCGCCTGTTAGTACATGGGCGGACGCTGTGGCCTACGCCAAGTTCACCGGCGAAACGGCCTTCCCTGATTTCAAGGATGCCGACTGGAAGAAGCTGGCCAAGCGCACCTTCAGGGTGGATGAGAACGGCGGCCCAGCCTTCGACTATGACCCCAAGATTTTCAAACCTGCGCCTGCGTTCGCCATCAAGATCGCGTCATTTTTCCTGTGGCGCAAGTTCAGGCATATGGCGAGCAAACGGCCCACGCTTGTGCTGCGGGGCGCGATCTCGGACGTCCTGTCTGCCACCACCGTGCAGCAGATGCATGACCGTGTGCCCACCCTCACATCAAAAGAGATACCCGGCGTTGGGCACGCCCCCACGCTGGATGAACCAGAAAGCCGGAAAGCCCTTTCGGCCTTCTTCCTCACACTCTGAAAGGGCAGAAAAGTGAGTGTTTTTAGCAGCCTGCAACCGCCTGTTGCGCCAGGATGGCCGCACCGCGGCTGCCGCTGGCGTCGCCAAATTTGGCGCGGCGGATCACCGGTGCTTTTGCGTTGTTGAACAGATGATTTTCAATGGCCGCAGGCAGGCGTTCAGGAATGCCGTCAATAAGCGACACACCGCCCCCAAGCACAATGATATCCGGGTCGTGCAACAATACGAGGGTCGCAAAGGTTGAGCCCAGAATATCTATATAAACATCAAAGGTTTTGGCCGCTGCCGCATCACCCGCCCGCCACGCGGTTGCGAGGCTGGGGGCATCGGCAAAACTGCCACCAAAATACTGCTGCAGGAACATAAGGCCCGGGCCTGAGATATAACCTTCCACACAGCTTGGCAGCCCACACCCACACGACCTGAGCGGCAGGTCATAGCGCTGCTGCATCAGGGCAGGCAGTTGGATATGGCCATATTCACCCGCAATGCCTTGCCGCCCCGCTTCCAGCACACCATCAACCACAAAACCGCCAGCGGCCCCAGTGCCAAGCACCGCGCCATATACATTGCGAAACCCAGCACCCGCCCCGCCTGTGGCTTCAGAAAGCGCGAAGCAGCGGCAATCGTTCCCGATCGTCACCTTGCGGCCAATGCGGGCACTGAGGTCACGCCGCACGTTGCGGCCATTAGCCGCCGGAATATTCGAACAAAGGGAGCGACCATCGGCATCAATAAGCCCGGGAATACCAAGCCCCACAGCGCCCTCAACCGCAAATTTTGCGTCAGCCTCAGCCGTAAGTTCGGCCAGCGTTTCAATGAAAGCATCATAACTATCGGTTGGTGTGGCCCTGCGCCACCGGTCCACAGCATTGAGGTCATCGGCATAAACCGCGATCTCGATCTTCGTGCCCCCAACATCAATGCCGTAGATCATGCCCTATCCTTCAAAACCATATATAGCCACGCCCTGCACCACCCGGTTTACTTCCCCACTTGGGCAAGGATTATCAGGCGTGACATCATGCGCGAGCGAGGTGTAAAACGCCAGCATCTGGCAATAGGCGATATAGGGAAGCCCAAGCCAGATATCGCCCATATTGGCACCCTGAAGTGCGGGCAGTTCCGAGAGGTCCCTGAGCGCCTTGAACTGGTTATCGCGCCTCAGTTCCGCGATCAGGTCGCTATCATACTTGCGGGTGTAGGCATCGCTGCTGGGCAGCACGACAACCACCGCCGTGTCATCCACCATTGATTTAGGGCCATGGCGAAAACCAAGCGGGCTTTCCGCATAACAGTCAACCCGGCCGGCGCTCAGTTCCAGCATCTTGAGTGCGGCTTCTGTCGCCACACCCATCAGGGCACCACTGCCAAGGTAAGCGATGCGTTTGAAGCCCGTGCGGGCAAGCGCACGGATATCATCCTGCCCGTTTGCCACGAGCTGCTCGGTCGCCGCCGCAGCCGCTTCAAGCTGGGCGTCGCATCCGGTAAACACACAAAGGGTTGCCACCAGCATGGAGGTGTAGCTGCTGGTCATCGCAAAGCTTTGATCAAGCGTTTCCTCAGGCATCAGCAGGCAATAGCTATTGGCAGCCTGCCGGGCGGCTTTTGCGAGCGCGCCTTCCTTGTTGCACACAATAACCAGATGGAAACAGTTCTCAACGATCTGGTCTGCAAGCTCATACGCGCCGACACTTTCCGGGCTATTGCCTGACCGCGCGTAGGAAATGAGCAGCGTGGGTTTGTCGCGCAACAGCCAGCCATCCGGGTTGGCGACGATATCGGTGGTGCTGATATCTTCCACCCGGCGGGAGAGGGCTTTGCTGAGATGCGGCGCGAGCGCCTTGCCCACGTATGCTGATGTGCCAGCGCCGGTCAGGATGATGCGCAAACCCTCATGGGCGAGCACACCTTCAAGCCAGGCATCAAGTGCCGTGCGCTGCGCGGCAACGTCGGTGCATACCTTGCGCCAGGCGGCCGGTTGCTGCGCAATCTCGCGCGCGGTCCAGTATGCGCCGTTCGCGCGCAAGCTCTCTTCGGTCATGTTTAGAAATTCAGTCATAAACGGGTGTATTTCTCTCTGCTAGGCGTGCCTTCAGCCGCTGTTGCCGTTACACGCTTCGGCATATGTTTCTGTCACCTGCCTGATTTTGGCTTTCACCAGTTCTTTTGCTTCTGCCCGCAACTCACCGCGCCTCACACTCGCATATTCTGCGGGCATGAACTGGCTGATAAGCGGCAGCGGGATACTCACCGCATCCAGGTTCGCAAACATCTTGTCCACTGCCGCCGCAACATCCCTCTGCGGCCAATAGTAACGGATACGGTCGCTATAGCTATAGCGGCGATAAAGCGCCTGCCGCTCCGGTGTACCGTCATAAAAACGTTGCCAGTTTTTTGGGTCACGCAGCATGGCTTCCTCGCACACATCCCGCAGGTTTGAGCGGGCGTCAGCACCAATAATCGCGTCCTCAATGTAACTGAGCGCAAAAAGCGCTTCCCTCAGCGCGAAGGTAAGCTGTGGCCCCACCTTCAAAATCGCAAAATGGTCCCGCACCAGCGCCTTATAATTCTGCGGTGCCTGATAGTCTGTTGAATGGGCCTCAAAAACCACATTATCCACCTTGGCGATCAAGCCCTTCAGCGCTGTTGCCGCCTCAGGCACATAATCGATAACGGCAGTGTGGTCGAATTCAACACCCGGCTGGACAACGAGCCCGATCACACGGGTCCAGACCGATGGGAGGTGCGCTTCCTCGAACGCCTTGAAGTGGGTTTCAAGGGTAACGAGAGCGCGGTCTGGGGGGGTGACCTCGATAGTTGTGATCTCCTCATCCGCCCCGCCGGGTGGCGGCACTTCCGTGCCAATAATGTAGACGACATCGCTATCGCCAAACTCTGCTTTTGCGGTGCGTTCAGCCACAGCGCACAGCTTTGCGGCCCGCTTTGCTATAACCTCATCCGAAAGCGGCACCGCATCCCCCGCGCAGGGCATGGAACAATCAAGGTGGATTTTCTTGAAGCCCGCTTTGACATAAGCTGCAATCAGGTCTTCTGACTTTGCCATGGCCGCATCGGCACCTTCCGCTTGCCAGCACACAGGGCCAAGGTGATCACCCCCCAGCATCACGCGTTCAAACGGGAAGCTGAGCCCTTCAGCAATACGCGCAACAAAAGAGACAAAATCGGCAGGTTTCATACCGGTATAACCGCCAAACTGGTTTACCTGATTGGCAGTGGCTTCGATGAGAACCGCCGTGCCATCTTTTTGAGCCTGCTCGATCGCGGCCTCAATGACCAGCGGATGCGCTGAGCAGACCGAGTAGATGCCCCGCATCTCCCCGCGCCTGTTTGCCGCAACGATGTCCCTTATTGCCTGCATATTCTTGTCCCTTGATCTTGTGCTTGCTGGCGTTGTTTTGTTGTGTGCGGGGTTAGTCGTCCGCGATGATGATGCGCACACCTTCCTTCTCAAGTGACTGGGCAAACGCATCAGGAATGCCGGTGTCGGTGATCAGGATATTGATATCGGCGAAGCTGCGAATTTTATGCACGCCAGAGCAATTGAACTTGGACGAATCCGTCACCACAATGATCTCTTTTGAGACCTCGCACATCAGCCGGTTCAATATCGCTTCCGGTTCAAAATGTGTGGTGAGCCCGGCTTGAAAGTCAAAGCCGTCCACTCCCAGAAACACCTTATCGAAATGATAGCGCAGCAAGCTTTCTTCCGCCTGCCGCCCATAGAACGACTGTGACTTCTTGCGGAGGGTACCGCCTGTCATCAGCACCTCAACACCTGTATGGGTCATCAGGTTTTGCGCTACGTTCAGGCCGTTGGTCATCACCACCAACCGCTTGAAGGCGTGAAGCGAATTGGCGATCTCTGCCGTTGTGGTGCCTGAATCGAGGAGGATAGCCTCCCCCTCGTTAATCAGCGCACAGGCTTTCCGCGCCAACCCGCGCTTGGCACTCAAGTGCTTGGCATGTTTCTCGTCAATCGACAGCTCCTGCGTGATACGGTTGCTGGCCACAGCACCGCCCCGCGCCCGCACAAGAAGCCCCTTCTCATCAAGGATATTGAGGTCCGTGCGGATGGTTACGTCAGACACCCCGTATTTGAGGGCGAGATCAGGCACCTGCACTTTGCCCTCCTTCAGGGCCACCTGCACAATGTCATGCCGTCTTTCGATCGTATTCATGCTTTCGATTCCCAACCAATGTCTTTCGCATTTTTGTATGAGGTAATTTTCGAAACCTTTCAATCCAAAAAAAATTCACAGCACCTTTCGAAACTTCAGTTCATTGATATTAAATGATTTTTACTGAATATTTTTTTAACAAACCTACCTTTCCTGGCTTAAAACGAAAGCTTTCGAAAGTTTTTTTTCTTGTTTTTGGACTTTCATTGCCGTTTTCTTTATAGGCATTCAGCAGTTTCGAAATCATACGAAACATTAGAGATAAGGGTGAGGGAATGGATCGTTTGAACCGCCGTAAATTCTTGCAAACCGCATCAGCACTGGCTGCCACCGGTGTCGTGGCTGCATGTGCATCGGGCAACACGCCGACAGCAACAGCGCGTGTACCGAAGGGCCAACAAAGTGTCATGGGCCTTGTGGTGCCAAAAATGGACCGCGTGCGCGTCGCCTTTATTGGTGTCGGCGAGCGCGGCATCAACCATGTGAACCTTATGTGCCTGATCGACGGTGTCGACATCAAAGCCATATGCGACACCCATCAGGCGGTACTGGACCGGGCGGTAAACTCTGTTGTCACAAACGGCCGCCCCAAGCCTGATACATATGGCGCCCATGAATATAGCTACCGCGACATGCTGGACCGGGACGATATCGACCTCGTATTGATCTCAACACCTTGGCGCTGGCACGTACCCATGGCTGTGGATGCAATGAACAGCGGCAAGCATGTGTTTGTAGAGGTGCCCGCGGCTGTCACCATCGAAGGAGCATGGAAGCTGGTTGATACCGCCGAACGCACCCAAAAGAACTGCATGATGGGCGAGAACGTCTGTTATGGGCGGGATGAGCTGATGGCACTTAACATGGTGCGTCAAGGCCTGTTTGGCGAGTTGCTGCATGGTGAAGCCGCATATATTCATGAGCTTCGCTGGCAGATGAAACAGCTTGATCACAAGACCGGCTCGTGGCGCACCGAGTGGCATACCAGAAGCAACTCCAACCTATACCCAACCCACGGGCTTGGCCCCATTGCGCAATATATGAACATCAACCGGGGTGACCGGTTCGATTACATGAACTCCATGAGCAGCCCCGCGTTGGGCCGCGCGGCCTATGCGAAACGCGAGTTTCCGGCAGGCCATGAGCGCAACCAGCTCAATTATATCGCCGGTGACATCAACACCAGCATCATCAAAACCAAACTTGGCCGCACCATCATGGTGCAGCACGATACCACCACCCCGCGCCCCTACTCGCGCCACAATCACATCCAGGGCACCAATGGCGTATTCGCAGGCTTCCCCAACCGCATTGCGGTTGAGCACGGCGGCATGATCGACCCGGAAACCGGCAAGCCCAAAAGCTTCCACGAGTGGGATTATGACATGGAGCCCTGGTACAAGAAATATGAGCACCCCTTGTGGGAGCGTATGGGGCGCGAAGCCGAGATAGCGGGAGGCCATGGCGGCATGGACTTCCTGATGCTGTGGCGCATGATCTATTGCCTCAGGAATGGGGAGCCGCTTGATCAGGATGTATACGACGCTGCCGCATGGTCTGTCGTAACGCCGCTATCGGAACAGTCGGTCAACGACCGGGGCAACAGCAAAGATTTTCCTGACTTCACCCGCGGCGGCTGGAAGACCGCCAAACCACTGGGAATTGTCAGCTAAATAGCACACCCAACCGTCGCCATGCAGGAGGCAACGGACAGGAGAGGTGTGTCCAAAATCCACCAAAACAGCCAAAAACCTAGGGAGAGGAAGATATGAAACGCAACCTGAAAGGGTCCTTCACGGACCGAATTTTAAAGGGCGGCCTTGCCAGTACATCGGCCATCGCGCTGATGGCGTGCGCAAGCACCGTCGCTTACGCCCAGGATACCGAAAGCCAAGCGACAAATAGCGTGGCATTTGAGGAAATCGTGGTCACCGGCGTTCGTGCAAGCATTATTTCGGCGCGAAATCTGAAGCGCGACGCAGTTGGTGTCAGTGATGCCATCTCCGCAGAGGATCTGGGCAAGTTCCCCGACCTCAACCTGTCAGAAACCCTGCAACGCATCCCCGGTGTGACCCTGAACCGATCAGACACTGGCCAGGGCTCGACCATCAACCTGCGCGGCCTCGGTGCCAATTTCACCCGGGTTCAAATTAACGGCATGACAGCGCCCAGTACCAACGCCGCAGGTGGCCGTGGTTTCGATTTTGAAATCTTGCCTTCGGAGCTGTTCACCACCGTTGTTGTCAACAAGTCAGTCTCTGCCCGCCACGCAGAAGGTGGCCTCGCTGGGCTCGTGGAAATGAGCACACCGCAACCCTTCAACTACCCCGGCTTCAAGCTGGCTGCCTCGGCGCAAGGCAATCTCAGCAAAACGGCCGACAATCTTGGCGGGCGTGGTTCACTGCTTGTCAGCAATAATTTCGATGACGAGTTTGGCATTGCCGCCGCCGTCGTCTATGCACGCGGCAAATCTCAATCCAACCGCTCAGGCGGTTTTAACGTGCGCCCCTTTGGCCTCACAGCCATCAAGGACGATGACGGTAACCCGGCCATCGGCACGGCCGAGGAACAAGCGGCCTATGTGAACAATATCCCGCACTATATCTGGAACATCTCGGACACAGAAAGCGTGAGCGGTAACCTTGCTGTACAGTGGCGCCCGTCTGACGATATCGAGGTTAGTCTGAACGGGCTTTATTCCACGCTGGATGCCACGCGTTTTACCACACGCTTTGATGCTCCGAACGAAAGCAACGTGACCTCTATTGAGAATGCCGTTGTAGAAAACGGGGTTATCACTTCGGGTACGTTCGGCGGTGTGCAGCAGCGGGTCGGTGCTAACAACCTGTCGCGGGATGATGAGCTTTATCAGATCATTGGGTCCGTGAAATGGACACCCACCGATGATTGGACCATTACACCATACATGGGCTACACCAAACGCGCGAGCGACGGCCTTGGTGCACTGCTCTCCTATCGCCGCGCGGATCTCGATACCGGTGAGTTTGTCCTCGGCGATGTAAGCTACGCTCACCAGGGCAAACACGTAGACTGGTCTACATCAGGCACGAATTTCTCCGCCAACCCGGAAGAATTCCTGATCAACGTCTTCTACCTCACACCATCGGAAAGCCGCGACAGCGATTTTACCACGAAGTTGGATTTTGAGCACACCTTCCATGACAGCGCCATCAAAGCTATTGACTTTGGTGCTCGTTACTCCGTACGCAAGATGGTCAATGTCAACCACGGCGGCGTGATTGTGCGCGCAGATTCCGGTGTAGACCGCCGCACATTGCCCAGCCTTGCTGACAATGTGTATCTGATTGAAAACTTCAATATATCAGGCGCGCCGGCAGGCATCCCAGAAACGCTGAACACCGCGGACATCGACAAGGCCATCGCACTATGGCTACCCAACGGTCTTGACGGCGCACCGATTGATGGCGCCGCAGTGACAGACCGTGCGCTCAACGGTTTGCAGAACAGCTACGACCTGCGCGAAGCCACCTTTAACGCCTATGCAGAAGCAACGTTCGAGGTAGACAGACTACTCTTCAATGCAGGGCTTCGTTTCCTGCGCACCGAGCAAACCACAAACGGCACATCTGTCACCAATGGTGTTCCGTCAGCTGTGAACAACGTGCGCACCTATCACGACTTTCTGCCAAGCGCGAGCCTGCGCTATGAGGTGCAGGATGATCTCTACATCCGTGCGGCCTATTCCCGCAGTTATACACGCCCGACGCTGAGCGACCTCGCACCAACGGAGAATATCAGCGGTGTGGATGAAGGCGGGGGCTTTGGGAGCCAGGGCAACCCGGGGCTTCAACCTTTCACTGCCAATAACATCGACCTTGGCATGGAATGGTACTTTGGCGACGAGGGCCTCTTGTCTGCCACGCTTTTCTACAAAAGCCTGGACGGCATTATCGACACGGAAACCTTCACCGAAGATCGTACCTTCCCACGCCAGCGAGACGGTGTTCTTGTCACGGCACCCGTGGTGATCACACGCCCTGCCAATGGTGCTTCTGCGGAAATCAAGGGCCTTGAAGTTGCAGGCCAAATGCGCCTGACCTTCCTGCCTGAAGGCTGGATGCAGAACTTCGGCGTGCAGGCGAACTATACGTTTGCCGACAGCTCCGCTGACTTTAATGCCGAAGATGACGTGCGCAGCACTGGCCTACCGGGCCTTTCCCGCCATAGTGCCAACGCGTCACTCTATTATGATGACCAGCGCTTTAGCGCCCGCATCGCCTACGCATGGCGGTCTGAATATCTGCATGCCTTTGCTGGTGCATGGGGTGTGCCCAGGTTCCAGAACGCATTTGGTCAGCTTGATTTTTCGGCCAACTACGAGGTGATCAGCAATGTGCACCTGCAACTGCAAGTGCTCAACGTTACCAACAATGTTGTGTCTTTCACCTCAGACGCGGTGAAAGCTCCCAATAACGTAACGCAGCTTGATCGCCGCATCCTGTTTGGGGCCCGTGTCAGCTTCTAAAAGCAAATTCGCTGGAATACGACACGAGCGATCAACTTTAGCCGGGCTATGGCCCGGCTATTTTTTTGGCCCGCACCGCGTGATCCGCGGGCATACACACGCGAACCGATAGAAATCGCTACCAATGCGATATTTTATAGAGCAAAAGCTGCATTTGCTGTATAGTCGGGGCTTCGCCTACAATATTCAGCAACCTTGTAGGCATGGCAGATTATGGTCAGAAACTGGGTAAAACATATCACTCTGGGTATTGCCGCCGCACTGGTGGCCTCAGGGCAAGTGTATGCCGCCCAGTGTGAGGAGATTGTTGCCACAGGCCACCCGGACTATGTGCCCATTTCCTGGCAAAAGGGTGATGTGCTGGTGGGCGCAGCCCCCGACCTTCTCGACCTGATATCAAAAGAAATCGGGGTGCCCATTCGTACTGTGCACAGCGGGGGTTGGAAACGCGCGCAGTCTCAGGTTTTTGCAGGCGAACTGGATATGATCGCCAGCCTTTACCGCACAGCGGAACGGGAAGCCAAGCTCGAGTATACCAGCGCCTTTTCAAACGAGCCGGTTGTTGTCATTACCCTTGTGGATACAGATATCCATTACCGCGATCGGGATAACCTTATCCCCTACCAGGGCGGTATGGTGATCGGTGACTCGCTCGGGCAGGATCTGGATGAATTTAGCGCGGCATCCCTGAAGCTGCACACGGTACCGTCGGTGGATCACCTCCTGAACCTCCTCGACCACAAGCGCATCCAATATGCCATTCACGGCCTCTATCCGGTAATGGTTGCGGCCCATAAACTTGGCATCGCACCGCGCATCCGCACCCATGTGCCGCCGCTCAGCCAGGAAAGCATGCATCTGGCTATATCCAAAAAGTCATCCTGCCTGCACCTGTTGCCGCAGATATCTGCGGCAATTGAAAAGCTCCGTGCGGCGGGAACTGTTGACCAGCTCTTGAAAGCCAATTGGTCCAGATGGGCGAAAACCGAAAACATCGGTGCCGCCCCCCCTGACGTCAACTGATCACCAACACACCATAGGCGTGCGTCCTTCCCCCTAGAAAGCGAAAGAAGCCTCAATGCCATATGTGCGTGGCTGCAGGCGTGCCTCGGATATGGTGCCAAAAAAGTCCCTGATGCTGGATGTCACAGCATCATCCTTGAGGATATTTTCCGCATAAAACGCAAGCCGCCATGTGCTGTCATCACTGCCGACACCAAGCTTCACATCAAAAAGATCCCGCGCACCCAGCCGCCCGTATGGCACGCTGGCACCACCCAAAAGCGACTGGCTCGTGATGTTATCCGGCGTGACGTATGAGCCGCCTGAGTGCGTGAAACTTGCATGCACAAACCCGAGCAAAGCTGCACTTAAGCCGCGTTCATAATCTACCACAACACCTGCTTCAAAATCAGGCGCGTCAAGCTTGTTGCCGGAGGCGTCCGTACCGCCCACGCCACCTTCCGCAAATTCGCTGTAGGTCGCATCCAGCACCGATGTCCATGCCCGCACGCTAAGGCCTTTCGCGAGTTCAGCTTGCACCTCAAGTTCAAGGCCTTTTGTGCGCACCTTCGCGGCGTTCGAGATCACGATCGCTGTACGCCCGCCGCCAAGGTCACGGAACTGGTTAACCTGAAAGTCGTCATAATCCACCCAGAATGCGGTGGCGGAGAACCAGAGCGCGCTATCCGCCAGGTTGCCCTTCAGGCCTGCTTCATAGCTGCGGGCGCTTTCTTTCTCAAACGCCACATCGCCGGGGAAAATGCCCGCGCTGACATAATCGAGATTGAAGCCGCCGCTTTTATAGCCTTCCGCATAGCGCACAAAAGCCGTGATATTGTCTGAGGCCTGATAGCTCATGCTGACGGTGGGGGAGATGTCATCATCCGTGCGCTCAGCATTAAGGGTGCCGGTTGCAAGCCCAAATGCCGGGCCTTCGAGGGTGTTGATCGTCCAGTCTGCCACCTTCTTGTCATGCGAATACCTTAAGCCCGCGCGCACGCTCAGGCGTTCCGTCACCGCATAATCTGCGTTGGCAAAAAGGCCCCAGGCTGTTGTATCCACCCGGCCGGTGTTCGAGAGGTCTGCGCCCGGCAGCATACCGAGGAGAAGGCCGCTTGACCCCGCCACCGCGTGGCGGTCCGTTTTTGCACTCTGGTCAAGGTAAGACACACCCGCCATATAGGTCAGCCGTTCGCCTTCTTTGGAGGCAAAGCGAAGCTCCTGACTGAAATGGCTATAGTCTTCATCATAATCGATATGGAAGAGATCAGCGGGTGAATAGTCTGTATCGTTCACCATCGCCACGTCGGTTGAGCGAAGGCCGGTGAGCGACTGTATGGCGCCACCGCCCGGTAGTTCATACTCAAGGGTCAGGCCCACACCTTTCGCCACAAGGCTTTGCTGTGGCACCGTGTTGAATGCCACTTCAAAATCATCCGGCGCAAAGCTATCCGGCGCCACACCAAGGGTATCAGAAAGCGGATCACCGATCAGCGCACGTTCATCAAGCGAGGTGCGGTCAAGGCTCAGGTGCGCCTCAAAACTGCCCCGGCGGAACACCGCCTGCGCACGCATGCTGTCCCGGTTGCGGTTATCGGTCACTTCCCCGGTTACGAGGTTATCGGTCAGGCCGTCCCGGTTATTCAGGCCCGCAGACAAGCTGACGGCCAGTTCATCGCCCATCGGCACAGAAACAAGGCCCTGCACCACACGCTCGCCCAGGCTGCCATAACGCGCACGGCCCTTGACCCGCAGCTCATCGCCCGGTTTTTCGCTTTTCAGGTTTATGGCACCCGCAATAGCGTTTCGGCCAAAAAAGGTGCCCTGGGGCCCCCGCAACACTTCAACCTGCGCCAGATCCAATAGGTTCTGATTGAGCCCATAAGATGGCCCGAGGTAGATGCCGTCCAGATAGAGGCCCACCCGTTCGTCAAAACCGATGTTGCGGCTGAAGGTGCCCACGCCCCGGAGGGTGACGGTATTATTATAAACAAATTGGGAAAAGAAGCTGAGCCCCGGCACCACAGCACCCAAATCCTCAAGCGAGGTCAGGTTACTGTTTGCCACCCACTCGCTGCCCACAACGCTGACGGACACCGGCGTGTCGGTCAGGCTTTCCTCGCGCTTCTGTGCGCTCACGACAATTTCTTCAACGGTGCTGTCGGCAAGTGCAGGCGTCGCCACCATCAGGCAGGCGGCACCGCACAACAGGTGCGTTTTCAGCCGGCGGTGAACCCGGCTTTCTCTGGTAATCATTATATTGCCCCAATCGTGTCGAGTTGGTGAAAACTCTTTACGGATACTCAAAAGTGGGCCGGGGCATCAGGCTGCCCCGACCTTTTACAGACTGCAGTTATTTATACTTTTCGAACCATGCGAGGATATTTTCCACCTTCGCAATCAGGCGCGACGGGCGGCCCGCTATACCGTGCGGGCTTTCAGGCACACGTACCATCAGGGTATCCACCTTGCGGAGCTTGAGCGCCTGGTAGAACTGCTCGGTCTCCGAGATGGGCGTGCGGCGGTCAGCCTCGCCCGTGATCAGAAGCGTTGGCGTTGTCACGTTGCCCACAAGCGAAAGCGGTGAACGTTTCCAGTAGTGCTCAACATTGTCCCACGGCATGCCCGGGAACTGAAATGGAATCTGCCCGAGGTAGCTATCCGCTGTCAGCACCTTTGATATCCAGTTGATCACCGGTTTTGCAACGGCTGCCGCACGGAAACGGTCAGTGAGGCCAATGGCATAAGCACTTGCAATACCGCCCGCAGAACCACCAGTGATGTAAAGCTGGTCAGCGTCCGCGATACCTTTCTCGATCAAGGCATCAAGGCCGGACATATGATCCGCAAAGTCGTATTCGCTGGAATATTTGTTTTGAAGCAGAAGCGCAAAACGCTCCCCATAGGATGTGCTGCCCCGGTGGTTATCATAAAACACCACATAACCTTCAGCGGCAAAGCGCTGCATCTCGGCCGAGAAGTGCGGGCCATAGCTCAGGTGTGGGCCGCCGTGGATCTCGAGAATGGTCGGGTATTTTTTGGATGGGTCATAGTCAGGCGGGGTCATGTACCAGCCCTGAATTTCCTCCCCGTCGATGGAGGAGTTATAGATGATCTCCTGCACGTCACCGAGGGTTTTATGCCCAAGCGCATCCTCGTTCAGGCTCGTGAGCTGGCGCGGCATGGCCTTGCCGCCACGGGCGACATAAAGGTCTGCCGGGCGATGCGGTGTGCCTTTGGTGAAAGCAACCGTACCACCAGCGGCGGAGTAGGTGCCGCTTTCATACGGCCTGCCCAGCGTGGTGCCGCCAAGGCCATAAGCCACTGGGCGATGTTTGCCGGACAAGTCCGCATAGCCCACCTGCGCCACACCGCGCACGGTCATCTGGTAGTAGAGGCCTTTGCTTTTATCGTCCCATGTCAGCGCCTCGAGCGAGTTGTCGATGTCGGCGGAGAGATTACGGTCATCTGTGCCGTCAAGCTTCATCACGTGCAGGTATTTATTCCTGTACGCGAGCTTCTGGTCATCCATTTTAAGGTAGGCGATATATTTGCCGTCAGGCGAAACGGTTGCGCCATATTCAGCCCCCGGCGCATTGGTGATCTCCCGCATGCCGCCTTCAAGGCCAAAGGCATAGAGGTTGCTTTCGCGCTGCTCATATTCCCAGTTATCGCTGCGGTTGGCGGAAACGATAATCTCGCTGCCATCTGCCGTGAAGCTGATCGGCCCACGGTGGTTATAGTTGCCGTCCGTCAGTTGCCGGGCCGTGCCGCCATCTGCAGGCACGATAAACACATGGGTGTAGGCAGGCTCCAGAATGCCGCGCCCATCCGCCTGATAGCGCGCCTTGGAAACATAGGTTACCGCAGGCGACCAGTCCGCGCCCTTTGGTTTTGCGGGCATTTTCACATTCAGCGGCTTGCCCTTTTCCTTCACGCTCATGGTGAAGGCGATCTGGCTACCGTCTGGCGACCATGTGATGCCAGAAGGGCTTGACTGCAGGTTGGTCACCAGCGCCGTTTGCCCGGTGTCCATCCAGCGCACATAAAGCTGGGTTTTGCCGTGTTCGTTCGAGAGGTAGGCGATGCGCTTGCCGTCCGGTGACCACACCGGCGAGCGGTAGCTTTTTGTGCCGGAAAGAAGCGGCCTGTGGTCGCTGCCGTCCGCTGCTGCCATCCAGATGTTGGAGCGGGTGCCGTCTGTCATGATATCGTTTGAGCGCCGCACATAAAGCACGGTTTTACCGTCCGGTGAAACGGCTGGGCTATCCGCATACTCAAGCTCAAACACATCCGCGCTTTCAAATTTTGAAATGGCGGCAGGTGCGTCAGTGCCCACCGCATCTTGTGCCCAAACCGGTGCCTGCAGCGTAAAAGCTGCCAGCACACCAAGCGCCAGTGGTTTATAGGAAACTTTCATGATTGACCTCCCAATCGTTGTTTTTCTTATAGGCGGCTGAGACAGCCATTCTCACCCACTTATACCCCTTTTTCGCGCGACACTCTGAAGTGAAAATTAAGGGCTGCCAAGGTCAAAAACGGAAATGTGACCAGCCTTCAACCATGCCGCGCATTGCACACGGTAACGCGGTTGGCGCGGGCGCAACAATTGGCTATGATGTCGCCCCATAAGACGGAGAATTCCCCATATGACGTTTAAAGATCATTTTTCCCGCGACAGCAGCGCTTATAAAACTCACCGGCCACAATATGATGTGAGCCTTGTGGACCATCTGGCGGCGGGCCTTGATGTCCGCAAACTGGCAGTTGATGTAGGCTGTGGCAGCGGGCAATTTACCCGCGTGCTGGCCAAACGGTTTGACCGTGTGATCGCCTATGATGGCAGCGCCTCCCAGATCGAGAACGCAGACCCGGACGACCGGGTTGATTACCGCGTTGGCACGGCGGAAAATATCCAGCTTGATCCCTTAAGCGTGGATATGATCACGGTCGTGCAGGCCGCGCACTGGTTTGACCTGCCCGCTTTTTATGCCTGCGCAGACAAGGCGCTGAAACCCGGCGGTGTTCTGGCGCTGGTGGCCTATGGCCTCGCCCGCATTACGCCTGAAATTGACGCGGCGGTTGATGATTTTTACACGCGCGGCATTGGCGCCTATTGGCCCCCGGAGCGCGCGCATTTTGATGATGAGTACGCGAGCCTGCCCTTCCCTTATGATGAACCACCCATGCCAAGGTATGAGTTGAAGGTTGACTGGACGTTTGACCAGCTTAAGGGGTATTTGGGCACGTGGTCCGCGATTGGGGAGGCCAAAAAAGTCCTTGGCTTCAACCCGCTTGACGCTTTTGCCGCAAAGCTTCAGGAAGTGTGGGGCGACGCGGAAAGCCGCACCGTTTGCTGGCCGCTTTTTATGCGGTATGGCCGTAAGCCGTTGGTGTAATTACCAGCCGCCACCGCCACCACCGCCGCCACCACCGCCGGAGAAACCACCACCACCTGAAAAGCCGGATGACCCGCTTGAAGATGGTGGTGTGCTGGCCGCCGCGATGGAGCTGGTTACCGTGCTTGCGATGGTGGCGCCCAGTGCGCCGCCAAACGCACGGCGGGTGCCATACCCACGGCCATACCCTCGGTGGCTGTGATACCAAACCGGATGATATTCATCCTCGCCGCGAAGCTCGGCCGCGCGCCTCAACACATCATCAAACTGGTCACCCCATTTGTTTTCAACATCAAGTGCAATGGCATAAGGCAGCAGCGCTTCATAATGCTCTGGTGTACGTTCTGGTGGGTTATGGAAGTTGAGCCGGTCTTTTTCCGCCACGGTCATATAAAGCTTCAAGCCCTCAATCTCATCCAGCACCTTGCGGCCAAATTTTGTGCGTGCTGGCATCAGCACAGAAAAGATGATGGTGGGGGCAAGCGTGAGCAGGAGAAACACCAGCATGAATGGCGCGAGCCTTGCCTCCCCGCCACCCAGAATGGCAGGGAAAAACATCAGCATCACCAGAAGGCCACCAACAGAGTTAACGAGCGCATTGCTCTCATGCCGGTCCCGCACCAAGAGGCTTTTCACCCCCCAAAAGGCAAAAGCCGCAATGAGGCCAATGGCAACAAGCCCCCATATCAACTGGTAAGATGCTGTTACCATGGCCAACATGCCTGCGGCTGCGACGGAAACCGTGGTGAACACCACACCCCGGTTGCGGGTGAAATATTTGGCCTCCCCGCGCTCAACAGCGGCATAAAATCGCTTGAGCCCCAGCGTGAAGCTTTTGCTAAATTCACCGCCAAAGGTGCAGGCGTCATCGGCCTCCAGAAACTCGCGTGCGATCACAGCTTCACCCGGCGATAGCTTGGCAGCATCAATCTCCGGCCCAATCCGCCTCAGCGTGACGAGCTTGCCGTCTTCCTCAATCGTGATCAGCCCTTTGGCAGCCATCGAGATGATCGCTGCGGTGAACACGGTTGCGTCCGCCCCCATGCGGCTCACGAACCGGCAAAGGGCGGGCGACATGGGTTTGCCGTCACCGCCTATTGGCGCACCATATTGCGCGACCACAGGGCCGCCTTTCGGGTCTTTGCCCACTGCGCGCCACGCGTTAAGGCCATAGAGCAAGGTGACAAGCGCCGCCAGGGCACCCACCAGCATCCAGCCGTTATCGCTCATCAGCCGCGCGGCTTTATCCGCAACGGTCGGTCGGGCAACGATGCCCGCCTGCCATTCCAGCAAAACGGTGAGGCCCGCACGTGTGCCAAGGCGCCTGTTCGTGCGCACCTCGATCTTGTTGTTAGAGAGCTGGCGCAGCGTTGCGTCACTGGCGTTTGAGCCAAAACGCCCGGTGTAGGCGGCTGTACGCGCGAGCATCGCCCCTTCAGGCAGCGTGATGGTCGTGCTCGCGCTATCAATCGCAAAGTCCCAGCCGTTGCCGGTGATGTTGAAATAAAGCTCGTCTGTCTCCGGCAGGTGGGTGAGCTGGTGCGTGGTTTCATAGGTGATGGTATAGGTATGTTCGCCCCGCCTCACCATGCTGTTGGGGTCACCGATGCGCACACGCCAGCCGTTATTAAGCCACTCCATATTGTAAGGTACATCGCCGCCGTCCAGCCGCACGTCTTTCACATCGAAGCCGAAGTTGACCGTGTTGCCGTTCCGGTCCTCATAGCGGGTGGGAAAATCACGGAAGATACCGCGCCGGATACGGTCATGCTCCGCATTCACCGTGATGCTTTCCACCACTTCAAGCACACCATCGGCACGCACGGTGATATCGCTATGGAACTGGCGGATGGTCTCCGCCGCACTCACAGGCACAGCACCCACAACCACCGCGAAGGCTATCAGGAAGGCCGCCAGTGCGCGGCCGGGCATTTCAAAAATCTGTTTCATTGTCACCCCTTCAAGATTGAGTTCATTGGCGCTCTCACTTCGCAAGGAGGGAGGTGCTAGAACTCGACCTTCGGAGCCTGCTGCACGGCGGTATGCTCCGCCTCGTCCAGCTCAAAAAACTCAGACAGGGTGAAACCAAACATGCCCGCGATGATGTTGGAGGGGAACTCCTGCACCGCTGTGTTCAGCTCACGCACGTTACCGTTATAAAAGCGCCGTGCCTTCTGGATATGGTCTTCAAGCGCGGCAAGCTCTGCGGACAGATTGTTGAAATTGGTGTTGGCTTTCAGCTCAGGGTAAGCCTCGGAAAGTGCGATCAATTTACCCAGCGCCTGGCTGAAGATATTCTCGTTCGCGGCCTGCTCATCCGGGCTGCCGGTGCTGGCCACCGCCGCGTTGCGCGCATTGATCACCCCAGTGAGGGTTTCTTTCTCGTGCGCCGCATATCCCTTCACGGTTTCAACCAAATTGGGCACAAGGTCATACCGGCGTTTCATCTGCACCGTGATATCAGACCATGCCTCATTGGTGCGCACACGAAGGCCCACGAGCTTATTGTAAATCGCAATGCCGTATATCAGCACAAGGGCAACAAGGCCCAGAATGATGTATATCGCTGTCATAATTTTTCCCCATCTATTGGCCGCTGGCGCGGCAGTTTGGCCTACCGCTCAGAGAGGGCGAGCTTTAAGGCCAACCCTAAAAATATGGTGCCTGCGATGCGGTTCATCAAGACCTGCGCCTTGGGGGAGTTTGATAGCCGCGTGCCAATTTGCCCCGCCATAAGTGCAATGGATGAGAACACCACGAGGGTAACAAGGAAGAAAAGCGCCGCCAGCGTGAGCATCTGCGCGGTCGTATTCCCCGCACCCGCATCCACAAATTGTGGCAGAAAAGCCAGGAAGAATATGGATACTTTCGGGTTCGTAACGTTCATGATAATGCCGCGGCGATAATATTGCCCAAGGCTTCTGGCCTTGCCGTCTGTCGCCTCAATCGCCTCCGGCTTCGCGCGAAACGCACCAATCGCCAGATACACAAGATAGGCGGCCCCCACCACCTTGAGGGCCGTGAACGCAAGCTCTGACACCGCAATAAGCGCGGCAAGGCCAAGCACCACCGCAGCCGTATGCACAACAAGCCCCGTCGCCAAACCAAAGGTAACCGCAACACCCGCTTTGGGGCCCTTAAGAGCGCTTTGGGTCAGCACAAAAATATTGTCTGGCCCCGGCGCGAACGCCAGCACAACAGACGCCAGCGTAAACGCCACCACCGTATCAATTGAAAGCATAAAATTCCCCACTTGGCACTATCACCTCGCGCCAGAATAGCGCGCCTCAGGCATACGTCCACTCAATATCAAAGCTGATGAAAAGAAGGCGGCAGGTTGCAAGCAAAACATCACAGGGCCGCACCATGGTGCAGTCAAGCCACTAAACAAATGTGGTTCCCTCCCTCAGGTGCCTGAAAGATAGAAACCCACAGAAAACAACAGGCTAACCGCGAGCGCCCACAGGATTGCAGGATAGCGCAGCTTCAGATCATGCGATCTTGTCTGGTCGTTCATATACTCGCCCCCAAAGCGTGTAATGGAACGCAATATTTACACTAAATAAGTGTAGTATACAATAAACGGTGTTTTGCATTCCCTTGGGCGCGCAAAGACAAGAGGCGACGAGCGCAAAACAAATAACGCCTATGCTGCATCAGTGAACAGCATTCGCTTCATCTATATTGAGAAAAGGCGGTAAAGGCGGGACGGGTATCAGGCTTCTTCTTCGCCCGCGGCATCTGCGGGGCGCGAATCGGTCATCGCCCACTTCAGGAAGCTTGCAATCACGAGGAAAAGGCACACACCAAAGGTGCCTCCAGCAACCGCCAGAAACAGCCCGCCGCCTAAAAACAGCAGTAAAACTATCACTTTCAGGAAGGCATCGCAGCCCCAGTCAAGCCAGTTAAACAGGCGATTGATCATCCCAAATCCTCCGGTCGGGGATCATAGCGATATTGGTGAGAAAAAAAAGCCCCACGGTTGTCCGTGGGGCCGAGGGGCGCACCGCGTAAGGGGAGATGCGGCGCTTAGGGTAAGGAACAAGGTAAGATTCCTTTGGCAAAATCATGTGCCCTGCTGCCGGGTGATGTCAGCTTTCCCGGCACCAGGCAGAATTATCAAACGCGTGCGAGCGCGCCCTGCGCCTGGCGCCAGCCAGCCACAATTACTGTGTCGCCCGTGTGGTCAAAAATATCCGCATCAAGATCAAGAAGCGTGGATGCACCCGTGCTCGCATGCGGAAACTCAACGGTATAGACCCGCTTGCGTAGCTTGTTGATGCCGATGATCGCGCCGGTTGCGCCCTTTTTCAGGCCGAACTGGCTTTCGTCTCGCGGCAACATCACATCATGGAATTTATGCATCTTTGGTCTCCTCAATCGTATCATTTGTTGTTTGTGTCAGGTCATGAAAATCAACATCAAGCGTAATCCCGAGCGCCGCCATCCGCTTCATCTGCTCCGGCGTGAGCGTAAGCGCGGGCATAGCCTTGTGGGCATACGCTTCCACTGTGACCCAGGCGTTTTTCGCCCATTTGCGTACGGGCTCCTCGCGCCCTTCAAGCTGGCCTAGAAGCGCATCAATCTGCGCTGAAAGCGGTGTATTCTCCGCCGCGAGGCCCGAGTGCAGGACCCACAGGTTCTTGGTGGAAAGCGGGCCGAAATCTTCCGCGAAGCTTTCGACGCCGGACGCGCATTCCTGCTCACCCTTGCGGCTCACCCGGCTCGGGAAAAGCCCAAGCGACTTGGTTACCGCGTCCGGGGAGCTCTCAAGGCTGTTGATCCTGAGGCTTGTATAAATCTCGAAATCTGGTGCTGGATGGTTCATGATCCTCTCCTTCCCTCTGCCCTACGCGGCTTTATAAAAACGTCGTTTAGGGGAGTAGGAGAGCACGTCCCGCTCGCCATGCTTGAAGAGCATGAAGAGGTCTGCGTCCGCATCAAACCCATAAAAATCCGGGTCAATGTTGAGCGTGAACCCGCCAGTGAAGGTAAGCTCGAAACAGTCATCCGTTTCATCATAAACGATGGACGTGAGTGTCTCGCCTTCCAGTTTGCTGAGGATATGATTGGCACGGGCATTGTCGCTCTCACGGCGCCAGAGAAGCCGTGACTGATCGAGGTAAAGATCCCAATCGCAACTATAAACCCACAAGTGCCATTCCCATTGCGGTTCACCGGTCACCGCATCATCCGCGCGGGGTTGCCCGAGATCGAGCGTAATAAAGCCGCCAAAGCCCCGCCGCGCGCGGGCCACCTTCAGCGGCAGGCTCTCTCGGAAGCTGTTGTACCTTTCTTCGCCGGTCTCGCCCGGCCTTAATGTGTATATGGCTGACATCGTTTTATCCTTTTGCCCTATGGTCTCATTCTAGTTCGGCAGTATTTCAAAGCTCTTTCACTGCCCAAATTCTCTCTACTCATCTTCGTCCTGAGGGGCTTTCCGCCGCCTCTTCCCTGTTCCTGTTCCCCCGGCGGCTTTCAGGTCTCTGCCTTCGCCTTAACCCGGGGGAACCATACCAGGGGGTGATATTGTCCTCGCTTTTCTCTCACTCAAAACCTGTCGTACTCGGGTTGGTCTTCACTCTGTCTCGCTATCGGTCTCTTCATTACCGTCTGGGTAACCGTCTAGGCGTTTGCCCAAGAAAAAACCCCTCCGGGGCGCTGCTCCGGAGGGGTTTTTTGAACCTTCGATCTCTTTTTGGCGTTTTGCCTTAGAGTATCCCTCCCTCCGGAACAGCAAGCATCTGACGGACGCAAATAAATTTCGCGCCTTTCACGGATGCTGCGGTTGTTAGGTTCCAAAGGGTATACATCGGTCTCAAATCCTAAGTCGGCCCACCTCGGGCCTGTTATGGTGAGAGAATTACGGAAGGCATGCGCAACTGTCAACAAGAATTATGCGCCTTTGTATAATTTTATTTCAAGCACCGGACACAAAAGGAAAAATCACACCCCAAGAAAGTCAGGATTGCCTCTGAAATGCGACGTGCGGGCACCGACTCTTGATGCGTGAAACCCAATCTCGGTGTATAGTAACCGTTCATGCTCACAACCGGCTGGACCTGTATGCGCATATGGATACGCCACCTTGCACTTTCCCTCGCTCTGCTCATTGCAGCGCCGCTCGCGCATGCTGACGACAGCACAGCAGACAGACGCCACATCTTCGCCACAGACTGGGGCCTGACCCTCAAGTCCGACGGTACCGGGTTTTATAACGATCTGGCCCAACTGTTGTTTTCAACCGAGATGGGCGCGATCGACTATGAAATCCTGCCCTACAGGCGTGCGAAACGCCACTTTTTTGAGGAGTATGGCGCCTGCCTGTACCCAAGCTCGATTGACTATCTCACCTCAACCGGCGACATCACCGACACGGAAACCTTCATCGGCAGCCGCAGCGTCCTCAGCAACAAGATCCATATTTTCAGCAGACACGGCACAACGCCGCCTGAAAACTATGCTGGCCTTAAAGGCAAACGCATCGCCTACGCCATGGGATCGCGCATTCCCTTCGCGCTTGAGGGCACTAACGCCTTTTTTATCGCCGTGGCAGATGAGGTTGATAAAGCCGAAATGCTGCTCACGGGCCGGGTGGATATGATCTCCGCCGCGATGCCAGATGTGAAGTTCGTTTTTGACAGCCTCGGTGTGCCTTTGGCGCCCTTTGATGAAACACTGGTTGTGGCCGGGTCTGGCATCGGTCTGGTGTGCCACAACACTGCGGCCAACGCCGCTTTTCTAACGTCCTTTGAAGCGCGACTGGATGGTCTTCTCAAATCAGGCGAGCTGCAGGTTTTCCTGCGCAACCAAGGGCTTGACCCAGATGACTATCTGCGAAAAACCGATCCTCGCTAGCGCCCTTCCTAACCAAATTTTAAGGTCCTGCCCCTAGGGTGAGACGAAAGATGAACCAATCCGGTTGCACGACGGGGGTCGGGCCTGGCGCATGCAGCGTGCGCGCCAGAGCGGTTTGGAGAATGCGATGCTGCGATGTTTCTTGGTGGCCCTCATAACAACCTTGAAGATCGGTATAGTCACCGGCAGCGTTTTCGCGCACCATGACCAGCCAACACCGCACATCTATGCCACCAGCTGGGGCCTGACCCTGAATGCAGACGGCACCGGTTTCTATAATGATTTTGCGCGGTTTGCCCTCGGCCCTGAGGAGAGTTTCAACCGCTATTACGCTTACCCTTACAAACGGGCGATGCGGCATTTTGAAGAAGAAAGAAACGCCTGCATCTACCCCAAAAGCATAACGGCGCTCAGGCGCACGGCGGCGATCCCCAAGGATGCAAATCTTATTGAAAGCCACGGCATGATGCGCTCTCCCTTGCGCATATTCACCCCACCCGGCACAAACCCAGTGCGCAATGAATATGACCTGCACGGCATGAGCATCGCCTATGCGCTCGGCTCCAACCTATCAAAAACAATCAGGGGCTACGGCAGTCGATTTGTGGCCATCGCGGACGAAACCGATAAGGCAAAAATGCTACTAGGCAGCAATGTAGACGCCATGCTCGCCAACATGCCGGATGCGTTTTTTGTCTTCCAGAATCTCGGGGTTCCATTGCCGCCTTATGATCCTGCCTATCTGCCGGTGCCTGCCGCTCATGTACGCATTGTGTGCCATGACACCGAAGAAACCCGCGCATTTATTAACCGGCTGAACAAACGCATTGAAGCACTGGTACGAGATGGCGACATGGCGGATTTCCTCTCCCGCCAGGGTCTGACGGCTGCGGAATACCTGCCCGAACTTAAGCCTTAAACCACCTTGGCGGGTCGCCGCCTGAATAGCCTGCCATCAATGGTGAGAAGCCCAAGCCCAATGCACAAAAGGCCAAGGCCGTGGGTTGGCTCTAACACCTCACCGAGAAAACCTATCCCAAGTGCCGACGCCGTCACGGGGATCGTGAGGGTCACAAGCGAGGCATTGGTGGCTCCTGTGTTGGCGATAAGGCGAAAGTATAACAGGTAGGCAAAAGCGGTTGAGATGGTCGCGAGCGAAATAAGCGCAATGATCACCCCCATGGATGGCATAGGGAGCGCGTATGATTTTTCATAAAGCACCGCAAAGGGTGTGAACATCACCGCCGCCGCCAACACCTGCCCGAAGGCGATTTGCATGGGCTTCAGCCCAAGCCGCACGAACCGGCGGCCAATAACCGCTGCCACAGCGTATGAGCACGCCCCGCCAAGAACTGCCGCCTGCCCGAGAAGGCCTGACGTCAAACCTTTCAACGCCGCAGGGCCTATAATCAGCACAACACCCGCAAAACCTATTAGAACGCCGATCAGCCGGTTAGCTGTCAGCTTTTCATCAGTGGTGAAAAAATGCGCGATGAAAACGGTAAAGATCGGCATGGTGGCATTGAGGATAGAGGCGAGACTTGAGGTAATATGGGTTTGTCCCCACACAATCAGGCTTTGCGGCACGATGTTATTGAAAAAACCCATAAGTGCGATGGCGAGAATAACCTCCGCCTTGTCGCTGCGCCCCTCAAACGGAAGCGGGATACCTTTGGCGCGCATGTAAAAAAAGAGCGCAATGGCCGCAAGCCCAACCCTGATGGAAACAATGGTAAACGGCGGCAATTCGGTAACTGCGATCTCGATTGAGAAAAACGACGCGCCCCAAACAACCGACAACAGGGCCATCGTGAGCCAGTCTTTCGCATTCATCTGAATGCTTGTGGCGCTTCCAGTTGCCATATGAATTCCTTGTCCTCGCCCGTGACCCGGCGCTTATTGCGAGCATCTGTTGCCAGCGTGTTAATTGAACAAAAGCTTAGCGAAAGCGGCATGCACACGCATCCCGTTTCTTGCGCTCAGAATTCACTTTTTCGGCATTTGAAAGTGGCGGGTTTATCACCTTACTCCAGCGGGTCGAGCCCGCGCGCCGCCTTGATGATTTGCTCATCGCTCAGGTGGTCAAGTTGCAGCAGTGCCGGGCGGTTTTTATCATACGCCACCACTTCGCTCGCATGTTTTTCCATCCAGGCAATCAGCCCCTCAAGCACCTCTGCGTTGGCTTGTCCTTCGGCCGTATCACCGCCAATACCGGGCAACAAAATAGCACCCGAAAGCGCAAAGCGGGGCCTTGGGCTCTTGATGATCATGGCCAGCCGGGCGCGATACTCAAGGGTCGCATCAGATGGCGCTTCTGCCCCATCACCCGCTGTCGCGCGCTCAATAGCGAAGCGTGCCTGATAACCGTTCACCTGCCCTTCCGTTATGGCAAAGTCAGCTTCCGCTGTGAAGGCTCCCTCAATGCGCTCTTTCTCAAGCCCGGACCGTTTGAGCATATGCAGAAGCGCCCGGCACGCCTGCCACTCCAGCCGGGTTTTCAGCCCCGGCAGATAGGCGACTTTTTTGTCCCCCAAAAGCGCTTCATCGCCCCGGGAAAAATCCCTGATCTCATAAGCCCGTTTGGCACCGTCAACCCCTGTGCCACACCTCTGCCACAGTGCCGCCCCGGTTTGCACACCGCCCGCCTCAGCCGCCTCACTGCCTGCAAGCTGCACCAGCCCCTCGTCGCTGTTCCAGCCGCGCCCGGGCGCGTGGCTACCAAGCACAAAAACCTCAAACCCGCGAGCCGCCATAAACCCAACGCTCAGCGCGGTGATATCAGCCTGCACCCCATACTGGCTGATGGTGGTGGTTTCGCTGGCCAACTGGTGCCCAAGCTTCAACTCAGTGCCTTTTTCATCCCAGTTGAGGAGCGCACCGAACCGCTGGCGGATATAATCCGTGAAAGCATCCCTGTCATAAGTTTTGCCACCGAGGGCCGCGGGCACACGCACTGCAAACGCTTTTGCCGCCGCATCAAACGCAGCGAAAGCCCGGCCATCCACCCCTTCGCCCCGCGCACGGGCACGGTATATATCCTCAAGAGACGCATTCAGCGTATCAAGAAAAGTTGCATAAGCCGTAACCTCGCGGATGCCATCTTCGGCCAGAAAGTCTTTTTTGCCGCGACTTGGGTGTTTATCCGCGATCAGCGCTGCGGCCTTTGCGAGACGAAGCTCTGCGAGCGCCAGCACAATCTTGCGCCGCCGTTCCGGCACCAGTGTTGAACCGAGCCAGCCCGCAAGTTCTTCCTTCAGCGTGTTAAAAGGCCCCGCAAACTGCCCGCCTGAGCCCCGCTCCTTTGCCGGGATCAGGGCCGTAAGCGCCATCAGCATGGTGTCCCCGTCCCCGAGTCTCACGGAAAAATCGAACAGCATCTTCGCGGCCGCCTGTGAGCCTGGGTTATCCTGAAGCGCCTGCCTAAGCGTTTGCGCGTTGATTGCGAGCGCGCGCCGGGCAAGGGACGCGGTTGGGCTATCGTAGGCGGCCATCAGGCTCTCGGCATAAAGAAGCGTGCGTTCTTCCGCCTTTTCACCATTAGCCGCAAGTTCGCTGGCCTTGAGCGCATGTGTGATGGCTTTTCGTGGTTCACCCCCCTCTATCATCGCGCGGGCTGTGGCTGCCGCAATCCCTTCCGCGGGCGCGCCGTAGCGCTCCGCCATGGTGATCCAGTCCATGGCGGCGGCCATGTCCTTGTCCATTCTGGCACTCATGTCAGAGAGGAAAAGCGCTGCTCTCGCCCTGTCCTGCATCGGCGCGCGTTCGTTGCCCACAAGTGCTACCATGGCCTTGCGGCCTTCCACCACATGCAGCGCAAAAAGCTCCGCCTGCGCTTTGTCAAACTCAGCCCCCGCATATGCAGCCGGGCTGAACAGGCCAAGGGCAATAGCGCAAAAAGCGGCATAACGGCGCAAATGGGTTGTGGTCAGCATAGAACTCCCGGGCATGATTAGGGTCGCAGCAAAAGCCTATCATCATTTGCTTTTAGCAAACAGCGTCAACGCTTCAAACCCTGACGTGAAAACGGCTTTGCCGAGCACTCAATTCGTCGCACAAAAGAAACGCTTTGCCGCAAAAAGCGGGTTGCGCACACGCTTTGCCCATACTACACATGTAGTAAGTGACGCCCAGACATTTGGAATATTTTCACACGCAGACGGAAGAGAGCGGGAAGGCTTTCTCTTTCGCCACGGTGAAAGCTAACCCAAAGTCAAAAAACACAAAACACTATAACGTTTAAAAAGCCGGGCAACCACGCCGGGGATATGAGGGATCGAGTATATGAGGGGGAGGCTTACGAGCCCGGCACTAGCACCGGCTCTGGCACTGTTTTCGCTGACGCTTTTTACACCGCAGGCCTTTGGGCAGGCTGCAACAGACGGGGCGACCACCAACACCACCACGGCAGAAGCGGGGTCGGAAAACTACACCGCAGCCTTCTTTGCGCAATATACGCCGCAAAACGCCTATGACATGGTGCAGCGCCTGCCGGGTTTCATGTTTGATGAAGGCGAAAGTGCACGCGGCTTTGGCGGCACGGCAGGCAATGTGCTGATTGACGGTGCCCGCCCAACGTCAAAGTCAGGCGGCCTTGTTGAGGCGCTACGCCGTATTCCAGCCGCGCAGGTGGAACGTATTGAACTGCAGCGCGGCGCCTTTGCCGCGGGCGAAGCAGCGGGCCAAAGCGTGGTCGCCAATGTCGTGCGCTTCAAGGACAAAAGCTCAGGCACCTGGGCGCTTGAAATGCGCCGGGTTGGCAACAATAAAATCCTGCCCATGGTGGATGCCACTTTCACCACCAACATTGGCGCGTGGGATACCTCCTTCCAGCTTGACACCTTCCTCCTTTCCACCAACCGGGACGCGGTGATCAGCAAACGTGACGCCACGGGCGCACTCACGAGCCGCACGACGGAAGACCGACAAGAGGAAGAGCGTTTTGGCGCGCTTTCCTTCGATGCGGGCCGTGACGCTTTTGGCGGAAGACTGCAGCTGAACGGCAGGCTCAAGTTTTTCCGCTGGGCGGGGGACACCAAACGCCGCAACCGTGGGCTCGGGGAGCTCGACGGCCCCACCCTCGACCGGTTCGATAACCGCCATGTGGAAGAAGAATACGGTGGGGAGCTGGGCGCAGACTGGTCCCGCACCTATGCCTCCGGCTGGAAATGGCGCCTGATCGGGCTGGGCACCTATGAGCAGGAAACCAATACGGACGATTTCAGCTTCAAGATGCCGGTCAGCACTTTGCTTGAGCTTGGTAACATCCATGAAGTTGAAAAAGAAACCGAGACAATCCTTCGCACCACATTCGGCCAGACGGAAGGCAACATAAAGCCTGAGTTCGGCATTGAAGGGGCTTTCAACCGGCTTGATACCTCGATTGAGATCGCGATTGAAGACGGCGCTGGCCAACCGACCGAAGTGCTGCCCAAAAACACTGTCCGTGTGCAAGAAGTGCGGGCGGAAGCCTTCGGCAACCTCGTGTGGCAGGCCAGTAGCAAACTGACCGCAGACGCCGGGCTGAAAGCCGAGGTTTCCCGCATTTCAACCCGTGGCGGCAACGCGCAGACCTTCAAGTTCCTGAAGCCATCCGCCGGGCTTACCTATACGGTATCAGATCACCTGCGGCTGGGCCTCAAGGCTGAACGCAGCGTTGGCCAGCTTGATTTCTCTGATTTTGCGGCATCCGCCGATGCGATCGACGACCGCGTTTTTGCTGGCAACCCGGACCTGCGCCCGGACCGCACAGACAGGCTTGAAGCCAAAATCGACTATACTTTCGGGGAACGCGGCGCCATCTCAACCACGCTTTTCTACGAGTGGAAAGACGATGTGCTGGAGCGCACGATTTTGGAATCAGGCGGTGAGGCTCTCGCCAACATCGGCAGCGCAAAACGCTGGGGCCTGAACGCCAACGCCAACCTGCCGCTTGATTTCATGCTTAAGGGCGGGCTTCTCGAGGTGGATGTTTACCTGAAGGAAAGCGACTTCCTTGACCCCATCACCGGTAAAACCCGCCGCATACATGACTTTGTGCCGAGCGAATTTTATATCGACTTCCGGCACGATATCCCGAACAGCAATTGGGCGTGGGGGCTTGAATATAACTCAACCCACAACTGGCACGGCTATTTCATTGATGAGTTCGAGGAGTTTAGCCCCAAGGCCAACTACAATGCCTTTGTTGAAACCACCCAGTTTTTTGGCGTGAAAACCACCCTGCTGTTTTATGACATCACGGGCGGTGAATATAACCGCATGCGTCATTTTTATGACCCCAACCGGGGCGGCGTGAAAGTGGGTACCGCGCTGTCTGAACGGCGGCGCGACATGGGCATCAAACTTGTGATCAGCGGACAGTTCTAACACACCCCGGAAAAGAAGAACCCGTGCGCTGATGGGGGGAGCGCACGGGTTAAAGCCGGGGTAATAAGGGGGAGGAGTGGGCCCCCGGCACGACTACAGATAGGGTGCCATAACCCCGCTTTTAAGGGGGTGCGTCAAAACTTCACACCTTGTTGATCGGCATCCATATTTTCCGTGATCGGGCGCGTGCCGCCATAGGCTGAAAGCACGGCGGCAATCAGGATCAAAAAGCCACCACCCCACACCATTACATCGGGCACTTCGCCAAAAAGCAGCACACCCGCAACCGCTGCCACCAAAAGCCGCAGGAAATCGACAGGCAACACCACCGTGGCGTCTGCTGCGGCAAAAGCACGGGCCATCGCGCTTTGCGCAGCCGTGAACCCGAGCCCCATCAGGGCCATCAGGCAAAAGTCCTGCCATGTGGGCCATACCCAGTGATCAAGCGCAATGAGAAAGCTGACCGGCACCAATAATACGAACTGCGACACCACCATGGTGCCCATATTCTCAGTACGAGAGAGCATCTTCACACTCAGGAACGCCGCGGCGGTCATTACCGCCCCAAGGAAGGCTGCCCCTACGCCGAATGTGGCCCCCGCCTCATGGGACGGCTGCACCACAATCAGCATACCAACAAAGCCGACCCCAAGGGCGATATAGCGGGCGGGGCCGGCCCGCTCGCCCATGAAAAGCACGGCAATGATGCCGGAGAAAATGGGCGCCAGATAAGTGATGGCCACCACGGTAGCAAGCGGTGCATTCGCAATAGCATAAAAGAGACTATAGACCCCCACACAGGCGACCAGCCCCCGCACCCCGTGCATCAAGGGCCTAGCGGTTTTCAAAATACCGGGGCCTTGCCGGATAATCAGCGGCATCATGGCAATCAGGCCAAAAAAGTTGCGGTAAAAAACCAATAGCTCTGGCGAATACCGCTCCGCCAATAAGCGCACTACAACCCATATTAAAGACTGGCAAACGGCATAGGTGGCCATGAAGGCCACCCCGCGTAAATTTTTGTTCCCCCCCGCAACCAAGCGGAATGCGGTCATGTGTTATTTCTCCGCAAGAGGGGTGAGGGCCGTTACGCGCCAGTTGAAAATATCGCTCACCAGCACACCACCACCGGGCCTCAGCGTAACACCATGAAGCGAGCTATACTGCCCCACCTCTTTGCCTGCCTCACCCACACGGCTTAGCACACGGCCGTTTGCATCCAGCGTGACAAGTTTTTCATCGCGGGCATCGGTCATCAAGAACCCGCCATCAGGCAGCGGCACAAGGCCGTAAGGATAGCCGATCCCGGTCCAGGCTTCCTTGAAGTTGCCATCGAGGTCGAACAGCTGGATACGCTGGTTTTCACGGTCCGCGACATAGAGTGTGTCCCCTTTCACCACCACAGAATGCGGGAAGTTGAACTGACCTTCGCCCTCACCCTTTTCGCCAAACATCTTGATCATGTTGCCGTCTGGCCCCAACTTCACAATGCGGAAGTTACCGCCATCGGCCACATAAAGGTTACCATCTGCATCAAAAGCCACGTCGCTTGGCTTATCGAAAAACAAATAGTTATAGTCCCGATCGAACCATCCCTCGCTGGCATAATCCTTGCGGCCATAAACCCGCAACAGTTCCCCACCCGGGGTGAATTTGAGCACCAGGTGGTTGCCAACATCAGTTGTCCAGATATTGCCGTCCCCGTCAAAGCGCATGCCGTGCGGGCTTGAGAAAAGGCCAGCGCCTATCTCGCGGTCAAACTTGCCGTTTGCCTTGAATTTAAGAAGGGCATGGGTGCCCCGGTTAAACACATAAATGGCGCCCGGCTTGCCGCCCTTGGTTTCTGCCTGCAGCACCGCAGGCACCTCAACCAGAAACCAGCCCTCCGGCATTTCAAGAGCCGGGATTTCTGCCTGCCACGCAGCTTCATCTGCCAATAAGGGAGTGGACGTGACCGCCGCCGTACCAAGAAGGGTGAAGAGCCTCGCTATGCCGATCAGGTGAGTAAGTTTCATCTCGCGTATCCTTTTTCTGCTGCATCATCATGCTGCCATTGACCGCAAGATCGGGGTTTCTATATGATCATTCAAATATTTAGTTTTTATAGTTTTGATAAATTAAACCTATCAATTACCTTACTTGATATGGATCTGAAACAATTGAGATATTTCGCAGCCGTGCTGGATGAAGGCGGCATGCGCAAGGCGGCCACCGCGCTGCATGTGAGCCAGCCTGCGCTTACGGTTGCCGTACAAAACCTTGAAGAAAGCCTTGGGGTGAAGCTTTTTGTGCGCACCGGCCGCACCATCGAGCCCACCCGTGAAGGCTACCGGCTCTATGCTCATGCGCGCGCACTTTTGGCAGGGGCTGAAAAAGCACGGTCCGAGATGCGGGCGCTCGCGAACCTTGAGGTGGCCGAACTATCACTAGCGGCCACTAGCATGGTGGCCAACCATGTGCTGCCCCGCCCGCTCAGCGCTTTTCTTGTCGCCCATCCGGGCGTAGGGCTTTCGCTAAGCCAGATGGGCGGACCCGCAGTTGAAAGTGCGCTCAAGCTCGGCGAGGTGGAGATCGGCTTCGCCATGCATGACCTTGACACTAGCTTCGAGCAACTTCCGGTGTTTGAAAGCCAGATCGCTGTTTGCCTGCGCGCTGACCATGCCCGCGCACGCCAGAGCGACATCAGTTGGGATGACTTGCTGGATGAGCGCATCGCTACCCTGCCGCGCGGCTATACCCTGCATGCTAGATTGCTGGCGGAGGCGCGACGGCATGCAAAAGCCGCCAATATCGTGCTGGAAACAGACGCCATGGGCCTGCTTACACAAACAATCGAGACCGGGGCCGCCGTCGGCCTGATGATGGAGGCCGCCAAACCTGCAAGCGAGCATATCGTGGCGCTACCGATCCGCGAGAATAAAGGACGGCGGTTTACCATCAACGCCTGCTGGCGGCGTGACATGCCGCTCTCGGTGGCGGGCCAGGCCCTAATCAAACACCTGAAAAACATGTCTAATGCGCTGTTATAAAACAATAAAAAATTTCTCACACTGACCTTGAACTACCCAATGCCTTTCCTAAATATTCGGTATCGGTGCCTAATATGGGCCGATGACATCGAAACGTTGAAGTGAACATTGCTCAAAGGAGAATGTAAGCTATGACCAGATATGATTTTTCCCCTCTTTTCCGGTCCACCATCGGTTTTGACCGGATGGCCAGCCTGCTCGACAGCGCGATGAAAGCGGCAGATCATGATGCCGGGTACCCACCCTATGACATCATGCAAGCAGGAGACGACCGATACCGCATCACGCTCAGCATTGCGGGTTTCTCTGAAGAGGATCTGACCGTTGAGCAGCAAGAACGGCAGCTTGTGGTGTCAGGCTCCAAATCAGACAAGGCCGATAGCACAACCTATCTGCATCGTGGGATTGCCACCCGCGACTTCAGGCGAGAATTCCAACTGGCTGATCATGTCAGCGTTACTGGTGCTAACCTCTCAAACGGGCTGCTAACCATTGACCTGATCAGAGAAGTGCCTGAGGAAATGAAACCGCGCCGTATCGAAATTCGCGAATCTGCGCCTGCAAATCTGCTAACAAAAGCCAAAAAACTGCTCAGCGACAAAAGTGATAAAAAAGCTGCGTAAGGCTCCATCAGGCCGTGCCTGCCGCTCAGGCGGCAGGCTAAAGGCAGCCTGTGCTACGCAGTCAGCATCTTGAGCAGGCGCGCCTTGAGAGCTTCTGCATTGATCGGCTTCAGCAGGTAATCTTTCACGCCAAGGCCTTTTGCCCCCAGTATGTCTTCCTTCTCGGAACTGCCGGTCAGAAACAAAACGGGGGTGCGGGCACGTTTGGCATCAAAGCGTATGTTTGCGCCTTGGCGCAGCCGGGTTACAAAATCAAGCCCGCCCATGGGCTCCATATTGATATCGCAGATGATGACATCAAACCCGCGACGGTCGAGATGTTTAAGCGCATCAGACCCGTCCGCCGCTTCCACGACCTCGGCAAAGCCAAGTGCGCCCAAAAGCTTGGTCAGCATGGTTCTGATCAGTTCCTGATCATCAACGACAAGCGCTGTTTTACGCTCAAACGCCGCTATACGAGTGATTTTTTCGTCGCTCATCGCTTCCCTGAATGATTTTCTTTCACCAGCAATATCGAGAACGCTACAAGTGTTTTAGTCGCGTGACAACTGCTTCGTTGCCACATTGCCTTGTACCATTCTCCCGCCTAACGTGTTGGCAGGGATGGCTATCCGCGCAGATATGCATTAATCTGTTTTAAACGAATGTCCTATAAATTTCCCTCATGCGCAGTCTGCTGTGGGGAACAGGCGCGACCCGATACCTTAACCTTGTTTCGATTATGCTTTGTTCAAATAGGGAGTGAATGGATGATCCTTCACCGCACCAAAGCATTCCTTCTTGGGGCTGCAATTTCACTTGTGGGTTTTTCTGGCCAATCGCTAGCTGATGACGACGGCTTACGCATTTGGGGCGCCAAGGTCTATGACGCTTTCGCCTCCAAACAGCGCTACCCACGCCGCGCGGTAGATGACAAGCTAGAAGGTACGGTCAAAATTCAGGTTACAGTGGCCAAAACAGGGGCCATCATTGGCTTTGGCATCAACCGGTCATCAGGCCACGAGGTGCTGGACGCCGAAGTGCTGGACCTTCTTGGTCGCGTGAACCCCCTGCCACCACTGCCTGAAGGCAAGGAAAGCTACGTCTTTAAAATCCCGCTTCGCTTCCAGATGGATGAAACCCAAACTCGGATGGATGCTTCGGTAACCGTCGATGCCGCCAGCAGCAACTGGAAAGACTGGCAGCGCGCCGTGCAGCGCACGCTTGCCCGCAATCAGGGGTATCCAACCCAGTTGATTGAGGAAGGTATCGAGGGGCAGGTGAAAGTACAGGTGAATGTGGCGGCAGACGGCACCATCACGGCGCAGAGCATCGCGCAGTCATCCGGTAGTGACATTCTCGACGATGAAGCCCTTGATCTGATGCGCAGGATCAGTTTCCCGGCCCTGCCTGAAGCGCAGCAAAGCATCGCCATAACCATCCCGCTAAACTACCGCCTGGACGGTAGGCGCGGATAAAACCCGAGCCCACGACAGACGAAAAAGCCCGACGGGAAACCGCCGGGCTTTTGCTTTGGCACCCACGCCACACCGTTTCACTTCAGGAGCAAGAAACGGATATCCGCACGGGACAAAACTATGGTCCACCTCGCTCTCCTTCCAATTATTGAGCGAGACAAACAATGGAACTTCAGAACAAAGTGGCCCTTGTCATTGGGTCCAGCTCCGGCATTGGGCGCGCGGCAGCCGTGCTGTTTGCCAAGAAAGGCGCAAAAGTGGTTGTGGGCGCGAGACGCCAAGGGGCGCTTGATGATCTGGTGGCGGAAATCACCGCCGCTGGTGGCAGCGCCTGGGCGGTTGCTGGCGACGCCCGCGATGAGGCCTACGCAAAAGAGCTATGTGATGCTGCTGTCAGCCAATATGGCGGCCTTGATATCGCCCTGCACTGTGCTGGCGCCCTGGGCACGCTGGCACCGGCCACGGAGCTGAGCGAAACCAACTGGCATGAGGTGATTGACGCCAATCTGACCTCAGCTTTTCTGGGGGCAAAACACCAATTGCCGCTGATGGAAAAACGCGGCGGCGGCTCGCTGATCCTCACATCATCTTTTGTGGGCTACACGGCAGGCATGCCCGGCATGGCAGCCTATGCGGCCGCCAAGGCAGGCATGGTGGGTTTGATGAAGTGCCTTGCTGTTGAATATGGCCCCAAGGGGATACGGGTGAACGCGCTGTTGCCCGGCGGGACAGACACGGACATGGCCGCGGAGTTTGCCCGCACACCGGAAGAGAAAGCCTTTGTTCGCGGCCTGCATGTGCTCGGGCGGATCGCAACCCCAGAAGAGATCGCCCACAGCGCGCTCTATCTGGCGTCTGATGCTTCAAGCTTCACAACTGGGCAGGCCATGCTGGTGGATGGTGGTGTTTCCATCAAGAAGGCCTGACACCTAATACAAAAGCCCGGCGGGAAACCACCGGGCTTTTCATCTCTAACTTTGACGCTTGCTTACGCTGCGTTTGAAAGCTTCTGGAAGCGCTTGAGGTGATGGTCTGTATCCCCAAACCAGTGGTCGATCATCACAAGGCGTTTAGCAACGTGGGCAAGTGTTAGCTCCCACGTCACACCGATGCCGCCGTGCATCTGCACCGCCTCTTCCGCGACCATACGCCCGATACGGCCCGTGAGCGCCTTTGCGGCAGACAGGTGTTTTTCACTGTCTTCGCTTTCAAGTTTTGACGCCGCGAGCAGCACGATTGAGCGCGCCTGCTCTATCTCAAGGCACATGTCCACCATGCGGTGTTGCAGCACCTGAAACTTGCCAATAGGCACGCCAAATTGCGTGCGGGTACGCAGATATTCAAGCGTAGCATCCCGCGCGTTTTCCATCGCACCCAGGCTTTCCGCGCACAGTGCAAAGGTGCCGCGCGCGATGGCACGAGCGAGAATGCCCTCTGCCGCAGCACCGGTTGCAAGCACATCATCTGCACCAACGGTGACACCATCAAATGTCACTTCCGCCGCAGAAAAACCGTCATGGGTTTTGTAGCTGCGCAGGCTCATGCCGTCCGCGTCTTTCGGCACCAGAACAAGCACAAGGCCATCAGCGCCTTTGGCCGAAACAATAAGCGTATCTGCCTGCCCGCCACCAATCACCACTGACTTGGCGCCCGTGAGCTTTCCGTCCTTGAACGTGCAATCCACCTTGTCTGCGTTATAGCGTGCGCCGGGTTCATAGTGCGCGAGCGCGAGCAGGTGCCCACCGGCCACCACATCATCGAGAAGCGCAGGGCCACGACCCGTTGCCCCTTCTTCCGCCAGCATGCCAGCGCCCAAAACGGCGGTCGCGAGAAATGGCTCAACCACGATACCGCGGCCAAGTTCTTCCATCACCACCATGATATCAATGCCGGTGCCACCAAGGCCGCCAACACGTTCCGGCAGCACAGCCGCCACGAGGCCAAGCTCAGCCAGTTCCGCCCAGATCTCAGCCGAATACCCGGCTTCAGACTTGATGATTTTATCACGGGTTTCAAAGTCGTACTTCTGGCGCACAAATTTGGCGACCATGTCCTTGAGAAGGCTGTGATCTTCAGAAAGTTTAAAATCCATTGTCAGTCACCCTTCCCTTAAAGCCCAAGGATCATCTTGGAGATGATGTTGCGCTGTATCTCGTTCGAACCGCCATAGATGGAATATTTCCGGCGGTTGAAATAATGGCCCGCGAAGCTGTTCGCACCGTCTGGCCCGATGGGTTCTTCATTTGAGCCAGGCAACTCAAGCTCTGGCATGAACGGCAGGGCGTAAGGGCCAACCGCACGGCGCAAGAGGTCTGATATCTCCTGCCGGATGACAGAGCCTTTGATCTTGAGCATGGAGCTTTCAGCCCCCGGCGCGCCACCGGCTTGCGCCTGCGCGAGCACCCGAAGGTTCGTCAGTTCCATCGCCATCAAATCCAGCTCAACATTGGCAATGCGGGTTGCAAACGCCGGGTCGTCGATCAGCATGGTGCCGTCGCCCGCGTCTGTTTCAGCTGCAATGCGCTTGAGCTTCTTGAGGCCTTCCTTGGCTGCTGCGACACCCGCGATACCAACACGTTCGTGCTGCAGCAGGTATTTGGCGTAGGTCCAGCCCTTATTTTCTTCGCCCACCAGATTTCCAGCAGGCACCTTCACATCAGAGAAGAAAACCTCGTTAACTTCATGCCCACCCTCAATGGTGATGATGGGGCGCATTTCAACGCCGGGGGTGTTGATATCAATGAGGAGGAAAGAGATACCCTCTTGCGGCTTGCCACTTGAGGAAGTGCGCACGAGGCAGAAGATCCAGTCCGCATACTGGCCCATGGTTGTCCATGTTTTCTGACCGTTCACAATATAGTGGTCACCCTCCCGCACCGCTTTTGTCTTGAGGCTGGCGAGGTCGGACCCCGAGCCTGGCTCGGAATAACCCTGACACCACCAGTCATCACAATTGAGGATACGCGGCAGATAATGAGCCTTCTGTTCTTCAGACCCAAAAGCGATAAGCACGGGCCCAAGCATGTTGAGGCCAAAAGGCGGCAACTCAGGCGCGCCAGCTTTCACACATTCTTCTTCAAAAATATGTTTCTGGAAGGGTGTAAACCCGGACCCACCATATTCCTTCGGCCAAGTGTGTACCGCCCAGCCCTTTTCAACCAGAATCTTCTGCCAGGTGATATAGTCCTCGCGCGCAGGCATCCGCCCCGCTTTTACCGCTTTTGAGATATGAGCCGGTAGCTTCTCAGCTAAAAACTGCCGGACCTCCTCGCGGAAGTTCAGATCTTCCTGTGTATATTCAAGACGCATGTCTGCCCATCCATATGTTGTGGTGTTTGTTGTTTCATCAAGTAGAACGACGAGAGCAGCCTTCAAGCCAGAAATTCACACAAGAAATAGCTCTTGGCCGATTCGGGGCCTATGCGGCCCACAACGCATCTTCCCTCACGAAAATCCACCATCTTACCATCTGGCACAGGTTCGCCGTTGATTCTGGTTCTTTCCTTCACAAAACGCTGTGAGTTCGCTCTTTTTACTTAAAATTTTAACAATAAGACTTTCAAACATTAAAAACATATCAAATAAATTAACGGCCGAGACCACAGGTTTACCAAATATTAACGATAAAATATAAAAATTTAACTAATTATTAAGTGAAAAACAGTTCTGATCCAAATAAACTGGATTTTCGTACGAAATTTAGCTATGAATTACTTGCTATACGTAGGTCTATTCATTCCATGCCCTGAATATATTGTACCGGCTAGCTGAGAGGGTCGCAATGCCACGAAGATATATGGATATTCTACTGGTGGATGATAGCCGTGCCGACCGGCGCTTTATCACACGCGAACTCGCTAAAACCGACCAAGCCTATCACATAGATATTGCCGACACGGTTGCGGGTGCGCGGCAAAAGCTGGCCTGCAAACATTACGACTGCCTGCTTCTGGATTATAACCTGCCGGACGCAGACGGCCTCGCCCTCATGGAGGGCATGGCGAAGGATAAAAGCAACGGCTTCACCGGTGTTGTGATGATCACGGGTGACGGCAATGAGAAAGTAGCAGCCCGGGCCATTCAGCTTGGCGCGCATGACTATCTGACCAAAAACCAGATTGATGGCCCGCGTTTGGTGCGCGCGATGGACCGCGCCATTGAGCATTCTGCCGAGAAGCGCACCCGCACCCATCAACGCCTGGTGATGGAAAACTTTGCTTCAAGCGCGGCGCATGACCTCGCGAACCCGCTTTCCGGTGTTATTGGCTTTCTAACCCTCGCGCAGCAGGGGGTCATGAGCGGCGACATGGGAAAAGTGCCCGCACACTTAGATAACGCCATGACCTCCGCGCTTTACATGAAGCAGTTGGTGACAGACCTTCTGCATTATGCGCGCACAGGCACGACGGCTGATACGCCTGAGGTTGTAGACCTGAATGAAATCATTGAGGTGGTCAGCAACCTTCTCGATAAAAGCATCGAGCGTGAAGAGGCCGTTATCAAGGTTTATGACCTGCCTACCGTCGAGGCTTACCCAACCGAGATAACCCAGTTGTTCCAGAACCTGATCAGCAATGCGATCAAGTACCGCGGTGAGGACGCGCCTGAGATCATCATCTCAGCGGATGAGAAGGACGATTACTGCGTGATCTCGGTCGCGGACAATGGTCGCGGTGTGCCCGAGAATGCGCGCGATGCCATTTTCACCCCACTGCACCGCATCCATCATAAAGGAACCGACGGCTCCGGCCTTGGGCTCGCTATCTGCATGAAGATCGTGGACCTGCACCGAGGTAAAATCTGGTGTGAAGGGCGGCCCGGTGGCGGCAGCATCTTCCGCATCATCATCGCGAAAAAGCTGGACCATGCCGCCAATGAAAACACGGCGCCAAACGGCACCGCATCAAGCTATATCTAGGAAATCAGATATCCTGCCTGCCAGGTAGACAAGATACTCAAGCCAGATCAGGCAGGCAGCTCGGCTGCGCGAAACCAGAACTCTGAGAGTGACTGCATGGCGGCTACAAAACCGTCCAGATCATGCGGTTTCTTGAGGTAGCTGTTGGCGCCAAGGTCATAACAGTCCTGCACATCCCGCTCATCGTCTGACGTGCTCAAGATAACCACCGGAATGGTGCGGAAGGCATCATTGTGTTTGATGGTGCGCAATACCTCGCGGCCATCAACGCCCGGCAGGTTGAGATCCAGAAGCACGAGGGAAGGCCTGCGGGCCCCATCAGGGCGCTTGCTCAAAAGAAGATAGTTGATAGCGCGGCGGCCATCGGCGCAATGCTCAACAGGGTTATCGACGCCTGCCTTCTTGAAAGCACGACGCGTTACCCGCACATCAGCCTCACTATCCTCCACAAGGAGAATCAGGCCCTCTTCGGGTTCATTCGTCATGCGCTGCCTCCTTTACGATGGGCAAACCGAACTGAAATTCAGTGCCTTCGCCTTCTTCACTTTCGAACCTGATCCAACCATCGTGATGGTCGATCACGCGCTTCACAATGGCGAGGCCAGCCCCAGTGCCACCGCCATACTCACCTTCGGCATGGAAGCGGCGGAACATCTCAAACACTCGGCCTTTAAACTGAGGCGCGATGCCGATGCCATTGTCCTTCACCTTGAATTCTACAAAGCCTGCCCTGATTGCACCAGAGATTTCGACAATTTTATCTTTTGACTCGTTATACTTAACGCCGTTGGTGATGAGGTTCTGGAACACTGTCGCAAGGCACGCGGACGACATGCGCACATCCGGCATATCGCCAAGGATATGTATTTCCGCGTTGTTTTCCTTCAGGAATGCCTGAAGGTCATCCACAACAGCGTGGATAGCCTGCTCGCACGTTACGGTGTCTGCCTTCTCGATCCGGCGTTCAATGCGGGAATATTCCCTCAGGTCGTCAATCAACCGTTCCATGCGCACAGTCAGATGCGCCATGGTTTTCAGGTCGTCCTGATATTCTTCATCCAACTGGTCGGCACAGTCCTCAAGCACGATGGAAGACAGGTTGTGAATACCTCTCAATGGTTCCTTGAGGTCATGGGCGGCGATATAAACAAACTGGTCAAGCGCCTCGTTTGAGCGCGCGAGCTTCTCGTTAAGGAGCTTCTGTTCTTCCGCTGCTGCCTTGGCCTCAGATACATCTCGCGCCACCACAGCGGCCGCGACAATCTGGCCATGCGGGTTGCGGATCGGCGAGATGGACATGGACACGTCAATCTCAAAGCCGTTGGCATGGCGATACTTGCTTTCAAAATGCCGGACCGTGCGCCCACTTTCCACCCGCTCAATAATTTCCGCTATTTCATCCGGTTTGTCATTTGCCAGCACGAGCGACGCGGGCCAGCCAATGGCTTTTTCAGGCGGATGCCCAAACAAATGCTCGGCCCCCGGTGCCCAACTCTGGATCGTGCCCATCAGGTCAAGGCTGAAGATAGCGTCATCACAGGCGTCAATGGTGGCAAGCAACCGCCTGCGCTCTGCCGCCACACGTATGCGTTCCGACACATCAACAATGGTTGCAATCACCACCAGCTCGGGGTCGTCATCCACGGGGGTGAGGCCAATCTCAACCGGGAAAAGCTCACCATCCTTGCGCTGGCCGTAAAGCTCTTTGCCCTGCCCCATAGGGCGAGCGGTCACATCCGCATAAAACATGGCTCTGTGGCTTGGGTGACGCTCCCGCACGGCTTCGGGCACCAGTATTTCAACGGCCTGCTCAAGAAGTTCTTCGGTCGTATAGCCAAAAAGCTCAGTCGCCGCAGGGTTCACCAGTTTGATTTTGCCGTAAGCATCCACGCCGATAACCGCCGGTGAGATTTTATTGAGCACCAGCTCAAGCCGCCCCTTCTCTTTCTGCAAGGCCTCTGTGCGCTCCGCCACCGTGCGCTCGAGCCTTTTCTGGCTCGGGATTTGAAGCGCAAGAGGGATAAGCCGCCACACGGCAATGGCGGTGAAAAGCGATACAATCGCTGTGGCAAGTTTCGCGATACCCGAGAGGCCATAGGTGCCGTGCCACACGGTGATGATGCCAAAAATATGGGTCACACCGCAGAGGAAAATAAACGCCGAGAAAAGGTAAAACACATTGGAGAATTTTACGTCGTGACGCTTCTGGATGAAGGAAACCAGACCAAGCGGGATACTGAAATACGCAAGGGCAATAACCGCGTCCGAGATCACATGGGTCCAAAGCACCTCAGGCGCCCACATATAACAATACCCATGGGGCATGAACTGGTCTGAAAACAGGGTCTCAATAAGCGACATAAATCCAAGTCCTTAATGGGCCAGGCGACAGGCGCTCGGGGCACAACCCCTAACACGCCGAATACTGATGACACATTATTCTTGGCATAAACAATACAAAATTTGTCAGAATATATAATCCGTTAACCATCACCCGCGTAGAAAGACGGCGCAGAATGCAAATGATGGTAGGGGCAGGACATGGTTTCCCAAAACTTTGGCAAGAGGGCAGCGGGCCTGCTAGCACTTGGTTGCGCTTTTTCACTTCCCGCAAGCGCAGAAGAAAGCCTTTTTGGCAGCGGTAAAATTCTCGCGACACCTGGCGTTATTCAAGTTGAGGGCGCCGGTGGTGCAGGCCTATCGACCTGGGCAATGATTTCAGGCTACGGCACCAACCGGGAAATTGGCGCGAGCGCACACCACACCTATGTCACCACCGATGATTTTACGCTGAACGCAACAGGCGTAACCGTTGGGCTTTATGACCGGCTGGAGCTTTCCTACACCAGACAGTGGTTTGACACAGGCTCCGCTGGCGGCCGCCTTGGCCTTGGCGATGGTTTCAACTTCAACCAGGATATTGTCGGCGCCAAGCTGAAGGTGTTTGGTGATGCGGTCTATGATCAGGACACATGGATGCCGCAAGTATCCATCGGCATGCAGTATAAACGGGCTGATAAAGGCGATATCGTGCGCGCAGTTGGCGCTGAAGATAACGATGGCTTCGACTATTATATCGCCGCCAGCAAAGTGCTTCTTGGGCAAAGCCTTGTGGTCTCTGGTGCGGCGCGGCTCACAGAAGCCAACCAGTTTGGTCTTCTGGGCTTTGGTGGCCCAAATGGCTCAAACCACAGCCTCCAGTTTGAAGGGTCGGTTGCTTACCTGCTCTCCCGCCGTTTTGTGCTCGGGTTCGACTATCGCACCAAACCTGACAATCTTGCCTTCGCGCAGGAGCAGGACGCTAAAGCCGCCTATATGGTCTGGCTGCCCAGCAAACATTTCACTGTGACGGCTGCGGCGGTTGACCTTGGCGATATTGCCCTTCAGGGCAGGCAACAAGGTTTCTATCTCTCAATGCAAGTGGGGTTCTGATCGATGAAATTTTTCAAAACAATCATGATTTGCGGCCTTCTTGGCCTTCACACCCCAGCGTTTGCAGACAGCCTCTATGATGACCTCGGCGGCAAAGATGCGTTGGTGCGCATCACCGAACGGCTGGTTGAGCTCACGTTCAATGATCCCCGCACAGCACACCAGTTCAAACAAACCAAACGTGACCGCCTCACCAACCTGCTGGTTGACCAGTTTTGCGAGCTTACCGGCGGCCCCTGCAAATATAAGGGGGTGAACATGAAAAAATCGCACATCAAGCTGGGCATCACGGAGAATGAGTTCAACGCGCTGGTTGAGCAGTTGCAGCAGGCGATGGACGAAGAAGGTGTGCCCTTCCATACCCAGAACAAGTTTCTGGCCCTGCTGGCCCCGATGAAACGGGATATTGTGGAACGGTAGAACGAAGCTTTGAGAGCTAAAACAAAGGCCCGGGCTTTCTCGGGCCTTTTCTTTTAAACCACCCTCAAGACAGGTTGTTTTTCTTCATCCTTGAAAATTGCATCATTGGTAGCGGCGGCCATCTGCGGCACATCAATATGAATTGTGGTGCCGTGCCCCTTGGTGGAATGAATCACCATCTTGCCGTTCACCCGGCGACAGAAGCGGTCAACAAGCGGCAGGCCAAGGCCCGCGCCTTCACTTTTGCGCGCGAGGCCAGAATCCAGCTGCACAAAAGGCCGCATGGCGCGCGCAAGCTCTTCCTCGCTCATACCAATACCCGTGTCCTTGAAGGTGATGGAAAAGCTCTCAGGTGTCGCGGATACAAAGACATCAAGCCTGCCGCGCGTCGGCGTAAATTTAGCTGCGTTTGACAGCAGGCTCAGCACGATATGTTTGATGATCCGGCGGTCAGAACAAACGGGCTTTTCCTCGCATTTAACGTTCACCTGCAACTGTTTGTCTTCAATAAGTGCCCGGTGATACGAGATGCATTCGTCAATGGTGTCCTTAAGGCTGAAGAAATTCGCCTCCAGCGATACACGACCAGACTGCAGCCGCGCCATCTCCAGCATATCATTGATCAGGTTGAGGAGGTTGCGCCCACTGCTCGCAATAATTTCCAGATATTCATCCTGCTTTTCCGGTGTGGTGGCGTGAGAGTTTTGCATCAACTCGGCAAAGCCGATTACCGCGTTCAGGGGTGTGCGCAACTCGTGGCCGATATTGGCGAGAAATTCAGCCTTCACCCGGCGTGCGTCCTCTGCGCGCACGGCAAGTTCACGCATCTCATCCAGCATCTTTTGCTGTTTTTGTTCGATTTTCTTACGGCGCCCCACCTCCATGCTGGCTGACGAAACTTTTGGCAACCAGCGCGCAACACCAACCCCAAAGAGAGCAATACCCGGCGTGTATATAAACGGCAGCGACTGGCCTTCCAGTTTCGCCTTTCCAGCAAGCACCATGAGAGCGCTTTGGCCCCAGGAAAGTTCTTCTGCATAGTCAATGAAAGTTGCGAGCGTAAGGACCAAAGCCCCCACCAGTATGGTGAAGTATCCATGGTCAATATGGGCGAAATCTGTGCGGTGCCGAAGCAGGAACCCGAAGATGGACGCACAACCGATAAAGAGAAGGATAGTAGGGTGCCAAAAGAGGCCAAACAGGTCCATTACCACTCACCACATATTATACACCGCCCCCAATGAGGGCAGTGTATGGCGCAATGGTAAAAGAAACCTTGCTCAGGCAGTTCTCGCTTTCACCACACCTTCGTTAACCTTTGCGTAAACCGGCAGGTGCCGAATAAGCGGCCCGCCAGCCCGCGCGAGAGCCGCCGTGACAGCTGGCGCGATGACGGGGATCGACATTTCCCCCATGCCGGACGGGTTTTTGTCATTGTCTATAATGGTGGTGAAAACCTCTGCAGGTGCATCCACCATGCGCAGCAAGGGATAGGTATCAAAATTCTGGGTCAGCACACTGCCGCCTTCCACGCGAATTTCCTGCCCGAAAGCTGCGGAGAGGCCGTCATTGATACCCCCTTCAACCTGCTTGATCACACCCGCAGGGTTAATCACCGTACCCACATCAATAGCGGCATAAACCCGGTGCACCTTGAAACTACCGTCCGGGAACCGTTCAATCTCGGCTACTTGCGCGCAATAACCCCCAAAGGTGAAATGCCCGGCAATGCCTTGTGCATGGCCTTCGGGCATTTCCTTGCCCCAACTCGCGAGTTTGGCTGCTGCTTCCAGCACACCACGAAGGCGGCCTGTATCAAACACCGGCCCGCCATGCTGGCCGTAAGGTAGCTCACGCCCCTCACCCAGCAGCCGAAGCCGGAGCGCGAGCGGATCTTCGCCAAGCTCGTCCGCGACCTCGTTGAGGAAAGACTGGATGGCAAACGCATTCGCCACATGGGCGGGCGCACGCCAGCTGCCGCGCGGCATGCCCGATGTTGCACTGAAATATTCGTGCCTGAGGTTGGGCACAAGGCCGGCCGGGAAATCATCCACATACATCTCGGCTGCGAACATTTGTTCAGGCGTCACATTGTCCCGCCGGTAATATTTTGAGGCGCTGGCCAGCCTGTGCTGCCATGAAACCATCTGGCCGCTCGCATCAAAACCCGCCACCAGCTCATGATGCCCGGCGGGGCGGTAGAAATCATGGCTCAGGTCGTCTTCACGGGTCCAGACCACCTTGATAGGCAAGCCGGATTCCTTAGACAGATACACAGCCTCCGCCGCATGGTCGGACGTCAGGCGTCTGCCGAAGCCACCGCCCAGCCGGGTGATCTCCACCTTGATGCTCAGCCTGTCGAGGCCCGTAAGCGCATTGGCGGCGCGGGATGCACCCGCCGGACTCTGAAACGGGCCGATCACCGTGGCTTTATCGCTTTCCACATGCGCGATGGCGTTTTGCACCTCAAGCTGCGCGTGGGAGACAAAAGGCTGGCGGTAGCGGCGGCTGAACACCCGCACGCCGTCTGCGGCTTTAGCCGAGTCCACATTGCCGTCATCGCGCACCACCTGGCCTGTGCCCGCCAACAGCGTATCGCAGTGGGCGTCAAAGCTCTCGGTGCTCTCGCTCGCATACGGTCCTTTGTTCCATGTGATCTTGAGCGCATCCCGGCCTTTTTTCGCCGCCCAGAAACTATCCGCGATCACGGCAACACCTGCGGCAAGGTAGGTGTAATTCTTGTCCAGGTCCGGGCGCGGCATTGCGATGATATCCACAACGCCGGGCACCGCACGCGCGGCGCTGTCTTCCAGTTCCTCAACAAATCCGTCCAGATAGGGGGAGCGGGCAATCACCGCCACCTTGGCGCCGGGATAGGTTGCATCAAGCCCAAACACGGCCTTGCCAGTGACAATATTACGGTGGGCCGCAGGCTTGCGGGACCGGCCTATAATGCGCCACTCAGCGCGCGACTTAAGCGTGGGTTCAAACCCTTCAGGCAGGGTCACTTTATCAGCCTCGCCCGCCAGCTCACCATAACTGAGCCGGGCACCATCTGCGGGGTTCACCACCACGGATGGTTCGGTCTTCAGGCTATCCGCCGCCACGCCCCAACGTTTGGCCGCCGCCTCCAGAAACAGCGCGCGTGTGGTGGCACCAAGGCGGCGCACACTGGTCCAGGCGTCGGTCACGCTGGTGGAGCCACCGGCACCTTGCGGCACCACTTTCCAGGCCATGCGGCCTTCCGCATCCCTTGTCAGCATCAAAGGCATGGCTGCTACCGTTACACGGTCATAATCTGCATCCATTTCTTCGGCGAACATCATGGGAATGGAGGTATCAACGCCCTGCCCCATTTCAGAGTTCGGATAGAGTATCTTGATCGCGCCATCGGGGGCGATATGCACCATGGGGGTGATTGCACCCTCACCCGTCTCCGCTTGTGCGCGGCCTGCGCCTATGGCGCCCCCGGCAACAACCAGCCCACCAAGGGCTGCGGTATAGCGAAACAAATCCCTGCGGTTCAGATTGAATGTCATGATGGCCTCCCGTCCTTATGACCCCGTTCTGAGAAGATAGAGCGGATAACATAACACTTATGGCCTAGCCCCGCGCTTCTGCTCATCGCATCCCGCGTGCGGCTTACCGCAAATAGCCCTAGAAAATGCTGGTGTGGGTGAGGGAGGTGAACAGCTCAAGCGCTGCGGTGCCCACATATGAGTTGCCAAATGCGTCCAGTTCAGGCGACCAGACGGCCACGCTCATCTTGCCCGGCACGATAGCAAGGATACCGCCGCCAACGCCGCTTTTTGCCGGGATGCCAACGCGGTAGGCAAAGCTGCCAACGCTATCGTACATGCCGCAGGTGAGCATCACGGCGTTGATGCGTTTGGCCTGGCTTACAGACAGAACAGACGTATCATGCACCGGGGAATGCCCGCCGGTTGCAAGCGGCAGGCCTGCAAGCGCAAGGTCTGCCACGCTCATCTCCATCGCGCACTGGAAACAGTAGGTCTCCAAAAGCTCATCAACATCCATATGGATATTGTCATAGCCCTTCATCAAATGCGCCATGGCCCGGTTGAGGTTCGCGTGCTCAAGCTCTGAGCGCATAACCGTCTCGTTCACGCTCACGCTCTCATTCATCGCGAGGAACCGCAGATAGTTCTGGATACGGTGTTTGGTATCGCCCTTCAGGCTCATCAGGAGGTCAAGCGTCGCGAGCGCACCGGGGTTGATAAAAGGGTTGCGCGGCACGCCGTGTTCCATCTCAAGCTTGATCATGGAATTGAACCGGTCACCTGAGGGTTCCTTGCCCACACGGGTCCAGACCATATCCCCGAAGTGGGACATAACCAGCTGCAACACAAAAAGCTTGGAGATACTCTGGATCGAGAAGGGCTCATCCGCGTCGCCTGTCTTGAAGGCACTACCGTCCGGCAACTGCACCGCCATACCAAACTTGCCCGCCGGCACGCTGCCAAGCGCGGGGATATAGTCCGCCACCTTGCCTTTGCCAAACTTGGGCGTTACCGCCTCGGCGATATAATCCAGCACTGCCTGATAGTCCATCAACCGCGTCTACTCCCAAACACCTGGAACCCTGAGTACTTTAATAAACCCTGAGTACCCTAGACGGTTAAGCCATCATTTTAAAGAATTGCCAACCACATTTCGCCGCACTGTAGGCCACAGGTTCTGGCAACAGGTTCTGGCCACACGTTGCGCCACACATACCTTGAAAATACCCGCATCATGACCACATTTTGGCCGCAACCCTGCCGCATAAAATCGCGGCATCAAACGAACTGCGGCCTTATGTCCGCTGTACGTGTGGCAGCAGTTATGGCAAAAACTGCCAAATGCTGCTATGACCCTGCGACTGAAAGTAAAGAAGACGGACCATGCAAGGCGTGATGGAAAAAGAAATAATGCCCGCCACAGACGGCACCGGCCAAGCCCCGGCGGCCCACATTGGCGCGCACCCGGAAGCGGCTGACTTTCCGCTCCGTGAAGCTCGCAAGCTGGTGAAAGACCTGTGGCAGCCAAACGCGCGGCTGTATTGGACAGACTTCACTACATCCAACGTGCTTGGCTGGGGCGCGGTTGCTGTTGCAACGCTTGCGCCTTTTGGCTCCCTCATTCAGATCGCCGCACTTGTTGTGGCAACGCTTGCGCTATACCGCGCGGTGATCTTCATTCATGAGCTGGCGCATTTCCGCAAAGGGACATTCGTGGGTTTCCGGCGTTTCTGGAATGCCACCTGCGGTATGCCCATGATGGTGCCCGCCTATACCTATGCGGATGTTCATATCGACCACCACAAACCACAGGTTTACGGCACGGAGGAAGACGGCGAGTACTTGCCCTTCGCCGTGGACGAACCCTGGAAGATCATCGCCTTTGTTGTGCAGGCTTTTCTTGTGCCGATCCTTCTCGTGATCCGCTATGCGGTGCTGATGCCGCTCACGCTCATTAGTAAACGGTTCCGCGACTATGTGTGGGAGCGCGCAAGCTCGCTCGTGATCGATTACGCCTACCTGCGCCCGGCCCCCAAAAAAAGCCAAGGCAAAGACTGGCTGCTGGAAGATGTGCTCACCGGTCTTTATGCCTATACCGCCTTTGCGCTAGTGTATTTTGATATCCTGCCGCTGGCGTTCCTTGGTGTTTGGTACACTGTGACCTTCGCGATTTTTGTACTGAATGGCCTGCGCACCCTTGCCGCCCACGCTTACCGCAATGGCGGGCGGGAGCGCATGACACAGCAGGAAGAATTTCTCGATAGCGTAGACGTGCCCGGCAACCGTTATATCACGCCGCTGTGGGCACCTGTGGGCCTCAGGTTCCACGCAACGCACCACCTGTTCCCCGGCATGCCGTATCACCAGCTTGAGAAAGCACATGAGCGGCTGAAAGCCGAGCTGCCGGACAACCGACTTTACCTTGCCGCCACACGGAAAAACCTGTGGGCAGCGGTTGCCCAGCTGTGGCGCGAAGCCAAAGCCGCCAAGCGGGCTTAACCCTTAGCTATAAATCGAGAAACGCGATGAGTAACCCTTCCAATATCATGTTGCTCATCGGCGGTACGCTCAGCATCATCGCCTCCCTCACGCATGTCGCCATCATTTTTGGCGGGCCAGCTTGGTACCGTTTTTTTGGTGCAGGCGAACGCATGGCACTGATGGCGGAGCGCGGGGAGCTGTATCCAACGCTCATCACACTCGCGATTGCTTCGGTGTTGTTTACCTGGGGGCTTTATGCTTTTTCAGGTGCCGGGCTTATCCTGAAGCTGCCGCTTCTTGCGCCCGCACTTTTTGCTATCTCAAGCGTTTATGTTCTGCGTGGGCTCGCCTTCATTCCCATCTATTTGCTGCGGCCGGATATCATGAGCCCATTCTGGCTTTGGAGCAGCCTGATCTGCCTTACCTTCGGCCTCATCCACACTGCGGGCACATGGCTGGCGTGGCCAAGCCTTTAACCCGCCAGCATGCCCAACAATTTTTGAACTGTGTTCCAGTTGCGGGAGGTGGGCGTGGCACCCAGCTTTTTAGGGGTGAGGTGGTTGGCGAGCTCTGACCGGCCCGCCCCTTCAGGATAATAGATATAGAGTACAGAGCCCTGAAGGCTCACCTCCTCCGGCCCACGATAGCGGGTAAGCACATCCTCAAGCAGGGACATATCCGGCAGGGCACTCAGGTAGGTGAGTTGCAGGAATTTTGCGAGCCTGCCGTCAAGCGGCTCCCCGTCCGGCCCGGCGTAGGGGCACGCTGCAGCTTCAGCACGAAACACATCTTCCGGGCGCAAAATGATGGGGATATCAAACCCAAAAGCGCTGGCGCACAGGGCTTCCATTTCAGTGCGGACGGTCGTCTCGTCACCATCGCTCTCAAGCACAATATTGCCTGACTGCACATAGGTTTGCACACTATGAAACCCTGCGCCTGTCAACACATCCCTCAGTTTCGCCATCTTTACAATGCGGTTGCCGCCAACATTGATGCCGCGCATCAGGCCCACATATTTTGCCACACAATCCCTCCCTTTTGTCTCGCGCTACCATGCGTGGCGCGTACCTGCTTGCCAAGAAAAAAAGCCCGCTTCCTAGGGACTGGAAGCGGGCTCTCCATAGTTGGCCATCTGCCCACGCGAGGATAGGGAAATGGGGCACATGGCCATGGGCTTTAAAGCGAGGAGGAACGTAGGGGGCTACGTTTTTGGGGGTTCGCTTTAAAGAAGGAGGCGACGTATGGCCGGGCTAGTCATCCCAGCCGCAAACCTTGCGGCCCTTGATAGCAGCCGGCCGCGCATTACAGCGCGCGCGCCACGCCTGCACATTCGGGAAGGTATCAAGCCCGACCTGCTCGGTTGCGTCATAAAATTCTTCAAGGCAGTTCACCCACGGGAAGGTGGCCATATCTGCGATGGAGTATTCATCCACCAGATAGTCTCGGCCCTCAAGCCGAGCTTCCAGTACACCAAGAAGGCGCTTGGCTTCTTTTGTGTAGCGCTCGACCGGGTATGGGTGATCGCAGTTGTCGCGGCCATATTTAAAGAAATGACCAAGCTGACCAAACATGGGGCCGACCCCGGCCATCTGGAAAAACAGCCACTGGATCACCTCTGATTTTTTGCGAGGGTCTGTGGGCAGGAACTTGCCGCTGCGCTCCGCCAAATGCAGGAGGATCGCACCTGATTCCATAATGCTTAGAGGCTCATCATCCCCAACCGCTTCACCGCCGATCGGGCCGTTCGGGTCCACAATGGCCGGGATCTTGGAGTTGGGGTTAATGGCAATGAAATCCGGCTTGAACTGATCGTCCTGCCCAATCTCAATGCGGTGTGCTTCATAGGGCAAGCCCATCTCTTCAAGGGCAATGCTCACCTTCTGGCCGTTTGGTGTGGCAAGTGTGTAAAGCTGGATCGGTTTCATCGGCGTGCCCTCTTTTCTCTTCTGGCAGATCAATATCGCTGTGTGGCTCGGTTTATGGTCGTCTTAGTTTGCCCCACCCATATGGGTTCGCACAGGTCCAATATGAATATCCAAGCCTGTCCAATACATGCCTGATCCTACAGATGGCCGCAAAATCAAATCCACTTGACACGATACCCAAATATACCTATATGATACCTCAAGGTTACATTATGGAACCTAAACTACTAACGGAGACAAACAAATGAGCAACGGGAAAAGCGTATCACCTGCACAGATGATAGATAGCTTCCTGCGCCGTGTTGTGCTGGGTGTGTTTATTGTTGCACTTAAATACGCCGGGTCTGCGCTTGAGGTGGTTAGCAGCGAGGAAATGGCCGGGTATCTTGATACCGCGCAACTTGCCGCCTCCATTCTTGCGGTTGTGATCGTACTGCCTGCTTTTATCAAGTTTGTCCGCGCGCGTTCGCTGCCTGAATGCCGCCGCGCTGAGGCTGATAGCTATATCTCGGAGATGGTAAAACAGTCCGGCCTGCATGCCTTCAGCGGCACCTTCATCTTTCTGGTTGCGCTTGAAGTGGCAGTGAAAAAGTTCGCGTTCGACGCACCGATATCCTTCTTTCTCGATATCGTGCTGTTTGTTGCGCTCACGATCTTTTCCATAAGCTTCTACCTTCTGGTGCGGGACGATGAGACCGAAGACCTTGACGATTGGGAGCAAGGTGAATGAGCAGCGAACTCAATAACCGCATCCGCGTGTTTCGGGCCGAGCACCGCATCAGCCAGGGCGATCTTGCCGACGCCATCGGTGTCAGCCGCAAAACCATCAGCACCATTGAGGTGGGACGGTTTATCCCCTCAACCGTGATTGCGCTCAAACTGGCGCGTCACTTCGGTGTGACTGTGGAAGATATCTTCTCACTGCCCACAACCGAGTAAAGCAGGAACGAATAATAACCCGAGTAACGACAGACCAAAACGACAGAAAGGAACATCACATGAAAATTCTGAAAAACCCACGTATCGCACACGCCATTCTTTGGGCTGCGGCCATGATCGGCACCGCCCTCCTCCTGCGGGGGAGCGAGCACGAAAAGGAAGTTTTTCTGCTGCTGGTCGTGCTAGCGAGCGTGAGCATTACGCTGCCGAACCGGAAAAAGAAGAAAGACTGCACCCCATCTTCTGAGGCTTAAGACTACCACCTCTTCTCTTTATCTTGGGGGCTTTCGGCCCCCATTTCTTTCGGGCCCTATGCGGCAAGCACGGCGCGGGCTGCGGCCAGCGCCTTCTTACCGTCCACATTTTTCTGGTGCCTGTTCAGGCCGTCAGCGAGGGCAGTGATACACAGCTCAACATTCTCCTGCCGCGCAGACGTACCCATCAGGCCAATACGCCAGATTTTACCTGCAAGCGGGCCAAGGCCTGCGCCAATTTCAAGGTCGTACGCATCCAAAAGGTGCTTGCGTACGCTGGCTTCATCCACCCCTTCAGGCACACGCACGGCATTCAGTTGCGGCAGGCGGTTTGCGGCATCCACCACGAAGGTGATGCCCATGCTTTCGAGCCCGGCGGCAAGCGCCTTGTGCATCCTGGCGTGGCGGGCATAGCTTGCTTCAAGCCCTTCTTCAAAGATCATCACCAACGCTTCATGAAGGCCGTAAAGTGGGTTCACCGGCGCAGTGTGGTGGTAGGTACGCCCACCGGTACCGTCCCAATAGGCCATCACAAGGCTCAGGTCGAGGAACCAGCTTGCCACAGGTGTCGTGCGCTCCCGCACCCGGTCAAGCGCTGCTTCCGAGAAAGAAACGGGTGAGAGGCCTGGCGTGCAGGACAGGCATTTCTGGCTGCCTGTATAGACCGCATCCACGCCCCAGCGGTCGATCTCGACCGGGACGCCGCCCACGCTTGTCACGGCGTCCATAATGGTCAGGCAGTCATGTTTTTTAGCAACCGCGCACAGGGCTTCTGCATCTGCCCGCACACCAGTTGAGGTTTCTGCGTGCACAAAGGCAAGGATACCCGCTTCGGGGTGTTCACCCAGCACACGGTCTACCTCATCCACGTCTGGCGCCTTGCCCCACTCCACATCCACCATCACGGCGGTGCCGCCCGCGCGCACCACATTTTCGCGCATGCGTTCACCAAACACACCGTTTTTGACCACAACGACCGTGTCGCCTTCTTCCACAAGGTTCACGAAGCAGGTTTCCATGCCCGCAGAACCGGGGGCCGACACAGGGAATGTGAGGGCATTTGACGTGCCGAACAGCGCACGAAGGCCTTCCTTGATCTCTTCCATCATGGTCTGGAAAGCGGGGTCAAGGTGACCAAGGGTTGGCCGGGCCATCGCTTCCAGTATGCGGGTATGAACGTCAGAAGGGCCGGGGCCCATCAGGGTGCGTTTTGGGGGCATGAAGGATTTCATCGCGCGCTCCTGTTTGGCGTCAAAAAGGGGGAACTCGTGTTCACATAGGCGGGTATGGCCGCATTTCTAGCGCGAAAATGTGGCGAAACGCAACGCAGAACGCTTTTTTCGCATTATACTGACAGAATTTGTCAGCATAGGTCAGGCAGAGTAAATTGTCACGACAGCGGGGGCACCCCGCCCATAACCTCCCTGAAGAGGAGTTAATGATGGATGATTTTGCAACTGACCTTTTGGCCCGCCTGAGGCTTATCGCCGTGCGCGAAGGGCTTGAGGAAAAACGCATGTTTGGCGGGCACAGCTTTTACCTTGATGGCAATATGGTGTGCTGCGCCAGCAAAACCGGCATGATGGCCCGCGTGGGCAAAACACAGGAAAGCACGGCGCTTGAAAACCCGCATGCGTCTCCCTTCATGCGAACCGGGCGGCGTATGGGTGGCCTTGTGGAGGTTGCGCCCGAGGGCCTAAAGCGCGACGCAGACCTTGAAGCATGGGTCGCCATGGCACTTGTGAACGCGCGCTCCCTGCCGCCTAAAACCAAAGACGGTGTATGGGTATGACGCCTGCGCTTTTCCCCGGTGAAGGCATTTCTTTCCTGCAGGCGCTCGCGAAGAACAACACACGCGACTGGTTTACCGCCAACAAGCACACGTTTGAGCAGGAGGTCAAAAAGCCAGCAACCCTGCTTGGGGAAGCGATTGCTGTGGGCCTTGAGGCCCGCCTGAAAGCACCCATATGCTGCAAGGTTTTTCGCATATACCGCGACGTGCGCTTCTCAAAAGATAAAACCCCGTTCAACTGCCATATCCGCATGGCCTTCTGGCCGGAGGGAGAGGCCGCTGGCCGCGCTGTGCCCGCGCCCGCGTTTTACCTGTCTATCGAGGCGGAAGAGCTTATCTGTGGCGCTGGCGCGGTTGCCTTTCCGCCCGTAATGCTGGATGCCTTCCGGCAGCGCATCCAAGACACGGTGGCCGCCAAGGAACTGACTGCGCTGTTGCACCGGCTCACAAGCACCGGGCACCGCATTGATCAGCCGGAGCTGAAGCGTGTACCGTCCGGATATACAGGTGAGAGCGAGGACATATCCACCCTTCTCAGGCGCAAAAGCCTGAGCGCGTGGAAACACATCCCCCACAGCACACCGGCCGCAGGCATCACGCCGGATACATGCCTCTATGCCTTTGAAGCGTTAATGCCGCTTTATAGCTGGATGGCGACGCGGCTTTAGTTTGCGCCGTGGTTCTGGATCGCCTCATACCGCGCGCCATAGGCCCGCGCGAATGGGGCAAGCCGCATGGCTTTTTCATAGCTCGCGAGCGCGGCTTTCACATCGCCCGCGCTGGCTTGCGCTTCGGCAAGCAGGGACAGGGCGTAATGATCACCGGGTGCAAGCGTAAGCGCTTCCTCAAGGGCCTCTCGTGCCCGTGCCGCGTCCCGCTGACGGAAGAGATAAAGCGACGCTTCATCTACCGCTGAGAGATGATCGCCCGCTACCCTCGTTACACTCACGGGTGCGTCCGCCACCAGGTCCGGCCAGCGGGCAGCAAGTGCCGCAAGGCTGTTTTTCGCCATCACATGGTCAGGGTTTTCCGCCAAAAGATGCTTGAGGTCCGCTAGCGCGTTTTTTGCGGCACCCTGATTAGAGAGCTGCGCCATATACCGGCCATGCCAGAAGTCCTGATCCACATTCAGCTCTCGCGCGCCCGCTTCCGCCAGCGCCTGGTTGGGCACGCCCACTTTCTCGATCATGCCAGCCAGCAGCGTGAAATAACTCTCCGCCGTGCCGCCAGCATCAAAAGCGCCAGACCAGATCACCTCTTCCTTGAGCGGCACGCTCAAACTCAGGAGCACAAGCTGTTTGCCGCCTTCATCGATCAGGGTGCCCTTGATCAGGTAAACCGGCGTGTCTTCACCGTAGCGCGTGAAGATGCCGCCAGTTGGGTCTGGCGCATCAAAATTCCACCAGTGACGGATCACCAGAACCTCCGGCACGCGGGAGAGATAATAGGATGCCAGTTCACTGAGGGCGATGGCGCGTTTCACATCCGTGTCTGAGCCAGACGGTGCCCTGATATCCTTCAGCGTGAGGATAATGCCGGGTTTTTCCGCCGCCACCGGCGGGGTAACCGATAGATCATCCCGTGACCAGAAAAGCCCGATGGCAATGAGAAGAAGCGCCGCCACGGACACCACCCACATGAGGCCCCGCGCGGGGCCGGCAGGCCCGGCCGCCAGTGTGGGCCGCAGGCGGTATCCCCGCTTGGGCACGGTCTCGATATATGGTTTTTCGCCAGCAGGTTCAGCGAGGGCTTTTCTGAGTTTGCTGATCGCAACGGGGACAGTTTGCTCGCTGACCGCGCGGCCATCCCACACGGCGGCGACAATCTCATCGCGTGAGACAACGTCTCCCTCCCGCGCGTGCAACAGTTCAAGCAGCAACGCCACCTTGTCTTCAAGGCGGACCGGGTCTTCGCTGCCCCGGCACAGGGTTTTGCTGGCCGGGTCAAACACATAAATGCCGATCTGGACCGAACCGTTACCGTCTGCTTTTTCCGCCACCGTCATGCCATATGCCACTTTGCTGTTTTACCTCGTGTTTAGCTTAACAAGCCTCCCGCCTCGCATACCAGCGCAAAGCGCCTATAAGCCCCCATACGCCGCAGATTTAAGGTTTTCTTAAAGTGCATTAAGGCCAAAACCGGCCCTAGGCTAAGGAGTATGCGGCGCAAACGCACCGCCCGAAATCACAAATATGAACCGTCACGAATGCGAGGAACACCATGAAAACCATAACGCCCATCCTTAAAAGCGCCGCCCTTCTTCTTACAGGCATCAGCATGACAGCTGCCGCGCATGCAGCCCCGATTGATATGAACGCCAGCACATGGGAATTCAGTGAAGACGGTGCCAGTTTCGAGAAACATCTGGGCCGCGACGCCATCAAGCTCAGTGGCGGTGTCGCCACCATAAAAGGGGAGACCTTTAAAAACGGCGTGATCGAGTTTGACATGGCCATGCCCGATGCACGTGGTTTTGCGGGCATCTACTTCCGGGGGCGGGAGGGCAATAACTCGGAAGAGTTTTACCTGCGCTCACACCTCTCCGGCATGCCGGACGCCAACCAGTACACGCCTGTTTTTAACGGCACCAACGCATGGCAACTGCTGCACGGGCCGCGCTACAGCGCCCAGGTGAAGTATAATTTTGACACCTGGACCCACGTGAAACTTGTGGTCAAGGACGCGAAGATGGATGTCTATATCGACAGTGAAGACCCGGTGCTGCATGTGGACAACCTGTTCCATGGTGTCAGCGAGGGCAGCATCACCCTGAGCGGCTTCATGAACGACTATTACTATTCAAATGTTGATATCACCAACACGGATGATGTGACCCTGCGCGGTGAAGCTGCACCGCTACCAGAGCTTCCTGAAAACCTGATCAAAGGCTTCAGTGTGGGCAGCCGCGTTGTGGCTGCAAATGCCGTTGAAGGCAAAACCATGTTAGACCCTGCCCTTCTTGAGGGCCAGACATGGCAGTGGCTGGATATTGACGAGGCCGGGTCCGCGAACCTGGCGCGCCTTGCCCCGCGCACGCGGGAAGCCAACACCCAGCTCGTGCGGGTGGAGATCACGGCAGACAAAGCCCAGCTTCTGCCCTTCAAATATGGCTATAGCGACCGGGTGAGCCTGTTTGTGAACGGCACTGCGCTCGCGCACGGCAACAACACCTATGCCAACCGGGACTATCGCTACCTGGGCACTATCGGGCTTTTTGAAACGGCGTTCCTGCCCTTGAAGGCGGGGAAAAACGAAGTGGTCTTCGCGGTGAGCGAGGCATTTGGCGGCTGGGGCTTCATGGCCGCTGTGGATGTGCCGAAGGGCGTTTCCGTGCATTAATCCACCCCTTAGCAAACCGCGAGATGCCGCTCGTACCTGCCGTCTGGCCAGCCGTCTGGCCAACCGTCTGGTACGGGCGGTTCTTATCATCTAGCGTGAGCCTTATGCCGCCGCCCGCCAATGGGTCGGGTAGGTGCGGTCATAATTCTTGAGCGCTTCAATGCGTGCCATAAACGGCAGGAAGGCCGGGAACTTCTCTTCAAAGTTCAGGAAGTCGGCACCATAACTTTCCTTAAGGCGCGGGCCAACCCGGCGCAGAAGTGCCACTTGCGGGTAAAGCGTCACGTCAGCCGCGCTCAGGCTATCACCCACAATATAACCAGCGCCACTTAGCCAGCCATGCACTGTCTCAAGCTCAGCCTTGAGCTTCTCAAGGTTTGCCTTGATCTCGGCATCCTTGCCTTCGGCCTCACCCCTGAAGATAGGTGCCAGGATGCTGCTGATGGTATTGCCGAGGTAATTTTCAAGCTCGGCATAACGCTGCCAAATGAGTGCATACTCACGCGCGTCCGCGCCAAAGATCGGCACTTCCGGGTAGGTTTTTTCAAGGTATGCCATGATGGCGGTCGATTCATAGATGGTGATGTCACCGTCAATAAGCACCGGTATCTTGCCGCGCGGGTTACGCGCCAGATGTTCAGCAGACTGAGTATCCCCTTTGGAGAAATGCAGCTCAACTGCCTCATACTCGAGGCCCTTCAGCTCCATCGCCAACATCACGCGCCATGAGTAGGGGCTACCGCTACCAAAATAGACTGTACGTGCCATGGGTGTTCCTTCCCGTTTGGTTGAGATTAGAATTTCATATCTCGGCGCGGTTCGGGAATTTGTAAGAGCATAAATTTGAAACGGGTGTTTCCAAAAATGCACCAATAGGCAAAGCCCTTGCGGGATCAGGTATTGCCTTGCAGCACGCTCGAGATTTCAAACCGCAGTTTGTCAATCTCGATCGGTTTGCTCACGAACCCGTTTACGCCTGCCCTGAAGAAAGCTTCACGTTGTTCCACCATCGCGTCTGCCGTAAGCGCAATGATGGGGATAACGGCTTTGGCATCGCTGCGTTCACGAATTTTCCCGGTGGCTTCTGTGCCGTTCATGCGCGGCATCTGGTTATCCATCAGGATCAGGTCAAACTTGCCATCTTCAGCGCGTTCAACAGCCTCCAGCGCTTCAACGCCGTCTTGCACCAACGTAAAGCTGTGGCCCAACATCCTGAGCATCTTGCCGATCAGCATCTGATTGATGGGCATGTCTTCCACCAGCAGGATAGAGAGGGCACCGCTGTCACGCGGTTCAGCTTTACCCTCCATCGGTACCTGACTGGCTCCGGTCTCTTTCAGTTCGACGGGCAACTTGAACCAGAAACAACTGCCCTGCCCAAGCTTGCTTTCAACACCGATCTGCCCGCCCATCAGTTCGATCAGTTGCTGGCTGATCGCAAGCCCAAGGCCCGTGCCGCCAGCCTTCTTCTCGCGCACATTGTCAAGCTGGCTGAACCGTTTGAAAAGCCTTTCAAGGTCAGCTTCTGATATGCCAACGCCAGTGTCTTCCACCCGCACCTCAAGGGTTGCGCCACCCTCCGCGCGTTCAAGCCGCACATGCAGGGTCACGGTGCCTTCTTCTGTGAACTTCAGCGCGTTGCTGACAAGATTATTGATCACCTGCCTCAGGCGCACCTCGTCGCCCACAAGCCATGTGTCGCAGTCATCCGGCACATCAAGCACGATGGTGTTGCGCTTTTCGCTGGCAAGCGACCGCATGAGAATCTGGATATCCTTAAGCGTGCGCGCGAGCAGGAAAGGCGCTTTGTGTACCTCTAGTTTGCCGGCTTCCAGCTTGGAGAAATCAAGAATGTCATTGATGATGTTGAGAAGCATGTGAGCGGAGCTGAGCGACGCCTGTAAAAGCTCATTGCGTTCTTCCTCATTCTTGGAACTCATGAGCAGGTTAAGCCCACCGATTACACCGTTCATGGGGGTGCGTATCTCATGGCTCATATTGGAGAGGAAATCAGACTTGGCGTCGTTGGCCGCCTCCGCCGCCTTTGTAGCTGCAATAAGTGCTGCGTGCCGATCCATCAGCAACTTCGATGTGGTTTCAAGCTGGCTCGCAATTTGCCCAAACTCGTCCTGCCCCTTCACCCAAACATCAAGATCACCCCGGTCAAGCGCCAGGGCTTTGGAGGCGTTCAGGAGCCGCTTCAGCCGCCTGTCGATCTTCACCCAGGTGAGCAGCATCACAAAAAGCGCCAGCAGAAACAGCGTGGCCCCCATAATCGCCACCAGACGCAGCGCAACCGCGTCAATCTCGCTCGCGAGCTGCGCGCTTGAGAGCACAATCACCAGCACGTTCTGGGTCATGGCACCACCTTCAAGAAAGCCAAGCCCCGCATAGCCCGTGAGCGTGTTTTGCCGCGTATCGCTGTGGGTCAGGATTTGGCCAGTGAGCGTGGTGCGCCTTATTTGCGCCGGGTGCACCGTGAACGGCAGTTCACTGAGCGTAAGCCCCTGCAAACTGGCATTGTGGGCATAGCGCACGGTGTTGTCTGCATTCAAAATCAAGATGGCCATAATGGCGGGGTCGTCTGCTGTCAGGAACATATCCTGCGTGACACCGAAGGTATCCCCGCGTCCGAGGAGGAGATTATAGCGGCCCTGCATGTCCGCGAGCGTGCGCTCAAATTCCTGTTTGGAAAGCTCGAACGCGCGTTGGTCAGCCTCCGGCCGCGCGATGAAAAAATACACCATGACCGTGACAAACGCGGCCAGAAAAAACCCAAGCGGCACGAAATAGCGGATAGGAATATCGTCAATAATGGCGCGAAAGTACCGCACTACCTATAGTCCCCCAGGTCTCTCCAGCATCCCCGTTTTACAGCTGGAGCGGCCAACTGGCTGCACTCGCCCCCCTTGTGCAGGCAAAGTATCACGGCAACAGGTAAACATATCGTTGCGATCCACGCGCCTGCATTTCATTCTAATGGCGATAAACTGTTAACCCTTATCCATTACGGTGCATACCTAACCACACCTTAAGTTGAGACTCCATGATGAAACACCCTTATCTCCCGAGCGTTTTCCCCAAAGTAGCTGCGACGTGTGCCGTGGTTGGCGCTGCGCTCACGTCCTTCAGCTCGCAGGCGACAGCCAAGGATGTGCGCATTGCGGTGCCCGTGCTTTCAGGGCATTTCAACGAACAGGGAGACGGGCGCAGCAAAGCCGCCCTTGATGCTATTTTCAAGGAATGCGGGGACAAGGCCACATTCATCTCCTACCGCTGGGGTCAGCATTGGCAGATGTTTGAGGATAACAGCGATATCGATGCTGTTGCTATCGTGTGGGATGATGCGGGTGTTTCAGGCTTCCCGAGCGATGATTTCATTCACCAGAAAAACGGCGTGGCTTTCAGGGCGGATAAGAATTTCGACATCAAGACCCCAGAAGACCTTGCCGGTTTGCGCGTGCTCGGCTTTGGCGGTGCCACGCGTATGTTCCCGTCCCTTGCGGTTGCGCTGCCAACCGTGAAAAGCTATTGGGAAGCACCACCCGGCTTTGGCACAACGCTCGCGCTCGTGAACGATAACGTGGATGTTTTCATCACCGACGGGTTGATCTTTGCCATCGACTATATGGAACGGGCGGAGAAAACCGGCGACACATACGGCAGCGAGCTTTGGCCCCGCATGAGCTTTGTCGGCCTGTTCCCTGAAAATGGCGACAAGATGCATTTCCGCCGCAAGGATGACCGGGATGCTTTCAATGCATGTCTGAAAACCGCACAGGATAATGGCGCTATCGCGAGCGCCACTGCGTCTTATGTAGAGCCCTACCGTGCAATTGTGGGTGATCAGGTCCCCAAGCAGTAACTTCCTCGCGAGCGAGGAAATCAGGGCTGGATCGATGCTCATGACTTGCGTAAAGCAGTAACCCAAACTGCACCATAAGCACGGACACGATAATGACGACGACAGCAATTCCCCAGAAGGCGAGCCGCCGGGAATGGATCGGCCTTGCCGTTCTGGCCCTGCCCTGCATGCTTTATTCCATGGACCTGACGGTCCTCAACCTCGCGGTGCCGCACCTGAGCGCGGACCTCAAGCCCACAAGTGCCGAGCTGTTGTGGATTGTGGATATTTACGGGTTTATCCTCGCAGGTGCCCTCATTCCCATGGGCACGCTGGGTGACAAGATCGGCAGGCGCAAGCTGCTGCTCGCGGGGGCTACCGCCTTTGGCCTTGCGTCTATCCTTGCGGCTTTTTCGTCAACTGTTGAGATGCTGATCATCTCGCGCGCGCTTCTTGGGCTCGCGGCCGCAACGCTCGCACCCTCAACGCTATCGCTGATCCGCAACATGTTTCATGACCCGGTTGAACGTACAACCGCCATTGGGGTCTGGATCGCGAGCTTCTCTGCGGGCGGGGCGCTTGGGCCTGTGTTGGGCGGTATACTCCTTGAATTTTTCCATTGGGGCTCTGTGTTCCTCATCAACGTGCCGGTGATGCTGCTCCTCCTCGCCATCGCGCCAAAACTTTTACCTGAATTTAAAGACCCGAACGCCGGAAAGCCCGATGTGCTGAGCGGCTTGCTCTCGGTCATCATGGTGCTGGGGGTGATCTTTGGCATCAAACGGTTTGCTGAGTTTGACTTCAGCGCCGTGCCCTTTTTCACCATTGCGCTCGGGCTTCTGGTTGGCGCGCTGTTCGTACGGCGGCAGAGGAAACTCAAAGAGCCCTTTATTGACCTCGCGCTTCTCAAAAACCGGTCGTTCACGGCAGGCTTGGCGGTTAACCTTTTTAGTATTTTCACCTGCTTCGCCTCCTTCCTGTTGTTCGCGCAATATCTGCAGCTGGTGCTTGGCCTTTCGCCCCTTATGGCCGGGTTATGGTCCGCGCCCACAGGGCTTGTGTTTGTGATCGGCTCAATGCTCACACCTAAACTTCTACGCGCCATCAGTCCCTCGCGCATCATCAGTGGTGGTCTCACGCTGGCGGCTATCGGGTTCGCGGCGATTGCGGTGATGATCGACGGCCATAACCTGCCGCTTTTTGTGTTTGCCTATACCCTCATGTGCATGGGTTTCGCGCCTGTGTTCACGCTCACGACCGATATGATCATGACAGCAGCACCGCCGGAGCGTGCGGGCGCAGCCTCGGGCATTGCGGAAACCGCGACAGAATTTGGCGGCGCGCTGGGCATTGCCGTGCTTGGCAGTTTGGTGACCGCCATTTACCGCAGCCGCCTGATTGATCTGCAGGTGCCCGGTGTACCCGCGGATGTTGCAGAGGCCGCGCGTGATACGCTCGGCGGTGCCATCGCTGCGGCCAATACCCTGCCGGACGCGCAAGCGGCAGCGCTTGAGCTTACAACCCGCGCGGCCTATGTGGACGCCTATCAGGCTGCGGCTATCGTGTGCGCCTTTGTGGTGGTTTTTGTTGTCGCCCTCACCACCCGCCGCCTGCGCGGGCTGGACGCAAAGATGCAGGCGACAGAAGTTGCAGAAGCATCCTAAGCCTGCCTGAGCGCGGGGTTCAAATCACGATCTGCCTTTGGGCACTTGGCCGGGCATCACCCCCGGCCATCAGCCCGGTGATCTGACCGCATTTTGTTTTCAACTGCACTTCAATTTCACTGACGGAAGGGGTGGCCATGAAACGCCCCTGCTCGATCAGTATCCGGTCGTCCCGCACACCAAAGCGGTCATGCAGCAGGCAGGCAAGCGGCCCGGCGGCCATGCCAGTGGCGGCCTCTTCCTCGATGCTGTAACGCGGGCCAAACATGCGCGCTGTGGCCGCCACACCTTTTTCGGCCAAAATCGGCGTAAATACATAATATCCAACGAGATCCAGCGTTTCGCTTATCGCCTCAACTTCGCCACGCTTTGGCCGCAGGGTCGCGAGCACCGCAGCATCGCGCACCCCCACCACCATGAAGCTATTGCCGGTGTTGATCAGGATCGGGTCACCACCCACACACAGGTCATCTCGTGTAATGCCAAGGGAGGTGAGCACATCCTCCTCGCTAACCCCATGCCACAGCGGGGATTTTTCATAGCGCGGCGCTGTTTGCTCCATATAGGCCCGGTGCCCCTCTATGATGATTTTGCGCGGGCCATCAACCGTATGTTTCACCGTCTCCCCCTGCCCCACTGTGCCCAGCCGCGCCATATGGGAGAAAGCCGCGATCGTTGCGTGCCCGCAATGAGCGATGCGCCGGTTAGGCGTGAAAAAATCGAGCCTGAACCCAGCTTCCGGGTGTTTGCTGACAAAGGCCGTTTCCGACAGGTCCGCCTCCCTTGCGATAGCCTGCATGTCGCTCGCACTAAGCGCTCCAGCGTCCAACACAACGCCTGCCGGGTTGCCGCCACCGCCGTCTTTTACAAACGCGTCTATAACCTTAAGCTCAACAGTGCGGCGTTTCATTTCATGATCCTTTCTCATGCATTGTCTGGCGCTCCTTCGTGAGGCTCATATTTATTCATGAAATTTTGGCCATAAACTGCCTATGTGATCTTATATTCATGCATATATTCATGAATATACCGGCGCTTCCACCGCCAACCCGACACACCAACACCCAGAAAAATAACGTCCGCGCGTATTTTCCTGGATTCCATTATTGCAATTAAGAATTATTCTTATTATTAACTCCCCACCTCAGGGAGTTAAAGATATGCAATTTTCATCACCACGTTTTCTCTTGGCCTCCGCCAGCCTTGCTGCCCTTGGTGCAGCCTTCGCCCTCCCCGGCGCAGCGATGGCAGAGCCTTCCTCCAGCAACACTGATAAAGAAGTCACCGAGATTGTGGTGACCGGGCGCGCGCAAAAACTTTATCGGGTGTCAGAGACCAGCGTTGGCCGCACAAGCGGTGACCCGCTTGATATCCCGCAGTCGGTTTCCATCATCAATGAAGCGCTGATGAAAGACCAGGGCGCGCGGGACATGACCGACCTTTACCGCAATATCGCGGGCATCACACAGTTCAGCTACTCGGGTGTGACCTTCCGTGGTTTCCGGCAGGATCAGGTGTTTTACGACAGCCTGCACGGCAACCCGTTCATCGCCTTCTCGGTACCGAAGCTCTTTAACATTGAACGTGTGGAAGTGCTGAAAGGCCCGGCTGGCATGCTTTACGGCCCCGGTGAGCCTGGCGGGCTTATCAATTATGTAACGAAAACGCCGACGGAAGATTTCCAGGCCTCTGCAACGCTGACAGGCGGGAACTATAACCGCTATGGCGCTTCTGGCGAGGTTTCCGGCGCTCTCAACACCTCCGGCACGATCCTTGGTCGCGTTGGCGCTTTTTATGAAGACATGAAACCCTTCCGCAACAACACACACGAAAAGTCACTCATTCTCGATAGCGGTCTCACCTTCGAGCTGGGTGAGGAAGCCAAGCTGATCACACAGGTCACCCACTATGACCAGAAGATGCAAGGCGCACGGCTTCGCGGTGTGATGACGGATGATGACGGCAACTTCCTCACCGACATCAGCTGGAACGCCAATGAAGCGACAGACTTCCTCAACCTCAAGGCAACAGTTTATCAGGCCCGCCTGCAGGCTGAACCTGCTGATAACATCTCCACGGAAGTCGCGGTTCGGTATTTTGATGCGCAGGAACGCCAGCAATATCACGAGCCACGCGGCCTTGTGGATACAGACAATAACGGCACGCTCGACAGTTCCCTTCGCGAGCTTCGGGATCAGCAGCGCGACACGGATGGGCTCACCTTTTCCGGCACCGTAACGCTTGACCAGCCGATCGGTGGCATGAACAACCGCATCCTCGTGGGCGGTGACTGGTACCGTGAAAACGCCGACTTCTGGGCACACACTGTTCCGCGCGGTGATGTGCCTGTGCTGACCCTTGAAAACCCGGTTTACGGCCTTTCCGGCGCGCAGTTCTATGATCTGGACAGCTACGCCCTGCGCACCACCGAAAGCCGCTCAACCCGCTATGGTTTTTACATTCAGGACCAGTTGCACCTGAGCGATAAATGGATCGCGGTTGCTGGCGCACGCTATGACCGGTACGACGATGAGAATGTGCTGACGGGCGACGGCTTCAATGATGGCGACTGGGCACTGCGCGCGGGCCTTATCTATCAGCCGCAGGAAAATATCTCCGTCTATGCAAGCTGGTCTGAAAGTTTTGAACCACAAGGCATCGGCAGCCAGGACGTGCTGGCGGGCGGGCCCTTCAACCCGGTAACCGGCCAACAGATGGAAGCCGGCATCAAGGTTGCGCTTCTGGGTGGCCGCGTGCAGGCCAATGCTGCGGTGTATGAGATCAAACGCCAGAACCTGCTGCAGCTTGACCCGAACGGGGACAGCTCAGACGGTGTGGATGACCAGGCCCCCATCGGTGAGGTAACAAGCACAGGCTTTGAAGTAGAGCTTGCCGCCGACATTACCGACCATTGGGTAGTGACCGCAAACTACGGGTATAATAACGCCCGCATCACCAAAACGGTTGCGGGTCAGTCGCTCTCAAACGCTGTGGGCGACCGTTTCGCCAACTCCCCCAAACATCAGGCGGGGCTCTGGACACGTTATGAATTTGCGCCCATCAACACCACGCTGGCGTTTGGCGCAGAATATGTCAGCAAGCGGCTAAGCATTGACGGCCAGACCGTGCGCCCTTACACCATTTTCGATACGTCGCTCATCCATCAGCTCAACGAGCAGGTGTCCGTGATGCTGCGTGTGGATAACCTCTTCAACAAAGAGTATGCGGCTTCCGGGTTCATTACCCGCGACGGGCACTTCCCCGGCGAGCCACGCACGGCCTTTGTTGAACTGCGCTGGAAGCTTTAGGGCCAAAAATGGAAGCAGTGGCAGGTGTAAAGCCAAAGAAAAAACGGTCGCTATGGTGGACCGTGCATCACTGGGCCGGGTTGAAGGTGAGCCTTTTTCTCACCTTCATTCTGGCGACGGGGACGCTTGCCACGCTCTCCCATGAGATTGACTGGTTGATCCACCCGGAGATGCGGGCCGCAGCCCCGATTGGTGAGCCAGCCACATGGGGCATGATGCTGGATGGCGCCCAAAAAGCGCTAGAGGCTTCATCGCCGGGCGCGCGGGTTGAGCGCATCTCAGCCCCTTATGATTTTTTCTTTGCGGCAGAAGCCATCGCGGTCAACGCGAGTGGCGAGCGCTTCCGCGTTCACCTCAACCCCGCCACAGGTGAGGCACAGGGCATCACCGGCTGGTTTAACGCCCAGCGCTTGTTTCGGGAACTGCACCGCCACCTGATGCTGCCCTCAAAAGTGGGCATCCCGATTGTCTCCATCCTGTCGCTGCCGCTTCTGGCCTCCCTCATCACGGCGTTTGTGGTGTATAAACGCTGGTGGCGCGGTTTCTTTCGCCTGCCCAAACTTCGGCAGCCGGGCAAAGGCAAACGCGCGGGCGATGGGCGGCGTTTCACGGGCGACCTGCACCGCTTTGCGGGGCTGTGGTCTTTGTGGTTTATCGCCGTTATCGGTATCTCAGGCCTTTGGTATCTGATTGAGTGGGGTGGTGGTAACGCGCCCGCCGCCATGCGGCCCAAAATGGCACTGCCTGTTGCAAGCCTTCAGGGCCAGGCGCTGGACACGGCGGTGATTGCCGCCAAAGCGGCCTACCCCGAACTTCAGGTCACCTCTATCTATATGCCCAACAACAAGCGCGGCGGTATTGTGGTGATGGGGCAGGCCGAAGCCGTTTTGATGCGGGAGCGCGGCAACGCGGTGCTGGTCAACCCCGAAACCGGGCAAACCATGCAAGTACAGAAGGGCATGGACCTGAGCCTTCATCAGCGCATCGCAGAAGGGGCGGACCCGCTGCATTTCGGCTCCTTCGCGAACCATATGCCAAAGGTGGGGTTTGCCGTGCGGCTGTTATGGTTTGTGGCGGGGGTGATACTCACCGGCCTTGCTGTTACCGGTATCATGATTTTTGCCATGCGGCTTAAACCTGCCGACCGGCCTTTGGAGGTCACCAACCCAAGCATGCTGGGTGATATGTGGCGCGGCATGGGGTATTTTGCCCTGCCCGCAGCGATTGCCACGAGCATTGGCCTTGTGCTGGCCGTCAGTGCCATTTTCGGCGGATGATGGGGCGCGCAATCACGCGCCCATGCTGATGCCGATAGCCGCCAAAATCGGCCCCCATGCCATCACCGGCACAAAAAGAACCGTCGGTTTATGCCCGCGCTCTACCTGATGCTCAAGAAAGCTGCGCATGGGCGATGTGCCAGCGGGGCCTTCCGCGCTGTAGCGCATATAAAGCCCTTCAGAATAGAGCTTCAGCTCAAAACCGAGGTAGGTAACCAAGGGTGCCGAAAGCACCAGATACGCAGGCACAGACATCAAATCCGCCCCCGTCACCACAACCATGCCCATCAGAAAAACCATCAGGGCCACTGATCCAAGTCCGCTCCATAACATTGTCTTATCCCTCACATTATGGCCGGTTCCCAACCAGCCATCCCCACCGGGCCCCACCATGAAACGCTTGTTTGCCTGAACGAGAGGTGAACCCGATCTCAAAAGAAGTACTGAGAGTGATAAGACGCTTATCCGCGTAAACATTCGATTTGGCTGAAATAACCCGCATATAAATTTTTCATCAAGGCCGCACCGCGCGCCCTATTGAAGCCCGGGCGAGGCACGCTTATCTCTAGGTCTCGTCAGTCAGAGATATTGGAAATTTCATGCCCAAACATATCGGTATTGTCGGCTGTTCAGCCGAAGGCGCAGCGCTTTGTTATAAAACCATCTGCACCGAGGGGGCTGATATTATGGGCCCGCATGCGCACCCTGAAGTTTCCATGCACACACCCTCCCTCGCCGACTATACGGCCTGTATTTACCGGAACGACTGGGATAGGGTTGGTGATTTGATGCTGACAAGCGCACATAAACTTAAAAGCGCGGGCGCGGATTTCCTGATCTGCCCGGACAATACCATCCATCAGGCGTTTGATTATGTGAAAACCCGCTCACCGCTGCCGTGGTTGCATATCGCCGAGGTAGTGGCCCATGAGGCCAAGGCGAGAGGCTTCAAGCGCATCGGGCTGACCGGCACCAAATGGTTGACGGAAAGTGAGGTATATCCCTCCAAGCTTGGCGCGCAGGGGCTTGAGTTTGTGCGCCCCCATGAGGCGGAGCGCACAGAGATCGGCCGCATCATTATGGACGAGCTTGTATACGGCACCTTCCGCCCTGAAAGCGTGGCGTATTTCCAGAAGTTGATCGACCGCCTGCGCGTTGAAGAAGGGTGTGATGCCGTGGTGCTCGGCTGCACAGAAATCCCGCTTATCATCAGTGACGAGAACGCAAGCCTGCCAACCCTTGATTCCACACGCCTGCTCGCCCGCGCAGCCCTCAGGCATGCGGTTGAGGGATAGAGGCTGAAGCCAAAATTTCCGGAAATAAATGGTGGTCGGTATTGGGTTCGAACCAACGACCTCATCGATGTCAACGATGCGCTCTACCAACTGAGCTAACCGACCGTACCATTTTAAGCGGGCCGTACACGTGTGTGCAGGACGGGTGCGTGTTTACACCGCACATAAAAGCCGCGCAAGTTCATTTTTACAGTTTTAAGGCTGGCTTCGCCCCTAGAACGGCCGCCCGAGATACATAAAGGCCGAGACCTGCGCGTCCGCCTGCCCTGTGGTGTAGCCAGAGCCCAGATAAAGCGGCCCGATGGGCGTATCAGCACCGAGGAACACACTGCCGCCATAGCGCAGTTTGCTGAACTCGATATCGGATGAGCGGTTCCAGGTATTGCCTGCCTCAAGCGACAGGCCCGCATAGATCGGCACCCCAAAAAGCGAGGCTATGCCACCCTGGTTGAGCCTGCGATAGTAAGCAAGCCCGGCGAGGCCGTAATATTTACCGCTGATCTGGTCTTGCCTGAGGCCAGAGAGATTGAGGAACCCACCGAGGGAGAAATCATCCGTCTCTGTCTCGTCACCGCCATAGGCCATGCCTGAGCTGACAAAACCGGTAAGCGTATTGCGGCCCCACGTCATGGTGTGGGTATAGCCTGCCTCCAGCTTGTTGACGGTAGACTCGCCGCCAAGGAAGGTGCGGCCGTCTGAATACACAATGGTCAGCCCACTGCCTTTGTGCGGGAAGTCAGCGTTGTCGAACGTATCTGTCTCAAGCTTGGCATAAATGCTGGCGGAATGGATTGAGAAGGCCGGGAACTCAAAATCCGGCGTATGGATTTTGGCACGCGCAACGCCACGCTCAAGCCCCACCGTGATACGGCCGATGTTGGAGATATTACGCCCGACACCGAGCTTCAGGTCACCATTTGTCACCCGCGCGTCCGCCACCGTGACACCACGGTCATTGGTGATGCCCCGCACCACACTGGCGGCGGTGAAGGAGGTGATGGCAAAATAATCCTGCGTGGCATTGAGCGGCTGGTAAAACTCCGTATTAGCGGCAAGGATATCACCCACCTGCGCCCGCACCCGCCATTCAGCCCCCAGTGAATTGAGGCCCAGCACCGTATAGCTTGCTGCAATATTATAATGGTTGTTGCCGGAGAAATCGTCACTGAGCGAAAGCCCGAAACGCACGAACTTTTTGCCAACGGCGCGTTCTTTTGCCTCGATATGGATGCCGGTTTCTGCGCCGCGCTCAAGGATACGGTATTCAACCCGGTCAAAATACCCGGTGCCGTAGATGCGGGTCAGGTCGTCCGACAGCTGCGCTTCATTGAGCGGCTCGCCCTTATCGTGCCGGATGAGGGACCGCACATATTTGTCCGGCAGGCTGCTGGAGTTATCGACCGTGATAAAATCGATTGTGGGCGGCTCAAAATCCACGCGCCGGTTTGCCCTGTGATCCTGCCAGTCTGCGTCAGAAAGCGAGAGCGCCTTCAGGGCATCGCCTGCTTCATTCGCGGCGGCATAGCCTTCCGGTACCGCCGATGTGGCGAGATGAAAATCCGTCAGCCGGATCGTCTCAAGGTCGGGTTTGAGGAGGATGTCACGGTCCGTCAACTCGTCAAGCTGCGCCTGCCGGTTTTTGAGCGTGAGGATGGACAGCAGTTGCCCAAACACCTTGGGGAAGGAGGTGATCTCCTCCCGCTCCGCCATCGGGGTACCAATATCAACAAGGATGATAATGTCCGCGCCCATTTCCTTCGCGACCGTTACCGGCATATTGTTCACGAGCCCACCGTCCACCAGCATATGGCCTTCACGGTCCACGGGTGGGAAAAGCCCCGGCACCGCCATGCTCGCCAATACCGCGCTTGCAATATCGCCTGAGCCCATCACAACCTCACCACCGGTTTCAAGGTCTGTCGCCACCGCGCGGAAAGGGATGGGAAGCTCGTCAAAGTTCTGCACATGCGCCACGCGGGAGAGATAGCGGCGCAGCATCAACCGCAGCTGGTTACCCCGCACCAGCCCTTGCGGCAGGGCGAGGCCTTTTTCACCCACGCTGAACTCAAAATCGAGTGCGGTTTCTTCATCATCCAGCTTGCGCTGAAAGCTGCGACCGGAACGCGGCGCGTTATCGCTCAGGAGGTTTTCCCAGTCCATCAAGGCGAGCGCGACCTCAAGCTCGTCCGCCGTATAGCCCGCCGCGTAGAAAGACCCCACAATCGCGCCAAAGCTTGTGCCGGTGATATAATCAACGGGCACCTGATGTTCTTCAAGCGCCTTCAGGACACCAATATGGGCACCGCCACGCGCGCCACCACCTGCAAGCACCAGTCCGATCTTCGGGCGCGGCTCAGCGCCATCATCGCCCGCCTCATCTGCTGCCACATGCGGGGCACCGGCTGAAAAAATCAACAGCGCCACCATAAGGCGCGGTAGAAGCCAACCTTTACGGATCATGCTCACTGTCAATTCCCCCTGAACGGTTTGTGGTGGCCCGTTACAATCACTTCTATCTCTTCGCACCGGTGTTATTTGTCAACACTGTGCGAGATCACGCGCCTCACCAAAACCTGTCACAGTTTGCCACAACTTGTCAGTGACTTGGCACTCATTTCGCGCTAGCGTTGGGCTATTGCTTCATTAGTTGGACAAAAGAATGGCAATGACTGAGGACGGACCAGATAAAAGCAACAGTGGTGAAACACCGCCGCCTTTTGTGTTGAAATCCGCCGTCACGCCCAATGCTTTTGTCTTTGCGGCACCTCATAGCGGCAGGCACTATCCCGGCAGCATGATCAGGGCCGCAAACCTTGAAACCCACAGCCTGCGGCTTTCAGAAGATGCTTATGTAGACCGGCTTTTTGCGGCAGCACCAGAGCATGGCGCCAATCTTCTTGTGGCAACACATGCCCGCGCCTACCTCGACCTCAACCGGGCGGAAAACGAGCTGGACCCGGATATGTTCAACCCGCCACTTGAGGAGGGCGATCTTGATATCACCCACCGGGTAAGGGCCGGGCTGGGTATTATCCCCAAGCTGATAGCAGAAGGCATGCCGATCTATGAGGGCACCCTGCCTGCGCGCGAGGCCCTCTTTCGCATCAGCAATGTTTACCGCCCGTATCATGACAAGCTGGCGAGCCTTCTTGACGCGCGGAAAGCACAATTTGGCCGCGCGGTGCTGATCGACTGCCATTCCATGCCATCTGAAACACCTGCGGGCAGGCGGCGCGGCCGCAGCGCGGGGCCCGATATTGTGCTGGGCGACAACTGGGGCGCATCCTGCGACCGTGAGCTTACCTCGCTCGCGGAAGAACTTCTCATTCGCGCAGGCTTCAGCGTGCGCCGCAATGTGCCCTATTCGGGCGGTTTTTCCACGCAACACTACGGCAAACCAAATAGCGGGTATCACGCGCTCCAGATCGAGCTGAGCCGCGGCCTGTACATGCATGAAAGCACGCTCCAGCCGCTGCAATCCTTCCCGGAGGTTGAGAAAAAGCTGGGCTGGTTCGTTAGCCAACTGATCGAGACCTACACAAGGCATATGGGCCTTAACCGCGCCGACAAACTACCGCGCGCAGCAGAATAGTTTCAGCCCTCAGCCGAGGCCGGCCGTAGAGCCCCAACGCATATATAAACTTTAGATATAATTCTCACCTGAAGGTTATTCATTTTTGAATTGCCAAAACGGATACTAGTTGGTGCCTTCGCCCATAAAGCAGGCCCGAAAAAGGGAGTAAAAACAGTATAAAAGCCGCTTATGTGAAATAAAATTTCTCAAGATTCACCAAACATTCTCATGTGTTTCAAAAACATCACTTTCTGACAATTTCCTCCGCACTTGTCAGAAAAACGTCTTTTTCCCAGATTTTTATTCCAAATCCCCGAAGGCCATTCGTCTTTGTTGGTATCGAGTGCGTTCACCGCTAACCGGGGGGTTTGCGGGAAAACAAACGAAACCACACCAAACATACACGGAGGGGTTCTGTGGATATCATGAAGAGACTGCTTTTGGGCACGTCCTGCGTTGCAGTGGCGTCAACCCTATCAAGCGGTGCATTTGCTCAGGAAAGCACGGACACAAGCGCGGACACGATGGCAATCGAGGAGGTTGTTGTTACCGGTTCGCGGCGTGCGGCGCGTTCTGCGGCAGATACACCTGCACCTGTTGACGTTATCAGCGGCGATGACTTCGCCAACCAGGGTAGCGGCGACATGGACAACCTGCTGCGCACGGTTGTACCAAGCTATAACGTTAACTCCCAGCCTATCAACGATGCGGCAACGCTCGTTCGTCCTGCGAACCTGCGCGGCCTCGCGCCGGATCAAACACTGGTTCTGCTTAACGGCAAGCGTCGTCACCGCTCTGCTGTTATCACCTTCCTTGGTAGCGGGGTATCAGACGGTGCACAGGGGCCAGACATTGGCGTTATCCCTGCAATTGCGCTCAAGCGCGTTGAAGTCCTGCGGGACGGTGCTGCCGCACAGTATGGTTCTGACGCTATTGCGGGCGTGATGAACTTTGTGCTGCGCGACGATGCCGAAGGTGGCAGCGTTTCAGCCAAATATGGCTCAACATATGAAGGCGACGGCGACCAGCTCCAGCTTGCAGCCAACATCGGCCTGCCAGTAACGGACAACGGCTTCGTGAACTTCTCTGCTGAATGGCGCCAGGCCGACGCAACCAGCCGCAGCGTACAGCGCGCAGACGCGCAGGCGCTTATTGATGCGGGCAACTCGGACGTGCGCGAGCCTTATGCGCAGATCTGGGGCACACCCGAGATCAACAACGACTGGAAGGCTTTCATGAACTTCGGTATCGAGACCGGAGAGAGCTCAGAAATCTATGCTTTCGGTAACTATGCCGAGCGCGAAGTGATCGGTGGTTTCTACTACCGTAACCCGAACACCCGTTCCGGCGTGAACTCAGGCGACGGCGGCGTTACCCGTCTTGTGGGTGACATGACCCCGGATGACGGCGTCACCTGCCCGGGCGGCATCAACTTCAATGAAGGCGAAGCCACAACAGGCCAGGTCGTTGACCCTGTGGTGATCGGCTCAGCCGAAGAAGCTGCGCAGATGGCGGCCATCTTCGCTGACCCAAACTGTTTTGTGTTTAACGAAATGTTCCCCGGCGGCTTTACACCTAACTTTGGTGGCCGTCTGAACGATATCGCGGGCGCCATGGGCTTCCGTGGTGAGCTGGATAGCGGCCTCACCTACGACATCAGCATGCACGCTGGCCGCAACCAGGCAGACTTCTTCATCGACAATACGGTGAACCCAAGCCTTGGTTCAGCAACACCAACCCTTTTTGAGCTGGGTTCTTACGTGCAGCTTGAGAAAAACTTCAACGCAGATTTCTCATACCCTGTTGAAGTTGGTTTCTATTCACCGCTGAACGTTGCCGTTGGTTTTGAATGGCGTGAAGAGCAGTTTGAAGCCCGCACCGGCCAGCCGGAATCGTTCGAGGTTGGCATTCTTGCGCGCTCCTTCAACCTCACCAACGCTGATGGCGATAACGTGAGCGTAACCCAGGGCTTTGGTATCGGCTCAAACGGCTTCTCGGGCTTCAGCCCACAGGTTGCTGGCTCATGGGACCGCTCCAACATCGCGGGCTATATCGACCTTGAAGCTGACATTACCGAAAACTGGGTACTTGGTGCTGCTCTCCGCTGGGAAGACTTCTCAGACTTTGGCTCCACCACCAACTTCAAGGTAACGTCGCTTTACAAGCTTGGTGATGCTCTGCGTCTGCGTGGGTCTATCAGCTCAGGCTTCCGGGCACCAACACCGGGCCAACAACAGGTTGTGAACGTTTCAACAGTGTTTGAAACCGTGAACGGCCGTCTGGAACTGGCTCAGCGTGGTACCATTCCACCAACCAACCCGGTTGCGGCAGAGTTTGGTGCTGACCCACTTGGCCCAGAGAAGGCTGATTCCTTCACTCTCGGCTTCGCGGCTGATATTGGTGCTGCATCGCTGACGGTTGACTATTTCAACATCAAGCTTTCAGACCGCATCACCCAGTCTGCAACCATCACGCTGTCGCAAGCTGACCGTGACGCCCTAGTGGCATCCGGCATCGCTTTCGCGGCTGACCTGCAGGCATTCCGCTTCTTCGTCAACGACTTTGACACAAGAAGCCAGGGTGTGGATGTTGTGGCAACGGTTCCGCTCAACTTCTCGGATGATGGCTCCACAGCGCTTTCATTCGCGGGTAACTACACCAAAACGGAAGTGGTGGACTTCAACCCTGCTACCCTTGATGCGTGTCGCATTCAGCGTCTCGAAGATTCGTTGCCTGCTTACCGCTTCTCGTCCACGCTGACACATAACGCCAGCAAGTGGCGTTTCCTTGCCCGCGCCAACTACCACGGCAAGTATTTCAGCGCGCACGCAGACAGCTGCGGCCTGCCGATCGATGGCACATCTGAAATCACGATGGACGCTGAAATCGGCTACAACGTGATGGAAGGTTTCGAAATCTCCATCGGGGCTGAAAACGTGTTCGACAACAGCCCAACCCTCAACCCATGGTCTGGTGAGGTTGGCTCCAAATATTCAGAGCACGCACCCTTTGGTGTGAACGGCGGCGCATACTACGTGCGGGCCCGTTACCAGTTCTAATCAGGTTTCCCATCTGGAACCTTTCGGGGCGCTTCGGCGCCCCCTTTTTTTTTGCTGATGGATTGCCCATGGAAATACAGCCGCCATGCGCAATAGGAATGCGCCTGGAAACGCTACCGCACTTTTGCGAAGGCACAAAAAAAGAGGCCACGCTTTCGCGTGGCCCAGGCTCAGGGAGGAAACGCCCACGGAGGGCATTAGCGGGGCTACCCGCTACAGAATAAGATAATTGCTCAGCAATCAAATTCCAAGTACAGCCTAGTTCACGAAACCTTGAAAAATCCTTAACTTCGGATAAGTTATTGAAATTAAAAGCATAACAAAAAGTTGCGTTTGGAAAAAAAATCCAAGAAAAATTATGCCGAGTGTTGTCTTGATGCCACACATTGGCAGAATCCCTAGGCCGAATCACACCAGAGTCGCTTTTCAAAAAACAGTCATGTCACCGCAACGCAACTGTCACCATGCGCGCGCATAAAGCGGCCATGACAAAGCTGATAGACAATGTGCTTTTTCCTCCCCTCTCCCCCTTCGGAGAGCAAGTCTTATTCAGAGATGACATACCAACTCCACTTGGGCGATCGGCTTCCTCCCAGCCGTCGCCCAACTCCCTCCTGCCGGGTGTTGGCGTACAATCTGACAAACGAAAACAGGCGCGCCATTACCGCGCTATTTTTATATCAGACACACACCTTGGTACACGTGCCGCGCGAGTGGACCTTTTGCTGGATTTCCTCAAGTCTGTAAGCTGCGACAAGCTCATTCTGGTGGGCGACATTATTGACGGCTGGCAACTCAAGCGGAACTGGTATTGGGACACCACCCATAACGATGTGATCCGCCGCGTGCTCAAGATGGCCAAACACGGTACCGAGGTTATCTATATCCCCGGCAATCATGATGAAGCGCTCAGGGGCTTTGAAGGCCACAATATGGCCGGGGTCGAGTTGATGCCCGAGATGATCTATGAGGCCATCAACGGCAAACGGTACTGGGTGTTGCATGGTGACCAGTTTGACGGTGTGGTCAAATATGCCAAATGGCTCGCCCATGTGGGTGACCATGCCTATGTCACCCTCCTCAAGCTCAACACGGCGGTAAACTGGGTTCGCCGCAAGCTGGGTTATAGCTACTGGTCGCTGTCAAAATACCTCAAACACAAGGTCAAAAACGCGGTCGAATATATTGGCCGGTTCGAGGAAGCTGTGGCTGGCGAGGCCCGCCGCCGCGGTGTTGACGGCGTGATTTGCGGGCACATCCACCAGGCCGAGCGTCGTTTCTTTGACGATATTGAATATATGAACGATGGCGACTGGGTTGAAAGCTGCACCGCCCTTGTTGAACATGAAGACGGCCGGTTTGAGATCCTGCACTGGGCCGATGAAGTGGCCGCACGCGAGGAAAAGAAAAACGCAGGCAAACCCCGTAAGCCCAAAGGCAAACGCGCTGAAGGCCCCCGCGCCCCGGCGCCGGTGGCCGCCGAATAGAGCCGCATGCGAGAAGGCCCCTTGAAAATCTGTATCGTCAGCGATGCGTGGCACCCGCAGGTGAACGGTGTGGTGCGCACGCTTGATACGCTCAGGCATCATCTGAAGGCGCGCGGGCACCGGGTTTACATGCTCACGCCCAAGATGTTCAAAACCATGCCATGCCCCAGCTACCCTGAGATACGGCTGAGCCTTAACGCACGCGCTCGCACGAAACGCATCCTGAACCGTTGGCAAGTTGATGCGGTGCATATCGCAACAGAAGGCCCGCTTGGGTGGGCAGCCCGGCGCTGGTGCATTAAAAACGGCCGTAGCTTCACGACCGCCTACCACACTGCCTTTCCTGAATATATTGAAGCGCGCTATCCAGTGAAGGCTGACTGGCTTTACCCCATTTTCCGCCGCTTCCACGCAAAAAGCAGCGGTGTGCTGGTGGCCACCCCAACCGTGCGTGCGCTTCTGCGCTCCAAAGGTTTTACAAACATCGTGCGCTGGACCAGAGGGGTGGACGCCGCCCAGTTCAACACCGAATTCAATACGGGCGAGGCGGACTATCAGGGCGGCGCGGGTGCTGCAGGCACAAAGCCCATCCAGCTTTACGTGGGCCGGGTGGCGGTTGAGAAAAATATCGAAGCCTTCCTCAAAACCGAGGTGCCCGGCACCAAGGTTGTCGTGGGCGATGGTCCCGCGCTCAAAAAACTACAGACTGACTATCCGGACGTTCAATTCCTGGGCGCAAAGTTTGGTGCTGAGCTTGCCGCAGCCTATGCAGGCGCTGATGTGTTTGTCTTCCCCAGCAAAACAGACACCTTCGGCCTTGTCATGATTGAAGCGCTCGCCTGCGGTACCCCCGTGGCTGCCTATCCGGTGCAGGGCCCTCTTGATGTGGTGGGCGCAGATGGCACCGGCCCGTTTGACGACTGGCACACCCCTATCGCCTGCCTTGATGATGACCTAAGCACAGCCATCAAAGGCGCGCTTGAGTGCGACAGGGCCGCATGCGCTGCCTTCGCAAGCAAATATGACTGGGATATCGTGACCGACCAGTTCCTTGATGCGCTCAGCATCAAACCGGGCACAACCATCGGGGATGAAGAGAGCGGCGCGTTTTCGCCGGGCGCAGAGGCTCGCACGCTCTAGGCTACCGCCTTAACCCTTGCAGTAAAAATCGAAATGCATCTGCATCACCGTGCAGGGGTCCTGAACCTTTTCCTCGTCCATCAACAGTGCTGCCGCCAAACATAGCGCACCCGCAAGCCACAGCCCAAGCAGGAAGCGGTAAGAAAGATCGATCGATTTATCTGCGTCATAGGTCATAGGAACTCCATCCTTGAGACACTCGCTTAACAAGCCCATGCAGGGTCAATCAAGCCACAGCGCGACGAACCGCCCCAAGCTTGCGCCCAAACGCCAAAACAACAGCAATTATTATGAGTAAGTGACACCTGCCCTTTCTGCTTGCCGAATGGGGCAATCGCGCGTATAAGGCGCGCGAGTTTTAAAAGTGCAAAAGCCCGCGGCCACAGTGGATCCGAGTTGATCTCATGGCGAAGGGGCTTTTTTTATTAGGGACGCCGGGCCAGACCCAAAAGGCACCCTCAGGAAATCAGACATGAGCAAAGACATTCGCAACATCGCGATCATCGCGCACGTTGACCACGGCAAAACAACGCTGGTGGATAATCTTTTCCGGCAATCCGGTACCCTGCGCGACAACCAGCGGGTTGAAGAACGCGCGATGGACAGCGGCGACCTTGAGAAAGAGCGCGGCATCACCATCCTGGCAAAATGCACCAGCGTGATGTGGAAAAACACCCGCGTGAACATTGTGGACACCCCAGGCCACGCGGACTTTGGCGGTGAAGTTGAGCGTATCCTTTCCATGGTGGATGGTGTTGTGCTGCTCGTGGATGCCGCCGAAGGCCCGATGCCGCAAACCAAATTTGTGACCATGAAGGCGCTGGCCCTTGGCCTGAAGCCGATCGTGGTGGTAAACAAGGTGGACAAGCCTGACGGAGACCCGGACGCCGCAACGGATGCGTGTTTCGACCTTTTTGTGAACCTAGACGCGAACGACGAGCAGCTCGACTTCCCTGTGATGTACGCTTCCGGCCGTGACGGCTGGTGCGATAACGAGCTTGATGGCCCGCGCGAAAACCTGCACCCGCTTTTTGAAAAAATCATCGAGCATGTGCCTGCGCCGAAGGTTGTCACCAACAGCAATGTGGACAAGCCTTTCTCCATGCTGATCAGCCTGCTGGACCGCGACAACTTTGTTGGCCGTATCCTCACCGGCCGTGTTGAGACAGGCCGCGTGAAGGTGGGTGACCCTATCCATGCCCTAAGCCGCGACAGCAAGGTTATTGAAACCGGTCGCATCTCCAAGTTGCTGGCGTTCCGCGGGCTTGAGCGTGTGCCGGTTGAAGAAGCGGAAGCGGGCGACATTGTTGCCATCGCTGGCCTCACCACCGCCACAGTGGCGGACACCATCGCGGTACCGGAAGTCACAAAAGCGCTGCACGCTATCCCGGTTGACCCGCCAACCCTTGCCATGACCTTCATGGTGAACGACAGCCCGCTTGCGGGCCGCGAAGGCAAGCATGTGACGAGCCGCGTGATCCGTGACCGCCTGATGCGCGAAGCCGAAGGCAACGTAGCCATCAAGGTAACCGAAGCCGAAAGCAAGGATGCGTTTGAGGTTGCTGGCCGGGGCGAGCTTCAGCTTGGCGTACTTATCGAGACCATGCGCCGCGAAGGCTTTGAGCTGGCAATCAGCCGCCCGCGTGTTCTCTTCAAGCAGGACGAAAACTGCAAGCGTCTTGAGCCCTATGAAACCGTACAGATTGATGTGGACGAAGAATACCAGGGCTCAGTGGTTGAGAAAATGTCGCTCCGCAAGGCTGAGCTTACCGGCATGGTGCCATCAGGTGCAGGCAAGGTTCGCCTCACATTCGACGCACCGGCCCGTGGCCTTATTGGCTATCATGGTGAGTTCCTGACCGACACACGCGGCACCGGCATCATGGCCCGCGCGTATGACCGCTATGACGCCTATAAAGGCCCTATCCGCGCACGTCAGCGTGGTGTGCTGGTAGCGACCGCAGGCGGCAAGGCCGTGCAATATGCGCTTTTCTACCTGCAGGAACGCGGCACCATCATGATCAACCACGGCGTGGAAGTTTATGAAGGCATGATCATTGGCGAGCATAGCCGCGACAATGATCTGGACGTAAACGTGCAAAAAGCCAAGCAGCTCACCAACATGCGTGCAAGCGGCAAGGATGATGCGATCAAGATGAGCACGCCGAAAATCCTGCCGCTTGAAGAAGCGCTGGCTTACATCAACGATGACGAGCTTGTTGAGGTAACGCCGGAGAGCATTCGCCTGCGCAAACGCTTCCTTCTGCCGCACGAACGCAAGCGCGCCGCCAAAGCCGCAGAATAAACCGCGCACTAAGCTAAAGAGTTTAAAAGGCCATGCTGGCATCAACCGGCATGGCCTTTTGGTATAAATAATTGGTTCAAATACACGCAGATACACGGTACTCTACCACTTATCGTAGAAACTACGGGATTTGGGGGAGAGTGAACCATGAAACTTTCGTCACGCGCCTTTGGGCTCATGGGCGGCATCATGATGTGCCTGAGCGGTCTTGCCGCCACAGCCACCGCCACTGCTGACGACAGCAGCCTGCCAGAACCCTTCCAGGGCCACGCAGACATCCGTACGTTCGATATCTATTATGATGACCTCTCTTATATCTTGCGCACCACCGTGTTTGATAGCGGCCTGTCTGACCGGACCCTCGCGCGCGCCAAACGCCCCACCATCAACACACGCATTACCCGTGGCAACAAAAGCCTGAACCGGCTTGAAGGCAACCGCCTGGTATTTTTTGCGTTCGAAGATGAAAACCTGGAAGCCATACAGGCTATTCGTACCGGGCTTGAGGCCACGCCAGACCAGATCCCCATGCGGGAGTGGACGAAAAACCAGCAGCTCGCCTTTTGGCTCAATCTCTACAACGTCACGCTGATTGAAGCGCTCGCGCACCACTACCCCGAAACAAACTTGCGCGACCTTCTCTATGGTGAAGACAGCCTCCTTGACGAAAAACTCCTGACCGTTGCCGGTGTGCCGCTTTCCCTCAATAACATTCATCAGGATATCCTGATCCCCAAATGGCAGGACCCGCTTGTGATGTACGGCCTGTTCCATGGGTATGTGGGCAGCCCCAACATCCGCCGGGAGGCCTACACGCCAGAAAATGTGTACGCCGCCCTAAAGGAAAACGCGCGCGAGTTTATCAACTCCAACCGTGGGGTGCGCGCAGATGACGGCAAGCTCAAGGTTTCGGTGCTTTATGCGCTGAACGCGGGCCTTTTCCCGAATTGGGAGCAGGACGTGAAAGCCCATATCACCAAATATGCGGACCGCCGCACCATGCGCCAGATGGGGCAAACCAGTTGGGTTGAAGCCTCGAATGAGGATTTTTATATCGCGGACCTTTATGAAGGCATTCCGCACGACCTCAGCATCAGCTATCCCGGCGCGCCCATGATGGAAAACAACCCCCTTCTTGAGTATCTTAATCTCACCGGCTCCGGTCGACACCTGACCCCACCACACGTTGCTGAGTTTGTGAACGCCATCACAGAGAAAAAATCACGGCAAAAAGCAACCGTTACCGTGGATGAGGTGGCCGAAGGCACGGAAACGGAAAGCGAAAACAAGTAGCGCTTACGCTTCCCCATCCAACAGCCAAAAGGCGACCCAAAAACGGGTCGCCTTTTTTATCACACGTTTCACCGCGCGGGGCGTGACGACACGCGGGATATTTGTTTTATAAAAAAATAGGTGTTATAGTCTTGTAATACACCTAAAGCTCACAATATGTGAGATACCGGCAACGACCGGAAAAAAAACAAAACAAAAAGTTGGCAATGCCGACACGACAACGACAAAAGCGAGATAGAAAATGCAACAGCAAACACCGCCACGCGCCTATGGTATCACCAAAGTAGAATACGCCCGTCAGGTACGGGAAATGGCTGCGTATCAAGAGCACCAGGCAGGCGAGGGCCTCTTTTCCAAGCTTCGGAAAAAATTCCGCTAACAGCCTTCCTTAAAGGTTTAAAGGATGCAAGCAGCGTGAGCTTTCACGCTGCCTTCTGGCATGCCAGCACACCCCCTACCCCAGCTTGAAATAATTCCGGATCGCAAGAAGCGCGAAGAACAACAGGATTGCCGACGCGATATTCTGGATGAAGGCCACCACTTTGGCGGGCCACGGCACGCTCTCGATACCACCAAACAGGGTGTTCACCGCCGCGCCATAAGTGTCTGACGCATAGCCGATCAGCGGCAGGCTGTTGAGCACGCTATAGGAAGCCAGATCAAACCACGCCTCACCGTCTGCGTTCATTTCAGCCACGCTCCAACTGATCTGGGAAAAATAGATCGCGCAACACACCACGATAATCGCCAGCAGGCCGAACATGGGCCGCTTGAAGCTCAAGCCGCAGCCCGAGAAAAACTCAAACAGATTGATCATGAAAATTTCTGATGGTCGTTCTGTCTCATGCCCGCGGCGGCTCAACAGCTCAGACCGGAAGAACCGGCGCTCCGCAATATGGTTGTGGGAGGCTGATGCCATTTTTGCCAACCTGCGGAACTTGGCGGCCGCTCTGTTGTCCATCACATAATAGTCCGTGCCGCCGTGCCCTCGAAGGCGCTGGAACCTCTGCCACACGGATGCGAGGGGCGTATAGGGGATATCAGGCACTTTCATATGCCCGATGTCTGGCAGGTCCTTGAAATGTGCCCCAATGAAGTTGGGCACCGTTTTGCTTTGTGAATTTACGAACGTTGCCTCATAGGCTGTTTTCGCTTTTTCGGTCCAGTCGGCGAAACGACGGGGCAGCGGGGTTTGGGCGGTGCGCCCGAACCACACGTGGTCAAGGTTTGTGTCGCCATCAAAACGGGCATCCTCAAAGACCGCTTCACCAAGAAACTGCGCGCGGGTGAACTCTGCCTTGCTGCGAAACTGGGTATGGTCTGCCCTGAATTTTGCCGCGAGCGTGAGGTCCCGCGCGAATAACTCGTCTTGGAAAACCGCGTCCGTGAACCAGAGCTTCCCAAGCGCGCAGCCCTGCACAAAATAGGATTTTGAATGAAACTCCGCCTTCCCAAACCACGCGTCACCCTCAAACAGCACTTTTTCAAATTTCGCAAAGGCATGAAACTGCGCTTTGCCAAAGTCAGCGTTATCCCGCCACTCGGATTCAACAAAATGCGCATCCGCCAAAAAGGTTGCGCCGGTGAACTTGCTTTTGCCCAGGAACTTGGCGCCTGAAAACCAGGCATCCCCTGCGAAATAAGCTTTGCTGAAATCCGCCCCTTGTTCAAACACAATGCCGTCGAACGAAACATCACACGGGAATACAAAACCTGAGAAATCATCAATGGGTGTGCAGGTCTCAACGCCAGAATCCTGAAATTCCAGTAACTGATCGGAAGCGTCTTTGAGCACAGCCTTTTTTGTGGCTCCATCACGCTCCAGCCGTAACCAGCGCCCGTGAAACACCTGTGCCCATTGCACCCAACCGTTCCATTCTTCGGCCCCGCGCTCGGCTCGTTTTAGGGATGTTTCCGTGTCCAACGCCTGAAGGAGTTCGTATTGGTTTTCCAGATATGCATAATCAATATTTTCCGGCTTCAAAATTGATGGCACCAATTCTCCATAATCAACGCGATCATGACCAAAGGTGGTCCTATACGATGATATCTCCTGCCGTATTTGATTGATTGACTTCTCTGACATCCCCCGCTCCCCCAAAAGCATTGGTCATGGGCACACTATGCCGCCAAGGGTAGCGTTCGCGCAACCGTTATGGCGCCTCAGCCCTTAAGGGGAGCGCGAGCACAAGAAGCGCACCGCCGGGTGCCTCAATCCGCTCCGTAACTTCAAAGGCTGCACCATCAAGCGCGGTGCTATCCCCCTCGGCAATGAAAAGCCACAGGCGCTTTGCGTCTGTCTTGTCGCGCATGTCTTCCAAGAGCATCGGGATATTGCCGGTGTTATAGCGAAACAGGTCTGGCGTGCGTTTGATAGCGCCAGCTTTAAAACGCTCACCCAGATAATAATCCACATGCGGAGCCATGATCCACGGGATGGTGAAGGCGATGTCCCCCGGCGCTACCTTCGCGCCCACCGCTTCCGCCACCGGTCGCCAGTCCGCGCTCTCGGACGCGTTAATGTTCCTAAGCGCCTGAGCGTGCAACACCGCCACCATGGCTGCCAGCACCGGCACCGCAAGGCGGCACGCGCCCGGTGCCCCTAAAAGCCGGGCCAGCAACGCCGCAAAGCCGGTGCCCGCGAATATCAGCACAATGATGTTGAGCCAATAGCCGCGCTCAAGCACCCGGCCAAACACCGGGTCATAAAGATACAGCAAGAGCAAACCGCCGGTAAAAAAAGCCGCAAGCAGCAGGAGCGTGAGCCCCGCGTCCGGCGCGCGGCGGTACAGCACGCGCGCGCCAAAAGCCGCACACGGGATGATAAACCCCGCGCTCACCAGCTTGAGCGACCACAGATAGCTGAGCGATACAAAACCCAAAAGCGTGTTAAGGAGCGCCTCCACCCCCGGCCTGTGATCAGGGAAATTAAGCGCGGCAGAACGGGCCCGCTGCGCCAGAAGCCCCTCAAACGCAGGCAGCCAGCATAGGGCAACGCCGATAAACACCAGCGCGAGCACGATATGCGCCCGGCCCACCTTCCAGCCACTTTGCCTGAGCATTGTGGCCATCAGCGCACCACCAAAGCTTGCGGTGAAAAAAAGCGCCCCATGGTTTGTATAAACCGCACCAAGCAGCGCCGTGAACAGAAGCGCATGATGGCGGTTGAGCCCGGCTTGCCCCTGAGCGCTGACAAGCCGCACCCCGGCGTAAAGCGCGAGGGCGACAAACATCAGCTCAAAAGCAAAGGGCCGCACAACTTGCGCCCACAAGGCCAACCCTGGTGACAAGGCCACGAGGCTTGCAGCCACCAGCGCTTGCCGCGCGCTTATGAGGTGGCTCAGCAACCTATAGACGATATAAAGCGTGACCAGCCCCGCCGCTACAGACGGCAAACGCAGCCATACCATATCAGGCGCAGGCACGAGCTTGAGCCAAAGGGCGAGGAAGCTGTTGTAGAGCGGCGGGAAAAAATCATTCCCAATACGGTCTATCGCCTCACCAACACCGTCTTTCGAGACATACCAGTTGAAGGTCTCGTCATACCACGGCACATGGCCAAGCCGGGTGAGCCGCGCCCCAAGCCCGATAAGGAGCAGCGCCACCAGGCCGGTGTACTGGCCGTGCCATACCCCCTTGTTGTCCATGGGCACCATAAGCCCCTATGACGCCTTCGCGCGCCAGGTGTAGAGACTTGAGACCGCATAGTTCCAGATGGTGCCGACAAGGATACCCGCAAGCGCAGACAAGACCCAGAACTGGTCTTGCGCGAACATCCAACCCGCGATGCCCACATTGGCCACCGCCCCGATCGAGCAGGTAAGCACAAAGGTAAACCAGCCGCGCAGCAGGCCCCATCCTTTCAGGCGCATGTCGCGGTAAGTGATCAGGTTGTTGAGGTAGAAGTTGCTTGTCATCGCAATCAGCGTCGCCGCACTTTGTGCCACGAGGAAGGTAAGCCCAAAAAGCTGATAACAAAGTGCGAGGGTCAGGAAATGCACCCCAACCCCGGTGCCGCCCACCAGCGCAAAGCTGAAGAAGCGAACAGGCACGATATGACCAACGGTTTTATCCGCCAGCAACATGAGATATTCCCACACCGCGACACCATCGAGCTTGCTGTCGCCAAACTCCCGCTCCCGGAACTCATACGCCACTTCCTTGAACTTGGGCGGTGTGGGGCTTGAGACCACGATATCCAGCAGGATTTTAAAACCGATGGAGGAAAGGTTGGGCTGCGCAGCCTCAAACAGTTCCCGCTTCATCAGGAAGAACCCGCTCATGGGGTCGTTTATCTCAACCTTGGTGACAAAGTTGGCAAGCTTGGTGGCAAACTGGCTTTTCTGGATGCGGTCTTCTTCCCACGAGCCAAAACCGCCACCGTCTATATAGCGGCTGCCGATGGCGAGGTCATAGTCTTCATCTCTCACCGCTTTCAGCATATCCGGCAGGATGCGCTCATCATGCTGCATGTCTGCGTCGATCACCGCGATGTAGGGTGCTGCACTTGCCAGAAACCCCTCAATACAGGCGGAAGACAAACCACGCCGCCCGATGCGGTGCACACAGCGCACCCGGGCATCTTTCCGGGCTAATGCGCGGGTCTCGCTTGCGGTGCCGTCGGGAGAGTTGTCATCCACCACGATGATCTCGAAATGCACACCCTCAAGGGCGGCCTCTATCTTCTTGAACAGAAGCGGCACGTTCACCACTTCATTGAAGGTTGGCACAATGATGGAAAGCTCTGGCCCCTGCTGCACGCCCGAGCCGCCCTGTTCCTCTTTATCCATTTTTTCAAACATCAGTTATTGTCCCCGCCTTCTAGCCCAAACCTGAAAATAGCCATTTCACCCGCCGGTGGCACGATATGCTCTAATATCTCTGCGCGGAAGGGTTCAATCATCTCGTCTGTCACATTGCCGCCAACAAACACCCAGAAACGTGTGCCCTTACCGGCATACCTCTCCCGCATCTCGGCAATCACATCGTTCATGTCATGCTGCCCCCATTGGAACGGGCGCTGCGCTACATCTACATGATCTTCCGGGAACTGCTCGGGCATATAATATACAAGGCTGCCGTGCGACAGCCACGGTATGGTCACCGCATAATCTCCCGGTTCAACCCGGTCGCCGATCAGGTCTGGCAATATCTTCCAGTGGTCCGTATGCGCGCGGTGCAGATTGTCAAGCCCGCGAAGCTCCAGAAGCACAACGAGGACAAGCACGGCATAGGCCCCAAAACGCCATAGCTTCTCAGAGATGATCGCAGGCAAAATCTTCGGCAGTTCATGGGTTGCCCAGGCGTACCCAATGGCCGCCAGCATTAGCATCAGCACATTCATCCACACACCGCGCTCCACCACCCGACCAAAAAGCGGGTCAACTATGAAATAAAGCGCGAGCATGCAGGCGAGGTAGAAAAAGCTGGCTCCCACCAACAGATAAAACCCGGCCCGCGCATGCCGATAGAGCCAGAACGCACCCAATGCTGCAGGCACCCCCACCAGAAGCACACCAACGGGCTGCAAGGTCCACACAAGGGAAACGCCCATGAAGGTCACAGCTTCATACAGCATCTGGCCTGCATCCGGCCGGTGCACGGTCACCGCCAGATCATGTGAGCGGCCAATCTGGTCGAGAATAAAGGGCAGCTCCGGCAACCAGCACAGGAACACAAGGGCATAGGTGCCAAGTACCTTGAGTGTGAAGGGTGAGCGCAAACTCCAGCCCCGCGACCAAGCAGCCAGCATTAGGCATGGGCAGCTCAGAAAGATGATAAAAAGGGCACCGTGGCTCGAATAAGCCGCACCAAGAAGCGAGATAAAAAGCCCCACAAAGGCACTGAACTGGCCTTTGGCCGTGCCCTTCTCCAGCGTTGCCACCCGGTACGCAAAATAGAGAAACGCCGTGATAAACATGCCTTCAAAGGCAAATGCCCTCACGCTTTGTGACCATGTAGCCTGAAGCGGTGACAGAGCAACAAGCAGCGCACCAACGAGGGCAGCCCGCGCACCCGCAGCGCGCGCCAGCAACAGGTATGTAAACAGGATGGTGAGAAGACCCGCCACAATGCTTGGGATGCGAAGGGCGATATCACCCGCAGGCACCAGCTCCATCCAAAGCGCTAAAACGGCGCTGTATAGGGGCGGGAAAAAATCCGCATGGATACGGTCAACGGCGGTGAACAATCCGTCCTTTGAGACAAACCAGTTAAAAGCCTCGTCTGTGGACAACTCATGACTGAGGGTCGTCATCCGTGCGACTATGGCTAGAACCAATAAAACAACGCCGGCCCAAACAGCATGGCGCCTTAAAATCGAACCCTGACTTAATTCCATACTTAAAAAGGCTATAGCCAGCCCTGCCCCCAAATCCCCAAAATTTGGATAAAACTGTATGGACACCACTAAGCACAATCAAGCTCTAAACCGGTCTCCATCACAAATGTTTAGTGATAGGGAAACACAGGTTTAACCTTGGTGCTAGCATGAGAGAATATATTGACGTGGGGCCAGCTTACATGCACTCATTGGCATATGTCTGGAATGATGGGAGGGTAAGACGTGGCTGAACGCAAGGTACAGGTGTTTTTCTACGGGTCTTTCATGAACCTGAAAGTGCTGGAAGAAGCGGGGCTCAAGAAGCGCCCGTTCGCGCCTGCCTGCATCCATGGGTATGAGCTTACCGTGCAGCCGCACGCCAATATCACGGAATCCGGCGACGGTGTTGTCTACGGCATCCTTGCCAATATGACCCACGCGGAGCTTGAGGTGCTGTATGGTGGCCATCTGGCCAGCATCACAGATGCGCCCTATCACCCGGAAGCCATGCTTGTGTTCACGCGGGGCGGCAAGATCGCCCCTGCCATGGTGTATATCGCAACCGATATGAAACCGGGCATCGCAGATGGCGTTTATATTGACCGGCTGATCAAGGCCGCGTCAGACTATGGTTTCCCCGCCTGGTACCGGGAACGCATCGCGTCTTTCAAAGCGCCGGACTAAACCTGAGCGATTTGCATCTGAACAAAAAAAGCCCGGCATACGCCGGGCTTTTTTTATGTGTTCTAAGGATGCCGCTTTAGCTGCGCATGCGCTCAAGGAAGCGGTTCACCGCACTTTCAAGCACGCTCGCCTGTTCGGTCAACTCGCCTGAGTTATCGTTCACCACCTTCGCAGCGCCTGAGCTTTTGCTCGTCATCTCCTGCACCCGGCCAACGTTCTGGCCAAGGTTCGCGGTGCCCTGGCTTGCGTTCTGCACGCTGCGACCAATCTCACCCGTTGAGGCTTCCTGCTCCACCACCGCTGCCGCGATCATGGATGAAATCTCGCTTACCTGATTGATGGTTTTATGGATCTGGTTCACCGCATCCACCGTGTCGCGGGTGGCGGTTTGCATGGCGTTAACCTGCTCTTCAATCTCCTGAGTGGCGCGCGCGGTCTGGTTCGCGAGGCTCTTCACCTCACTCGCGACCACGGCAAAGCCTTTGCCCGCCTCGCCCGCACGGGCGGCCTCAATGGTGGCGTTAAGCGCCAAAAGGTTGGTCTGCTCAGCGATATCATTGATGAGGTGGATAACCTCCGCGATGCGCTCAGACGCGCTTGAAAGCGAGCCAACACGCCCTTCCGCGTCCTTCGCCACAGTCATCGCGTTTGTGGTGATGGAGTTCGCCTGCTCAACCTGGGTGCGGATCTCACCAATTGCACCGGTGAGGCCTTCGGCGGCTTCCGCCACGGTGATCATATCCTGGCTGGTGGCATCGGTCGCGCTCGCCGCCGCGTTCACCTCAAGCGAGGTCTGCTCAATGGCATCCGTCATGGTGTGCGCAGCCATCTGCAGTTCCGCCACCGCGCTTGAGAGCGACTGGATCACACCAGAGACTTCACTTTCAAAACTTTGCGCCATATCAAGCTGCATCTGGCGGCGCTCTTCCGCCATGGCGCGGTCCCGTGCGATTTCTTCCTCGCGCTGGCGCACCTCCTCGGCGTGCTGCTGTTCTTCAAAAGCGCGCTCTTCCGCTTCGCGCTGGGCACGGGCATCGTCTGCCTCCTGCCTCAGCCGCGCGGCGTCGATAGCCTTCTGGCGCATCACCTCAGCGGCGCGCGCCATGGCCGCGATGCCATCACCATGGTCAGGGTCTGAGATCGCTTTGTCATAATTACCATCAGACAGGCCGGTCAGCTCGTTTTGCAAAACCCGAAGCGGCTTCATAATGCTCGCAGTGATCGATACGGAAAGTGTGAGGATCAACACCACCATGATGCCGGTCAGTACCCACACAAACTGCTGGTCGCGCGCAAACTGGGCATCGCTTACGTTCCCGGCCTGCAGCTCGTGAATAAGAGTGGAATACTCAAACATAATGAGCGCCATGCCAAAGAAGGCCAGCACCGTAAGCGCCCAGATGCGCACATTCACCTTAAACTTACGCAGAAAATTCGTCATATTCGACCTTTAGCCCCATCAACTACATTCAACCGCGACCCACCTTTGCGTCATTAGCACAAGGACTATGGCACGCGCACAAAAAAAATGCGCTTTCCCCTATCGTACGTGAAAATCTTGAAACGCAGGCGCGGCGTTCCCACATCTATATTTATAAAACAAATAAACATGACGACTTAGCGAGGAAATAGGAGAAGCAAATGCGCCTGATCTTGGCCATTATCTTTCCACCCCTGGTATTCTTTACCATCAACCGGCCCTTTCAGGGCTTGATGAACGCCTTTTTGTGGCTCACCATCATCGGGTGGCCTGTGGCGGCAATCTGGGCGATCTATTCGCTCAGCCAGTTCCGGAATGACGAACTGAGGCGCGAGCTTGAATATGGCCGCCGCTATAGCCGCTACTAAAGGGGGAATATCATGATCAGCACTATCATATTGGGCGCCCTTGTTGGCTTCCTCACCGGGCATATCATGCGCGGGGAAGGCTTCGGGGCCATTGGCAACATCGTGCTTGGCATTTTTGGCGGTATCGTCGGGCGCTTCCTGTTTGGCGTCATCGGCCTTGGCCCAACGGGGCTTATCGGCGACATCATCGCGGGCGTTGTGGGCGCGGTGATCCTTGTTTATGCCTTCGGGGAAACCCGGCGCAGACGGCACCGGTAACACGAAAAACGCCTACTCGGCCGCCAGCTTGCCAAAACGCGCGGGTGCATAGACCTCCGGCCTCACACCAGCATGCGTGAGATAGGTTGGAAGCGAATACCCAAGCAGTAGGCTGGCCGCCATGTCTGACCACGCGGGCGAGGTCTGGATACCGTATCCGCCCTGACCTGCGTTCCAGAAAAACGCCGGACTATCACTTGCAAAGCCCACAACCGGAGCCTTGTCGCGCGCGAAGGTGCGCAGGCCCGCCCATTTGGCGTCAATGCGGGCAACTTTGGCGCCTGTTGTCCTCTCAAAATAATCGGCGGCCATGGCGACATCTTCCATCTCGGGCTGCGCGTCACACGCAACGCTCAGGCTTTCATCCGCCGGGGAGATCAGATAGCCCTCCCCCTCTGGCTTGAAATAGAAATCCTCATCCGCATCCACAATCAGCGAGCCATGCCTGTCAAAGGGCCGCCCCTCAGGCGCAGGGATGGTGATGATGGTGCGGCGAAGCGGCTCAAGCGCAAGCGCCTGCACACCAGCCCGGCGCGCCACCTCATCGGCCCAGGCACCCGCTGAGTTCACAAGGTATCTTGCCTTGATCTGGCCTGTGCGGGTTTTTACGTGCCAGCGCTGGCCGTCATAGGCCGCAGCTTCAAAACGGTCCCCCAGCGTAAGCGCAGCCCCCATCTGCTTCGCGGCGCGCAGGTACCCCTGATGGAGCGCGGCGACATCCAAATTGCCGCAGTCCGGGTCCCAGATACCGCCCGCGATCAGGCTGCCGTCCAGATAGGGCGCGCGCCGCAGCACCTCGTCTCGTGTGATCAGGCGCACGCCTTCAATGGCCACAAGGCTTTTGAAGGTTTCCTCTGCCGCCCGGCGTTGGTCTTCCCGGAAAATATGAATAGCGCCCATGGGGTTAATGAGCGGCGTATCCGTAAAGCCTTCAGGCGGAGTATGGAGAAAGGCTTTAGATGCCGTGGTAAGCGGCTGTAGTTTCGGCCCGCCATAGGTTTCCGCATAAAAGGCGGCAGACCGGCCCGTGGTGTGATAGCCGGCCTGATCTTCCATATCCATCATGAGCACACGGGCATGGGACGCCAACCGGTAGGCGATACCCGCCCCGGCTATTCCGGCTCCAATGATCAAAAAATCCGTCTCGGTCATCACAGTTCCCGTTGCTCAAGCTTGCGCAATATGTGATCTAAAGTGAGCGCAATGGCAAGGCACCGGCCTTGAAAAATCATTGCATGCACAGAAAACAATATCTAAACGCACCAACTTCCAGACGTTTCAAGGGGACAAGCCGTGACATCATCCATCAGCCCACAGGAAATCGAAACCTTAAAAGCTTTCGCCTGCGAGCTGGCCGATGCCGCCGCAGCTGTGACCCTGAAATACTTCAAAAAAACCATCCCGGTAACAGACAAAGACAAGGGCGCAGGCTTTGACCCCGTTACCAAGGCAGACCAGGGGGCGGAAGAAGCCATCCGCGCGCTGATCGAGGCCCGCTACCCGGACCACGGCATTTTTGGTGAAGAGTTTGGCATCAAGAAAACCGACGGCCCGTTTGAATGGGTGCTGGACCCGGTGGACGGCACACGGGCTTTTATCTCCGGCCTGCCCACATGGGGTACACTCATTGGCCTTCGGCACAACGGCGTGCCTATCATCGGTGTGGTAGACCAACCCTATATACGGGAACGCTATCTTGGTTGGCCGGGTGGCGCGAGCCTGAACGGTGAGCCTATCCGCACCCGCGCTTGCAAAAGCCTTGACGAAGCGACCATTTCAACGACCGACAGCGCGCTGTTCAAAAACCATGAGCTCCCGGCATTTGACGAGATCCTCAAGCGGTCAAAACTGAACCGCTACGGGCTTGACTGTTATGCCTATGCCATTGTATCGGCTGGCCATATGGATTTGGTGATCGAATCCGGCCTCAAACCCTATGACATGATGGCGCTGATCCCCGTGCTACGCGGCGCAGGCGGCAGCGCCACCAACTGGGAAGGTGACGCACCGGGCGACTGCGGGCGGCTGCTCGCGGTTGGTGACCCGGCGCTTCTTGAAGAAGTGCTGCCCATCCTTGAAGGCACTAAAGCTTAAGAGCTTATTTGCCCTCGCTGGCTTTCACGAACGGGCCGAAGTCAGGCCCGTTTTCAAGGTCGATAAACTCTGCGATGGCTTCCCAAAGCTCGCCCCTGATCTCGTCCGTTTCTTTCAGGATTTCATGCATGGCGCCTTTGATGACCACAAGGCGGCCATGGGGCAGCCGGGCGGCGAAGGCCGTTTGCGCGTCATTGTCCACAATGCGGTCTTTCTCCGCCTGCAGCATCAAAACCGGTGTGGCGATTGCTTCCGGGTAACCGGGCTCATTGAGTTTATCGCAAGACTTGATGGCCTCATGCAGCCAGCGATAGGTGGCCCCGCCAACCGCCAATCGGCGGTCTTTTTCCTGAATGAAATAATCCTCATCCTTGAAGCGCTCGTCATCATGGGTCAGCTTCTTGCGCCAGCCCCAGCGCCCTTCCTTGAAGGCTGTGTGGCCGGGGATATAGGCTGCCCCGCGCCCCAGCGCCCGCATCAACATCGGCAGGCCGTTCACGATAAATTTGGGCAGGCCACCGGTGAAGATTTTCACCATAGGCGCAACGGTGATGGCCGCATCCGCATAACCGGGGCAATCATGCAGGAAACGCAGGATCACATGGCTACCGGCGGAATGACCCATCAGGATAAAGGGCTTTGGCATCTTGCCGATCAGCTTCTGCTCAAAAAACTGGCGCACGTCATCAATGTGCGGGTCGAACGAGCGCACGAAGTGTTTTTCCCTGTTGGGGTGCGGGCGATACGACATGCCCTGCCCGCGCAAGTCCATGGCCGCGCACGCAAAACCAAGCTGGTTGAAGATATGAACATCCTCAAGGAATTTTTCGATAAACTCGGTGCGGCCAGGCAGGAAAATAATGGTGCCTTTGGGCTCGATCACCTTGCTGGCAGGAAAGCGTGCATAGCGAATCTGTTCATCATCACTTGAGGTGAAATAGTTGAAAACCGAGTCTTCCGGCACTTCACGGCGGTGCTGTTTGGCGTAAGCCATAAAGGCAGGACCGGGCCTGCCGCTTGCAGCACTTCCTGTCGTTACGGTTTCCGGGCTCTCACTTGCTGTCGCTGGCGCTACCTCATTGAGCGCGGCTTCTTCTTCACTCATCTGCCTTGCTGTCCCCTGCTTCCTCTTGTCAAAAAGGTAGACATCATTAAGGCGTTCGCACAAGGCAAAAGTGAGGCGAAATTGGGCATGCGACCACCCGGAAGCGTTATGTGGTGGGGATTTCTTCGGTGATAAAGCCTTTGGATTCGCCAGAAAGCGAAAGGCTGTTTGCATTCTCACCCCCCAGAAGGGCGCCATACGGCAGGATGGGTGTGTAATTATAGCGCACCTGCACAGTCACGAGCTTGGTCTGGTCCGCCGGGTCAACGGGGGCAGTGACGAGGATAGCTGTCAAATGCTCGTGCGTCAGGCCAATAAGCGCCGCCCGCGCCTTGTCCTGCACTTCTTCCGTGGTGGCATCATAATGCACCAGCGCGTAGCGCGTGGCTTCCTCCGCCGCGTGGATAATCACCCCTTGGGTGTAGGCAAGGCGGCACATCTCCACAAAAAACATGATGGTCGCAATATAAACCGGGAAGGTCAGCGCAAATTCTACCGCTGACGCGCCGCTTTCATCACGGCGAAGACGCCTGATGGCACGTGCAATTTTCATGTGTGAGAGCGCGCGCATCATCAGTTCAGCCTCACCGTCACGCTTTCAGAGAGCTTCAGGTCGTTCGCAACACCGGGCACCCCAAAAAACATACTATAGCTTTCAGAGATGGTGATCTCGAGATAGGCGGCCCTCAGGGAGCCATCCTCACACGTCAGGTCCTGCCCGCCCTCACCTGTGCAGTCAATCGACGTGCCGTCCGGGCATTCACAGAACATAACGGTGCCAATGGCACGGTCTTTATTGTCATTCTCTGCCGGGGCGGCAGCGATAACAGCATTCACAATGGCGCTGAAATCATCATCGACCGGTTTACGGACCAGCGCATATTGCATGCCCGCCCGCGCGGCATTCGCCAGTTGCACATTGCGGCTGTAGACTAGGCCAAAATCAAGAATGCCAACGGCCATCACGCCAATCACGCTCATGATCAGTGCCGTCTCCACCGCGATGGAGCCGTCGTCTTTCTTCAAAAATTTCTTCAGCAAAGCCATCATCATTCCACCAGTTGAATGCGTACCTGCGGGCTGATTTCCATATCCAGCGACGTACAGATCGCGTCGTCATTGCCGATATGGCTGCTGCCGGTAAACCTCACCGTAGCGCCAAACACCTGCAAGCAGGATGGATCTGCCGCAGCACCGCCGGTGAACGTCAGGTCGGTGCTCGGGAAATATAACACACCGTCAAGCTGCAGGTTTGCGCCGCCGTTAAATACAGACGCATTTTTCTTGCCCCTATAGGTGGCGTCCCCGTCCTGCACAAACAGCATGCCGGTATAGTCACCCGACGTGGGCGCGGATAGCGTGGCTGTCGCGCCGCCGTTGATATTCACATAACCAACCTGATCACCCGTGGTGCCGGTCATAACAAACGCCACCTCGCTGCCTGAAAACTCAGCGCCACCGTTGGCGGTAAAGTTGCCGTTCTCAATCACATAGGTGCCGGGCTCAAACACCACATTGCTACCCTTGATATCAATGCCGCCACAATACCGGCCCGGGGTCAGCACCATATCGTCGCCCGCGTCTACCGTGCCCGTATAGTCGCACGAGGTGATGGGCGGCATGGTGACATCTTTATAAGGGTCCGTTACCGGCTCTGAGAAGGTCTGCAACGGGCTGTTGGTTGTCAGCGTCGCATTGCCATCCACCGCAATGTCACCCACCGCCATGGCCGGGTCTGCTGTGAGGCTGGCGTTACCGCCCACATAGATCGATTCTTCGCTGGTGGAGTTGGAAGCCACGCCGCAGTCCGCCACCACATCTGCGGTGCCGGAGAAATCAAGCGCCCTGTCGGCGGTTTCATCAAGCGCCACAATGCACTGTGTGCCGATGATAAGCGTACCCGCCACCGCGCGGCCCGCCACCGTGACGTCAAGCGGCTGTTCGCTCACGGCACCATAAAAGGCGTTCAGGAAATTAAGCGGCACATTGCGGGAGACCACGATCTCCATAAAGCCGTCTTTGCCGGCATAGTCGCCTTTGGTGGGCGGGGTGTTGACGGTTACGCTATCCGTATCCGCATCATACCCCTTGTCATCAAGGAACACCGACACCCGGTCTGCGAGCGCCTGGTCTTCAAAATAGTGGCCTGAATGCACGGCCTCAATCGCCGCCATGTCGCTGAGGTTCTGAACCACACGGCGATGCATATACCAACCGGTTGCGTCAACACCCAACCCTGCGAACCCGAGGATCATCGGCATCAAGACAGCCGTCAGCGTCATCGTGCCTGCCGTCTCGTCCCGGCAGAGCCTGCTTAATGTATTGTAAGTCATGGGATCGACTCACCTTGCCTGAAAACGCCCCAACGCGTGCCTCGGGTAACTTTAGTGTAAAACCCGTTAACAAGCGGTGCATGATTAGGGCTGATTTTAGCAAAATGCCGCGCACGGCCTTATAGGAGGCGTTTCCCTAAGCCACTGAAAGGAATGCCGGAATACAGATTGTATGCCTTGCAATCTGTAGCTGCGTGACTGCCGCTTCCCTCGAATTTTAAGCAAATTTTTCCCGTCTGTTTACAGCAAGATGGGGACGTCGTTCCAATAAGGTGTGGTCGCCATCAGGCAGGCGGCCCGGTATCGAGAGATACAAGTGTTGAGAGGTACAGGCAACCATGGCACACAAAGGCAAAGCCAGCACACATTCATCCATAACCCGCATGCGGTCTTTCATGAAGGACGACCGTGGCGGTTTTATGCCCGCGATTGCAGGCAGCATATTGATGCTTACGGGGGCGGCGGGTGTGGCGATTGATGGCGCGCGCATGTATCACGTCAAGGATGTGCTTCAAAAATCGCTCGACAGTGCCGGGCTCGCGGCAGGGCACGCCATGTCTGTGGATACCATGGAAGCTGACGCGCACGAGTTTTTCAACGCCAATGTGGCGTCTATCTCCAACGTGGCAACCAGCAGCGAAATGGTGGTGGACATCAGTGACGACCAGGAGCTGATCACGCTGACGGCCACCGCAACCGTTGAAGCGAGCTTCATGCGGCTTTTTGGTTTTGGCGAAATTACCGTAAGCGCCAGCACAGAGGTAAGTCGCGAAACCCGCGGCATGGAACTGGTGCTGGTGATGGACAACACAGGCTCCATGCGCTGGGACAACAAGATCGACACCATGAAGACGGCAGCCACCAATCTCATCAACATTGTTTATGGGGACGATGAGACCAACACCAACCTGTGGGCGGGCGTGGTGCCTTATATCACTCATGTGAATGTGGGCAACGCGCATGATGAATGGCTGTCCGAGGCCGGTAAAACGCGGGTGGACAATGAATATTATGGCACCGAATGGAAGGGCTGCCTTGAAGCCCGCGCGGGCGGTGAGGACGAGACCGACACCCCACCAAATGAAGCGCCGTTTGAGCCTTTTTACTGGGCAGATACAGACCCCTACTGGAAGAAGGACCGGTGGGGAAACTGGAAGAAGATCAATAAGGACAACAACTGGATCAATGACAGCAAAGGCACCGTCACCATCAATGAGGTGAACGACAGCGGCGATGCCCTTGGCCCCAACCGGGGGTGCGCGAGCGAGATAACCCCGCTGGTGGCAGAAAAATCCAAACTGCTGGACGCCATTGACGTGATGGAGCCCTGGAGCTTTGGCGGCACCGCAGCCAACTATGGCCTTGTGTGGGGCTGGCGGGTGATAAGCCCACGCTGGCGCGGGTATTGGACCGGCAGCCCGGCTTACCTGCCGCTTGATCACGATACTCCTTATATGGACAAGGTGATCGTGATGCTGACCGACGGTGTGAATGAGCTGATTGAGCAGGATAGCGAACTTGGCGGCTCTGACTACACGGCCTTTGGGCGGCTGTATGACTTTGGCTATTCAAATATTGACGACGCACGGGACGAGTTTGACGACCGGTTCGACCGGATCTGCCAGAACATTAAAAACGACGGTATCCTGATCTATACCATCACCTTTGGTTCAACACCTGATGATGACACAAAGTCGGCCTATTCGGCCTGTGCCTCAAACCCGGCGTTTTATTTCCATGCCCCAACGGCAGATTCGCTCACCGAAGCTTTTGAGCAGATCGGGCGGCAGCTTTCAAACCTCAGGCTATCCAAATGATGTGGCGGGCGGGCATAAAGCTGCTGCGCCGCCTTATCCGGCGCGAGGACGGTGTTGCAGCGATTGAGGCCGCGCTCGGCCTCCCGATCCTGCTCACCATGATTGTGGGCGTGCTGGAGCTGACCAATATCTATTTTGTGTCAGCGTCGCTTGAGAACTCTGTCATGCGGGCATCGCGTTTTGGTATCACCGGCTCGATAGACGAAGGCTCCACCCGTGAGGAACAGGTGCGGGCGATTATCGCGAAGCAAACCTTCGGCCGGGTGGATATGAATGAAGTGCAGATCGAAACACTGGTTTATGAGCAGTTTGGCGATATCGGCCAGCCGGAACCCTATACGGACCAGAACGAGAGTGGCTCCTACGAGTTTGGCGAACCCTTCACGGATGTGAACGGCAACGGCCAGTGGGACGACGACATGGCCACCGCCGGGCTTGGGGAAGCGGGAGACATTGTGCTTTACCGCGTGCGCTATACGTCCCCCAGCATCACCGGCCTTTTTGACTGGGCGACCCGCGCGGTCAATATCTCTGCAACAGTGGCGGTGCGCAATGAGCCTTATTAAACGCATCAGGCGCTTTGAGCGCACTATCCGCCGCCTGTGTGGTGACACCCGTGGGGCTGTGCTGACAGAGCTCGCGCTCTCTGCCCCCATCTATCTTATCTTTTTTGTGGGCACGGTGGAGGTAGGCAACTATCTGCTGATGACGCTCAAGCTGCAGCATACTGTTGTTTCAATCGCGGACCTTGTGACGCGGGATGAGACCATCTCTGAAGATGTGATCGACGATATCTTCAAGGCGGTGCCGCAGATATTGACACCCTTCCCCACCGGTGACCAGTCGGTGACCATCGTTTCAGCCATCAGCCAGACGGAGGATGTTGTTGCCTCTGTCTTCTGGCAGCGAAATGGCGGCGGCACCCTGCAGGCAGACAGTGAATTTGGTGCCGAGGGTGACCCCGTTGCCCTGCCGGAGGGTTTGACCCTTCGGGATGATGAAACCATCCTGGCGACCGAAATATACTATGAATATGAGCCGCTGATTTTCGACTTTATCCCCGCGCGTACGATCCGGAAGGCATCCTACTTCCGTCCTCGTATCGGCTCCTTGCAGGAAATGGAGCCCTAGGAGGCTCCTGATAGCCGCGAGAGGTCTCTCAGGCTGCGTCCGTGAGTGAGTTCGTGCAAGGGGGGGCATCCACGCGCCTATGAGCACCCTGCCCACGCCACACCTCACCCAAAACCTGCCCCTAAAGCCGCCACACTTGCGCCGCACATTCGCGCACAGTTTCGCCACACCCCTATAGGAAGTCCAGATCCCTATATGAAGTTGTGGGAGACTCGCCTCCCGCGCCCGGAAGAATCACCCTTATTTGGGGTAAATGGCGGAAAGGAATCGGCTTTCATTTATGAAAAAGGTGAAAATTTTTATACATTTCCCCTGAAAACCAGCGCGAAAAATACTCCCTTTCCGCGATCCAGCCGCCCACAAACACAAGAATATCTACGATCCTGCCCTCACCATCGCCCGTTCCCACACTATGGCGGTTACGAATTCTCCTGTGGATTCAAGACTTTGGTTTACTCGTTAAAATTTGATGTAAATTTGCGCTTCATTTTACGCTAACCATTTGTAAACAAAAGCATTTTTCCGTTTGCCGTTAACTTTTTATTTAGGGGTCAGGTCCTATAAGTGGGACATCCAATCTTGGCAGCTGGAGAAAACCAATGATGAAACTACTGACTAAATTCCGTCGTGATGAAGAAGGCGCTACCGCCATTGAATATGGTCTTATCGCCGCTCTGATCGCAATTGCACTGATTACAGCGCTTAACACCCTCGGCGATTCGCTTTCCACCAAGTTCGGTGAAGTCTCAACCGCCGTTGATGAAGCTGGCGATGCAGACGCACCTGCTGAAGATCCACCAGCAGAAGACCCACCTGCGTAAGTCGGTGATACTTAGGGTTAAGTACTAAGCTTATCAAAAGCCGTCGGGGGACGATTTTTCCGGCGGCTTTTTTACTGAAACGCAGGACCAGGTAATCCTAATTTCAGATCTCAGGCACAGAAAAAATGCAGGCAGCATTTCTAATTGAGACAGGCACTTATATCGCCCTTGCTGGCGCCCTTATCGTGGCAGCGATCAGCGATATACGCACCCGGCGGATTGCCAACTGGCTTTCGCTTTTCATCGTCGCTTTGTTTGTGGTGGCAGCCATAACCAGAACGATAGCGGGTGTGGAGCTGATAGCAGCTGTTGTCTGGCCGCTTGCAACGGGGCTTTTTGTCTTCCTTGTTGGGCTTGGCGCTTTCGCCGCCGGGCTGATGGGAGGCGGTGATGTAAAGCTCCTGGCCGCTGTGGCGCTGATGGCGGGCCCCTCTTTTGCCCTTCCGTTTGTGCTCTACACCGCGGTTTTTGGCGGCTTGATTGCCGCAGCCATGCTGGTGTGGCAACGGCTCGAGAAAGAGCCCTCGCCCTTTTTGATGAAAGTCCCTTATGGGGTTGCCATCATGGCCGGTGGTCTTTGGGTCTGTATGCATAGGATTTCTGCGGTTTCTGCCTGAGTTAAGACAGTTTTTTAACCCTTGTGTGCGATCCTCGTCGCCCTTGGGTAGGCAAAATGGAAGCCAGGAGGGGCAGCAATGAACCCCAGAAGTCTGATCCTTATCGTTCTCGCCGGTGTTGGCGTCATGGTGGTGGTTTTCCTCACCAGAAGCTATCTCGGTGGGCTGGAAAGCCAACAAACCGCACAGGTCGCGCGGCAAGAGGTAGCCGCTGCCAAAATCATGGTGGCTGCACGCAAGCTCCCTGTTGGCACGATTATCAAGCCTGAGGATGTGAAATGGCAGCCCTGGCCGGAAACCGGCGTTAACGACGCTTATTATTCTTCCCGCAGCACGAAGGACCAAAAGGCCGAGACGCCTAAAGGCCTCGCTGGCAAAGTGGTCCGCAATCCTATCTCTAAAGGCGAACCCATTAGCCGCACTGCGCTTGTATCACAAGGAGAGCGCGGCTTCCTCGCGGCGATTCTGACACCCGGCATGCGGGCAACCACCATCAAGGTATCCGCCACCTCAGGCATTGGCGGCTTTATCTTCCCCGGTGACCGTGTCGATGTGATCCTGACCCATACGGTCGAGGTATCCCGCGCGCAGCGCTATAATATCTCTGAAACCGTGTTCCAGAACGTACGCGTGCTGGGTGTTGACCAGCGCACGGCCGCAAGCGGTGATCAGGTACGGGTCGCAAAAACCGCCACTATCGAGGTGACACCAAAGATGGCCGAAAAAGTGGCGATGCTTGAGAATATCGGCTCGCTCTCCCTCAGCCTCAGGAGCCTTGCGCACGGCGCGGATGGCCTGCCGGCGGACCCGGAAAGCCCACCGATCGACCGCACACTCACCCACACCATGGGCGATGAAATCAGCGAATTTATCCCGGCGATGGACGCCGAGAAGGGGGCAACACTTCGGGTTTCACGCGGCAGCAGCAGTTCTGTCGTCACGCTCGGTCGCACCAAAGAGGATTCCGACAAATGATCAGGCAAATCCCACATATGATGCAGCGTGCTACCGTCTGCCTGTCCCTGTGCTTCGGCATCGGCACGGCACTGGCACCCGCAGCAAGCGCTGAGGGGCTCAGAAATATTGAGGGCGCCAGCGTGATGGCGACAGCGTCGAAAAACCTCTCCATTGAGGTCAACAAAGGCACCCTCATCCGGCTTGACCGCCCGGCGAGCGAGATTTTCATCGCGAACCCCGAGGTGGCCGACGTTCAGGTTAAATCTGCCCGCGTCGTGTATATCTTCGGTAAGGCGCAGGGCGAGACAACCTTCTACGCGCTCGATAACGAAGACAACACCATCTACAGCTCAACCATACAGGTCACAAGGAACCTGAGCGCGCTGCGTTCAGCGTTTGACCAGATGCTGCCCGGTGTGCCCATCGAGGTCACCATGCTCGGACGTCTTGTTGTACTCAAAGGCTCGGTGGGTGGGCCCGATGAGGCCGCACTGGCAGAACGCCTGGCGCATACGGTTCTGGGCACTGATCAGGTGATGAACAGCCTGAATGTAACCCAGCCAACACAGGTAAACCTGCGGGTGCGTATCGCGGAAGTATCCCGCAGTGTGGTGAAGCAGCTTGGCTTCGCGTGGGAAGGTTTATACGGCACAGGCGATGTAGGCTTTGGATTGTTTCAGACCCGTAACGTTGCCGATATCATTGTGGACCCGGTAACCGAACTACCCACCAAGGTCTTTAACCCTGCGGCGGATGCCTTCAGCCTCATGGGCAGCGTTGGGGGTGGCGGGCTTGACCTCAACTGGGCCATTGATGCACTGGACCAGGAAGGTTTCCTGCGCGTCCTTGCTGAACCCAATCTCACAGCCCTGACGGGCCAGACGGCTAACTTCCTCGCAGGTGGTGAGTTCCCCATCCCGGTTCCAAGCCGTGACGGTATTGGTATCCAGTACCGCGAGTTTGGTGTGCAGCTCGAATTCACACCAACGGTGATGAACACAGGCCGTATTTCCATGCGGGTCCGCCCGGAAGTGAGCGACCTTTCAAGCGCCGGTGCAATCCGGGTTGAAGGCATCAGCGTGCCCTCAATCAGCACCCGCCGGGCTGAAACCACCGTTGAGCTGGGCTCTGGCCAGTCGTTCGCGATTGCGGGCCTGTTGCAGAACAATGTGGTTGAAGACTCGGATAAATTCCCGGGTCTTGGTGATATTCCGATCCTCGGCGCGCTGTTCCGCTCAGAGAAGTTCCGCCGTGAGGAAACCGAGCTTCTGATCGTTGTGACCCCTTATATCGTACGTCCTGTGTCTGACCGCCAGCTTGTGCTGCCGACGGACAAATTTATCGCCCCCACAGATATGGACCGGTTCCTCAATAACCGCCGCTGGGTGCCAACCGAGCCGGACGTGGCTTCCACCCTCGACAATGCCGATGGCGCTTCTTTGAAGAAGCGTGCTGGCTTCCAACTCGATTAAGGAAAGGCCCAAACGATGGTAAATCTATATAGAACATCCCTAACCAGCGTCTTGAAGCCAATCACTATCGGCCTCGCGCTTCTCGGCACCACAGCCTGCATGCACGACAATGTTGTTGAGCCAACGCTGGGTGAAACCATCAACCGTAACGCGGTGACCATGGTGCGACTTGGCCATACCATCACGGCGGAAGATGACGGCACCGACACGCCATCGGGCGCAACTTTTGCAGCCCTTGGTGCATTCCTCCTCAGCGTGAAAGCGGGCCACGGCGATATCATCATGATGGATAGCGCCAGCTCGACCGTGCGGCGGGATGCTGTTGCGGCTTACCTTAAAAAACGCGGCCTTGTATATGCCGGTGAAGCCCCCCTTGGGGAAGAACCCGCAGACGGCACCATCAACCTTTATGTTGAACGCTATATCGTGACCCCACCTGCCTGCGGCCGTTGGCCCAATGAAGCCAGCAACAATACACGCAACAACACCAGCAGCTATTTTGGCTGCGCCGTGACCTCAAACCTCGGCATGATGGTGGCGAACCCACGTGATTTGATTGCAGGTGAGAACGGCGGCAACTCAACAGCGGCAGCCGTTGGCGCGCTTTATACGCCAACACCGCAGCCCACAGGGCCAACCATGACCTTCTCAATCGATGGCATGCCCCCTGTCACCCAGCCTCTTCCTATGCCAAGCGCCCCGGCGCCAGGCAATAACTAAGGGGGCAAGAGATGGCATCCGCATCTGCAATAAAGCTGGATCAACGCGAGACATATGCCGCGTTCATCTGTGACGAGCTTTCTTCCCAGATCCTGCATCCGGTAATTACTGAGCGGGGGTGGGACCCGGACATGATCTTCTCAGGCGGGGTGGCTGGCGCCGTGCGTGCCCTTGGTGGCATGCCCTGCCCTGAGTTCCTGATTGTCGACCTTTCAGACAGCGAAGACCCACGCGCCGATATGCAATCGCTCGCGGACGTATGCGAACCCGGCACCGTGGTGCTGGCGCTTGGTACTCTGAATGATGTGACCCTCTACCGGGACCTTCTGCACGCGGGCGTTCATGATTATCTCGTTAAACCGCTGACAGCTGATGTGCTGCATAACGCGGTTGTGGCCGCAGAGAATGCTCTTTTTGTGGAAGAAGAGGTTGAGGAACAAGGCCCTAAAACGGATGCCCGGCAGATTGTTTGCGTTGGCGTGCGCGGCGGTATTGGCTCCAGCACACTGGTTGCCAATATGGCGTGGCTTTTTGCTGACCAAGGCAAAAAAACTGCACTGCTGGACCTTGACCTGTTTTTTGGCACATCCGCCATGCAGTTCGACCTTGAGCCGGGCCGTGGGCTTTCAGACGCGCTTGATAACCCGCGCCGGGTTGATGGCCTGTTTCTTGAGCGTGCTGTGGTCAAACCCCATGAGAAACTTTCGATCCTTGGCTGCGAGGCCCCCATCGGCGGCATGAGCGACCCGGCAGACGGTGCGCTTGAGCAGCTTGTTGATGCGCTTGGTGAAAACTTTGACTGCGTTGTGGTTGACGTGCCCCGGCAGCTTCTGGGCTCACACGTCGATGTGCTCAAGTCAGCGACAGACATCGTTGTGGTGACTGACTTTTCGCTCACGGCGGCGCGGGACTGTATCCGCCTGCTTGCGCACATCAAACAGATCGCGCCCGCCGCAGACGTATATATCGCCGCCAACAAGGTGGGCATGGTGCCCAATGAGGTGGACGAGAAGGATTTTGAAAACTCGATCGAACATACGGTCGATGTGAAAATCCCGTTTGATGTGAAATCCATGATGACGGCCACCCAGAAGGGTGCGGTGATCAGTGAAGAAGCCCCAAGCAGCAAGCTGGCTGAGGCTTACCTCACACTTCTGCGCGCGGTCACGTCAGATGACACCATCGGGCGCAGCAACAAATCATGGTTCGGTAAACTGTTGGGTAAGTAACGGCGGGATAGTATCAGGCACATGAAACCGGCAGGCTTTGGAAAAAAAGGGCAAGGGCCAAAACGGGCGGGCGGAAGCTTTGGCCGAGGCAGCACTGCTGCTGCCCCGGCGCCGCTTGCAAGCGTGTCGCCCACCGGGCTAACGCCGAGCCCCGCGAACGAGCAAGGCGCGCCCGCTGACCTTATCGACCGTGTGGCCGAAATCGGCGAAGCCCGGCTCAAAGATCATTTCACCGCAGACGAGCTCAGGATGGCCACCAAAGGCGAGGTGGTTAAAAAAATCGGTGCCATGATCACCGGCATCCTTGAAGAAGAAGGTGGCAGCCTCACCCCGCAAGAGCAGAAAGACCTTGAGACCTATCTGCTGAACGAGGCGGAAGCTGGCATCGGCCCCATTGGCGACAGCACCGCCTCCACCCCTAAAAAGCAGGACGCCAACAAAAAGACCCTTTTTGAAGCGCGGGACCGTATTCAGGTTCTCCTGATGGAGCATATCGACCCCACGGCAGCGGCAGACCTACCGCGCCCTGAACTGGCTGATCAGGTTGGTGAAGTGGTGGGCGAACTTCTGGTGCAGGAAAAGATCAACCTGAACCTGACCGAGCAGCGCGACCTCGTCTCGCTGCTCCTCGACGATATGCTGGGTCTTGGGCCGCTGGAGCCCCTGCTCGCGGACGATACGATCTCGGACATCATGGTCAATGGCCCTAACCAGGTTTATGTGGAACAAAAGGGCAAGATCATCCTCACGGATGTGCACTTCCGCGACAACCAGCACCTGATGAATGTGGCACAGCGTATTGTGACCGCCGTGGGCCGCCGGGTGGATGAAAGCTCTCCCATCTGTGACGCCCGCTTGGCCGACGGCAGCCGGGTGAACGTGATCGCACCGCCGCTCGCGATTGACGGTGCGTCCATCTCGATCCGGAAATTTACCAAGGACAAGATCACCCTTGATAAAATGCTGGAGTTCGGCTCGATCACGCCGCCGCTCGCGAAGCTCCTTAAAATCGCGGGTGCGTGCCGCCTGAACATCCTGATCTCGGGCGGTACAGGCTCTGGGAAAACAACCATGCTGAACGCGCTTTCGCGCATGATCGACAAGGGCGAGCGGGTTGTCACCATTGAGGATGCGGCGGAACTGCAACTGCAACAGCCTCATGTGGTGCGTCTTGAAACCCGCCCGGCCAACCTTGAGGGCGGCGGCGAAATCACCATGCGCGACCTGGTGAAAAACGCGCTTCGTATGCGCCCCGACCGTATCATCCTTGGCGAGATCAGGGGCGGTGAAGCGATCGACATGCTGCAAGCCATGAACACAGGCCACGACGGCTCCATGGGCACCATTCACGCCAACAGGCCCCGTGAGGCGCTGACCCGGCTTGAAAACATGGTGAACATGGCGGGGCTGCACCTGCCCGCAAAAGCCATCCGTGAACAGATATCAGCCTCCCTCGACCTCATTGTGCAAGTCCAGCGCATGCGCGATGGTGGCCGCCGCACCACCCATGTGACCGAAGTGGTGGGCATGGAAGGCGATGTGATCACCACGCAAGACCTCTTTAAGTTTGAGTTTACGGGTGAGGATGAAAGTGGCCGCCTTGTGGGCAGCTTCAATTCAACTGGCGTTAGGCCGCACTTCCTCTCGAAAGCAGAATATTTTGGGCTTGAGCGCGCATTGATGGAGGCCATGAATGGGTAACACCAACCTTGATATCCTCCTTCTCGCGGGCGGCGGGGCTGTGTTCCTGCTGCTGATCGTGATCATCATCCTTTCAAACACCTTAAGCAAAGGCCGCAAGGAAACACGCGCCAAGCTTGAGCGTTTTAAAGCGCGTTTTGACCAGAAAACCGTGCTCAAGGGTGAAGGCAGCCGGTCCATTCGCGTTAATCAGGAGCAGACCGGACTTGCTGGCATGCTCTCAGAGCTTTTGCCCCGGCGTGACCAGATCAAAAACCGGCTGGCTCAGGCGGGGCTTGGCATGGAGCTGTCGCGCTACGCCACTATCTGCCTTGGGCTCGCCGCCTTCTCAGCGCTCTCGCTTTTCCTCGCGGGGTTCGGGTTTTTGCTGGCTCTTGCAGCGGGTATCATCGCAGGCATCGGCTTGCCGCACATGTGGGTTTCAAACCGCATGACCGCCCGCAAGGACAAATTCACCAAACAGTTCCCTGAGGCGATGGATTTGATGGTGCGCGGGCTCAAGTCCGGCCTGCCGGTGAACGAATGTATCGCCAACGTGGCCACTGAGCTGCCAGAACCCACGGGTGTTGAGTTTCGCAAGATTACCGACGCCATGCGCCTCGGCAAGCAGCTTGAAGAAGCGCTATGGGAAACCGCAGACAGGCTCGATACGCCTGACTTCAAATTCTTCGTCATCTCGCTTGTCGTACAGCGGGAAACCGGCGGCAACCTTGGTGAAACCCTAGGCAACCTCTCCACCATCCTCCGGCAACGGCAGGCGATGAAGTTGAAGGTGAAGGCTATGTCGTCTGAGGCAAAAGCCAGCGCCTGGATCGTTGGTCTGCTGCCGTTCATCATGCTCGGTGCCATCATGACCATGAACTATGACTATGGCATCATCCTATTCACCAACCCCAAAGCCATCATGGCGGGCATTGGTGCGCTTATCTGGATGAGCCTTGGTATTTTCATCATGTCCCGCATGATCAAGTTTGAGGTATAGCCATGAACGAGATTGAAAATATCATCGGCATACCGATCGTTGATCTCATCTCCTTCGCGGCAGGGGCTGTGGCCCTTTTGGTGATGGTGGCCGTGTACCAGACAGCCCTGGTACGTGACCCCATGAAAGGCCGGGTAAAGTCGCTGCAGGACCGGCGTGATTCCCTCAAAGCCGGCCTGATGACCACATCAAAGCGCCGCTCACCCGTACGCAAGGTTGACGGCGTGGGCGGCATGCGGGCGCTCGCAGACAAGCTGCAACTGCTACAGAAAGAACAGACAGCCAAAGTTTCCGCGAGCCTGCTGCAAGCCGGTTTCCGGTCATCTGATGCCGTGGTGATCTATCAGGTCGCGCGGCTCACGCTGCCGCTTCTTGTGGGGCTGGTGGCTGTGATCCTCTTCTATGGCCTTGGGTTCATGCCAAAGCATGAGCAGATGTACCCGGTCTATTCTGTCGTCGCCGTATTTCTGGGCCTCAAGCTGCCTGATATCTATGTCAGCAACATCAAGCAGAAACGCACTGAGGCTATCCGCAAGTCGTTGCCTGACGCGCTCGACCTTCTGGTGGTGTGTGCGGAAGCTGGCCTCACGCTCGATAGTGCTTTGGGTCGCGTGGCCAAGGAACTAGGGCGAGCATCGCCTGAACTGTCGGATGAGTTCTCACTGGCCGCTATTGAGCTTGGGTTCCTGCCTGAGCGGCGGCAGGCGCTTATCAACCTCTCCGACCGGGTAGACCTGCCAGCCCTCAGGGGCGTGGTCACCACCCTTATTCAAAGCGAACGCTATGGTACGCCGCTCGCATCATCCCTCAGGGTGCTGTCCGCCGAATTCAGGAACGAACGCCTGATGAAAGCGGAAGAAAAAGCAGCCCGCCTACCAGCTACACTGACAGTACCGCTGATCCTGTTTATTTTGCCGACACTCTTTGTCGTCTTGATCGGACCTGCTGCTTGTAAAGTAGCTGACGACTTTATCGGCAAAAATTGAGCCTTTTGTCATTAAAGCGTCGCGAATCACCTACGGCGTGTGTGACCACTGACGGTTTTTTACCGCAAAAGGTTCTATAACTCCCGCTGTAAAAACAGGGTTTTTATTGCACTGCAACGGGATTTTTTGGCTGTTTTTCAGGTGTTTGGCGGAATGTGATCAGACAAGCATTGACCAGAAGCCCGTTATTTGGTTTCTTAGTCAGGCGAGAGGGCACGACTCGTTCGTGCTCACTCCTATTGCGGTGTGCGTGACTGCCGCCGCACTATCCTCGCTGTCGTGACTCGGGCCGGGTATTTACCCGGCCATTTTTTTGTCTGCTGTCCGGCAGACCCCTCATCACCAGATGTACCAATACGCAGCACCGTAAGCGCCATATCTAGCGGGTACACAGGCTCTATACTCAACGGGACAATACAAACAGAAAGCGGCCCCGAAAGAACGCGCACAGTTCGCATCTTTGAGGCCGCTTGTATCAGACCGCCCAATTGTGACGAGAATCGGGCAGCGGGCTGATTTTGAGGCGAAGGCCGCATAATTCGTATGCAGCCCTCTGGAATATGTATCGCGGCGGGCGGCCCGAACGGGCATTCCAGAGAAGCATATGCGCTTCACGGGGTCGAGTTGCCGGGTCGTCCGCCGCGTGCCCGGGCAAAGGGGGACCAATGCCGGAGCGTTACAGGCCCTATAGGGGCGACAGGTGGGGGAGAACCTATCGCCGGTGAATTCCTGTTGAATGACTATCACCGAATGATTACCATCGATCCAACAAATAGAAGTGAATTCTGTGATCGGGATAATCGATGAGCTTTCCTCCTACCCTCAAGCAATTGCGCTACCTCGTCGCGCTGCACCGCACCAACCATTTTGGTAAAGCGGCAGACGCCAGCCATGTGACCCAGTCCACCCTTTCTGCCGGCCTGCAGGAGCTTGAAAGCCTTCTGGGCACGCAGTTGGTGGAGCGCACCAAAAGGACCGTGATGTTCACGGCACTGGGGGAAGAGGTGGTGCGCCGCGCGCAGGTTATCCTCAATGATGTGGATGACCTCACCGACATGGCGGCGGCAGCGAAAGACCCGCTGAAAGGCATCGTGCGCCTCGGCATCATCCCCACCATCGCGCCTTTCCTTCTGCCCAAGATCATGCCGCGCATTCATGAAAAGCTGCCAGACCTTGAGCTGCACCTGCGCGAAGATAAATCGGCCGAGCTTTGTGAGCTTGTGCGCTCCGGCGAGCTGGACCTCGTGCTCTTTGCCCTCCCCTATGCCTGCGGTGACGTAGCAGAGATGCCACTGTTTCATGATCCCTTCATGGTGGCTTATCCGCACGGCCAGGCACCGGGCGAAAGCATCAACACCACCGAGCTTGATGAAAGCCGCCTGATGCTGCTCGAAGAAGGCCACTGCCTCAGGGACCATGCGCTTGAGGCCTGCCAGCTAGTGGGGCGTGGTGCACGGCGCGAGATGGCAGGCACAAGCCTTGGCACCATCATCCAGATGGTGGCGGCAGGCCACGGCATCACCCTGTTGCCAGGCATGGCGGTTGACGCTGGCCTCGCCGACAAGGCGCGGGTTGATATTGTCAGCTTCAAAGACATGATCCCGACCCGCACCATCGGGCTGATCTGGCGTAAAACCAACCCCCGCGCTGCCACCTTTGAAACGCTTGGCAACGTCATCAAAGACGTGATGCACCACCACGGGTAGGGAGAACGTCATGCGACCCTTCATCGCTTTTATCTTCTGCGCCTGTCTAGCGCTTTCCGTGGACGCACGGGCTGAAGACATGCACGCGGAGAAAGCTGCCATTCAGGCACAAGCAGTCGCCTTCTCCCACGCCTATGTCGCGGGCGACACTGACACACTGATGGCGATCTATGCGCCCGATGCCAGTATTGTACCTACCAATCGCCCCATACTGCGGGGCACGGACAATATTCGGGCATACTGGGCACCACATGACGGGGCCAAATGGCACCCGGTCGACCACAAAACGACCACAACAGAGCTAACCATCCATGGCGACGTGGCGACCGACATTGGCTATTTTGAGGGCGTGTCAGCCGACATGGAAGGCAACACACGAGCCTTCAGGGGAGCGTATCTGATCACTTGGCGAAAAATTGATGGCGTTTGGCGTATGCAGCACGACATGTGGAACAGCCTCAAGGTGCCGGACGGCGACTGACCTCCAGCGCACCACGTACACCCTCACTGCGTTGAAGAACGCCCCACAAGCCGCCAGAAAGACAAAACCTCATCCACCCGCTTGCCGGAGAAATATTCCTCCCGCACGATCAGGTCGTCCTGCCAATAGGCCACGTGCACACCATTCACCTGGCCCGCGCCATAGTCCGGGTGTTCATACCGGCTCCGGTTATGAAAAACCGCGATGCGGCGCCCGACATCCGCGTGCACCAGCTCGATATCCCCCACAAAACTGCTGCACCCGTTCAGGAACGAGGCTTGGCGTTCGCGCGCCTCGTGTCTGCTTTCTGCGAATAGATATTCGTTTTCAAAAAACCGGGCATCGGCCCGATAAAACTGATCAAATGTTTGTAAAAATTCGCCAGATTCCAGCATTGCCAGCATCGCATGGATGCGAGCGCGTATGTTGCCGCCTGTCATTTCTCTCCCCGCGTGCGGTTTGCCGGATGCCCTAGCCCCTAAGCTCCGACAAGGTGCACAATTTCGCACCCCCCTGGGTATGGGACAAAGAGTGTGCTGTCTTCCCTCATGTTTTTGAAAAGAAAACCCGCTACCGGTGCGACTTAGGAGGACACGGCCGGTAGCGGGTCAAGAGCCCCAATGAAGGGGCCAGCGAGGAACTTTTGCAGCTGGCGTTTAAGAGAGCCGCGCTTAAGTGAGGGCCGCCATGGCAGCTTTCACGCGGGCCGCATAGTCAGGGTCTGCCGCGCTATATTGGTTGAGCATACGCGCTTGCGCACTTGCGCTCGCATGCACGAGGCCACCTGCGATGTTTGCGGCCAACTGGTCTTTCTGGTCATCACTCATCAAACGGTACAGATCACCAGCCTGCGTGAAATTGTCTTCATCCCGGCTTTCATGGAAACCAACCCAGGCCTCTTCCTCAAGCGGCATTGGCGGTTCCATCACGCTTGGTTTGGGTTTTGGCGCGTCATCCCGGTCATTCGGGAAGAAGTTCACACCGCTATCCTGATTGGCTGCGCGGCCCGTTACCGGGCACACATTCATGCCTGCCATGGCACCATCGCGCTGGTAATGATGCACGGGGCATTTGGGGGCGTTCACCGGCAACTGCTGGTGGTTTACGCCCACGCGGTAGCGGTGCGCATCAGGGTAGGCCAGCAGCCGTGCCTGCAGCATCTTGTCAGGGCTCGCGCCAATACCCGGCACAAGGTTGGATGGGCTGAAGGCAGACTGCTCCGTCTCCGCGAAATAGTTGTCCACATTTCGGTTTAACGTCAGCTTGCCGATCTCGATAAGCGGGAAGTCCGCGTGCGACCAAACCTTCGTGAGATCAAACGGATTATAGCGATAGGTTTTCGCCTCCTCTTCCGTCATGACCTGAATTTTCACGGTCCAGCTCGGGTAATCACCCCGCTCAATGGCATCCACAAGGTCTGCTTGCGCACCAAAGGGCGGCAGGCCAGCGGTTTCTTCACCGCGCAGGTTTTTAATACCCTGATCGGTCTTGAGGTGCCATTTGACCCACACACGTGTGCCGTCAGCGTTCCAGAAGCTCAGCGTGTGCGAGCCAAAGCCGTGCATATGCCGGTAAGACGCCGGAATACCCCGGTCTGACATCAGGATTGTGGCCTGGTGGAGCGCTTGCGGGTGGTTCGCCCAATACTCGAACACAGCCGCTGGGTCCGGCACATTGGTGCGCGGGTTTTTCTTCTGGCTATGGATAAAGTCAGGGAATTTTGACGGGTCCCGCAAAAAGAAAACCGGCGTATTGTTGCCCACGAGGTCAAAGTTACCTTCGCCGGTGTAAAATTTCACCGCAAAGCCGCGCGGGTCACGGGCATAGTCTGAGCTGTCCTGCCCGCCGCCCACTGTTGAGAAGCGCACAAACACTTCCGTTTCCTTGCCTTCGCCTTGCAGGAAATCTGCAATAGTAAGGTCGCCAAGGTCTTTGCTGAGCTTGAAGGTACCATAGGCACCAGTGCCGCGCGCGTGCACCACACGCTCAGGGATGCGCTCCCGGTTGAAGTGCGCGAGCTTTTCCATCAAACGCCAGTTGTCAAAGGTGAGCGGGCCACGTGGGCCAGCGCTTATAGAATTATTGTCATCAGCGACGGGTGCCCCGTTTGCGCTGGTCAGAATTTTCGGATCGGTCATGGCTCGTCTCCTGTTTCCCGATACTCATTACGGAGACAGTGCCATGGCCAGATTTATTGTTCCAATTGAACTATATTGTAATATTAATCGATTTTTCAGATATATCCATCAAATGACCAACCGATACAGCCATTCGTCCACCTCTGCGTTCCGGTGGGGGGAAAAATATCTGTCTTCCCCTGCAACCTGGAAGCCGTTTTTCTCCAGCACCCGGATTGAGGCGGTGTGATCTTTGGCCACGCGGGCGTGAAGCTCATTGCTGTCTTTGGCGCGTTCGGTGACCCAGAGCCCGAGCGCACGGCTTGCAATGCCCTTACCCCAGAAATCACGCCCGATCCAGTAGCTGACCTCCAGCATACCTTCACGTTCAAACGCCGCTACATAGCCCGCAACAGCGCCTTCATATAACACCACGGCGAACCGTGCGTCCTTGGTGATATAAGCCTCAATGCGTGCCTGCATCGCTGGCGCCGATGTGTCCCGCGTGCCGCCGCCCGCGAGGAAAAATGCTTCTTCATCATCCACAAAAGTGACCAGCGTTTCAAAATCCGCCGCCTGGTGCGGCCTCAGGCGCACATCATCCCGGTATATAACCTTGAAAAGCGGCATATCCGCGCTGCGGCCCAGGGATTTGCCCACTGCCTCCCCATTGGGCACAAAGCCAACCTTCTCAAGCACGCGGCCGGAGGCGGGGTTGTCTTGCGCATAGCCTGCGTGTATTGGCCCGGTGATGCCATGCTGGCGCACCAGCTCAACCGCCAAGCGGCAAGCCTCTGTCGCCAAACCACGCCCACGGTGGTTTTTGCTGATGGAATAGCCGATCTCAACCTTACCGTCAGAGAAGAAATAACTGGCGTCTCCCACAAGCACGCCGTCTTCAAACAAGCCGCGCTGCGCCAACGTGCCTTCGGCTTCCTGCACGCGGCGCTTGAGGATACGTTCCTTCGCCCACTCAAAGGTGACAGGGTGCGGCACCGTGCCTGCCATCACGGCAATGCTCTCGTCATTAATCAGCTCAAAGAACGCCTCTAGGTTTTCGTCCGCAATCGGTTTCAGCTCGAGCGCCATCGGTCTACTCACAAAAAATTTTGTTCAGGTTCAATTGTGTGGAACTATTTCAGCGTTTCAAAGTGAAGGCAATGCCGGGGGAAGGCAATGCTGGCAACACAAGGGGTGAGAGGCACCATGATGAAACTTCTGGAAGGCAAGCGGCTCTTTGTTCCCGTGGCGTTGATACTTTTCGGTTTTGTCCATAGCCAGATCATTGCTGCGGGGACCTATGTGGGTGCTCTGCCTTCTGTGATGGCGCCTACGGCAGATATGGCCTTTGTGCTTTTCTTTTTTGCTTTCACCGCATCATCGCTCATGCGCCTTGCGCCCGGCCCCGGCCCCAAATTCCTGATGCGGAACAGGCGCTACATCGGCCTCTCGTTTGCTCTGGTGCATGGTGTGCACGGGGTACTTGTGCTCTCAAACCTGGCACTCACGCCGGAAACCCGCGGCATTCCTGAGCTGATGGCAGGTGGTCTTGCCTACCTGTTCCTTGGCCTTATGGCGATCACATCCAACAATGCTGCCGTTCGCCAACTTGGTGCCAAGCGCTGGAAGCTGCTGCATAAAGTGGGCAGCTATGATATCTGGTTGATCTTCCTCGCCACCAGCCTTGGTCGCCTCGCCAAAGACGGGCCAGAGCTCGCACGGCTCTGGATACCGGCGTTATGTTTGCTGGCCCTCGGGCTTCGCATCGCCGCCCACCGGCGCGGCAAAGCCCGGAAGGCAACCCAACCCTAGGGGGCAGCAGCCACAGCCTGCATCAAGCCTTCACGCATTGTCTTGAAATGCGCCTGATCAAGCACCGCGCCCGACAAGGTGCGCCCGCTTGATGGGATATAAAGCACGATGGTGCCCCAAAAGCCTGAGTGCTCATAATAGGGCACGCCCTGCTCTTCCTTGACAAAAATGCCGAGACGATAGGGGCTATCTTCGGGTAAACCCTCTTTCGATAGCATCAGCTTTAGCGTTTCAGGGTGCTTGAACACCTTGCCGCCAAAAAGCGCCTTGAAGAACCGCGCCATGTCGCGCGTGGAGGACACCAATCCGCCGCCACCATAGTGGTCCAGCGTCGCGCTCCAACTATGTGTGTCCATACCGTTCAGCATCTGGTGCGCGCGGCGTCTCGCAGCGCCTTCGTTTTCCTCTGCCAGCTCCCAATAGGTGTCTGGCATCCCAATCTCGTCAAGACCAAGCAGTGTGCGCACCGACGATGCGAGCGACTGGCCGGTAAGCTTCTCAATGATATGCCCGAGAAGGATATAGCCGGTGTCTGAATAGGAGAATTTCTCTCCCGGTGCGCCTTTGGGGTCTGACCAGTCAACCGCGCCCCTGAGCGCCTGCTCCCGTGTCCAGACATGGCTTGGGTCTTCAACAATGATATCGAAGAAGGTTTTGGTTTGCGCGTGGTCAGTGAGCCCGCCCGTGTGGGACATCAGCTGTTTGACCGTGATGGCATCCACGTCATAACCGTCTTCACGCAAGATATCGGTGTAGGCGCTGTCCACATAGGCCGTCATCGGCTTTGAGAGGTCGAGCTTACCCTCTTCCACCAACCTGAGCGCAGTGGCTGCCACAAATGTTTTGGTAACACTCGCGATACGAAGCGGTGTGGTCTCAATGAGATCACCCTGACTGTGGGCCACTTCTGTACCGTCTTGCTTCAGCTCATAAAGGGAAACTGACGTGCCCTCAAGTTTTGCCGCCACGGGTGCAGGCAAAGGCTGCCACGCCTCGGGGGCTGCAAAAAGGGGAAGGGATAACAATACACTCGCTACAAGGCTCACGGCAATTGAACGCATTGCTCTTTCTCCTCAAATCGCTGTCTTATGGTAAAAAGCCGGGGCGAACACCCCGGCTTTCATATCTTGTTGTTGCTTGCCTACTTCACGTAAGCAGGGGAACGCGGCAGGTCCATATAGCGGTCCCGAAGCTTGGTCTGGCGGCTCACAAGCGGCACTTCCTCGCCGCGAATGAACACAGCGTCCGCTGTTGTCATCAACTCAAGCGGGTCACCGGTCCACACCACAACATCGGCGTCCTTGCCAGCTTCAAGTTTGCCGTAGCTATCCGCCACACCAAAAATTTCCGCTGCATTGACCGTCAGCGCGTCCATGGCGTCTTCCCATGTCATGCCCATCGCCACGGCATTACCCGCAGACTGCGCAACAAGGCGTGTGTTGTGGGTATCCGGCGCGAGGAAGGCAACCTTCACACCCGCCGCCGCGAGACGACCAGCGGCCGCCCCGGTTTGGCCAAGCGTGTCAAAGTCCTCTGGCAGGTTGCGCATGGGGTCGATCACCACCGGGATTTTAGCTGCCGCAAGCTCGTCAGCTACCATCCAGGCTTCACCGCCCGCAGTGATCACAACATCAATGCCGAAGCGTTCCTTGAGTTTGATAACATTCAGGATGTCTGCTTTACGCTCCACCTCAACAAGAAGCGGCATTTCGCCAGCAAAAAGCCGGTCAAGAGCCGCTTTGGCGCTATCATACTTTGGCTTTTTGTCTTTCTTGTCGTCATCCTTCTTGTCGTCATCACCGTTCGGGCGAGACTCTTCAAGCTTGGTGATCACGCTGTCCCAAAGGGCGGCACGGCTGCCACCGTTTGAGCTGGCAGCGCCTTCATCCATGTCGATGCTCAGCACCGCATGCTCACGCACGATCATGTTATCGCCCGCAAGCGCGATCACCGCACTTTGGCCGCGCCACATGTCCTTGCTCGTGCTGAAGCCCGTCACCGCCCGGGTAACACCCTCAATCCGCGTATTCGGGATGATGGTGGTTGCCGGGTTGAAGGCATAAGCCACCTCAAGCCCGATACCGTTTTTGGCATCGCTCGCGCGCGCGTCATTGATGTTGCCGGAGAGGCCAACGTCCATAAGGCCGAGGTTGGTGCCTGCGGCCATAAAACCAACAGTAACCCACTTGCCGCTCGCGTCCACGCTGCGGTAGCCCGCTGGCACTTCACCACCTGCGGTAACAGACTGGATCTTGCCGTCATGGATCAGGACGGTTGCGTTCTCAACCTTACCTTTGCCGCCATCGGTGAAGGCTGTGCCGCCGGTGATGGCCACATCTTCCGCACTCACGCTTGCCGCAGAAATCGCGAGAAGCGAAGCACCCATCAGTGTTTTCATGATGCTCATTTCGCGTCTCCTTCACCTGGTTGACCAAGTTCAAAGTCCATAACCGGCTGACGGCTTGGGTCGTTGCGATCAAAGGTCACAGCACCGTCCACGAAGGTCATGTCCGCTTTGGTGTAAACGCTGAACGGATCACCTGACCACAGCACGATATCCGCGTCCTTGCCAGGCTCGATCGTGCCCACCTTGTCTGCGATACCAAGTGATTTGGCAGGGTTAAGCGACAGCCACTGCCACGCTTCTTCCTTCGAGATATCAACGCCAACTTTACGGCCATCCGCCAGTGCTTTTGCAGCTTCCTGGTTCAGGCGCTGGATGCCCTTGTCATCGTCAGAGTGAACAATGGCACAGGCCCCCGCCTTATGAACAAACGGGATGTTTTCACGAATGCCGTCATAAGCTTCCATCTTGAAGCCATACCAGTCGGCCCACATGGCGCTGCACACGTTGTTCTCAGCCAGCTTGTCAGCAATCTTATAGCTCTCAACGGCGTGCTGGAACGATGTGATCTGATAGCCGAACTCTTTCATAACATCCATCATCGTGCCCATATCGTCGGCACGGTAACAGTGCATGTGAACGAGGATCTCGCCTTTGAGAACACCCGCAAGTGTCTCAAGGTTCAGGTCACGCGCTGGTGGGTTCACGTCCATGCCAGCTCTATAATCGCGCTCATATTTGTCCCACGCACGTTGGTAAGCTTGTGCGTCAGCCCATGCCTGACGGTAACCGGCCACGTTACCCATGCGGGTGTGAGGACGATATTCAATGCTGTTTTTACCGCTGCCATAAACACGCTTCGGGTTTTCACCACACGCCATTTTCATGCCGTAAGGCGCGCCGGGGAATTTCATGTCCTGCGCAACACGGCCCGGTACGTTCTTGAGCGTAACAGAACGCCCACCAACAAGGTTGGCAGAACCAGGCAACAGTTGAAGCGAGGTGATGCCACCAGCCGCCGCGCGGATAAAGCCCGGGTCTTGTGGCCAGTTTGAATGCTCCACCCACACATCTGCGGTTACAGGCTCACCCACTTCGTTACCATCGGAGTGTGAGCTCACGCCGGGGCTTGGATAAACCCCCAGGTGGCTGTGCACGTCAATGATGCCAGGGGTTACCCAGCGGCCCTCAGCGTCGATCACCGTGGCGCCCTCAGGTGCCTGGAGGTCCGCGCCAACGGCTTTGATCTTACCGCCTTCAACCAGTACCGAGCCGCCATCAATGCGGCCACCCTTGCCGTCCAATACCGTTGCGTTTGTGATGAAAGTCACACCGCTTTCAAGCGGGGTGTATGTGGATGGAAACGGGTCTTTGTTGATCTCAACAAATTCCCCCTGCTCCCCTCCGCCAGGCTGGCAAGCTGCAAGCGAAAGCCCCATCGCAGCAGCCACGAGCCCACGACGGACCAATGCGGTCCGTGAGCGTGTTGTCCTCATGTTTATTCTCCCTTTTTTCACCCTGTGCGGTGAATTGCCGAAGGAGCCTAGCAGCGTGGTTTTGGTGAGTCACCAAAAAGCATAGTCACAACTATGTGCTGCGACGAAGCGTTCCACAACTGCGGTGAACTGAGCCACAATTTCGCTTTTCTCATAGGCTATACGGTCTATCATGCCCGTATAGAGCGGCTTACAAGTGGCACACCACAGGAAGGACAGACCAATGACCAGATGGAACCGAATGGCGGGTTTTCTTGTTAGTGTGTTCTTCCTGGGCGCAAGCGTAAGCGCACAACCGGCGGAGCTTCCAACCCCTGATCAGCTTTTCATGGCAGCGGAAGAACACCATGGCTGGGACAAACTGAAAGCTGGCATCACCACAGTTGAAGCCCAAGCCAGTGTGCGGACGGGGGAGAGAACCTACAAAACCCTTGTGCGGGGCCGCGCCACAGACGAAGGGCTTAGCGATGCCACCTTTGAGATGACCGAAGACGACGGCACTGTCACCTATGGTGAGACAGACGGTGCAATCTGGTATGAAGGTAAGGACGGCAACCGCCGTGACCTCGCACCTGTTATGGCGGCTTATGTACGCGGGCACCAGTTTCACCGTCGTGCCCTTTTCCCAAGGCAAGAACTGAAAGTTATTGACGATACCGTGGAAGAGGTGGAGTTCAACGGCATCCGCGCTTTCAAGGTAAGCGGCACCACACATTCAGGTGCATCACTGGCTTATTTTTTTGATGAACGCGACAGCGCCATGCTTGGCTATCACCTCACGGTGCAAGAGCCTGATGGCCCGCACCCAATGGATTTCATATTGAAAGATTGGCGTACGTCTGCTGATCAGTCCATCTTCTGGCGCATTGATATCAATGATCGCGGCACGCTTTACGTTTATACTTTCAACAAAATCCTGCTGCTGCCTTGAGGGGTTCGTTGGGCAAGACGGATAGCGCATGGGGGGTGACGTGATTTAGCTTCTCGCGCAGCACAAGCCTCGTACCCTCACCCTCCTGCCGGAACTCAACCGTAACTACTGAGCTTGCAACGCGGCTTTCTGGCGCAAGGCTCCGGCACTCATATACGATGGTTTCGTTCGGGATAATCGCCCGGTAAAGAATGTCATATGTTACCGGGCCGGTATCATGTTCACAGACAATCTGCTCTTGCCCACCGATGCGGAAGTCGCCGCCTTTCACCGCCGCACAGGTACCACTGACAGCGCCGAACCAGAGCGATCTGGCCACCGGATCAGCCCATGCGCCAAACACAAGCGGGCGCGGCGCACTGAAGAACCGTTCAACTGTATAAGCGACCGTGCGCGGGAAATGCGTCATGCCTTACTCCCTGTTCTTTTATCAAGGCCCCTCACCGAAACACTGGTGAGAGGCCTTGACGGAGATCAGTCCGAAGTACCTTCGCTATTGACCATCCAGGGAATACCGAACTTGTCATTAAACATGCCAAAGCCTTTTGCCCAAACGGTCGGGCCAAACGGCATTTTGACCATGCCACCGTCAGACAACCGCTCAAATACTGCCTTGCCCTCAACGGGGTCAGGAATCTGAAGCGAGCAAACAGTGCCCGCAGGTGCCTCATAGAAACCAGGCGGACAGTCTGACGCCATCAGCACCGCATCTCCGAACGTGAGGCAAACATGGGCGATAAGGTGGGCGCATTCAGCCATCGCCTCCGGTGGTGCACAGCCTTCTCCGGCCTCCGCATTGTCATCCGCCGGCATTTCGCCATAGGTCATGATCATCATCTCACCGCCCAAGCATTTCTGGTAAAACTCAAAAGCTTCACGGCAGTTGCCATCAAAATTCAGATACGGATTCAGTTTCATGTCGTCCCTCTTCTCTCTTCGCATTGTCGTTAACTCGGGCAGATGGGCAAGCTAAGGCATTGATCCGCCAGCCACCTAAACCATCGAAATAATGCAATTATGTTGATATCAACATATTGACTTTTGCGTTGATATCAACATAATCAACGCATGTCAAAGGAAGATTTATTGCCATTTGGTGTCACTCTGCATGTACGGGATCATTGCCTGTGTATGCACCTGCAACGTGCTGCCCGCGCAACTGCCCGGCTGTTTGATGACGCGCTGCGCCCTCATGGGCTCACAAGCGGCCAGTTCTCGCTTCTCATGTCACTCAACAGACCCGAACCGCCTACGGTAGGCTCTGTTGCGAACCTGCTCGCGATGGACCGCACCACCCTGACCGCCAACATCAAACCCCTCGTCCGCCGTGAGTTGATGGAAGTGGCGGTTGACGAGGCCGACCGGCGCAGCAGGCGGCTTAAGCTGACAGAGGCAGGCCGCAAACTGTTGGCAGAAGCTTTCCCTATCTGGAAACAAACCCATGAAGAAGTGGATGCCCGTCTGGCACCGAGCGATGCCCAGCACCTGCGGGCAGACCTGATCCGGCTTTCTTGACCAAATAGTCACGCCTTTCTCACGGAGCGCAGACGTGCAACTGAAAAGGCCCCACGGAAAACCGCAGGGCCTGATCATTACTATCTATTGTCGCACCAGAGCTTAGTGAACCCCGTGCATGCCTTTACGCAGGAGCGGTGTCAGCAGGAGGATAAAGATCCCCACGCCGCCGCTCAGGTAACCAATGGTCGTATAGACATCGATGGTAGCCACGATATCGAGCGTGCCAGAATCGGCGCCGTGTCCGCTGCTGCCGGTAAGCGAACTGATCCAGCCAGCAACATAGTTGCCGAGTGCCGTGAACAGGAACCACGTCCCCATCAGCATGCCGACAATTTTCGCGACGCTCAGTTTGGTCACCATGGAAAGGCCAACCGGGCTCAGGCACAGCTCAGCCAGTGTGAGCGAGAGGTAAATGAACGCAAGCCAGATGAAGCTTTTGCTCGTGCTGTCATCAAGGCTCATACCCCATGAGAAGACAATATAACCAAGGCCGATAAGCAGCATGGCGATACCAAACTTCGCAGGTGTTGATGGTTCAAGTTTCTTGTTGGCCAGTGCCACCCAGAGCCACGCCATCACAGGTGCCAACAGCACGATAAAGAGCGGGTTCATCAGCTGCACCTGGCTCGCCAGAACATTCATGCCCAGCACATCAAGGTTGAACTGCTGGTCCGCAAGCAGTGTCAGGCTCGCTGCCTGCTGCTCAAAAAGTGCCCAGAAAACAGACTGAATAGCGATGAGGAAACACGCCACGATCAGACGGTCCCGCTCAACCTTCGTGCACTTGGTAAAGGCATACACAAGGATGAGAGCGATCATCACAAAGCCGGACAGGCCAAGAAGCTGGCCGACGAATGTCTGATACTGCATCAGGACCCAGCTCACCGCGACCATCACAAGGCCACCGAGGTAGATGGTGTATTCCTTGTTGAGGCCGATTGGTGACTTTTCTTTCAGCTCAGGCGGGTTTGGTGGCTCGGCACGGCCGTCAAGCAGGCGCTGCCCCCACAGGAACACAAGAAGGCCGAACAGCATACCAATGCCCGCGAGGCCAAAGCCGTAGTTCCAGCCGTAGGTTTCGCCCACATACCCAACAAGTGCGGTTGAGAGAAGCGAGCCCACATTGATGCCCATATAGAAGATGGAAAAACCACCGTCGCGGCGTGGGTCGTTCGGGCCATAAAGCGCACCAACAATGGTGGAAATATTGGCTTTAAGGAAACCAACACCTGCGATAATCAGCGCAAGCGCGAGGAAAAACAGGTTCAGGTAAAAATCATTCCTGACAACTGTATCACCATCCATAAAGGCAGCGGGACCGTGGAAACCCATCAGGCCGTGCCCAAGCACCAGCAGGACAGCACCGTAGGTTACCGCCTTGCGGCTCCCGAGATAGCGGTCAGCCATATAACCGCCAATGATTGGCATCATATATACAAGGCCAGCGTAGGCCCCGTAGATCATGCTCGCTTTTTCAGCGCTGAAAAGGTGATATTTCACCAGATAAAGCACAAGGATTGTGCGCATGCCATAGTAGGAGAAACGCTCCCACATCTCTGTCAGAAAGCATACCACCAACCCGATTGGGTGGCCAAGAAGCTCGCGCTCCTGCGACCCTTCGGTCGAAACGACTGTGTCGGACATCTTCACCCCTTAATATTATGTACAGGGCCGCTTTTTGCTTTTTTAAGTCAGCGACCTCTCCCCAGTGCGCCCTTATGACGGGCACAGCATCCTAAAAACCATAAATCGGGGACGGGAGAAAGCAAAATTGGCGAAAATAAGCCATTTACGCATACCGGACATTTCCGCCAAGCGACATCAGCGCGGGAGCCTAGAGGAATGACATCGCTGTCTGCCATCAGCACAAACAGCCTTAGTCGAGCCCATGCAGCCCGATGTGAGCATTCAGGAAATTGAGCATGCCGCTATAGTAAACACGCTTGTCACTCGCGCGTCTCAGCTGATGTTCAGCCCCCTTGAGGGTGATGAAATTATGCGGCTTGTTCAGGTTCTTGAGCGCGCGGGTCATCATCTGCCCATGGATATAGGGCACGTTGCTGTCTTCAGTGGCATGCAGTAACAGCACCGGCACCCGGATAAGGTCCGCGCGGTTAAGGGGCGACCGCCGCCTGAGCGCATACTCAGACAGCCGACCCTTGATTCGCGGGACCGTAAGGTCATGGAAGCGCCGCGTCTCAAGATATTGCACCAGAAGCGGCAGGGACGTAACACCATTGAGGCTCACGGCACAGGCGATCAGGTCGTCATCCTTGATCGCCGACATCAACGATGCATAGCCCCCGTATGAACCCCCAACGGCACAGATACGCTGCGGGGAGGCAATCTCCATCTCCACCAGCCACTCAAGGGAGGTACGCACATCGTCCTGCATGTCGCGGCCCCACTCCGTATAGCCCGCCCGCTGCCATGTCATGCCAAAACCGCTTGAGCCGCGGAAGTTTGGTTGCAACACACTATAACCGTTTGCGGTGAGCCAGCTCACAAGCGGGTTGTAGCCGTCTGTCACCCTTTTGACCGGCCCGCCGTGAATAAGCACAACAGCGCGCCCGGTTGCACCACCCTCTGGTGTGCTGAGAAGCGCGTGCATGTTCCCACGGCGCCTCGGCAGCGGTATCCACACCCCCCGGGTTGAAGGTTTAGGCAGGGCCTCATCCTCGGCCTCAAACGGCAAGGCTTTGAGGCTGGCTTCCTCCGCGTCATAGAGATAGTAGCGCGACGGGGCGTATTTGAGCTTTTGGCGATAAAGCATGCGCCTGCCGTCATAACTCGCGGAAACAAGCGTGAGATTATCGGCCCGCGCCTGAAAGCTCGCGTCCTCGAGCTTCATCCGGTAGGCGTCCTGCCAGATGATATCCTGCGCGTCATCCGCCATATAAGAGGCGCCAACCGCAATCGCCGTCACCGGGTCGATAATCGCAGATGAAATATCAAAACGCTTGTGCCCAGCCAGCTTGCGGATCAGGCCGCCCTCTTTTGTATCCATGCGCCAAAGCGCGCGGGTGTCGCTGTCATGAGCTGAAAGCACCAGCGCTGTCGCGCCGCCCGTTTCAACCGCCAGCACGGAGCGCACATCGCCGCTGAAAAAATCCTCATCGCTGATGCGTTGCCAGGCACCGCTCGCGGTGCGGCCATAAAGGCGTTGTCGCCTGCCATCAAATCCCTCACCCAAATGGACCTCTCCTTCAGGCGACGCCCACCAGCGCACCACCGGCGCCCAACCACCAACAATCTTTTCGCTTTCCCCCGTGATGGCATCAACCTGGTAAACGGCAGGGTATCCGGGCACACCCGCGTCTTCCCACTGCAACAGTATCTTGGTCGGGTCATCCGGCAGGGCGCTTAAAAGCACGGGCGGTAGTTGATCCGGGCGCGGTCCTTCCCCGTCAATAAGCGGGCGTAGGCGGCGGATATGCGCATCATAAAGCACGAGGCCATGCTCATTGAGGGAGATAAGCAGCCGCCCGTTGCCAACCCATGAAATCCAGCTCAGGTCCTCATAGCGGTAGGGCAACACTTCGGCGGTATCCGGTTCTCCATCCGCATGCCAGACAATCAACTCAGCCCCATCACCCACCCGACGAAGGGCAGAAAGATAATGTCCGTCCGTTGAGAGAGAAAGCGCCGCCAAATAGGGCACCTGCACCAGGCGCTCAAGCAGTTCTTTTTTGGCAAGGCTCAACCCATGAGCCGCCGGCAATAAAAAAGACCAGAGCATAACCGCAATGAACGCGGCGCTAACCTTCCTCAGTTGACCCAAAACCGAAACCATATCCATATTCTACCAAGCGATTGCTGAAACACAATTTCCAGCCCATGCAGCAACCGCGCCATTTGAAACCCCCGCCAACCATTCTACATCATATTCATGGACCGAGCATTCCAGTAATTACTGCCATCAATTCTATGCTAGAATGCCGGGACGGGGGAAGAGGGAACACCATGTCGACACAGTGGCAAAGCATCAAACCGTCAGATATTCTGACAAAAGAACAGTCGCATGACCTCAGGCAGCGCTCGGATGCGATGGGCTTTTGGCTTCTTTTGCACTGCTGGGGAGTGATCGCGGGTGCGATGGCGCTTTATGCCGTCTATCCCGGTGTTATCACCTTCCTGATCGCCGCTATTCTTATCGGCAGCAGGCAGCTTGGTTTTGCGATCCTGATGCATGAGGGCAGCCACGGCATGCTCTTTAAAACACGCTGGTTAAATGAAAACCTCACAAGCTGGTTTGCCGCATGGCCGATGATCCTGCGCATGGAAAGCTACCGCAAGCGCCATATGGCGCATCACCGCTTTACCCGCACGGAAGATGACCCGGAAAACTATCTCTACACACCCTTCCCTGTCTCGAAAGAGAGCATGATGCGGAAGGTGCTGAGGGACCTCACGGGCATCGTTTTCATCCGCACCCATATCGGCATCTTCCGTTTTGTGCGCGGAGAACCCGCGGGACGCATGGCGCGACTGAAATCCTTTTACCTTGGTCCTATCATCTTCTATGCGCTTTTCATCACAGGCTTCGCGCTTGCCGGGCGGCTTGATCTCTTTTTCCTGTGCTGGCTTGTGCCCATGCTGACCACCCAGCAGCTTTTCCTGCGGGTGCGCAACATCGCGGAACATTCCACGATGCCAGACCTCAACCATCCACTGAAAAACAGCCGCACAACACTTGTGAGCCTATGGGAGCGCATGACATTCGCGCCCTATTATGTGAACTATCATATCGAGCATCACATGCTGCCTTTTGTGCCCTGCTGGCGCTTGCCTGAGGTGCACCGCATCATGCTTGAAAAAGGCTTTGGCGAAGAGATGGAAATTCGCCGCGGCTATTGGGATGTGCTGAAACTCAACGCCACCGGCTGACACGCCACCAGCGGAGCGGGCCGCCTAAAATTTTTCGAGGCTGGCGTGCACCAAAAGCTGCGCTACAAAAATCCGGAACAACAACCAAAACATCTGTATGCGAGGGATGCCATGACCAAAACCACCAAACGGGCCATATGGGCAATCGTCATTATTATCGCCATGCCTGTGGCCTATTATGGTTATACTATCGGTTCTGCTTTCAGCCGCATGGCGTCCTATTACGATCTTGAGCACATCACGGAAAACTATCGCCGCACGAAGGACTTTTTCAACACAACCACCGTGCACGCAAGCGGCACACCGTGGCAGTTCAAATATGCCAAACGGGATATCCCCGACACTTATGTCTATGATGGCGAGGAACGCTCGATCGCTGAGTTGATGGAGATCACCGGCACCACCGGCCTCCTCATCGCCAAAGACGACACCATCCTGTTTGAAGAATATTATCAGGGCGAGAAGGAAGACGACCGGCACATCCAGTTTTCCGTCACCAAGAGCTTCATCTCGGCGCTGTTTGGCATCGCACTTGAAAAAGGGCAGATCAAGAGCATTGACGACCGGGTGGAGAAATACCTGCCGGAGATGGTGGGCACCTCTTATCAGGGTGTAACGCTCAAGGATATCCTCACCATGTCATCCGGGGTGCGCTTCACGGAAGATTACGGCGACCTCACCTCAGACGTGAACCGCATGTCCATGGTGATTGGCACCGGCGGCAGCCTCAATGATTATGCCACCAGCCTTGAGCGTGAACGCGAACCCGGCACCTTCAATGATTATGTGAGCGTCAACACCCATGTGCTTGGCATGGTGTTGACCCGCGTGACCGGCAAAACGCTGACCGCCCTTCTTGAAGAACAGATCTGGCAACCGCTAGGCATGGAACATGACGCCTATTTCCTCATAGACGGTCACGGCATGGAAGTAGCCATGGGCGGCCTTCAGGCATCGCTGCGCGATATGGCCCGCATGGGCCGCCTGTACCTGAATGAAGGCAACTGGAACGGCACACAGATTGTGCCCGCAGATTGGGTGCACGCCTCGGTGACGCCAGACGCACCGCGCCTGATGGCAGGGTTTGATAACCCCAATTCAGACAGCCCATACGGCTACGGCTATCAGTGGTGGACCCCATCAAACCCGCACGGGGATTTCATGGCGGCAGGCATCTATAGCCAGTATATTTATGTGGACCCCACAACCGGTATCGTCATCGCCAAAACCAGCGCGAACAAGGGCTACAACGACCCCAAAAACAAGCTGCACATGGATATGATCATCACCGCGTTTCAGGCAATTTCCGCCGCCATCGGTGGTGAGGCGGAAGGCACTCAGCTTGCAGCCGCCGACTAGCGGAATTTTCCTCTTGAGCCTGTAGTGGCTACAGGCTTTACGCTCAGGCCATATCAGGTAAACTCAGGCCCGAGAGAGGAAACCGCCTTGTCCAAATATGATATGATCGCCCTATATGGCCCCGTGGCGCTGATCGTGCTGGCACTCGTGTGGGGTTTTGCCCGTATCGCGTACCTGAGCCGGGCTGAAGATGTGAGCGTGCTGGCGTTCATTGGCCGCAGCCGCAGCGGGCCGGAACTGGTGCTGGGCGCTGTTGCCATTGTGCTCGACCTTTACCTGCTGCTCCGGCCTTTTTTGCCTGCGCTCGACGGTTTTGCCATGGCAGGGCATACGCCCGTTGGCCACTTTGGGGTGCCCATCATGGCGCTTGGTGTTGGCATCGCGGTCCTTAGCCAGATGGACATGGGCAAGGCTTGGCGCATTGGTGTGCCGCGCGAAGTGGAGGCAAGCCAAAGCCTCGTCACAACAGGGCTTTACCGTTTCTCCCGCAACCCGATTTATGTGGGCATCATGCTGTTTGTCGCTGGTAGCGCCATTGTTATACCGGGGCCCGTGACCATTCTGTCCACCATCATCACCTTCGTTTTCATGAACAAGGTGATCGAGGCGGAGGAAGCTTTCCTAAAGGATGCCTTTGGCTCAGAATTCGACGCTTACTGCAAACAAACACGCCGTTGGCTATAGGCGGACTGGCTGCAAACAAAAAAGCCGGAGCGTTTGCCCCGGCTCTCGTATCACTTCACTTTGAAGGCCTAGTCGACGTTCACCTCAACGTCAGCACCGTGGCCTGTACGGCAGCCATAAACAAGCTCGCCGCCTCGTTCCGTATTGTCACGGATGAAAAGCGAGGTTCCTTCCGGGCAACCAAAGGACACCCGATCACCATCAGGCAGTTTTACGGTCGCACGACCACCGTCCCAGTCGTGGCGGCTGGGTGAATAATGGCCTTCTTCCCCGTCGATCGAAATCGAACAGGCACCAAGGCCCAGGCAAAGTGTAGATACAAGTATGGCGTCTTTTATACGCATGGGTCATCTCCTCAACTGTCGCTATCAATGTCTTTGTAGACTTTTTTCTATATCGGATTGATACAGAGACGCGTGACCAAGCGCAACAATAAAATTCTAGAAGCCTACCCGCACACCCAAGCGCCAGAAGCGTCGCTGCGCCAGGGTTTCAAACCCGTCAGCCGTCACAGCAGAAACAACACGGGCACCGAATATATTCTCGGCTGCGGCTGTGAGGCTCACGGTCTCGTTCACCTGATAAGCTGCGCTCATATTCGCAGTTGCAATACTGCCCAAGCGCCGCAGGTTCTGGTCATCATCATATTGGCTGGAGGTGAAGCGCATATCACCCTGCAGGGTAAACGGCCCACCCGTGTCATAAGCCAATGCGAGGGTGAGAGCATGTCTGGGTGTTTGCACAGGCCGCTTGCCAATAAGCTCAGGCATGGCATCAAACCGGGTAATGCGCGCGCGGGCGAACAGATAATCCGCCCGCAAGGTAACGCCCGGTTGCAGCAACAGCTTGCCTGAAAGCTCCACCCCGTCTGTGATGCTTTCGCCGATATTCGCGCGCTGGCGCAACACGCCACCATCAGGCACAAAACCGCCAAGCGGGAAGAACCCCGGCCCAAACCCGATGGTCACATTGCCCACACCGTCCTTCAGCCAGTTGCGGAAGACAGTGGCTGAGAGCTTGAAGGTATTAAGCGGCTCATAATCAAACCCCAATTCCATGCCGTAAAGCTTTTCAGGCACGAGGTCGGGGTTGGCTTCGGTAATGTCGTTCACCACCCGGAAAGGGCGGTAATATTCATTGAGGGTGGGCAGACGCCAGCTACGGTAAGCCGCCGCGCGCATATCAATGGCACCCGTAAGCGCCACCAACGCCCCCAACCGGGCAGACGGCTGCCAGCCACCTCGCGCGGGCACCTCATCATCCCGCAGCACGTCGCTACTTGTGATATCACGCTCAACGCGCGCGCCGCTATAACTGCGCCAACGGTCAAGCCTGAGCGTGGCAGACATACTGCCCCAATCATCTGTGTGGCTCAGCTCACCATAGGCACCCAGTGTCCATTGATCCCCACCCGCCGTGCGGTCGCGGGTAAAGCCATCACCCAGGTTGCGGAACCGCTCGTTGGTCTCCCCGCTCGTGCGCCTGCCGTCGATACCGACCTCAAAACCACCAACCTTGAGGCGCGCAAGCATACCTGCCCCCCACGCGGGCACATCATATTGGTCAAGCACTGCGAGTTCGGTCGTGCGCGCGTCCCGGGCAGAGGAAAAGACATTCTCGAATGCGCGGGCACGGTAATAGCTCACCACCTCCCACTGCCCCTCGCCCGCAACACCTGCGAGTGTGAGCGACGCGTCCACCGCTTCTGTGCTGTTGATTGCGAGGGCGAGGCCGTTTGTGCGCGCCTCACGGAAGTAACGTAGCGTACCGCGCGCGGATACGGCGCCAAAATCATGCTCCAGTGTGAGTGCGGCATGGCTGGCCTCAGACGCCGCGGGCACGTCTACCGGACCACGGGCATCGGCACTCACCAGATAATCACCATCCGTTTGAAAATGGCCGGCGCTTATGGCGGCATCAGCACCCCCAAGTGCGAAGCCCGCGCGCCCACTAAGGCTGAAGCTATCGTTCGCGCCAAACCAGCCTTCAAACGCCGGGCGTGTGTCTGCTGCGCTCCGGCTCCTGATATCGACAACACCGGATAGCGCCTGTGCGCCAAAGGCCCCTGCGCTGCCGCCCGGCAACACCGCTACCTCCGCCAGATCCCCAGCCGCGAATGAGGACCAGAACACCCAGCCACCAAACGGGTCGCCCATAGGTACACCGTCAAGCGTTACCAGCACGCGCCCGGCGGCGTTCGCGCCAATGCCGCGCATGGCAAGGCCCTGTGTGGTGGGGTGGGCTGTCAGGCTGTTGGCCCGGCGGAACAGGCTAAGGCCCGGCTGAGCTGCGAGCTGGCTGTCGAGCCGCAAACCGGCATGATCACCGGGCACAAAAGTGACACGGCGCTGCCCGGAGACAAACACCGGCAAGCGTCGTTCCACAACGGCAATTTCCTGCCAGCCGTCAGCGCTGTCGTTTGTTTCGCTATTCTGGCTGAGCGGTGCCTTCAAGGCCTGCGCGCTTGCGCCGCTCATGCACATCAGCGGCAGTGACAGCACCACCAGCGTTTTCAAAATTGGTTCGGACATAAGAGGCAATCAGCGCAATATCTTCATCGGTTAAATAGTCGAATGGCGGCATCTCGTTGGAATAGTCGCTCATGCCGGGCTCCACCGCCGCGCTGCCCAACAGGATCATGTCGATCACCCCGCCGATGTCACCATTCGCACGCGGGCTCAGGATCAGCTCGGGCTGCATCATCGGCACGCCACCACCATCAAACTGGTGGCATGAAGCACAGTTTGCCTCATAAAGCGCGCGGCCGGTCTCCGCTTCCTCAGCGAAAGCTGTGGGGGCAAGCGCAAGCATGACCCCTGCGCATAGGAGCTTATTTCCCTTCATATACCACCTTCCAGATGCGACCGCCTGACATCAGGCTTGAGAAATAGATGGCACCATCATCAGCCACCAGCACGCCGGTTGGGCGGTGTTTTGCATCGCGGGGGCTCATCACAGGGTCTTCGCCTGCGAACCCATCCGCAAAGGTGACCCAATCGCCTGCGAGGTTTCCGTCCGCGTCCATTGGCGCATACACCACGCGGTATCCGGCCTGGGGTTTAGGCGCCCGGTTCCATGAACCATGAAACGCGATAAACGCACCGGTGCGCCAGCCCTCAGGCAGTGCGTCCGTGCGCGGGAAAGAAAGGTCGTTTGGTGCCCAGTGGCCGGGGAAGGCAATCAGCGGTTCCTGCCCCCGGTCAGACAGCATCTTACCGTCACCGCCATATTCAGGCATCTTCACCCGGCCTTTGATGCTGGCGTCCACATAGCTGTAGGGCCAGCCCAGGTCTGCCCCTTCTTCCACCCGGTGAAATTCTTCTGCGGGCAGTTCAGCGCTCTGGGTTTCATCGTAAAGATCTGGGAAAAAGCTGTGCAACTGGTCCCGCCCGTGCTGTGCGATATAAAGCGTATCCGCGTGCGGGTTCCAGTCAATCGCCATGGCGTTTCTTATTCCGGTTGCGTAACGAACCCCGTCCGCCTGCGTTTGGCCGGGTTTGTTGGCATCAAAACGCCACACACCGCCAAACTGTTCAAGGATCGGGCATGGGTCCATGCCCGGTGAGCCTTTGGTGCGCATCTTTTCCATGCAGGCGTTTGAGGGCGCGCCAATGTTCACATAAATATGGCCCGCGTCATCGAAGGTGAAAGGCTTGGCTGAATGCTGGCGCTCGTTGGGGAAGTCTTTCACAATAACTTCCGCCTCACCTTCCGGCGCACCTGCCTCAGGCAACGGCCAGCGCATGACCGCCTCATCTGTTGCAAAATAAAGGTAATTTCCGTTTATGCCCATGCCGGTGCCCGCCATGCCGGGTGCAAAACCCTGCCGCACATCCGCCACACCGTCGCCGTCGCTATCAAAAAGTGCAACGGCACCAAAACCGTCCTGCTGGCGCGCCAGTGCCACATACACCCAACCACTACCTGAGGCTGCCATATGGCGCGCGCGTCCAATGCCGTCGGCAAACACGGTAGCGCGGAAACCGGGCGCTACCTTGATACCCGTGTCAGCATCAACCGCCTGGGCATCCGTTACCCCCATAATGGCTTGATCCGCATGGCTTGTGGCGCTTGCACCCATCAGGGCGAGCGCGAGCAATGTCGCTTTCATAAACTGCCTCCAGAAAAAATTTCACTAGCTATAGCCCAAACTTCAGCCCGCGCAAACCAACAAGAAAGTGAACAATAAACACAAAGACTAAACCTAAGCGTTTGTAAAAAAAGATGAATAAAAGCTATGGTCTTTTTGGTCTTTGACTAATAGTGTCACAAATCTACATGGGATTTCAGGCAAAATGCCATGTATGGCGACAGCATAAAGGCGTCGTCCGTTTAAATGAATTTTATACTTTTGTGAATTCGGGTCACTCAGGCACATGCAAGTAGACAGCGTAAAAGACATTTCGCCCTTCGTGGCGGACCTTAATGAAATATTGGTTGAGACAGTGGCTGCCGGTGCTTCAATCGGCTTCCTGCCCCCTGTCGCGCCCGAGCGCGCTGACGCTTACTGGCAGTTTGTGCAGAACGCTGTGTACTCGGGCGAACGGCTCATTTTCATTGCCCACGAAGAAGGCCGCGCTTATGGTGTTGTACAGCTTCGGCTGACCCAAAAGGGCAACGGTGTGCACAGGGGTGAAGTTGAAAAACTGATGGTGCACCCAAACTCTCGCGGCCACGGCATCGGCCACAAGCTGATGGTGGCGCTTGAGCATAAAGCATGGGAGATCGGGCGCACGCTGATCCTCCTTGATACCCGCCGGGGTGACGTGGCAGATGGCCTCTATGGCCGCATGGGTTACACACGCTTTGGCATTGTACCCGCCTTCACCATTGACAGCGACGGTGCCAAACATGATACCTGTTTCTTCTACAAACAGTTGTCCCCATCCAAGTAAGCGAGCAAGCGTATCATGCCGTTCAACACACCGAACGCCGCCACCTATGACCTTCTGATGAACCGCCGTAGCGTAAAAGCGCGCGACATGGTTGGCCCTGGCCCCGACCGGGCCGATATTGAGAAAATCCTCGCGGCGGCGCTGCGCGTGCCTGACCACGGCAAACTGTTCCCGTGGCGGTATCTGGTGCTTGAGGGAGCTGCCCGCGAAAAACTTGGTGATGTGATCGCAAAGGCGCTCATTGAAGAGAATGAGACCAGCGAGAAAGTGGCAGAAAAGATGAAGGGCTATGCAACCCAGGGGCCTGTGCTCGTGGTTGCCATCTCAAGCGTTCGGGAAGAAAGCACCATCCCGGTGTGGGAGCAGGAGCTATCAGCAGGTGCCGCGTGCCAGAATATGATCACCGCCGCAACCGCTCTCGGATACGCCTCCTGCTGGCTCACCGGCTGGGCGTCCTATAGCCCGACCGTGAAAGCTGGCCTCGGCCTCAAGGCCAATGAAAATATCGCCGGGTTTATTTTCTTCGGCAATCAGGCGGATGAGCCGAGCGAGCGCCCCCGGCCAGAGTTTGACAACCACGTGACTTGGGGTTTCCCCGAATAAGGTGATAGGGTTCACCCCAAAGCCCCTTTCAACTTTCGGGACCTGAGCACCACATGCCTTTCAGTAAAACCTATAGCCCTGCCCCCGCTTTCCCCAACCTTGGCGAAGGCTTTGGCGACGAGGTTCAGGCGGCTGCCTTCCCAAAACATATCTTGCGTTTCCGGAACGACCGCGCGGCGAGGACCGTTGGGCTTGAAAGCCTGAGCGATGAAGAATGGACCAAACATTTTGGTGCTTTCCTGCCGCTTGAAGGCAACCTCGCAAAACCCATCGCGCAGCGCTATCACGGCCATCAGTTCAGGAGCTACAACCCCGATATCGGCGACGGGCGCGGCTTTCTTTTTGCGCAAATGCGGGATGATAAGGGCCGCCTGATGGACCTTGGCACCAAAGGCTCTGGCACCACCCCCTACAGCCGGTCAGGTGACGGCAGACTCACGCTCAAAGGCGGTGTGCGCGAGATTATGGCGACAGAACTTCTGGAAGCGCTCGGCGTTTACACAAGCCGCACCTTCTCGCTGATTGAAACGGGTGAAAGCCTGACGCGGGGGGACGAACCCTCCCCCACACGCTCAAGTGTTATGGTGCGGCTCTGCCACGGCAATATCCGCATCGGCACCTTCCAGCGCCACGCCTATTTCACGGACACAGACCGGATAGAAGCACTGGTGGACTATTGCCTGAAGCATTACTTCAGCGCGGAGCCCAAGGGCAGCGCCGCTGACCGTGCGCTGATCTTCCTGCGTTTTGTGATGGAGCGGGTAGCGGTGCAGGCAGCCGAGTTGATGGCTGCCGGTTTTGTGCACGGTGTACTGAACACAGACAATATCAACATCACTGGCGAGGTGTTCGATTTTGGGCCGTGGCGCTTCCTGCCGCAGATGGAGCTTGGTTTCACCGCTGCCTATTTTGACGAGACAGGGCTTTATGCCTACGGCAGGCAGCCCGACGCGCTGCACTGGAATATATACCAGCTTGGTGGTGCGCTTGCAGATATCTGTGAAGAGCAGGCACTCAAGGACGTGCTGGAGCCCTTCCCGCATATCTACCTCAAGGCGCTCAGGGAAAAGCTACTGGCCCGCCTTGGTGTCAAAGCGAAGGGCGACAAGAAAGACGACGCCCTCTTAACCCTCATCAATAATTTCATGCTCAAGGGAAAATTCCCTTATGAGCGTTTCTTCTTTGACTGGTATGGCGGCGGCATAAGCGCCAAACGGGCAGAGGCAAGCCCTGAGGCTGAACGTTATCACGCCGATGCTGAGCTTAGTGCTGCGCTAACAAGCTATGAGCCCGCATGCGCTGAGGCCCTCAAGCATCCCTATTTCAGCGACGCTGCGCCCTGCACCATGCTGATTGATGAGGTCGAGGATATCTGGTCCCACATCGCGGAGCGCGACGACTGGCAACCGCTTTATGGCAAGATTGACGCGATCCGGCGCATGGGCGAAGCGCTGGGAAACTAAAGTGCGTCAACAGGTTCCCCTCAAGGCAACCCAGTGTTGCGCAGGAGGACGCTAGCACCATCACACATCGACCTTATCTTAGACCTACCGGTGAGGCCGATGAGGAGGACAAAATGCCCGCAACAAAGATCACATTCAAAGGTGCGCTCGGCGCTGAACTCGCCGCAAAACTGGACGCGCCCAAAGGCAACCCCCGTGCCTATGCTCTGTTCGCTCACTGTTTCACCTGCGGGAAAGACCTGAACGCCATCAACCGTATTGCCAAAGCCCTCAATGACGACGGCATCGCCCTGTTCCGATTTGATTTCACCGGACTTGGCCGCTCAAACGGGGATTTTGCCAATACCAATTTCTCATCTAACGTCGCAGATCTTCTGGCTGCGGCGGAGTATATGCGGCAAGAACTTGAAGCACCGTCCATCATGGTTGGTCACAGCCTTGGCGGTGCCGCAACCCTCGTGGCCGCTGGGCATGTACCTGAGGTGAAAGCTGTCGCAACAATCGCCGCGCCATTCGATAGCAAGAATGTGCTGAAACAGTTCAGCGAAGACCTGGACAGCATCGAGAAAAATGGTGAGGCGACAGTGTCATTGGCTGGACGACCCTTCAAGATCAAACATCAGTTTGTGGAAGACGCCCGCGCCCAGAATGTTGAAACCGCTATACGGCGCTTGAGAAAACCCCTTCTGGTAATGCATAGCCCCGTTGATGAAACTGTCTCGGTTGACCATGCGCGCCGGATTTTTGAAACAGCAAAACACCCCAAAAGCTATGTATCTCTCGACCGCGCAGACCACCTGTTGATGCAGCGCCCGCATGACGGCATTTATGTCGCCCGCGTGCTTTCCGCCTGGGCAAGCCAGTATCTGGATGCCTGAGGGGTTATCGCCCCTGATGCACCGCGCCGCGCTCATAAGCTGGCAGAATGTAGCGTTCCAGCATCTCGGTGGTCTGCTCATGCATGCCCGGTGTGTTGTAATTTGTTGAGGTTATCACCGTCACCAGCTTGAGGCTTGGGATCACCACCACCTTATTGCCGCCGTTGCCAGACATGTAATAGGCGGGATAACTGGCGCCTGTTGTGACGCTTTTAAACTCACCCACCCACCAGAGGTATCCATACGACGTGGTTTCATCCACGCTGACCTGCGGGCTTGTCATCGCACTTGTCCAACCCCTCGGGAGCAGCCGCCTGCCGTGCCACATGCCGCCTGCCCGCACAAGCTCTGCCACTTTCCATAAGCTCCGGCTTGAAAGCAGCAAACCGCCACCTGTCTGTTCTTCCGCAGAGGGGGAGCGGTACCATTCATACTCCCTGATCCCCAAGGGGCCGAACAAAACATCATCCGTGAACTCATCCATGCTGAGCCCGACAGCGCGTTCAAGCAACTGCCCGATCAGGAAGCTGCCCGCCGTACAATAGCGAAACGGGCCAAAGCCGTCCTCATTGCGTGCATAACCCTCCATGGTTGGCAGGTTCAGTACAAACTCTGTCCAGTTCGCCCGCTCATGCATCTTGTCTTCATAACCGGGGGACGCGGGGTCACTATCGTTGCAAGCAAGGGCTGACGACATGGTCATCAAATCCCGCACAGTAATCTCGCGCTTCGTGTCAGACATATTGTCATGCGGGCCGACATCACCAAAAAACTGAAAGACACGTTCGTTCTCATCGAGTAGCGCACCCTGGTATACAGCCGCGCCCACGGCCATGCTGGTCAGGCTTTTGGTAACAGACCGGGTGTTGTGCAGCGAGCGCACATCCCTGCCCGCGAAATAATACTCATCAACCACCACACCGTCTTTTGCGACCAAGATGCTGGTGATATTTTTATACTCACCGTCCTTGGTGGCCTGCACCAGTTCATCTATTGTGGTGTTGGCACTTAGGGGCAGTGTTGCTGCGGCAATCATCATGGCAGCAGCCATTAACTTGAAGGGCATGGGTTTCCTCTCCGCACAGGGTTTGAGCGCCTGATCATTGTGGCAAAATGCGTTCTCATCGTGATACGCGCCGTGATACGCGCATGATACGCATCAGTGCGGGTTGAGCCTACTCTGCTTTCTCGGCAGCGGCAAATATACCTTCAAACACCTCAAACGGCAGCATGACAGAACCGTGCCTGCCCGGGTGGTCCTGCACCGGCGCCAGAAGGGCCAGATCTTTCCATTTTTCGGGGAAGTTTGCCTCACCCGTTTGCACCATGGTGCGGAACCGCGCGGCGATATCTGCAAGCTCTGCTTCACTAAGGCCGATAGCGTGCTGGCCCACAATGGCGGCCGTTGCCTGGCCAAGCGCGCAGGCTTTCACTTCCCAGCCAAATGTTTTGATACGACCCAGCACGAGATGCGCGTCAGCACTGATGCGGCTGCCGCAGATGCGGCTGGTTTTTGTAACCGTCACATCAGCCGCCACCAGTCGTTCCTGATGTGGGATGCGCGTGGTCCAGCGCAATATCTCGGTATTATACAGCTCGGTCATATCTGCTCATTCGTCAGGGCGCCGGAGGTGATCCGGCGGACACTCCTGTACGTAAAACCATCAGGCCCGGTTGCCAAGGGACAAAATTGTGATGTGCCGCAATCTTGCGTTTCCCTTGAATTCCCGGTAATCCTGACCATATCAACTGATGTTCGCGCACAGGATAGCGTGAACCTACATACTGCCCCGGCACTCTCTGCCATGAAGGGGCCTCATCCACAGAAAGGAATTTTGATGGATGCCGTACTTGAAAGGGCCGAAAATGGCTCTGAACTGAAGGTCATCCCGGAAGGTGCTCGTCCGAGCGCTGGTGGCCGTCCATCGCGCGCCGAAGCCGAGGCTGCTGTGCGCACGCTTATTCGCTGGGCTGGTGACAATCCGAGCCGCGAGGGCCTTCTTGATACCCCGAAACGGGTGGTGAAAGCCTATGAGGAATTTTTCGCGGGCTACACGAAAGACCCGAAAGAAATCCTCGCCCGCACCTTTGACGAGGTTGCCGGTTATGACGATATGGTCGTGCTGCGCGGCATTCGGGTAGAAAGCCACTGCGAACACCATATGGTGCCGGTGCAGGGTACTGCCCACGTGGCCTATATGCCAAACGGCAGTGTGGTGGGCATCTCCAAACTTGCCCGCATTGTGGAAGCTTATGCCCGCCGCTTGCAAACACAGGAAACCATGACCGCGCAAATCGCGGACGCGATTGAAAAATACCTTGAGCCCAAGGGCGTTGCCGTAGTGGTGGACGCTACCCACCAGTGCATGACCTGCCGCGGCGTAAAGCATCATGATGTTTACACAATCACCCGCCAGTTCCGTGGTGTTTTCCGCGAAGCCGATCAGGAGCGTCGCTTCTGGGACATGATCCGCGGCTAGTTGGCGCAGCGCTAAAGTGTGACTTGATGAAGCGGCACATCTATCCGATGATGCCGCTTCAGATATTTATGGAACCATCCACCGATGAAATTTGCAGACCGAAGCAACAAAGCCGCCCTTGAAGATGGGCTGGAGTTCGCCCCCAAGTTTGACGAGCGCGGGCTGATCCCCGTCGTGACCACATGCGCGACCACGGGCCGCGTGCTGATGCAGGCCTGGATGAACGCAGACGCGATCGAGAAGACCATTGAGACGGGAGAGGCGCACTATTTCTCGCGGTCCCGCCAATCGCTTTGGCATAAGGGTGCAACCTCGGGCGAGTTTCAGGTGGTGAAGGATTTCCGCACCGACTGTGACCAGGACAGCCTATGGCTGGTGGTGGACCAAAAAGGGGGCAAATGCTGCCATGTGGGGCACCCAAGCTGTTTTTACCGCAGCATCCCCCTTGGGCAGGTGCTAGGGCCTGATCAAACCGTGAAACTGTCTGATGAAACTTAAAACCACGCTTCTGCTGCTTGGGCTCGCGGCCCTGTTCTCAGCCCACGCCTTCGCCCAGGAAGGGGTGACCGAAAGTGCTGAGGAGAAGCTTCGAAAAATGCGGGAAGCAGGCAACGCGCCTGAAACTGTGGTGACGAGCTTTCACCGCCCGGCAGCAGACAGCACCATAGCGCCCTGGCGCTCCATCGGGCGGGTCAATATCGGCGGGCGGGCGCACTGCTCGGGCAGCCTTGTCGGGCCTGACCTTGTGCTCACTGCCGCGCACTGCCTCTATTCCCGCGCACAAGAGGAGCTGGTGGTACCCGGTGTGGTGCATTTTGTGGCGGGCTATCACGCTGGCGGTTACGCGGGGCATTCAAAAGTAAAATCCTATGTTGTGAGCCCTGAGTTTGACGGCACCAAAGGCGCTTCACATGAAACCCTGCAATATGACTGGGCGCTGCTGACGCTTGAGGAGCCCATCGGTGATAGCGTCGGGTATCTCGCCTTCCCCGGCAACATCACCATCAGCGCGGACGGCAAGGTGAATACGGTGCTGCAGAGCCCCATCATCACAGTGGCGGGATATCCGGGTGACCGGGCGCATCTTCTCTCGCTTGAAGAGAACTGCCGCATTCATGCCGCCGCCCAACGTGGGCACGTGCTGGTGACAGATTGCCTGTCTATCGGCGGTGACAGCGGCGGCCCCATCCTTCAACAGGTGGGCGATACTTGGCAGGTGATCGGCATCCAGACGGCCAGCACCAAAATCGGCGGCAAAGTCGCCAGCATGGGCGTGTCCCTCATCGCGTTCTGGCGGGACTATGTCGCGCTAAAGGATGCCGCAGCTACCGCTACATCTTCTGAAAATGCTATAAAGTAACATTTCACCGCATCCCACCATCCGTCCACCGCATCTTGGTTGTGAATAACCGCACCCGAGGCGAGCATCGCATCATCAAGGCATCATAATGCTGACGGGGATAGATATGCACGACAGCGGTGCGATAGTTTGAGGTCAACATAAGGTGCTCCGGCTGATTGTCCTCTCCGGAGTATCCTCCTGTCAAAGCAACTGCCCCGCCTTCAAACGCGGGGCACTTTTTTATCCACACCAGCGATGAAAGGTTACGCCGTCTGGCTGAGGTCCGTGTCATGTTTGTGGCCGCCGATCAGCTCACTATAATGCGAGATCGGCATGGGTTTGCCGGTATAAAAACCCTGCACTTCGTCCCCATGTTCAAGCCGCAGCATGGCGAGCTGGGCTTCGTTCTCCACCCCTTCCGCCAGCACCGGAATATCAAGCCCGTGGGCGAGGCCGATCATGCCTTTCACAATCCCAAGCGCCTGCTGGTCGTCTTTGAGGTCGGTGATAAAGCTCTTGTCGATCTTGAGTTTGTCGAACGGGAACTGCCGCAGGTAACTGAGCGAAGAATAGCCTGTGCCGAAGTCATCCATCGCCAGCAGGATGCCCTTTTCCTTGAGCCGGGTGAGCATGGCAAGCGCGCGCACCTCGTCTTCAATCAGCACCCCTTCGGTGATTTCAAGCTCAAGTCGGGTGGCCTCAAGCCCGCAGTTCTCCAGCATCGCCTCCATCTTTTCAGGCAGGTTATCGTCCACGAACTGAAGCGGGGAAAGGTTCACGGCGATGCGGAGCGGTTTGTTCCAGCTCGCGGCCTCACGGCAGGCCTCGCGGAATATCCATTCCCCGATATCGACGATCAAACCGCTTTCTTCCGCGAGCGGGATAAACTCAACGGGGGAGATGATCCCGCGCTCTTTGTGCTGCCAGCGGGCCAGCGCTTCAAAGCCCGCGATCTCGCCTGAATCGATATCAAACTGCGGCTGATACAGAAGGAATATCTCCCCCTCACCAAGCGCGCGGGAAAGCTCCAGCTTCAGCTTGCGCCGATCCTCAAGGGCCCTGTCTGCCGCCAGCTCGTAAAAACAGAAAGTGCCGCGTCCCTGCCCCTTGGCCTTTTTCATCGCGATTTCGGCGCGCGCCAGAAGGTGGGCTGGTGTTGTGGCATCGTCAGGCGCCATGGCCGTGCCCACGCATGCGGTAAGCTTGATCTCCTGCCCGGCCACAGTGAAAGGTTGCGCCAGCTTGCGGCGCAGGCGCTCATGCAAAAACTCAGCACTTTCCTGTAGTTTCACCGCCTCCTGCACAATGCAGAACTGGTCTGCGCCAATTCGGGCTACGGTGACCATACCGCGCAAGCTGCCAGACAGCCGCCCCGCAAAAAACTTCAGGAGCTGATCGGCGGACCGCTGGCCAATGGCGGTATTCATTTCCTTGAAACCGTCAATGTCCAGATAGTGCAAAATCACTTTCTGCTCGGCTTCCTCAGCCGCGTCCATGGCGTGTTGCAACCTGTCCATCATCAACTGCCGGTTCGCGAGGCCCGTGAGCACATCATAATTGGCAAGGAAGTTGATGCGTTGCTCTGCAGCGCGGCGCTCTCTGAGGTCTCGCACCACAGCAACATTGTGGGCCTCGCCACTTACAATCGCGCTTTTGAAATAAAGCTCGGTCGGTATCTCTTCTGCGGTCGCGCTCACAAGCGTCGCTTCCTCGAGCTTCATGCCCGCTTCCGCCATTTCGGTGATGGTTTGCCCGCTTGGGAAATCCCGGAAGTAGCGGGAGAATTCGGCACCGCTCAGCCCGCGCATCGAATTGCCCACCAGCGAGAGGAAACTTTGGTTCGCGTTCACGATATGACCACCATGGTCAACCACCACGATGCCCTCAATCGCCGCATCGGCAAGGCTGCGCAGCCGGTCAACTTCAACGGCGCCGTCCCTGTTCACCCTAAAATCAGCCACCGCCATGGCAAGGCTCGCGCTCAAAAGCGCAATCGCCGCGATCGTGACACTGAAGCCCATCACCGTGTCTGACACCAGCTTTTCGGGTGCCACAAGGCCTGGGTCCATATTAACGCTGATGCCTGCAACCGCCACCACATGCAGGGCGATCATGGCACCCGCAAGCAAAAGGGCGGCGAGTATCTGCCGCACCGCGTCATCCGTTTTATGCATCACCACGAACGAGGCACCAGAAAGCGCAACACCCACAATAAGCGCTGTGCTGCTGAAGCGGGGATCGAAAACAAGGGTGCCCTGCACGGAGATGCTCGCCATCTCGATAAAATGCGTGGCCGCAATACCGGCGCCGACCAGAATACCGGCAAGAAGCCGCGCCCGCCGTGTGCGGTTATAGGTTGCGATCACAAAGCCCGCGCCAACCATGGCGATGCTTAACACCCCGGCCACGCCGCTCATCAGCACACTATGTTTCACCGGCATGCGCAGGTCCCACCCAAGGGAGGCCATCATATGCGTCGCCCATATGCCGCAGCCAACGGAAACCGCCGTAATGACAAGCCAGCGCTTGCGCTCCTGCTCGGCACACACCCGCGCACGCTGGAACAGGAAGAGACAGGTTACCGCGCAGAAAAGCGCGAGAAAAAAGGCGAGAACAAGCACCCTGAAATCATGCCCATGCAGAAGGCTGTCAAAAATCTGTTCAATCATACCAACGCGCTACTTGCCCCCAACACACCAAACGGCCTTTTGCCGCGCGACCCGGATACCATAGAGCCTTTATTAAGCCGCAGGACAATTGAAATTCTGTTAACCGCGCTTATTTTCCTCGCCCTCCACGCGGGTCCATTAGCCTTCACGGTGCGGGAGTGGTATGATAGCGCGGTTGACCCAAGGAGGCAGCCTTGCTGAACGAGCTATATATCTCGCTGATGTCACGCACCGCGCCGGGCGCGCGAAAGGGCGGCCTTGCCCGTGAGGTTGCAGGCATTCGCGGGCGCTATAGCCGCCAGAAAAACGCGTGGGAGAACCACCTTCAGCACACCAAAGAATGCATCAGCGCCCATTTGCATGAAGCCGAGGCGGCAGAACCCATTTTGGTGCTTGGCGCGGGCCTCTGCCTTGACCTGCCGCTTGATGCGCTCAACACCCACCCGGCAGGCGCACTGCTGGTTGATGCGGTTGAACCGCCCCGCGCGCGGCGGCTATTGAAACAATACGAAAATCTGTCGTTTGAGCTGAGCGACCTCACCGGCTGTCTGGCGTCTGACAAAGCCCCGCCCAAGGTTGCCCCCATCCCGCTTGTTGGATACGGCATGGCTATAAGCTGCAATATCCTGAGCCAGCTCGCGCTGCCGTTCGCATCAAGCCCGCCTGAGAATGACGAAGAAGCAGCGTTAACATCCAACCTGCAAGACGCCCATATCAGGGCGCTGGTGGCCATGAATTGCCCCGCCCTTCTGATCACAGATTATGAACGTGTTGAAATGCACGGAGACCACGACCACATCGTCAAAACGGTGGACAGGCAGCACCTGCCGGGCGCCCCGCTTGAGACATGGCAGTGGTATATCGCCCCAAAGGGAGAGGTAAACCGCCACCTTGATATCCGCCTCAATGTGGGTGCATGGCTTTTGAACGCATAATCATGTGGCATCTTGCCGCCATGCAAGGCATATCAGCCTGCTGTCTTTTCTGAGTAGCCCACACCCTCAGGCGTGGCTATAGTGTGCAAAATTACCGGTGAAACTTATGCTCGAAATCGTTCAAATCCCGGTCCTGACGGACAATTACATTTATGTGGTTCATGAACCCGCATCGGGCGAAACCGCGATCGTGGACCCAGCCGTTGAGCGGGAGGTTGTTGAGCTTCTCGAAGCGCGCGGGTGGGAGCCAACCTGCATCCTCAATACCCACCACCATGGTGACCATGTGGGCGCGAACCTTGCGCTGAAGCAGCGGTATAACCTCAAAATCATCGGCCCTTCCGCCGACCGGGACCGTATCCCCGGCATCGATATCGCCGTGGCGGAAGGGGACCACGCCTATATCGGCAGCGTGGCGGCAGATGTTTATGACGTGCCCGGCCATACCCGCGGGCATATCGCCTATCATTTTGCGGCAGAGCATGCGCTCTTTTGTGGCGACACCCTGTTTGCCATGGGCTGCGGGCGGCTGTTTGAAGGCACGCCAGACCAGATGTGGCAGTCGCTCTCGAAATTCCTCAAGCTGCCGGATGAAACCCGTATCTATTGCGCACATGAATATACCCTTTCAAACGGTGCGTTTGCGCTGTCGGTCGAGCCAGACAACAAGGCCTTGCAAACCCGTATGGACGAGGTGCGCGCCCTGCGTGACAAGGGTGTGCCAACGGTGCCAAGCCTGCTGGGCGTTGAGCGTGAGACAAACCCCTTCCTCAGACCCATGAGCGATGAGATACAAGACAAGCTGGGCATGCTGGGCGCACCGTGGCCCAAGGTATTTGGCGAAATTCGCCGCCTGAAAGACAACTTCTGACGAGCAGGAAAACCGACGTTTTTATCGTAACAGACCAAGAAGCATTTTCACCTTACCCATGTATCTACATTGTTGACACTTATCAGCAACCATCATAGTATATACATTGTAGAAACAAGTAGGTGAATGTAATGAAAGCCACGGTAAAAAAATGGGGTAACAGCGCTGCCGTTCGTATCCCGGCCGCGATCATGGAAGCGGCACATTTGGAGTTGGAACAAACACTTGATGTTTGGGAGGAAGGCGGACGCATCATAATTGAGCCCGTGAAGGACGAGAATATCTCGCTCGATGATCTGGTGGCCGGGATCACGGAAGACAATCTCCATGACGAGGTGGACTTCGGCAAACCAGTTGGTGGTGAGGCCAATCTGTGAGCGCTTATATTCCTGAAGCGGGCGACATTGTGTGGTTGGAATTTTCGCCCCATGCTGGCCATGAACAGGCGGGACACAGGCCGGCGCTGGTCATCTCGCCAGCGGTTTACAACGGTCGTCGCGGGATGATGGTCTGCTGTCCGCTCACCAGTCAGATCAAAGGCTACCCGTTTGAAGTGGCCATTGATTCCAAGAGCGTCGTTCTGTCTGATCAAGTAAAAAGTCTCGACTGGAAAGCCCGGAACGCTTCTTTCAAAGGCAAAGCAAAACCTGCGGTTCTGAGCAAAGTGAGAGGAAACATCAAAGCCCTTTTGGGCCTGAAATAGTTATTCAAGAATGGACCTGTTGTGACTATTAGCGACCAAGTTCACTCAAGGCCTTTATTACTGAAGGGGAGACGGGCGGCATGAGATACCACGTGGGTTTAGCAATTGCCGTAGTGCTGCTTTCGGGGACACCCGTTGCCGCAGTCGACGACTATCTGTGTGAGATCATGGGGACGGGGCGCGTGGTAGCCTCTGGGCAGTTCGAGGAAACGAACATCCTGAAGATGTATGTAGGGAGGAAGTTTTCGGTGGACCGAAAAACCGGGATGATGTCAGGCGCGCTAAAAAATAATTATCACTCCATGCCGCGCCTTGTGGATCGGGGGTCGAAGGATAACTCGTTCAAAGTCATGACGGTCGACGTGTTTGAAAACACGACCAACGTCTATGTGCTCAACATCGGAGAGTTTGAAGAGGGTCCGAATAAGCCCTTCATCTTCTATGAGAACAGCTCAGTCTATTATGGGCGGTGTCGTCATTTTTGAAAGGACCGATTGGGGAAATAAATGGAAAGCAAGGATTGGCTCAATCTTATATTTTCTGGTTTGCTGGCCACTGTAGTCTCCGCAGCTATAACTTGGTTTATCGCTGGAAGGCAGTACCGCAAGCAAAAAAAGCTTGCTCTGTTTGGACGACTGATGTCGCAAAGGTCGAGGCCATTACCTCCCTCGTTTTTTGAAGCGTTGAATGAAATTCCTGCGACTTTTGTTGACGACAAGTCGGTGCAGGTCGCATGGCGCACCATGCTTCATGATGGCCAAGGTGCTGAAAGCGAAAATCTTGTAGCTATTTTGAGGGCTGCAGGGACAGCGGTTGGGGCTGATCTTTCGGGCATTACTAACAATGAGTTGTTAAGGCCATTCGTTGCTAGTGACGCAAATACATAGTTTGATAAAAGGACCAATTGGTGGATTCTAGTGTCAGAGCACACAGAGAAATCCAAGGCCGTAAAAACAGAATGCAAAAGGGGGATATAATGAAAAGCCTGACAGTAGGAGTAGCCATGGCTGCCGCCATAACCACCGTGACGTTCGCGAACGACGACCCTTACCTCTGGCTCGAGGAAGTGGAGGGTGAAAAAGCCCTAGAGTGGGTGAACGAGCGTAACGCACACTCGCTCGAACTTCTTGAGAAAGACGCGCGGTTTGAAGACCTCAAAGCGCGGGCGCTCAAGGACTATAACGCCAAAGACAAAATCGCCTACGGCAGGCTTCTTGGTGGCTCTGTCCACAACTTCTGGCAGGACGAGACCAACGTTCGCGGCCTGTGGCGCCGGGCCAGCCTGAAATCATACAAGTCTGGCGACCCGAAGTGGATCACCATCCTTGATTTTGATGAACTCGCAAAAGCCGAGGATGAGAACTGGGTCTATAAAGCCCGTAAATGCCTCGCGCCTGATTTCGGCCGTTGCCTTATTGAGCTTTCCCGTGGTGGCGGTGACGCCGTTGTGGTGCGCGAGTTTGACGCGGTTACCAAACGTTTTGTGGATGCCGGTTTCAAAACCGATGAAGCAAAGCAGGAAGTGGTGTGGATTGATGCCGATACCGTGTTGATTGGCACCGATTTTGGTGAAGGCACCATGACAGACAGTGGCTACGCCAATCAGGTCAAGGTCTGGAAACGGAACGAACCGCTAGCGGTTGCCAAGCTGATGCATGAGGGCAACACAAAGGACGTGGGCAGCTTCCCGTTTGCGAGCCACCGGCCTGACGGCAACTATGTGGGCATTGTGCAGGCGCCGGACTTTTTCACCGAAGTGATTTACGTGCTGGACGGCGAAGAAGAAGCCTGGGACCAGAAAGAAATGCGCCGCCTTGATCTCCCGCTTGAGATCAACTTCAAGGGTTTTTATAGCGACATGGTGATTGTGCAGATGCGCAAGGACTGGACGCTGGGCACCAAAACCGTGAAGGCTGGCACGCTTGTTTCCATCAAGGTGGCGGACGCGCTTGCGGGCCGCTCTGCATTAAGCATCAGCGAGATTTTTGTCCCCGGTGAGCGCAACTCCATTGATGAAGTCTCCATCGGTAAGGACCGTGTTTTCCTCTCGATCCTTGATGAGGTAACCGGCCAGTTGGTTTCAGCCAAGCCGGGCGCAAAAGGCTGGGAAGTCAAAAACCTTGGCATGCCAAAGAATGGCTCCCTGAGCGTGGTAAGCGCGGATGAATGGACCGACGCAGCTTTCATCAACTTCGAGAGCTTCCTGCAGCCAGACACGCTTTATAGTGTTGAGCTTGGGCGTGAGCCTGAAGCTGTTACGTCCCTGCCGTCTCGCTTTGATGCGAGCGACATGGTGACAGAACAGAAGTTCGCCACATCAGCAGACGGCACCAAGGTGCCCTATTTTGTTATCCGCCACAAAGATGTGCCGATGGACGGCTCAACCCCCACTATCCTTTATGGCTATGGCGGGTTCGAAATTTCGCTCACCCCCGGTTATCTCTCCGGCACTAGCAAACTGTGGCTTGAGGAAGGCGGGGCTTATGTGATCGCCAACATCCGTGGTGGTGGTGAGTTTGGCCCCAAATGGCACCAGGCGGCGCTGAAGGCCAACCGCCAGCGTGCTTATGATGACTTTATCGCTGTGGGTGAAGACCTTGTCTCCACCGGCCTTACAAGCCCTCAGCACCTCGGCATTCGCGGCGGTTCCAACGGGGGCCTGTTGATGGGGGTTATGACCACACAGCGGCCCGACCTTTGGAACGCTGTGATCTGTGCGGTGCCGCTTCTTGATATGATGCGGTTCCATACACTGCTCGCGGGCGCAAGCTGGATGGGGGAATATGGCAACCCGGACGTGCCGGAGGAAAAAGAGTTCATCCTCGAATATTCGCCTTACCAGAATGTGAAAGCGGATGTGGACTATCCGGAGGTGTTTTTCTACACCTCCACCAAGGATGACCGCGTGCATCCGGGCCACGCCCGCAAGATGGCAGCCAAGATGCTCGGCATGGACAAGCCTGTGATCTATTATGAGAACACGGAAGGCGGCCATTCGGCAGCGGCGAACCTGAAGCAAAAAGCCTTCACCGATGCGCTGCAGATTGTCTATGCGCTCAAGAAGCTGAAAGACTAAAGACCGCTCTATCTGGGGCGTTGAAAGGGCGGGGATTTCTCCGCTCTTTTTTTATCGTGAAAAACTTATGTCCGTTTCAATAAAAAGTGAGGTGCTAAACCGGAAAACCCGCGCTACCGTCCTAGCCATATAAAAACATGCTAGGAAACACGCCCATGCTAAAATCACTCTCTACGCTTGCGCTGGCAGCGAGCCTTGGCTTTGCAAGTGCCGCAAGCGCCGATGAAAAAGTCCCCTTCTCCGATAAAGCGATGGAAATCCTGCGCACAGCCGTTGGCATGCGCACCGCAGAAGGCCACGGCAATGTGCCGAAGCTGGCTGCTTATCTGGCGGAAGAGTTCCGCAAAGGTGGCTTCCCGGAAGAAGATATTCATGTGCTGCCGGTTGGCGACACGGCAGCCCTTGTGGTGCGCTACCGTGGGGACGGTTCATCCGGCAAGCGGCCCGTTTCGCTTTCGGCCCACATGGATGTGGTGGATGCCCTGCCAGAAGATTGGGAGCGTGACCCCTTCACCCTGATTGAAGAAGACGGTTACCTCTTTGGCCGTGGTGTGCTTGACAACAAGATGGGCATGACCTCGTTGACCACAACCTTCCTGCGCCTGAAGGCTGAAGGGTATGTGCCGAAGCGCGACCTGATTATCGCTTTCTCCGGCGATGAGGAAACCGGCATGGTTTCAACGCAAGCGCTGGTGAACGAGTATATCGAGCTGACAGACAGTGAGTTTGTGCTGAACGCAGACGCGGGCGGCGGCGCGCTGGCGCCGGACGGCAGCGTGATCAGCTACAATATGCAGGCGGCTGAGAAAACCTACATCAGCTTCGAGATGACCGTCACCAACCCCGGTGGGCACAGCTCCCGCCCGCGGGACGATAACGCCATTTATGAGCTGGCGCAGGCGCTGACCAAAATACAGGCCTATAAGTTCCCGGCCCGCTCGAGCGAGCTGACCCGCGCGTTTTTCAAGGCTTCAGCGCCCATGGCGAGCGGTGACCTTGGCAAGGCCATGGCCAAATTCGCGGAAGACCCGACAGACAAGTGGGCGATTGCGGAGCTGCGCTCGCACCCTGAATATGTTGGCACCACCGGCACCACCTGTGTAGCCACCATGCTGAAAGCCGGGCACGCCGAAAATGCGTTGCCGCAAAGCGCATCCGCTGTGGTGAACTGCCGTATCTTCCCCGGTGTGGGCGCGGAAGCGACGCTCAATACCCTCAAGGACGTTGTGGGCAATGACGCTATCACCTGGCGGCCGATGAAGGACCCGGTTGAAACCGCCGCTTCCCCGCTTCGCGACGATGTATGGGAAGTGCTGGAGCGTGCTGTACATGCCCGCTACCCCGGTGTGACCATCGTGCCATATATGGAATCTGGCGGCACCGACGGCATGCACTTCCGCTCGGCAGGAATCGAGAGCTATGGCATCTCCGGCATTTTCCTCAAGGGATCTGACATGTTCGCCCATGGCCTGAATGAGCGTCTGCCGCTCGCAAGTTTTTACGGTGACCTTGAGCATTGGTACATGATCCTCAAAGATATCTCTGACGACTAAACGGTCGCCACACACGCGCCACACAAACAGCACACTAAGGGCGGTTTTCACCGCCCTTTTTGCCATTTTACGCCACACTTTTCGCCCGTTTCGCCACACCTAAATTAATCATAGGCCGTAAATTGCGCCCTATGGGTGTATTATCCATGCCCGTGAAAAGCCAACCGAGGGGAAGGGGTATGGATGTCACACGTTCAAAATCAGCAGGAAAACCGAATTCTTTGATTGCGCGCGCGGCGCTTGTTGTTGCCGCCTGCCAGCTTGGCGCCTGCGTTGAAACCAGCAATCTCTACAGCCGGGATATCACCGCAGTCACCCCACAGTGCGACCCGGTTTTGTTCATTGTCTCCCTCAATAATGACGATGATGATGGCCGAGGCGGCGCGGACCTCAATCAGGCCCGCCTACCCGCAAATGAAGATAATCTGCGCATCTTCACCTTCAATCACCCCGGCGCTGCCAAGGTATTTATCGGCGAGCCTGTGCTTGTGCGTGGCGGCACCTCAGCCGTCGGCAAGGGTGCCAACAAACGCGTGCGCGCCTATAGCGTGAACGCCGCCGGGGCGCCGGGCCGGGCGTTTGTCTTCAATCAGGTTTACAACACGCCTGTGACCTTCGTGATGGAAGGCACCCAGGCAAGCGGCGGGCGAAACGACTTTGGCTTTGAGTATGATTACCGCACCGCGCAGGACCAGCATGTTTGCGGCCCCGGCGCGCAAGGCACGGTGGTTGATGCGCAAGGCACCATCTCGGTTGAGAAAGGCCACGGCACCAACTTCAGCGTGAACCGGAAGCTGCTGATCGATTCTACCGTCAGCGCCACCAGCACATGGGCACCGGCGGGCTTCAACCCCACATGGCAGTATGACGGCACCGGCACGATCGCGACCCCGAATGCCCTCAACACCAACTTCACGTCGCAGCAAACGCTAACGCCTGTCGCAAACCGGGACGCCCACCATCTGGCGGCAAGGGTGACAGACTCCGGTATGTCCATTGACGTGCACACGCCGCTCAACATTACGGCACCTGTGCATGCGGAGGCACCCGCAGCATGGCGAGCACGACCAACACGAACAGTGACAACACCGTGGCTAAACGCCAACCCGGGCAATATCTCGCTGTTCTCAAGCCGTATTGTCTATGAGCTTCAGGACCAGTTCCATGAGGACATCAAAGACAGTGCGTGGGAAAACCACGAGGTGCAGATACAAGAAAATATTGGCCTTGTGCTCACAAGCCCTATTCCTGCCGTCAACGCATGGATGGGGGCTAACCTGAGCTGGACCCGCCCTTGGGTTAACAAGCCAAACGCTCGCATCAACGATAACCTCAACGCGCTTCAAATTCCCAACAACATCATTGTGGTGAATAACGCCGGGCGGCTTTCATTTGTACCGGGGCTGCAGGCTGTTGGTGGGGTCTTGATGAATTTGGGCACCAGCACCCACCAGTGGGAGGCATCCGTGGACGGCGCACTGCCGACAGTTGTAACCAACAACAGCTTCTCGGTCGCTACATCCGCCACAAGACCACGCGGCGGCGGCATTGAGATCCAGCTGACCTCCACCTACGGTGTGGTCACGCCCTAAACTTTACAAGAGGCCAAGCTGTTCACCCTTGGCCTCTATCGCCCCGAGTTGCCAGTTGACCGGCTTTTTACCTTGGCTTTCAAGATAGGCATTGGCCTTTGAGAAATGCTTGCAGCCAAAAAAACCGCGATAGGATGAAAGCGGCGAGGGATGCGGTCCTTCAAGTACCAGATGGCGGGTGCGATCAATGCCTGCGCCTTTTTTCTGCGCGTGCCCACCCCACAGGATGAACACAAGGCCCTCCCGCTGGCTGTTGAGCACCTCAATGATACGGTCGGTAAACTTCTCCCACCCCTTTTTTTGGTGAGAGCCTGCCTTGTGGGCTTCAACGCTCAGCACCGCGTTCAGCATCAGCACACCTTCATGCGCCCAGCCTTCAAGGAACCCGTGCCCGGGGTGCGTCACCCCAAGGTCATCCTCAAGCTCCTTGTACATATTCCTTAAGGAGGGTGGCACATCCATCCCGGGCTGCACCGAAAAGCTGAGACCATGAGCCTGCCCAACACCGTGGTAGGGGTCCTGCCCGATGATCACGACCTTCACTGCACTCGGCGGTGTCAGGTTCAATGCATGGAAATAACTCTCGCGCGGCGGATAGATGGTTTTGCCAGCCTGCACCTCCGCCTCAAGGAAGGTCGCAAGCTTATGCATATAGCTCGCGGTAAACTCTTCAGCCAATGCGGAGCGCCACGCGTCCGCAAGCGGTATATCGTCCATCACCTTGTCTGTCATAAAGCCGCCCGGTGCCTCCCCTTGTGTTCGCTTCATGCATACACGGCACAGGCCCGCACAGGAACCACTTTGTCCGACATTTTTGCGGCCCACGGCATGCGTGGCTCAGCCCGTTTCGGCTGCATTAGAGAAACTACAAGCGTGCGGGCGCTGGATTGACTTTTCAAGCCACACCACAAAAGGCAACACCCATTCCATGATGTGTCACAACATCAGTATATCAGTTCTAATATTCACATAAATTAGTTTTTCATTTCTTTTATGTCGAAATAATACCCATTATGAGGTAAAATTTTCTACGCGAAAGATTCAGTTCTTCTCGTTTGTGGATATGGCCTTGCGCCCTTATCTGAAGAACCATCGAATAGTTTATTTTACGAAGTGTTGCCGCGCCAAAGCCCGGGACACGACAAAGCTTGAACCGCCAAGCGGGCAAGTGTTGAGCGAGGAGTGAAGATCATGAGCAGCATTCCGGTTTTTCTCACAAGTGAGAAGCACCACATCCTGATTGTAGGCACCACTGCTGCTGCCATGGCAAAGGTTGGCCTTTTCACCCCAACCGGCGCGCGCATCAGCGTTGTTGGTACTGGCGCGCAAGCTGCGCTCAAGGACGCTGGCCTCTTGCCTGAAGATACCGGTGTGAGCACGGTGATTGTGCACGACCGCGCCTTCACGGAAGATGACCTGAACGGCAAAACTCTTGTGTATATCGCGCTTGATGACGAGCTGGCGGAAGAGCGCGTGTTGCGCCTGACCACGGCTCGTAAGCTGCCGGTCAATGTGGTCGACAAACCGCTAAAATCCACCTTCACGACACCTGCGCAGTTCTCGCGCGGGGCGCTTCAAGTAGCCTTTTCCTCAGGCGGCATGGCACCTGTGTTCGTCCGCCGCCTTCGCAGCAGCCTTGAGAAACTTCTGCCCCCATCTCTCGGCGTGCTGGCTTCTGCGGCGGGTGCCGTCCGGTTACGCGTCAAGTCCCTCATACCGGACGCGACCCGTCGCAGGCTTTTTTGGGATCGGCTTTATGATAATGCGGGCCAATATGCAGACCTCTCGCAGGATGATGTTGAGCGCCTGATTGTTGACGCGGCGCGCAACCACCGCATGGGCGCCACCACCGGCCAGGTACAGCTTGTTGGTGCTGGCCCGGGTGACCCTGACCTCCTGACCATCAAGGCACACCGCGCACTACAGCAGGCAGATGTTATTGTTTATGACCGGCTGGTGAGCCGTGATGTGCTGGCCCTTGCCCGCCGGGACGCTGAGCTTGTGTTTGTTGGCAAGCGTGAAGGCGACCACGGCATCGGCCAGGACGGCATCAACAAATTGATCGTTGACGAGGCGCTTAAAGGCCGCCGTGTTGTGCGCCTCAAGGGCGGTGATCCGCTCCTGTTCGCACGCGCAGGTGAAGAGCTTGCAGCCCTTCGTGCACACGATATCCATATTGAAGTGGTGCCCGGCATCAGCGCCTTCCAGGGCATTGCCGCCACCACTCAAATCCCGCTGACGGACCGCGAATATTCAAGCTCCATCACGCTTGTGACCGGCCACCTTAAAGACGGTGCTTATAAAGACTGGGCTCGCCTCGCGGGTGAAGGCCAGACACTTGCCGTTTACATGGGTGTGCGCGGCGCAGGCAAAATCTCAAGCGGTTTGATCGGTGAAGGCGTGAAGGCCTCAACCCCGGTTGCCGTGGTTGAAAACGGCACCCGTGCAAACGAACGCCGCTTCTACGGCACGCTTGAGGGCCTCGCTGATCTGGTGGCCAAAAATGATGTGAAAAGCCCGGCGCTTCTGCTGATCGGTGACGTGGTTCGTAACGCCGCCGACCTCGCGTGGGCTGAAAAAGAAACCGAGCGCCTGAGCGCTACAGCCTGAGTTTAGGGAGTATCAAGGCATGGCTAGAAAAATTACAGGGCCGCAGATGATTGTCGCAAACCGCCTGCTGGACGGGCGGGTGGTGTTCATGCGCGCAGACGGCAGTTGGTCTGCCCTTGCGGGCGACGCCGCAACCGCAGCCGATGAAGCAGGCGTTGAAGCGCTTGAAACACTCGCGCAAAAATCTGCCGCGTCAAACCACGTCCTCAGCATTGAGGTTGTTGAAGCCACAGAACGGGACGGCAAACCATTCCCCGCGCACATGAAATTCGCCATGCAGGCGAAGGGCCCAAGTGTGCGCCCCGACCTCGGGTATCAGGTTTCCCCGAACTGGGAACGCTAAGAACAAGCCAAAAGACAAGCAAGACGATTAAGAAGGCATCCAAACCATGTACGCTTACGACACATATGACCGCGCGATAGTCGACGCCCGTGTTGCGGAATTCCGCGACCAGGTAGAGCGCCGCGTGAAAGGCGAACTGACGGAAGAAGAGTTCCGCCCGCTACGCCTGATGAACGGCCTTTATCTGCAACTGCATGCCTATATGCTCCGGGTTGCAATCCCTTATGGCACGCTATCGTCTGACCAGATGCGCCGCCTCGCGGTTATTGCCGACAAATACGACAAGGGTTATGGCCATTTTACCACACGCCAGAACATCCAGTATAACTGGCCAAAGCTCAGTGAAACGCCGGATATCCTGCAGGAACTGGCGGACGTTGAGATGCACGCCATCCAGACATCCGGCAACTGTATCCGCAACGTAACCACAGACCAGTTCGCGGGTGCGACGGCTGACGAAGTTGCGGACCCGCGCCCCTACGCGGAGCTTATCCGCCAGTGGTCGAGTTTCCATCCTGAGTTCTCGTTCCTGCCGCGCAAATTCAAGATCGCTATCACCGGCGCAGACCATGACCGTGCCGCCGTGAAATGGCACGACATCGGGCTTGTGGTGAAAAAGAACAACAAGGGTGAGATTGGCTTTGAAGTGCTGGTTGGTGGCGGCATGGGCCGCACACCGGTTATCGGCAAAACCATCAATGACTTTGTCGCGGAAGCTGACATCCTCAGCTATCTGGAAGCCATCCTGCGCGTCTATAACGAGCAAGGCCGCCGTGACAATAAATACAAGGCCCGCATCAAAATCCTCGTCGAAGATTTGGGCGCGGACGAATACGCACGTCAAACCAATGAAGAATGGGCACGGATCAAGGATCAGCCCATTGATGTGCCCGCGGAAGAAGTTGCACGCATTCGTGCTTTCTTCGCACCGCCGCCATTGCCTGTGCTTTCGGATGACGTGCCTGCGGTTGATGAACTTGCGCGCAAGAATTTCATCTTCGCGGCCTGGCTCAAAAACAACACCAACCCGCACAAGGTGCCGGGCCATGTGAATGTAACCATCAGCCTGAAGCCGCACGGCGGCATCCCGGGCGATGCTACGTCTGAACAGATGAAGATGGTGGCCGCACTCGCGGACGAATACAGCCAGTCTGAAATTCGGGTGAGCCATGAGCAGAACCTGATCCTGCCGCATGTGGCGAAAAAAGACCTGCCCGCTATCTGGACAGACCTTGACGAAGCTGGCCTTGGTGCCGCGAACGTGGGTCTGTTGACCGATATCATCGCGTGCCCGGGGCTTGATTATTGCTCGCTCGCAAACGCACGGTCCATCCCGCTCGCGCAAACCATCACCAAGCGTTTTGACGATATCAAACGCCTGCAGGACATCGGGCCGCTGAAGATCAAAATCTCCGGCTGCATCAACTCCTGTGGTCACCACCACGCAGGCCATATCGGCATCCTTGGTGTCGACCGTAAAGGTGAAGAAAACTACCAGCTGCTGCTTGGCGGCTCCGGCGCTGAAGACGCGTCAAAAGCGGCAATCCTCGGCCCGGGCTTTGACGAGCACGGCATTGTGGACGCGGTTGAAAAGGTTGTGGCGGTTTATCTGGGTGAACGCACGGACGGCGAAGAGTTCCTCGCCACCTATCGTCGCGTTGGCCCTGCAGTATTCAAGGAGGCGGTTTATGGCGCTCGTTAATTTAACAGGCATTGAGCCCGGCACCTGGGAAAACCTGGCGGACGATACCGCACCGGAGGAAGGCGCGAGCGTCGCTGTCCCCCTGAAGCGGATTGAAAGCGAAAGCGAAGACTTTTTCGCGAGCGCCGGCAAGGTTGGCGTGATCGTGCCGACAGACGCGGCTTATACGAGCCTCGCACCGCTTGCCAACAAGCTTGCTTTTGTTGTGATTGACTTCCCTGCCTTTGGTGATGGTCGCGGCTTCTCATTAGCGGTGCGGCTTAGAAAAGACCTGGGCTTCAAGGGCGAAATTCGTGCGACAGGCCCCGTGATCCCCGATCAGGCCCTGTTCCTTAAACGCGCGGGCTTTGACACGCTGGACGTAAGCGAAGAGCGCAAAGTGGCGTTTGAAAAAGCGCTGGAGCGTTTCGACACCTTCTACCAAAGCGATTTTGGTGGGGAGCTTTCTGTTGCGCACCTGCGTCACAGCAAATCAGCCGCCAACAAGGATGAGGAGCGCAAAGCATCATGACCGCTGCAACCGCCCTCAAGACAGCCGATTATTTTGATCCGCTCGATGCTGTGGATTACCTTGACGCGCGCTACGCAAATGTGGCGCCTGAAGAGGTAATTGACGGAGCGCTCAAATATTTCGGCCGCCGGTTTGCGCTGGTGTCGTCTTTTGGGTCGGAATCGGCGGTGCTGCTGCATATCGCGAGCCAGGTCTCAAAAGACATTCCGGTGCTTTTCCTTGATACAGGCAAACTGTTCGGGGAGACAAAACGGTACCGCGATGAACTGACCAAACTTCTGGGCCTTACGGACGTTCGCTCCATCACGCCGGACCAGAATGATCTGCAAGCGCAAGACCCCAAAGGTATCCTGTGGTCACAAAGCACCAACAAATGCTGCTTCATTCGCAAGGTTGCGCCCATGGCGCGGGTGCTGGAGGGTTTTGAAGGCTGGGCGTCTGGTCGCAAGCGCTATCAAGGTGGTGTACGCAGCCTGCTGCCGCATTTTGAAGCCTCAGACGGCCGGGTAAAAGTGAACCCGCTGGCCTTCTGGACCAAAGACGACGTGCTTGACTATAAAGAGCGCGCTGGCCTGCCAGACCACCCGCTGGTGGCAGACGGTTTTGCGTCCATCGGCTGTATGCCGTGCACCGACCGGATCGAGGAGGGTGAGAGCGAACGCGCAGGTCGCTGGCGTGGCCAGGCCAAGACCGAGTGCGGCATTCACCTCTCGCTGAGCGAGAACACCCGCATCCTGTCAAAATCATGAACCCATGGGGTGCTGCGGCACCCTTATCTCCGCAAAACTCACAAGATTTTCTTGGCGTCCCGCTCACAAGTGCCTATGATGCGCTGAGTAAGATTTTCTAACGCAGGATAGTTTATGAAACGCTCCCTGTTGCCCTTGAATGCGCTCCGTGCTTTTGACGCAGCCGCACGCCATATGAGCTTCAAATTAGCCGCCGATGACCTCTCGGTAACGCCTGCTGCTATCAGCCAGCAGATCCGCTCCCTTGAAGAGTTTCTCGGCATTGAACTGTTCCGACGCACCAACCGCTCGCTTGTGCTAACGGAAGCGGCGCAGCTCTCGCTGATGCCGCTGAAGGAAGCGTTTGAGAAGATGGAAGAAGCGGTCGATATATTGACCGAATCAAAAACATCGAACGTTCTCAAAGTCAGCGTATCGCCGTCGTTTGCCAGCAAATGGCTGGTGCCGCGGCTTGCATCGTTTTATGCCCGCAGGCCCGATGCGATTGTGAAAATTTCGGCCACCATGCATCTCACTGACTTCAAGGCAGAGGATGTAGATATCGCCATCCGTTACGGCCTTGGTGGATACAATGGCCTCTATGAAGAAGAAATCCTGCGCGAAACAGTGTTCCCGGTGTGTGCGCCGGGCCTTTTGGGCGCCGGTGACCCGGCGGAAACCGCCTGCGCTATCCTCAAGCACACCCTGATCCACGACGACAGCACCGTTGAGGATGACAGCGTGCCCACATGGGCCATGTGGCTGAAGGCGGCTGGCGTTGAAATGCCAGACGGCATGCCCGCCCTACACTTCAACAACCACGCACTAGCGATTGAAGCGGCTGTTGCGGGCCGCGGCGTTGCGCTTGCGCGGTCTGCCATCGCGGAAGAAGACCTGAAGGCAGGGCGGTTGATGAAACCGTTTGGCGAAGCGGTGCCGATCAATTTTGCGCACTATATCGTCTGCCCTACAGAAAAACTTAAGAATGAACGTGTACAAGAGTTTATCGACTGGCTGAGAGCCGAGACCGGCAAGGCCTGACAAACCAAAAGGCATGCGATTGGGGGCCAAGGTTTGGAAGTGATAGATGACCATACATGCCCTTAACGTGGCCCAGCGTTTTGCCCTTGGCGCCACTGTGCTATTTCTGGTCTGGTGTTCGCTTGCGCGCCCGCTGGCGGCCCAAGCCCCGGAGCCCTTACCCCCGCAGTGCCTGAGGCTTGGCGCGGATGAAAGCCTTGGCGAGACCTATGCCGCCTTTGAAACCTTTTTCCAGGACCTCTATGCCCGCGCGGGCTTTTGCGCCCAGTCCATCGCCATGGACCCCAAGCGCATAGAGCAGCTTCTTGTGCGCGGCGAGTTGGACGGCGATTGGTTCCGCCCCGGTGACTATGTTGCCGCCATGTCAGACAAGCTTATTGGCCTGCCGCAACCCATCTTTGGCCTTGAAGCACGGCTTATATGGCTCGACCACACAGCCTTCTCTGGCAAACCGGAGGATATGCACGGCCTCAAGGTAGGATATCAGTCAGGTTTTCGCTGGCTTGAAAGCCATCTGCCACAAATGGGCGCTCAGCCCTTCGCCGTTTCAAGCACCGCCCAAACATGGGAACTTCTGGCGCGTGGGCGCATCGATGTGTTTGCCACCAGCGGCCTGCATGAAGGGGCGGTTATCGACCATCTCAAATCAAAAGCGGGCACGGTAAACCGCGCGTTATGGACAACCGTATCTTTCTTTCACGTGCTGCACCCCATGCATCAGGACAAAGCAGAAAAACTTAACGCCGCCCTCAAGCAGATGATTTTAGAGCAAACCCCCGCCCATTCATTCCTGCAGCCCGGTATGCAACCCGCATCCATCAATGAGTAACACACGAGGGGATAGCCCCAGCCGGAGGGACCAGGGCTATCAGCGGGCAAATAAGGGGGATGCCCGCGGGGGTACGGAGGCGGGCGCTAGAAGCTATAGGCCACGCCAAACCCGATGGTCAGGTCATATTTTTTGGTGATGCCCGGGTTCGCCCTCACTTTTTTATCGAGGTAAGATGCATTCCCGAACGCGAGGACCGACCAACGATCGTCGATCGAGTACATCGCCATCAGTTCCGCTGAATAATTGATCACATCATCTGACAGGCTATAGAGCGGCAACAGGGGTTTATCTTTCTCAAGCATTTTGGCCCGCTGTTTTTCTGTCACGCCCCACATATGGTTCGCGAGCTTGCTGCTTTGCCATGTGGCCTTGACGCCCGGCGTGATTGTCAGCTTGTCTGAATGGAAGGTGTAACTATAGCCAACGCTAACTTCTTGCCCGTTATGGGTGTCGGTCACGTCTTGCAGTATCTCGGCGCTCAGGGAACCAAAACTACCGTGAAGGCCAAGGCGCGCACCTACATCCGCCGTTATTTTGTCCCGGCTTGACCCCGGCAGCATGCGAGCGGAAGCGATCAGGTCAAACGACAGATGAAGGTCGTCAGCGTTTTCTGGCTGCGACAGGAGGCGATAGCCAAGCTCCAGCCCCTCAAGGTAAAAGCGCTCACCCCTATAAGCCACATAAGGGAAGGCGTTGAAGCTCGACCCTTCCGCCTCAAAGGGGCTTTCATACAGAAGGCCAATGCCGCCCACTGTCCATTTTGGCGGGCCATCCTGCGCGGCAGCGCCAACCGTGATGCAAGAGGACACCACAAGTGCCGTTCCCAGTTTCCATGCTGTCATGACTTCTATGCTCCTTGTCCCTACAGGGCCAGGATGGCCCCAACGCGGGAGAACTTTTTATTGATACGGTTTAATTAAAAAATTGGTTCAGCCATCAGGAAAATGCAGCACGCGCGAGACCACCCAGCAACAGGGCCGAGGCAAAACCCGCCAGCGCCACAAGCGCCAGCACCACACAAAACAGATAATATCTTTCGCGCCGCATGATTTATGCCTCTCTCGCTATCCGCCATCTCCTGATCGGCGAACAACGGATGCAGCACGGCGCCCGCGTGATCAAACCTCTATGCGCGAGTGGCGCATTTTTCTTCGTGAAAACCACCGGATTTACGCCTTCGTACCGTTCGCGCTTCGTGAATGACGCCAAATCACGCTCGGGAAACTTGATTGAAGGAATACCGCCGCTAAGATGCATCTCGCATCGAGGATAACTTGTGTTTTCAGGAACGACTGTGACACTGACTGAGCTAGAAGAATTTTGGGGCAAACCCACGATCAGGAACGAGCTCCGCAAGACGCTCTATATGGGGGCGGCAGGCATTGTGCTCGGGTTGATCGGCCCGTTTGACAGCTATAACCTCCCGCAGGCCTTTGCCAGGCACCTCTATTGGCTAAGCCTGATCATGATCTCATCCTTGATGAGCGGGCCGCTCGCGCGCGGTATGTTTCCGCCCATGAACCGGGCTGGCTTTAGCCCGCTGCTCGGCTTCGCTCTATTCTCCGTCGCCATGTCTATCGGCATTTTCCCCTTCGTGATTTTTAACGAGATTTACCTCTCAAGCCCACAGGGCGTCACGTGGGACTATAGCCTTGAGTTTCTCGGCTATGTTGGCGGCTGGGACTATATCGAGTGGTTTGGTCAGGTCCTTGTGCTCACCACCGTGCTTATCGGTGCCATCAGCATGATTCACCGGGCTGTACAGAAACCCGCACCGGCCACGCCTTCAACACCGCTACCTGGGCCAGACGCCACGACAGAGGTCGCGGGACAGAAGTTTCTGAAGCGGCTTGCCTCCAATCTTGGGCATGAGCTTTTGTGCTTATCGATGGAAGACCACTATCTTCGTGCTTTCACCACCAAGGGGGACCAGTTGATCCTCATGCGTCTCAAGGACGCCGCCAGCGAGCTTGAGGGTTATCCCGGCCTACAGGTGCACCGGTCACACTGGGTGGCGCTCAGTGCTATCCGTGAGGTCAAGCGCGATGGCAGGCGTATTATCCTGCAACTGAAAAACGACCATGAAGTGCCCGTATCGCGCAGCTATGTCGATGAACTTAAGGAACAGGGCATCCTGTAAAATTGTATCATTAATGTTTGGTAAACACTTTTACCCCTAAAGTTCAGCGTCTTGACGTTGGGGGACGCTGTGAGAAAGTCATTCATTCAGATAGGGCTGGTTGCGTCGCTGCTTGCAGGCACGGCGGCGATAGAAGCTATCGTGCCCCTGCTGGCCGATAGCGGACAAACACCTGAATATGGCTATATCACCAACTCCCGCGATTATGGCACGCTGAAGGGCTGGCAGAAATGTGTTGCCAAAGGGGATGGCGATACTGACCTGACGCAGCGCGAGCGTTGCACCCAGCATCTGGCGAAGCTCTATGAAGGTCCACCGATTGATGTAGAGGTAACAGGCTTTATGCCGGGCGATGCCTGCACACAGCGCCATCATGGCCGCCTGACCCGCGCTGTTCAGGCTGTTGTTACCAACCGCTCAGCCAACGCGCATTTTTTCTCGCTTGAGGTGGACGCAGAAAATGACGCCGCAGAGACTGTGGGCGGTTCCGGCAGAATTGATATCCAGCTCGCGCCCGGCGCATCGAAAGAGATCTGCTTCACAGCATTTGCGTTTGAAAACACGGACAAGTTGCAGGACTTTTTACCGCTAGAGCATCTCTCGGAATTTGAAGTGCGGCACGCGTCAGGGATTGAAGAGACGCCTGAGAAGCAAGGCAAGCTGTTCACGCGCCTTTTCCAGCATTGAGACTGTAATCGCGCGTTAAGAAAGCCGGGCCACAGGCGTGACCCGGCAATAAGTTTTATTCTTCCAAGGCCTCAGCTTGCTCATCGGCTTCATCATCAGCAAAAGAGCGATCAAAAGCGCCTGAGAGGAACAGAGCGTTCAGGAACAAACGCTCTGAGCCCAGATAGGTGGCGCGGAAGTTCGGGTCATCCGCGAACAGGATCACAGCACCGTCACCCATACGCTCCGCCGTCATCATCGGCGTGCCCTTAAGCTCAGCCAGGCGGCGATCAGACGAATAACCGCTAATGAGCGGGCTATCGGTATAAACCGCAACCTGCGCATAAGGGTCTTTTGGCACCGGCAGCGCGAAGGTGGAGTTTTTGTTGGTGGCAACGCTGCGGCGCACCAGCCCAAAACCAAGCGGATGGGTGATATCGAGGTCGCTTTCAAACACAGCCCCGCCAATCACATCCTCGGCGTCCTTTTGCCCTTTTTGGGCGTAGGCGAGCCGCTCCGGCGTTTTATCGCCATCATCCTTCTTCTTGTCGCCCTTGGTGGCTGTCAGGTTTTCTGCGGCCCATTTAGCGCCCTGCCTGCTTGCCACAATGGTGCCACCTGCCTTGATCCAGCGTTTGACATCATCGACCATCTCCTTCGGCAGGCCAGACCTGCCGCCCACAAGGATGATGTGCGTGTAGCGATCAAGGTCAACACGGCTGAGCCTGTCTTCCCGCACGAGGGTAACCGGCATTTTCATCCGGTGATCAAGCACGTGCCATACCTCACCCGCGTCATAGGGAGAGACACGCCCCCCCGTTACCAGAAGCGGCCGTACCGGCTTGAGGTCGGCCACCGAGTTACGACCACCGAGGTCCGCGCCCACATTCAGCGTATGGCCGGATGTGGCTGCATGGATCTGGATACCATCTTCATCACTGATCTGGTTCATCAGCTCATGAATAGCAGCCCGAGGTACTGTTTGCAGGTCTTGCGCGACAATCACGGCGCCGCGCCCAAACTTCACCACACCACGGGTGGTTTGCACCTCAATAGGTTCCTTGGCGACACGTACCATAACCCCGGCGTCAAGCAGGCGCGCAGCAGCGCGAGGTGCGTAATAATCCGACCAGCGGAACACATAGGCATATGGTGCCTCATCCGGCGGGGTAATAACGACCTGAGCGCCATTTTGCGTACGATCACCCAGCTTACCGCGCAGCGAACTTGTTACGCTTGCGTAATCAAGCCCGTATGCTGCAGGTAACGTCCAGCCAGATACATCATAGAACACCTTGTCCGGGAACTCGGTAATCTTGCCAAACAGGGCCTTTGCCATGCGGTATTGCGGCTGGTCCATCGGTACAATATAGGCCCCTTCACCAAAGGTGCGCCCCTCAGCCTTGATATCGCCGCTAAGCTTATAGGAAGCCACATCGTGGCGGTCGAGGAACGTCAGGAACTTGTTCAGCCGCACCGGGTCCTCCGGCGCCTGGAACACGTAGCCTTTCACATCATCGTCTTTCACGAGGCCGGCAACATTCGCATAAAACTCACGCTGATAAGCATGCAGCTTGGTGCGCATCTCCGCCGCACCCTTGATGGTGGAAAGGCTGGTACGGAAGTGCTTGAGCACATTGTCCGCATAGGTTTTGATGCCTTGGTCACTCTCACGCGCGATACCCATCTGGGCGCCCGCTTCATAGAGAATGCCAAGCGAACCATTGATCTGCGGGTAGGTTGAGCCCTTGCCCACATAATAGTTATCGAACCCCTCTTCCGAGAAATAAAGCGTGCCTGCCTTATCAAGCGCCGCACGGTGATAGCCCGCAATCTCGACCAAGAGCTCACGGCCCTTCTTGGGGATCAGCGGGTGCTTGCGCGTTGGCACGCCGGGGTGGAAATAATAGGTGCTGTTGCCGCCCATCTCATGGAAGTCCCCTGAAACCTCAGGCTTCCATTCATGCCACTTGGCAAGCCACGCCTGGCTTTCAGGCTGGGTCTGCAGAAGCCACTGACGGTTCAGGTCAAACCAATAATGGTTCGTACGCCCGCCGGGCCACACCTGATTATGCACCTCGTGTGCGGGGTCAAGCGCGCGGATGTCTGAGCCATATTGCGTTACCCACGCGCCGCGCCGGGCGTGGCCGTCCGGGTTGAAAATGGCTGTCATCAGGATCACGCTGTTTTTAAGCGTGTCTTCAATCTCTGTCCCTTGGGCTGCCGCGAGGTGATAAAGCGCGGGGATGGCCGCGTCCATGCCGCTCGATTCCGCACCGTGCACACCATAGTTGAGCCATGTCACCACCGGCAGGTCATCTGACGCCTGATCGGCTGTCGCGGGGTTGGAGCGCTTGATGTGGTTTTCGCGGATCGCATCAATACGCGCGAGATTCTCAGGGCTTGAGATCGTGATAAACAAAATCGGGCGCCGCTCATGGCTATAGCCGATAGTTTCCACTGTCATACGCGGGCTTTGCTCCACCACTTCCCGCATGTAGGCCACCATCAGGTCATGGCGTACCGGCTGGTCACCGATACCGTGCCCGAAAACCTCTTCAGGTTTCACGATGCCCTGGTCATACTCAACACCCGGCACCAGGAAATAATCCAGCGGTTCGGCTTTTACCGGCGCGGCAAAGGCCATTGCCCCCATGCCAAGTGCGGCTGCCAGCTTCAACAGTCGTGCTCGCATTTCTGTCCCCTATTTTTTCAAATCGTTATAATTGATCGGCTCATGCCTGTTCAGGCTCGCCGCTATATCGGGCATGTCATACTTCAGCCCGTTGCCGCAGTTAAACAGCACCACCCGGTCGGTCGCTCCCACACGGCCGTCCTTAAGCGCCTGCTTGTATGCAGCATAGGTCGCGGCGCCCTCTGGGCAAACCAGCACACCCTCTGCGGCGCCGATTTCCAGTCGTGCCGCTTCAATCTTGTCATCATCAACCGCAATGGCGAAACCGCCACTTTCCCGCACCGCATCAAGGATCAGGAAATCACCCACCGCAACGGGCACACGTATGCCGCTCGCGCACGTATGGGCGTCCTGCCACAGCTCAGCGTGGCGCTCACCGTCCTCATAGGCTTTCACAATAGGCGCGCATCCGGTGGCTTGCACCGCCACCATGCGCGGGCGTCTTGAGCCTATCCAGCCCAGCGCCTCCATCTCGGCAAAAGCCTTCCACATGCCAATAAGGCCGGTGCCGCCGCCGGTTGGGTAAAAAATAACATCAGGCACGTCCCACCCAAGCTGGGCCGCAAGCTCCAGCCCCATGGTTTTTTTGCCTTCAATCCGGTAGGGCTCCTTGAGGGTTGAAAGGTCAAACCAGCCCATGGCTTCCTTGCCTTCACCTACGATCTTGCCGCAGTCGTTAATCAGGCCATTCACCCGCCAGACCTTGCCGCCCTGAAGCGCGATTTCCTGCACATTCACATCCGGCGTGTCATCCGGGCAGAAGATGTAACTCTCCATCCCTGCGCGCGTGGCATAGGCCGCCATGGCAGACCCCGCGTTGCCGTTTGTGGGCATGGCCAGGCTCTTGAGCCCCAGCTCTTTCGCCATAGAGACCGCCAGCGCAAGGCCCCGTGCCTTGAAACTGCCGGTGGGCAGGCGGCCTTCATCCTTGATGATAATCTCGCCGCTGACGCCCAGATCGCGGGCGAGTGTCGGGCAAGTGATCAGCGGCGTGTCATCTTCCCCAAGCGCAATCACATTCTCGCTTTTCTGAACCGGCAGCAGCTCACGCCATTTCCAGAAACCACCGGGCCGCGCCCATATCTCATTGCGGTCCAGCTTGCTGCGCATGGCTTCAAGGTCATACCGCACCAAAAGCGGCCGCCCGGCGCGGGAAAGCCCGTGCAAGGTTGCAGGCTTATAATCGCTCTCCCCCGTCAAACCACACTCAAGATGGCTGACATAATTAGAATATTCTGGCATTTCACCCCCGTGACATTAGGCCCCACAGCCTAGGCGTTGTTCTTTTGATAGACAAGAGCTTGACGAAGCCCGATTCCATATAAATTTTGAATGCTATGGAAAAGAAAATCACATGTGTGTTATGTGGTCGCGAAATCGGGAAAGCTGTTGAGATGCATCACCTTATCCCGAAGTCGGAGGGTGGCCGTGTGACAGTTCCGTTACATCCTATTTGCCACAGGAAGGTTCACGCCCTATTTAACGAGAAAGAGCTGGCAAAACACTATGCCACTATTGAGGCTCTTCGGTCGGTGGAAGAGATCAGACGCTTTGTCGCATGGCTTCGGGGGAAGCCACCTGATTTTTACCGCAGGACCGAACCTAAAGGGGGACGCGGACGAAAACGGTAATGTCGTCCGTTTAACAACGTGGGTATTTTATGATCAGCAGGCCACCCATCACCTATGAAAAATGGGGAAAGTGCGGAAAATATTTTGAGTGGCAGGACCACCACGTATTTTACCAGCGTGGCGGCAATGGTGAAGTGCTGCTTACAATTCACGGCTTTCCCACCTGTGGCTGGGACTGGTGCTGGATATCCCCGAGCCTTGTGAAAAACTTCCACACCATTGTGCCTGACCTTCTGGATTATGGCCGCACGCTCAATAGCCTCAGGAAACCCTGCTCGATCATGGATCAGGCCGATATGCTTGAAGCCCTGATGGCAGACCGTGGCATTGATGAGGTGCATATCCTTGCCCATGACGTGGGCGACACGGTGGCACAGGAGTTGATCGCCCGGCATAATGAAAGCTCGCTTTCCTTCCGCATCAGAAGTGCCCTGTTCCTGAACGGTGGCATGCTGCCGTCAGAGCATCGCCCCAGGAAGGTGCAAAAGCTGCTGGCCGGGCCGTTCGGGCCGCTTATCTCCCACCTCTCGGGCAAATCAAAAATGTTGCGCGGCTTTACGGAGGTGTTTGGGCCAAACACCAAACCCACCGGCATTTCGCTTGATGAATTTTGGCCCGCCATGGTGGGTGTGAATGGCCGCAGCGCGCTGGCCCGCCGTATCCGCTATATGGCGGAACGGGTTGAGCATGCAGACCGCTGGGTGGGCGCGCTCAAGGAAGCCAAAATCCCGATGATGTTGATCAACGGTGTCGAGGACCCCGTCTCGGGCGCACACGCGGCTGACGCGTTTGAGAAAACCCTGCCGCATGTGAAAGTGGTGCGCCTGCCCGGCATTGGTCATTTCCCGCAGATCGAAGCGCCAGAGACCATTGCAGAGCTGGTGGACCAGTTCCATGAATGCATTGTGCGCAATGGCTACCTGAAACCAACCGAACTGAAGGAAGCCCCCGGCGCACAGATGCTGGGCCACCGCACGCTTCTGGCTTGATCTCCCCGCCTCTCATGGTGTTAAGTAGCCATAAGGGGAGATGTTATGAAATCACATAATTCATATTTACACGCCGGTGCAGTCCTGTCGGTTTTCTCGGCGCTGACGACCGCCACGCTGATGTATGGGCCAAACGCACCTGCTGCGGACGGGTTTGACGCAGTACAAGGCCTTCATCAAAACGGTCTTTATCTCTATAAAAAATGGATTCTGTTCCTGCATCCCCAGTTTGCTTTTCTGGCGGCATTGGCGGCAGGTTTTGCCCTCTTTCGGGACCGCGCCTTCCTTGTTGTTGCGGCCCTCTTTTATCTCGGCATGTGGGCGTTCACGGAAGTGAGCCAGCAGGCCTATATTATCGATGCACTTAACCAGATGTGGCGGCCCGCCTACCTGGCAGCAGATGCTGAAAACCGCGAGCTGTGGCGCACGCTGATAACCGGTATGAACGGCATTTCAGACAGCCAGTATTTCGTGGTGATTTTTGCCTTTGGCGTTGGCACTGTCCTACTGGGATTTGCTTTCACCGGGCGCGACATGTTGGCCATGTTCCTGCGGTACGGCATGATGGCAATCGGCATCATGAGCCTTGTGGCTTTTCTGTCCTACTATGCGGGGCTCTCGGGCGCTGGCAGCACAGTGGGGGTATGGTACGGCTATATATACGGGCCACTGCAAATCGCTATCCGGCTCGCGCTGGCCCTATGGTTATGGCGTGCGGCTTCAGCTGCAGCCCATAACCAAAAGGCATGAGCAGGGAAAACCTTTTGGCTTGACCCCTTAAGCGTTTTGGGAAACGGTGGGCCCAAAATAAAGGCCCCCCCGATGCACGAGCAGCTACAACACCCCACCACCCCTGATGAAAGCCCGAAACCGCGCGCGGTTGCGGCTTTCCTGACCATTGTGGCGGGTACCGTGCTGGGGCTTTCAGGCATTGACCTTGTGCTGCCCGCAGTGCCCCACCTGCCCACCATTTTTGCCACCAATGTTGAGAATGCACAGCTTGTGCTGGCAAGTTATGTGGCGGGCATGAGTGTTGGCCTTTTGATGTTTGGTACCCTGTCGGCGCATTTTGGCAGGCGACGCCTGTTTATCGCCTCGCTTGCTATCTTTGGCGCGCTGTCGCTGATGGCAACACAAACCAGCAACATTCACGTTTTGAATGTCATACGTTTCTTCCAGGGCGCTGCGGCAAGCGGCGGTGCCGTGCTGGCGCCGGGCCTTATCCGTGCCCTGTTTTCCGAGATTGGCGCCATTCGCGCCGTAAGCGCCATGGGCAGTATCGAATCGCTCGTGCCCGGCCTTGCCCCCATCGCGGGTGCATGGCTGTTCAAGGAATACGGGTGGGAAGCTTCTTTCTCCATCACCGGCACGCTTGTGCTGGCGATCTGCCTGATTGTGTTCCTCGTCCCCTCCCTTCTCCCGCATATCGGGCAAAAGAAGGGGGACACAGCCTCAAGCTATATGCGGGTGATGCGGAACAAAACCTTCCTGCGCTATGCGGTAAGCCACGCGCTCATTCTTGGCGGGCTTTTGGTGTTTGTCTTCTCTGTGCCGACCATCGTGATCAAAACCATGGACGGTGTGATTGAAGATTTCATCCTGATGCAGTTTGTGGGGGTGTGCCTGTTCATCATATCTGCGAACGCAAACGGCAGCCTTGTGAAACGTTTTGGCAATGAGGCGGTGATCTCGGCGGGCACCAATATCTCGCTTCTGGGCACGCTTGTGCTGTTCGGCTATGCGCTTTTTGGGGCCAACGACCCTCACCATCTGGCCTATATGTTCTGGATTTTAAACCTTGGCCACGGCATCAGAAGTGGGCCGGGGTTTGTGCGCGCGCTTGCCGCAACGCACGGCGATGACGACCGTGCCTCTGCCCTGATTATCTTGTGGACAATGCTGCTGGCCGCGGCGGGCACGGCGATTGTCGCTCCCTTCATTGAAATGGGGCTTGCGGCTGCGACGCTTGCCCTTGTACTCATCGTTTTGCCTGCTCCCATTTTGATGCGTACCATCGCACCCATGGAAGACAGCGGGCAGGACACCAACCCCCGATAAGTGAGATCAGCCATGTCGCGCGTTGCTTATGTTAATGGTGCTTATGTTCCCCACGATGAAGCTGTGGTTTCCATCGATGATCGCGGGTATCAGTTCGCGGATGCAGTTTATGAAGGTGTGACTGTGCGCAAAGGGCAGATGGTAGACCTTGAGCCGCATCTTGACCGGCTCGCGCGCTCCATGCGGGAACTGGCGATGGCGGCGCCGATGGACCGCGCACCCATGCGCTTTGTGTTCCGGGAAGTGATCCGCCGCAACCGTATCAGCGACGGCTTCCTTTATATCCAGATCAGCCGCGGGGTCGCCCGGCGTGACCATGCCTTCCCGACCACACCAATAGTGCCCAGCCTGATTGTTACCTGCAAACGCCTGAGCATTGACGGGGTGATCGCACGTGCCGCCAAAGGGGTGAAGGCTTTTTCTGAAAGTGACATCCGCTGGGGCCGGTGCGATATCAAATCCACCTCGCTGCTCCCTAACATTCTGGCGAAGCAAGCGGCCAAGGAAAAAGGCGGTTTTGAAGCTGTGCTTGTAGACAGCGACGGTTATGTAACCGAAGGCAGCAGCACCAACATGTGGATGGTGCGCACGGACGGCACACTCGTCACCCGCTCCACAGACGATAATATCCTGCCCGGCATTACACGTGCGACGCTCAAAAAGCTGGCAGAAGAAATGCAGATCAAGGTGGAAACCAAGGCCTTCACGCTTGAAGAAGCCAAGGCGGGTGCCGAGATGTTCCTCTCAAGCTCAACCGGCTGCGCGACACCGATCGTTGAGCTTGACGGCCATAAAATTGGTGACGGAACACCAGGCCCCGTCACCAAACGCTTGGTTGAGGCTTATCGGGCCTATATGGAGGCCTGATAAGCCGCTGTGTGCTCAATGGTTAGGCGTGCTAGCCCTCGGCTTTCGCGCTTGAACCCCAGCCCTTGCCAGCCATAAAGGCAAGAACAACAGCAACAATCGCATTGTTCACCAGATGCATGCCCATGATTGGCATACGGGTGTCTTGCGGGAAGTCTTTCAGCATGGTGTACCAAACGCTATCGGTCGCCACGAGATACAGCCCAACCATCAGGCCAAACACCACGGCAGCTTTCATGTCGCCCGAGCCAACCGCTTTATCGAACAGCCAGACAACCACCACCGTTTGCACCAGATGGTAAGCCATCACGGCCATGCCCGTTTCTTCCATCGGCTTCATCGCAGCCTCAGCAGCCGTGAAAGCGTCTGCCGCAATAAACATCGGCCCAACGGTGTAAAGCACGCCATATACAATGTAAGCCACAACGATATTCAGGATAAATTTACCAACGTTCATAGGTCCCTCCCCTTAGTTGTTGGTTGTGCCCCTTGAGGGTCTATCCTCGCAAGTTAGCAGTTTCTTGTTATGCGTCTGCAGGTGCCGCCTCCCCGGACGGCACGTAAAGTTTCGCCAACACCACGCCGACAATCATGCCGACAGCGAGGTGAATAACGATCGAATAAGGAAGCGGGCTCAGTGACATCTTGAGCCCCATATACATGGTGAAGTCTGTCGCGGCGAGATAGCCGCCCATCAGCAAGCCAAACTTCGCGCCGGTTTTGATACAGTTGGATGCAACGGCCATGTTGAAAAGCGCAACGACGATGATCGTCTGCACCAGATGCCCGAGCATGCCGTACAGCGCCATGCCCTCGGCCTCAGGCCGGAACATATGGGCATTGCTGAGATAGACGTCCAGAAACAGAAACGCCATCAGCCCCATATAGAAAACACTGTAGATTACAAACGCGACTACAACACTTAAAATAAACCGCCCGGTGCTCATTGGTCCCTCCCCCTAAAGCATGGCTGTTAGTCTTTGGTGTTTATTTCGTCCTTTTCACTGGCGCTTTTGCCCTCAAGCGCCACACTTTCCGCCACATTCGCCTCGTTTTGCGGCAATTTCGCCTCGTTTTCCGTCACACTTTCGACCACAGATGTGTGGCGTGGTGCATCCTCAGGTGGCTTTTCATGACGTAAATGTACCACACGTTGTGGGAAGGGGAACTCAATTCCTTCTTCATGGAATTTGTCCCATATCCTCAGCATCACGTCGCTTGCGATGTTTGAAACCCCATTTTGCGGGTCCTCGATCCACATACGAAGCTCAAGGTCCACGCCGTCCGCGCCAAATTCTCGCAACAGCGTGCGCGGCGCCGGGCTTGAAAGCACACGGCTTTCCTCGCTGGCGGCTTCGTTCATCAGGTCCATCGCGCGGCGGATATCACTGTCGTAACTGACCTGCACCGGGATGCGCCTGCGCACCAAACGGTGGCTATGGGACCAGTTCACCACCGACTGGGTGATCATATCCTCGTTGGGGATCAGATATTCCGTGCCGTCCCGCGTGATCACGCTGGTATAGCGTGCCGCCAGCCGGTTGATGGTGCCGTAGGTGCCTTGTGTTTCGATCACATCCCCCGGTTTGATGGACCGGTCCATCAGGAGAATAATGCCGGAGATAAAGTTCCCCACCACCTTCTGCAAACCAAAACCGATACCAACACCAAGCGCACCACCAAATACCGCAAGCGCGGTGAGGTCTATGCCCGTGGCGTTAAGCGCGGTGAGGAAGGCAATGGCAACCAGCAGGATCTTGCCGGACTTGGTCATCAGCACTCGTGCGCTTGGCGGCAGGGTGGAGAAATGTACGATCTGTTTTTCAAGAAGCGCTGAAAGCGCAAGCGCCCCCCAAAGCAAGACCGCAAAGGTTACGATGCCCTGGAAGATATCCAGCACGCTTACGGTGGCTTCCCCAAGCGGCAGTTTGGCGCTCTCCAGCACGATCAGGATCGGGTCCAGAAGCCCGACGATATTCAGTGCCGCTATCGTCCAGGCGATGCCCGCCACAAGGCGCGCCAGCTCCCGGTTCGCGATCAGGCTTACTGCAAGGCGGATCACGAGCCATGCGGTGAAAAGGCTGGTCGCGATTGAAAGGATATAGGTTTTGCCCACAAAGGGCTCAAGGATCAGCACCGCCGTCCACATCAGCATGATGGCCATGGCGGTCGAGAAGATGGAGTGCAGGAAACGCGCGCTGAACTTCTGCACAAGTGGCTTGTCACCAAAAGCCCGCAACACACCTTTGAGGATTTTGCCGCAGGCAAAGCGTGAGGCAAAATACGCAATGGCAACTATGGCCACTTCGGCAAGGTGAATGGGCTCAAAGAGATTGGCCTGCAACCAGACCCAGCTCTCATTCAAAAACGCTAAGAGTTTCGCCCTAAGTTCTTCTTCCATATCGGGAGTTTAGCGTCGTGCGCGGAAAAAGTCTCTAAGCAATTGTGAGGCCTCTGCTTCCAGTATGCCGCCATATATCTCCGGCTTATGGTGGGTGGTGGGTTGCGAGAAAATGCGCGCGCCCACGGTGATGCCGCCGCCTTTCACATCCTCTGCCCCGTAATACAGCCTGCGAATGCGGGCAAACGCTATAGCTTGCGCGCACATGGCGCACGGCTCAAGGGTGACGTAAAGGTCGCAGCCTTCAAGCCGCTCTGAGCCAAAAGCCTTGGCAGCCTTCCGGATAGCGATGAGCTCTGCGTGGCCTGTTGGGTCGTGCGGGCCAACAACATCATTACCCGCAGTGGCCAGAACCTTGCCGTCCGGCCCGATAACCACGGCACCAATGGGCACTTCACCACGCACAGCCGCCGCGCGGGCTTCATCAAGTGCTGTATGCATATGCGGAAAATGATCTATCATGGCGCAAAGCATCATCGCGCTGGACTAAAAGGTCAAGCGCGGGATGAAGATGTTGCGCGGACTGAGGCACAGCCCTATTGTGCGCGCAAACCAGATAGGCCGAAAAGATATGAGCAACGAAGACCAGAAAGGCGAACGCATCGCCAAAGCCCTCGCCCGCGCAGGTGTCGGCTCTCGCCGCGATGTGGAACGCATGATTGAGGAAGGCCGCATCTGGCTTGATGGCAAGAAGCTCGAAACCCCTGCGGTTCTCGTCAGCAGCCTGAAGGGCATCACGGTTGACGGGGAAGAGATTGGCATCGTGTCTGACACCAAGCTCTGGCGACTGCACAAAAGGCGCGGCACGCTCACAACCCACAAAGACCCGGAAGGCCGCCGCACGGTGTTTGACCAGCTCGCCAAACATATCGGGCGCGTGATCGCGGTTGGCCGGCTGGACATGAACACGGAAGGCTTGCTGCTGCTCACCAACGACGGTGAACTGGCGCGGTATCTTGAGCTGCCGTCCAACGAGCTTATCCGCCGGTACCGGGTGCGGGTGCATGGCCGGGTGGATGAGGACGCGCTCAAAGCCCTGTCGGACGGTGTCACGATTGACGGTATCCACTATGGGGCGATTGATGCCAAGTTAGAGCGTGTGCAAGGCACCAATGCGTGGCTTACGGTGGCGATCCGCGAAGGTAAAAACCGCGAAGTCCGCCGGGTGATGGAACATCTGGGCCTTGTGGTAAACAGGCTTATCCGCACCCACTATGGTCCGTTTTCGCTAGGCTCGCTCAATGACGGTGCGGTAGCCCAAGTGCCAGAGAAACAGCTCTATGAAGTGCTGGATGGTTTCTTCAAGGATTCGACACAAAGCATCGCGGCACCTGAAAAGAAACGTGACCCCAGCAAATGGGCAAAAGCCAAGCCCAAAACAAAAGTGAAGCTGGGTGCGAAGCGCAAGTTCCGCAAGCGTGACGAGGACGGAGACACAAAACCTGACACCCGCCGCAGCGCAAAAACGGGGGCAGTCAACAGCCGGGAAAGCACACGCCGGCACGCACAAAGCGAAAAAGCGCGGGACGGCAAACCCGCAAGCCGCCGCAGAAGCGCGACGACTGAGGGCGCAGGCGCCCGCAGCGGCACTCGTGCAGGTGCGAGACCGGGCGCGAAACCGGCAGGCAGACCCAGCACCCGCGCACCCAAGAGAGACCGCGATAGATGACCCGCATCATCTCCGGCCACTACCGGGGGCGGCGGCTGACAGTGCCTGAAGGCCGGGATATTCGCCCCACCACAGACCGCATGCGCGAACGCCTGTTTTCCATGCTGACCCATTCGCGCTATCCGGCCATGCAGGATGCCAAGGTGGCGGACCTGTTTGCAGGCACCGGCGCCCTGGGGTTAGAGGCTTTGTCACGCGGTGCAGCGCACGTCACCTTTGTTGAGAAAGCGCGCGCGTCGCTTGCGTGCATCAAAGGCAATATTGAGACCCTGAAAGCTCAGGACGCCTGCACCCTGATGCCATTGGATGCCAGTATACTACCGCCAGCAAAAGAGGCGTTCGATATCATCTTCATGGACCCGCCGTACCGCCAAGACCTCGTGTCCCCAACCCTGAGCACCGTCCTCGAGGGGCACTGGTTGGCGGCAGGCGGTGTGATCGTGTGCGAGATGGCGACAGACGACACCTCCGAGCTTCCCTCAAGCCTGCAAATTCTTGATGACCGCAGACAAGGCCAGCAACGGGTTATTTTTCTCACCCACGCATAATTTGCCGAAGGGCACCTGCGGTCAGCAGCGTATCAGCTTATGACTGAGCGGAAGCTTCCTTGAGCAGAAGGTTCGGTCATGTGCCGGAGCCGCAGGCTATTCCTGTCGTGTCCAATACCCAGCTTGCACTCCGGCGCAAATCTCGTTCCTCGTGCCGCATGGCGGTACAGTTGAGTATACAACCTCATCCTTGGCATGTGCCCCTTGGGGTGCATGCCTTTTTTCATGAAAAAAGCCCCGCTTGCGGCGGGGCTTTCCATAGTGGAGACGGCCCAGAGAGAGGCCGCCTCAATTTTATATCAGTGCTTAGAACTTAACGCGCGCACCGAAGAAGAAGCGACGACCAAGTACGTCGTACACGTCAGCAGCCGTGTCTGTACCGGTTACGTTGAACGTTGTACCGGAGAGCAGGTTTGGTGCTTTGTTGTCGAGCAGGTTGTCGATACCGCCATAAACTTCAACAGTGTCGTTGATGCGGTATGTCGCGTTCAGGTCGAGGTAAACCTCTGCACCCACAGAGATATCGTCTGGCTCAAGACCGAAGGCAGCCAGGAACTGGTCGTCTTCGTAGGACTTACCGAGGTAAGTACCGGTCAGACCGATATCAAAACGCTCATGGCTATATGTCATGTTCGCTGTGAAACGGTGCTTAGGATCGCCGATTTCACCAACAAATGGGTCACGGTCAGCACCAGGAATTGGAACTGTGTAGCCCTTGAAGTAATTGGTGTAAATGATGCTTGAACGCAGGTCACCGGTGATGCCGAGGCCTTCGAGGCTCGTCATGTGACGGATCGAAACGTCCAGACCTTCAGTTTTCAGCGCACCGCCGTTGAAGAGTGGCGCGTTGATGAACTCAAGTGAACCGGCGCTGTTTGTAGCAGTTGCAGCTGCACGACGCTCGATCAGGTCACAGAAGGACTGCTCGCCCTGACCATAACACTGGTCGAGGATGAACTGACGTGGAGGCGCAACAATCGCGTCTTCGATCTCAATGTTGAAGTAGTCAACTGTGATCGTGAAGTTACGGAGCATTTCAACGCTGTTAGGCGTGATGACAACACCGAGAGTGATCGAGTCAGACTTCTCTTCAAAGAGATTAGCGTTACCGCTGTTGAAGCCGCTGATGCCCTGAAGGTCAGACTGGTTCAGTGTGAAAGTGCCGTTTGCAGCGATGTTAGCGAGAACGCCAGCATCCGCACGACAGTTGTCACCCGCTGCACCACCACCCGTTGCGCCAATGCCGGCACATGGGTCGGTCAGGCCTGACGGGAAGGTCTGTGATGGACCGGTGTAAAGCTCACCAATGTTCGGCGCACGTACGGAACGAGCGTATGTACCACGGAACTTGATGTCTTCGATCGGTGACCAGTCAAGACCAAGGCTGTAGGTGTAAACTGTGCCAACTGTGGAATAGTCGGAGAGACGACCAGCTGCACGCAGGTTCATGCTTTCAGCGAAAGGCAGGTCTGCGAGGATTGGCACGTTGATCTCAGCATACAGTTCTTTAACGTCGAAGCTGCCGTAGGTGTCTGGAAGCGCGTTACCTGCGTTCAGACCCGCGTTCGTGAGAGCGTCGTTGTTCGCAGAACTGGTTTCTTTACGGTATTCACCACCGATAGCAACACCAAGCGGACCAGCAGGCATTTCAAAGAGTGCGCCGGAAACGTTGGCGTTGATCACTTGCTGTGAAATACGTGTTTCAAGGGTCTGGTCAGCAGCGATGTAGTTGATTGCAGCTTGTGACGCGGAGTTGAAGCCCCAGATGTTCACAGGCACACAACCTTGTGCACGCGCATCAGCGCTGGCACAGATCGCATCTGTGGTGGAGCCGTCGTTGTCGAGGTCGTTTACGTCTTGAACAGCCGCGAGAGCGTTCGCGAAGTTCAGTACGTTAACCTGACCGTTGGACTGCTGTGATTCACTGGTGCGGCCATAGGTGTAGGAAACATCCCAGTTGAACTTGTCGTCCATGAAGGAACCTTCGAAACCAGCCGAGAAACGGAAGGTGTCGCGGTTTACGCTACCGTTACGGGTACCGAATTCAAGAAGACGACGAGCGAAGCTGAGGTCACGGAAACCGTCGCCATCGCTATCTACCGCATCATCAACAATCGCTTGTGGGATCAGCGGGTTCACCATCATCGTACCATTAACCATGGTCTCGATAGCCATCAGGCCGCCAGACGCAGGGTAGATGTTGTCGGAACCGAGTGCAAACGGTTCGATCTCACGGGAAGAACGGGTGTTTGCATACGTACCTTCAGCGAAGAAGGTGATGTTTTCGGTTACGTCATAGTGACCGCGTGTTGCCATCAGGTAACGCTCAACCGGCACAGCGATTGTGCGGTAGTGCTGACGGTTAAAGCCGTCGGGGCCGATGGCCTGACCAGCTGCATCACCGCATGAAGCAGGAGCTGTACCGCCGTTGGTGCTGAAGCATGGGCGCAGGTTGTTGTCTGCGTCGAATGTCCAGGTTGCACCGCTACCCGTTGCGAAACGACCCTGTGGAGGGAAGCTTGAAAGGAATGGAGCGGATTCTGTGCCGAAGTCAGCTGGGTCACCAGTCAAACGGAACAGATCAATGTCATCAAGCTGTGTGTTGGCACGCTCGCGGGACAGAACACCCTTCTGATCGGTGTAACCAACGTGGAACATCATGTTACCACGGTCGTCAGCGAAGTTGCTGCCGACGGTTACGTTCGCCTGGTAGTTCTCGTCGTCGCCTTCTTCGGTCACACCGTACTGCGCGCTGGCTTCGATACCTTCAAAGTCTTTCTTGAAGACGAAGTTTACAACACCCGCAACAGCGTCGGAGCCGTAAAGGGAAGATGCACCACCGGTCAGAACGTCTACACGCTCGATGAACTGGGTTGGTACGATGTTAAGGTCAACGGTTGCAGTACCTGGGCGGCCGGATACAACACGGCGACCGTTGAAAAGCACGAGTGTACGGTCGGAACCGAGGTCGCGAAGGTCAACAGTTGCAGCACCTGTACCGGAGGTCAGGAACGCAGAGTTGGAACGGCTAAGGCCAGGGACACCAAACTGCGGGCTTTCAAGCAGCAGGTCCTGAATGTTGGCAACGCCGGACTGGCGAATCATCTCGCCGCCAATGACGTGTACCGGGGATACGGAAGAGATGTCTGGGGACACGATACGTGAACCCGTAACCACCACTTCTTCAAAAGTGGTTTCTTCAGCAGCAGCATCCTGAGCAGATACAGCGCCGCTAAATGAAAGCGCCAGCGCAGCAGCAATACCAGTGCCACCCAACAGCTGAGCCTTCCGAGCTTTATTGGACAAAGTTGTCACTTTCTTTCCTCCTGATTTCTAGCCCTCTGTGACGAGGGAGACCAAAAGGAGTAGCGACAGAATTTTATTTCCAGAAACGGATAACCTTAAGAACTACTACTTATAAAACGATGTAATTCATTCGTGTGTTAAAAATAACACAAATAATAACATAGGTTTTATTACTAAAAGTTTATCTTATTACTTTAGTTTATTACTTTATACAGATATCTGAATCATAGCTTTACCGCATTAGGGGAAAAATGAATCACCCGCCCTCTTTCTACGCAGCATTGCGTCGCGGCTGCGTACTAAACTTGGAAGAAAACTCATAATGGCATTAAATCATAGACTTATGAACCATATAGGAGCCCCAAAATGGCAAGATTGTTCCAGTTTCAAGCCATCCAGCGACAAATTTAGCTCAACCTTTCTCGCGTAATAGTTTTATTGAACTATCAGCGCACGACTAAAGACTAGAACTTTATGAACGGAGGTTGAGGCGAAGAATAAACCGTCATAGACGGTACCGTCCCATCTCGGTTTCGTGGACCTCATCACAGATAGGCCGGAGATGAACCATTCCTAAATTGGAAATTCACGCTTCACATGAAACCAGGTACCCGATCCGACCGATCTGATCACGGTGCCGGAACCAACACGCCCCTTCCCTGTCGCGCTCCATTGGGGCCAACGCACCCAAAAGTCCCTTCCGAATCAGGACAGAATTCCACTTTCTCCACATTTTTTTGAGGTTTTATACCTGATCCAATGTCTTAGAGGGGAAACTATAGACTGATGGGGTCGTTCAAAAAATCAACTAAAGTACAGAATATCAGTTCTGACATATCTTTATGTATAAAAAATAAACTTTTGAAATAAACTAATAGTAATAACTATGTGTATATGTGATGAAATTGTCACTTTTTCATCATATATTTCAATCTAGTCTTTAATCTTCCCAATAAAAACATTGTAACCTTCAGGCTATATCGCACAGCCTCTCCTCTGTGTCGCGATGGGTGGGCGAGGAATCTATCCACACTGGCACACATTATTTTGCCGAACACAGAGGAGGAAACTCATGGCAAATTCCAACGCAACGCGCCGGGGGGGGCGCACCCGGTACATGGGTAGTGCTGCAACTGCGCTCGCACTCATGACAATGGGCGCAAACGTCTCCGCATTTGCACAAGATACAACGGACGCAGATACCGAAGAGTTGAGCCTCGAAGAGATCGTGGTTACAGGCTCCCTTATCCGCAACCCGAACCTCACACGCTCCAACCCGGTTGCTGTCGTTTCTCCTGAAGAAATGACCTACCGCAACACCAACGTCGTGGAAGAAGTTCTGCGTACCATCCCTGGTGTTGTTCCTGCTATCGGCGCACAGGTAAACAACGGTAACGGTGGCTTCGCGACTGTCGACCTTCGCGGCCTTGGCACCAACCGTAACGTTGCACTTGTTGATGGCGTTCGCATGTCACCTTCAACGCTGACAGGTGTGTTTGATACCAACAACATTCCGATCTCCCTGCTTGAGCGCGTTGACGTGCTGACCGGTGGCGCGAGCACCACATACGGCGCTGACGCTATCAGCGGCGTGGTAAACTTTATCACACGTAAAAACTTCTCGGGCGTTGAGGTAAACTCAAGCTACGGCGTGACCGAAGAAGGTGACGGCGACACCAAGCGCTTTGAAATCACCATGGGCGGCAACATTGAAGACAGAGGCAACGTTGTAATCAGCCTTGGTTACCAGAAGTCCGATCCTGTCTACATGGGCGACCGCGATTATGGCCTGTATTCACTTGCTGGTGCTGACGGCTCCCGCGGTGGTTCCGGTCTCGGTTCAACCAACTCACGTTTTGGCCTTGTTAACCCAACAGGTACTGACAACGGTAACCTAGCACTTGGCGGTGTACAGCCAGACCGCACATTCGCTTCTGCGTTTGATGCTTACAACTTCTCACCGCTGAACGTTTATCAAACACCGTTTGAGCGTTACAACGTCTATGCTGCTGGGCATTATGACATCACTGAAGATATCGAAGTTTACACTCGCGGTATCTATTCCCGTAACACCGTTACCACTTTGATCGCGCCGTCAGGCTCCTTCGGTGACAGTGTGACTGTGGCACTGAACCACCCATTCCTGTCCGACGCTCAACGCAACGCTTTCTGTGCGTTCGATACAGATCCAACGGTTGGTGTATATACCCGACGCTTCAGCCAAGCCGAGTGTGACGCTGCAGCAACGGCAACCGGCGCTTCAGACCCTAACTACCGTGAAGTTGACACTGTACTGCGTCGTCGTGACGTAGAGGGTGGCCCACGTGTCAGCGACTTTACTGCTGACTACTTCGACTTCCAGCTCGGCCTGCGCGGCGACATCACCGACACTCTCGGATTTGATGTCATGGCATCGCACGGTGAGAGCAAGCAGGTTCAGACCCAAAAGGGCTACTGGCTGAAGTCTCGCTTCCGCAACTCCTTGCTGAACTGTCCAACTACATCTGACGGCTGTGTACCGGTTGACTTCTTTGGCCCAACAGGCTCGATCACCGAAGCACAGAACGCCTATCTTCTTGGCGGTGAAAGCGCGATCACAACCAACTTCGCTATGAGCCAGATTAAAGGTTCTGTGAGCGGTGAGGTTGGCTTCACCATGCCTTGGGCTTCTGAAGCAGTAAACTTTGCTGTTGCTGGTGAATACCGTAAGTATACAGCAACACGCGAATCTGACCTGCTTTCACAGTCAGGTGACCTTGGTGGTGCCGGTGGTGCTGCACCAAACATCGACGGCTCCTATTCCGTTTATGAAGGTGTTGCCGAGTTTGTGGTTCCAATCGTAACCGATGCATCTTGGGCTAAACAGCTGAACTTCGAAGCGGGCATCCGCTATTCGGAATACTCGGTTGATGCGCCAAGCGATCCAAAGTTCGACACCACAACCTGGAAAATGGGCCTCAGCTGGGCGCCGACTGATGATTTCAGCCTGCGTGGTACTTTCGCTCGTGCAGTTCGTGCACCAAACATCTTCGAACTGTTCAACCCAGTTACAACAGGTCTTACCAACCTGAACGACGACCCTTGTGCTTCGGTTGATGATAACGGCGTTGTCTACAACTCCGGCCCAACCGGCGTGGTTCGTGATGTTTGTATTGCTCAGGGTGCTCCCGCAACCTCAATCGGCTTCATTCCTGATCCGGCTGCTGGTCAAGCAAACAACACAACAGGTGGTAACCTTCTTCTTGTTCCTGAGAAATCAGACAGCTGGACCCTCGGTGCGATTATCACACCAGCGGCAATCCCAGGCCTGACCCTGACGATCGACTACTACAACATCAAGATTAAGGGTTCGATTTCTGCCCCTACACCTGATGATGCGATCAACGCTTGTTTCGACAACCCAAGCACTACTAGCGAAGCTTGTCGCTCAATCGTACGTTCGCCAATCGATGGTGGCCTCAGCGGTGACAGCAATGTCGTTCTTGGTCTGCCAACGTTCCTGTCGAACAGCGGTAACCTCGCAACAGACGGTATTGATGTGACGGTTAGCTACGGCACCAACTTTGGTGACGTTGACTGGAACATGGCCTTCGCAGGTAACTGGACCAACAGCTCGACATTCCAGTCCATCACAGACGTGACGCTCGACCGCGAATGTGTGGGCCTCTACAGCGCGAACTGTGGTGTATCAAACGGTCAGATCCAACCGAAGTTCACATGGAACATGCGGAACACCTTCACTTATGAGAAGTTTGATTTCTCTCTCCTGTGGCGCCACATTGACGGCGTGAAGTACGAGTTCGCTGATAGCGCACCACTCTACAGCGGTGACGTTCAAGACCTCGGCACTCACGACTTCAACCGGATCAAAGCATATGACTATTTTGATCTGTCCATCCGCTACCATGTGTTCGATAACGTAGCCCTCACAGGCACCGTGACGAACCTGTTCAACAAGCGGCCTCCAATCGTAAGTAACGACGCTGGTACTACTGCTGCAAACAGCGGCAACACCTACCCGTCAACTTATGACGCACTTGGCCGCCGCTATGGCATCAACGCGAAAATCACTTTCTAATCTTCGCGTTTATTACAAACATGAAAGGCGGGCTCATTGGCCCGCCTTTTTCTTTGTGTCTTTCGCTCAACCCTGATCAGATAATCAGCACAAAGCGCCCGGCAGCATAAGCGGCACGCCCGCGTTCTTGGCGACCGCCTCGGCCCAGGTTGACACCTTCTCGATTTCATCCGCATGCAGTGCCGCACCAGCTCGCCGCTCCTCCTCACGAGCCTCAGCATCAAAATCATCATCGTTTTTGGAGTGCTTGGTAAACACCGGACCTTCCACCAGCGCGGTCAGTGTTTCACCGTCCATCGCCACACCGTAATGATCCAGAAGCTGCCGCATGGCCACCTCCGGCGCTTTCATCAGCTGAGTACTGTCGAGCGTCTTGATGCGCTCAGCGCCAAACTTTGCCACAAGCTGTGCAAACAGAGCATGTTGCGCAAGCCATCCCACGGCCGCCGCCTGCAGATCTGTCAGGCGTAGATAGTCCTCACCCTGAAGGCCGAGGTTAATAAGCCCTTCCCGCATCTGCTTGACCATCAGGTCCCGGACCCAGTGCCTGCCCCACATGCCTTTTCGTGCTATTGAGCCCAGAAAATCCTTGAGCGGCGCATATAAAAACACAGCTTTTGATGCCGGGCTTACATGCAGCATCAAACCGGCAAGGCCATTCACCAGATTGGAAGGCTTCACCACAACCGCCTCTCCTTCCTCAAAGGGCCGGGATAAGGTTGCGAGCACAGCCGCCGTCACGTTCGCCAACTCCTGTGGCTGCGCCCCGCGCATACGCCAACCGGAAAGATCGTTCAGAATCTGCGGCTCTTTCAACCCCATGGATATCCCCGGCTGGTCAAAAGCCCGCGCGAGCAGCGTGGAGCAGCAGTAAGCCGAGTGAAAAATAAAATGCAGCGGCGCCCGTTGCCCTGCGCCAGCGGCCATTTGCAGCCCAACCGCGCGTGGGTTCGCAGCACCCTTTAGATACTCATCTGTCAGAAATACAGCGCTCCGGTGTTCATCCCGCGTCGCGCGGATGAAATGCACATGGCCTTTGGTGGGGTCAAAGCGGTGAGGCCACCAGTTGGGGTCTACTGCGATATTGTCGTTCAAACTTCTGCTCCGCCAAATGCGCCCCTTGGGCACGTGGTATTCAGCCAACCCTAAACTTTCCAATTAGGCTTCGGTACCCCGTAATCGGTTTAGTCTAGCTGTAAGTCGAAAGCACCCTTTACAAAAGCCCATTGGCTTTCTTTGCAAAAACTGCAAACTAGCCATAAGCTTACAGGCAAGTAGGCACTTGGGAAGGCGCAATGCGGGAAAAGGAACTACGGCTGGCACTGGTTTGTTATGGTGGCGCTTCGCTCGCCATCTATATGAACGGTATCTCCGGCGAAATCCTCAAGCTCGTGCGCGCGTCCCGCGCATTCCACGGTGTTGTGGACCGCGAGGCAAGGCTCGCAACCACCTTTGACGACGCCGCACCCGAGCGCCCCTATGCGACCGACACCGAAGCGCTTTATTTCGAGCTTCTGCAAGCCGTTGCCCATAAACTGGAACTGAGGGTCATTGTTGATGTGGTATCCGGCGCAAGCGCTGGCGGCATCAACGGCATCTTTCTCGCCCGCGCCCTTGCGCATGATCTGGATTTCGATCCCTTACGCACCATGTGGCTCAATCTCGGGGACGTTGAAGAGCTGATGGAGGATGACACACTGGCCGACCGGTCCAGCAAGTTTTACCTCTATCCATTTTTGTGGCTGTTTGGCCGCAAGGCCTTTGGCGACATCAAGCCCGACGAAGAAACCCGCAGGAAGCTGTTCCGCTTTGTGCGCTCCCGCTGGTTTCAGCCGCCGTTTTCCGGCACCCGCATGCTGACGTGGATGTTAAACGCGGTTGAGAACATGGGGCACGTTACAGATAACGAGACCCTTATGCCGCCCGGCCACAAGCTGGACCTTTTTGTCAGCCTGACAAATTTCTTCGGGCAGCCCCGCCGGGTTAAACTGCATGACCCAGGCGAAGTGCTTGAACACCAACACGGTGTCACCCTCAATTTCAGCTACCGGCAATCCCCCGGCGGCGCAACCCTAAGCGAATTTGCGGACGAAAACCTGCCAGCCCTTGGCTTTGCTGCACGGGCCACCTCAAGCTTTCCCGGTGCATTCCCGCCGCTCAGGCTCAAGGACCTTGATGACCGCCTCACCGCCAGACGGCAAGACTGGCCAATGCAGCAGGCGTTTCTCGCAAAAAACTTCCCCGGCCTGATTGCTGATATGGCAACGCTGAACGATATGTGCTTCATCGATGGCGGGGTAACCAACAACAAGCCCTTTGGCTCCGCCATCCAGGCCGTATATGAACGCCCCGCCCACCGGGAAGTGGACCGCCGCATCATCTATGTGGACCCCATGCCCGATGAGCCGGACACGGTGAAGGCGAAAACCCGCCATGCGGCCCTGCCCGGTTTTTTCCGCACCATCCTGTCTTCGCTTGCTGAGATACCGCGCACCGAGCCTATTTATGAAGACCTGCGCGCCATCGATCAGCAGAATAAAAAAGCCCGCCGCTTTGAAGCGACAGTGCAGTCAGCGGAGGCGGAGGTAAACCGCCTTGTGGACAGCCTTCTGGTGCTGGACGCAGAAAAAAAGGTGGAAGTGGCCATGCTTGCCTCCTGGCGGGAGCGCGCACATGAGCTGGCTCACAAACACACAGGCTTTGCCTATGCCTCCTATATGCAGGCAAAAACCGTGCGCCTGATCGAGCGGCTTTCACAGCTTATGGTGGACGGCAACGTCAAAACAGGCACCGTGCTGAGCGAGACCGATACCTTTGAAGCCCTTCGGCGCTGGGCCGAGATGAAAGGCCTTTTGTGTCCTGAGGGCGGCGTGGTCAACATCGTGCCCGCCTTTGGCTTTCAGCACCATGTAAAACGCCTGCGTGAACTTGATGTAGACTACCGCATCCGCAGGCTGCGCTTTGTTATCCTGAAGCTCAACCGCTTCATGCAGCAGGACAGCAACGGCCATATGGTCGAGCCCGTCAAACGCATCAAAAAACAGATATATGAGCAGTTGGAGCTTTTCCGCGCACGCTGGCAAACCACAATGTACCCAGCGAATACCTTTGCGGGCCTGGATGGTGACCGGCTATCAGACGCCGCGATTGACCATTATCTCAACACCCTCGGCTCCGCCATGGAGCTTGAAGACCTCGACTATGCGCTTGACGAACTGCTCGCCACCATTCTTTCGGTCCTGCCGCACTCTGAACTGAGGACCACCCTGTTCCGGGCCTATGTGGGATATGCCTTTTATGACGTGCTCACCCTGCCGATGAGCGCAAGCGCAGACCTTCTCGAGATGGACGAAATTCGTGTGGCACGCATCAGCCCGCTTGACTGCACCGGCATGCACACAGACCCGGCAGCAGATGTATTGATGGGCACCCAGCTTTATAACTTTGGCGCCTTCTTCAGTCGGGCCGCGCGCGAGAATGATTATATCTGGGGCCGCCTGCACGCTGCCAAACGGCTGACCGACTTTGTGCTGGATGCCGCCGGTGAAGACGCCTTGCCTGAGGGCTTTGACCTTGAGGACTTCCGCAGGCGGCTTTACCTCGCTGTTGTCACCACAGAGGGCCGACATGTTGAGCGCAAGGGCGACCTGATTGATGAGCTCAAGGCCCGGTTCGCACCAGGTGAATGATCAAAGGGGGCCACGCACCGGCCTGTACAGGCCATGCAACTTTCGCTAAACTCCGCACCACCTAACATATATTTCGTGTCGCATGCAGTAATGGGGGGCTAGACCATGGCAATGCACGAACTTTCCTATGAAGAAGCACGCCCAAGGATGAAACCGGGCGATGTGATCGCCTTTTCAGGCAAAAGCGATTTTTCTGAAATTATCAAGATGGTGACCTTTTCCGAGGTCAGCCATGTGGGTGTTATCCTGCAAACCCAGATCGCCGATCATGCCGATGGTCGTTTCTTCAACCAGATCATTGAAGCAGGCACCGTGCGCGGCTTCTCTGGCGTCAATATCTCGCGCTTCTCGGAACGGCTGGAAGAATACCACGGCGCCATGTGGTGGTTGCCTATCAAAGCCGACCTGCGCGCCAACGCCCAAGCTCACAAAAGCTTCTATAATTTCCTGTTTGGCCACGCGGAAGCCCGCACCGGGTACGACCTGCCGCAAGCCCTCAAATCCGCCGCGGATATGTTCGACAAAGGTATCTTCGGCATTAACGGCCCTTTCTATAACAAGGAAGATTTCTCACGCTTCTTCTGTTCCGAGCTTGTGGCTGCAGGCCTTGAGCGTGCGGGCGTGACGGGGTCCGTAAACGCGTCTGAGGTTACACCGATCGACCTATGCCGCTGGTCAATTTATGAGGAGGACTATTATCTCCTTAAACCCGATACCGACGGCGCCAAACCGGTCATCACGCGCCACAACAGGATGGACCCATCCGGCTGGAACGTCTGACGGGAAGCACCGCTCAGCGAAAAGGCCTTGCACCCAATCCCTTATTCCCCTGAAATGGCGTCAAAGCAAAAGGGGGATAAGGGACAATGAAACGCACAATAATTTTGAGCATTACCGCTGCCGCATGTTTGGCGACAGCAGCCTGCGAAGAAAAACCGGCAACCAATGATCACCAGACCGAGGCCATCAGCCTGCCGGACGCGCGCGAAGGTGTGGTCACCGACCGTTTCGCCCGCATGGCACTGTCCTGCATTCACCGCGAGTATCCCAATAAAATCAGCCATGTCTTGAACTCTGATGGGGACGCAAAGCCGCCCAAGGCCCTCACGCCCGCCTTTTATGGGTGCTTTGACTGGCATTCATCGGTTCATGGTCACTGGCTTTTGGTGCGACTGTCAAAACTTGACCCTGCTTCCCCGTTTACGGCCCCTATTGAAGAGGCGCTCGAAGAAAGCTTCAGCATTGAAAACATGAACCGCGAGGTCGCCTATTATCTGGCGGACGGGCGCAACGGGTTTGAGCGGCCCTATGGCATCGCATGGTACCTGCAACTGGTGGCCGAGCTGCATGAAAGCCCAAGCGCCGTGCACAAAAGCTGGCGTGAGATATTGGCGCCGCTTGAGGTTGAGATCGTAAAAAAGATGACCGCCTGGCTGCCCAACCTCGCCTACCCCGTGCGGCTTGGTACCCATAACCAAAGCGCCTTTGCCTTTGGTCTTATGCTCGATTATGCCCGCACGGTCGGGAACACTGAATTTGAAGCCCTGCTGACGGAGCGCTCGCGCACCTTCTTTGCCGGCGACACAAACTGCCCTATCGGTTATGAGCCGTCAGGTGAAGATTTCCTCTCCCCCTGCCTGATGGAAGCAGACCTGATGCGCCGGGTGATGAGCGCGGAGGAGTTCAGCGCATGGCTCACCGCCTTCCTGCCCGGCATCCCGGATGATGGCAACGCGGGTTGGCTCACCCCCGCCATTGTGAAAGACGCAACAGACGGCAAGCTTGTGCATCTGGACGGCGTGAACCTCAGCCGCGCCTGGGCGCTTGAGGGTATTGCCTCAGTCCTCAGCGAGGACGACCCTCGTATATCGAGCCTGCAAGCAGCGGCCGATGTACACAAGGAAGCTGGCATCCAGGCCGTGAGCGACGCCCACTATGCAGGCAGTCACTGGCTCGCCAGCTTCGCCACCTACCTCACCACAAAACGTGGTATCACAAACTTGCCAGAGAAGTGATAATTACTTGATTGGAAAAATCATCTAATTTGCTGACATATATCCGATCTGATATTTCGTATCAGTCATATTCATTGAGGATATATGAAAAAATATATTGCAAGACATCAGCCTCGCGTCCGGAAACGTGACGCTCTTCTATCAGGTATCGGCAGCTTGCTTGCGCTGATGGCCGTTGGCGGCCTGTCTGTGCTTAGCGACACGCCGCTTCTGATGGCGCCTTTTGGTGCCACCTGTGTTTTGCTGTTTTCTGTGCCCTCGAGCCCCCTGTCGCAGCCGATCAATGTGATCGGCGGGCATGTGGTCGCGACAATTATTTCGCTTGTCCTCGCCTCATTCCTGCCGCCCACATGGTGGGCACTGGCCATTGGCGTTGGCCTGACGATCACGGTTATGGGCGTGCTGCGCATCACGCACCCGCCCGCTGGCGCAGACCCGATTGTGATCATGCTGGCCGCGCCGGGGATCGACTTTCTGTTCACGCCGGTACTGCTCGGAAGCCTTATTCTGGTGGCTGTCGCCAAAGCGGTGCACCGCTCAACCGGCGTTATCTATCCGCTGCACCCCATTGAGCCCGTCACCGCCCCAGCGCCACAGGAAGATGCGGCCTAGCGCCGGCCGAACAGTTTCTCAATGTCAGAGAGCTTGAGCTCCACATAGGTTGGGCGACCGTGGTTGCACTGGCCGGAATGCGGCGTGGCTTCCATCTCCCGCAGGAGGGCATTCATCTCATCAACCGTCAGGCGCCTGCCTGCCCGCACGCTGCCGTGGCATGCCATGGTGCCGCACACTTCCTCAAGCCGTTCCTTGAGGCTTAGGGCCTCATCAAGCTCGGTCAGCTCGTCCGCGAGGTCACGCACAAGGCCATGCACATCCATCTTGCCCAGCATGGCGGGTACTTCACGCACCATCACCGCCCCCTCACCAAAAGGCTCAATGATAAGGCCAAGGCCAGCCAGTTCTTCCGCCCGGGCGATCAGGCGCTCAGCCGGGCCTTCCTCCAGCTCCACCACCTCAGGCAACAACAGGCTTTGCCGCGCCACACCGGTGGCAGCGATCTGTTTTTTCATGCGTTCATACACCAGCCGCTCATGCGCCGCATGCTGGTCCACGATCACGATACCGTCTGCTGTCTGGCTCACGATATAGGTGGCATGCACTTGGCCCCGCGCGGTACCCAGCGGATATTCGCTGGGTGCGGGCTGCTGCGGCATTGAGGCAAGCGGTGCTTCAGGCGCGCGAGCGGAAGGCATGGCCATATCGCCCCGGCGTTCAAACGCCATTTGCGCATCTTCCTGCACCCGGAGGCCGCTTCCTTCATGGGGGGCATACATATCCCGCACCACATCTGCGAAACCCGCTGGCAGGCTGGGCCGCTCATGCTGGCGCCCCCACGGCAGGCTCGCACTACCTTCAGGCCGCGCGGCACCAAGGGCAGCGCTAGCCACTGTGGTGGACGCCCTGTGCCCGGCCATGCCAAGCCCGTGCCTGAGCGCGGAAACGATAAGCCCGCGCACAAGGCCTGCATCCTTGAAGCGCACCTCAGCCTTGGCGGGGTGTACGTTCACATCCACAAACTCCGGCGGCACATCAAGGAAAAGCGCCAGCACAGGGTGCCTGTCTCGTGCGAGATAATCCTGATACGCACCGCGCACGGCTCCGGTGAGAAGCTTGTCCTTCACCGGTCTGCCGTTCACAAACAGGAACTGCTGCATGGCATTGCCGCGTGAATAAGTGGGCAGCCCGGCAAAGCCGGTAAGATTTAAGCCCTCGCGCTCCGCATCTATCTCAATCGCGTTTTCGCGGAACTCACGCCCCAATATGGCGCCCAGTCGCTCAAGCCGTGCGTCCCCCGTGAGGCTCGCCACCGATGGCGCCCGGAAGGTGGTGCGGTCGCCGTCAGATAGGGTGAAGGCAATATCCGGATGCGCCATAGCAAGGCGTTTCATCACGTCCGCCGCCTGGCCATATTCCGTGCGCGCTGTTTTCATGAACTTCAGCCGCGCCGGCGTGGTGTAAAACAGGTCTCGCACCTCAACACGGGTGCCTTCGCCAAATGCGGCTGGCTCCACCGTTGATTTTTTGCCGCCTTCAACACGCACAGCCCAGGCATCATCAGACCCGCGCGGGCGCGAGGTAACGCTCAGCCGTGCGACCGCCCCAATAGATGCCAAGGCTTCCCCCCGAAAGCCAAGCGACGCTATGTTCACCAGGTCTTCATCGGTGAGCTTCGAGGTCGCGTGCCGCTCAACGGCGAGTGAGATTTCATCCGCGTCCATACCGCGCCCGTCATCGGTCACCTGAATAAGCGCACGACCACCATCCCGCATCACCACGTCAATGCGGGTAGCGCCCGCATCAACGGAGTTTTCAACAATCTCTTTCACAGCGCTCGCCGGGCGTTCCACCACCTCGCCTGCGGCGATGCGGTTGATGGTACGCTCAGATAACAGGCGAATGATGCCCGCAGTGGTCGGTAGGTCGTGTCTATTTTGGCTTGTCATAGGCGCGAACCTAGCAGGCTTTTTACACGCGAGAAAGGCCGTGCAACATCCAGTGAGAAGTTTCTCATTTTTATTTAACCAAATGGTTGACTATTGAAGTTCCCTCTGTATATTAAACCACATGGTTAAATATATATCAGATCGGCTCGACGCCACCTTTTCAGCGCTCGCGGACCCCACGCGCCGCGGCATGCTGGCGAACCTTTCACTCGGCGAAAAAACCGTGAGTGAACTTGCTCAACCCTATGCCATGTCGCTTGCCGCCGCGTCTAAGCACATCAAGAAGCTTGAGGTCGCGGGCCTTGTGCGGCGGGAGGTGAAAGGCCGAACGCATACGTGCCACCTGAATGCCAAGGCTATGGCAGAGGCCCATGCCTGGATGGACTATTACACCCGGTTTTGGACCGGTCGGCTGGATGCACTGGAAGAAGCGCTTATGGCAGATGTTGAAAGCAAGGAAGGTAGCCAATGACACAAAAAACACTGGCGGTAACAGTTACCCACGCCTTCAAACTACCGGCTGAACGAGTGTTCGACGCCTGGCTGGATATCAAGCTGGCCCGGAAATGGTTTTTCGCGACAGACGGTGGTGACATGGTTGTCGCTGAACTGGACCCCCGCGTGGGTGGCGGCTTTCGCTTCACCGACCAGCGGGACGGAGAGGAAGTTGAGCATGTGGGGGAATATCTGGAGATCACACGCCCAACGCGCCTTGTGTTCAGCTTCTGCCTGCCCGCCTTTGATCCAAAACCCGATATCGTCACGGTAGAGATATGCCCGACAGATGAAGGATGCACCCTGAAGCTGACGCACACCATGGCAGCGGAATACGCTGAATATACTGACCGCACACAAGAGGGCTGGAGCAAGATGCTGCACCGGTTGGCCGCACTTTTGTAGCGGCGCGACACGCCCGGATCACGACACCAGAGGAGATTATAATGGATGATTTTGCACGCTATATTGGCCCCGGCGAGGTAAAACTTGAGCGGCTGTTACCCGCGCCCATGGAGCGGGTGTGGGCGTTCCTGACCGAGAGCGACAAGCGCGGCACCTGGCTCGCGCGCGGCAAGATGGACCTGCGCGTTGGCGGGGAAGTGGAACATATCTTTGATCATGCCACCCTCTCGCCCACCTCTGAAACAGTGCCGGAAAAATACGAGAAATATTGCGGTGAGAGCAGAATGCTTGGCCATATCACCGCGATTGATCCACCACGGTTGCTTGCCTACAGCTGGGCAGAGGGAGAAGCGCCGGACTCGGAGGTGACCTTCGAGCTTGAAGCCGCAGGCGACCAGACCCGCCTCATCGTTACTCACCGCAAACTGCCTGACCGCCAAACCATGGTTGGTGTTTCCGGCGGCTGGCATGCACACATCGGTATCATGATCCATGTGCTGGAAGGCAAATCACCGCCACCCTTCTGGGCCACCTATATGCCGCTTGAAGACGAGTACGAGAAGCGCCTGCCTTAAGGCGCTTCTCTATCGGTGCCTATTCAGCGGCCGGGATCAGGTCGCCCGCGTGGTCAAACTCTTCGGTGATCGCGGCCCCGGCCGCATCATAATACGTGCGCCGAACCGCCACGCCTGTCGTGCGCAATGCACCGTCCGCCCCCATGTAGCGGGCCTCGGTGCGTCGGCCCTGCGCGTCATAATCCAGCTCAACTTTTGCGTAACCTGCACCTGGGTCAGCAACTAGCCCGCCGTCAGCGCCGAATGTTTCGCTCGAAATCACATTGCGATGCGCATCGAACTTCATTCGCCTCAGGCAAACGACATCATTTGAACAAAACGAGCTTCCATCAGCTGTTTGATAATATTCGTTCATTACCCGAAACCGCCCAAGGCTCCGGTCCTCCCACTCAAATTCATAAAGCCAACGCGCGTATCCTGGGTCAACCGCTGTGACCGCACGGTTGGCGAGCTGGCCTTTTGCGTTCCGGAACTCCCAGCCATTTTCACTGCCATACTCATCAAACATCAAACGCATCTCTGCGAAACCCGCCTCATCATGATCGATAACCGCGCCGCTTTCCGGGTCAATCTGGAGTATCTGGTAAAGATATCCAAATTCGTTGCGGGTAATCACAGAGGTCTCGAAAGGCAGATAGTCGAAAATCACATTGGGGGTTCCGTCCTCTTTGAACTGTGTCTGGATAAAACCCCGTGTATCGCTATAGTCGGCCCGGTACTCATGGCTACCGGTACCTGCGGTGACCCGCTCATCCTCAAGCCCGAACATATGTAGCGTAACGATGTCGCCGTCACGGGTATAAATTTCCTTCTGAATATTCGCCGACCCATAGTAGTGCCGCCACATGGCCATTGCCGCACCATCAGCGCCAAAATATTCGCGAATGCGCTGGCTGTTCGGGTAGCTGTAGCGCACCTCATGCGTTTGAAAATACGCCTCGTTTGACGGCTTACCCCGAGAGAAATATTTTATGCTCTTCAGGCGTTTATCGGCATCATAGACAACGCGGTAATGGTCAATAATGGTCGCCTTTTCGGCGTCAATTTCACCTTTCGGGATATACTCCATCATCGGTGTAATCACCCCCGCCATACCCGCGAAGTACCGCACCTCACCTTGCGCATGCTCGTGCGCATATGCAGGCAAGCCCACAAACATCAGCAAAAACGACAATACACCTACCTTCATCCTATCCTCCGATCAGCATATTTGAGGGCGGATCATCCGTGTGCTAGAACCGCCCGGTTGAGGAGAAGAAGGCGCTCCTTTGTCTTGAATTCGACGCGAAACGCGAAACAGACCGTTTTTTTGGCAGGAAGCAATTGTGACCATAGGACTATTACCACCGGCACTGGCCCTGTTGATCGCGGTATCTGCCATACTATTGTTTGCCTATGCCCGGCGTGGGCAGGCTGGCGCTACTATCCAACTGGTATTTGCGGTCTATGCAGCCAACTATGCTGCCTTTGCCTGGGCCTACAATAACCCTACACCACTGACAGACTATGCGACACTTCTGTTCGGTGCCATGGAGGGGCCCGCAATCTGGTGGCTTGCGAAAACAAAAGCCCACAACACCAAGGGCCTGCCCGGCTGGCCTCACTTACTGGGGCCCGCGCTCCTGCTGCTGTTCGCGGGTGTTATGCCTCCAGCCGATATCAGCCTGTCATTCGCGGCCTTGTCCGCATTGCGCCTTTTGTATGCTGTGGCCGCCGGCATCATCATCTGGCCCCACCTCAGGTCCCGGCCCAAACCCACGTGGGCGCTGTGGGTAAGTCTGCTTGCAGCCGCAACAGCCGCCTTGTCCGTGCTAAAGCTATCAGCTTTCGGCATTTTCCTCCTGAATGGCGACTGGTACACCCCACTATGGCTGTTCGTCCTCAAGTCTATCGGTATCAGCATTGCCGTCCTGACCCTTCTGTGGTGGGCCATGGTGAAGCCTGAGATCTACCTCGGCCGGAAACCAAAGAGCGAAAGACGAGCCGCCACAGAGGACGACCAGGACGTTTATGCCCGCTTCACCAACCTGATGGAAAAAGAACAGCTGTTTCTTCAGGAAACGCTCAAGATACCGGAAACCGCAGAAGCATTGTCTGTTCTGCCCAGGGAGCTTTCTGAAGCAATCAACCGGTCTTCCGGCAACAGCTTTAAAGCGGAGGTGCGCCGGTTCCGCATTGCCTATGCGTGCAACTTGCTCATGTCAGAACCCAGAACCAGCGTTCTTGAAATTGCCCATCGGGCTGGTTTCGCCACCAAATCCGTGTTCAATACGGCCTTCAAAATAGAAACCGGACTTACCCCCACGGCATACCGGAAAGCTGGGAGCCAGTCATAAAAAAGGCCGCGACATTCCTGCCCACGGCCTATTTTAATATCTGTTTATTGTCTGCGGCGCAGCTTAGCTGCCGGAAGAGACCCGCTCGATAGAGATATTATCGGTGCGGTACTGGCGCTCACCAGCGTCCAGAAGGTCGGCCATCAAAAGCGCCTTTTTCACAACGTCCAGATCTTTCTGGCCAACGTTGGAGCGCACATCCGGGTCAGACCGGCCAAGGCGTGAGAGAAGCTCGCTCTCGCCTTTGCTTTTTGGCGCAGGGCGCTTCAGTTCCTTACCCGGAAACAGGGCTTCATAAGCCTGACGGCCCGGGTCAATCTCTTGCGCATTTGGCTCACCCGGCCGTGGCGGCGACAGGTCTGCCTCAGGCGGCACCACAAGCGGCGCACGGCTAACGACATCAAATTCGTTAGGGCTGTTTTTCTTCGATCCGCACGCGGCGAGCGACAGGCCCGCAATAAGAACAAGCGCGATAGGCTTGACGTTCATGAACTCTCTCCTTCAGGGTCGCGCGAACTTTCCGCGACCTTTTGGGCATTTTTAGGGCTTTTGCCCTCCCCCCGCAAGCCATCAATGATCAAGATGGCCACACCAACCGTGATAGCACTGTCAGCGACATTAAAAACATAAAAATTATAGTCCATGGCGTGAAGGTGCACAAAGTCTACCACAGCGCCATGGATAAAGCGGTCGATAAGGTTCCCGATCGCACCGCCAAGGATGAGCGAAAGCGATAACGCCTCAACGCGCCGCACGGAGTTCCAGAGCCATTTCACCAGCCAAAGGCTGATCGCCGCAGTAAGGACAATAATGCCCCATTTGCCGAGCGATTCGCCAAGCGGTATGCCCATGGAGATGCCCTTGTTCCACACCATGGAGAAACTGAGGAACGGCAAAAGCGGCACGCTGCCTTTCTCGGGCAGCTTAAGGCCTTCAAGTATCCACCATTTGCTGAGCTGGTCCGCCACCAGAATGATGGCGGACAGCATAAGCCCATTGCGGAAGAGAGGCCCCTGCGCCATCAGGCGGCTGCCTCGTCGATCTTGCCCACAGTGTCTGAACACCTGTTGCAAAGCTCACCGTGCGCTGTCACTTCCTCTGAGACAACCCAGCAGCGTTCACATTTGTCGCCGCTTGCCGCTGCACTCACAACCGAAATGCCTTTCACGTCATCAAGCGTGAAAGCACCTTCCGGCGCCTCAGCTTCAAGAAGCCGCGCGCTTGAGGTGATCATCAGCTCAGCGATATCAAGCCCTGCCATAGCCTCAACATAGGCATAGTCCGCCACATAGATTGTGACATCGGCCTGCAGGCTTGAGCCGATACGCTTTTCGCGGCGATCAAGCTCGAGCGCACCGGTGACCACACGGCGCAGACGACGGATTTTTGTCCATTTTTCGGCCAGTTCATCGTTGCGCCAATCGGCCGATGTGTCGGGCCACAACTGCCGGTGCACGCTTGGTGCGTCATCGCCAAAGCGTGAACGCCATACTTCCTCTGCCGTGAACGCGAGGATAGGCGCGAACCATGTGGTCAGGCGGTTAAACACCTCATCAAGCACCGTGCGCACCGCGCGGCGGCGGTTGCTGGCTTCGTCGTCACAATAGAGGCTGTCTTTCCGGATATCGAAATAGAAAGCCGACAGCTCAACGATACAGAACTGATAAAGCGCCTGGAAGATCGGGTTGAAATCGAAATTCGCGGCCCGGTCACGGATCAGGGCATCCAGCTCAGACAGGCGGTGCAGGATGAAACGCTCCAGCTCCGGCATTTCTGCCGCTGGCAGACGCTCTTCTTCCGTGAAGCCTGAGAGATTCCCGAGAAGGTACCGCATGGTGTTGCGGATTTTCCGGTAAGCATCAACCTGACCCTGAATGATCTGGTCACCGATCCGCACATCTTCCATATAGTCGACCGACACCACCCACAGGCGGAGAATATCGGCACCATACTGCTGGATGATTTTTTGCGGCGCGACTGTGTTGCCGAGCGACTTTGACATCTTGCGGCCATCACCATCCATGGTGAAGCCGTGGGTTAGCACATTCTTGTATGGCGCAACACCACGGGTGCCACAGCTCTCAAGCAAGCTAGACTGGAACCAGCCCCGGTGCTGGTCAGACCCTTCAAGGTAGAGGTCAGCAGGTGACTGCAGGTCATCCCGCGCTTCACAAACAAAGGCATGAGTACAGCCGCTATCGAACCACACGTCGAGAATATCGAACACCTGCTCATAGTCGTCGGCTTTATAGTCAACACCAAGGAAGTCCTGCGCCGGGATAGCAACCCATGCATCCGCCCCGCCTTCCTTGACCGCGCTTACGATACGGGCGTTTACCGCCTCGTCCTGCAGCACGTCACCGGTTGTTTTGTTTACAAACACGGTGATTGGCACACCCCAGGCCCGCTGGCGCGAGATCACCCAGTCGGGCCGGTCAGCAACCATGGCCCGGATACGGTTTTTGGAGACCGCCGGGAACCAGTTGGTTGCCTCAATGCCCGCAAGAGCCTTGCCGCGCAAGCCGGTTTTCTCCATGGAGATAAACCACTGTGGTGTGTTGCGGAAAATAAGCGGCGCTTTGGAGCGCCAGCTGTGCGGGTATGAGTGGGTGAGCTTGCCCTGGCTCATCAGCGCACCTGCACCTGTGAGCAGTTCACAAACCTGATCCGCTACCTTATAGACATGCTGGCCCGCCACAAGCGGCACGTGCGGGTAATAACACCCGGCCTCATCCACCGTGAACGGTACCTCGATGCCAAATTTTACGTGCGCGACCTGATAGTCATCATCACCATGGCCCGGTGCCGTATGCACAAAACCCGTGCCCGCATCTGTGGTTACATGGTCACCCGGCAGCATGGGTACGTCAAAGTCATAACCGCCCTCAGCATCCGCATGGCCGTGCCATGGGTGCGCGAGCATAGCGCCCTCAAGCACAGCACCTTTGAACGTGCTAACCTTCTTGAAGCTTTCGATTTTGGCGCGGGCGGCAAATTCACCAACCAGCGCCTCCGCGATCAGGAGCTTCGCGCCAACCGCCGCCAAGCCGCCCTCCTCAACTTCCGTCACCTCAAGCACCACATAGTCGATATCAGGGCCATAACATACCGCGCGGTTCGCGGGGATCGTCCACGGTGTGGTGGTCCAGATCACCACACGTGCGCCCTCGGCTTCCGCACACGGACATTTCACAAACGGAAAAGCCACATCGATCTGCACGCTGGTGTGGTCGTGATATTCAACCTCGGCTTCCGCGAGCGCGGTTTTCTCAATCGGCGACCACATCACGGGCTTGGAGCCACGGTAAAGCGCGCCAGAGGTTGAGAACTTGAGAAGCTCTTCAACGATCTGGGCTTCTGCGGCAAAATCCATCGTCAGGTACGGATTGGCCCAGTCGCCAAAAATGCCAAGGCGCTTGAATTCCTGGCGCTGAACGTCGATCCATTCATCGGCGAAGGCGCGGCATTCCTTGCGGAACTCAACCGGGTCCACATCGTCCTTGTTTTTCTTTTTCTTGCGGTATTTTTCTTCGATCTTCCACTCGATCGGCAGGCCATGGCAGTCCCAGCCCGGCACATAAGGCGCATCCTTGCCTTGCATCTGCTGGGACTTCACGATCACGTCCTTGAGCGTTTTGTTCATGGCGTGGCCGATGTGGATGTTGCCGTTGGCGTAGGGAGGGCCGTCATGCAGCACAAATTTTTCACGGCCCGCGCTGTCTGCGCGCAGTTGGCCGTAGAGGTCATCTTTTTCCCACCGGGCCAGAAACTCTGGCTCGCGCTGCGGCAGGCCCGCGCGCATGGGGAAATCTGTTTTTGGCAAAAAGACAGTATCGCGATAATCGCGCTTGGTGCTTTCATCAGCAGACATGGTCTGGTGTCTCGCTCTTTTTCTGGTGCTCACAACTGGAATATCGGCGGCACAAATGTTTTGGAATTCTGGAAATACTTTACAAACTTAAAACCCCGGTCGCTAAGCCTCTAGCGCCGGGCCAGTAATTCGAATGCTTATGGCGAACGGGTGCCGCCCATATGTGTGCACGTCTTGCATGGCGGCACTTTTAACAATGTTCAAACGGGGTGTCGAGCGGAAAGGCTGGGCAACCTTAGGCAAAATGAGGCTTGTGGGCACTATACCCTACAGGCTGTCGAGTATCTTGCGCTGTATCGCGTCAGAGATGAGCTTGGGGTCGGCATGCCTGCGCTCTCGCCCACCCGGCAGGGGAGCCTGCCGCACCCGCCTGTCTGGCCCATTATAGGCCGTGCACTGCACGATGGCGCGAGGGTCAGCCACAGCCGCATCAATTGCTTTCATCAAACTCGCGCCAGAGAAAGGCATCACAGCGATTTTGGTGGCACCCACATCACGCGCCTGAAGCACTTTTTTCTGGTCTGGCTCATGCAGGCCAAAAATGATCGGCGCCACCGCCATGGGGGTATTGGTCAGGCGCAGGAAACGACAGAAGTCCACACCACCAAGGGTTGGGAAATCTTCACCGATAATGATGAGGTTAAAGCCGCGCGCCTGCATCTGCTCCACCGCTTCGCGGTTATCACGAACGGCGATGATACTGCCCACCCGTTGGCGCATCAAAACGTCCTTCAGGCTATCGGCAGCCTGTTCGTTCTTGAGTGCTAGCAGAATATGCAGCTTGTCATATTGAGCGCCAGCCATGGCCGCCTCGTCCCTCCCATATCGTCAAAATCAACGATACGGCGGGAATATTAACAATCCATAAAGGCAAAAGGCCAGAAATTTAGGAATGGTTAACCATCTTAGCCGTTGTCAGGCATTCCTTTTTGCCGCCGCCTGCGCCTAAGCAGGTTAAGCGTTTCCACCCCAAGGGAATAGAGCATGGCAAAATAGATATAGCCTTTGGGTACATGGAACCCGAGACCTTCCGCCACCAGGAAAACACCAATCAGCATGATAAAACTGAGCGCCAGAATCTTGAGCGTCGGGAAACGTTCGATAAACGATGCAATCAACCCGCTCGAGAACATCATCACCAACATCGCCACAGTCATCGCCGCGATAATCACACCGATAACCTGCGTCATGCCCACGGCTGTCATCACGGAATCGAACGAGAAGACGATATCGATCAACACTACCTGTGCGATCACAGCCACCATGGTGCCGCTCACCGCCTCATAGTGCTCGCGCTTCTCGCCGGTTACCTCGTCATGGATGCTGTTGGTACCCTTGTAGAGAAGGAAACCTCCACCCAATAGCATCAGGATATCCTTGCCTGAGAACGCATGGCCAAAAAGCGTGATCCACGGTTCCTTGAGCCCGATAATCCAGGCAACACCAAGAAGCAGCAAGATGCGCATCAGAAGCGCGAGCGAAAGGCCAATCAGCCGCGCGCGCTCACGCTCCTTCTCCGGCAGATGCCCAACAAGAAGGGCGATGAAAACCACATTGTCGATCCCGAGAATGATCTCAAGCGCAGTGAGCGTGAAAAAACTGACCCACAGATGGTAATCAAGCAGAATTTCCATAACAGTCCCCGACGGCACGCTGGTTCAATAAAGATAGCCGCTCATGCTTAGCGCCCCTCTCGCGGGGTGTCTATCCCCCGGCTATCAGGAAGGTCGCTTCCTAACGCGCCCGGATGTGCGGCTCGGGGAACAGGTTCAGATACCGCTCAAGGGTTGGGGAGCCTAGCCTGTCGGGTGCATTCTCAGGTTCCGCCAGCACAATGCGCGCAACCTTGCTATCCGTATCGATTTGGGCCTTGAGCGCATCAATACCGTCGAACTTCTGCTCTGCCCGCAGGAAAGCAACCAGCTCAACACGCACGTGCCGCTCATAGATATCTTCATCAAAGTCAAAAAGATGCACTTCCAGAAGCACGTCGCGTTTGTCAAAGGTCGGGCGGTTGCCAATGTTGGCAACGCCGCCAATCACGCGGTCATCTCCCTCAATGTGCACACGCACGGCATAAACACCCAGCCGGGGCTGCAGGCTTTCACCCAGTTGCACGTTGGCTGTGGGGAAGCCAATGGTGCGGCCGCGTTTGTCACCGCCAACCACACGCCCGTTGATGGACCACCAGTGCCCAAGAAGGGCTGCGGCCTTGCGGGCTTCGCCGGCTTGCAATGCTTGGCGTACGAGCGTTGAGCTGTATACCTCACCCGCGTACCCCTCAAGCCCGACGGTCACGGGGCGAATGACACTGAGGCCAAAACCCTCTTCTTCGCCCATCCAAGCCAGCACGTCCGTGCCGCCACCCCGGCCTTTGCCGAAGCGGTAGTCATAGCCCACATAGACATGTTTGGCGTCAAGCCCGCCCACCAATATATCCAGCACAAAATCCTGCGCCGACATGGACGCGAGGTCTTTATCAAACGGCAGTACCAGAAGCTGGTCCACGCCAAATTGCTCAAGAAGCTGGGACCGTTCCCGAAACGGGGTCAAACGAAACGGCGGTGCCTTGGGGGCAAAAAAGCTCACCGGGTGCGGTTCTGTCACCACCACGGTGAGGTTAAGCCCCATATCGCGCGCCTGCCGCCCTGCTTCGCCAATCACAACCTGATGGCCACGGTGAAACCCATCAAAATTGCCGAGCGCCACAACAGACCCACGCTCTTTCGGCTTCACTTCATTGATGTGACGATAGAGGCGCATGATCGTTCGGGCATTCCTTCTCGGGCAGTGTTTTTATCGGTTTAAAACAGACGTTAGCTTACGGCTGCGGACGGTTGGGGACATACACGATTGCCTCCCCGACAACCACCTTTTTATCCCCAACCTGACAATGAGTGGTAAACACAACACGATTTTTTTCCGCTATTTTATCCGTCACCTCAACCACAGCCTCCACCTCATCGCCGAGCTTGACCGGGCCGATAAATTTGGTGCTTTGGCTCACAAACACAGTGCCCAGCCCCGGCAGCTTTGTTCCCAGCACAGCAGAGATAAAAGCCGTTGTCAGCGCGCCGTGGGCGATACGCTCCCCGAACATGGTTGTTTTGGCGTAAGCCTCATCAAGGTGCAGCGGGTTATTGTCACCGGAGACATCTGCGAAGGCTTCAACAAGCGCCGGTGTCACTTTTTTCGTGATCGACTCACGCTGGCCGATGGAAATTTCCTCAAAAAAATGCTGCGCGACCATGGGGCTGACCTCCTTTTTTGACAATAATGTCGAAAACTTGTTGGAAAATTGGAACTTATACAGAAAGATGGACCTGCCTGTCCTCCAACCTGCCTTCAGGTTGAGCCCGGGCGAGGGCAAAACTTCCTTAACACGAGGGGCTTTGCATCGGAAGTATTTGAATTGTCGTCACCTTTGGGTTAACCAATTCTTCATTACATCGGGGCTAGTGTCCCGAAAAGGGAATTAAACGGTGTCGCTTGGCGCCGGAGGTGCGAAATCATAAAACTGAGGAAATATCATGGCCGTTGATTTGGGTATGCCGATCCTTATCGTCGACGACTACAAAACGATGCTGCGGATTGTCCGCAATCTTTTGAAACAGCTTGGCTTCAATAATGTTGACGAAGCAACCGACGGCGCGCAGGCGCTTGAGAAGGCCCGTGCCAAGCAATATGGTCTGATCATCTCAGACTGGAACATGGAGCCGATGACCGGTTACGAGCTTCTGAAAGAAGTGCGCGCCGACAACCAGCTCAAGGGCACGCCGTTCATCATGGTTACCGCAGAATCCAAAACCGACAACGTGATTGCCGCGAAAAAAGCCGGTGTTAACAACTATATTGTTAAGCCGTTCAACGCTGCGACACTGAAGCAAAAACTGGTGGCGGTACTCGGAGAATTCTAATGACTTCCGAAAAGCTTCCCAAACAGATTGAACTGCTTGTCGACAGTTTGCGGAAGCAAAATACAGCGCAGTTGTCTCTCACCGATGTTGCATCGGTGACGGAAGTGCTGATCGGCACCATGTCGGTTTTCTTTAAATCCATCGACACCTCGATCTACCGCGAATGCCGGTCGCTGAGCGATTATATCTCGAACGCCCGCAAGGAAATTGCTTCCCTGCAACCGGGTGACCTTGAGAGCGCCCGCATCCCGCGTGCGGGGCTTGAGCTTGATGCTATCGTGCAGCAAACCGAGGAAGCCACCAACACCATCATGGAAGCGGCGGAAGAGATCATGGGTCTCGACCCCGCAGACACGGACAATTACGTGGCCAAAAGCCAGGATGCGGTGATGCGCATCTTTGAGGCTTGTTCGTTCCAGGACATCACCGGCCAGCGCATTTCGAAGGTTGTGGAAACCCTCTCGCACATCGAGAAGCGCGTGCTTGAACTTCGTAACCTCCTTGGGGTCACGGAAGAAGATATCGAGCAAGCGAAGGCTGAGCATACAGAAGAAAAAGCCGCGAGCGGCGACAAGGCGCTGCTCTCGGGCCCAGCGCTTGACGGTGAAGGCATTGACCAGTCTGAGGTAGACGCCCTGATGGGCGGCGCGGCGGCTGAAGCGCCCGCACAGGCTGCGGCGGCACCGGCGCCTGCACCGGCACCAAAGCCAGAACCGAAGCCTGAGCCAAAAGTCGAAGCCCCAAAAGCTGTCAGCCCGAAAGAGCTGGACGCCATGTTTGAGGAAGACTTCGACCCGGTAGCGGACCAAAAAGCCGCTGAAGCCAAAAAAGCCGAGGAAGAGAAAAAAGCCGAGGCCAAAAAGGCAGAAGCAAAGCCCGCGAAAAAAGAGAAGAAAGACGAAGAGGTCGACCTTCCCGCAGGTGAAGAAGTTAGCCAGGACGATATCGACGCCTTGTTTGGCTAAGCAACCCTGCTTTCAAGAATTTCCGAAACCCCGCGAGCCCCGGCACGCGGGGTTTTGTTTTGTGCGGTGCCCACCCCTGCCCCCGCCCTCACCGTCATACCCGGCGAGCGGCCATAGCCGCGAGGCAAGGGTATCCGTGAACCGGCAGCATCCAAGAACAGTCATCCACCATTTCATGGACCCCGCCCGCGCGGGGGTGACACGAAGGAGAACAGTGCACTGGGCGTAGCCTCGATTTAGGTCGGTATGGTCCGCGCGCAGCGCCAACCTCAAAATTTCACACCTACCAAACCAGGCTCTCAAGAACGGCGTGCGGAACAGCTTTGCCCGCGCCGAATATGTTTTGGAAGGTTCCCACAGGCACCTTATCTGCGCCTCGGGCCGCGCTATAAAGCTCAGGCAGCTCGCGGCGGTGAATGCCGCCCGCGATAAACAGGCCCTTATAGCCCGCGGCTTTTGCCCCTGCCATATCGGTTTGCAGGCTGTCACCAATCATCATGATGCGCTCAGGCGCTGTGTCGGGCGCGAGGCCCACCTCTTTGAGGCAGGAGGTCAGCGCGCTGGCCATGGGTTTACCGAACCAGTGCACCTCGCCGCCCATCTCGGTATAGAGGTCTGCGATAGAGCCAGCGCACAGGTAGAGCTTCTCCCCCACATGCACCACGCGGTCAGGGTTCGCGCACAGGAAAGGTACACCGCGCGCAGCCGCCCCCTCAAGCCAGGGCCGGTGGGTTTCAACCTCAAAAAAATCCAGGTCTGTTGCCAAAATGATATCGGCTTCATCGGGCGTTTTCACCCGCTCGACCGGCAGGCCATCCACCGTGTTGTGGTCGCTTTCCGGCCCCATATGGTATAGCCGCGCACCGCTGTAGCGCTCCCGCACCTCATCGCGGGCGAGCCCGCCGGACGTGACGATATAATCATTAAGCGTGATGGGCAGGCCCATCTTCTCGAGCATATCCCGCACATGGGTGCGCGGGCGTGGCGCGTTTGAGAGGAATACGGTTTTAATGCCGTGGGCGCGCGCCTCGGCGATGGCATGCACGGCACCCTCGTTGAGCGTGATACCGTCGTGCATCACACCCCATAGGTCACAAATCACCAGAGACAGATCATCTTTAAAGTCGCTTAGGCCACCGCTGAGGGCAACCGTCGCACCAATGCTGTTGGGCATAAATTACTCTCAGAGTTCGCGGTTCATATCATTGGCGGAGGTCGGCTCGCCAAACAGGTAGCCTTGCGCAAATTCGACCCTGTTCTCAAGGGCCTGCAAGACCATGTCTTCGCTCTCGATCCGGCTGACGATCAGCTCCATGCCCTTGCGGCGCAGGAAGGATTTAACCGCCTCCACGTCACCGTCATCGGGGTGGCTGGCCATCAGGTCACCAAGGTCGGATTTCACAAACTGGAAGTGCCTGTCACCCAAGAGCGCAAAGTCCTGATTGAAATCTTTCACCAGATCCATCGAGAAACCAAAACCCTTGCGCCCAAGGGTGAGCAGCCTGTCTTTCACCTCGCCGGCAAGGCTCAGGTAGTCGGCCTGGCTTATTTCAAACACCAAGCGGTCCCGGAATTCCTCGTTCGAGGTCATGAAGTCGATAAACTGCGGGAAAAATTCTTCGTCCGCCATGGAGTGCTTCGACATATTACAGAAGAAACGCACACCGGGCCTGCGCTTGCCCATGCGGCGCACAAGCTGGATCAACCGAAACAGAAGCAGGTTATCAATGGTGCCGATAAGGCCCTTGCTTTCCGCGACCTTCATATATTGGCGCGGCAGTACGATACGGCCTTCATCATCCCGCACGCGGGAGAAACATTCATAATGTTTGGTGTGGCGCGCGGGCAGGCTCACGATGGGTTGCAGGTAGAGGTCTACCCGGTTTTCAGACAGCGAGTTGCGCACCACAGAAAGGAGCTGATCTTCCCGCTTGATGATCCTGATCTGCGCTTTCTTGCGGGTCATGCCGCGCGGGGTGGCCTTGCCAACCGGCTTCGGTGTGGTGTCATCCAGCGTGTTCGGGTCAACATCCCCTGCGGCAGCGTCAGCATCTTCGCGCTCAACCTCATCGGTGCCTTCATCCACCACCGCCATCGCGGCTTCCTCTGGTGTCAGCTCCAGCGCTTCCAGCTCTTCCTCTGTGGCGGGTTCCATTTCCTCTTCGGGCTCGGGTTCAGCTTTCGCAGGCTTGCGGGCAGCAGGTTTCACTTCCGTATCCGCGCTCAGCGCCAGCGCTTCCTCATCGCTGCCGGATTTTTTCTCAGGCTTGGTTTTGGATTTCTTGCTGCTGAACTCAACCTCGCGCTCCATCACCTGGGTGAGAAGCGTGTGCAAAACCTTCAGCTCAGACACCAGTTGGTCGCTCTTCTCGTCACCCTTTTCACCGTGGCGGCGGGTGCGTTCCAGGTCTTTTCGTAGGATGGTGGTGATGTCTTCAAGCTTGCTCAGGCGCTCGTCCGCGCTCAACTCCGCGCGGCGGTTGATCAACCACATTTGCAGTTGCCAGGCACCAAAAAACACCATCATGCCAAGCGCCATGGAGACATCGGCCGCAAAGTCAAAGGCCCGAGGCGGGATCACAGCAACCGCAACCCCCAAAACCGCATAGGAAACCAGCAGCAAAAGCTGTGTTACAAGCGCCATGAAATTCGTATCCCTTTCCTTAGCCCTTTGTGCTTGGTGCCCATGCTGGCACATGGAACAGGCGAGGTTAAGACTTTTGTTGTGGCGCGCCACACCTCAAAACGCATTATTGGCGGAAACCCTGAAGTTTTGCCGAAAAAAGACGCCACACTCGCGCCACAAAAACCGTCACACTTATGCCACCTGTGTGGCGTAAAGAAGCGCCCCCCGGGTGGTGTTTTTATACCCCCTCACCAATTGTTATGCTAAGAGCGTTTGCATGAGACCCGTGTCATGGGCCGGATGGGAGCCTATCTGACACTATGCGTTGAAAAGCACATTGCGACGGAGACCGATAAGATGAAAAAGTTTTTCCTTCTGCTCCTTGTCTTGATCGTTGGCGGGGCGGCCTATGCCTATTACCAGCTTGATTCTATTGTCAAAACCGGCGTTGAGACCACGGGGCCTGATGTGCTTAAGGTGGATGTGAAAGTTGATAGCGTCAGCCTCTCCCCCTTCTCCGGCAAGGTGGGCATCAAAGGACTTACGATCGGCCAGCCTGAAGGGTTTGGTGAAGGGGCGATCGCGTCGCTTGGGGCTTTTGATCTGCAGCTCCAGACCAAAACGCTGATGTCGGATCATATCATTATCGACCGCATGTATATTGAAGCCCCGGTTCTTGATGCCCGCACCAAAGGCAAACTCACCAATTTTGACGCCCTGCAAAAAGGCATCGGCTACACCGCCAGCGAAGATACCGCGCCGTCAAGCGTTACGCTGACCATCAAGGAAATGGTGGTGAAAGCACCTGAAGTTGCGGTCTCAACAGAGGGTGGCCTGATGGATGTGAACGAGCGTATCAAGCTTGCTGACTTCACGCTCACCAACCTTGGTACCGATGAAAAAGGCTTGGCCCCCGGCGAGATCGCCCGTCATGTGATGGATGTGCTGCAGCCCCAGATCGCGAAAGCTCTGATCACCGCTAACGCCCCGGATAAGCTCAAGAATATTGCCAATGATGCACGCGGCACCCTTGAGAAAGGCATCGGCGGCCTTGTGGGCAAGCTGAAGAAGAAGTCTGACGAAAAAGACGATGACGGCAATAACTGATTGATTTCTGGACTGAGGCGTCCAATATTCACCAAATTCATCAGGGAGATCACTATGTCACTAGAAAAAATCACCAATGAGCTACGCACTCGCATTGGCGCACACTCACCCCTCACCGCTATCATCAAGTTTGATTTTGGTGATGACGGCGTGGTGCGGATCGACGGTAAATCTTCGCCAACGGTTGTGGACAATGCCGATTCGGAAGCGGACTGCACCGTGAAGGTCACCATGGATAATTTTGTCCAGATCGCTGAAGGCAACCTCAACCCACAGATGGCTTTCATGACCGGCAAATTGCGTGTAGAAGGCGACATGAGCCTTGCAATGCAGCTTGGCTCCATTCTTGGGTAAACTAAAAATAACAGCCAAAATAACAGGTTGATATGTTTGAGAAATTTCGCAGTGCTGCCATAGGGCTCAGTGTCCTTGTTATCCTTGCCGGGGTTGGTCTTTACATCCTTGTGCAAACCGGCGGCGGCGATAAAATCTTTGGGGGCAAGGAAGGCACTTTGCCCCCCGTTGACTTCGCGGTGCTAAGCCGCGCGTTTGACGACCCAAGCTACCTTTTGTGCGACAAAGAGCTGTGCAAAAACGCGGAGGTCGACGGCCCCGCCCCACAGTTTGAGGTAGACGCCCAGACCCTTCGCCTCGCCATCGCAGATTACACCGACAATATGCCCACGGTGCGGACCTTCCGGTTCGACCCCATGGCAAACCAGTTTGATTTTACCGAGCGCCTGCCCGGTGAAAGCCTGCCGTCTGTTGTTACTGTCCGCATCATCGACAAAGGCAACTATGCGAGCGAACTGGTGATTTTCAGCCGCACACCGGTTGGCGACAGCAAGGCGCAGGATCATGAAGAACGGGTGACACGCTGGATCAGGATGATCTCGTCACGCCTCGCGGGCTAAACACTCAATAGCTATCGCTATCAAACTCGTCATCGCCGTGGCGTGCGTAAGGGTTCGCAGCGGTTGTGCTGCCGCTTGAGCCGTAGTCAAGTCTGCCGGAGGCACTGGCTGGCGCCGCCTCGGTTTGCTCACCCGCATCCGGTTGTGCGGTAAGCGCTGCGAACTGCCGGTTAAGGGCGATGGTCTCCCGCACGCTTGCCTGCACGTTGAGGTAACTGTCCCGCGCGCGGCCAAGGCTTGAGATGGGCGGCAGCGGCGCACTTGCTTCCTGGGTTCTGGTTTCCGCCAGCGCAAACTGCACACCGGTTGAAAGCAACCCACTGCCCGGCCTTGGGCTATTGTCCTGCAAAACCGCCGCTGTGGCCGATGCTGATGTCAGGGAAGATGTGCCGGATGACAGGCCACGGGAAAACTCGCCAGAGCGCACTTCGCTTGCCCCAGAAGGCCGGGCGCTTGCCCGTTCCGAACGTGTTATAGGGGCCGCAGACTGCGACCGCATGGCAAATGTTGCATCCGCCATTCAAGCACCCAAAAATTTTCACCCACCCCAATTTACCGCGCAATGCCCCCAAAAGGCAACGCAGAACCGCACAAAGCCGCTAATAGTTGCTGGAATGCCCCCGATTGCTGTGCTATCGCTCAAGCCGCAAACGGTGTGTTCTGGCTACCTGCTCGGCAGAGAGGGAAGGTGCTAAAGGGGGGCTCACTGATAAAACTCAAGATAAAAGCGAAAAGTTGACATGGATAATAATACCCTCGCGATTTACATTCACGAACTTAGAAACCAGTGCCTGCACGCTGAAGCGTCATTCAATATCTTCAATCAGGCCATGACGAACCGCATGGGGTCCGGCATCCTCTATGGTGGCCAAATGATCCTCATTCCCGGCAGCCAAATTGCCTCCGTGCTGTGGCCAACACGTGCCCGCGCCCGCACACGCGGCGAAGCGCTAAGGAAAGTACTCCAACTGCCTGAGAAGCATCCGCTGAACGACCGTCGCCTTTGCGAACTGTGGGAACGTTCTGACGAGAAGCTCGAGGAATGGATCACAGCCACTCGTGGTCAGCAGGTTATTTTTGACTTTGTGGGTGACCCTGCAACGGTTGGTGACGGCAAAACACCAGATGCCTGCATCTACCGCGCTTACAACCCGGCTGCACGCATCTATTGGTACCGCGGTGTTGCCTATAACCTGCAAGCCGTTGCCAACGCGCTGACAGACGTTGCCACCCGCGTGAACACAGTTTACCGGCAGATGTTCCCTGAGCAGGCGAAAGCGGAAGACGAAGCCCGCCGCCAAGCAATGGAAGCTCAGAAGGCGGCGCAGGAAGCAGCGCAAGCTGCAGCACCGGCGCAAGCGGGCGCTGACGCCGCACCCGCTGCCGCGAATGATGCGGAAGACGCACCAAAAGCAAAGCCAGCAAAAAAAGCAGCAGCCAAAAAGCCAGCCGCGAAAAAAGCTGCGCCTAAAAAAGCCGCCCCTAAAAAGGCCGCAAAGAGCGAATAATCAGAACCAGGTGAAAAGGGTGGAAACCTGCCCTTTTCGCGCCCGCGTGGCCGGGTGTCTCGGGATATTGCGCGAGCGAACAAATTCTGTAAGATACCGCCAGTTGGGCTTGAGTACCGCACTAAACAAAGGAATTGTGCACCGATGAAAAAACATATGTCTCTTGTATTTGCCGCTGCACTGTTTGGAAGCCTGCCAGCCATGGCGCTGGACTGTGGCGAACCACCGCTGGATTACCCGCCCGTGCCAGACGGAAGCCGCGCAACCGCCGATGATATCCGCGACGCCCGTGACGCTGTGCTTGCCTTCTCACGCACCGTTGATGAATACCTGACGTGCATGGACCAGCGCGCGCCAAACATCCTGCCTTACCTGACCAAAGAGCAGAAAGCCCGCTGGGACGAGGACCTGACCAAGATCCACAACGAACGCCGCGACCTGCAGGTGAAGCTCAATGAAGCGATCCGGGCTTACCGCCGTCAGGACAGCTAAGACGAACAGCGCATCACCTCAGAGTAAACAGCAAGGGGCTTTCATGGGCCCCTTTTTTGTATCTCCCTCCCAATATCCCGCCCATTATTGGACTGTACCGTCCATAAAATTTGACAGCCCGCATCCCTCGCCCCATCTTCATTTCCAACAAGGAAATAGAGGGGATGATCCATGCTTGCACGCCGTGCCGTTTATGATGAAGAACATCATATTTTCCGCGATGCTGTCCGTAAATTTTTTGAAGCGGAAGCCACGCCACATGCGGCAGACTGGTCGAAAGCCGGGCAGGTCCCACGCGACTTCTGGAACAAGGCAGGCGAAGCGGGCATCCTGTGCCCTCAGCTACCGGAGCAGTATGGCGGTGTTGGCGGTGACTACCGCCTCAATTGCATCATCAATGAGGAGCAGGTTTATAACCGCGCGGGCGGCGCAGGCCTTGCTGTGCATTCAGACATTGTTGCGCCATATCTGCTGCACTACGGCTCAGACGACCTCAAGGAACGTATCCTGCCCAAAATGGCGACCGGCGAGATGGTTGGTGCTATCGCCATGACCGAGCCCGGCACCGGCAGTGACCTGCAGGGCATCAAAACCACCGCTAAGCTGGACGGCAACCACTATGTGGTCAATGGCTCCAAAACCTTCATCTCAAATGGCCAGAATTGCGACTTTGTGATTGTGGCCTGTAAAACCGACCCCAAGGAAGGGGCCAAGGGAGTGAGCCTCGTGGTAGTGGAATGCGACCGGGAGGGTTTCCGCCGTGGCCGCAACCTGGAGAAAATCGGCCAGCATTCATCGGACACGTCCGAGCTGTTTTTCGACGAAGTGCGTGTGCCTGCCACCAACCTCATCGGGCATGAAGGGGCGGGCTTTATGTATCTGATGCAGCAGTTGCCGCAAGAGCGGCTCTCCATCGGTGTTATTGCCATGGCGGGCGCCCAGCGCGCGTTTGACATCACGCTTGATTATGTGAAAGAGCGCCAGGCTTTTGGGCGGCCCATCGCTGCGTTCCAGAACACGCGCTTCAAACTCGCGGAAATGAAAACCGAGATTGATGTTGGCTGGGCCTTTATCGACCAGTGCCTCGCCCGCCACGTGAAAGGCGAGCTCGACGCTGTGGGCGGTGCCATGTCAAAACTCTGGACCACCGAGATGCAGGGCCGTATCGTGGACACCTGCGTGCAGCTTCATGGCGGTTACGGCTTTATGGCAGAGTATGAAATTGCTCACCATTTCACCGATAGCCGGGTACAGCGTATCTATGGCGGCACGTCTGAGATCATGAAGGAACTTATCGGTCGCTCTCTATAGAGCCACAATATTCAAGCAGGTTTTATGTCGCTTCCCGCCCTTACCGCTGTCATCTGTTTTGCCAATGAGGGTGAAGAGGTTGAGATCACGGTTCAGGGGCTTCGCGATACCTGCGGCGACGATATCGACATTCTGCTCATCAATGATGCATCAGATGACAGACGGGACTATGAAACGGTCGCGGACCGCTATGGTTGCCGTTACCTCTTGAACGAAAACCAGATCGGCCCAGCGCATAGCCGCCACAAAGGCGCGAGCTGGGCCAAGACCGAGAATGTTATCTTCCTTGACGCTCATATGCGCTTCTATGAGCGCGGCTGGCATATCATCGTCAATGAAATGATTGCCCAGAACCCGACCACTCTTTTTTGCACCAAAAGCAAACCGCTTAAACCGGGTGGCGAGCCGTCCGGCGCGCCCACCGGGCACGGTGCGAGCATGATTTTCATGGCCGACGATTTTAACGCCGCGCTGAAACCAGACTGGAATATCTACCCCCTTGAGGGGGCTGGCCCCGCGTATGTGCCCTGTGTGCTGGGTGGCAACTACGCAGTAAACCGTGATTTTTTCCTCAGCATTGGCGGCTACAGGGGGCTACACAGATATGGCGGGGAAGAAGCGCTCATCAGCATCAAGACATGGCTCGCAGGCGGGAACTGCCAGTTGATCCGGGACGTTGAGATTGGCCACATATACAGGGACGGGCGCGGCGCGCCGTGGAAGGACAAGGTGAAATACTTCCACTTCAACAAGCTGGCCACGGCGGAGATCCTTTTTGACGCGCAAGAGAAAGCACCATATTTCAAGCTTCTTGACGCTTTGCCGGAGGGGAAATCAGCCAAACAGGTGTTTGATAGCCGCCGGTCGTTTGTGCATAGCGCCAGAAAAGTCTTCCAATCTGTGAAGCGCCACCCCATGGCCTATTTCCATGAACTGAACGATGCGTTTCGGCGCAAGGAAAGCATCACTCCCGAAGCGTGAAACCGACCGCACCAACTCTGATTGCAGGGCGCCCTGCTTCATGCTAGACCGGGCAAAAGTTGGGTGCCAAGCACCCGCCCAGAGCTAAAGAAGGAAACATCAATGGCCCGTCAGAGAGTCACCCTGCAAGCAAACCTGCCTCACGGCACTTTTTATTGGGTTACCGAGGTCAATGCCAGCACGGAAGAAGAAGCCGTTGTGGCTGCAGAAAACCTGTTTCTGGCCGAGATGGAAAACATTGATGAATGGGAATTTACCGACTTTGAGGTAGCTGGCGCCTAAGGCTCCCCACCTTCCGCCACACACGCAGGGGCCCTTTTTCCAAGCCAGCGCTCAAGCGCCTCCAGCGATGTGCCCCATTTTTCCTGATGATCGCCCGATTCCCTGAAAAACCAGAAACGCGCATTATAGGCTTTTGGGCGAATAACCTCAGAGATGGATACGCGGGTCGAACATGGCCCTTCGGGTTTAAGCTCAATACGAAACCAGCGCTGGTCATTGTCTGATTCCTGAATTGTCGCAAATACGCGGCCCGGCAGCACCTCGCTGGTTTGTTCCATGGCGTGCCAGCGCTTGCCTTGCTTTTTCCAGAACACGAGCCGGGTTGCGCCATTTTCAAGCTCATTGCCTTTGAGGCGTTGAAGATCAATAAGTTCAGCCTGCCACCGTTCGCGGTTTTCGTCGTTTGTGACCCATGGCCAGATGGCTTCCGCGCTATAGGGCAACACCGCTTCTTCTGAAATTTCAAAACCGGCATCAATCACCAGAATCAGGCGGACGACAATACTGACGCCAAAAGCGACCAGCGCCGCCACCACCGATTTATGATATAGATTCCAGTCTCTAAAACGGTCTTTCACTGCCATTCCCCTTGACCAACCTTCGCCACCACCCCAGTTTTATCCCTAGCTGCAATCCCTGCAGCGGATGATGTCTGGGGAGGGCATATGACGATCACCCTTATTTCTGCAAGCCTTTTAGGTCTGCTTCTTATTCATCTTTCCGTCAGAGTTTCAAAAAACCGGCAACGTGCCAAGGTCTCAATTGGTGATGGTGGCGATGAAATGCTCGCCAACGCCATTCGCGCGCACGGCAACCTGACAGAATTTGCGCCATTCTTTCTGATCCTTCTCGGGCTTCTGGAGTTCCGCGAGGTCAATCCTGTGCTGCTTCTTGTGCTTGCAGGCGCCTTTGTTGTTGGCCGCTTCATGCATGGCCTGACCTTCGGGCGCTTTGAGGGCCTCAATCCGTTCCGCTTCTGGGGCACTGTGCTCTCTTGGCTCGCAATCCTTGCGGCCTCCATCTTGGGCCTGCTGGACGGCTACAACCTGCTGCCTTAAGCCATAGTTTGGAGGCGCACCTGCGCCTCCAGCACAATAGGGTCAGGATGCTTTCCCGCGTTCTTCATCGGTTTCGCCTCTCACCGTCCGCACAGAAAGACCACCAACAATCAGTGTTAGCGATACGGCGATAAATGCCATGAGGCCGAGGAGGTAAAACCCGAAGCCAAGCGCGAGGCCTATAGCGCCCGACGCCCATATGCTGGCGCCCGTCGCGGTACCAACCACATCATCCCCCCGCTTGAGGATCGCGCCTGCGCCCAGAAACCCGATGCCTGTCATCACACCTGAGATAATTTTGGAGAGGTCTACGAGCACGGGTTCCCCCACATGGGCATAATCCGCATAAAGCTCCTGCCCCATAACCGCGAGGATGCAGCTGCTGGCCGCGATGATCATGAAGGCGCGAAAATCCATCGGTTTTTTCTTACGGTCCCGATCAAGGCCGATCACCGCACTGAAAAGCATCGCGAGCCCAACCCGCAGCAGGAGCTCTCGCCCTGAGACAATGCTCAAACTTAGTTCGTCAAATATATAATCCATACGCCAAGCATGGCAGCGCTTCTTGACGAAATCTAGGCAGGCCCACCCTCGCTACTTTTCGGAAAGCGCGAGCCTCGCCCCGAGGCCGATAAGCGTCGCACCCGACAATGCCTGCACGAGCTTCGCGCCCGCGCCAGAGGATTTCATCTTCCGTGCAACCTTATCTGCTGCAAGGATCACCATCACGTCCGCCGTGCTGAAGGAGATATTCACGAAAGCACCGAGCAAAAGGAACTGCGCCCACACGGGCAGGCCCGCCCCAGCGTCAACAAACTGCGGCAGAAACGCGATAAAAAATATCGCCACTTTGGGGTTGAGGATTTCAACCCACATGCTTTCGATAAAAGCCCGGCGGGCCGACTTGGGCATATTTGTGGATACGCCCTCGTCAGCCACCGCGCCGGAGAGCTTCTGCCTGATCAGGCTGATACCAAGCCAGACGAGGTAAATAGCCCCCACAATTTTCACCACGGTATAGGCCAGGGGCACATGCACAAAGATGGCTGAAAGCCCAAGGGCTGCGGCAAATACGTGCACATAACAGCCCAGGTGAATACCAAGCGCCGCCATAAATCCCGCACGGCGCCCGCGCGCCAATGTTTGCGCGGCCGTATAAAGAATGGCCGGGCCCGGCACAAAAGCAAAAATGGCGGTCGCTATAAAAAACGGTATCAGGTGCTCAAAAGACGGCATGGCTTAGCCCTCTGCATGCAAGTTATAAATTCGCTGGCCATAGTGCCGCATCCAGACAAGGCGTTCAATGCAGGGATCTAGGCTTCCCAACTATTTTTGAAGCGCTGTCTGTAGGTCGTGTTGAGCGGCGGCATCGATCCATTGAAGATAGGGCTGTACCAGCAGGGCATTGTCATGCTGCTTGTCCTGCATGATCTGATTGACAGCGTTGATGACCTGCTGGCCTACCGGGTCCACACTACAGCCGATATAGCTCTCAACAAGTATGGTTTCCTCCTCAAGGGGTAAGGTGGTCAGCGTATCCATCATGTCTTTGCCCTCATGCAAGCGCATGAAATAACCAACCTCATCCGGATAGCCGAAGGTATAGTCCACCCTGCCCCGCGCCAGCATCAGAAACGCAAGTTCCGACCGCGCGGCAACGTGCAAATCGCCCTTCTCCCGCGCGACATGCATCCAGGGGTCGATATGTGGACCATAACTTCGGTCTTTTACTGCCGCGCCCGACAAGCCCTCCAAAGCGGCCAACTGCGGCAGCCCAATTCTTCCGTGCTCATTCACGAGCTGTTTAAGCTCATCACTGCGCGTGCTGTTTACCACCAGACGCAGAGGGAGCGAGGTTAAAATAGGTTCAGAAAAAACCATGAAACGCGCCCGGTCTTCCGTCTTTGCCAAGGCGCTTGCACATGCAGCTTCTCCATACCGGACATTAGCGATAACACGCGCGAGCGCTGTCTCATGGCGACGGATACGGAAATCGACCAGCCGTTCTTCGAAATAGTCAAGGATCTGGTCCTGATATCCTTGAGCCTTGAAAGGGCCATCCATAATAAAGGCGGGCGGATAGTTGAAACTGTACCAGTGGACAAGCGGCCGGGCGTCGCCCTCCCCTTCCGCAGAATTCGCTGGTGATGCATCAGAACTGATGACACTGAACAGCAGTACCCATAATAGCTGGAAAACGCGACCTGGCTCGATCAACCGGCGTCTACGACTGAGGATCGACGGTAAAAAAAACGCTTTAGGTTTTCTCATGGGTAATATCATGCTCAATCTATCTAGCCGACAGCATCATTCTGGCCGACTATTCTGTGCAGTGCAACACGTGAAACCAGTTCACATTTCTGCAACGCCGATTGACTTCATCAACAGGTTCACCGGCAAGAACATCACTCTATGTTGACGCGGGCGCGTCATCGGCACATAAGGTGCCCGCGAGGCCCTTGGGCCACCAGACTTTCTACCGAGGCAAACACGTGACGGCAGTGAACCTGAGACAGGGCCCTTTTGTTCTGCTTGATGACAGCAGACCCCCGCATCTGGCGGGGCGGTCACTCCTGTTTCATAGCCCACGGGAAATTGTCACCGCGCATACCTTTGATGAGGTGGGCTCGGCCCTTGAGCGCATTGATGCCCTGCAGCAGGAAGGCCTGCACCTGGCAGGTTGGACCGCATATGAATGTGCCGCATATTTTGAGCCTCGCCTGAGAGAGGTGATTACGACCACGGCACATGAGCCGCTTGTGTGGATGATGGCAACAGAGCACCGACTTGAGCTTACCCCCCATGAACTGACGGATATATTTTTGCAGGCGCGGCGAGGGAACGGGCGGGCCTCAAACCTCAGCTTCGGCACGAGCCGCGAGACCCGCGACAGCTACGGCGAGGCGCTAGCGCGCATCCATAACTATATTGAAGCGGGTGATGTCTATCAGATCAATCATACGTTCGAGCTGCCAGCCACGCTCGACGGTGATTTTCTCGCGCTCTATGAAGACCTCAGGCGAAACCAACCCGTGCCCTATGGGGCGTTGATCGACACCGGTGACTGGCGGGTTTTGTCCCTATCGCCTGAACTGTTTGTGGAGCGCAAAGGGCGCACACTGATGTCCCGCCCCATGAAGGGCACGGCCCCGCGTGGGCGCACCAACGACGAGGATGCCACGCAAGCAAACTTCCTGCGCACCGACGCCAAATCCCGCGCGGAAAACCTGATGATTGTTGACCTGATCCGGAATGACCTCAGCCGGGTTGCCCTGCCCGCCAGTGTGGACGTGCCCGCGCTTTTTGAGGTGGAGCGCTACCCGACCCTGCACCAGATGACATCTACTGTAACCGCTGAAACCAAGGATGATCTGACACCGTCCCAGTTGCTGGCCGCGCTGTTCCCTTGTGGTTCTGTCACCGGCGCGCCAAAGGTGCGCGCGCTTGAGATTATTAGTGAGCTTGAAAAGTCACCCCGCGGCATCTACTGCGGCGCCATCGGGCACTTCGGCCCCAGGGCGGCAAGCAGGGATGCACACTGGTGTCTCAACGTGCCCATTCGCACCATTGTGCTTGATGATACCGGCAAAGGCCGCATGAACGTGGGAAGCGGTGTGGTTGCAGACAGCAATACGGAAAATGAATATGACGAGTGTCTGCTCAAGGCACGATTCGCCCAGCAGGCAGCCGAAGATTTTTCGCTGATCGAGACCATGAAGCTGGATACATCCGGCAGCTATCATATGCTGGACGCCCACCTGCACAGGCTCAAGGCAAGTGCCGCCTACTTTAATTTCCATGTGGATGACGAAGGCCTCAATGAGGCACTCAAAGACCATGCTGCTGCCTTTGAAGCCCATGATCTACCCCGCAGGGTGCGGGTGCTGTCGGGGCCGCGCGGCTCGGTTTCCGTCACCAGCACGCCTTTGCCTGTTGCTCTGCCCGAGCCACTGCAGGTGTGCCTGGCCAAGGAACGTGTTTCTTCCCGAGATGCTTTTCTCGCGCACAAGACCACGAACCGCCGCCAGTATGACGGTGCCTATGCGCGGGCCTTTCAGGCAGGATACGCCGACATACTATTTTTCAACGAACGTGATGAGCTAACGGAAGGCGCTATCAGCACCGTATTTGTTGTGTGTGACGGGCACTGGTATACCCCGCCCCTCGAGGCTGGTGTACTGCCCGGCATCTTACGTTCGGCCCTGCTCGGCGATAGCGATCACAAAATTGAAGTCCGTCCAATTTCAAGAGCCATGCTTCTGTCGGCCCAGACTATATATATCGGCAATAGCGTGCGCGGTCTGCGCGAGGTCACGCTGGACCCACTAGAGATTTAGGAGAGCACTATGCGCCTTGCCCGCCTTCAACTTGACTATGCCCCCGTGCCCGCCTTCGTATATGAGGGGAAATACCTGCCTGTCTCAAACATTCTGGCTGAAGCTTCGGGCAGCATCGGCGCGCTGGTCTCTCGCACGGATTGGGCTAACCTCGCACAAGCCGCACAAAACGCCAGCGGGTGGCAGCCTTTGGAAGGCGTATCGTTCCTGCCAGCGTGCGACCCAACCAGCCGCATCTTCTGTGTTGGGAAAAACTACGCCGACCACGCCCGGGAAATGGGCATGACCACACCAGGTGGGCCCGCAGCACCAGATATTTTTGTGCGCTTCCCGCAAAGTTTTGTCGGCCACGGCGGCACAGTTGAATATCCCAAAAGCGAATCCACTTTCGACTATGAAGGCGAACTGGCCGTGGTGATCGGCAAAGCCGGGCGTGCCATTTCGCGTGAAGCCGCAAAGGACCATGTATTTGGCCTGACATGCGCGAACGACGGCTCACTGCGCAGGCTACAGAAACGTACCAGCCAGTTCACGCTTGGTAAAAACTTTGATCGCTCAGGCGCGCTGGGGCCCACGATCACACCGCTCACGCAACTACCGGCGTCACTCAAGCTCGATCTGCGGACCAGCGTGAACGGCGCGGCAAAGCAAAACGGCAACACGGCCGACATGATCTTCGATATCGAAACCGTCATTGCCACCATCAGCGCCATGACAGAACTTCAGCCCGGTGACATTATCCTGACAGGCACACCATCAGGCGTGGGGGCTGGACGTACACCACCTGAGTTCCTGAACCATGGTGACAGAATTGATATCGAGATCGAAGGCCTCGAGTCGCTCAGCGTCACAGTCGCCGCCGTGGACGTTTTGCCGCAATAGGCCCAATAGCCGCCCAAATAACGCCTCACTTTTAGCCAAGCATTAACTCGTTCTTTAGAACTGTGAGCTAGGATAGTTGCAGTCATGAATCGCCTGTTATTGGGGAATTCACAGGATCTCGTGGCAGCTCGCTAGGTAAGTTTGAGGTGTATGAGTATGAGTCCAATATCAGCAAGTTCAGCCGCAGTGCCAACTGCGGATTTTGAGGACAGCAATATTTCTGAAGACTGTCGCGCCCTTGCCCGTCGTCTTTCAGGCCACATGGGTTTGGAGCATGCGCTGCAAATCAGCAATGAGAATCAGTGGCACGGTGTCGTAGCGGCACTTCGGGAAATGCAGCGTAAAAAATAACGCGTTTTCCTCATCGAATATAAACTTAGGTTTATTTCCAATCTTTTGCATTCTGCTGGATGCAAATCACAACCCTTACTGGCGATGCACCTCTAAACATTTGACTTTTTTCGATAAAAGTTATATTATCACATATACAAAACTGCCATCATTTCCCACAGCGAAAGCAGTAAAATTATATGTTGACCCCCCTTCAGAGACGAAAAGTGAAATTTTTGCTTGGAATCACAGAAGATTCTTGGATGATAGGCACCGAGCCGGACCGCTCATCTCATTCCGGGGTCGAGGTGCGCAAGTACATCAATCACGGAACTAATGATAAAAATCGTCCTCCCGCCTCCCCGAGGAGGGACATGTGATGGCGAGATACAAAAGAGATAACGCGGAATTAATCCGTGAGGTGGTCGGCACAATTGGGAGAGGTACGGGAAAGCCTTTTGAAACGACATTCAGTCAGACCGAACGATTTCGCTTCGGGTTCTGTTGTATGTTGGCTTGCTCCCAATTTTATAGGGTAAAGGTTTTGAGGCCAGCGGATAAACCATCCAACGGCACATCATCTTTGCAAGGTTTAATCCGCTGCAGGATTTTCTCGTCAGAGAGTTTCTTGCGGCTTTGTTAAAACCCATGTGGGCAGAAAATGGATAAGGCTAAAGTGAAACGGATAGCTGTCTCGACGGCTGCGGTTGCCTCGGTCCTTCTCGGCGCAACTCTTGCCAACGCACAAGATGCACGCCTGAAGTCGATCGTAGAAGAGGTCAACCAGGCCAATCAAATCGCACAGGAATCTCAGCAACGCATTGATAAAACTGCTGATGCCACTTCCAAACTTTTTGGTGAATATAGAACGGTCCTTAAGACCAACGCGGGCCTGGAGGCATACAATGCCCAACAGCGCCGCGTGATCACCAAACAGTTAGAAGAGATCGAGAAAATCAAAAACTCAATCGGTCAGATCGACGAAATTAAACGTCAGATCACACCGTTGATGCTTGATATGATCTCGAACCTCGAAGAGTTCGTCAACGCAGACGTGCCTTTCCAAAAAGAAGAGCGCCTCGCTCGCATCGAGTCCCTTCGTGACGCGATGGACGATCCAAACGTAAGCGACCCAGAGCGCTTCCGTGTTGTGCTTGAAGCTTACAAAGCTGAAACACAGTACGGTCGTACGGTGAACTCATATGAAGCCAACCTTGATGATGGCCGTAGCGTGAACTTCGCTCGTATCGGTCGTGTTGGTTTCTATTATCAGACCAAAGACGGCAAAGAGAGCGCGGCTTGGGACAAGTCAACCGGCAGCTGGAAACAGCTTGACGCCGAGTTTGCTACTCCGGTGAAACAGATGATCCGGATGGCACGTCGCCAGGTTCCTTATGACATCGTCGTTCTTCCGATCCAGGCGCCGAAAGGTAAGTAATAATGAAAAAGATTCTGACATCTGCTGCTGTCCTGGTCTTTGGTGCAACTGTTGCCGTCCAGGCTCAAACCGCCGATCTCGGTTCCCTTCTCAATAAAGTACGTGAAGGTAGCGTAACCGAATCTGCAGAACATAAACGTCGTGAAGCTGAGTTCCAGGCACGCAAAGACCAACAGCAAACGCTGCTGGCCGAAGCACGCCGCGAACAAGAGCGCCTTGAGCGCGAATCAGCGCGTCTCGAAGAGACACGTCGTACAAACGAAGAAGAAATTGCTCGTCAGCTTGAAATCCAGCGTGACCGTCTTGGTCAGTTGCAAGAGCTGTTCGGTGTTCTTCAGCAAGCTGCTGGTGACGCGAAAGCGGTTATCAAAGGCTCGCACGTAACGATCGACAACCCAGACCGTATGGCTGAGATCGACAATCTCGTTGCTAAAGCTGCTGACAGCGCCGAGCTGCCAACGCTTGACGAAATTCGTTCATGGCCTGCTCAAATGATCATTGAATCTATCGGTTCAGGTGAAGTTGTTACCTTCGATCATGAAGTACGCATGGTTGACGGCACAACAGACGTTGTTCCTCTGACACGCGTTGGTGACTTCGCGCTGATGAGCGGCGACAAATTCTTTATCCTGAAGGAAGACGGCTCTGTTGAAGAACTGCAGCGTCAGCCTTCAAGCCGCTTTACCGACACTGTTTCTTCGTTCACGGGTGCCTCCTCCGGCATGCCAGGCGTTGCAATTGACCCAACACGTGGTCAGCTGTTGAACCTGGAAGTTGAGAAGCCAACCCTTGAAGAGCGTATCGCACAAGGTAAAGAAATTGGTTACATCACGCTTGCACTTGGTGCGGTTGGTGTTCTGATGGCTGTACTTCAGTGGCTGTACCTCATGGTTGTTAAAGGCAAGGTTCGCCGGCAGATCCAGTCTGACACTGTCAGCACTGATAACCCGCTGGGCCGTGTTCTCGCTGTTTACGACAACAACAAAAACGTTGATGTTGAAACACTTGAGCTCAAGCTTGACGAAGCCATCCTTAAGGAAACGCCTGCCCTTGAGCGCTTCCTGGTACTGATCAAACTGATCTCCGCTGTGGCTCCACTGTTCGGTCTTCTTGGTACAGTGACCGGTATGATCGAAACCTTCCAGGCTATCACCCTCTTCGGTGCTGGTGACCCGACCATGATGGCATCCGGTATTTCCGCTGCCCTTATGACGACGGTTGAAGGTCTCGTTGTTGCTATCCCGACTCTGCTGCTGCATGCCTTTGTTGCCGGTGCTTCCAAGTCCGTGATCCACGTACTTGAAGAGCAATCCGCTGGTATCATCGCTGTACACGCAGAGAAGGAGCATGCGAATGCTAGCGCTTAATGAAGCATTCGACGCGATCCGTGCGTTCATGGAGAGGGGCGGCGACGTCCTTCTCATGATCCTCGCGGTCACGTTTATCATGTGGGTGCTAATCGTTGAGCGGCTCTGGTACTTCGCGCTGGAGTACAAAAAGCAAAAGAATCGTGTTGTTGACGCATGGGAATCCCGTGCCGAGCGTCGGTCCTGGTATGCGCATAAAATTCGCATCGCCATGATCTCAGAGGTCCACCACAACCTGAACCAGGGTGTGGGTATGATCAAAACGCTCGTGGCTCTTTGCCCTCTTATCGGGCTTATGGGTACGGTTACCGGCATGATCGAGGTTTTCGATGTCATGGGTTCGCAGGGGACGTCAAACGCCCGTGCCATGGCAGCAGGTGTATCAAAAGCAACAATCCCGACAATGGCGGGCATGGTTGCGGCGCTCTCGGGCGTATTCCTGAGCACCTATATCGAACGCCGTGCTAAGCGCGAATCAGAGCGTCTCGAAGATAGCCTGACGACTGATCACTAGACCAGGAACTGGAGTTTAACCAATGCGTAAATTCGCAAAGGCAGAAGAAGAAGCTGAAGTCAACATGACCCCGATGCTCGACATCGTGTTCATCATGCTGATCTTCTTCATCGTAACTGCCACCTTTACCAAGGAATCTGGTCTGGAAATCAACAAACCGGAGGATAACAATACCCAAAACGATCCTCCGCCACCGGATGACGACAAGCGTGCCATCGCTTTCATTATCGATAACAACAACCGTATCAGTCACGATTTCCGTACGATTGATATCTCGTCTGTTGCTTCGATAATCAAGAAAGAGAGCGTGGAACGCCCGGAAGCACCGGTTGTTATTCAGGCTGCCGAAGGGGCTTTCACAGGGAATGTCATTCGTATTTATGACAATGCCCTCGAGATTGGTATCCCGCGGGAAAAGATCGTCGTAACGCCCAAGAAGAAATAAAGCCGGTGGGGGCTAGCCCCCGCCTCAAGGGCCGCCCTTCGGGGCGTAGTGGAGAAAACAATGCGAGACCACGCACAAAACCAAGAAGAGGAAGCTGAAATCAACATGACGCCGATGCTCGACATCGTGTTCATCATGTTGATCTTCTTCATCGTTACCGCGGTCTTCGTGAAGGAAGCCGGGGTCGACGTCGTGAAACCGAACGCCGAGACTGCTCTTGCCCAAAAGCAAGTCAGCATTCTTGTCGCGGTGACGCCAAACGACGAGATCCATATCAACAGGAATGAGGTGGCTCTCGACAGCGTCCGTACGACGATCGAGAAACTACACGCCGAAAACCCGAAAGGGACTGTTGCTATCCAGGCTGATATCGAATCGAAGGCCGGTTTGGTGATGAAAGTATACGACGCCATACGCGACGCAGGCGTTGAAAAAATTGCCATAGCAGCGGAGAGACAATAATGATTACACGTGTAATTTCGTCGCTCATTGCCGCATCTGGCGTTACCTTTGGCTTGTTTTTCCTCATGCAAAGCCTGGTTTCCTTCAATGACGAAGTAGACCTGAATGAGGACAAGCAGCTGCGTTTCATCGATGTTGTGGAAGATATTGACGATCAACCACCACAGCGCATGGAGCGTAAAGTCGAAAAGCCGCCAGAGGTGGAAGCACCTCCGCCTGAGATGGAAACACCTCAGGTGGAAATCGACGGTCCTAACAAGATGAACCTTTCTATCGGCCGCGCCAATTCCGGTTCGGGTGTAGACCTCGGTTCCATCGATCTGGGTCCAAGCCAGGATGGTGACTATCTGCCGCTGGTACGGGTTCAGCCTCAGTACCCACGCCGTGCACAGGAACGTGGCATTGAGGGTTATGTGATCGTAGAGCTAACGGTGAATGAAGACGGTACTGTACCGCCTGAAAGCATCCTCATCCTTGAAGCTGAGCCGAAAGGTTATTTTGAACGCGCTGCAACAAAAGCTGCAGAGAAGTTCAAATACAAGCCCAAGGTCGTTAACGGCAAACCTCAGAAGGTGACCGGTGTTAAATACCGCTTCTCCTTCGACCTTGCAGACTAATTGGGGGACAGGAGACCATCATGAACATGATCGAAACCATCAAGTCCCTTCCTATGGCCTTGGCAACTGCTGCGATCCTCGCGGCCCTGCCAATGCCTGAGGGCGCCTCTCTTGGGGGGAAAGCATTCGCGCAAGAGAATGAGGAATCATCCTACGCTTCACGGGCCAAAACCCGTAAAGTGCCTGCTATGAGCGTGGATATTCACAAGAAGATCCAGAAAGCTCAGGAAGCAATGGACCTCAAGGAGTATGTGGAAGCCAAAGATATCCTCACGGAGACTCTTGAGAGCAAACGCATCAACGACTATGAGCGTGCTGTTGCCTGGCAGCTCCGGGCGATGATTTCCTATGAGGAGGACGACACCGCAGGCACGATCCGTGCTTACGAGCAAATCCTTCAATATTCGGAAAGCATTCCGGAAGCACTTGAGCTGAACATCATCTATGGCCTCGCTCAGCTGTATTACAGCGAAGAGAACTACCAGAAAGCCATCGAATATGTGAAGCTTTGGGAGCCTCGGGCTGAAGTTATCAGTGTTAACCACCTCGTGTTCATCGCACAGGTTTATTACACACTGACCAACTTTGAGCAGTCGCTTGCCTATATCTACCGCGCAATTTCCGATGCTCAGGCTGTGGATACAGTCGAAGTTAAGGAAGCCTGGTACGGCATGGCTCTCTCCGCACACTGGGAACTTGGTCAATATACCAAGGTTCGCGATGTGCTTGAGATCCTGCTCATCAACTGGCCGAAGCCACAATACTGGATTCAGCTGGCGGGTGTTTATCAGGAACTTGGCGATGAGAAGACGTCTTATTCACTGACCGAAGCGGCCTACAAGCAAGGTTTCCTTGATGACAAGCCTCTTCAACTGGTGAACGTTGCTCAGATCCAGCTTGCGCGCGGTGCGCCAATCAAATGTGCGTGGGTTCTTGAGAAGGCCTTCAAGGAAGACCGTATCGAGAAAACCGCACAGAACTACCGCACTCTCGGCCAATGTTACCTGATGGCAACTGAGTATGAGCGTGCGCTGAAGCCACTGACTGCAGCAGCGAAAAGCGAAGCAGACGGTGACCTCTGGTTCCAGATTGGCCAAGTGCAGATGCAGTTGACCCACTATGCGGATGCTATCAACAGCTTTGATAATGTTGTTGATGCCTTCAAAAACACCAAGGACCCTAAAGACGCTGACAAGCGCCTGACCTCGGTGATGCAGAAAGGCCAGGCCCTTACAGAGATGAAGCGCTTCAAAGAAGCTCATGAAGCTTTCGATACGGCTAACCGCATGGCGTCAGACCGTAAAGACAAGCGCATGATCACTCAGTGGCGCAACTACCTGAAAGCAGAGCAAGCCCGCGAGGAAATGCTCAAAGGCTAAGACCTGATGCGATAAAGAGTTCAAACGGCGTCCTTTCGGGGCGCCGTTTTTGTTTATGCACCTGTCACTTTGCACCTATCGCAACAATAAAAAGTTATATTATAACTTTTTATTAATACCCTCTCATGATAATGTTATGTAGTAACAATTCAGGAGGGTATGATGACATCATATGCTAGGGTGTTTCCGATACTGACCGGTGCAATGCTGAGCACATTCTCGCTCTTCTTCCTCATGCAGGCGCTCGTGAAAAACGACGGTTTAAACCTCATCGATGAAGGGCCAAGCTTCAAGTTCATCGATATTCTTGAAGAGACAACAACCATCCCCGTGCGTGAGGTAGACCGCCTGCCCCCGCCGCCCGAACCGGTCGAGGTCCCACCAACAGAGATTATTCGCACACCGCCCGGTGGCGGCCTTGAGATTGACCTCCGTGCCCGCCCACAGGGGCCTATTCAGGCGACAAACGACCGGAAAATCCAGCTCGGTTTTTCCGATGGCGAGCGCCTGCCGCTTGTACGTGTGCAACCACAATACCCGCGCCGCGCGCTTGAGCGTGGTATCGAGGGCTCTGTGGTCGTTGAATTCACCGTTACAGAGGACGGCACCGTGGCAGACGCACACGTCATTGAAGCCACACCAGAGGGCTATTTTGAGCGCGCCGCACTGACGGCTATCTCAAAGTTTAAATACAAACCCACTGTGGTGGACGGCAAGGCCTATGCCTCAAAGGGAGTGCGTTTCCGTATGGCTTTTGAACTCGCCGGCGGAGAATAGGAGGTACGTGATGAAACAAATTCGCTCAAAACTTCATGCTCGAACAAACGTGGACATGACCCCAATGCTCGACATTGTTTTCATCATGCTGATCTTCTTCATCGTAACAGCCAGCTTTGTAAGAGAGACCGGCATTCAGCCCAACGTAGCCCAAGGCAAGGGGGTGAAATCCCCGCTTGAACCCATCGCGTTCCGGATCGATTCCGACAGTCGCCTCTTCTATGCAGGCCGCCTCATCGATCCATGGCTGGTGGAACCTATCGTCAAAGGGGAAAGCGTGCTGCGCCCTAAAGCACCGGTGCTAATTTCGATGAACCCGTCAGCACGGACCGGGGCCTTTGTCAGGCTGCACGACGAGGCACGCAAAGCAGGCATGCCAAGTGAAAGGATTGCGGTTCTGGTTGAGTAATGGGCGTTACGACGGAACCGCGAGGAAAGGGGTGGCCAACCAGCCACCCCTTTTTAGTCTCTAATCCGCAATCGCGCCGTTCACATAGGTGCGCATCTCATTGCGGAGTTCATAGATGCCATTGGGCAAAATATTGGTCATCAGGATCGCCACAATATCGTGCGTGGGGTCGATCCAGAACACGGTGTTGGCCATGCCGCCCCAGAAATATTCACCCGGCTCACCCGTGTTGCCAAACTTGGCGGGGTCCAGCACCACGGCGAAATCAAGGCCAAAGCCAAGGCCCCGTTTGCCGCCAGCAATACCCGGCAGCGCTTCCGGCAACTGGTTTGTCGACATCATGGCAATCGTTTCAGGCTTGAGGATGGTGACACCGTCAAGCGTGCCGCCGTTCGCCACCATCTGGGCGAACCGCCAATAGTCAGTGGTTGTGGAGACAAGGCCACCGCCGCCGGATTTGAACTGAGGATTGATGGAGAAATCCTGCAAAAGCTTGTTTTTTGACGCCACCAGCTTTTTGTTTTCATCCAGTTCATAGATGCCCACGAAGCGGTCGAGTTTATCACCCGGCACATAAAACCCGGTGTCTGTCATCCCAAGCGGACTGAAGATACGCTCTTGCAGGAACTCATCAAACGGTTGGCCCGAAAGCACCTCAACCAGATAGCCCTGAACCTCGACCGACAGGGAATAAACCCAGGCCGCACCGGGCTGGTACAAAAGCGGCTGTTCAGCAAGCCGCGGTACCCATTCCGCCATTGGTTGATCAACCCCGATCAACTGGCTTTTCAGATAGCTTTTGTCGACCGGTGTGTTCCCGAATACGCCGTAGGTTAAGCCGGAGGTATGCCGCATCAGGTCACGGATAGTGATGTCACGCGCCGCAGGTTCTGTAACCAGCGTGCCGTCTTCAGCTTCTGATTTGAAAACACGGGCGTCGGCAAAACCCGGTATGTATTTTGAAACCGGATCATCCAGCGCAAACTTGCCTTCTTCATAAAGCATCATCAACGCAACACCGGTGATAGGCTTGGTCATGGAATAGATACGGAAGATCGCATCCTCCCGCATCGGCTGACCGCTTTCGGTATCAAGCGCACCATAGGTTTGAAAATCCACCACCTGGCCTTTGCGTGCCACCAGTGTTGTCAAGCCAGCCAACCGGCCATCGTCCACATAAGCCTGAAAATGCGCTTTCATTTCAGCCAGTTTTTCTGCGGAAAGACCAGCCTCAGCCGGTGCCGCTTTTGGCAGATCAGCCGCAAAAACAGCAAACGGCGCCAACGCTATGAGAACAAGCGATACTAGGTATTTATTCATGGTGACATCCTCCCTCCCTGAGAAGATAGCCCAAGGCTTTCACAAGGCAACAAGGTGTCGGACAAAACTGCGTGCCTCATCGCTCACGCCGCAAGATAGCGTTTACTTTGCCCTAACCATGTTTGTTTAGAATAAATCTGGAACCCTTATAGGGGGATGACATACACTGACCTTGTATTGGGGGTCATAGACCGAGAATTCTATGAACCGTTCGCGCGCGCTGCTCAAAACCTTAAAATGGCCCATCAGGGCCATCTGGTGCAGCTTGGCGATGCTCTTACCCAGCCCTACCCTGTTTGCGGATGTCATCGTTGTAGATTCGTTCAAACACGACCTCAGCATACAAATCGCAGGCGGCATCAGTAGAAGCTGCCCGGCGTGTGGCACCATCAAATATATGGACATGCACCGTGACCCCGCCGTCGGGGTCGAGATCATCAAGGACCTGCGGGCGAGAAAAGCGAACGGCACACTGGAGCTGGTTATCGCGCTCGGGCCGCAAGCCGCGACGCTGATTGCAGAAGGGCTGCCCGATACCCCGACCCTCTACTCGGTTCATGATGAACCCGATAGTGAGTTGATCAAAAATACCCGCTTCACTTTCTTCGACCCAAGGCCGCCACTGTCGCTCCAGCTTGAGGTGTTGGCCGCGCTTAAACCCGACATCAAAACCGTTGGCATCATCGCCCGGCGAGAAACACTGGAGCCAATTCGCGAGAATCTTGTCAGCGCTGCACAGTCACAGCATATCAACCTCCGTGTCTATTATGTAGAGGAACCACAGGATGTGAGCGCAGGCCTCAGGCAGGCGATCTCGGAATCGGACGGCCTGATCTTCCTGCGCGACCGTATGGTGCTCAACAGCGATACTGTCCGCTATATTCTGCGCCTGACCCTTGAGAACAGGATACCTACCTTCGCCTATTCTTCATCTCTTGTGGACATGGGCATGACGGTAACCTTGCGCGCAGACCCGTTGAAACTGGGTGGCCGTATTGGAGAAGCTTCTCAGGCACGGTTGACCGGCAGCGCACCAGACCCAGCCTCAGGTGATGACATCTTCATTCTGGAGATCAACAAACGCACCCTGCGCCATATACCGGGCGCTGCGGCACCAAGCGGAAGGGAGGTTGTGTTTAAATGACCCGTCCTGACCAACCGATAGTCAACCGCGCCGAGAGGCGCCCTGGTTTTATCGACCGGCTCAGCCTCAGAACACGTGCCATCGCCTTTCTTGTCCTGCTGGTGGGTGCGGTTGGCGGCATGATGGCAATGATTTTTATTGGTACCGCCAGCCAGCTGATGACGGCTGACCTCGAAAAACGCGGGCGCGTTGTCGCCGCAGGTATTGCAGAAAACGTCAAACTTGGTCTTCTGGTTGCGGACGAGGACCTCCTCAAAGCAGCACTCGCGCCCTACCTCCTGGACCCTGACATTGTGCATATTGATGTGGTCGCATCAGACGGCACCACGCTCATCAGCCTACCAGAAGATATCGGCCCTCTCGAGATGACAGACACACTGCTCGAAGAAACCTTCAGAACCGGCAACGTTGTTATCAGGCACTTGTCTGATGCAGAGGCAAGCTCGGCAAATATGCCCGGTTATCATATCGGCGCGCCAGTGGTTCGCAACGTCATCGAGGAAACAGGCTTTGACGAAACCCCAACCTTCAACAAGGAAGAGAACACCGTGGGGGCAGATATCATCGGCATGGTGCGGCTTGGGTTTTCAACCGCCCGCGTGCATGACCAGATAGACACCCTTGTCAGCCGGGCGGGGCTGGTGGCGGCCTTTCTGGCCATCGTTGGTCTTGCTGTTGCCTCCATCCTCCTGAGGGCATGGATACGCCCTCTTGATGCGCTCACCCGGATTGCGCGTAAAATCCACACCAGCGGGCTTGATGACGCCATGGAAAGCGAAGACCTTTCCGCCATTGCGGCCGCAAGCGCCACCCAGAACTCAAGCGAGTTAACCACGCTGCAGATCGCGTTCCTCGATATGCTGGAAGAACTCAAGCTGCATGATAGCCAACAGGCGGAACAGAAGGACCGGCTGGAACAGATGGTGGTTGAACGCACCATGGAGCTTACTTTTGCCAAGGAAGAAGCCGAGGCCGCCAACATCGCCAAGTCCAAATTCCTGGCCTCCATGAGCCATGAACTGCGGACACCGCTCAACGCTGTGATCGGCTTCTCGGAAATGCTCAAGGGGGAAATTGCCGTCACACCTGAGCAGGAGGAGGAATATCTCACCTACATCTGCGACAGCGGTAAACACCTGCTTGAAATTATCAACGACATTCTGGACCTCTCGAAACTGGAAGCTGGTCGGTTTGAACTGCAGATACGGGAAGCCTTGCTTGATGAAGTGGTGGCCGCCGCGGCTGCTCTCAGCCAGCCCATTATTGAGCGCAAGAACCTGCGTTTCAGCCTCGATTGCCCACCCCTTCAAATCCGCACAGATACCCGCATCCTCAAACAGGTGATCATCAATCTTGTCTCAAACGCGGTGAAATTCACCCCGGCAGACGGCGATGTATCCGTGAGCGCAACTGAATGCGGTGACAGCTATTGCCTGACGGTCGCCGATACAGGCATCGGCATGAGCGACGCTGAAATTGATGTGGCGATGCAGCCTTTCGCGCAAGTCAGCGATCATATGTATATCCGCCAAACGGAAGGCTCAGGCACCGGCCTTGGTCTACCGCTTGTTGAACATTTTGTCTTGCTGATGAAGGGCGATATGAAGATTGAATCTGAGAAAGGCAAGGGCACCAAGATACATCTTACTTTGCCCAAATTTCCCGAGCCTGTTGAGCCTCACAAAGCCGACGATGATTTCAACTATATCTAATTTTACATGGAAACCGGCAACTTGGGCCGCTCAGCCAAACGCTGAGAACTCAGCAGCCTATATAGATCAGAGAGACGGGTCGGTTTACCGAGAAACCCTGTAAACCCGCTTCTTTTATAAAGTTGCACGTCATCCTGGGTCACGTTGGCTGTCAGCGCAACAATAGGGATATCCGGGTTAAACTTGCGAATTTCCCGTGTCGCTGTAACCCCGTCCACCTCCGGCATCTGAATATCCATAAAGACCATATCAAAACTGCATTCCCGCATCTTCGAGATAGCTTCAGCCCCATTGGTCGCGCGCACAATCGTGCACCCTGTTGGCCGCATCATCTTGCTGAACAGAACCGAATTCAGATCCACATCTTCGGCGTGCAGAACCATCCTTCCGGAAAGGTCCGGCACTTCCGATGCTGCCGTCGCACCTTTCACCTTCGGTGCCTCACAGGGAGCAAGCGGCAAACAAATACGAAAGAGCGCACCCTCGCCTTTTTTACTGAAAAGTTTGATGGTGCCGCCCATGAGCTCAATCAAGCTTTTCACGATCGACAAGCCAAGACCTGTGCCCCCAAACCGCCGGTTGATAGAAGCGTCTGCCTGCACAAAAGAGCTGAACACTCTGCGCTGTTCTTCCGCGCTGATGCCGATACCCGTATCAGAAACCACAAATTCAAGCATGGGGTGCGCGCCCTGGTGTCGAGAGGCGGCGCGCAGGCGCACCGTGCCTTCTTCTGTGAATTTGACAGCGTTGCTAACCAGATTCATCAGGATTTGACCAATCCTAATCTCGTCTCCGACCCAGAATTGATGCAATCCTTCTTCAAGAACCAGCTCAAACTTCACCCTTTTACCGTTCAGGCTCGTGCGCGCATTGCGCTCGACATATTTAAGGATATTGTCGAGGTTAAAGGGCGCTTTCTCAAGGGTGAGCTGTTGCGCCTCGATTTTGGAAAAATCGAGAATATCGCTGATGACATGCATCAGGTTATCCGCAGAAGTTTTTGCCGCCTCAAGCAAATCTTTCTGCGCGTCAGAGAGCTGTTCCTGATCAAGGAGCTGAATGACCCCGATCATGCCGTTCATGGGTGTGCGTATCTCATGCGACATATGAGCCAGAAATTTCGATTTCTCCCGGCTGGCTTCCTCTGCCTCCCGCTTTGCGCACAGCAGCTCTTTTTCATAAGCTTCCTGTCTCTGGAGAAATCTGACAGCAAAAATAAACGCCAGAAACATGCCGGTCAGGAAGACGGCTCGTATAAAGTGCCTGCTGACCATAAAGGGGGCGTTGGCTGCCAGTTGCCAGCTACCGTATGGTAATTTGAGAGTGGACAAGCTCGCCTCGCCCTGCACGAACAAGTTCTCGTCGCCATAGATCATGTCGCCTGCACTGCCGAGCGCGTCTTTCCCACGGATCGCAAGCTCAACATCCGGCATTTCCGCATGCACATCGTTCAGAAGCGCATCCACATCAAGCACCACGGACACAACCCCCCACAGCTCACCATTGTCGGCCCGGAAAACCGGTTGGCGCGCAATGATGCCCTGCCCGCCCTGTACAAGGGTAAGCGGCCCGGCAAGCACAGTGGTATTTTCATCAATCGCCCGCTGCACCATTTCAAACTGTTGTGCATTTGTGCGGAAGTTGAGCCCAACCGCTTTTTCGTTCCCTTCGAGCGGATACATGTGTGTGATCACCAGATCCCGCGCAGCACCCATATTTTTAATCTGGTTTTTTTGGGTCAGCAGGTCACGTGCGAACGCTTCATACCGGGCTTGGTCAAGCTCCGGCTCAACTGAGATATAAGACTTGAGGCTGGCCGTTAACGCCAAATTCTGGATGAGCTTTTCTTCGAGAACCGCCCGGTATTCCGACACCAGATCGGTTGAGCGTGCGTGATGTTCCTGCGCCTGCGCCTGCAGAAGCCAATAAAAGAGGCTCACCCCCACAATCAGGAAGAGGGCTGCGGTTACGAGGATACGCTGTTTATACTTCTCTGGCATACTCACCACTACTTTTACCCCCGTACAGGCCCTTTATAGGGGATATCGGTTAAGCAGCGGTTAAAAAGAAACACGCGCCAACAGGAGTTAGCGCGTGCGTTGTTCATGTGGCGTAAGGGCTAGGCCGCCGCTTTATAGTCCACACCTTCGGTCGTCAGTGCCTTCTGGAAGGATGGCAGCGCAGACACATCTGAAAGCATGCGGCGCACATTCGCACCAAGCGGAATATCAACCGTGAAGAAGCCGCCCCAGTTCGCATAGACCGTCAGCAGGATATCGGCGATGCCAAGCTTGTCACCCGTCACAAAACGGGTTTTGACAAGCTGTTCATCAACCAGCGCCCACAGCTTGCCTGCGGCTTGCGCTGCCGCTTCAAAAGCCTTGTCTTGCGCTGCATCACCATCCAGCGCGCGCATAATGAAAAAGAGCTTGCTGTAAGCCGGGTGCACCGTGGCGTTCGCGAACATCAGCCACTGAAGCGCGTTCGCCCGCTCAGGTGTGCCTGCCTCAGGCAACAGCGCGCTGCCGTGCTTCTCAACAAGGTAAAGCACAATCGCCGCCCCTTCGCGGATCAGCGTGTCCCCGTCCCTCAGCACAGGCACTGCGCCCAGCGGGTTGATGGCGGCGAAATCAACATCGTTTTTATTGATAAGCTCAAACGGCTGGCCAAGTTCAATAAGCAGGGTGTGGATCGCAAGCGAGCATGCGCCCGGTGAATAATAGAGCTGATACATATCTGTCTCCTCTTTCGTCATCGTGGGTTAGTTGGTTGTGGTTCTCGTGAAAATCTGGTCGATACCGCCAACAAGCGCCGCCATCACATCGGCCGCACGGCGGTGTTCAAGAAGCGGTGCCCCCTGCCCTGCGTAGAAGGACGCAAGCTCTGGCTTGCCCTGCGCGAGCGCGGTTTTCTTAAGCGGCGTGGTGAACCATGCCTGCACGGGAAACGGCAGGAAGGCGTTTGCACCCTCCACATCCGCCACAAAGCGGTTGGGCAGGAAACGCGCGAGTCGACCCGTATACGCGCGGGAAAGCACGGTGTCATCCGCGGCGGAGCCGAAAATCAGGTCACGGTGCTGGTCTGTGGTGTTTGATTCCGCGCACGCAAGGAAGGCCGTGCCAAGCTGGACTGCATCGGCCCCCAAGGTCAGCGCCGCAGCCACGCCGCGCGCATCCGCGATGCCACCCGCCGCCACAACAGGGATACTCACCGCATCCCGCACCTGCGGCACCAGCGGCAGCGTGCCCACGAGGCTCGTCTCCGCCGATTTAAGGAAAGATGGCCGGTGGCCGCCCGCTTCAAAACCTGTGGCCAGCACAATGTCTACGCCTGCGGCCTCAAGCGCTTTCGCTTCAGCCACGGTGGTTGCGGCGCCAAGGGTTTTAATGCCCGCTGCACGGCACCGGCTGAGCACATCCGCACTCGGGATACCAAACACAAAACTGAAAACGTCCGGCCGGGCTTCAATCAGCGCCTCAACCTGCTCTTCATAATGCTCAACATGGTCATGAGGCATACCGGGGGCCTGCATGCCAAGCTCGTCATAATAGGGCTGGAAGAACTCAACCGCCTGCCGGTATCCGGCTTCATCAAGCCCCTCACCGCCTTCATCAACCACTGATATCCAGAGGTTGAGGGCAAAGGGTTTATCGGTCTTTTGGCGGATCTCTTCTGTGACACGCAATATCTCATCGCCGCGCAGGTTATGCGCCCCAAAAGAGCCAAGACCGCCCGCGTTTGATACCGCCGCCACAAGGTCTGTTGACGAAAAGCCGCCACCAAAGGGCCCCTGAACGATGGGATGCTGGATACCAACAGCCTCAGTGAAACGTGTTTTCTGCCACATGGGGCCTGTCCTCCTTCCGCAAATGAACAAACTTTACGAATGAAGATAACCAAGGCATATTAAGTTTCAAGAAGTAACCAGGTATTTATAAGTTACCATACGGTAAGTAGGTCACCACGCCGTAACCTTATGTAAATATTACAGTTTTATTGAACCAAGAGAGAGGCGCATGATCACACGCAGGAAAAGTAAGGTCTCCCCACCGCCCTATGAATGCCCGCTCAACAGTTGCCTGTCGATTATTGGTGGCGCCTGGACTCCCAACATCATCTGGCAACTGAGCGAAGGGCCGCGCCGCTTTAGCGAGTTGAAGGACGACATCCCCGGTGTATCCGCCAAAATGCTCACCACCCGGCTCAAGAAGCTTGAGGCCGACGGTGTGGTCAGGCGGAAGGTGATGTCTACCTCCCCGCCCACGGTGGAGTATTCGCTCACTGACCTCGGGGCCGAGCTTCAGCCCGCGATCGCTGCGATTGTAAGCGTCGGCCATCGCCTGAAAGAACGTAGGCAAGGTAAAAGCTGCTAAGCCCCTACACATTCCCGCCCCAATCCCCACATAAAGTCTGCAACCAATTTACATAAATGCGACCAGATGGGGGAACATCATGAGCGCGACAGCGAAGTTTTGGAACCGCATGGCCAAGGGCTATGCGAAGTCATCCATTGCCGATCAGGCATCCTATGAGCACAAACTGGAGCTTACCCGCAGCTATTTCACGCCGGAGACGGAAGTAGTTGAGATCGCCTGCGGTACCGGCAGCACAGCGCTTTTGCATGCGCCACACGTGAAACATATTCTCGCCACTGATATCTCTGAAAACATGCTCGCGATCGCACGCGAGAAGGCGGCCACACAAAACATCCCGAATGTGACGTTTGAATGCACACCGCTTGAGGACCTGACCGTGCCGGACGGCAGTGTGGATATGGTGATGGCGCATTCTATCCTGCACCTGCTGCCCAAACCCGAAGCCGCTATCGCCCACGCGCACAGAATGCTCAAGCCCGGCGGGCTCTTTGTCTCCAGCACCGTATGCCTTCAGGACGGCCTTGGTTTCTTCAAATATATCCTGCCCATCGCGCGTGCTGTTGGCTATGCACCGCCGCACGTGGGTTTCATGAAAGGAACAGAGCTTGCGGCCATGATCGAGCAGGCAGGCTTCAGCCTTGAACATAACTGGCGCCCCGGCCCCAAGAAGGCTGTGTTCATCATCGCCCGGAAAGTTTGAGAGAAATGGTGCCCCCGGTCGGCTGAGGGGGAGATCGTGAGTAATTCTCACCACATACAGTTAAGTCGTGTAATTTCAAACACTTAACTATACATTTCGAGTGCCTCGGGATAGTCGATTCTATCAGGTCACGAGCGCGTAAATTTGGGGCGATGTGCCGAATTTACGCCATAGATCGATAGGAGAACACAATGGCTACTTTCAGGAAACGCGGTGCCAATTGGCGCGTCGAGGTTCGAAAACAGGGCTTTTACCTGTCGGCAACGTATAGCACAAAAGCCGAGGCGCGGGAATGGGCCATCCTCAAAGAGGCCGAAATCTCATCAGGCAAAATAGTTATTGAAGAGGCGGTAGCAGAGCGCCTCCTCGTGCGGGATGCCTTCACGCGCTATGCCAAGGAGGTCTCACCGACCAAACGCGGCGCCCGTTGGGAACTCATCCGGCTGAACTCTCTCTGTCGTGATCCGCTATCCCGCGTTCGGCTTGTAGACCTCAAGACCCAGCACATGGCGAAGTTCCGAGATGCCCGCCTCAAGAATGTATCACCTAGTACTGTGAACCGAGATCTCAATCTCATCTCCGCCGTGTTCACGAGGGCGCGCAAGGAATGGGGCTGGCTCAAGGTAAATCCCGTACATGATCTGGACCGGCCCAAGCAACCTCGCCCGCGTGACCGTCTGATCAGCGAGGATGAAATCGATCGCATCATCATAGTACTCGGGTATCAGGAATATTCCCCTATCCGCACCAGAAGGCAACTGGTGGGGCTTTTCTTCCTGCTTGCCATTGAGACTGGCATGCGGCTTGGGGAGATGTGCAGCATGGACGATTCTTCCGTACACCTAGCCGAACGGTATGTGCAACTGGACCAGACCAAGAATGGCGACCAACGTCAGGTACCGCTCTCCTCAAGGGCAGTGGAACTATGCGAGCAATTCCTCCAGACAGCGCTTCGGATAGATTCTCGGGTGGCCTCGACCTTCTTTCGGCAGGCGGTGGCAAAAGCGGAGATCGAGAACCTCCACTTCCATGACACCAGACATGAAGCGATCACACGGCTTTCCAAGAAGCTTGATGTACTCGCCCTTGCCCGCACGGTGGGGCATAGGGATCTCAAGAGCCTGATGATTTACTACAACGAGTCCGCAACAAAACTGGCGCAGATGCTGGGGTAATAGGAAGGCTATCCCTTTGCACTGCTCAAAGCCCAGACAGGCACAAACCATGAGCCATCACGTTAAGAATATGGCTCATGGTTTTTCTCGGTGTCGGCAAGCGAGTGCTTTAAAAGGCATTTACCTGTATTATTTCGTCAACGACGTCGTAAGTTTGATATTGCCATGCCAACCGAGAAGACACTGGAAGATCGAATGATGTACCGTATAAAACGAAGTGCGGTGCCTGTTTTCGTGATAGGCGATTTTAAGGACTTATCTGGCGGCGATCAGATTGGCCGCGTCCTCAGATGCATGACCAAATCTGGCTCTCTCATCAGAATTGGCAAAGGTATCTATGCCCGCAGCAAGATCTCATCACTGACCGGCAAGCCGACAATTGAGTGGCCAATTCAGGAACTCGCAAAGGCTGCGCTTATCAAGCTAGGAGTGACGATTACCCAGTCCCGTTGCGAGAAGGCATATAATGAGGGGCGGACAAGTCAGGTTCCAACGGGCCGCGTTATCGGCGTTAAGAGCCGTATATCTCGCAAGATTGGCTACAATGGAAATTTCGTGACCTTCGAGCAATCATCATAGAGCTGCAGAGGTCTATCTGAAAATTGCGTCAAGTTTCAGTCGAACATCATTCATCGGCCAGTTGCTCATCGACATCCATGTTCTCGTGCAGGATGCGGACGACATGCACCTCCCCCTCCCGCACCAGATAGACGATCAAGTGTTTCTCATGATGAAAGATGCGAACAGGCGGTGTGAACTCGAAGCGTTCACGACAAACATGCGGCGTATTGCTCAGAAAGCGGAAGGCATGCTCAAAACCATCAAGGTATGATACGGCCTGATCCGTCCCCCACATGCGGAGGGTATAGTGCCAGATATTTTCCAGATCGGCTTCGGCTGCGGGGAAAAGCCTATAGATCGCCATCGCTTCCGCTTGCGGTCATTCGGCTTTTAAACTCCTGCATGTCGAAGGCTTTGGCAGGGCCGCTTGCGAGCCCCTCGGTGATAGCCTGCTGCATAGCCTTGATCTTCGCGCTTCGTTCCTGATCCTGACGGATCAAATCGCGCACATAGTCGCTACCGCTGGCATATCGGCCTTCATTCACACGATCCTGCACCCAATTGCGCATCAGGTCTGGCAGGGAAATATTCATAGTTGCCATTATTTTTGTCTCCATACCTGTCCATAATGCCATTTTTTGCCAATAATTGTCAAATCGGAAGGCAGGCGCTGGATTGGAGACACTGCATCTCAAACGGTTGACTCCTTATATGAATGTTCTTACTTTGTTCTCATTCAAAACCAGAGACGAGCGATATCATGCCCAAGGATTTTACTACGATAGAGGATGCAACCGAAAGACTAGAAGCAATAGCTGCCGCAATCGATGAGGATGGTCTGGTTTGGTTGCCATACGTCCGCACGCCAGCCAAAGCCATATACCGACAAATAGAAGAGCTGCTCCCTCACAAATCACTCTATATGGCCTCGCCCGCGCCGGATTGGGACCACGTCATTATTGAAACAGATAGACTTCCTGACTGGATGACATGGTTAGAGCAACACGCGCACACACGATATGCATTGAAGGAGCAAGGCTTGGGGGAGCATCTACTGCCACCCTTGCCACGTAATATTACTCCTCTGACCGATGAAGATCGTTATTGAACCGCCTAAATGGCGATGCGGATAAACAAGTAGGTTCTGGCTTCAAAAGTAACATGATCGGCATTCACGGGATCAACAGAGCTGGTGCATAGCGGAACTCGATAGTGTTGAGTTTTGATAGAGCGGTACAGAGACAGATTGGTTGCAAGCTCTGTTCAGCAGGAGCGCAATGCGTGTCTGAGCTGCTCGCGGCGATACTGCTGTTCCTGCACGGCTTGCGGTGGGATGAACGCAATCTCCACCGCATACCCGGCTACACTCGCCGCATTCCGTCTTAGTGCTTCATACCGGCCCAGCCACGTTGCAATGTCACCCTCAGTGCCAAATAGCACTCGCGCCCATTGTTCCACTGCCAGCTTGTCCCGCACGAACGCTTCAAGCTTTTTTTGGTGCTCGGCATCAGGCGCCACCATCCAGACGGTCGTGAAGCCCGCTTCCAGAGCTTTCTCGATATTGGAGAGTTCATAGGGCGCGCGATTGGTCACCGAAACCTCAATCGCAATCCGAAGTCCATGCCCAAACAGCACCACGTCGATACGTTTGTCGTTCGGGAGCAGATATTCCACACTCGCCGTAAACCCGTGTTTCTTGGCTTTCTTGGCGATTTTCTCCTGAATGGCACGATGGCCTGCGACTTGCGCCTCCTGCGCAACGTCGGGCGACACAGGGGCTCCTGGAATCCGTTCTGCCTCGGAGATTGTTTCCTGCACCGATTTTGGCTCAGGTTCCGGCAACACTGCTTCCAGCACATAACACACCCGCTCCCGGTTCCACTCCATGAGCGCTTCATAATCCTCGGTGCTCATAGCGCCCTGCTGTTCAAGAAATCCAATCGGAATATCAATCTTCAGTGCATGTGGTCTCTGATTGCGAACCGACAGCGCGAACTCGGTCTGGTCCGCGCGCTTTCGCATGGAGAGCAGCATGTCCACACTGGTTCGCATATCGGAGGCGAGTGCCCGCGCATCCTTGTCGCTGATGCCTCCGGCAAACTTGATCGTGGTATTAGCTGCCAGCACCGCATTCAGCCGTGTCGAAGTTTGTGCCAAATTCTGGTGCGCCATGATGAGTCCAAAGTGCTGCTTCCGTCCCTGCACCAGCAAGGTCTCAATGGTTTCATCAAAATAGTCTTGGGCTTCATCCACATATAGGAATGTCGGGGTGCGTTCATTTTCCTTGAGTGTGGCGCGTTCCATGATCGCATGTTCAATCAGCGACAGCACAAACCGCCCAAAGATGGCCGCCCCGTCAGCCTTCAAAAGATCTTTGGCCGTGTTCACCAGAATGATGGTGCCGTCATTCAGTGCATCGAAAAAATTGATCTTCGACTTCGGCGCCGAAAACAGGCGGTCAAATGTGGGGATGGACAATACTGTATACAGCCTCTGTTTGATCTGCTGCCGCGTCGAACTGAATCCGCCTCTTGAGAATTCCTGCTCGAAGAAGCGCTTGGCTGTAGGATCAAGCTGCTGGATGTATTTCTTGAACGGTGCCGGGTTGTCCATCAGCTCAATAAGCGTATGAATGGTGGCTCCGTTGACGGTCAGCATCAGGCGAGCAAGATAGCGAAACACTGCACCCTGCTTGGCCGTCAGCTCTGCGCCCAGAAGCGAGCCAAAGAAGCGGCCATAGATATCCACCAGTGAATTGAAGGCCAGTTCCCGCTGGTGAGGCGTGTAACTCTCTAGTCGGTCAAGACCGGCATCAAACAGATTGAGCGCTGGCGGATGTTCGATATCTGCTGGGTCTATGATGATCAGACGTTCAGCAAGCGGTCCCGAAAACTGCTTAAGGTTCGACAGCTTGCGGATGAGGTCGCCCTGACTATCCACGACCACCAGCGAGAGCTTCTCTTGGGCTGCACTCTCGATGTCCCGCAGCAGCATATATTGCAGAAGCTGTGTTTTACCGTGCCCTGTGCCACCAAGCACATGGGTGTGCTCGAAACGGGTTTCTTGCGCCACCACAATAGCGACTTTGTCATCAAGGAAGGGCAGAAAGGGTGTCCCGGCCAGATAGGCTTGAGCAAGCTTGTGGGGATCCTTGATGGTTGAGGCGTCAGGGGATTTGCCCCCAGCTTGCTCCAGATTATGGTCAAATCGATGCCGAAGCCGACGGAACAAGTTCCTATCCGCTAGACCCTCATCGAAGAAGGGAAGGACCATTCCTTCAACAACAGCACCACAATGAGGAGTGCTGGACAGCATATCAGCCTCAAAGGTCTGCACGCCCGCACCGGTGCGATCAGGGTTACGGAATGGGACCGAGTACAGACTGTTTAGCGATACCGCAAGTGCATCCTGCATGGCCTGATACGTGCTCTTGAAATCCTTCATGAGATCAAGCTGTGTGCGTAACAGGGCACGCAGGTCAAAATGCTCCGCGACCGTATAGGAAGTGCCCCAGTCAATGTGCGGCAGGACAAACAGGTCTTCATAATCGATGACCTGAGCGACCAGCTCGGCAAGCTTGTTCCGGTGCGCATGTTCTTCGGACAAGCCAAAGGTATCAGCCAGGTCGCCGGCAAGCATGAGGGCAAGGCCAGCCCTGCCCATGGTATCTTCCAAGGCCTCGCGCTCCAGCAGGAACTGAACCCTGTGGTACAGGAACCATGTTTTGCGCTCTTCCGACGGGCGGAACAGACCGTTCGCAAAAGCATGGAACCGCGCAGCAATATGAAAGCCCATCAGAGGCCCTTAATTATAATCTTTTTAGCCTCGTCTTTGGGCAGCGCTTTAATAGGAAAGCGTTCTTCACCATCCCAATGCAGGGCACTTTCCATTACCTGTCTCAAGTATGAGCAGACGGTCTCAAGCCACGCCTCCTTGCGAGCGAGTTCGATCACGCTGTCGCATTTGAAATACCGACCATGGATAAGGTCCCGGACAAAGATGGTCTCTCGGTTCTGGTGATAGTACCAAAAGCCGAAAACCGCCGTGACGACCATGATGAGCAAGAAGGCAAACAATGCGTTCGCGAATATAGCCCTCGCCCCGAACATGGCGAGGGAAAGCAGCCACAAAAGGATAAACACGCCGAGGCTTCTTAGAAATGCCTTCCTCGCAAGCGTGGGCTGGTAGGTATAGATTAAGACGGCTTCGTCGAAACGGTATTTCTTGGTGAGCGCCTGCTCTTGATCATCAAGGTCAAGCTTGCAAAACAATTTGAATGAAGCACGACCGATCCCGCCCTCTTGAGAGCGTTTAAACAGCAAATCCATGGTTACCCCCTGCCCATATGTTAGCCAAGGAGCAAAGATTATCGCAAAAATAGATAAAATTCTACTTTTAGGGAATTCGAGGCGGTAGCGTCACAGCACTGAAGGGGCGAGACGGCACACCGTCGATCATGAGCTTCAGGTAGATGTGGTGGTTGGGGAGATTGATGAGATCTTCCTGGCTGATATCTGAATAGAACTCCCGCGCCATATAGGGTGCATCCTGTGCGCCGACGCGGAAGGAGATGAGCGTACCTACGTTACCAAGAATTGCGGCGCGGATATTCTCGGGTATCTGGTGCAGATGCTGATGCGCTAAGATCAACCCAACCTTCATCTTGCGAAGCTCGGATACCGCGTTGGCAAAGCTATCTGTCGCAAAGTTCTGGAACTCATCGGCATAGATAAAAAATGGCTCACGCCTGTGCTCCGGCTGATCTGCCCGGCTGAAGGCTGCGTTGGTGAGCATCGTGACAAGAAGTCCGCCCAACAGGGAAGATGCATCGTCGCCAATCCGTCCCTTGGCTAAGTTCACGATCAGTATTTTCTGCTCGTCCATGATGCGACGAAAGGACAGTGGCTTCTCCGATGCTGTCAGCACACGATATAGCATAGGGTCGGACAGGAAGGCTCCCACCTTGTTGAGCACTGGCCCTAGTGCATTGGCACGATTGAAGCCGCCAGCTTCAAAATCATGTTCCCAGAACCGCCTCACCTGCGGATTGGCAATATGGGATATCACAGACTCTCGAAGCCGTTCATCCGTGAGCAGACGGGGAATATCTGCCAATGTCGCACGGGGCATATCCAAGAGCGCCAGCAACGCATTGCGCAAGATATGCTCCATGTTCACCCCCCAACTGCTGCCAGTCCACTGCTTTTTGAACACCTCCAACACACCGGACGCCACGAGTGGCCGAACATCCGGGGACACCCGCCGCAGAGGATTGCAGCCATACGTCTGGCGTGAGGCAGTCGTGTTGAAATGGATCAGGTCGTCGGAACGGAATAATGGGATGCGAGCTGCGATACGCTCGGCAAGGTCGCCATGCGGGTCAAGCAAAACCAAGCCGCGACCGGCACGGATGTCCTGCAGGAGCAAGTTTTCTAGAAGGGTGGTCTTACCGGTGCCCGTTTTTCCAATGACATACATATGGGATAGGCGGTCCAACAACCTGATAGATACTCTGGTTTTCTCAGTCCGACTGTTGGACCAAGCAACGTGCAACAACCCGTGGATGGACGATAACATTGCCTATATTATTACAGTTTAAAAAAGAATTTTCCAGGAGGAGAACGAAGCTAACCCCCAAGGACAGACGCTGTTTCACATGAGCTCACACTCATAGAGACCTCCAGCCTGACCTGTGACCCTTTCACCAAAACAGCTATTTATGCTTATTATTTTGGCTCAAGCGTTAGTACATCCTGTAGAAAAAAATTGAATTTACACAACTCAATCTTGTAACTTCTTGCAGTTGTTATTGGTCTATCGCGCTTTCTTGGGGGAAATAGCTTGTTGTACACAGAAAAAGAGTTGGACCAAATTATTCGTGAAATCATTGGGGCAGAGCGCCAGGTCCTATATGAGACTGGCAATTCGCCTACAGCGCGTCGAAAAAAAATCAGAGAAATCATTGATCGGCGGGCCAAAGGGAGTGACACCAATGATTCTTGATAAGATCATCCTGAAGAATTTCAGATGTTTCTATGGCGAATGCACCATCGACTTCTCACGCGACCCTGAAAAAAATGTCACCTTGATCCATGCGGAAAATGGGGTCGGAAAAACAACACTTCTGAATGCGCTCTTGTGGTGTTTTTATCGCAAAACTACAAAACGGTTTGAGCAACGAGAAGACATCCTCAACCACCAGGCTGCAAAAGAAGGGGAAGATGTTGCATGTGTTCGAGTGCAGTTCGAGCACAATGGAGCAGATTATGAAGCGGCTCGTCACTTTAGCAAAAGCGACGAATCCGTACAAAATACTCTGAAAGTGGCGAAAATCGATTACGGCAATCATGTTCCTCATACTCACGTAGAACCAGAAGCATTCATCAACTCCGTAATCCCTCGAGATATGGCTGGCCACTTCCTATTTGATGGGGAACACGCCGAGACTATTTCTGGGGAAGAAAATCGCCATGAAGTAGGTAAGGCCGTAAGAGACATCCTTGGCTGTACTCTGATTCAGAGTGCTATCGATGACCTTGACTATATCCATAAAGAATATCGAAAAAATGCGAACTCAGCCGTCGGCAGCACCAATATTCAAGAACTTGAAGACAAAGAAAAATCCTTCGAACAGCAGATACAAACAGCCAAACAGAAAATCGAGCAAGCGGAATTAGAGCTTTCTTCAATTTCCCAACAACAAATCGATATCAACAAAGAGTTGCGCGACAGTGCTGCCGCTAAGGAAATACAGCGCCGGAAAGAAGAGCTCGAGCGACACCTTAAACGCGCGCAAAACAATGCCAATGCAGCTAGGACTAAAGTGCTTAATTGGCTTGGAGACAATGGCCGCTTTCTTGTAGCAAGCAAGATTACGGAAGAAACTCATGATTGCCTAGAGGATGAAACCACTAGGGGTAAAATCCCAGCACCATACAATAAGGATTTCGTTTCATCAGTTCTGCGGGCGGAAAAATGTATCTGCGGCGCCCCATTGACAGCAGGATCTCCAGAAGCTGCTTTGGTTGCTTCCCTTCTGGACACTGCTTCAAGCAAAGTACTACAGGATCGGATCATCAAGGTGAGATCAAGGCTTGAAAGCCTTAGTGAGAACCGAACAAAGGCCCCTTCTCGCCTGAACGAGGCCCGAGCTCAATTGGCTGACGAAGAGGAAGAAGTTACTCGGCTTGAGGTAAAACTCGCCGAATGCCGAAACCAAATCAAAAACATCGACGTTGATGAGATTCGCGAAAAAGAAATCAAGTTAGAAGAGCTCCGCAATCGAGAAAGAGAAATCGATCGCGACGTAGTATCTCTTCAAATGAATATAACTCGCTGTGAACGTGAACAACGAGATATCAGTAAGCAGATTGATCAGATCACAGCGAAGAGCCGAGAAGCCAAGCGCTTCATCGCGCGTCGGGACTTGGCTAGGGACCTGAAGGAACGTTTAGAAAACGAGCTGAAAAACGATGAGGATTCTGCCAAGGCTCAGATTCGCACTTTCATTAGGGAGATCATCGACAAAACAGCTCGAAAAGATTTCGTGGTTAGCATGGATAAGAATTTCACAATCAAACTTCGAAATTCCGATGGAATGTCCATGGCCAAAAGTGAAGGCGAAAATCAGTTGCTGGGCCTTGCTTTCATCGGCGCCCTTTGCAAATTCGCTAAACTGAGAAAAAATGCCTCCGGTGAACATTTGTTGCCTGGAACCGAAGCACCTTTGGTCTTGGATTCGCCTTTCGGCAAACTTGACCAAATATACAAAGTTGCCACGGCGGAGTTCATTCCGGAAATGGCCTCTCAGGTGATCCTAATGGTATCAAGCGAGCAAGGCTCGGCAAATGTGATGGCTAGGCTTAAAGACAAGATCGGCGCTGAATTCTGCCTTATACGCCACAACACAGGAGAACAAGGCGATAAGGAGAGTGAACACATCGATATCGGGACCAAGCGAATATCCACTACTGTTTACTCTTCAAATTTCGATGGCACCGTCATTGAGGGAGTGGCTTAGATGGCACGTGCGGCGAACATAAATCGAAGCAAAATTCATGAACCCATGGTTCAGCGGTTATGTACCGATAAGCTCCCAGAACTCGGTAAATCACTGTTCCCGACCATAAGAGAGTTTATGACCTTCTCTGCACTGCTAGGATACTCGGAGGGGCGCAAAATACCGTTGGATAAATCCCAGGGAGTCGAAGACATCGCTGGTGCACAATTTGAGCACAACGAGGCTATTGAAATTCTGTGGGCTATTGGTATCGCCGAAACGAAGAGTTCAGACATTCTTAGAGAAGGTCACGAAGGCGAGTGCGCTCAGATTTTTGAAGAGTATGCAAATGGGGGAATGACCCTCGTGTCGGAGTGGCTTGAGGAGTACGCAGATCAATCTCCTGACAAAGCCATCATCGTGGGCTTGCATAAAGCTGGCTATATCACATCATCTAGTAGTGATGCAGATGTCGAACAGCAGATAGCAGATATTAGCTTTTAGAATGCTTCGCGATGTTGATATCAAAGCGGTCTACGAAAGTGAGGAAGATAATCTACTCACTGACTTTTATATTCCTGCTTTGTCAGAGGCCTCTAGTTATCAACGGTCTGTTGGATATTTTTCCGCCGCGACATTGACGTATGCTGCGCAAGCATTTTCTGTCTTTATTGAAAATGAGGGACATATCCAGCTCATCGTTGGAGCATTTGTCAGCGAAGAAGATTTTGAGGCAGTAAAGTCCGGCTATAAACGCAAGGAAATTGCCGACCAGTTAGGGACACAGTTCCTGCAACAGGTGGACGAAGAGACTTCCTCAATTTTTCAGTGTCGCGTTAAGGCCCTTGCTTGGTTGGTTTCTCACAACAGATTGGAGATCAAAGTCGCGCTGAGACCCAATGGACTGTTCCATGAAAAAGTAGGCATCATCAAAGATGCGGATGGTGATTGCATAGTTTTCACAGGATCCGCAAACGAAACAGACAAAGCTCTTTTGCCTCAATTCAACTATGAATCGATCAACGCCTTCAAATCTTGGGTGCCCGAGCTCGAACCGCATTGGAAGCCGCACGCACTCAAGTTTGAAAGGCTTTGGAACAATGAGTATTCAGGCACAGCAGTTATCGAATTTCCAGAGGCTGCCAAACGAAAACTAGATCTCATCTCTAAAGCATTGGAAGAGAAACCATCAGTAGAGATGGAATTATCCGCCTGGAATGAGTTCCTTGGGAAACCGAAAAAACAACCGACATCAACCCTTCCGAGGGTCCCGGAAAAAATCCACGGTAGCAACTTTGAGATACGGGAGCACCAAACTAAAGCTCTGAACAAATGGCGTGCAAATGACTTTATTGGCATTTTGGCCCTATGCACAGGTGCAGGTAAAACTATTACTTCAATCTATGGCACTGTACAAATAGCTAACAAGGTCCCTGGTCTTATAACCGTTATTGCGGTTCCATATCAGGATCTTGCAGATCAATGGATAGAAGTCTTGGAGCTGTTCAACATCCATGCAATTAGGTGCTATCGCTCTCGCCACCTTTGGGAAGGCCGCCTTGCGAACGCAGTTCATGCCAACCAAACAGGTACCGCAAAGTTCACCGCCATTGTTGTGGTTAATAGAACTCTTAAATCGCCTAGTTTTCAAAGACACCTCAAGGCACTTGACGCTAACAAGATGCTTTGGATAGGCGATGAATGTCACCACCATGGCTCCCTCTCTTTTAAGGGATACATTCCTACCAAAGCCCGGTTCAGGCTAGGTCTTTCGGCTACACCTGAACACTATCTCAGCGAAGAGCGCAATGAGCATCTTGAGAGCATCTACGGCAAGGTGGTTGATCAATATTCTCTCGCAGAAGCAGTCAAGAATGGCATTCTCACGCCTTATCGTTACAACGTTATCCCCGTTGAGCTTAACGCAGAAGAGTCGGACAAATATCGGACTCTATCGGCACAAATTGGCCGGATGATTGCAGCACAATCAAGCAGCAAGAAAGGCAATTCAGATAATGAACCTCTACAAGCCAAGCTTCGAGACAGAGCTAGAGTAGTTGCATCGGCCTCCCAAAAGATAACCGCACTACGGTATATCCTCGACGAAATTAATCATCCCATCCCTCACAGCTTATTTTACTGCGGGGACGGCCTAATAGATCCTGAGGACCCTGAAGAAGATGATATCGGCCTAAGGCAAATCCAAGTGGTCAGCAAAGTGCTCCATGATCATGGCTGGACAAGCTCCCAGTTCACGGCGCGGGAAAACCGAAGACAGCGAGATGAGATATTAGATAGCTTCAAACGCGGATATCGCGACTCCTTGGTCGCCATCAAATGTCTTGATGAAGGCATCGACATCCCAGCTTGTAGAACAGCATTTATACTTGCTAGTTCACGCGACCCCCGTCAGTTCATTCAGCGCCGCGGACGTATTCTACGGCGATCCAAAGGAAAAGACTTGGCGGAAATATACGACTTTCTTGTCATGCTTCCTGAGGCCGAAGATGATGAGTCAGGATATTCAAGACGACTGTTGAAAGCTGAGCTCGCCAGGGTCGCTGAGTTTGCTAGTTTATCCGCCAACAGGCACGAGTGCTATAACAGCTTGAGGCCGATCCTGACCCGGTACTCGCTGGAGCACTTGATATAGGAGGAATCTATGGCTGGGGACTTAGATCGGTTATTTAAGGCTAATGCTGCCAACGTCTATGATGTGTTTAATGGAAAAGGGCAAAACTGGCATCGATGGTGCCAGAGGTCTTGGCTTGCAAAAGTCTCAGGCAAGAGGGCTGCCTACTATTGAGGAATTTAAAACCTATTTGAAGGCATACCTTGGTGTCCCTCGCATCGACATTACCAATAAGGATGCGTGGATCGCTAGAATGAGCAAGCTTTATCTCTCCATGGCTTTTGAATAAGGTAGAAGTCAATCTAAGATGTCAGAATCTGAGTTCCCAACTCAAAAATGCGATATTTGTTCAAAGATGAGGCCTTTGGCAAAGCATCTTTTCGAACTGTCTCAATACTGTCTTTATCTGGGCGGATCTGCGAGCTATCAAAGCGGTGATGGTTCGAGAGAGGTATTTCCTTCAACGATTGGAAGTTGGCTTGAATTGGCCAGTCAACTAAAAAACGTTGAAATAAATGCATGGGAGTTTTCTGGCTCAGATGGTTTTTATTGCGGCACAGTTGCGGATTACTATGATCGTAATTCCAAGCACTATTCGAGTTACTCGACCGACCTGACCAGGTTCATCTTCATATGCAATGCGTTAGAGGAAACGTACAGATTTGTTGTTGGCCGTTATGAAACTCCTCAATTTAATAAGAAATTCCGTCTTGACAAGAAGTTAAGAGGTGTAAGCTTAAAGGCTGCGTATCTAGTGAATCAGTGTAGTAAAATGTATGTGCCTGATCAATTGGTCCATATATGTAGCAATTTCGAAAAAGCCTTTTCGTATTATCGGAAGGTATTTCCTGCCAGCTTGTCTGGCATGAATAACGTAAATTCTACGGATTTAAACTATGGCCTGCACCTACTTAGAAACCTAAGAAATTACATAGCGCACGGCGTTTTCCCTCTGATGGAGCATCCAGAAAATATTGGGAGCTCTTACTTGGCTGATGGATTCTTGGAATATCTGTTGAAATCGGGTTCCCGTACAGCAGCACTATATATTCAAATGTTCTTGGGCCAGTTCTTCAACGGGTTCAATTCCTGGGAATACGATCAAGTTGACGGTGCATGCGGCGAAGAGTTTGACCGCTTCTTGGATAATTGTAGCCCAACATATTGCCGATCTCTTCATTTTATCCAAGACTTCGAATTTGAAGACTGGATTGGCTACAGAGAAGATGGCCTTTAAACAGCAGTGGTCTGAATAACACTATTTATGGCACGCCACACACATTTTTTGTTGACCGTAAAGATCGTCTATATCGATCGGTGTGCTATCTGGACGTAGGGGATCAATAACCCGTTTCGCTTTAGCGCGCTCCATACGCTTTTCGTAGTCAGCCTTGATCGCCTCCACTCGTTCAGGGCGCATCATTTCTTCCAAGGATTCACCTTGTGACCATGTGAAAGGGGAACCATGCTCAAGGGCGTTTTTCTCGTACGCCTTGGCTTCTTCGAAGGCCTCTGGGTGTCGTTCTTTGAGGCGGACCCATTCAATCTTCTGCTGAAAGAAGCAGAAGGTACAACCACTACGTGACCGCCATTCATAGTATGCAGGCAAGCCTAGACCCGCTGAATCGAGAATGTCGTGAACGCCGGGCTTATCGATCCCAGCCTCTTTGAGCGGTAGTTTCACTACAAGATTATCGTTCTTGGAGGCGTATCCCTCCCGATACTCTTCGTCAGCGCGAATAGCGACATAGCTATATACTTTGTAGCCTTTGCTAAGAAATTCGTCCTTAACCCAGTTTTCGAACGGCTTCAGCTTCAGCATTTTGGTGCACCAACGTGTCTGCGCTGATGGAAGAAAGTTCTTATATTGGACCAGCCAATAGTCAAAATGGCGGCTTGGATCCAATCTGATAATTTCTTTCCCCAAAAAACCTTCAAGCATCGATAGGTAAGAATATACCTCTGGAAGTTCCTTCTCGGTATCAGTGAAGAAATATTGGATATCGAGCTCGGGGTGCATTTGGCTCATATAAACGGCCAGTGCTGCACTGTCTTTACCGCCAGAGAGCCCTAGGACATGCTTTGTATTTGCATCATCCATTAGACACCTCCTCCTCATCACCTGCGCCCTCAACGCCGATTACAGAGGCGCTGACCGTAGCCAAGGCTGCGAGCGCGACATTTTGAGAAAGCGCGGGATACTTTGAGAGCACTTTTTGGAACTCGGCAGCAATCTTATCCACACTGGCTTTCTCACTGTCCAGAACATCGAACTCTTGCACAATCGGTACCGGGCGACCATCCATGCCGACAACAACTGCCATGGCTTCTCGTTTGCCTTTGCGACCATCAACACGAACAATCATTTCATGCTTATTGAACTGCTGGGCAAAATTAATGAGAGCAACTGCCGCTTTATCGATATCGCTATCAACCCAACCCTTAGCTGGCTTATTGATAGCTAAACCGACCAACTGCTCAATACTAGTATCTTCATTGTCAAATTGGCACAGCCTGCCGATAAAGGCCTCGAGGCGCATCTCCCCTGTTATGCCTTTGATCGTTTTCGCGCGCTCATTTAATTCGTTGATTGCTTGAGGTGCCAAACTCGGCACTTGCAGTTCATGCAACACCTGATCACGCAGCTTATGTAGCATTAGGGGGTAGCGTTCCATTAGCTCCACCAGCCCATCCTTGATGTGCTGCGTGATAAACTCCACCCCTTCTTGGGAAGCCGTATTGACCTGGTTGGCATAGAGAGCAGGAATATCATCAAACAAAAACTTGTTCGGATCTGTGGATCGCTTGAACAGAGCCCTTATTTGAATTGCATTTTGAGAAAGCTTCGATGTTTTGTGCACCCATGGGGCGATGTTGTCGAACGCTGCGATTAGTGATCGAGCAACGTCAAGTGGCTCCAAATTCAGCACCGGCTGCCCTGAAATATCTGCCGCGATACCTGCCAAATTTGAAAGAAGCTTTCGCGACAATTCTGACATGTCCATCCAGCGAACATTGATGAGCTCTGGAGCCTTCAGTAGGTAATCAATGTCAATGTCGGTGAACCTTGAAAGGAATATGCCCTCACGATAAAACGCGAGACTTGAGCGCTCTGTAATCAAGAAAAGAACTGCGATCAGAGGCATCAAGCCATCCGTCACACCATACGGCTCTTGTCCCCAGAGGTCGTATAGTTCATTTAACGAAACGCTATGATCGGCATTGTCATGAAGGTAGGTTATTGTAGCTTCCCAAATCGGTTGGAATGTATTGCCGTCGATTTTACATGGAGAAACAAACTTGAAAACCTTCCCCACTTTCTGGTGAAGATCGTTCGCTTCGAGAATAGAGCAATAGAGGCCTTTTTCTGCTGGATATTTAACAAAACCAAGTTGCTCTTTCTCTTCGCGGAGCACCATTGCATACAGAAGCTGTTTTAACCCCGCATTTGCACTTCCCGAAGGAGCCCGGCGGTTCAGCAATTCGTTGTGTATAATAGGCGCTTTAGCGAATTTTTTGGCGGCGATGTCTGAAATAACCGAGTTTAACAGTGGCCAACTCAAGTGCTCAACATCTCCATTGGGCATTACCCATAGCGATGAGTTCAAAATCGACCATATTTCTTGATTTATCAAGTTGGTGGTGGCTTCCAACCGGTCTCTTATCTCACGTCTAGCAACTTTGTCTCTACCAACCTCCTGTCGAGTATCCAAGATGTGGTTTAAGAGAGTATGAGACCTAGCCAACGAGACTAGCCGGGCTCCATCGGGAGATGTTGCTAGCAACAATGTCTCGCCCTTCATGGAGCTTTGGAGCTCACTCAGATGTGCTTTAATGCGCTCCAGCGGCTCATCATTGGTGGGAAGCGCCAACACAGCACACCCAAAGGCTTGGGACTTGGCCCTCCTTTGAAAGGCATCTTTGAGCTCATCAGCCGGCAATACCATGAAATCAAACCAACGCATGGTCCCTGTTTCATGGTAATGCCGCTTTGCACTAATCGCACTGAAACCAATTGCTTCGCTGATAGCTGTCAAATTTGGCTTGGTTACCTCGCGCGATGCCTCTTCAAGTGCATTTTCAATATCAAAATCGCTACCTTCAAAAAGGCCGTAGGTGCCACGATAATGCCTAAAGACAATAACGGATTTTTCAAGGAGCCGCTTTAATGCAGATTGGACTTCTGATTTAGGGAAGTTGTCACAGGCAAGAATGACAGCTTCCTCTGATGCTCCCAATCCAGATTGTTTCCGAGTTAGCTCCAACAGCGCAATTGACTTCAGAATCAACTCTTCGAGGTGCCCCTCATACTCTGGTGCCACCAAGTCCAAGGCTTCCATGGCATTCGAGAAATGATGGCTATCCGCTGAAATCGCGATTGACGAGTATAGGTTTTGGATTAGGTAATCCCACAAATTACAAAGTCGGTAAAGATCACCCTCGTTGTGGTTTGCTAAGAAGTCTTGCAGACCTCCACTTTCAGCTGAGCTTAGGAAGGTAAAAATACTTCTCTGGTTTTGTCCGTAACTCTTCTTTGACAATGGCCCTAGCACAATCGCTGCCAAAGGATGCAGCGGCCAGATACTCTGGAGAGTAGCTTTAGTCTCATCAGCCAATGTAAGCTTAGAAGCCTTCAGGAGGGCTATAGTTTTTGCTGCCAAGTCACCCATGCGCTTCGGCGCATTGTCGCAGACAATGGCTTGGGAAATCAGCGTAAGCTGCTCATCCGCAGAAATATTTACAGGAATATCTGTGAAGCGACCTTGAATTTTTGCCCATTCATCGCGAATATTTCGGTCGAGCTTGTTTGCATACTCTTGAAATGCTTGATGGAGAATCCCTACAACAATCAGCCGCCCATTGCTACGAGACGCGCGCTCCGCCAATTGCTGAAAGAAATAAATATCATTTGCACCCGCAGCGGAGTGCTCTAGGAATTTCCCCATCTCGTCGATTACGAGAAACAGCCCCCCTGATGTCTCTGTATTGTCGGCAGCTAATTCTGAGAGCTTTTCAATGACCTCATCCGCAGTGGCGGTTTCGTCGATCTTAGAAAGCCCACTCGCATTTATTCGCTTTGCTATCGCACGCTGAGGTTCAATAAGTTCGCCAACCACGTTGAGAAAAGTCCACCCACATTCATTTGGTTTGAACTGCTCTGTGATCTGTTCAACAAAGTGGGCATCGCCCACAATCTTCGCGGCATGTTTTCTATTGGCACACGACCCGCCAATGAGCTGGCCAAGCACTACGGCTAGGCTTGACTTACCGCTACCATATGGGCCTGTCCAAGTGTAAGCGCCTTGGTGTGAAAGGCTCTCCTGCGCGCCCATACGAAGGAGTAACTCCTTCAGTGAGGGCGAGAAAACAAACCCATCCAGAGATCCCGCCGCAGAGTCCACGTCAATTCGAGTGGATCGTATAAACTTTCTTGAGATTCTAACTCGATCTTGGAGTGTCATTTTAAGCTGCTTTACTGTGGTGGCTATTGATTGAGCTCGTCACATGCGCCCATGCTTTTTCAACAGTGATTTCTTTTGATCTGACGATCTGGCGGAGGCCTGCCGTCTCGGACCAAGCTAATGCGTTCATGGTCAATTCCGAAAGTCTCATGAGACGCATCGAAAGCTCATTTTCGTCCATGAGAAAAACTCTTCCCGGCGACCCTGGCTCAAGCATAATTGACTGAATATTCAAGGTGTTGGCATCTGAAAAACGTTGCCAGAACTGCAAAAGAGCAAAAAGGAACAGCTCATCGCACAAAGTTGGCTTCAAGCCCCATCCAAAATGATATTTTTTGTCTTCGGGGCTTTGTCGCAAAAGCCCAAGCTCTGCCAATGGCGACGAGAGGCTATCCTCTTGAGAGCTTTTTTTCGAAAGCGCAGGCATTGCATAAGTATTTAGAAGGACAGCCAAATCCTTATCAGCTGTAGATCTGTTTATTTTTTTCCAGCCGTATTGCTCTGCATGAGCAAATAGCTTCTTTTCCATCAACGACTTCGAAAAAGTTGCTTCATTGAAATGGTTAAAAGCCCAGAAAAAGGAAGTCCGGTTCACATTGGACGCCAAGTTCCAATGAATCAGCCACAAAGAATTTGGATTCTCTAGGTAGGGGTCACAACCTAGATCATCAAGAACCCGCTTCCCCGTCTCTCCTAGAGCTATTTTTCCGTCTTCAACGCTCAATACGTCACAAGAGGTTGCCCAAAACCTTATCGAAGCTACCATGTTTTTACCCACCCCAAAACGAGCGATCGCGTCATCATCTGTGAAAACCTTGAGCGGATCTCTCCCGCTGGCAAGAGCTAGGGACACTTGGTCATAAGCCTTCTTGAGCCAACCATACCTCAAGTGAAAGGACTCATGTCCTGAAAATTGGGGCGTATAGTCAGGGCTAGTCAAACTTCTTTCCATATGTCGCTCCGGTAAGGTCCTGGTGAACATCTCCAGGAAACAAATTGCAATTTTGAAAGAGGTAAGTCAACATCTCCTGGGAGTCATCGCCAGTACATTTTTTGTTATACATAGTTGCGTTTCTAGTCACTAAAGGGGGTATTTTTGGACAATATCATTTATCTCGATCATCAAGCGAGCACCCCTTTAGCTCCCGGGGTACTTGATAAGATGCTGCCATTCCTTGAGGGAAATTCCGCAAATCCTCACTCAAGCCACCTATTGGGTATGCTCTCTCAGCGGGCAATAGAAGAAGCCCGTCACGCTATAGCTGATCTTTTTAACGTGGATGGCTCAGAGATCTACTTCACATCTGGAGCAACTGAAGCCAACAACCTTGCCATCAAAGGTGTCTTTCAGGCCACCCAAAGCGCTAGCTTCATCACCTGCACTACTGAGCATAAGTGTGTTCTCGCCACAGCCCGACATATAGAAAGTCAGGGGCATAGCGTTGTATATGTCGGGGTGGACAATAATGGGTATGTCGACGTCGATGATTTGGAATGTAAGATAGCAGAAAACAAGCCAAAGCTACTATCTCTGATGTTTTCCAACAATGAAATTGGAACGATACAAGACATTCGAACCATATCTAAGTTATGCGGACGATATGGTGTTCTTCTGCATAGTGACATGTCACAAGCTATTACACACTCTGACATCAGCCTGAGAGAGCTAGGAGTGAATCTCGCAAGTATTTCAGCTCATAAGATGAACGGCCCAAAAGGAATTGGCGCGATTTATATTAGCCATGAAACAAAAGATCAGATCGGTCCCATAATTCATGGTGGCGGCCAAGAATTTGGGATGCGCTCCGGGACACTCCCAACGCCATTATGCGTTGGCTTCGGGGAGGCTGCACGACATTGGCGATCAAATGGCCAAAAGTTGAGAACAGAACTAGCCCTCCTTCGCAACGAACTTTGGAGAAACCTGAAGAGAGCACTACCGGAGAGTCGACTCATTGGCCCAAATATCGAAGACAGACACGTATCAAATTTGAATATTCATGTACCCGGGGTTGATGCTGAAATGCTTTTGGGCACCTTAAGCTCTGAAATTGCCGCATCCACAGGTTCTGCCTGCACATCCGGCATTCCTGAACCGTCTCATGTAGTGAAGGCGGTTGACAGCGAAGCTGCATCCGACGGAACGGTTCGCCTTAGCGTTGGAGTTGGACTAAATACTGACGCAATACTGCGTGCAGCAAATCTTATTGGTGACGCCGTTCGCCAACGATTAACAGTGGGAACTGGGGTGGGGTACTAAAGTTCGGCTAGCAGTGCCCTCAATTCCGCAATGCCTTCCCTAATCCCGGAAGGGTTGGCTAGTTCTGAAAGCCATGCTGTCGGGCAGCCCAATGAGACGAGGCGGCTTTCCAACGCCTGGAATCCGTTTCTACAGCTAAAACTCAACGTATTTTCCGAGAGCAAAAGTTCGGAAAACACCAATCGCACGATCCGCTCTTTTCGCGGCGGTTTTGCCGAAATATAGCTGGAATGCGCGCTTTCCAAGAGTTCGGAAAGAATTACGACACTTTCCATCACTTCGGTCATTGTGGCGTCGGAATCCTGCTCCGCCTGCTGCAATTCGAGGAGCTTTCTGTTCAAGCGATTTTCTTCCTTCACGACACCGTCGGCGTCAAAGGCGCCGGTCTTCAACAGTGCCAGCTTGTTCTCCCGCAGGTATTTCAGATCCTCCCGCACTTTGCGCTTCTGGCGTTCGTTCTCAGCCAGATGCTCGTGACGCTTCTGCTCCACAAGTGCGATATCGGTTGACGCTCTAGCTTCGATCTCAATCAGTTCATCATCGGTGAGCACCAGATTTTCCAACACATTACCAATCTTGCACTCAATGCTTTCAAGGCTGAGATTCTTCACGCTGTTCTGACAGCCCGGCTTGCAGCGTGCGCCCATGTAGACAATGCCTTTAGCGGTATAGGGCGTGAACACGCGCCTGCACTCACCACACCGCACAAGCCCGCGAAACGGCAGTTCCAGCTTGTTTTCATAGTGGACACTGACCCGCTTCTCGCCAAGCTTTGCCTGCACCGCATAGAAGGTTTTCTGGCTCACAAGTGGCCTGTGGCTTGAACTCTTCACATAGCCACCTTCATTGCCGACGATCATGCCGAGATAGAAGGGGTTGGTGAGGATGCGGTGTATCTGTGTTTTTGGCACCGGACGGCAGACCTTGGGTGATGTTGGTTCATCTTCATCCTCCTCCAGCATTTCCGCCTCGGTACGCCGTCTGCGCATCGGCGGGGTGGTGAGGCCCTGCTCATTGGCCCACCGGGCCATATCGGACAGGCTCATGTCCGCCTCGGCATAAAGCTCAAACATACGGCGAATGATGGGTGCCCGGTCGGGGTCAAACGGCTTTTCGGTTGAGCTGCCGATGTTGAGATAGCCAATAGGTGCCTTATAGGTACAGATACCGCGCTCCCGCATGTTGCGGGTCGCCAGCTTCACCTTCTCGCTGGTGACACGGGAATGATGGGCGGCGAACATGCCGTCGATATCCATATGCAGCGCCCCAGCGCTGGTATCGTCATATTGAGCAAAGGCAAAGCGGATATCGATGCCGCTACGCATCAGCTTGGCGATGATGGCATCATCGGCTTTATTGCGGCTCATACGGTCCCAGCAGAGGCATATGGCACCCTTGAAATACCCCTTGCTCAAGACCTGCATAAGCTGCCTGAACTTGGGCCGGGCAATGTCATATTGCACCATGCCTGCAGCATTGATGATGACGTTATTATCTTCCTTGAAGCCCGAATGTCGTTCGGCGATTATGCCGTCGGTGCAAAAGCCGGACAGGGATAGGGAAGCGACCGGCAGCCCTGCCCGCTCGGCAAATTTGAGGTTTTCTTCCCGCTGATATTTCAGCGAGTTTTTCTGGTTGTTCGGCTCGTCGGTACTTTTGCGGTCATAGACCAGATACCGATCGCGAAAGGCTCCTGCCCGCATGTCACGCAGAAGGTGCTTTTCCTGAGGTGTAGTTGGATTCATGGTGAGTGGCATTATCGGATAACTCACGCTCCGCCTCTTCTTCCATTTCTATCTCATTGATGAGGAAAGCCAGCTCCGTAAGTGACCGCACCGTCTCTTCTGAAAAGACATAGTCTTTCGGATCGATATACGGCAGGTTTGGTCGGCAGCGGACCACGCGGCGGATGACTTTCCGCCGCCTATCTGGAACCTTGCCGATCATACCTCGCTGTCGCTGATATTGCGAACCTGACTTGGGATATTGGCCGGTACCCCACTCGGGTTCCCACTGTCACCCGTCTCATTCGGGTCCGCAGGGAAGATGAATTTCCTGTTGCGATTGTTTGGATCGCGCTCCTCGATCACGAGCCCTGTCGTCTCCAGCATAGGCAATATCTGTTTGCGGAGCTGGGTGGCGTCAAGCATGCGGCCATAGACATGGAAATGCTCGGACAGAACCTCAGCCCGGGTCAATCCGACCAGCCGTCCGCCATAGGCTTTCTGCTTGTCCCGCCATGCCGGCTGGATGACGTCACGATAGATGGAATAGACATAGGGCGGCAGATTGAGTTCCTGACTGACGGATATTTCCGTCCAGAGAGCATGTGCCTCGGCAAAATCATCGGCGTGCACGGTGATGGTGGCACCATCCCTGTCCCGCCACCAGAAGTTCAACAGGGCGAACGCTTTTATCAGTGAGATGAAGCGTTTGATATCTCGTTGACTGCGCGGGCGTAGAACTTTCTGATCGTCCAGAAAGACACGTTGAATTTCGATCTGGAGTTTAGGGTTGATACGGATATCGGTGATATGCGCGTCCCGGATCGCCTGCAAACGATCCTTGAGCAGCATGCGACCTTTGTCACGCTCCACTTTGGAAATGTATTTTTCTCCACCGCTTGCACGATCAATGGCAGCACCGATGCTCTGGCGTATCTTGTCCTGATGCACCTCAGGCGACAGCAGGAAAAAGCGCGTCGCTTCCTGTTCATCCACTCTGAGCCCGGCCGTTGAGAAAATGACGCTGGGGTATCCCTTGAGAAGCACATCTTTGGTGCGCAATCCCTGCTTCTGGCTCTTGTCGGTGATCTTGATGTTGATCTCCTTTGCATCGTGCGACAGAAGCGGCCTGAGACGTGACAGGAGCTCGTTGTGGGGCTGATCGAGGAAGATCAGCACCTTACGGCCAAGATCGACGACAACGCGGCCCTTCTTGGTTTTGTCGGGGATGCCGACATCATGAAAAAAAGCGGTCGGGCTGCAATATCCCATCTGCATCACGTCGCCGTCGGGAAAGAGCTTGGCGACCTCAATGGGGATATAGCTTTTCCCGGTGGATGATGGGGCATTGTATGAGACGTTGAACTGGTCGTCCTCCGTGAAGGCCGACAGGGCACACAGGAAGGTCACCAGCTTGTTGGTGCGGTCATGTTTGATAGTGAGGTCGAGAACATGAGCAAGCCGTTCCGAATTGAGCGGCTCATAGGGCTGTTGGTTTGACATGGCATATGGGCGTTAACGAGTATGTCCATCAGTCTATGCAAAGTGTGCTCAGCAAGGTAGGGGGAGAGGCTTGTCGCCTCCATCAACTTCCCCCCCCTAGTGCATCTGTGATCAGTCCCGTAACCTATATGTCTGATGCCGCGCCTTCTGTGCCTGGTATCAACATTAAAAGACATGCTCGCTCGCTCCACCGAGAGCTGGAAACCGGGACTGTCCACCATGCACTTGAGCCTGCCTGACCGCCATCAGTGAAACCATTGATGCGCGCGAGATAACTTCATAACCCTATGAACAAGACCCACGGTCGTGGGCAGCGTGTTCTTGCTGCCTATCCAACCCGTATCGGTTTCGGCTATGCCCTTTACAACGATGACACCTTGGAGGATTGGGGTATCAAATGGGCTGCGAAAGGGGAGGAGAAGAACAAGGTCTGCGTCCGCAAATTCAAGCAGCTCATTGAAGACTGCCGTCCGGATATCCTGATCCTTGAATATATCCCTGACGAGCTCAATGAGCGCCGCAAACGGGTCGCTGAGCTGATCAATGCCCTCGGGCAGATCGCCCGCGTGAACCATATCAGGCTGTTCCGCTATTCACGGGGTGAGATCAAGCAAGCCTTCGAGAAACATGGCATCACAACAAAGCAGGCGATTGCCGAGAAGATTGGCGACATGACACCAGAACTGCAATCGCTGGTTCCACCGCCGCGCAAACTCTGGGATCCAGAACCCGATGCTATGACCTATTTCTCAGCCGTATCGCTGATCCTCACCTATTTTCAGTTCGCTGGTAGGGAATAAACGTTCTTACAACACTGTTCTTCAAGCCTCGGCACTGCCGGGGCTTTTCATATAAAGGAAACGCCGAAGCTCTGGTGATAGCCAATCACACGGGTAGGTGTTAATGCTGGAATAGAGCTTCGGCGCCAACAGAACGATGCAACAGATATTGATAATAATCCCTTAAAAGGGGTGAGGCGCGCCAGAACCACACCTCACCCCCTGCCCCGACAAGACACCATGAAAAGTCGGAGCTCTCTCGGCAGCCCCTGCGAAGGCCTGCCGAAAGGTACGGTTCGTGAAACAGGTGCGTGTCCAGCCGTCTTTTGGGAAGGAAGACTGGACACGCGGCTCTCGCACCACTTGCTTTTCATACGGAGGGGTAGAGAGCAAACTGGAAGATGATACCGGCAGCGCATTATCGTGCCCGCCGGAATAGCTGGCGGATGGCGAAGGTGTATACCGTGTCGGTGGCAACACCGAGTTCGCCGTCACGCCTGAGGTTATAGGTTCGCTTATAATCTGGCGTCACATGGGCAGGAGGCGCCTCATCTGCACCAGGCGCATACCGCAGCACCGTGTATCCGAGACGCCGCTTGTTACCCACGGCATCCACAAAGGGAAACCATGCCTGAGCTGACCATTTCCCAAAGGTCTGCCGACCGACCAGAAATACCTTGTCCGGGTTCAGTCGCCGCATGATCTCGGCGAGTATTTCACAGGCCGAGTATGTCTGGTCGTTGATGAGGATCGCGAAGCGCCGGTCTCTCAGGCTGCCAACCCGCTCAGGCTCTTCTGGATAGAAGCGTTCAGCCAGCTCGCGGACATGGAAGGTTTTGCTGATGAGGCGAAAATCGGATGCCTCGCTGTCCCGCTTGGTTTCGGTATAGACGGGATCATCACTGCCTGGGTCCACCACCATGAGCGCCACCTTGATGGCTTGATCCAACCGACCGCCGCCATTCTGGCGTAGGTCCAGTACGATGTGTTCCTGCTCGATACTGGAGACGGCCGTATAAAACTCCTCCGCAGTGTTCAGGCCAAAACGCTCTATCCGTACATAGGCCCAATCTCCCGGCACATCTGCAGAGACAGTTTTACCATCTTCCTGCCAATGCTTTCGGGCCGCTTCTTCCTGCCAACCACCGATGATGCGGTCAAAGGGACCGAAACATTCGTCGCCGTGACGGCCATCCAGTTCCTTTCTGATATCTCTCAGGCAAGCAGCCTCGTCAATCTCGCTGAGGGAGAATTGTTTGATGAGGTCAAGGAGGTGGGCTTCGATTTTCTCCGTTACAGCATCATCGGCCCACAGAGAAGAACCATGCATGAGCGCAGCAGCGACACACCCTCCCAGAAATATACTTTTCACACCTGCCTCCCCTTGGATCACGAATTTGTTCCAAGGGAAATGCGATTAGCCCTTGAACAGTTCGATCATATTGTTCAAGGGGGGGGTTGATGCGGCAGCTGTGCTAAGCTGAGGTGTTAATCTCTCAGTTGTGGTCTTTTGGGGAGGATGGAATGCACATTCAGATGACGGTGGCGGAAGCGGAGTCACTCATCGCAACCAGATATCCGGGCCTTAGTAAGCCTTTGACGAAATTCCCCAAACACGCTCCTCAGTCACTAGATGCATGGCTGACTGCACGCAAACGAGAACGCGGGTACATGCCTCGCAAATACGCTGCGGTCCCTTTTTATATTTACTTAGCAGAGCACGCTATAGACGCGTTACCGCCACGGGTGTTTCCAGCTGTTTTTAATTTCGAAGATGGCACTCGCTTGCCAGACAAAGGGCTGATTAAAGCTTTATTTTATAATGGTTCGTTATGTTGTCGGCATGTAGGAGAGTTAGCCTTCGGCTTGACAGAAGAAGGTCAGAGGAGATTTTTTGGGGATTAGATCAAGTATCTTGGGAGGCCACTCGCCTACTAAGGCCCTTCCACAGAAGATCGGCAAATTGCCGCTCCTCAGGCCCTGTCGCATTGGTATAGATTGCCGTCGTTTGCATATGTGTGTGACCCAGCCACTTCTGCACCATATTGAGCGGCACTCCCGACTGAATGGCGGATACCCCGAGGCTGTGACGTAACCCACGCGGGCTGGCGTGCACTCCCTCGATACCAGCTTGCTCCATCACCTCTTTTACTCGCGACCAACCAGTGGTCCTGCACCACGGCCATAGCGGCTGGTTTATATGCTGCGCATTTTGTTGCGCGTCCCTGATCGCATGAACCCTATCTATTATATTTAACAACTCCATAGGCACCGGCACGGACCTAAAATGGCCCTTATGTCGTTTCTTCAAACTCTCGAGCACCACGGCTTGGCCTTCAAGATCGATGCGCATCGGCGTAAGGGCGAGCACTTCAGAAATACGTGCGCCCGTATAAGCCATGACCATACAAAACGTCATAACTTCGGGCTCCGAGGCTGTCGCAACCCTCAAAAAGGCCTGTCGCTCAGACAAGTTGAGGTATTTGCGATTGCCACGGGCATCGAACACAAGAGATGTCGTCATAGCGCTAACCACTCGAAACAAATGAGGTTGACATCATCTCCGACCATGAACAATATGATCGAACTGTTCAAAAGCGCAGATTTCTGCGGAAAAATCATCCTATTCATCATACCATGTTCTCGGCATTTCGCGGTGCGTATCAGCCCACAGGGGGCGTGGCAGTTGCATTCTTCTCCGGCAAAAGAATAGGATATTTTGGCGCTATGGCTGTCGCATTGGGCCGATTTTATATGCGACACGTGGAGGAACAGGGTGGCAGCAATCTGTCTCAATGGAACATTACTCAAAACGCTTGTAGCTGACCACTACCCTAAACGGGTGCCTGGCTTGCTTGATGCCTGGGCCACATCCGAGCGGAAGATACTTTCAACCCCACCAGACCGCGCAACCATATATCGCTGGATGAATGGACAGCTTCCCCGCACGGCAGGCGATCTGCTCTCCTTATGCAGCCTGCTCGATATTGACCCCTTCAGCATCCTCACCGCCAAAGACGGCGGCATATCCGACGCCATTCACTGGCTGCTGACTTCTGTACAATTGCGGCAGTGGCGGCAACCATCGCTCAGCTTTTTGGCAGACCTCTTCGGTCGCCAGCAGGCTTGGCCGCCGTCTTCGCTCGCCGAAGATTACTATGGCCGTCCATGGCATATAGAAGAATTCGAGCATGACCCGACAAAACAGGCGCTGTATTACGCATGCATTGAACTGTCTGCTCCGGCCAATATGCCTTCAATACCACAGGTGTTTCACTTCGCCTTCTGCAACCCCGGCGTCTTTGGTGAACGCTGGCTGCAATATGGGTTTGTCGAGCGATATAAGAATACAGTGCGACTGGTGCATATCAACGGACATACAGAAACATGCGAGGCGGGAACGTCTAGCGAGCCGAGCCGGATAGAGACGTGGTTTGGGCCAGGACATGCTGTGTTTCGCGTAGCTTCATTACATCCGTTTCATTTGAAAATTAAAGAAACTACCTGCAGCCCTTATCTACGATTTCCAGCGTGACGGATAATAGTCTGGGCAAAGCTAAAAAACACGCATTTGACGAATGATTGGATACAAATAGCGTGAAACGCTCTAAGTTGTGCTACTATTAGCTTAACAATTCTCGCTTTTTTTGTAACTATTAAGATTGTTGGGAGTTTGGGGCAGCGAAAATATCTCAAAAAGCATGAGCGCAACACTACATTCCATTCGAAATGAAATGGCCCAATATAGAGAGAGGGGTTTCAGAGTCATCTGCCTAATATCCTGCAGCAAAAAGAAGTTGGCAGAGAAAATGGCGGCTCAAGATATCTACTGCTCGCCCCTGTTTAAAAAATCTAGAGAATTTGCTGAGCGCTATTGCGATGACTTTTTTATTCTTTCGGCGAAACATGGACTTCTATCAAAACATCACATCGTAGCACCCTATGATGAGACATTAACCCGATATAACAGTGACGCCCTTGCAACGTGGGGCGCTGCCCTAAGAAAACAGATTGCTGCAGAATTCTCACGTAACACAGTTTTCTATATGCTTGCCGGATCGAGGTATATAGCTCCAATCAAAAATGGGTTGAAAACCGAAGGCTACTCTTTGGAAAGTCCATTGGAGGGCCTCTCGCTCGGGAACCGGCTAAAGAGGTTAAATACGTGGCACAGAGCAGAAACACGTCATGAGTGGATTCAGGCACTCTATAAGTCGCTGGAAAGGCAATTCGTAGCAGACCAAGTCTTTCGATTATGCGACCTCGCAACCACCACTTTGCCATCCAAGGGGGTATATATATTTATGGATCCGGCGGAGGTGAGCGCTTACTCAGCGATGGTGCCACGCATTGTTAGGATAGGCACCCATGGAGTGTCCCTAAATTCAAAATCAACCCTAAGAAACCGCCTCAGAACCCACAAAGGAACAGAAGCTGGTTATGGGAATCACAGAGGCTCGATTTTTCGGCTGCATGTGGGCAGAGCTATAATTGCAAGAGACGACATAAGCGATGGAGCCCAGAATTGGGGAATTGGCTCAACGGCCCCTCAAGATATTCGTGAGGCGGAGATTAAACTAGAGAAATATGTCTCTGAAACGCTTTCCCAGTATCTCGTTGCCTTTATCCCAGCCGATGATGTGTCTAGCGCCAATAGTGTTCGTTCTGACATAGAATCCGGCCTTATTACCTTGCTGACAGAGGACATGGCCATACTGGACACACCCACAAATAAATGGCTGGGAAACTACTCTGACAGAGAGGTAATTGCCCATTCGGGCCTTTGGAACATTCGGCATGTGGGGGCTCGGCTGACGCCCAAAAACCTCGCCGCTTTGAAGGATTTTGGACTACTGGAAACTTAATTGAGGGCGGGGGCTTTATGGAAACCTTTAAGTACTTGCGTTCGGCTATCAGGCGGCAACCCAACTTAGCCAAGTGGCTATGCCATATCATACAGCGTAGAGATGGAAAGCAACTCTCCCTTATGCTTGGGGCCGGAGCCTCGACAGACGCAGGCATTCCTATGTGGGAAGAACTCGTTGAACGCATCTCTCACGAACTATCAGATTTTCGCGAAACTTATTCGGGGATAGTGGAATGTAGCCCCAACAAAATGGCTGCTGCATATCGGACACAACTACTATTTCAGCAATTTTGGTCTACTCGTGACGAGTATTCAGGCACAAGCGATTTTGCAGATCTAGAACACAAGAATGCTTGGCTAGATATCGTGCGGCGGGGCCTTTACAAGGATATTGCGGACACTGATGACATAGAAGCCGTGATATCTAACCATCCTTACTTGGCGGAACTAGCCAACTTGGCATTTCAATGCCCCCATGTGTTAACCTTGAACTTTGACGACCTTCTTTCCCTCGCCATGCGGCATCTATTGGAGAATGACGGCAGTAGAAAGCATATGGACGACAGGAAAGCTCCCGACGTCCGCTGGTTGCCAGAGCAACTCCCCACGCGGGGACGTACGACAATCTATCACTTGAATGGCCTATTGTCGTTCCACAGAGGGAAAAAACGTAGTGGTGATTTAGTGTTTACCGAAAGTGCCTTTGCCGATGTTCTCGTCGACGCGAACAGCCCGTCGGCAGAAAGAAGCCTATCTTATTTTTCAGAGAGCACTTTTTTACTACTGGGATTGTCACTTGAGGATGTTTCCCTCAAGAATTTGCTCCGCGCCTGTAGAAATAGGCACCCAGCTCACCCTCATTATTTCATCCACTGGATGCCAAATGCGGAAGCACTAACAGAGGGCTATCTTTCACACGTTTTTGCCACAAATTTGGAAGTTTATAATCTGGTAACCATCTTCCTTACCACCGAGGAAATTCATGAGTTCCTGAAGTTTGTCGCATATACTCGCAATACTAGTGAAGATCGATCAATGATACGGAGTGAATTACAGGACCTTGGTCATGATTCACCTTGTCAAAGATACTATATCGTGGGGCCTGTCGGTGCGGGAAAAACAACCTTAATCGAAAACTTAAGGTCTTTTGAGACTTTTGAAGAATGGACAGGAAATCCTCCGTCCGCAATGTATCGGGAACATACCTCTTTAAGTGCTTTAGAACGTAACAAAATTGATAATTGGGTGAGCAAACAAATCCGTCGTAAGAATGAGTTTATGAGAAATGCCGATGTCGGGTTTTATTTTATGGATCGAGGACCACTAGACGCGCTTGCGTTTTCCAAAACGGCCGAGGAAGTGGCAGAAAAAGCAGATAAAATTCTTAATGGCATTGGCAACGGTCGTCGCCTTGAGGAAGGCGAAGTTATTTTCCTTTCAGCCCTACCAAAAGAGCTAATCCGGAGAAACTTGGGGAGAGGAAGATTGAAAAAAAACGATGACGAATACCTACGCATCCAGAGCGAAGATCTGCGGGAAACTTATCAGGTCTCACCCGAGAAGATCAGGTATACAGATCGTGCTAACGCGAAGGAAATTGCCCGTCAAATTATGATAGAATGTTTGACAGGGGATTATACGCCCACCAAAATGCATGACCTAATTGAAAACAAAGCGCATGGGAGCAGTTAAATTGAAGAAAAAACTGTACTTAGCTGCCCCACTATTTACGCCGGAAGAAAGAGCTTTCAATCAAAAGCTGGCGAAGATTCTATCTGGCAAGTTTGACGTATTCCTCCCGCAACGAGATGGAGCTCTTGTCGCCGAAAAAATTGATGAGGGGACACCTCCTATCAGTGCAAAAATGGAAGTGTTCAATAATGATGTAACCGCAATCCAAAATAGCGACATTGTGTTTGCCATTTATGACGGGAGGACAATCGATGAAGGGGTTGCCTTTGAGGTTGGACTTGCGTTTGGGTTGGGGAAAAAATGTTGGGCATACAAAAGTGATGTACGGTCACTTCTTCCGCACGGTGATAACCCAATGTTGGAAATGCCCGTTACTCGCTGGTTTCGTTCCATTTCGGAGGTTCGTTCTGAGTTCTCTAACAACGATGATGTGAACCCTTCGCACCGACAAAAACAAATACCAGACTTGCCAGGGTAACCACTAACTTCGTATTCAATCTGAGCCGTTGGGTTGCTTTGCTGGTTGACTGGAGGTTTTAAAGGCAATGCTCCGTGCAGGTCCTACCCCATACGGCTATAAAAGGGAAGGTGGACAACTGGCCCTCAATCCTGACGAGGCTCCAGCCCGTCTCCGGCTCTTCGAGCTCTTCGCAGAACATGGCCGCAAGAAGACCGTCGCCGAGATCATCAACGCCGAAGGCCATCGCACCCGTGCTAGTGTCATGTTCACCTCCCAAACCCTCACCCGCCTCCTCACCGACCCCCGCGTCCTCGGCGTGCCGGGAGAGGTCGAGCAACTAGTTCCTCAAGAGCTGTGGGATCGCTGCCAAGCCATACTGCAATCACAAGAGGGGAAGGGAGGTGTAACGCGCAAGGTCACCAACCTTTTCTCGGGCGTCCTCTTCTGCTCATGCGGCCAGAAGATGTATGTGCCTTCCAGCTCACCGAAGTATGTATGCTCGGACTGCCGCAACAAGATTGCGCCCGACGACATCGAAGACATCTTTCACGCCCAACTGGAAGCATACCCCCTGCCCGCAGATCTCGCATCAGCCGAAGAGAGCCTCTTTGACAAATGGCCCTCGCTCCCGTTCGAGAGCAAACGAACCGTTGTCGAGGCCATCACCAAACGCATCGAAGTCGCCGACAAAAAGGTAATCTGTTTCCTTTATATCCTATGAAAAACCCGGCAAATGGGGGACATCTTTTCCCCTGTAACCCGACAGGTCTAACCCTTGGCACACCAAGGGATTACAGCATCCCAGACCAGCGCTCTCACATGTGACAAAACAACAGGGTCACATGTTACCCAATAGCCATACCCACACGTTTCCTGACGTGCCCACAGTACTCCGCATCAACCACAAAACGCGGAGACACACACATGACATCCACTCCTACCAATCAGGCCTCAGAAGGCCAAAATAGGGAAGTCGGCACCGACATGCTGACCACCCATGAGGCTGCCCGACTCCTCGGTCTGGCACCCTCCACCCTCAACAAATGGCGCCTCTACGGTCTTGGGCCACGCTTCGTGAAGCTTGGCCGCGCCGTGCGCTACCGCCGCCCGGATGTCGATGCCTATCTGGCCTCGCACACCCACACTTCTACCCGCACGTAACAGGAAACATCATCATGAACCATTTCACCCCCATTGAGCCGACCCGCCCGGCAGCACCCTATATTGGCGGTAAACGCATGCTGGCACCCGCCATCATCAAACGCATCAACGGCGTACCCCACGTTACCTATGCCGAACCATTTGTTGGCATGGGTGGCGTCTTCCTCCGTCGCACCAACGTACCGAAGGCAGAGGTGATTAACGACTACAGCGGCGATGTCGCAGTCTTCTTTAGAATTCTCCAACGCCACTATGCGCACTTCATGGAGATGCTGAAATTCCAACTCACCAGCCGCCGCGAATTCGAACGTCTGCGCGCAGCCAATCCCGATACGCTCACCGACCTCGAACGCGCAGCCCGTTTCCTCTATCTGCAGAAGGTGGCCTTCGGCGGGCTCGTTGAGGGCCGCACCTTCGGCGTTGATGTGCGGAATGCGGGAAGGTTCAACATCACCAAGCTGGGACCGCTTCTCGAAGACATCCACGAGCGGCTAGCGGGAGTTATTATCGAGAACCTGTCCTACGAGACGTTCATCGAAAAATACGACCGCGACAGCACGCTCTTTTACCTCGACCCGCCCTACTTTGGTGTCGAGGACTATTATGGCAAATCACTCTTCTGCAGGGCTGATTTTGAAAAACTTGCAGAGCAGCTCGCCAGCCTCAAAGGGAAGTTCATTCTGTCCCTGAATGACACTCCCGAGGTCCGGCACATCTTCCGCGCGTTCGATATCGAAGCGGTGCCAGTGCGGTACAGCGTATCCATGAAGAACAATACGCAGGCAGGGGAGGTTCTCATCTCCAATACAAACGGGAAGGGAGCGTAGTCATGGACAAGCCTTGGCCCCAACCGCGCATCGAGGAATTGCTGACATCTATCCTCGAAGAGTTGCGCATGACCAAAGTACCCAAGCGGCTCTGGTCCCTCGACGACATTGCCGCATACATGAACCGGTCCAAAATCACGATCCAGCAGCGAGTGGCCTGCAAGCCGGATTTCCCGAAGGCCATCCGCATCCCAACGAGCGCAGGCAAACTCGGACCGCTCTGGTACCCAGATCAGGTGAAGGCATACATCAAGCGTCACCAGAAATGAGTCTTAGAAAGTGGTGTTTCGGAAGTGGGTGGTCATGGTTCTGACCACCCACTGTTCACAGTATTACCCTCTATTCGACCAGCTCTCATTCGAACAATGTCCACAACGTATCTTCTCGGGGGGTCACCAACGGCTTGAATCATGACATGCTTCGCCGCAGAACTCTTTAGAGTAGCATTTTTACCCTAATAGGTTATACTTCCGGGGTTAGGGGTGTACTCACCGCAGGAGGGAGAAATGATGCGCTCGACGGCTTGTTTCATGTTTTTGGCTTTGACACTGACCAGTTGCAGTCAAATTGATCGCCAAGTATCACAAACCAAAGACAGTGCCGGCAGCAAGAAAGACACCGTAACCGTTCACTTGGTGCTCGACAAAATCAAACAAGAGCTCAGGATATTCAAACGCGAGTTTGAGACCGCTCCCAAACCCGGTCCATATACATGGAAGTGCAAACTATCAGAGGGCAACAAGGCAAAGGTCAAAGAGTTCGAACCGCCATACAAAATCAATAAGGTGGAAGTCTCACTCACCGTCACGGACAAAGCGTCAGACACAAACTCGGTTTCCGTCAGCGCTCTTCCCATTGCTGAGCTTGGCCTTAGCGGATCTAGATTCGTGGAATCTACAGCGAAAAACACTGTGGCATTGAAATTTGAAGTTGACGAAATCCCACCGGCAGAGATGAAGTTACCCCTAGAAGAGAACGGATTAGCTGACGCAATGCTTCAAATTTTGCGAGATTTTGGAAAGGTGGATAGTGAACAACCCTGCTTTATGTCAATGACCGCCACCTTGCAACTCGTCTTCATGGTGCAACATGACCAAAAATCCAATGGTGGCTTCAGGCTCTTGGTCTTAAATCTTGGGAAGTCCATGCTAAAATCTACAACCTATATGAACACAGTTACTGTAGAACTGAGCGTCCCCGGCGGGATTAACTGAATCTGCAGGGCTTCACTGCGTTTTGGACACCACAGAAACGAGAGTCTCACAGCCAACTCCATAGCGGCTGGATTGTGGTGATCCAGCGGCAACTTGAGATCGAGCTGGCCCGCCGTCTAGGCAAACTCAGGAGCGTCCAATTTTCTGGACAATTGCGTAGTTGCTTCGTGCCTAGGTAAGTCCTAAATGTCGGCGAACCTGATTTTTGCCTAGCACCTAGCTTCAGCCGATTCCGCGCAACTTTGACAAGCCCCTTCTTTGCTGGCTCCATCAACCGCAAAAGTCCATGGCTCGGACCGAAAGCTAAGCATTTCTCGGGTCACTGTTTTTGGTTTCTGTCGGCACGACGGAAAACCTCTCTAAATGGACATCTGACCAGTTCAAATTCCCCATTTTCCCCGCGCCCCATAATGGTCTCGATCGCAAACCGGACTTTCAGAGAGCCATTCGGCTCCCATCGAGCGCAGACAAGCACCGGCCATTCTGGTACTGAGACCACGTGAAGGCATACATCAAGCGTCACCAGAAATGAGTCTCAAAAGGTGGTGTTTCGGAAGTGGGTGGTCACGGATTTGGCCACCCATTTTCATGACTTGAATATGCTCAAATTCCGAGCATACTGATAAAAGTCACTGCGCCAAATTTACGCCATGTACTGTTAAGTACTTTGAAATATAACGAAAATGTGGTGCCCCCGGTCGGACTCGAACCGACACTCCCGAAAGAACCGGATTTTGAATCCGGCGCGTCTACCAGTTCCGCCACAGGGGCCTGTGAGGTGGGCTCTTATCGAGCGCCGTGCATCATATACACCGCCGCACACACGTCAAGCGCGGAAAAGTGAGATTGTGTGATTGTATTTCCCCGCCCGCATTGCTAACCATCATTTGGTGTAGTGGCGGGGAGCACCAATGCTGAAAAAGCTGTATGACTGGACGATCGCGAAGGCTGAAAGCCCGGCGAGTGAGAAGTGGCTGGCGGGTCTATCCTTCGCCGAAAGCAGCTTTTTCCCGATCCCGATTGACCTCATGATGATCCCGATGATTCTGGCCCGGCCCGCGAAGGCCTTTCGGCTGGCAACCATCACGCTCATCGCGTCCGTTCTGGGCGCGCTGTTTGGCTATATGATCGGCGCGCTGCTGTTCGAGGCCATCGGCCAACCCATCCTTGAACTTTACGGCTATCAGGAAGCTTTCGCCACCTTCCAGCAGAATTATGCCGAATACGGCATCCTCATTATCCTGGTGGCGGGTTTTACGCCCATCCCCTTCAAGGTGGTCACGATTGCAAGTGGTGTGGTGAGCATGAACCCCTTTGTGTTTTTCCTCACCTCCATCCCGGCGCGGGGCGCACGGTTCTATCTGGTCGCGGCGCTTCTGTGGAAGTTCGGCGATCCGATCCGTGAGTTTATTGAAAAACGCCTTGGCCTTGTCACCACCGCCTTTGTCGCCCTCGGCATCGCCGGGTTTGCCGTGATCAAGTTTTTGTAAGCATTCAGGAGAAAAGCCATGGCCTCAAACCTTATATCCCTGCCAGATCGTGAGCCCGTGCTTTTTGGCGGCCTTGTGGCGGCCCTCCTGCTCGGTAGCGCCTTTGCCTTCCAATATGCGGGCTATCCGCCGTGTGAGCTGTGCTGGTGGCAACGCTACCCCTATATGGGAGTGATTGCGGTTGCCCTTACCAGTAAGCTGGTGAAGGCCCTGCCGCACAAGCTGATCCTGCTTCTGCTCGCGCTTCTTTTTGCGGCTGACGCTGGCATTGCCGCCTTCCACTTCGGGGTGGAGCAAAAATGGTGGGAAGGGCTCGCCACCTGTTCAGGTTATGTGGACATGGGGGACAGTGTAGACGCGGCATTAGAGGCCATCATGAACGCGCCTGTCGTGAGGTGCGACGAAATAGCATGGTCCTTGTTTGGTATATCAATGGCGGGTTATAATTTCCTCATCGCCACAGGGATGGCCCTGTTTACGGCTAAAAAGATAAAAGATGCCTGAGCATATGCCCAAGACAGAAGCGGAATTTAAGCCAACCACCACCAAGCAGAAGCCTGCGCTGCCGCTGCCCGGTGACCGTGGTTTTGGGGCTGACACCGAACGCATGCTGCGGGTAGACCACGCCGGTGAGTTTGGCGCGGTGCGCATTTACGCGGGCCAACGGGCTGTGCTGGGTGAAAACCACCCACGTGCTGGCCTTTTCAAACATATGTATGAGCAGGAAGAGGTTCACCTCGCCCGCTTCAATAAAATGATCACCGAGCGCGGTGTGCGCCCAACCCTGATGGCGCCCTTTTGGCACGTAGCGGGCTTTGCCCTTGGGGCCACCACAGCCCTGATGGGGGAGAAAGCCGCCATGGCCTGCACCGCGGCCGTTGAGGAAGTGATCGACGATCATTACCAGCACCAGCGGGACAGTTTGGCCGCGCGCGCCGATGCCGACCGTGACCATGAGCTTGAAGAGGTGATTGAAACCTTTCAGGCGGAAGAGGTTGAGCATATGGAAATTGCAAAAGCCCACGGCGCAGAAGACGCCACCGGCTACCCCCTGCTTTCCGGGCTCATCAAAGCCGGATGCCGCACCGCGATTTGGATATCAAAACGGGTTTAATGCCCTCTCTCAATAATTGCTGACGCCGCGTGATAGCTGACGGTTTTTGTCAGCTGTCCTCGCGCATAGTTCTGCCCATAACAAACAAGGGCAAAACCATGCGACACGAGACGATAGCAACCGAGATAGAACCACCCGAAATCAAGACCGTTTATGAACCGCCAGCGGCAGAGTCCACGCGCATCTGGCGCTGGATGCTGGCCACGGCTGTGCTGTGTATCCTGCAGGGCTTTATTGCGGGATAAAAAACCGCCCCGCACAAGCACGATCAGCGTAGTTCAACCCTGCCATTTGGGGTGTTCAGGATGAGCATGAGCTGCGGTGCCGCCGCGCTGTCCAGCTCAAGCGGCAAACCATAAGCCTCAACAAGGCCTTCGAGCGCATCTGCAGACGGCCCGCTGAGCACAAGGGTGTCAATCCCGGCACCCGCCGGTGATGTCATGGCGGGGTGAGGTTCTGTCATCCACTCGATCGCAAACTGGAAGGTGTTTTCGCCCCAGTTGAGGCCAGAGAGGGATACGGTGCGCCAGCTCAGGCTTGTGCCGTCAGGTTTTTGCCTGCCACCCTCGCGCACTTCACCGAGCTCAAGACCCTGGGCCTGCATCAGGGCGGGCGCTTCATCAGCGCTCCGCATGCCAAGGGCAAAGCCTGCAATATGCGCATGGGCGTAGGTGGCGGCGCGCTCGCCCATCATATCAGGCGTAACACCTTCCTTCGGCCCTGCGATCTCGAGGTAGGTACAGGGGCCGAGCTGCGCCAGATAGTTGGCGGTGACACCATTGCTGTGCTCGCCGCCATAAACGGGCTTCACACCGGTGAGGGCTTCAAAGCGCAGAGCGTAAGCCGCGAGGTCCGGCACCGCATAAACCACATGATCGAGCGTAATGGCACCATCACAGCCTTCCTGCGCCTTGACCACAACACTGCCGCCCGCACACAAGAAACAAGCCGCCATAAGCGCCCGCAACTTTCCCCACGTATTTGTCATCACTTGCTCCAACCCATAATCCAGGAAGGTGCGCCATGCCCCCAGCGCACACTGATACAAAGACAATATCCGCTTGCTAGCGCGACAGCCATTACATCACACATCCTGTATGAGGTGTGATGCCCAGCGCACACACATATCGCGACAGGCTGACTGGCCTATTGCTCCAGTTCAGCGTCCCAATAAAGAAAATCCCGCCAACTTTCATGCAGATAGTTTGGTGGGAATTGGCGACCACTGGCATGCAGTTCCTGATTGGTGGGCCTATGGGGCCACCGCATGGGGAACATATGCGCCTCCTCAGGCGTGCGGCCACCCTTTTTCAAATTGCAGGGGGCACAGGCCGCGGTAATGTTCGTCCAGCTTGTGCGCCCGCCATAGGTACGCGGGATGACATGATCAAAGGTCAGGTCATCTGTGGCACCACAATATTGGCAGGTAAATTCATCACGCAGGAAAAGGTTAAACCGTGTGAAAGCCGGATAGCGCGGCTGACGCACATATTTTTTAAGCGCAATCACGCTTGGCAGGTTAATCGCTGTGGAAGGTGAATGCACCTGACGGTCATAATTTGAAAGGATATTCACCCGGTCAAGAAAGACGGCCTTGAGCGCCGTTTGCCAGTTCCACAGGCTGAGCGGAAAATAGCTGAGCGGCCGGTAATCGGCGTTCAGCACCAAAGCCGGGCAACTATCCGGCGAAGGCAAGTGGGGTGCGAAATGAACACCCATGTTTCTGTCCCCCTAACTGATCGTGGCGGTAAAAAAACCACCTGATCATACTGGGAACCGACGCCCACCGTCGGTCCCGCCCTTATGGGCTACAACTCCGACACGTCCGAGAATCAAGATACAGTGTTACGCCTTAATGACAAAGCTTTATCTTGTGTCGAATCAGCCGGAAGAATCAGAAAAATGCTGGGGGATGATTCATTTTTGCCGCACTCAAGCCGGGCTTAGGCGCAGCTTTCGTCAAACACGGCTTCCCAACGTTCCTGCATCTCCTCCGCACTCAGGTCCTCCACCTTCTGCTGCAAAAACCAGCTATAACCAAATGGGTCTGCCACGAGGCCCGAGAGATACCCATAAAACTGTTTTTCAACCGCCCGCATCGATTGGCAGCCCGCCGCCACCGCCTGATTAAACGCCGCATGCGCGTCCTCAACCTCAATTGTGAACTTCACCGGGCATCCGCCGATGGTGATGGGGCTGAGCGCACCAAAATCGGGATACTCATCAGCGATCTGCAAAAGCGTATCACCGATCATAAACTCGGCGTGGCCGATCACACCATTCGGATCTTCAAGCCGAAAAATCTCCCGCGCGCCAAAAGCCTGCGCGTAAAACGCCAGGGCTTTTTTTGCATCCTTCACTGTCAGATAGGTGCTGACAAGTTTTACTGCGCCGCCTTTATTTTTGCTGTCGTCACTCATGGCCTGCTCCTCTGTCTCTATATATGCCGCGATGGCTTGATCATGAGAATCAATTATGTTACGTTACGTAACGTAATTAAGAAAACGAGTCAAGCAGCATGGCAAAGAGCCCAAAAAACCAAAAGACAGATGTTGGAAAACCGGTCCGCGGTCGCCCAAGAAGCGAGAAAACCCGCACGGCCATTCTTAAGGCCACGGCTGAGCTGACCCGGGAAAATGGTGTGCCGGGCGTGACGATTGAGGCCGTTGCTGCGCGGGCGGGTGTTGGCAAACCGACAATCTACCGCTACTGGGCCAACGCGCATGAGCTGGTAATGGCTGCGCTGATGGAAGCCGCCCCCACTGGCGGCAATGCACCCTCAGGCGATGACCCTCTTGAAGCACTTCGGGCTGTGTTGCACCGCATTGCCGAAACATTTGCGAGCACAACGGGCCGTTATGTGGCGATGATGCTGGCCGCCGCCAATGAAGACAGCGAGGTTTCAAAAGCTTTTCGCAGCCATTTTATCCGCACCCGCAGAAGTGAGGCGGCATCTGAGTTGAAACGCGCGGAGGATGAAGGCCTGCTGCGTGAGGGCGCAGACGTGCAGCTCGCGCTTGATATGATGTTTGGTGCCGTGTTCTATCGGCTTTTGATGGAGCAAAAACCGCTGGATAAAACGGCGATGGACCGGTTGCTGGACGCTTGCCTGCACGGGTTATTGCGGGCCTGAGGGATGCGTGTGTGTTTCTTGTTTTCTTTCACCCGCCGCTTTCATAAGCTGCCCCCATCATGAAGAAGCCAGATCACCCATGTGTCACACGTTTTGCGCCCAGCCCCACCGGGCGGCTCCATAAAGGCCATGCCTATTCAGCGCTGATGGCCTACCGGTACGCTGAGGCACATAGCGGGCGCTTCCTTCTGCGCATTGAGGATATTGATACCACGCGCTGTAGGCCTGAGTTTACAGACGGCATTTTTGAAGACCTCAAGTGGCTCGGCCTCAAATGGGAAGAGCCCGTGCGCCAGCAAAGCCAGCATTTTGAAGACTATCAGGCAGCACTTGAGACGCTCAAGACCATGGGCCTCGCCTACCCCTGTTTTTGCACCCGCAAGGATATCGAGGCCGAGATCGCCAAATCTGCCTCAGCCCCCCACGGGCCGGACGGGCCGATCTATCCCGGCACCTGCAAACACCTGAGCGCCAAGGAACGCGCGGCACAGATTGAAGCGGGCACAGCCCATGCCTGGCGGCTTGACCTTGACGCGGCGCTCAAGGCAATCAACGAACCACTGGTGTGGCAGGATGAGGTGAAGGGTACTGTGCCCGCCACCCCGAGAGAGCTTGGCGACGTGGTGCTCGCCCGCAAGGATACACCCACAAGCTATCATCTGAGTGTGGTGGTGGATGATGCGCTGCAAGGCGTTACCCGCATCATCAGGGGGGAGGATCTCTATCACGCCACCCATATTCATGTGGTGCTGCAACGCGTCCTCAATCTACCCACCCCCACCTATCACCACCATGGGCTTTTGCTGGATGAAAAGGGGGAGCGCTTTGCCAAACGCAACAAATCTGTCACGCTTGAAAGCCTGCGCGCGGGCGGCATGACAGCGCCCGCGCTTATACAATCACTCAGGCTATAAAAAAAGGCCCCGCCAGCAGCGGAGCCTTCAAATGGGTCAGGCGCTTTCGCCGGTAAATCTAGCTGCCGGTTTTTGCGCAGGTATAGATTTTGGTGGAGTAAGCGATCGGCTCTTTTGATGTCGCTTCGCGTACATAAAGCAGGTACGGCATGTTTTTGGTTGCGGCCTGAAACTTATAATACCGCCCTGGCGCGTCCACACTTTCAAAATAGTGTGTGGGGATCGTCTTGGTGGGGCGGAAAAAGGCTTCAGGGTTACGGCTATAGTTGATCTGCGCCACATGGCGGCGACGGGAGTCGAGATCAAGGCTATCAATCTCCTCCGCATTCGCGTCGGTCATCAGCGCCACGCCCCCTGAGGTCATTTCAAGGCGGAAAGCCCAGTCGCTCAGGACCATCTCTTCAACCCGCTCTTTCGAATGATGGCGAAGTTCACGCACGAACATATTATACCCGCGCAGCGTCTCTTCATTCATGACCGTGGTTTCGCTGATTGGCATGGCCAGCAGGTCACGTACTTCTTCTGTCTGCAGGGGCTGCGCGCACACCACATCCAGCTTGCCAGCCGCTTGCGCGCCTGTGCCAGCCATGAGAATTGCGCCAACGCTTGTAGCCAGGGTTGCCAGCGTGTGCCGGATGGTGGGTTTGCGGGTTCTATCTGTCATATTCATCTCCATCTACCCCCGTGGGGGCACTATGTGACTTGCCACAACTCGCACACACACTCTACCGCCTGTCACCCCAATCAAATTGAACGAACAGCATAGCGTACAAGGCACGCAAAGCATACATCTTTGTAATCCTTGATTGTAATTTACGTCTAATGACATATCCCAAAAGTTATACCACTACACCCCATACAGGCCTTAGTCATGCACGGCCTGCGTCAATCTGTCCGGGCTTGTGGTCCTGCCTTATAGGTTTATAGTGGGCGAAATTAACTCGATAAGGTTTCCCCCATGAACTTCCTGTTTTTCCTTGGCCTTCTTTTCATGTTCATCACGCTTGTGGTGTTCTTTGTCGGTGTTGGCGGCATGTCAAAAGGCGGTGATTTCAACAAAAAATACGGCAACAAACTGATGCAGGCGCGGGTGGCATGCCAAGCGCTGGCGATCCTTTGTTTTGTGCTGTGGGCTGTCTCAAACTAGATGGTCAAGCTTACCAAAATATACACACGCGGGGGCGACGGTGGCCAAACCTCGCTCACCGGCGGGGACCGGGTGGCGAAAGACGATGCGCGTATTGAGGCTTACGGCACCGTTGATGAAGCCAATGCGGCCATCGGCATCGCACGGCTTACAACCGAGGGCGTGCCAGATACCATGCTGATGCGCATCCAGAACGATATGTTCGATTTGGGTGCAGACCTATCAACCCCCGGTGATGACTTCACGCCGGGTGAGATGACACTCAGGATCACCGATGCGCAAGTGACCCGGCTTGAGGAAGAGATTGACGCCCTGAACGCGGACCTCTCCCAGCTCACGAGCTTTGTGCTGCCCGGTGGCACACCGGCGGCGGCCCATCTGCATCTCGCGCGGACCCTTGTGCGGCGGGCTGAACGCAACACCATTACCGCAAGCCGCACCATGCCGATCAACCCGGCAGCGATAAAATATTTGAATCGGCTGTCCGACCACCTATTTGTCCTTTCAAGATACCTGAACAAAAAAGGTTCAGGTGACGTTTTGTGGGTACCAGGCGGCAATCGGTAGACGCTTTGTCGTTACGGAAAACCGGTTTTTGCTGCACTGCATTGACTCGGGTTTTTATCTGGTTTAACGCTTTGTACCCCTAAATTTTCCAAGGGCTGAGGCCATTTTCGCTTCGGTCTTGTCAACATAAGTTCCCCGGGCTTTGTTGCCCTGCACAAAAATGGGAGAGAGAACCCCATGAAGATCATGGTCCCCGTCAAACGGGTCGTCGATTACAACGTGAAAGTTCGCGTAAAATCAGACAATTCCGGCGTCGAACTCGCCAACGTTAAAATGTCCATGAACCCTTTTGACGAGATTGCTGTTGAAGAAGCAATCCGGTTGAAAGAAGCCGGCAAGGCAGAAGAGATCGTTGTTGTCTCTATCGGCCCAAAAGCGGCGACAGAAACCCTGCGCACGGGCCTTGCCATGGGCGCTGACCGCGGCATCCTTGTTGAGCATGACGGTGAAAGCGAACCACTCGCTGTTGCAAAAATCCTCAAAGCCATTGTGGAAGAAGAACAGCCCGGCATTGTGCTTCTCGGCAAACAGGCCATTGATGATGACTGCAACCAAACCGGCCAGATGCTCGCGCAGATGCTCGGCTGGCCACAGGGCACTTTTGCTTCTGAAGTTGCCGCAGAGGACGGTTCTGTAAACGTTACCCGTGAGGTTGATGGCGGCCTTGAGACAGTGAAGCTCAAGCTTCCTGCCGTGATCACCACTGACCTGCGCCTCAACGAACCACGCTATGCGTCGTTGCCCAACATCATGAAGGCGAAACGCAAGCCGATTGATGAGAAGAAGCCGGAAGACTTTGGTGTTGATATGGCAACCCGCCTCAAGACCCTGAAAGTTGAAGAGCCGCCAAAACGCGAAGCCGGTATCAAGGTTGAAAGCGTTGAAGCACTGGTCGCCAAGCTTAAAGAAAAGGGAGTAATCTAATGACCGCTCTCGTAATTGTTGAACATGATAACGCGTCCGTAAAAGACGCAACGCTCGCAACCGTGACTGCTGCCAAGGCTTTTGGCGATGTGCACGCGCTTGTTGCAGGCTCCGGCTGTGGTGCAGCCGCTGAAGCTGCCGCGAAAATTGACGGCGTTTCCAAAGTACTGGTGGCAGATGATGCGGCATACGCCCATCCGCTCGCGGAAGAGCTGGCCGCTGTGGTGCTTTCTGTTGCAGGTGATTATGACGCGATCCTCGCGCCAGCCACCACCTCTGGCAAAAACTTCCTGCCGCGTGTGGCAGCATCCCTTGATGTTGCGCAAATCTCGGACATCATCGAAGTGGTATCTGAAGACACGTTCAAACGCCCGATCTATGCAGGCAACGCCATCGCGACCGTGCAGTCGTCAGACGCGAAGAAGGTAATCACCGTGCGCGGTACCGCTTTTGATAAGGCGGCGGCTGAAGGCGGTTCTGCGTCAGTTGAGAATATCGCAGCGGCCGCGAAGGCTGGCGTGTCTGAATTTGTGGGTGCCGAGCTTTCAAAATCTGACCGCCCTGAGCTGACATCGGCGAAGATCATCATCTCTGGTGGTCGCGGCATGGGCTCCGGCGAGAACTTCAAGATCATTGAAGCTGTGGCAGACAAGCTGGGCGCCGCCGTTGGTGCGTCCCGCGCGGCTGTGGATGCTGGCTTTGTGCCAAACGACTATCAGGTAGGCCAAACCGGTAAGATCGTGGCGCCTGAGCTTTATATCGCCGTGGGCATTTCCGGTGCCATCCAGCACCTCGCCGGCATGAAAGACAGCAAGATCATCGTTGCGATCAACAAGGACGAAGAAGCCCCGATCTTCCAGGTTGCGGACTACGGCCTTGTGGCTGATCTCTTTGATGCAGTGCCTGCTCTTGAGAAGGCTCTCTAAGCCCAGAGACAATCAGAAATTAAGGGCGCTTCTATAGCGCCCTTTTTTTAAACGTGATAATAAGAAGCCAGTTAAGGCTCTGAAAACAAAGCTTCGAAAGAAATAAGAATGGTTGAGAAGGTAGGGGTTATTGGCGCGGGCCAGATGGGTAATGGCATTGCGCATGTCAGTGCGCTCGCGGGCATGGATGTTGTGCTTTCTGACGTGAGCATGGACCGGGTTGAAGCTGGCCTCAAGGTCATCAAAGGCAACCTGTCCCGCCAGGTGGGCAAAGGCAAAATCACCGCTGAGGAGATGAACGCCGCCCTTGACCGCATCAAGCTCGCGGACAATCTCGCCGCCCATAATCATTGCGACCTTGTGATCGAAGCCGCGGTCGAGAACGAGAAGATCAAAACCTCGATCTTCAAAGAGCTGTGCCCGCACCTGAAATCAAGCGCACTGGTGGCATCAAACACATCGTCCATCGCCATCACGCGGCTCGCGGCCACCACTGACCGGCCCGAGAAGTTCATGGGTGTTCATTTCATGAACCCGGTGCCGCTCATGCAGCTTGTGGAGCTGATCCCGGGCATTGCGACCTCTGAAGACACCTTTGAGCGCTTCAAGGTATTTACCGGCAAGCTCAACAAAACCACGGTGATCTCGGAAGATTTCCCCGCCTTTATCGTCAACCGAATTTTGATGCCCATGATCAACGAGGCCATCTATACGCTTTATGAAGGCGTTGGCAGTGTTGAGGCGATTGATAATGCAATGATGCTGGGCGCCAACCACCCTATGGGCCCGCTCACGCTCGCAGACTTTATCGGCCTTGATACATGCCTCTCCATCATGCAGGTGCTGTATGACGGGCTGGCGGACAGTAAATACCGCCCCTGCCCGCTGCTTGTGAAATATGTGGAAGCCGGATGGCTTGGCCGCAAAACCGGGCGCGGGTTTTATGATTACCGCGTTGAGGGTGACCCGGTACCAACCCGCTAAGCCTACCGCTCAATTTAGCCAAATGAAAAAGCCGCTCCATCATGAAGCGGCTTTTGTTTTTTGGTGGGGACCAGTCAGCTTATTGCTGTTTGTCTTTCTGCTCCTGTGCGGCCTTATATTCGATAATGGTGTTTCTCATCTCATCCTGAAACGCCTTATCAAAGCTCGCGAGATTGAGCGCGGCCTCCGTGGCGGTAATCGCCTCATTATAGGAGCCAAGTTGCGCCAGCGCGTAGCCATAGTTCGCGGCCACCACGGCGGAGTTCGGCAACAACTGCCGCGCCTGACGCAGGGCTATTCTGGCTTCTGAAAACTCAGACAGCATCAAATGGGTATGTCCGAGCTTGGCATAAAGCTGACCATCGTTCGCGACCTTTGAGACCAGCTCCTTAAGGTCTGCCTTGGCGGCCTTATAGTTGCCGAGCGCGCTGTAGGCATAAGCCCTGTTTTTAAGCGCAGACTGATAGTCCGCCTTCAGCGCGATGGCTTTTGAAAGCGACGTCACCGCATCTTCCATCTGGTTCATGCGGTAATAGGCCGCGCCCTTGATATTATGGGCCAGCGCGTCACTGCCGCCTTTTTCCAGAAGCTTGTTGGCGGTCGCCAGCGCATCCACATACCCAGCATTTTCAAGCTGCATATTGGCGATGGAGGTCAGGTGTTCGCTTGAGAGCAGACCCAAATCTTCAAGGCCTGACATCAGCTCAATCGCTTTTGGGGTATTGCCAGCCCGATATTCAGCAATGGCTTGAGCAGCGATCAGGCTACCCTTGATCTGCTGGTTGGTTTCGTCATTTTCGCTCGCGCCAGACTGCGACGCTATCTCGACCGCTTTGCGGTAATTCTCAGCCGCTTCCCTGCCCCGCCCAAGCGCCACATTGGCGGCGCCCGCTGCCGCTTGGGCATCGGCGTCCGCGGTATCTGCGGCCGTCAGCGGTGCAAGAACCTCAAGCGATGGTCCCGGAAAGCCCGTGCGCACAAGGCTTTCAGCCAAGGACAGCCTGACCTCACGGTCCTCGGGGTGTGCATCGAGGAAAATCTGCAAATACTTTGACGCGATGGAATATTTGCCTGCCCGGAAGGATACCATGCCGTAAAGGCGTGTTGCTGCTGGATAAGCCACCAGTAAATCCCCGGTACGCAACAGCGTTTCATGCGCTTCCTGCAAGTTACCTTTTTCCGCCAGAATAAAGGCCGCATAAAACTGGGTGATGGTATAGTTGGGCGCGATGGCGATAGCCCGGTCCAATGTTTCTTCGGCTTTTTCCAGATTGGCGACATCAAGGTACGCGGCCGTTAGCTCCAAGATAGCGTGGATATAGGTCGGCTGTATCTCAAGGGCGCTGTTGAACAATTCTATGGCCCGCTCAGATTCACCGCGAGCGCGTGCAACCGAGCCCATGATATATTCAGGCATCGCAGTGCTATTGTCTTTACCAAGTGCTGATCGCGCTGCGGCATCCGCAGCATCGAGATTTCTCTCACCCAGTTCAAGGAGAGCGATACCAAGATCTACCCGATGGTTTTGTGGCTCCATCTCAGCTGCGGCAGCATAATATTTCCGCCCGAGCTCCAGATTGCCTTCCTGCACCGCAAGGTCTGCCTGAAGCATTAGCGCTTCAAAACCACCACTGCCGGACAGCATAACGTTCCTGAGTTCAGCCTTGGCATCCTCCAGCCTGCGCTGCAGCATATAGGCCGAGCCCATGGAAAGGGCGGTTTGAGACCGGATGGCGCCGCTGTTGCGCGCTTTTTCAATCGCAACCTGGGCCGCGACTCCGTTGAACTGCGTAAGGTAAACATCGGCCAGAACAAGGAAATCGTCCGTACTCGCAATATTCAATTGCTCTTTGGCGCGGATGACCTGGATGACCCTATCCGTTTCGCCCTCTTCCACAAGCTTCTCGAGCGCGGCCTTGTCATAAGCCGCCAACTCATTGGAACTCAAACCCAATTCATTTGAATCGCCGCACGCAGCCAGAAGCAACGCAACCAGTAAACCGTATTTTCGAACCATGCTGAGACCTGCCCCGTCAGATAGTTGCGTACTTCTTACAATTTAAATAGAATTTCTTTCAGTTTTTAGATATAAGGACAACAAATCACATTGTCATGGGATATTTGAAGATGACGGGTCTAAAGAAAATCTTTGCAGCAGGCGTTGCTTTGGCGGCTGGTTTGGCGCTTTCAAACGCAGCATCAGCGGCCACAATTTATGGCGAGTTACAGGCCGATGCGGGCGAGTACTCCCCGATCGCTTTGGGAGAATCTGTTGCGCTCGACGGCTGCGGATCCTCATTCGATTCCAATCCCAACCCCAGCGTACAAGGGACTTTGACCTCCCTCTGTAACGGGGTTACTGATCTCGCTCCATTCGATTTTACCTGGAGTGTTTACGAGTTTGATGGCGTCGCCACCTATTCGTTCCTTGGGTATGTCCTCGAGGAAACGGTCTCACCGATCCTGACAACTGGCGGTGCTAGTGATCTTATTCAGGCGGCGGGCACTTATTTCCTTAGCTTGAACGTAACCCTATCACCGTCCTCATCTACATTCGCATTGCCTGGTGGCAACACTGGTGCATTCCAGCCGAATCCGGGTAACCTGTCTCCGAACTCGCACTCAGCCTTCTCTAATTTTGCGCTGATTGTGAACCCGGCGTCTGTGCCTGAGCCTGCTGGTGCGCTTCTTCTGTTGCCAGCCCTCGTTTACATGGCGCGCCGCCAGCGCAAACAGCGCAGCCAAGGCCAAGTGGCGAGCTAATACAGGCAGAAATTCAGTTCTTGTGAGAAGCCCGGCAAACGCCGGGCTTTTTGTTGTCTCGCTTTAGCTTAAGGCGCTTTCCAGCAGCCGTGGCCCGTCAGGCGTCAGCACAAGCCCGCGAGCGCCAAGCCCCTTTAGCACCTTCGCTGCATCCGCCTGCATCAGTGCCGCAACGCCGGTGAGGCTGTTGGCAAGCGCGGCCGACGGCGCCCGCACTATCACGTTTGAGGCGCCCAGTTCTTCCCGCGCGCGCAACATGCCTTTGCGGGTATCATAAAGCGCGGTTTCACCATAGCCGGGGCCAAAACACGCAAGCGCGCCGCCCCTCAAGGTAATCGGCAGGCTCGTCTCCCCCATCACCCCGAGGTTGAAGTGGATACGCCACTCCTGCGGGCCAAATGCCCGAATGCATCCGTCAAGGTCAACAATACCCCTGCCGACACCGGCTTCCTCCAACGCACGCACAGCCACATCAACCGCATAACCCTTCGCGATGGATTTCAGCTCCAACCGCAGCGGCTTGTTGAGGCGCACAAAGTTCTTCACGGAAAGGTCGATATCCGTCCAGACTGCAGCACCTGCTGTGCCCGAGGCGGCAATATCAAACACACCGTCCGAGCGGTAGGCGATCTCATTCGCGATCCTGAGCATCTGCCATAGATTGTTTGAGACATAATGGCTCTCCCTTACGGGGGCAGCCAGGAGGCGCATCAGTTCACTGTCCACACAGCCTGTGTTCACCGAGGCCTCCAAAGCCTCCACCGCATCAAATGCTTTCCTGATCACCCGCATGGCACAAAATCCGTGAAGCCCGAGCGTGGAAATTCGCATGGTTGCCCCCATCACAGGTTTTGAACGTGACATTTTCTGGCAACAGGTCATCGGTTTCCTTTCTCCGCATTGCTCGGTCTTTTAGAGGGCACTGGGGTCGCCGCAGTCGCGCCACACATACGCCGCACATAACCGGATAATCACCCCTGAAACGCCACAGAAACGCGCACACTTGCGCCACACATGTGTGGCGTAAAAATAGCACCAGTTTCAGCACCTTTCTGGCTTGTTCATTGAGTATAATTAATAATCATTCTTAATTGCAATACCTAAGATGAGGTGAATTTTTCTTCGCTCGGTGGCATGCCAAACCCGCTCGCGCGCTCGTGCTGGCTGTGGTATGTGGGGTAGTCTCTCTTATGCATCTGGAGGAGCCCACGCCATGCCCGCGCTTAAAATCATCATCGGAACAAAGACTTATTCAAGCTGGTCCCTTCGCGGCTGGCTCGCAGTGGCCCACACCGGCCTCGTTTTCGAGGAAGAGAAGCTAACGCTCGACACACCAGAATTTTATGAGCGCATTGGCGCCCTTTCGCCAAGCCGGACGGTGCCTGCGCTTCATCACGGTGCGACTGTTGTGTGGGATTCGCTCGCCATCATTGACTATTGCGCCCGCATCGCGCCACAGGCCTATTGGTGGCCGGAGGATGACGCCGCTTATGGTTTCGCCCGCAGCATCTGCGCGGAAATGCACTCTAGTTACATGGGCTTACGCACATATGCGCCGATGAACCTGAGGGGTTCATGGTCCAACTTAGACCTCTGTGACGCTGTCGCCAATGACGTGAAAAAAGTCACTGCCCGCTGGGATGAAGCCCGCCAACGCTTTGGTGGCGCAGGGGATTTTCTCTTTGGGGACTTCAGCGCGGCGGACATGATGTTCGCACCCGTTGTGGCCCGGCTTATCACCTACGGCATTGAGGTGAGTGATACCTCCCGCGCTTACATGGACGCGGTGCGCGCCCACCCGCTGGTGGACGCCTGGTACCAAGATGCAGCCCTTGAAGATGAGGTTGTTGCGCAGGACGAAATTCCCGCTGACGCTACCCGGCTCGGCTAGATTTTCCCGTCTGCCAGCGCTTCAAAAAAGGCAATGGTTTCCGGCGCTTCCCAGTGCCGGAGCCTGTATGACGTCGCCTTGATCACCCCGTCCGGACCCACAATAACCGAGGCAGGGCCAGTACCGTTCCGCCGGAAATCCGGGTCCATGGTCAGGTCCCGCAATATGCTCAGGTGATAGGGTGTATAGGGCGCAAGGCCCTCAATACCCCAGCGGTCCAGCGTGCGTTTGGCCTGGTGAATATTGCCTTCATCAAGGCTGAGCGCCACCACTTCCATCCGGTCATCGCCCAGTGTGCGCTGCAATGCCGCAAGGCTCCGGAGGTGCGCCCGACACCCGAGGCATTCTCTGCCATAGAAGGTGATAACAAGCGCCTTGCCTGCCTTCTCACCCAGGGTCTCAACGGTTTTCTGGCTGCCCTTGAAGTCAGAGACCACCTTCATATCAGCCACCTGCACCTCACCCGCCTTCACGTTGAGGCCGCTGAGGTCACCAACCAGATAGTCATCCACACCTGTGGCATGTGCCTGCCCGGCTATAAAGCCAGCCAGCAACATAAGTGAGAAGCCTGTGCGCCTGAGCGTGACCATGTGCCAATCCTTGCATCCGTTGAACCCCTACAGGATAGCACAAACGAGGGTGCAGCGTGATGACAAGCCTGTGAATTTATACGCTGGCCAGCCTTTATATCTTGCCGGCGGCCAATGCCTTGAAAAGCTCTATCGCTTCAGGCTTGTCCCATTTTAAGGGGCCAAGAAACAGGGCTTTCACCTCACCGTCACGCCCAACCACATAGCTTGTGGGCAATGCGCCGTCTGCCAGATCAAACGCGATCTTCATCGTGGGTTCCGCGTAAAGCGCGAGGCCTTCAATACCCCATTCCTTCAGGGTTTCCTCAGCCTGAAGAATGCCGCCACGGTCCACCGTTATCGCCACCACTTCAAAGTCGTCACCGCCCAGCTCATGCTGCAGGTTTGCAAGCTCTTTCATCTCCGCCCGGCACGGCGCGCACCAACTGGCCCACAGGTTTATAAGCATCGCCTTGCCCTTGAGGCTTGAAAGCGGCGCTTTGCTGCCGTCCGCAAAGATAATTTCATGCGAGGGCAACATCATGGGCGTTTCAGGCAAGGTCAGCTTTGCCATTTCGCCTTTCAGGTAAGAATTTATCGGTGCATCCGCCGTTGTCGGCGTTATAAACACTCGATAAGCTGCAACGCCCAAAAGAGCGACCACGATGGTGGAAAGTATAAGGACTTTTTTGTGCATCCACGGACTCCAGGTTACAAAGGGACGTTAGCGGCCACAAACATATAGGCGCTGATTGGAAAGGCAAGACTGGCATGGATCACAATAACGATAAGAACGCGAAAAAAGGTCAATCCATGTGGGGTGGGCGCTTTGGCGCAGGCCCGTCTGCCATCATGCAGGAAATCAACGCTTCTATCGGTTTTGACAAACGCCTTTATGCAGAAGACATCGCTGGCTCCAAGGCGCACGCGAGCATGCTAGGCACACAGGGCATTATCTCGCAGGATGACGTTACCGCCATCCACAAGGGCCTTGATCAGGTCAAGGCAGAGATTGAAGCGGGCGAAATGGTGTTCGACCCCGCCCTTGAGGATATCCACATGCATGTGGAAAGCCGCCTGCGCGAGCTTGTGGGGGACGCAGGTGCGCGCCTTCATACCGGCCGTTCCCGCAACGATCAGGTGGCGACGGACTTCCGCCTCTGGGTACGGGAACGCTGTGACGAGCTGGATCTGGGCCTGAAGGGCCTCCTGAGCGCGCTCGTTGATCAGGCTGACAAACACGCTGGGTCGGTGATGCCCGGTTTCACCCATTTGCAGACTGCGCAGCCCGTTACCCTTGGCCACCACCTGATGGCCTATCATGAAATGTTTGCGCGCGACCGCGCACGGCTGAAAGATTGCCGCACACGGGTGAACGAGAGCCCGCTGGGCGCCGCAGCGCTTGCGGGCACCAGTTTCCCCATCGACCGGCACATGACCGCTGATGCCCTTGGTTTTGACCGGCCGCTCGCCAACTCGCTCGACGCTGTATCGGCGCGGGATTTTGCGCTTGAGTTCTTGTCGGTGCTTTCAATCTCTGCTGTGCATCTTTCCCGCCTCGCGGATGAGATCGTGCTGTGGGCCACATCCGCCTTTAAGTTTCTCGAGCTGTCTGACGGGTTTTCAACCGGCTCGTCTATCATGCCGCAAAAGCGCAACCCTGATGCCGCAGAGCTTGTGCGCGCCAAGGTTGGCCGCATTACAGGGTCGCTGAACGGCCTGATGATGGTGATGAAAGGCCTGCCGCTCGCCTACTCAAAAGACATGCAGGAAGACAAGGAACCTGTGTTTCAGGCGGTAGATGATTTTGTGCTGTGCCTTGCCGCCATGACCGGCATGATCGAAGACCTGAAACCCCGCACTGATGAAATGGCGAAAGCCGCTGGGCTGGGCTTCTCAACCGCAACCGATCTCGCCGATTGGCTTGTGCGGGTGCTTGGCCTGCCGTTCCGCGATGCCCACCATGTAACCGGCGCGGTCGTCAAGGAAGCGGAGAGCCGCGGGCTTGACCTCAAGGACCTGCCCCTTGATGCCATGCAAGCGGTAGAGCCACGCATTACTGACGATATTTATTCGGTGCTGAGCGTCGAAGCATCTGTCACCAGCCGCACATCTTTTGGCGGCACGGCACCTGAGAATGTGAAAGCGGCTGTGAAAGCCGCGCGGGAGGCACTCAAATGAAACGTCTGATCAAAACTGTCACCATCATCGGCCTGATCGTGAGCGCGGGCACCAGCCTGAGCGCTTGCGGCAAAAAAGGCGACGTGAAGCCACCCCCAAGCTACCAGAACAGCAATTAGTGCAGACCTGAGGGCCAGATGGACCATTTCCAGTATAAAGACGGCGTAATGCACGCCGAAGACGTTGCTCTCCCCCGCATCGCAGACGAGGTTGGCACACCGGTTTACGTTTATTCAACGGCGACGCTCAAGCGCCATTTCCGCGTTTTCAGGGAAGCATTTGCGCGCATCAACCCGCTCATCTGCTTCGCGGTAAAAGCAAACAGCAACCAGGCTGTGCTCACCACCCTCGCCCGTGAAGGCGCAGGCGCTGATGTTGTGAGCCTGGGTGAGCTGATGCGGGCGCTGAAGGCTGGCATACCGGGTGAGCGCATTGTTTTCTCCGGCGTTGGTAAAACCGATGAGGAAATGGAAGTCGCGCTGAACGCGAACATCAAGCAGTTCAGTGTGGAAAGCGAAGCGGAGCTTGAGGCGCTCAATAGCGTCGCTGCGCGCCTTGGTAAAATTGCGCCGGTTTCCATCCGGGTTAACCCGGACGTGGACGCCATGACCCACGCTAAAATTTCCACCGGCAAATCCGAGAACAAATTCGGGATCGCATGGCAGAAGGCAGATGCCGTTTACGCGCGCATTGGTGAACTCGCGAACGTGAAAGCCGTTGCTGTTAACGTGCATATCGGCTCACAGCTCACCAAACTTGAACCCTTCAAGGAAGCCTTTATCCGTGTGATTGCGCTTGTGAGAGACCTGCGCGCGAAGGGACATGATATCACCCATATCGACCTCGGCGGCGGGCTCGGCATTCCTTACGCGCCGGATGCTGAAGTGCCACCTGCGCCAAGCGCCTACGGTGAGATGATCCAGGAGGTGATGGGCGATATCGACTGTGACATCATCCTTGAGCCTGGCCGTCTGATTGCAGGCAACGCAGGCATCCTGCTTAGCAAAACCATTTATGAGAAGCGCGGCGAAAACCGCACCTTCTATATCATTGATGCCGCGATGAATGACCTGACCCGGCCCGCGATGTATGACGCCTATCACGCCATCGCACCAGTCAACGAGCCGCAAGCAAACGACCCGGTGGTCGCTGATTTTGTTGGCCCCGTGTGTGAAAGCAGCGATGTTTTCGCGAAAGACCGTAAAACAGCGCCCCTCAAGAGAGATGATCTGGTGGTGATTAAATCAGCCGGAGCTTATGGTGCCGTGATGGCCTCAACCTACAACAGCCGCCCACTTGTGCCGGAAGTGTTGGTGGATGGTGACAGGTTTGCGGTGATCAGGAAACGTCAATCGCTTGAGGACTTGTTGGCGCTTGATGCCTTGCCGTCCTGGCTTTCGGATGACGAGGACTGAAGAACCTCCTCCGTCTCCTCCCGCTCCTGCTTGCGCCGGTTGGCAAGCGCCTTGTTAACCGCCCCCAACAGCTGGTCCATGGTGAAGGGCTTTGAGAGAAGTCCTTCGATCAAGAGAGACAGATTATGGGCGCGTTGGCGCTCATTTGCGAAACCCGTCATCAGGATAATCGGCACATGCGGGCGTGTGGCCCGCACCTTGAGCGCGAGGGATATGCCGTCCATCATCGGCATGGCGATATCAGAAAGCAGAAGATCGAAGTGATGGTCGTTCATCAACTCCACGGCCTGTGCGCCATCGTTAGCCACAAGAACCGTATGTCCATGCATCGTTAACACGCGGCTGACATAGTCACGCACCGCTTCTTCATCTTCAACAACCAAAACCCGTGCCACTGGGGTTCACTCCCACTAGAGAAACGGCATTGTTTTTTCTATGCCCGGCCCATTTTGCCTATAAACGGCAACTCCCGGTATCTATATGCAATGTCCATTCCATATCCGATAACAAATATATCGGGGCACTCAAAACCAACAAAATCAGGCTTTATATTAGTTGTCCGGCCGTTACTTTTGTCAAGTAATACAACACTGGTTACACTTTCTGCTCCCAGCGATAGAAAATACTTCCGCGCGAACTCCAACGTTTTGCCGTGTTCAAAGATGTCATCGATCACAAGGACATCCCGCCCCTCTACCGGCAAATCAGACGCCGATATAAGCTTAACAGACCCGGCTTTTCTGTCTTTTTCAAGGCGGATAAAGTCCATCTCCATGACACAGCCACGGGCGGACATGGCTCGTGTGAGATCAGCCGCAAACATCATTGCGCCGTTCATCACCACCTGTGCAATGGGTTCCGTATCAAACCAGCGGGTCAGCCTTGCGGCCAAGTCCTCCACCTTGGTAATGATTTCTTCGGCAGTGAATACGGGCTCAATGCCGTGGTGGGCATCTCCCGCTTTGTTCCAGTCGAAGAAATAATCCATCAGGGGGTCTGCGCTTCTGCGGCCGAGCGGCTGCCTTCAATGGCTTTCACAGCCACATTGGCCGCGCCGGAGGGTATGGGATAAAGACTTGTCTCAAAATTCAGGATAGCGCCCCGGCGCAGGATGCGGCCCGGCGGGTCTGTCACCCAGCTCGTAAGCACCCGTTTGTCGCTATCCAGCACTTCCACCCGCACCTGCGGCACGGTCGCAGACCGGGTTTTGCTGGTGTTTTGAATGAAGCCACGCACCATCAGCGTGTTGCGGCCATCAACCTCTTCCACCTTGGTGCGGTCATTATAGAGCACTGCGCTGACATAAACTTCAGCCTCGCCAAGTGGGGTGGAAACCTCTTCCCCCTCTTCTGGCTGGAAACGTTCAACGTCGCTAACGCCCTCAAACATCTCATAAAAGCCTGCCATGCCCGGCATCTTGTAGACCACTTCTTCCTTCTTGAAGACCAGAAGGTAAAGAACCACAAGCCAGAAGATAAGAAGCAGGCCCCAAAGGCCTGTCAGAAGCTTGCGTTTGCGCGCGGTAGAGGCCCGCTCGGCTTGTCGGCGCTGCTCAGCCCGACGGCGCGCGAGGAAATCGTCCTCATCATACTGCTCATCATCATCGGCGTGGTCATGATCGTGGCCGCTTGCGTCATCTTCGTCGTCATCAAACTCTGACCCGAAGTTGGCCCTGAGTGCAGCCCCTACACCAAAGTCATCGCTATCCGATTTTTCCGCAGCACTTGGGGGTGCCGCGCGCACATCCCCGTCGTCATCATAGATGTCGTCATCCATGGGCGGCGGCGGAGGTGCATAATCAGCCGGATCGTCCTGAACCGTACGCCGTACAGCAGCCGCACGGGCGGCCATGCCTGCATCCATCTCAGGCGGCGGGGAGGCTGGGCTTGGCACAGCAGGGCGCATAGGCGGTGCGGCTGGTGCCGCAGGGCGCGTGAGCATCTGGTCAGGCAGCGCGCGCCAGCTGTGTTTGCATTTCGCGCAGCGCACAGTGCGCCCGTCTGGCGGGATAGCACCGTCGGGAACTTTAAATTTTGCCTCGCACGACGGACAAACAAGGATCATGTGACAAGCCCGGACCTGATTTTGGGCTCAAAGCGCGGGGCCTTGAGCCGCGTTATATAATATTCCTCAACTGTATATGAAATCAGGCAAAAAAGACAAGCGCCACGGCGCACGACAGCGATAAAGACGCAACGGGGGCTTGGAAGCTGCCTCAATTAAGCGCTAATCTGCGCCATAGAATTGCCCGCTGGACGGATAGGATGCCATATGCAATTCTGCGCGCCGAGATCGTGGGAGCAGTAATGATTACCTTTGAGAATGTGGGCATGCGTTACGGCATGGGAGCCGAAGTCCTTAAGGATGTCAGCTTCACGCTGGACCGTGGCTCGTTTCATTTCCTCGTGGGGCCATCGGGGGCGGGCAAAACCACCCTCCTCAAACTGCTGTATCTGGCGCACCGGCCATCCCGTGGGTTGATCAATTTTTTTGGCCGCGACCTGATGACTCAGGAACGTGATGCCCTGCCCCGTCTTCGGCGACGCATTGGTGTTGTGTTTCAGGACTTCCGCCTGTTCGACCATATGACCGCTTTTGAAAATGTGGCCCTGCCCCTTCGCATCCAGGGCGCAAAGCGGGCACAGGTGGCTGACCATGTGGAAGAGCTTCTTTCCTGGGTTGGCTTGGAGGACCGCATGCATGCGCGCCCCGCCACACTCTCGGGTGGTGAAAAACAGCGGGTCGCTATCGCGCGGGCTGTGATCAACAAACCTGATCTTCTCGTCGCGGATGAACCCACCGGAAACGTGGACCCTGAGATGTCCCGCCGCTTGATGCATCTTTTTGTGGCACTCAATAAAGAGGGCACCACCACGGTTGTGGCCACCCACGATGACCATCTGGTGCAAAGCATTGGCGCTCCTACGCTCAAGCTTGATAAAGGCGAGATGTCTTTCATGCCCGGCGGCACACCGATTGACCCGGGAGCCTAGGCCATGTGGGGACGCACGCTTCAATTCCTGCCAAAAGAAAACATGCGCGAAGGCTTGCTGCCGTGGGTTATTGGCGTGATGCTTTTTCTTTGTACCCTTGCGCTGGCCTGTGGCCTCGCGCTGGGTCGCGGGCTTGACCGCTGGAGCGCAGGGCTAACCACCAACCTCACCGTTCAGATTGTGGTTGAGGACAAGATGGTCAGGGATCGCCAAACCGAAGCCGCCCTTACGCTTTTGCGTGCCACCCCTGGCGTGGTGGAGGCAAGCGTTTTGGCGGATGCAGACGTTGTCGCCCTGCTCTCACCCTGGCTTGGTGAAGTGCCGTTTGACGCGGGCCTGCCGATCCCGACCCTCATAGACGTGAAACTAGAGCGCCCTGACGCCGTGAACACTGCGGGCCTGCGTGAACGGCTGGTGGCTGCCGCGTCTGGCGCGCAACTTGATGACCATCAGGCATGGATGGGGCAGGTGCTTGACCTCGCCGCCGTGGTGCGCCTGTTGCTTGCGGGCATTGTGGTGATGGTTGTGCTGTGTACCATTGCCATCGTGATTTTTGGTTGCCGCGCGGGCCTCGCCACCCATAGGGAAAGCATCGAAATCATGCATCTGATGGGGGCGGAAGACAGCACTATCTCAAAGGCATTTGATGAGCGGTATCTCTCGCATGGCCTCAAGGGCGGGCTTCTTGGTGTGCTTCTGGCCGCGCTCACCCTTTATCTGATCGCACATATGGCGGAACGCATGGGTCAGGGGCTACTGACCGCAAGCCTGCCCACAAGCGACAATCTTATGTGGCTCGCGCTGCTGCCGCTTGTCTCGGCGGCGCTGACCATGCTGACCGCGCGCATTACGGTGCGCCGCGCGCTTCTTCACATGATGTAGGGCTGCCCGCATGCCAAAAGCCCGAACATCAACCCTGAGAATGCTGGTCAAAGCTGTCACCTATCTCTTTGTGGCGTGGCTTCTGGGGTTTGGGCTTTACTTCAGCCAGCTACCCAGAAATTCCGCGAAAGGAGCGCGGGCCGACGCGATTGTGGTGCTTACGGGCGGCGCGGGCAGGCTTGAAGAAGGCCTCGCGCTTCTTGAACATGGCGCCGCCAAACGCATGCTGATATCAGGCGTGAACCCGGTGGTAAAAAGTGGCGAACTGAGCGCCCTCACCGGCACCGAGCAGGCGCTGTTCAACTGCTGTGTGGACCTTGGCAAAGTAGCACTAAACACCGAAGGCAATGCACTTGAGACGGCAGAATGGGCGCTTGAGCATGAGGTGGACACACTCATCCTTGTAACAGCAGACTATCACATGCCGCGCACGCTCATCCTCTTCAAAGTGGCGATGCCAGATGTTATGATCATCGCCCATCCGGTGAGCGGTGAGTGGCCGCTCCTTTTTCTTGCCAAAGAATATAGCAAGTATATCGTCACATTAGTTCGCCACGCGGCCTACAGCTGAACAACGAACAGGGAATAAAATGACCAAACTTCGTGCGCTTATCGGGCTCATTTTCATCGCGATCCTCGTCTATTCAGGCTTGTGGTACACCTCTGCCTTCAAGGCGGAAAAAGAAGCTGCACGGGAGCTTGCAGACCTGAGAGACAAAGGCCTCAGGGTTGAGCACGGCAAGATCAAGCTTTCCGGCTTCCCTTACCGCATTGTATTGACGATCGACGGCCTCAGCATCAAGACCCGTGCGGAAGGGCTCGATTTTGGCGCGGAAAGCGTGACCCTGATCAGCCACCTCTGGACACCCGGCCACTGGATGGCCGAAGCACGCGCCACATCGCTTGACGCTGCCCAAGGCGCTATTGCCCTGAAGGACGGCTATATGCGCGCGAGCTTCAAGCGCCATAGTGAAAAACAGGCCGTTATCGCCATCGATTCGCTCACAACGGACGATTTCACCATCGAAGCCGCCCCCGGTATTGACGGACCCATCTCGCTCAAAAACTGGCAGCTTTTCCTCCGGTATGACGGCGAGGCCGAGCCCACTGACGGGCTTTATGAAAAACGCTTCCTTGATTTCAAGCTAACCCTTGATAGCGGTAACCGTTTTGAGGTGATGGGCGGTGTGATGGGCCCAGGCCTCAAGGACTGGACCCCTGGCGCCCTTGGCACATGGCGGGACGCCGGTGGCCTTGTGGAATTTGACAGCATTGACCTCGCTGTCCGCGGCGCGCGGGTGAAAGGCAACGGCAGCCTGACAGTGGATGAAAACTTCATGCCACTTGGTAGTGCAAGCCTCGCTGTCGCTGGTGGCCCTGCGCTCGCAGACTACCTGAAAGAATTTGGCGTTGATACGGGTGACGCGCTCTCAGATCTCGGCAGCCAGGCCGAAACCATGCAGTTTATGGCGCAGATGGGTATCCTGAGCATCAACAACGGCAGTGTGCTGCGGCTCAAGCCCTTGGTGGAAGAATAAGTCGAACACGACTTTCTTTAGCGCCAATCGCCCTATGTTATAGGTGATCAGATATCCACATTTTCGAAGGGGAGAGTGCGCCATGAGGCTAAAGGGAAAAACCATCTTCATGAGTGGCGGTAGCCGAGGTATCGGGCTTGCCATCGCCCTGCGCGCCGCGAAAGACGGTGCTAATGTGGCCATTGGCGCCAAAACTGCTGAGCCAAACCCCAAGCTGCCCGGCACCATCTACACCGCCGCTGAAGAGATTGAGGCGGCTGGTGGCAAGGCACTACCGCTCATTTGCGATATCCGGTTTGAGGATCAGGTACAGGACGCGGTTGCCAAAACGGTTGAAACCTTCGGCGGCATCGATATCTGTGTCAACAACGCGTCTGCCATTGCGCTCACCAACACACAGATGACGGAAATGAAGCGCTACGACCTGATGAACAACATCAACACGCGCGGCACCTTCCTTGTTTCCAAAACCTGTATTCCGCATCTGCTCAAGTCAGACAACCCGCACATCCTCACGCTATCACCACCTTTGGATATCAACCCGCGCTGGTTCGCGCCGCATGTGGCCTATTCAATCGCGAAATACGGCATGAGCCTTTGCACCCTTGGCATGGCCGAGGAATATAAAGCCGCAGGCATTGCCGTAAACTCGCTCTGGCCTTTCACCGCGATTGATACGGCGGCGGTCAGAAATGTGATCGGCGGTGACGGCATGGCCAAAAACAGCCGCACCACAGAGATTATGGCCGATGCCGCTCATGCAATCCTTGTGCGCAACAGCAAGGAATGCAGTGGCAACTTCTTCATCGACGAAGAAGTGTTGCGTGCGGAAGGCATGACAGATTTCTCAAAATACGCACCCAATGCCGATGGCCCTCTGGTGCCGGATTTCTTCGTACCGGATGAGGTGGTCAAACGCCTGCCAACCAAGCTGATGAAGGTCTGGTAAACACTAAAGTGGTTGAGGCTTGTGTCTCAGGCTCGCGAGAGCACGAGCTTCAGCCCCGCTGCGCCAAAAAGCAGGCCACACGCTGCCTGCACGGGCCGGCGCGCCTTCACATAACCAACCATCGCCTTGGGCGTTGAAAAGACCAAGGCGTAAGCCGTAAACACCACGGCACCCAAAAAGCTGCAGACTATCAGGACTGTTGGCGCGACCCACAAAGGTGCGCCCTCATAAACCCCGATGGTTAGGATAGAGCCCCACACCAGCACCGCCTTCGGGTTGGTGAGGTGAAGCAGCAACCCTTTGAGAAAATACCGCCCATTCGCCGCGGACCCCGCTGGGCAGTCACCCGGCTGCAGCGCAGCCCGAAAGGACTTATAGGCAAGCCATAACAGATATGCCCCACCCACAAATTTCAGAATAAAAAGGGCCGACGCTATTTCGCTCATCACCACTGAAAGCCCGAGCGTTGCAACAACACCCCATATGACTGAGCCGGTAATAACACCTGCGGCGAGACGAAGCCCCGCCGCGCGGCCTGCGCTCGCTGCCGTCATCATAATAGTGAGGGTTGCCGGTCCCGGGCTTGCGCTACCGATCACATACGCAAGGAAGGAGAGCAAAAGCGGGCCGAACGTTTCCATGGCTCAGTCTTCGTGCGGGCGGCCAAAGTCGGCCTTCGCGTCATCTTGCCCTGCGTCAATAATACGGCGGCGAATGTCGCGGGTACGGGAGAAGAGGTCAAAAAGCGCATCACCGTCACCCCAGCGGATCGCACGCTGAAGCGCTGTCAGATCCTCGCTAAACCGCCCGAGCATCTCGAGCACGGCGTCCTTGTTGTTGAGGAAGACATCCCGCCACATGGTCGGGTCAGACGCCGCGATACGAGTGAAGTCCCGAAAACCACCGGCCGAGTATTTAATCACCTCGGACCGGGTAACCTCTTCAAGGTCCGACGCCGTGCCCACGATATTATAGGCAATCAAATGCGGCACGTGGGAGGTAATCGCCAGCACCAGATCATGATGTTTGGCATCCATGATCTCAACGGTGCTACCCAGCCCCTGCCAAAAGGCGGTAAGCTTATCCAGAGCACCCTGATCTGCGCCCTCGCTCGGGGTGAGGATGCACCAGCGCCCGTCAAAGAGGGACGCAAAACCAGCGCCGGGGCCAGACTGTTCTGTGCCCGCGACCGGGTGACCGGGGATGAGATGCACATGATCCGGCAGCAGTGGCGACAAGGCCTTGAACACACTTTCCTTCACCGACCCCACATCGCTTACGATGGCACCGTCCATCAGCGATGGTGCCATCGTGGCCCCGACGGATGCCATGGCGCCCACAGGCACGGCGAGCATCACAAGCCCTGCCCCCACCACGCCTTCAGCCGCGTTCAGGCTATAGCTGTCGGCAAGGCCTAGCGCTGCTGCTTCGCTCAACACCTCTTTTGAGGCGTCAACCATACACAGATGTCCGGCAAGCTTGCCCCGGCGAATAGCGCGCGCAACCGATGACCCGATGAGGCCCGCACCGACGATGGTGATACGGTCAAAAATTGGGGTATCAGCCATTCTCTGCCCCCTCTTCGTCAGCGTTGCCACTCATGAAAGTAGTGATCAGTTGCACCACGGCCCTGTTTTGCTCGTCCGTACCTACAGAGATGCGCAGGTGGTGCGGTAGCACAGGCAGGGCCCGCACCAGATAGCCGTTTTGGGTCAGATAATCGTTGCAAGCGGCTGCGGTGAAAGGTGCCTCGTGCGGGAACTCCACAAGGATGAAGTTTGTCTCGCTTGGCACCACATCAAGGCCAAGGGCGCTCAGCTTTGCTGTCATCCAGTCGCGCCACTCATTATTGTGGCGCACGGCGGCGTCCAGATGCTTCTGGTCATTCACTGCGGCGAGGGCGGCCACTTGACCAGACAGGCACACATTAAATGGCATGCGCCAGCGGTTGAGCGCATCTATCACCGCGTCAGGTGCATAGAGCCAACCAACCCGGAGGCCCGCAAGCGCGTACATTTTTGAAAACGTCCGGGTCATCACCACATTGCTGGCAGCATCCACAAGCGCTTCACCCGCTTCATAGTCGCCAGCTGTCACGCATTCCGCATAGGCTGCGTCCAGCACCAGCATCACATGCTCAGGCAGCCCCGCATGCAAACGCTCAACCTCTGACCACGGCAGGTAGGCCCCGGTCGGGTTATTGGGGTTATCGATGATCACCATGGTGGTGCGATCCGTGACCGCCGCCAGAATACCGTCCACATCGGCGGCCCAGTTTTTGTTCGGCACAGCAATACCCGTTGCACCGGCAGCCTGCGCCTGGATCGGGTAAACCATAAACCCATAGGTGCTGAAGATCACCTCATCCCCCGGCCCCGCATAGGTGTGGATAAGAAGCGTGAGCCCTTCGTCAGAGCCTGCCCCGCAAAGAATGCGTTCAGCCTTCAGGCCATGCACTTTTGCGATCGCTTCTCTCAAATCTGCAGACGCCGGGTCCGGATAGCGCATCACACCATCCGCCGCCGCTTTGATCGCTTCAATCGCTTTCGGGCTGGGGCCAAAAGCGCTTTCGTTCGCGGAAAGTTTAACGACTTTTTTCACGCCATCCGCATGCGAGCGTCCGGGCACATAAGGGGCTAATCCCATAATCCAGTCATGTGCTTTAGGCGCGGGCATGTAAATCTCTCCCAAAAGTCGCTGAAATCCGATATTTATCGCGGCATTAGAGTTAATGGGAGGTGTGGTCAAAGGCAAAGGAAAGTTTCCTAATGTACCAAGTTAGATTAGGAAGATTGACATATGGGTGTGTGATCGCTTTTCTTGGCGCCCTTGATAGCTCAGGAGCGAGACGTGAACAAAGGTGCAGGCCAATCTGCTGTCTTGTTTGAAGACACTCCGCTGACACTCGACAGCGGCGCAACACTTGCGCCCGTCACCGTCGGCTATGAGACCTATGGCACACTGAACGCCGACGCTTCCAATGCTGTGCTCATCTGCCACGCACTGACGGGCGACCAATATGTCGCAAGCGTACACCCCATCACCGGCAAGCCGGGCTGGTGGGAGCGCCTTGTCGGCCCCGGCAAGCTGATCGACACCAACAAGTATTTTGTTGTCTGCTCCAATGTGCTGGGGAGCTGCTTGGGCACCACAGGCCCGTGGGAGACCAACCCGGCCACCGGCAAAGCCTGGGGCACAAGCTTCCCGGTCATTACTGTACGCGACATGGTCAAGGTGCAGGCTGAACTGATAAGCCACTTGGGCATTAATCGCCTTATGATGATCATCGGTGGCTCCATGGGTGGCATGCAGGTGCAGGAGTGGCTCACTACATACCCGGAGCGCCTGCACAGCGCCGTGATGCTGGCAACAGCACCGCGCCATACAGCGCAGAATATTGCTTTTCACGAGGTCGGACGCCAAGCCATTATGGCCGACCCGAACTGGCAGGATGGCCGCTATTATGAGCATGACGAAAAACCCGATAAAGGTTTGGCTGTCGCGCGCATGACCGCGCACATCACCTATCTGTCAGAGGACGCTTTAACGGCAAAATTTGGCCGCAACCTGCAAAACAGGGATGCTGTTACTTTTGGTTTTGAAGCGGATTTTCAGGTTGAGAGTTACCTGCGGCACCAAGGCTCCACCTTCGTGGACCGCTTTGACGCCAACTCTTACCTCTATATCACCCGCGCGATGGACTATCTGGATATCGCTGCACGGCATGACGGCAGGCTGGCGGATGCCTTCAAGGGTGCCGCGCACGTGCGCTGCTGTGTGATCAGCTTCACGTCAGACTGGCTGTACCCCACGGTTGAAAACAAGCGTATCGTGCATGCACTCAATGCAGCCGGTGTACCGGTCAGCTTCGCGGAGATTGAAAGCCCGTTCGGCCACGACGCCTTCCTTCTGGACGTGCCGGAGATGGACCATATGCTCACCGGCTTCGTGACCGCCGCCGCACGCACCAATGGGCTCAACCCCGAAACCGGGGAGGCCATCCATGACTGACCTAAGACCAGACCTGAAGCTGATTGCAGACCTTGTTGAAGACGGCAGCCGGGTTTTGGATGTGGGCTGCGACGACGGTGCATTGCTCGACTATCTCGTGCGCGAGAAAAATGTCGATGGACGCGGGATTGAGATCAGCCAACAGGGCGTGAACGACTGCGTCGCCAAAGGGCTTTTTGTTATTCAGGGTGACGCGGACAATGATCTGGCGGAATATCCTGACCAGAGCTTCGATTATGTGATTCTCTCAAAAACGCTGCAGGCTGTGCACCGGCCGCAGCTTGTCTTGTCTGAACTGTTGCGCATTGGCAAACATGCGGTTGTCACCATCCCGAACTTCGGCCAGTGGAAGGTGCGCATGAGCCTCGCGATGCGGGGCCGTATGCCCGTGACCAAGGCGCTCGACAAAACCTGGTACAACACAGACAACATTCACTTCTGTACGATCCTTGATCTTTTCGATCTGGTTGAGGCTGAGGGCTTCAAGGTGCGTGAGTTTGTGCCACACCGCCGTGATGGCACTCGCCTCAATATGGGCCGCACCCGCGCCAACTGGCACGCGGACCAGGGCCTGTTCCTTCTGGAACGCTAGTGCCCTAAGCGCAAAGCCTAGCCCAAAAGCTGGGATTGACCACATGTTCGCGCCGTGGCTCTCTTGCCCTTCATCAGAGGGAGGGGAAGATGACGATACGCCTATGGATATTGAAACTACTGAGCCTATGCATGGTGGCCATGGCCGCTAGTGCACAAGAGCGGTTCGACTACAGCAACTCGGACGCTTATGTCAGGCTCTATCTTGAGCAGGAATTTTCTTCCCTCGCCCCCTATACGGCGGACGACCTCACCTTCATTGACCGCCTCGCACAGACAGAAGGACGCACCACCACACTGAAGGGCTTCGCGACCCGCGCCAAGGCATCCCCCGTAAGCTTCAAAAGCTTCACGTTAGGCACGCCACTCTATAGTGGCAACCGCATGCTGTACCCGAGCCAGATCACTTTCACCCTGCCCGCTGAGGCTTTTGGTGCTGAAGGGGAGCCGTTCACCTTCAATGTGCCCATGACCTTATTGATCAGGATAAAAGACGACCTCGTGAGCTATCACGAGGACATTATGGATGTGCCCGAGTTTCAGAAACAGATGCGGGAACAAATGGCCGCACGAGGGGAATAAAGAGAGCTATAGCGACGGCAGTTCTTTTGCGATAACCACACCGTCTGCGTCCGCGATCACCCAGTTTCCAGGGTGAACGGTAACACCGCCGATCGCGATTTCAACGTTCACCTGCCCACGGCCAAGTTTTTCACTTTTCTGTGGGCAGGAACCAAGTGCCTTGATGCCCACATCCTCGCGCGCCAGTTCATGCTGGTCACGCACGCGGCCGTAAATCACAACACCTTCCCAGCCGTTTTTGGCTGCGAGCGCTGCGAGATTACCACCCAGAAGAGCCACGCGGCTGGAGCCGCCGCCATCCACCACCAGCACCCGGCCTTCGCCTTTGGTCTCCAGAAGCGCGCGCACCTTGGTATTATCGTCCAGCGTTTTCAGCGTGACAGCAGGCCCTGCAAAATCAAGCGTACCGCCGTAATCGTGAAAATCCACCGGCAGGACAGACACAGCGTCACCCATCGCGTCACACACATCGGCGGTCGCTAGTTTTGGCGTGATGATCTTGCCAAGGGGCATGGTATAGGTCCGTCCTGCTGTCAGTTCTGGTTTTCCGGTTCTTAGTCTTGCTTGTGAATGATTGGTACAAGCATATCGCCCCAGGCACCCTCTTCATTGTGGTACCGGGAAGCCCGCATCAGCTCAACCGTTACGCCCTTGCTTACGGCGGAAATAACGGCATCGTTCAGGCGGTGCAGGGCGTTTGCCACCTGCCGAATCGCCATTTCTTTGTCGTCACTCATCGTCGATTCTTTAGGGGTATCGTTCGTCATGGGGCTCTCCGCTTTTTGAGACGCTACTGAATAATTTTATGACCCAAACAATATTATCCACGCAATAATAATACAAGGCGTTTTCTAACCGTCCGGCCAACAGACAAGGTGGGCCACTGGCACCAAATGGCAAGGCAAACTCGCGTTCACATGGCATGATTGTGAATGGCGTGCACCTCCCTCGTCAGCTAACATCCTACCATATTCAGGGGAAGACACACATGGCTAATCAGCCCTCCGGCATAACACTATTTGGCGCAAAAGGCGGCGGCTCTGCCATCATAGAGGCCCAACTTGATTACCTGAAGATACCCTACACCCGAAAGTATCTGGACTGGGAAAGCCTGAACGACCCGAAGGGTGACCTAGCCAAGGTCAACCCGGCGCGCGAGATACCGACCCTGCTTCTTCCCGATGGCTCTGTGATGACAGAATCCGCCGCTATAACACTGTGGCTTGGGGCCGAAAAACCAGATAGCGGGCTGGTACCAAAAACCGGAACACCGGAATACGGACAGTTCCTTCGTTGGCTTATTTGGCTGGTTGCGAGTGTGTACCCTACCTTCAGCTATGGCGATCACCCCGAACGGCTACTGCAAGACGAAACCGCCGCCCGAGACCTAAGGGCTGCAACCGACAAGCGCCGTGAGGATATGTGGCGACAATTCGAAACGGCAGTTACACCCACGCCGTGGCTGCTTGGCGATAGCATGACCGCGCTCGATATTTATATCGCGGTGATGACCCATTGGCGTCCGCGCCGAGACTGGTTCAAGAAGAACTGTCCCAAGGTATTTGAGGTAGCGAAGCGTGTGGACACCATGCCGGAATTTGAGGGCATGTGGGCACGCAATCTGCCCGACTGACCCCTTAGGCTCCTGCCCCCGGCCCCGTCAACACAGGCATACCCCGGACAGCCTTTGAGGCCTTGGGGAGCGCGCCATAAACCTGCTTTTGGGCACACACGAGAAGTACCCCACCAAGGTTGCGGCCAAGTGCGTGCACAACACGCTCACCATAACGAACGATGCGCGCACCACCCGGCCAGGTGAAGGGTGGCAGCATCAAAGCGGTGTCCCATCCTTCCGGCGGCAACATCTGTTCGCTCATCAACTCATAGAGCTGTGCTTTTGAATAAGGTCTGCCGTGCCCAAACGGGGTGACATCAAGCGCAGACCAACTACGCCGCCGGTTCGGAACGATCAGAACAATCTGTCCGCCCGGCGCAAGCACCCGCCATATCTCCCGCAACATGTGTTTGGGCCTGTTGGCGTGCTCAAGCGCATGGGCAAGGATGAACCGGTCCACACTCGAATCCGGCATGGGCAGATGATAATCTTCCACAAGGGCTGTGCGGCTCTCGAGCGCACTTGGCCAGTGGCATACGCCCTGCTGAGCTGGCATGAAGGCGAGGTAACGTCCCTCGGTATCTGCCTCACGGTGCTCAATCGCGTCCAGATACGGGAGAGCATACCCCAAGCCGACCGTTACGCCACCCGGTCGTCTCGCCAAAAGGCCACGCAGGCGATCAGACACCAGCGCGCCGACGGTTTGGCCCAGTGGACTTGCGTAAAAACGGTGTAGTCTCAGCACATCAGGCCGCACAGGCTGCCTCCTGATTTTTTAGCCACCTTATGAGCGGCGCCCACAGCCCTGCCTCAGCACGGGAACCCACCATCATACCAACATGCCCGGCGCCCGGATCATGCGTGGTCGCATTCGGGAGATATTTCGCCATGGCAAATGCGCTGTCCTGTGGCACTAGCCTGTCTTTCTTTGGTGCGGCAATCCAGACGGGGCAACGGATATCCGCGAGATTTACCGGTTTTCCGCCTACGTGCCAAATGCCTCTGCCGGGCTCGTTATTAAGATACCATGCTCTAATGCATTCCTCCGCCGCATTTCGCGCGAGCGGCGCGCCCGTGTTGGCCCATGTCTCCAGCGCTATAAAAAACTGCGCCTCTTCGCTGTTTCCACCAAGCGCTGCAAATCGCCGGAATTTCCGGTCGCTCAATGTGGGGTCCACACTCGTGAAAAACACCTGCATCATGTCGGTGGGTACCGGCATACCTTCAGGCAAGCGGTCGAGCAGCTCTGCCATCACATGGGCATACCGTCGGCCGGCGTGCGGCACCTCTGAGGCAAAGTCCCACGGCGCCGCAACAAGCGCGAGGCTTGAGACAAGATCACCTGCCCGCGCAGCTAACCCCGTCATCAAGGTGCCGCCCATACAGTATCCAAGCACCGGGCACGCCCTACCCGCCAGTTTGCATATATACTCAAGCATCGGTTTCGCGCGCTTGAGGATAAAATCGCTCAGCCCAAAAGTAAGTTCCTCTTCGCCCGGATCAAACCACTTCACGAGGAATGGCCTGTACCCCTGTTGCCTCAGGTACTGCGCCACACTGCGCCCCGGCATCAGGTCGAGCACATAGTGCGGGTTGACGAGGCTTGGCACCAGAAGGATTGGCTGCCCGTCACCACCAAAATCGAACAGCTCACAACTGCCCACCTTTAGGCATGGCTGTGCATCACTTTCTGGGCGGGTATAGGTATTCTGCAGATACTGGTTAATACCGTTCAGGAAATTTTCTGCACGGTTGTTGGCCCGTTCCTCAACCGCTTTCAGGAAACGCGGATGATTGTCGGGATCGGCCAAACATTCCCTCAAGGCGGTCATATCGCCCTCAATATCCGGGTGCCACACACCGTTACCTGCGAGCAACCGCTCAGCCCCCGCTGGTGCCTCACGCCATATGCTCAATGCGTTTGAAAGATGAAGCGCCATGGGCCTCGGGCCTTTGATACTGCCGGATGACATGGCCTGAGACTGCGCATTCTCACCAGGATCAAGCGACACTTTCATGCCCCTTCTCCTCTGCGCGTTCCGCCGACGAACTTAGGCCTGCAGCTTCCAGAAGGGCGGCAAGCTCGCGGGGCGCCAACAGCTCCTTTTCAACGGCCCATAGGCGGATATTTTCCTGCCATAGCGCCAGGAAGACATCTGCTGCTTTATCAACGTCCTCGTCACCCATGGATATTTTCCTAAAGGAGCCACATCAGCAAGCAAAGCCATTTTCTGTGTGCAAATGCACAATTTTCCTTGCGGCAGCGCACCAAATACCATTTAATTCCGCGCCAGAATAAGGATTTATGCATATCTTGCGCAGCAGCAAAGCTTAGGCGCAATTTATGAACAGGGCGTCAGGACGGGACAACCAGCGCTCGAGGGGTAAAGTTTGATATGGCGCGTAAAAAGCGGGAGCCGGGCGAGCCAATCGTCATAAAAAAATATGCGAACCGGCGTCTCTACAATACGGAGACCTCGAGCTATGTAACGCTTGATCATCTCGCTGAGATGATCAAAAGCGGCGAAGAGTTTATCGTGCTTGACGCCAAAGGTGGCGATGACCTTACCCGCACCGTGCTGACACAAATCATTTTCGAGAAAGAGACTAACGAGAAGAACATGCTGCCGCTCTCTTTCCTCCGGCAGCTGATCAGCCTTTATGGCGATGGCCTTCAGGTTATGGTGCCCACCTACCTGCAAAGCGCCATGGAAGTGCTGACCCGCAATCAGGATCAAATTCGCAAGGCCTGTGGCGGCAATACAAACACCGGCAGCTTCATGCCCATTTTTGAAGAAATCGCACGCCAGAATATGGCGCTGTTTGAAGAGAGTATGCGGGTTTTCACCAGTCGCACGACCGGGAAAACAGGCCCCGCGCCCACCAAACCTGCCGCCAGCCGCACCGCAGAAAAAGACGAGAAGATAGCGGCCCTGCAAGCACAGCTTGCCGCGCTTAAGGAAAAAGTGGATGCGCTTTCAAACTAGCGCTGCCTGTTAACGCATATCTCCCGATCTTGTGATACCAAGCCACCGTAATTTCGCTATGCTGAGCGCGTTTTCAACGTCAGGATTTCCGGCATGCCCATCATTCTGTTTGCAATTTTTATCGACCTTCTTGGTTTCGGAATCATTGTCCCAATCCTGCCGTTCCTGACACTAAAATACGGCGGCGATGCGATGGTGGGTACCGCGCTCGTTTCCATCTATTCATTGATGACGTTTCTGGCTGGACCACTATGGGGCCGCCTCTCAGACCGTATAGGGCGACGGCCCGCACTGGCCGCCACGTTCCTTGGTTCAACCATCGCCTATATTGCGCTAGCCTTCTCAAGCAACCTGATCATGCTGTTCGTCGCCCGCGCCATGTCGGGCATGATGGCGGGGAATGTCGGCATCGCCATGGCCGCAATGTCTGACCTCACAGACGAAAGCAACCGGGGGCGTGCCATGGGCCTCATCGGCGCAACCTTCGGGCTTGGTTTTGCGTTCGGGCCGTTCATTGGTGGGCTACTCGGCAGCGTGGGCGGCGAGCCGAATATATTCTTGCCAGCTCTGGCCGCCGCGAGCTTCTCATGTACCGCCATGTTTCTCACTGCCCGCTTCATGCCTGAAACCAGCAAACACCGCAGCGGTGAAGATGATGAGGAAAGTGCGGCCGAAACCAAAAAGCCGCTGCCGCATTGGTCTGTTGTACTCAAATCCCCCGGTCAGCTGGCGCTTTTCGCCATGTTTTTTATTACCGCTGTTGGTCAAAGCATTTGTTTCGCCATCACACCATTTTGGGCTCAGGCCACCCTTGGGTGGGATCAGGTGAAAGTTGGCTTCCTGCTTGCGGGTGTAGGGCTATGCGTCGCGGCCATTCAGTCGCTTGCGATCGGGCCACTTTTCAAGAAGTTTGGCGAACTTAAGTCTTTGATGATCGGCGCAAGCGCACATCTGATCGGCTGTACCATCCTACTGTTTGGGCCCGGTACAGTTACCACTGCGCTGATAGCCTTTCCGCTTGTCATGAGCGGGCTGACCGTCTCTTTCCCGGCCCTCAACAGCATCCTGTCCAAAAGGGCAGACAAGCGCCTTCAAGGCACTGCGCTTGGTTTCTCAAGCGGGATGTCTGCTTTGGGGCGGGTATTCGGGCCACTTGCCGGGGGTATGGCTTTTGCGGGATATTCCGCGAATTCACCATTCTTTGTGGTGGCCTCAACGGGGGCTATCGCCTTCGTTTGGGCGTTGACCGAGGTCAGACGCCTCAACGGTGCCTGACAGTATTAACCCAGACACTCCGGCGCCTGCGCCTTTAACCACTGTCCCATCTCTGCTGTGGTTGCCGCCATCGCACTATTAAACGCGGTTGCGATCGCATCGTTTTCCCCTGCACCGCCCACACCGACGGATTTTTCAAAGGTGGGGTGGCTCAGTAGCTTGCTATCTCTCAAACGCACCAACGACATCTCAAGCGCCACTACCACCTTGTCATCGGTCGCGGCGGTTCCCGGTGCAAACTCAAGCGCCCAGACCTTGGTGCCCAACCGGCACCCGGCATGAATATCAAGGCCACCTTCCCCGATCATATGCACACCGGCTTTATCCCCGAGCGACCGCACCACATAGTCTCGCACAAGATTGCTGAGCGGCGCGGACCAACGCGCGCCCTTCAATGTGCTACGCTTCTGGTTTGGTAGCGCAACGGTAATATTCTGGCCCCCAAGGCCGTCGCCAAGATGGGGCTCATCCACATAAATCACCGCCGCATCGTCATCGCCGCTGCGGTAAGCGCCCTCGTAACGAAGGGAATAGACCGTATCCGCCGGGCCATCGTCGCCAAAAGAGATCAGGGGACCACAGGCCGATACACCCAGCCCCGCCGAGGTGAGCAACAGCGCCAGCGTTTTAGCTTTATGGGGACGAGAGAAGAATGTTTTGGCACGCAACATCATTTTTTCTTCTCCTCTTCCGCGCGGGTTTTCAGATCGTACTTGGTCTCATTTGGGCCAAACAAGGCTTCACCGGGATTGCGCTCGATCCGGGTCACGAGCCGCGACAGGCTTCTTGCTGTGCGCCTGAGGTCCGCAATCATCCGCGTTACCTCGGGCAGGCTGCCCGCCACGAACTGCGTGATGTTCTCCTCATTGGCGGCCACAAGGCCATCAATACGTGCCAACGTCGCCTCCGCTGCATTCACGGCCTTTACAGCTTCGCTCATCAAAAGCGCCGCATCATCGGATAGGAGCTTATTGCCGCTGTCAGCCAACTGATCCAGCTTGACGGCGGTTTCGCTCACCTTCACCATAAGTGACCGCGCTTCGGCCACCAGAAGGTCAAGGTCCTTGGTGCCGTCAGCGAGGTTAGCGCTAACGCTATCTGCGTTGGAAAGGATCGTTGAAACCCGGCCAAGGTTTTCATCGCTCAGCAGCTTTTGCACTTGCTGAATTGCGAGGATCGCTTCGTTGATCAGGTTTGGTGCACTTTCGTAAAACTCAAGCAGAGGTGACGCCTCGGACGGAATAACAGCGCGCTCCTGCCCTTCTCTCGGCAATAGTTTCGCGCCGCCCTGAGGCCCCCCTTTAAGCTCGATATAGGCAACGCCGGTCAACCCCTGGAACTCAAGCCGTGCTGTCGCACCCTCAGTCACCGGTACTTCGTCCTGCAAACGGACAATCACATGTACCTTGCTGCTATCCTTCGCTGCCACCCGGATATCACGCACATCGCCAACGGGAATACCGAGATAATAAACAACGCTCCGCTTATAAAGGCCGGATACCGTACCATCAAAATAGATATCATAATCACGGTATTCCGCGTCCAGATCGACCTTCGCAACCCAGATTGCAAAAGCGATCAGTCCCGTCAAAAATGCGAGGACAAAACCGCCAACCAGAATATGTGAAGCCCGAGTTTCCATCGCCTAACGCGCCCCTGCTTAGCTCTCTTCAATACCTGCCGCACGCGCACGCGGGCCACCAAAATATTCTTTAACCCAAGGATGATCAAAATTACGCACCTCACCAAGCGGCGCATTTACCAGTATCTTTTTGTCCCCAAGTACCGCCACACGGTCGCACACACGAGCGAGCGTGTCGAGGTCATGCGTCACCAGAAAGACCGTAAGCCCCAGCGACCGGCTCAACTCCCGCACCAGACTATCAAACGCGGACGCGCTGATGGGGTCAAGACCTGCTGTCGGCTCATCAAGAAACAGAATGCTGGGGTCAAGCGCGAGCGAGCGCGCGAGTGCCGCTCTTTTCCGCATGCCGCCCGAAAGACCTGCGGGATACTTTGCAGCAGCATCAAGCGGCAAGCCCGCCATGCTGATCTTGCTGAGCGCCAAGTCGTCCATCAACTCTTGCGACATGTGGAAATGTTCACGAAGCGGAACCTGCACGTTCTGGGCGACGGTGAGGGAGGTAAAAAGCGCACCATCCTGGAAGAGAACACCCCACTCGCGGCGGGAAAGCCTGTCTTCCTCATCGCTCAGGTCTGCCCGGTTACGCCCTGCGATCTCTATAAAGCCCTCAACAGGGTTCAAGAGCCCAACAATGGCACGCAACAGGACTGACTTGCCTGTCCCCGACCCACCTACAACGCCGAGAATTTCCCCTCGCCGTACGTCGAGATCAAGCCCGTCATGAACCACATTGGTGCCAAAGGCAGTCTTGAGACCACGGACGCGGATGGCGATATCATCTGTCACCTGTTCACCCTCACGCCTTAAAGCCCCACGCTTGTAAAGAAGATAGCAAAGAGCGCATCAAGCGCTATCACCATGAAGATCGATTGCACCACAGCGCGCGTTGTGCGCCCACCAAGCGAATCCGCGCTACCTTCAACACGTAAGCCATTATAACAACCGGCTGTGGCGATAATCGCCGCAAAAAACGGTGCCTTGATGATACCCACCCAGTAATGCTCAATCGCGATAACCTCACGGAAGTAAACGAGGAAATTGGCAGGCGTGATATCCAGCTGTATCCAGGCCATCAACGCGCCGCCTGCAATACCCACAACATCCGCATAGAACCCCAAAAGCGGCAGGCAGATAACAAGCGCCAACAGACGCGGCAACACCAGCACATCAATGGGGTTCATGCCGAGGGTCCGCATGGCATCCACTTCTTCATGCAACACCATCGATCCAATCTCGGCGGTAAAGGCACTGCCTGACCGCCCTGCAACGATGATCGCTGTCAGCAGAATACCAAGCTCACGCAAATGCCCAATGCCAAGCATATCAATCACGAAGATATCCGCCCCAAATTTGGCAAGCTGTATCGCACCCTGGTTCACCATCACAGCACCAATCAGAAAGGCAATCAGCCCCACGATGCCCATAGAGCGCAAACCCACAACTTCCATCTGATGCACTGTGGGCACAAGCCTCAGGCGCGCGGGGTCAATCACCGCGCCAAAGAGTCTGATAAGAACAAGCCCCATAAAGCTGAGCAACCGCCCGCTGGAGCGCAAACCGGAAACCGTGGCATCACCAAGCTGTAGAAGCGGCTGCAGATACCAGGCCACACTATCCGGCATCGTTGGTGCTGGGGGTGGGCGGCAGGAGATCACCTCAAGCAATGTTTTATGGTCCGCCAGCACCCCCGTGAGGAGTGCGGCGCCAGACTGCTCTATATTTGCCGCATACCGCCTGATCAACACGGCCCCCGTTGTATCGAGATGACTGATAGCAGAGCAGTCTATAACCGCGCCCGCGCCACACGCCGCCACTGTCTCGAGCATCGAGCCATCGATCGCTTCCGCGTTCTCGATCGTCCAGTCACCAGACAAGCGCACCATGGCGGAAGGCGTGCCCGCTTCCACCCTCACAAAGGCGCTTTCATAAAGTTTCTGTGTCACGGCAGCCGCAGCCCTTGATTATCAGTGCCTCAATTTGCACATAGGGGTCCGTAAGACTTTATCTAACATCACGAATTAACTATAACAAACCTTGCCTAAAACGGGCCAACAAACAACCCTTATAAAGGGCAGCGGACAAATGAAGATCGACCCAAGCAATCCCTTGCACGCATTTGCAGCGTGGACGGCAAATGTAGACCGAGACTGGTCAGAGCTGGCGCGCACCCGTGCGCGCGACGCCTTTATTGATGTTATTGCGGTGATGGTGCCCGGCGCGGCTGAGCCAGTGAGCGAAACAGTTTTCAACCTGGCGCGAAACTGGGGCGCGGGCAAATGCGCGGCTATCGGTTTTGAGGGCGGGTTGTCTGCCCCGATGGCGGCGCTTGTTGGCGGCACTGAAGCCCATGCGCTGGATTTTGATGACAACTTCGACCCCGCCAAGGCTCACGCCACGGCGGTGCTTGCGCCAGCTCTCCTCTCTCTGGCCGACGATCGCGACCTCTCAGGTGCCGACCTCATAGACGCTTATATTGTTGGCCTGCAAATCATTGGCCGGGTGGGACAGGGTGTAAACCCATTTCACCGAAGCCGTGGTTGGCACGCAACGGCAACGGTCGGTGCTGTAGGTACGGCAGCAGGCTGCGCGCGTTTGCTTGGGCTCGATACAGAGAAAAGCGCTCATGCCATCTCGCTTGCCACAAGCCTCGCAGGTGGTTTCATGAGCCAGTTTGGTACGATGACCAAACCTCTGCACGCTGGCCTCGCGGCATCTGGCGCCGTGCAGGCAGCACTTTTCGCGGAAGCTGGCATCACGGCGGGATCTGAGACCCTTCACGGGCCCAACGGCATGGGCACCTTGATGGTGGGGCAGGACGTGGAAGACCTGCGGGCCCTGATGGCTGACAAGGACGAGCATGGCCAGAAAGTTGTTTTTGCGACCAACGACATTGGCGCGCCATTACACATCGAAAAATATGGCCTCAAGGTGAAACGCTTCCCCAACTGCGGCAGTGTGCACCGGGCGCTTGATGGCTTGCTGGTGCTTCGGGAAGCTCATGACCTCAACCCGGAGAATGTCACCGACATCTTTGTACGCGCACCAGCCGCGCACTTGCGCAATCTGATGTATGAACGCCCGACAAACCCGATGGAAGCCAAGTTCAGCCTGGAATACGGCTTGGCTGTTGGCCTTCTCACAGGCAATGCCACGCTGAGCGACTATGAGCCGGAGGCCATCTCGCGGCCTGAAGTGACGGCTTTATTGCCGTTGGTGCGAAAAGAGTATGTGGAAAAGCTTGAAAGTGACTTTCCGACGGAAGTCCATGTAACGCTCAAAGACGGTTCAATGGTCCAGACGAGCATCAAAATGCCGGTTGGATCATCCGCCGCCCCTCTTTCCGAGGCTCAACTCCTTGAGAAATTTGACGGATGTGTCCACGGCAGGATGGACAAAGCGCGCGCTGATATGGTTAAAGGCGCCCTGCTGTCGCTTGAGCACGAACAAAGCGTTCGGAATCTCATGGCTTTGCTAACGCGGCAGAAGTGAATTATTATACCCCGCAGAAGGGCAAAGGATATAAAGATGGCAAAAGGAAAACTGGTGACCGCCCTTGTGCTGGCAGCAAGTCGGCGCGGGGCAGAGGACACAGTGGCAAAAATCCAGGGTGTTAGCCACAAGTGTCTTGTAACCCTTGATGGGGTTGTCATGCTTGAACGGGTTGTGCGTGAAGTGTTGGCCGCCAAATCCGTCGGCAAGATTTATGTATCCATTGAAAGCGAGGAGCTGTTGCGATCAGTCCCTGCGCTTGAGGCGATGCTGGATCGCGGCGAAATTCACTATGTGCAAAGCGCCGACAACCTCTACCTCTCGGTTGAAAAGGGCATCACCGCCATCGAAGACCCATGGCCGGTTATCATCACCACGGGTGATAATGCGCTGCATACATCCGAGATGATTGATCATTTCTGTAGTGAGCTGGAAGCAGGCGGCGCGGACGCCGCAGTGGGCATGACCCCTGCCGATGTGATCCTTGAGGCCTACCCCGACGGCAAGCGAGCGTTCCACAATCTGAAGGATGGTGGCTGGTCCAGCTGTAACCTTTACGCGCTTACCAGCAATAAGGCGATCATCACAGCCAAGGTATTTGAAGGTGGCGGTCAGTTCGGCAAAAAACCACAACGTATCATGAAGGCATTCGGGCTCATGTTCATGATGCTCTATAAGTTCAAGCTTGCAACCATTGACCAGCTTGCTGGCATGCTTGGGCGCCGCTGGAAGCTGAAAGTACAGGTTATTCGCATGCCGTTTGCTGATGCCCCTATTGATGTGGACAACCCCGGCGACTTTGCGCTGACGGAACGCATCTTGCAGTCGCGTCACGCTGCGGCCGCTGAATAAACCCAATATGCATTCATAGGGGCTACGGCGCTATCTCGCTGTGGCCTCTTGAGGTGCAAGCGCCCGGCGAGAAACACGCCATTTTGCGCATACTCCATACACGCAATTCTTGTTTTCTTAACCCTTGCTGCCTATTCTGATCCTAAGAAGAACCTGAAGGACAGCACGTTGCGAGCAGACAGCACCACCACTTTCCGTTCCCTCTATCCCTCGATCGAGCCTTATACGAGCGAACGCATCCCCGTGGCGGACGGGCATGAAATCTATGTGGAGCAATCTGGCAATCCGCACGGCATACCGGTGCTTTTTGTGCATGGTGGCCCGGGTGGCGGCACCAGCCCCATTCAGCGGCGTTTCTTCAACCCCAGTAAATATCGCATTATTTTGTTTGACCAGCGAGGCTGCGGCAAAAGCCGCCCGCATGCATCGCTTGAAAATAACACCACGTGGGACCTGATCGCCGATATGGAGGCCATTCGTACCCATCTGCGGGTTAAAACCTGGGTGCTGTTTGGTGGGTCTTGGGGCAGCACGCTATCGCTTCTTTATGCACAGACCCATCCCGAACGTACCCGACAAATTATCTTGCGCGGTATTTTCCTTTCCCGCCGGAAGGAGCTGGACTGGTTCTACCGTGATGGCACTCGCTCCCTTTTCCCGGAAGCATGGAAACGCTTTTCATCCATGGTGCCAACTGACGAGCAGGACGACCTTATCAAAGCGTATTACAAGCGCCTGACCGCGCCTGAGTTTGAGCGGGAACGCCTGAGTTTCGCAAAAGAATGGAGCCTGTGGGAAGGCAGCACCGTGACCCTTGTGCCGGATGACGAGCAGCGCGCGCATTCCGTAGACCCCGTGTTCGCCCTCGCGTTCGCACGCATCGAGGCCCACTATTTCCTCAACCAGTGTTTCCTTGATAGTGACAACCACATCCTGCGGGACTGCCACAAGCTGAAGGATATCCCGGTCACTATCATCCAAGGGCGCTATGATGCCATCTGCCCACCCACCAGCGCTTGGGAACTTGCCCAAGCCATGCCATGGGCAAGCTTGAAGATTGTGCCTGTCGCCGGGCATTCCGCTTTTGAGCCCGCTATCCAGCACGAGCTTATCTGCGCGACCGACGCTGTCTGATCTCCCCACGCGTGCGCCAATCTGTCACTTGCTGCCAATTGGAAAAGCCGGTAAGGCTGCGCATATCCGCAAACTGAGGAATTGATGATGAAGAGTATATTGGCTGCACTCATGTTTTGTTTCACGCTTGGCACTACGCCCGCATTTGCACACGGCGAGGAAGGCCACGGCTTGAGCATCGAGAAAGCCTGGGCGCGCAAAACCAGTCGCACTGTGTCCGCCGCCGTGTACCTCACCATCACAAACGATACCCACAATATGGAGTTCCTGAACGGTGTCTCTACAGATATCGCCAACATGGCCATGATTCATCAATCCCGGGAAGTGGACGGCGTGATGCAGATGGACCATGTGGATACGCTACCCATCGCACCGGGGGAGACGCTTGAGTTCGCACCGGGCGGGTATCATGTCATGCTGATGGGACTGAGCAAACCACTCGCAAAAGGTGACGTGTTCACCATCACGCTGGACTTCGAGAACGCAGGCACCACACCGGTGATTGTTGAAGTAACGGGCCTGATGGGGCTTGAATAGGCCCGACTAGAGCCACCCCTGCATCTCGTTCCGCGCCACAGCATCTATCACACGCATACCGCCCTCGGTCGCGTTAAGACAGGGTATGTAATGGAAGTGGGTGCCGCCGTTCTCCAGGAACGTTTCACGCAGTTCCATATTGATCTCTTCCAGTGTCTCCAGACAGTCTGAACTGAAGGCTGGCGCCAAGACGGCCAGTCGCTTCACGCCATCCTTCGCAAGCTTCTCTACCGTTTTGTCTGTGTAGGGGCTGACCCATTCGGTTGGGCCAACCCGTGACTGAAAGCTGGTTAGAAGCTCATCCTCAGACTTGCCCAGATGCTCCCGCAACAATCGGCTGGTTTTAAAACACTGACAGGGGTACGGGTCGCCCTTATCCCAATAGGACTTGGGAATGGAATGGTAGGACGCCAGGATCTTCTCAGGTTGCCAGTCAAGCGCGGCGAGTGACGCGGATACCGACCCTGCCAGTTCCGCCGCAAAGGCGGGATGGTCAACATAAGCCGGTACCGTGCGCACCGCCGGTTGCCAGCGCATCTCCCCAAGTATTTCAAAAACCTTGTCGTAGGCTGTGGCCGTCGTGGTGGCGCTATATTGCGGATAAAGCGCAAATGCGAGGATACGGTCGCACCCTTTCGCGCGAAGCGCCTCAAGCCCCTGCCGGGTTGATGGCTGACCATAGCGAAACGCCCATTCCACCTGCGCGGCCCCCCCAAACATCTGCTGTAATTTTTCGGCCTGGTCCCTTGAGTGAGTGCGAAGCGGCGATTCACCACGCTCATAATCCCAGATCTTGGCATATGCCTTGGCTGATTTGGCTGGGCGGAAGGTAAGGATGGGTCCGTAAAGAATGGGAAGCCATATTGGCTTTGGCGTTTCGATCACGCGAGGGTCGGACAGAAATTCTGCCAGATAGCGGCGCACGGCACCATAGGTCGGGGCGTCTGGCGTACCGAGGCTAAGAAGCAAAATGCCCAACTTGCCGCTTTTAACCGAAGGATGCTGATCGTTCATATCACTATAACCAAAGCCATTGTTTCAACACACTCTTTCCTACGACATACACACTGCTTTAGCTCATAAAAAAACACGATTTCTGCAATCGCTGCGACCATTTGCCCAATGCCACCGGTTCGCTTATTGCAAAATACGGACAAGCATCTGCCCCGCATCCCGCACAGGGTCGGTGGCAACTGCCAGAACCCAGCCGTCATGCGGCGCGTGGTAGTTTCTAAGGGCCGTGCCGAACGGGTCGTAAAGGGTTGCCACCAGTTGTCCCTTTTTCACTCTGTCGCGAAGTGCCGTGTGAAGCACAGCCAAGCCGCCCTCGTCAGCAATCACATTGCTGTAGTGCGTACCAACGATAGGGGACCCTTTTGGCCGACGTGGCGTCCCTTCAAGAAACCCGCTCGTGATCAGCATATTCTCAAGGCCCGCCACAGCTTTCTCAATCAACTCATCCTGAAAACGCTTTGGCGCACCAATTTCAAACGTCACGGCGGGAACTCCTTTCGCCAGCAGCGCGGTCTCCAGCGTGCCCTTCTCGCCCTTGTCATTCTTGATCATCTCCGGCAGCAGGGCATACGCCATCTTGCGCGCGGTGTTATTCCTGAAATCCGCAAACACAAAAAGCGGGTAAGCTGTGCCGGTTGTTTGGGTGTGCAGATCAACAGCAAGGTCTGTGCCGGGCAGGAATAGGTCCTCCCATAGATGGCGCACATAAACTGCTTCCGCCTCACCCCGCTTTTGGTTTCCTGGGAAGGCACGGTTGGGATCACCGCCATATGGGCCAAAATTGCGGCTGTGCGCTTCCATACCCGGTTGGTTAACGCCGGGAACGGCAACAATGATTCCTGAAAGCTCAGCGGGTGTGATGCCTTCAAGCAACCGATGGATGACACGGATACCGTTCAACTCATCGCCGTGCACTGCAGCCGTGAGAAGCAGCTGCTTGCCTGCCTTCTCGCCCTTCAGCACAATCACTGGCACGAGTACTGGTGCACCGGTACCACGCGCACCCGCCCGGAAGTAGAAATGATGCCGCCCGGGCGCAAGGCCCTTTGCCTCTAGCCGATCAATCAACGGCGGCACGCCTGTCTCGCTTGACGCAGCTGCTGTCAGGCTTCCAAACGACACCGCCGCACACAACACGGCCAACACAAGTTTCACGGCGAATGCCACCAGATAAACTCCTTCAAAGGATTTTTCGCCCACATATTCGCAGACCCACGCACCGTGTTGCAATCATCATTCTGTTACTGTTGAGAAATTTGGGTTGCACGCACAAACCAGCTAATGCCAAATAGGGTGGAAGGAGAGCTCCCCATGGGCGCCAATTGCTGCCATGACGTTAAATTTGAAGGCATGGACCCACGATACCGTCGTGCCCTTGTCCTTGTTATTTTAATAAACGCAGTGATGTTCCTCATCGAAATGCCTATGGGTTTTGTTGGCAACAGCCAGGCCCTGAAGGCAGATGCGCTCGACTTTCTTGGTGATACCTGCACCTACGCGCTCTCCCTCTATGTGATTGGCAAGGCTGCCAGCCTGCGGGCGAAAGCCGCTCTCTTTAAAGGGCTGAGCCTTAGCGCAATGGGGCTTTGGGTCTTGGGTTCCACCTTCTACACGGTGCTTTACCTGAAAGAACCACAGGCTTTCATCATGGGCTCAGTAGGTGCGACGGCACTGGCAGCCAATATCGCCAGCGTGCTTCTTCTTGTGCGCTTCAAGGATGGTGACGCAAATGTGCGGTCCGTCTGGCTCTGTAGCCGCAACGACGCCATCGGAAATGTCATGGTTATGATCGCGGCATCCGGTGTGTGGGCAACAGGCACCGGCTGGCCCGACCTGATCGTCGCCGCGATTATGGCGAGCATTTTCCTCAGTGGGTCGTTCAGCATCATCAAACAGGCCCGGGCGGAACTGGCCCACCTAAGCCACCACGCTGCCGCAGACTAGGGGCCGCTCATGAGCCACACACAATTTTCGCTCCTTGGAACCCGGCGGTTCCTTGCCATTTTTGTTACGCAGTTTCTGGGGGCCATGAACGATAACCTGTTCCGGCAGGCGTTGATCATGCTGATCACCTACCGCATTGCCGAACAGATGGCGATGCAGCCCGCTGTGCTGAACAATCTGGCTATCGGGCTTTTCATCCTGCCCTATTTTCTGTTCTCAGCTCTGGCGGGCCAGCTCGCCGACAAGTTTGACAAATCGAAACAGATCGTCTGGATCAAGCTTTGGGAGGTGGCTTTGATGCTGGTCGGCGCGCTTGCGTTCCAGCTTTCAAGCCTGCCATTGATGATTGCAGTTCTATCTGGCCTTGGCTTGCAAAGCACCTTCTTCGGGCCGATCAAATACAGCATCCTACCGGAGCTCACGAGCAAGGATGAACTTCTGAGCGCCAACGGCCTGATTGAGGCTGGCACCTTTGTTGCCATCCTTCTTGGCTTGTTGGTTGGTGGGCTTCTTGTGCTTCAGCCGGGTGGTACGGACAAGATGGCGATGCTGATGATCACACTGGCCATCATCGGCACGATATCCGGTAGCCTGGTCCCACGCACCGGGGCCGCGGCACCAGACCTGAAACTCAACCTCAATATTTTCACCGCAACTGGCCAGCAGGTTAAAGCGGCGTGGCAGCATGAGATCGCCCGCCCTGCCATCATTGGCATCAGCTGGATCTGGCTATATGGTTCCATCTATCTCACGCAAATCCCGGACGTCGTGAAAAATCGGCTAGGCGGGGATGAAACCGTCGTCACCATCATCATCGCATGTTTCTCGGTCGGCATTGGCGTCGGTTCACTGATGTGCGCAAGGTTGTTGAAAGGCGAAATTTCGGCCAAGCTTGCAAAGCCCGCGCTCTATATGCTGATGGCCACGAGCCTGCTGCTGTATCTCTCACTACCGGGTGAAAACGGCGTTACGCCCGACGAGATTATCGATATCGCAGGGTTCCTGGCGACACCCACAAACTGGATTGTGCTGGTGCTGCTGATTGGCGTGGCAGTCTCTACTGGCATGGTCATTGTGCCGTTTTACGCCATCTTGCAAGACCGCAGCAAACGCAGCGAACGCTCACGCATGATCGCCGCCAATAACATCTTCAATAGCGGCTTTATGGCGGGTGGGTCCATCATTGCTGCCATCCTGATTGTGTTGGGGCTGTCCTCATCCGAGATACTGCTGGTTTGCGCGTTTGGGAACCTCGCCATCGTGCCTGTTGCGGCGGCGCTTATGAAGCGAATGATGTAATAAATATGTGCATGAACGCCTTGAAATAGATACATTTGAATCAAAGGCTTGTGGCTTGGTTCACCTGCTGCCTATAGTGACAGAGAGAAGGAGTTTTTGTGACCCGCATCTTCAGTAGACGCAAGCGCCCGGTGCTTGAAGCAATAGGACAGATTTTCATCGTCCTCTCGCTCCTCGGTGCTATTGCATATGGTGCGGGCCTGTACCCTGAAGGTATCCTGTGGCAAGCGCTTGTGAAAATGAGCGCAGTCGGTTTCCTGGCCCTATTTGTTGGCATCAACCTTCGTACCTTCAGCCATCTGCTTCTGCTGCTGGCGCTTATCGGGTCGGTTGCCGGTGATGTGCTTCTGGTCCTGCCGCATGATCAGGCTTTCCTTCGCGGGCTCATGGCGTTCGCGGCGGCACATATTATTTTCATTATTCTGTATCTGGTTAACAGGCAAAGGCTTGGTGATGTCAGTAACGCACGGTTACGCACAGCGGCCCTTCTATGGGCAACCGCCTTTATCGCCTGCTTTATCATGTATGAAAAACTGGGCGATCTGACCATCTACGTCTTTGCCTACACGGGCATCCTCACACTGATGGCGACGATGGCGCTTTTGAGTAAATTCCCACCCAAGTTGGTTGGCTTCGGTGCCGTGCTTTTCGTGGCGTCAGATGCTGCTCTTGGCGCTCGGCAGTTCATGGATGTACCAGCCTATGTTGGTTATTTTGTCTGGACCAGTTATTATCTCAGCCAACTTCTAATGACCCTGGGGGTGATGCTGACCGATGACCGGCCAGCAAATTATGGCGGGTACCGATTTGACTAATCGGGCATTTCCGCCCAAAAGACGTCATTCGGTTTCAGGATAGAAGGTCATGATCAAAGTGGACCAGGATAAAAGAAAACTACAAAAGAAAGCCGCAACGCTTGTCGAGGCCCTGCCTTACATGCGCAAATATGCGGGCGAAACATTTGTTATCAAGTATGGCGGGCATGCCATGGGCGACCCGGCGCTTGCCAAACAGTTCGCGCAAGATATCGTCCTCCTCAAGCAGGTCGGCATAAACCCTGTTGTTGTGCATGGTGGTGGCCCACAGATTGGCCAGATGCTCTCCCGCCTTTCTATTGAAACCGAATTTGTCGATGGCCTTCGTGTAACGTGCAAGGCAACGGTCGAAGTGGCGGAAATGGTGCTGGGCTCGATCGGTAAATCCATCGTGGCAGACATCAATGAAGCTGGCGGGCGCGCCATTGGCCTCTCGGGTAAAGACAGCACCATGGTCACCGCCACCAAGATGGCGCGGACCAAACGTGACCCGGATTCGAACATCGAGAAAGTGATCGACTTTGGGTTTGTGGGTGAGCCAACCACCGTTGACCCGCGCATTGTTGAGCAGTGCATCTCGAACGGCATCATTCCGGTTATTTCGCCAATCGCGCAGGGTGAAGATGGCAATACCTATAACATCAACGCGGATACCATGGCCGGGGCGATTGCCGGGGCGCTGCACGCACGGCGCTTCTTCCTGCTCACTGATGTACCCGGTGTGCTAAACAAGGGAAAAGAGCTACTGACAGAGCTGGACCGCAGCGACATCGAGGCACTGGTGGCGGACGGTACGATCACTGGCGGCATGATGCCGAAGGTTGAGACCTGCCTGAACGCTGTCGATCTCGGGGTAAAAGGGGCTGTTATTCTTGATGGCCGCGTGATGCACGCAATGCTCCTTGAGATTTTCACTGAGCGCGGTGCGGGTACCCTTATCCGCCTTTAGTTTCGTTTGTCCGGCCCAACCATCTGGCTTGGGTCGGTCCAGCAGTCAAAATCTTCTTCCGAGACAAAACCAAGCTTGAGCGCTGCCGCCTTTAGGGTCGATTTTTCATCGCTCGCGAGCTTGGCAATCTGCGCCGTTTTATCATACCCAATATGCGGCACAAGAGACGTCGCGAGCATCAGGGAGCCTTTTAGAAGGCTCTCCACCCTCTCCTCATCGGGCGTCAGACCCAGAAGACACCGCTCCGTGAAACTGGCTACCGCCGTCGCCAGCAGATTGAGCGACTGCAGCACATTAAAGGCTATCACCGGCTTGAAGGCATTGAGCTCATAATGGCCCTGGCTACCTGCAATGGTAACGGTGGTATGATTCCCCATAACCTGCGCGCACACCATGGTCAGCGCTTCCGCCTGGGTCGGGTTCACTTTGCCAGCCATGATGGAAGAACCGGGCTCGTTTTTTGGCAGCAGCAGTTCACCAATGCCGCCACGCGGACCAGAGCCCATCATGCGAATGTCATTGGCGATTTTCATTAGCGCTACCGCTGCACCGTTCAACACGCCCGAGAGCGCCACAAGCTCGTCATGTGCGCTGATACCCGAGAATTTATTCTCCGCTGGGGTGAAGGCCAGCCCCGTGTTGGTGCTAAGATGGCGGCAGAATATAGCCGCAAAGTCTTCATGACAGTTGATGCCCGTGCCAACAGCCGTGCCGCCCTGCGGTACCGCCAGAAGTCTGGGCAATACATCATCCGCCGCTTTCAAGGCAGCCTCAAGCTGCGACTGGTAGGCTGAGAAAACCTGATCAAAGGTGATGGGTGTAGCATCCTGCAAATGGGTGCGGCCAAGTTTGATAATATGACCAAACCGCGACCTCAGCGCCTTGAAAGCCTCAACCATGCGCTCAAGAGAGGGCTTCAGTTCTGATGTAAGGCTCATGGCGCTTGAGATAAGCATGACCGTCGGGATCGTATCATTTGATGACTGCCCCATGTTTACATGATCGTTGGGGTGCACAATATCCTTCGCGCCGCGCGCGCCGCCCATCAGCTCCGCCGCACGGTTCGCGATCACCTCATTTGCGTTCATATTACTTTGTGTACCCGAGCCCGTTTGCCACACGGGCAGCGGGAACTCATCATCATGCTTGCCTGCGATAATCTCGCCAGCGGCGGTAATAATCGCGTCGGCAACGGCCTGATCCAACAATCCTAAGGCTTTGTTTGCTTCTGCGGCGGCCTTCTTTTGCTGAGCCAAAGCACGAATGAACGGGATTGGCATGCGTTCGGTACCAATGGGGAAGTTTTGCAAACAGCGCTGGGTTTGCGCGCCCCAAAGCCGGTCAGCGGGCACCTCAATCTTGCCAAGTGAATCGCTCTCAACGCGGGTTTTGTTCACGGGAACGCTCCTGCTAATGAAAATTTGTGCTGCCCGATAGCACCACAGCTTTCACCCTATATTGTGACAGATCTACGCCTGTTCAACAAAATAGCTCAGGTGCCAATCAAGCTCGTTTTCATCGATTGGATATTTGTTGCCGTCTTTTGCGCTTAGAAGCTGGGCGGTAGGAACAAGCGCATAGCGGGTCTGCAACTCATAGGCTGTGCGCATACCAAGGTTGGCTTTCCAGGCAAGCGCGGTAACAGCCCGGCCGCTTTTGGAATGGATAATCTGGCGCACAGTGGCCGCCGGCAGATCAGCCATCACCGCGAGGCATTGTAGCAACAACTCACGCCTGTTGGCCTCAATCTGTTCATGCACAAACTTGTCGTCAAGCATGCCTTTCTGGAAATACTCAAGCGCGCGGGCCGCCAGCTTGGCCTCTTCATCATCACCCACCCGCTCTTCGCTCAAGCGGTCACGCACACGCTCCAGAAGGTCTTCCGCCTGATCTTCCGGCAACTTAGCCTGTTCCATCATCGCATGCACAAGGGCAGACGCCACAAACCCGGCGATGCGTTTCATCGCGCGAATGGAGAGCTGGGGGCGCAGCGCCAAGGGTTCATGCAGTGCCTCTATCGAGGTTGCATGGTCGATAATCTGATCAAGGGTGTCCTCCCTGATCTGCGCACTTGCGTTCGCGAGCAACGCCGCAATGGCGGGCACATCAAGCGTCGCAGCTACGTCATCGGAAATTTCAGCTGGCAGGTTGGAGCGGCTGGCAATCGCTTTCAGCGCACCCTCGCTCACACCAGCCGCGATAATCTCCCGAAGATCATCGTCGTTCAGAAGGGGCGAATATTGCAGGATGGGCCCACAGACAATGGCTTCAACGTCTCGTGCCAGCCTGTCAATCAGGTCTTTTGGCACCTGATCACTGCTTTTGATCTCATCCGCGACAATGGCACGTACTTTTGGAAGTTGGTCTGCAGCCAGTGTTTCAAGCACCTTGATGGCTTTTTCACGCAGCGCCGTTTGCTCACCGGGCGCAAGCCCCGGCACAAGTCGGCCGATCTTGCGCGCCAGTTCCTGTCTGACTTCCTCGTCATCGTCGGAGATCAGTTTTTCTGCAGCCTGTATTGGTGTGGCCGGGTTTTGTGCAATAGCTTTGCGCACTTCGGGGGAGGCGTCTTCGGCCAGATAATATAAAACCTCAGGCCTCGCATCCTCCCGAAGCGCCAGTGCGTGCCGCTCGCCCGGTGTGCCGCCCTGCAAAATCTGTTGTTCATGCTCTTTGGTCAGCGTTTTGGGCAAGCCTTTTGCCCCGCCGTCCCTGGCTTTACCGCCTCCCCCCAAAAGCGATTTTAGCTTCCCGAGCATATCATGCATCCTCCGCCACTATGTCGGTTTCATCCCTTGCGATCGCGATATCGCCACGCCCCGAGCCCTTCACTTCATACAACACTGCATCCGCCCTATCGGCAAGCTCAACAAACGAAAGATCAACACCCGGCCGTGACTGGCATAGCCCTATCGACGCATTTAAGCGAAGGTCCTCACCACCAATGGCTTTTCTGATTTCAGGCATCATGTCTAAAAGCGCCCGGATTTTATCCGCCGCCTTCTCCGCCTTCATGTCCTCCAGCCATAAGACAAATTCGTCACCACCATATCGCCCTGCGTAGTCGCAAGGCCGGATCATATTCTGCATGGCATCCGCCACCATTTTCAGCGCTGTATCACCAGCTTGGTGGCCAAGGGTGTCGTTTACTTCCTTGAAATGATCGAGATCGATAAATACCAAACACCCGGAAAGGTCTGTACGGCACTGGTGTTTGAGCCGGGCTTCTACAGTCTCAGCTAGGGCGCGACGGTTGAGAAGGCCGGTCAGATCATCCTTGCTTGAAAGCCTGTATAGCCGGTCGATAAGTTCGGCCTTGCTAAATGCCGCCGTGAGCACGCCTGCAACGCCATCAAGCAACTGCTTCTCTTGGTCTGACCATGGACTAACCTCAGTGTCCCGGCTGATAATCACCATGCCCAACGCCTGATCGTTGAGATCAAGGCGTATGCCCAAATGCGCACGGTCCTCCCCCTCGATCACACCAGCGCCAGATCGGCCATCAAACGAATGCCAGATTGTATCCAGATCCAGTATCTCATGCCGGGACCCAGTGATGGAAATCGGCACCAGCCCTTCGTGATATTTAACAACGGCCCAAACCATGTCTGCCCGCAGCATTTCCTGCAACGCTTCAGACGCGTTATCCATCAACTCCTGCGCAGTTTCAGAGCTGTTCAGGCTGTTTGTAATGCGCTGGAGTAGCGTGAAACGGAGGCTGTCCTGCTTGGCTTTACGCTCCGCCAGAAACCGAGCTGTCATGTCACGGCAGGTGCCACGCAGGGAAATTCTGTTTCCGTTTTCATCCAGTTGCGGGTGAACGGCAAAATGAAGCCACCGCCGTTCCTGCCCTTCAAGCTGCACTGGCACCGCGTCAAAATGGGCTGACACCTTCGAGGCAAAAGGGTTACGCACCGGGGCGTCACCCTTAGGCCAGAAAAGCTGGCTCGCTGCTCGGCCAAGCCACATCTCTGTCTTGAAACCAAAAGCCTCAACAGGCGTGATAAAACGAAAATTCTGGTCGGCATCGACCTCAAAAGCGACGTCAACCGCCGAATCGAGTAGTTCCTTCAGTAGGGCGCGGCTGCGCATCAAGGCTTCGGTCACCTTGTCTGGCAGCGTGGTATCCCTGCCAACGATGATACATTCGTCGCCCTCTGGCACCGCAACCAGCCAAAAATTCGCGCCTGCCACATCTTCAAACCGCCCGTCACAGGGCACATGAGACGCGCGGGCTTTGCGCACCAACTCAGTGAGCGTAGGCTCGCCTTGCCGCCAAAGCGCCACCAAGGGAGATGCTTGGCGGGACTGATCACAAATGTTACCCTTGGCATCGATGCGCAGCACACAGCCCTCGGCTGAAGCAAGGCCGCCCGAGCCACCATGCTTTTTCCAGGACGCAACAAATTTCGCCAATGTGCTCACAAATGGAATTCCAAAACCAAGCAATGCCCTCAATAAACTAGAATAAACATTGTTAATGTAGATTTAACAGTGATTTGGGCATAATTCTAAGACTTATGTTGGATTATAAAAATCAAAGCTTCCACCCAGCCTTCGATGATAATCGAAACACCTGGGTATTTGACCTCGACAACACGCTTTACCCGGAGAAGTGCAACCTCTTTTTGCAGATCGACCAAAAGATCGGTGAGTATGTGCAAAGCTTGCTCCGGCTAGCCCCGGAAGAAGCGCGAAAAGTCCAAAAAGGATACCTTCTGGAACATGGCACGACGTTGAAGGGCCTGATGGCCAACCATAAGGTTGACCCCTATCACTATCTTGATCATGTGCATGATATCGACTTCAGCCCCATTGCGCGGGATGATGCGCTGCGTGATGCGCTGACTAAGCTGAGGGGTCGCAAGATTGTGTTCACGAATGCAGACCTCCCCTACGCGGAGAAGGTCCTCGACCGGCTCGGTATCGCTGATCAGTTCGAAGCGATTTTTGACATCCACGAGGCTGCGCTCGAACCCAAACCGAAGCGCGAGGTCTACGACAAGTTCGTAAAGAAGTTTGAGATAGACCCATCAAAAGCCGTCATGTTCGAGGATATGGTACGCAACCTGAAGCCCGCCCACGCGCTGGGCATGGCAACAGTCTGGATCAATACGGGCAGTGTTTGGGGGCAAGCGGACTATGATGCCTCATTTGTGCATGCAGAAACAGACGAGCTCACCAACTGGCTGCAGGCTTTTTTAAACCGCTAGATAAGGAATTCTAGGGTATCTGAGGCGCAGGTTTGATTGACTTCACCCCCTTCGCCGCTATTGTTCACGGGATTTTTGCGAAGATGCCGTAATGAGGATGCCCACCCATGTCTTATGCTAGCCTTGAAGCCACCATTGACGCTGCTTTTGAAAGCCGTGACCAAATTAACGCCCAAACAACAGGCGATGTCCGCGACGCTGTAAATCAAGCGCTCAAACTGCTTGATAGTGGGGAACTGCGCGTAGCATCCAAGGAAAGCGGCGCGTGGGTCGTGCATCAGTGGCTCAAAAAAGCGGTGCTGCTGTCCTTCCGGTTAAACGATATGGCGATGATTGCCGGCGGCCCGGGGGAAAGCACGCACTGGTGGGACAAGGTGCCGAGCAAGTTTGAGGGGTGGTCCGCCAACACGTTTCAGGCCGCCGGGTTCCGTGCGGTGCCTGGCGCCATCGTGCGCCATTCGGCTCATATCGCTAAGGGGGCTGTGTTGATGCCGTCTTTTGTGAACCTCGGCGCCTATGTTGGTGAAGGCACCATGGTTGACACGTGGGCCACCGTTGGCTCCTGCGCGCAGATCGGCAAAAACGTGCATATCTCAGGCGGCACCGGCATTGGTGGCGTGCTTGAACCCCTGCAAGCCGGCCCCGTGATTATTGAAGACAACTGTTTCCTCGGTGCTCGTTCCGAAGTAGCGGAAGGTGTAGTTGTTGAAGAAGGCGCCGTGATTTCCATGGGTGTGTTCATTGGCGCGTCCACCAAGATTGTCGATCGGGAAACCGGCGAGGTATTCATGGGCCGCGTACCGGCCTACAGTGTTGTTGTGCCCGGCACCCTGCCCGGCAAACCGCTGGCGGACGGCGCACCGGGCCCTGGTCTCTCCTGTGCTGTCATTGTAAAAAGGGTGGATGAGCGGACACGCTCAAAAACGTCGATCAACGATCTCCTCAGGGATTAAAGCCATGCTCACCCTCGATCCTGTCAGCCTGTCGCAACATCTGATCCGCCGCGAGAGCATCACGCCTGATAAAGGTGACGCGCTTGATTTTCTTGCAGGCGCCCTCACGACCCTGGGCTTTAAATGCCATAAGCTGACATTCGAGGAAGAAGGCACCGAACCGGTTCCCAACCTTTACGCCCGGTTTGGAACGGAAGGGCCAAACTTCTGTTTCGCGGGCCACACCGATGTTGTGCCTGTGGGTGCAGCAGATCACTGGAGCGTCGCCCCATTTGCCGCGGAAGTACGCGACGGCCAACTTTTTGGCCGGGGTGCTGCGGATATGAAATCAGCGATCGCAGCATTTGTGGTTGCGGCGGAGCGCTTCCTCGCGGGTCGGGACGCACCGCCAAATGGCTCCATCTCGCTTCTTATCACGGGTGACGAAGAAGGCATGGCCATCAACGGCACCCGCAAGGTGCTGGATTGGCTGAACGAACGCGGTGAAAAGATTGACATGTGCCTTGTGGGTGAGCCTACCAACCCCACCGAGATGGGACAGATGATCAAGATCGGTCGCCGTGGCAGCCTGCACGGCGTGGTGACAGTGAAGGGCGCACAGGGCCATGTGGCTTACCCTCACCTCGCAAAAAACCCGATCCCCGACCTTGTGAAGGTGCTGGCAACCCTCGAAGGGACGCTGGACGAAGGCAACAACAGATTCCAGCCTTCCAACCTCGAGATCGTGAATATCGATGTGGGCAACGAAAGCCATAACGTGATCCCAGCTGAGGCGAAATCACGCTTCAATGTGCGCTTCAACAATGAGTTTACACCGGAAAGCCTGAAAGCTGAGTTGACCCGCCGCATGGATAGCGCAGGTGTGGGCTATGAGATTGACTGGTGGCTCTCGGGTGACAGCTTCCTCACTGAACGCGGGGACCTCTCTGATGCTGTCTCCGGCGCTGTGGAAGCGCGGCTTGGCGTCAAACCCGAGCTTTCAACAACCGGCGGCACCTCGGACGCGCGCTTTATCAAGGATATGTGCCCTGTGGTAGAGTTTGGCCTTGTTGGCGCCACGATGCACAAGGTTGATGAGCATGTCTCGGTTGCCGATATTCACGCGCTGACGGACATATATGAAGACGTGCTCAAGCGCCTGATCGGATAATAGTCCGTAATCCCACCTAAATTAATTCTAGTTTCGCGCGTATATGTGCGGGTCTATTGTCGTCTTGTGGTTCACGGAAGAACACAGGGGTGAAACCCCGCCGTCCCTACGGTTCTGCCCCAAAGGGGTCCCTGTAAAAAGTGTTACGACTTGTCGTGCACTTTTCTTCTTTGAACCCAGCTCCCCTGAGCCCCTGCCCAACAATCTCAGGCGCTCAAATAAAAGGGGCCCGCACCTCCCGCGGGCCCCTTTTTTCAATCAGTGCTGTCGGGTAGCTATTCCTCGCGCAATGTCTGGATATTTGCTTCCCAGTTTGCGCCGTCAAACTCACTGACAGTCAGCGAGTTCACGGACGTCATATCAATGCAATTGGTGTTGACCGACCAGCCATCAGGATGGCTACGCGGCACGTAAAATGCTTTCACACCACATGTTTTGCAAAAGAGATGCCTGGCCGTGCCCGTATTGAAGCGATAGTCGGTCAGGTGATCTTCCCCCGCCGTGATACGGAACTCCGCCTGTGTGGCAAAATAATGCACAAAGCCTGTCATCTTGCAGATGCTGCAGGTACAGCTTTTTGCTTCCATATCCGCCGGGGCGGTAAGCTCAAAAGAGACGGCGCCACAATGGCAGCCCCCTTTATGGGTAATTTTATCGGCCATGATACTCCACCACCTCACCAATCGCGCGCTCTGCCCGGAACACACCATCAAATTCCTTGTATATAGGCGCAAACGACCGGAAGAGGTCGCTCGTTTGATAGGCTTCAAGCGCCTGCCTGCTCTCAAAAGCATAAAGCGCCAGAAAGCCAAGCCATCCGTCTGGGGCGCAATCCTCCAGCTCTATAAGCCGGGCCCATATTACACCGGGCGCAGACGCCACCTCGGCCACATGCCCGCCTTTGAGCCAGTTGATATAGGCTTGCCCTCGCTCAGGGTCGACCCACACCTTCACCGCATATAGCGTCTCGTCCAGAACCATCCGCCTAGCTCACGTTCCCGCGGGCCTTGAGGGCCGCCGCCAGTGTGCCGTCATCAAGATAGTCAAGCTCGCCCCCCACGGGCACGCCGTGTGCAAGTGCGGTTACCTTCACACCGCTTTCAGCCAAGCGCTCCGCCAGATAGTGGCTCGTGGTCTGGCCATCCACCGTGGCGTTGAGGGCGAGGATAACCTCAGCAACATCGCCCGCAGCCGCGCGGTCCAGAAGGCTCGCGATATTCAGTTCATCCGGCCCAACACCGTCGAGCGCGGACAACGTGCCGCCAAGCACATGGTAGAGCCCCCTGAAGGTCTCGCTGCGGTCAAGCGCCCACAGGTCCGCCACATCCTCAACTACACAGATAGTTGTCCGGTCACGCCGCATGTCCTCACACACATGGCAGGGGTTGCTGGTGTCGATATTGCCGCAGGTTGCACAAATCACGATCTTGTCTGCCACCCGCATCAGGGCGTCAGCGAGCGGCACCATCACGCTATCTTTTTTCTTGAGAAGCTGAAGGGTTGAGCGCCGCGCGGACCGTGGCCCAAGCCCCGGCAATTTCGCGAGCAGCTGGATCAGCGTATCAATTTCACTACCGTGGGAGCGGGGCATCTATCAGGACCCTGAATTTTCTGACGGGAGCGGCAAACCGTTTTTGACCCCAAGACCAATGAACAGAACGAGCCCGAGATAATAAAACAGCGACACCAGCGCAAACACAAAAGCCCATACATCAAGCGGCATGTTGGTGAGCGCATCCATGAAGCGTGCACTCTCACCCTCACCCATGGTCGCAAGGGTGATTGCCACAATATTGGCGGCGGAACACAGGTAGGAAACCAAAAGGCACCCTAGCGCCAGCTTCCATTTCTCGGTGCCCTCAAGCTCACGCTCATGGTCTTTCGCGAACCGCACACCCGCAAAAAAGCCGGAAAGCAACAAAATCGCGATGCTGCCAAGCCGCCCGAAGTTGATCCCAAGGCCAAGGCTAACCCCCGTAAGCGCAAGCATGGCGCATATATACCAGACCGCGAAGGTGCCAATGGTTGGCATCAACCGCGCGGGTGTTCCAGAAGGTGTGGTGTTGTCTGCCATGGTGCTAACCTGCCCTGCCCAAATAATCTTCCATCAGCTTTTTGCGGAATTTCCGGTCGCGTTTCAAGTGCCATTCCCGGCTCATGGCCTCACCACGGGTTTTAAATTCTTCGGTATGCAGAACCACCCATGCGCGCCCACGGGTTGATTTGGCGCCTGTGCCCGCGTTGTGGGCGGCGAGCCGTGCCTCAACATCTGTTGTCCAGCCCACATAGGTGCAGGCTTTGCTGTCCTTCAGGCTACCGAGGACATAGATGAAACAGGGATATTCAAACGTATCGCTCAACCGATCAGAAAGGCATTTTGAAGCCAGGCGGCAGGTCAAGGCCGCCGGTCAGGTCTTTCATGCGCTCCTGCATGGCGTCCGCCGCTTTGGCTCGTGCCTGTGCGTGCGCTGCGACGATCAGGTCTTCCACCACTTCTTTCTCTTCGCTTGAGAACAGGCTCGGGTCGATGGTGACCGATTTCATATCACCCTTGGCAGTGAGCACCACTCGCACCATGCCTGCGCCTGCCGTGCCGTCCACTTCAACGGTATCCAGCTCCGCCTGCATGTCCCCCATTTTGGACTGCATTTCCTGCGCTTTTTTCAGCATCTCGGAAAGGTTTTTCATCGCTCAACTGCTCCAGACTTAAAAATCAAACTCGGACATCTCATCCGCATCATCGAAAGAAACACCGTCAAGCGGATCATCGGATGCGCCCAGGTCTTCATCCTCCGCCCGGCTGTCCCGCACATGGATCAGTTCCGCATCGGGGAAGGAGGCAAGAAGCGCCTTCACGATCGGTTCTGCCAACGCCTCGTCACGTCGCTTTTTATCGCGCGCGATTTCCTTGTCGCGGATCGTGCTTTCGCCCTCCGCGTCCCGTGTGATGGTGATCTGCCAGTCCACACCCGTCCACATCTTGAGGCAGGATTTCACCCGCATCATAAAATCAGGCGGGGTTTGCCGTGTGGTGCGGATGGTGATGGAACCCGGTTTATAATCCACAAGCCGCACGTGATCCTTGAGCATCACGGCGAGCGTTGGTTCCTTCTCGGCATTAAAAAGCGCAACGAGCTTCTCAAAATCCACCGGCATGGGGTGTTTGGCGTGATCATCCCCGTACGCCGCGTCGTTCTTGAATGCCAGCACCTGCGCGCTTTGCTGCGCTGTTGGCCCTTGCCCTGTTGAGGCTTGTGGTGCCTGCTGGCTTGAGATGGCGTGCACATTGCCGCCGCCCCCTGATGGCGCCGGTCCGCCCGCAGGGGCCCCGCCACCACCATTTTGCAGCTGCTTCACAAGATCAGCCGGCCCCGGCAGGTTGGCCGCATAACAAAGCCGAATGAGGACCATCTCGGCAGCCGCAATCGGGCTTGGTGCCGTACGAACCTCACCAAGGCCCTTGAGGAGCATCTGCCACGCACGGGTCAGGTGCGGCATGCTGAGCTTCTGCGCCATCTCGCCACCCTGCTTGCGCTCCGCCTCCGACACCAGCGTATCCGTGCCCGTGTCCGGCGTCACTTTAAGCCGTGTGAGCCAATGGGTAACCTCGAGAAGGTCGTTCAAGACCACAGCGGGGTCAGCGCCCGCGTCATACTGGTGGCGCAGTGTCGTCAGGCCCGTCGCCACATCGCCTTTCATCAGTTGCTCAAAAAGATCGAGCACAAGCGCACGGTCTGCAAGGCCAAGCATATCCCGGACCTGGCTTTCGGTGACTTCCCCTGCACCATGCGCGATGGCCTGATCAAGAAGTGACAGGCTATCCCGAACGGAGCCTTCGGCCGCGCGGGCGATCAATTTGAGCGCGCCATCTTCCGCCTTGCAGCCTTCTTGCTCAACCAGCTTGGCGAGATGCGCAATCAACACGTCCGCCTCAACCCGCTTGAGGTCAAAGCGCTGACAGCGGGATAGAACCGTCACCGGCAGTTTACGAATTTCCGTTGTGGCGAAGATAAACTTCACATGCTCTGGCGGTTCTTCGAGCGTTTTAAGAAGCGCGTTAAACGCATTCTTTGAGAGCATATGCACTTCATCGATGATGTAGATTTTATAGCGGGCGGATACTGGCGCATACCGCACGCTTTCGATAATCTCGCGAATATCATCAACCCCGGTGCGCGATGCCGCATCCATCTCAAGCACATCAACATGGCGGCTTTCCGCAATGGCCTTACAGTTGTCGCACGCGCCGCAAGGGCTGATGGACGGACCGTCATGTACGGTGCAATTGAGCGCTTTGGCAATAATACGGGCCGTGGTGGTTTTCCCCACACCGCGTACGCCCGTAAGTACAAAAGCGTGCGCAAGCCGGCCACTATCAATCGCGTTTGAGAGCGTGCGCACCATGGCTTCCTGACCGATAAGGCTATCGAAGTCAGACGGGCGGTATTTACGGGCCAACACCCTGTAGTTCTGTGATTGTGCCTTATCGCTCATTTTAATGTGCGTCCCCACCTATGCGCATCTTTCAGGGTCATTCTTTGTGATCATGACTAGCAGGAATGGTTACAGGGGGAAAGGCTAAAGCAGCTTTTCGGCCGCGGATAAAAATACGACACCGCAGATGACAAACGCAGCAAGATTTCCCGCGTATGTCATGCGAATTTCATGAACTATTCTGAAAAATAAAGTGAAGGGTGGGAGGGCCAAAACGACCCATGCACAACTCGTTACGGCTGCTTCCTTTCGGACCTGACCGGGTTGGCGAGCGGAATGTCCGCCGGCTCTCCCGTGGGTGTATATGGCGATTCTTGATCTGACTTGCAAGGGGAATGTGCCCGCCCTAGCTTACGGAGCATATATTAAGGGAGAAAAATGTGGCCTTAGGTACCGTAACGACAGCATTTTCAGGCAACCCGCTTAACCGGGCAGACCATCTGCGGGCGGACAGTGATATCCTGGGGTGCTGGGCCAGCCGGGATGATGCTCGATTCGTGCTTATCGCAGACGGCAAGGTTTTAACCGATGAGTTTGGTGACATTCTCTGGTTAAGCCCGTCCAAATGCCGTTTTCTCCCCTTGGGGACAAAAGTATTCCTCGGCCTTGACGGGGAAGCCCCTCGCTACGGCGCAGAGCTGAGTGCGGCGGCGGAAGAATTTGATGACATGTTCGCGCCCGGCAAGTTTCGTGAGCCGCGAGCCATTGGCCTCAAGTTCGGGCACGCACATCCAAGCCTTGGCATCATCGCACAAGCCAAATCCATGCTGTCGTGGCACGCCAGCCACCAGTTTTGTGCTAAATGCGGCGCGCCGTCCACGCTTGTGAAAGCAGGCTATGAGCGCAAGTGCGACACATGCGAGGCCAGCCACTTCCCGCGCACAGACCCGGTGGTGATCATGCTGGCCTTCCACAGTGACAAGGCACTTGTGGGCCGCGGCCATCACGTACCGCCCGGGTTTTATTCTGCCCTCGCCGGATTTATGGAACCAGGAGAAACCATTGAGGAGGCCGTCGCACGTGAGCTCTATGAAGAAGTGGGAGTGCGCACAACACGGGTTGAGTATAAAACCAGCCAACCCTGGCCCTGGCCTTCCACCCTGATGATTGGTTGTTTTGCCTGGGTTGAGGACGACAAGCTCACCATCGACGCTACCGAAATCGACGATGCCATCTGGATCACGAAGGAGCAGGCGCGCGATGTGCTCTCAGGAAAAGACGACACGTTTTTCCTGCCGCCCTTTATCGCTATCGCTCGTGACCTGATGGATATATGGCTGGCTGAAGACTAACCACCCGAGTCTCTCTTTAACATAGTATTGCATTTGCAATAGTAGGGTGTGCAGGTGCAATAATAAGCCATCACATTTCCGTTAATTAGATAGAATTACAGTATAATTTTCCTAAAACGCTGCGAAGCGCCAAGTATTCATGTTAGAGTAAACAAGTTGTTAAGATTTGTTCAGGGTCGCCCTTTAATACCAAGCCAGAACGGCACATGGAGGCGTCTATGAAAATGTCTGAACCGCAGCAGAACATGCTGAGCCACTGGACGAAGCTTTCCATGCGTGATGGAGCCCTCCCTTCCCGCGCAGACATGAGGCTTCAAGACATCGGCAGATACGCATCAAAGATCATTATTGTCGATATCAAGAATGATCCGCTCGACTTCGAATATCGTGTGATAGGGCAAGATGTCGCGGACGAGCTGGACCAGGATTATACCGGCATTCGAATATCCGAACTCCCAGGAAAGGGGCCCGGAAGTGACTTCTGGGACCATATGATCAGAACATGCGAAGAAGGTCGTCCAAACTTCTGGACGGAAGTATGCAAGCAAGCCAAGGTTGGAGAGAAAGAAGCCGGAACGCTTTATCTTCCTCTCGCGTCCGATCACAAGACACCAGACAAGGTGATGCTCGTGATCCAGTTTGGCGAAAGCAAGGTACGCCCGATCCATATTCAGCACGCACCAGAATATTACGCGTAAGTCGGCAAAAGATTGAAATCGCTGGGGGAAACCCCAGCTGTTTCAGCCCAGTGTTTTCCGGTTATACCGAGCGTTTTTTACTTGCCCCGCACCGTGTTGGGCACGCCCTTGGCGCCCGCATAAAACACCACGATTTTCACAACCTCCGAGCCACGATTGTGGCCCTGATGGGCTGTGTGCTGGGCTTCAACAAGCGTATCCCCTACGCCTATCACCTTCACTTCGCCGGTTTCATACTCAACTGTCAGTTCGCCAGACAATATATAGCCAAATGTCGGCACCGGATGGCTGTGCCAGCCGTTGCTGTCGCCCGGCGCCATGGTGATCATGATGCCTGTAATCTCGGCCGGGTCACCGTTAGGGTAAGAAATGGCGTTCCCAAGGATATCCTTATCCGCTTTCATCATCTCTTCCACACCCGCAGCAGCTGCGGGTGCGAGCATCATGGAAGCAAGGGCAAAAGCAGAGAGCGACTTCAGCATCCTATCACTCCCCGGCAAAGCGGTTCATTGCGGTCGCCATCTCAATATCCAGCGCCGTCACACCGTCTGCGTCATGGGTGGTCATTTTAACCTCCACCCGGTTATAAACATTGAACCATTCGGGGTGGTGATCCATCTTTTCAGCGAGAAGGGCAGCCCTGTTCATAAAGGCCCAGGCCTCTGAAAAATCAGCGAACTTAAACGTTTTATTGATCGCAAGCGCTTCCGCGTCATAGGCCCAGCCGCCAAGCTTCGCCAGTGCGTCAGCGCGGTCGTCATCACTCAGTTTTTGCGGTCGTGTACTCATCGCTCTTCCCCTAACAATGCCAGAAAATTCTATGCTAAAATCTCGTCCACGAGTTTTGGCACAAGCTCGCCCGCGCGTCCATGGCGGCATTCTGCAAAATCGCTAACGCCCTGGCTGGGCTCAAGGTTCACCTCAATCGTGTGGGCGTAACCAATCGCGCGAACCTCAGCCACAAACCCGGCCGCAGGATACACATGGCCACTGGTGCCGATAGAGATGAACAGGTCACAGGCCGCGAGCCGCGCCATGATCTCGTCCATCTGGAAGGGCATTTCACCAAACCATACGATATGCGGCCGGAGCGCAGGCGCCCGCCCGCAGGCCGGGCACGGTGTTACTTGCTGGCAATCCGCCTCCCAATCATGCACAGCTCTGCAGGCTTCACAGCGCACTTTCGCAAGCTCCCCATGCATGTGAATAACTGCGCGGGACCCTGCGCGTTCGTGCAGGTTATCAACGTTCTGGGTAATAACCGTGACCTCGCCTGAGAACTCATTCTCCAGCCGCGCAAGCGCCACATGGGCCGGGTTCGGTTCAATGTCACGAAGCTGGGCGCGTCTGAGGTTATAAAACCGCTGCACGAGGTTTGGGTCTCGGGCGAAGGCTTCAGGCGTGGCGACATCCTCCACCCGGTGTTCTTCCCAAAGCCCGCCGTTATCGCGGAAGGTGCGCACACCCGATTCGGCGGAGACGCCAGCACCAGTCAGCACAACAATATTTTTATACCGCACCCCAGCCGCCCCTTTCGCTTTTCCCGCCAATCGGTTACCTCTTGGGTATATGTTTAGCCGAGAAACGAGACCAAGGCCAACAGGGGTGCGCATATGGTAGTGAAAGTTTTATTTGTCTGCATGGGGAACATCTGCCGTTCACCAATGGCTGAGGGCGCCTTCCGCGCTGCAGCTGAGCAGGCCGGTCTTGCAGACAGGTTCGAGATCGACAGCGCTGGCACCATTGGCTATCACGCAGGCTCACCGCCGGACCGGCGCGCCATCGCAACCGCGAAGGAGCGCGGGATCGATATCTCCCGCCAGCGCTCCCGCAAAGTGGAAGACGCGGATTTCAGCACATTCGACTATATTCTGGTGATGGACCATGACAACCTGCGGGACGTGATGGAGCGCTGCCCGGACGAATATAAAGACCGCATCTCCCTGTTTTTGACCCATGCACCAGACATGCCGCTGGATGAAATGCCGGACCCATACCAGGGCCATATCAGCCAGTTTGACAGCTGCTATCTGGCGGCGATGGACGCGTCAGAAGGTCTGCTCGCCAAGATAAAAGCTGAGCGTTTCTAGAGGGTTACATGGCCTCACCGCTTGCAAAAAAGCTTGAAAAAGCATTGGGTTGCGGGATCAGGGGCACAAGGCCCATGCACGGCGGGGACATCGCAGACGTCTCACTGCTCACGCTCACAAACGGCACCCGCGTGGTTGCCAAACGCCCGCGCGCCGACCAGCCCGATACCACCGGCACAGAAGCCCTTATGCTTCAACACCTTAAGGTGCATTCAAGCCTTCGGGTGCCAGACGTTCTTTTCCACGCGCCAGGCATATTGGTGCTGAGCCATATCCCGCACGCAGGCGTCAAAGATGTGGCGCTTGCCTCAGAATCTGTGGCGGAAAGTGTGGCGAAACTGCACAAATGTGTGGCGGAATCCGTGTCGGATTTTGGGCATGGTGTGGCGAAAGGTGTGGCGAAACCATACGGCTTCAAACACGACACTTATATCGGCCCACTGGTGCAACAAAACGCCGCCAACGCCAGTTGGGTTTCCTTCTTTCGGGACCGGCGCCTGCTCGCCATGGCGGGCTCATGCCTGCGCACTGGCAAACTAAGCCCTGCCGATCATACCCGCATAGAAACACTCGCCGGCAAGCTTGAGAGCCTGATCCCCGATACACCACCCGCCAGCCTGCTGCACGGTGACCTGTGGGCCGGAAACATGCTGATCGACGGGGACCATGTCGCGGCCTTCATCGACCCCGCAATTTCATATGGCCATAATGAGATGGACCTCGCGTTTATCAACCTCATGGGCGGGCTCGACCCGGTATTTTTTGACGCCTACCATGAGCACCATGCCATTGAGCCCGGCTTTTTTGAGGAGCGCAAAGCCCTCTACCAACTCTGGCCGCTTCTGGTGCATGTTCGCCTTTTTGGCGGCGGCTACGTCGCACAGGTCAGCCGTATCCTGGCTGAGTTCGGCTGTTAGGCTTCCTGCGGGCCCGCCACCCCATCTTCAATCACGAAGCGTTTCAGCGTTCTGGCATCAAGCTCCGGCTTGGTCACATCATCCACAACCCGCAGGTCAGCGGTCCAGCCGTCCCTGGTCACGTCACAGAGCGTATAGCCACGATACCGTCCTTCATAGAGCTTGATATGCGGGTTTTCAGGGATGGAGGGCATATTACGTTGCCAATAGCTGTTGCCGCTGGTGATGGAGGTGGCCACAAACTCGCTGGCCACGGTTTTCGAGTTTGGGTCGTCAAAGTCCCGCTTCACATCACAAACATAGGTGGCATGCACGTCCCCGCCGATGATCACCGGGTTGGAGACATTGCGTTTTTCAAACATGTCCAGCACCCGGTCGCGGGAGGCAACATAGCCGTCCCAATATTCGCTGCCGATCAACTCACCATCCCCCGGTTTATAGTCATGCTTTGAAAACAGCATGCCCTGCGCCATCACATTCCATTTAGCACCAGCACGGCCCATGCCCCACATCAGCCATTTTTCCTGCGCTTCACCGAGGATGGACCGGGTTGGCTCGAACCGCTCTGCGCACATGCCGTCAATAAGCTGCCAACCGCCGTCATCCGGGGTTTGGCAAGGCTGGTCGGTCCGGTACTGGCGGGTATCAAGCATGTTGATCTCAAGGAGGTTGCCATAATTTGTACGGCCAAAAAGCGCTGCGTCTGCCCCAATCGGCGCCGCCGCACGCCGGAGCGGCAGATGCTCATAATAGGCTTTGTAGGCCGCCGCGCGCCGCCTCAGAAACTCGATCGGGTCCTCAAAGTTCTGGCCCTGGTCGGCAGCATAATCGTTAGCCACTTCATGGTCATCCCAGGTGAACAGCCAACTTGTGTGCGCGTGGGCCGCCTGCAGGTCCGGGTCCAGCTTATAGGTTGCGTGCAGCGCGCGGTAATCATCAAGCGTGACGGCATTGCCCACCGGCACACGCCGGTGCGCCGCACCATAGGATTGCTCGTAAATATAATCCCCGAGATGGACGATCAGCTCCACATCTTCCGCCACCATGTCGCGGTAAGCCTTGAAATAGCCCTCGGTAAAATTCTGGCAGGAGCAGAAAGCAAACTTCATGCGCTCAAGCGGCGCCATGATCGCGGGTGTGGTGCGCGCCCGCCCCACCAAGCTGACCTCATCGCCTGCATGGAAGCGGTAAAAATACGGCCTGCCCGGCAGAAGGCCCACCACGTCCACATGCACCGCATGGGCGTTTTCGGCATGCGCCACCACTGCGCCTTTTTGCACAACGCGGGTGAAGGCTTCGTCCTCAGCGATCTCATAGGCCACGGGCACCGGGTCCGGCCCTACTGCCCTGTGGTCCAGGGGGTCTGGCGCCAGCCGGGTCCAGATCACAAAACCCGTGGGCATGGCATCACCAGACGCAACCCCAAGCGTGAAGGGGTAGGAGATAAAACGAGGTTTGCCGGTGATCCAGGCCGGTGTCGCCAGAAGCGGCGCCGAGAAAGCCGCAAAGCCCAGCATGCTGGCCGTCCGCATAAACTGTCGCCGTGAAAAATCGCTCATCCTCACCCCCATACTTCATGCCCAGAAAGAGCCAATACCTGTCGGTTATCCGCTTTATATCACAGCATAATGACACGTGAGGCAAACACCTGCGACAATAACGCACTTGTTGCACACCGGTGGACCGGCTAAAGCGCACACCATGACCCGCTTCAGGAAATCATCCAGCTTTGTGACCGACATCGCGCTTTTTGCGGTGCTGGCCCAACTTTGGCTTGCGCTTTCCTGCTGCGTGAGCCAGCCCGCGGGCGAACACGCCGTCTTTGGCGGTGACACCTGGTGTTCGATTGATAACCTGAGCACCAGCCAGCCGGGCGAACATGCGGCGCATGAGTGCGACTGCGTGATGATGGGTACACCGGTCATCGCTGAACCGGTAACCACAAACCTGCTGCTGCCCAGAACGCCTGAGCCCACCAGCACAGTAGTTGCCGAGCATCCACCCCTTAAAGGCCTACTGCACCACGGCACCATTGGCAGCCGTGCACCGCCCGTCCCCCTCCAAACCGCATAAACCCGATGTATCGGCGCGCATGGCCGCGCCACCCTGTTTTGGAGGAAACCCATGTATTCCCATTTTAAAGGCGCGTGCTCTGTCGCGGCGCTTATGCTCTCTATGCCCGCTGTTGCGGCAACCGCTACCACAGACGACGTGGAAACCATTATTGTCACCGCCAAACGCGGGGAGGGTGAACCCCCCGTGATTGCCGAAAACCGTGAGCGCCTCGCCCGCACACCGGGGGCCGTCGCCCTTGTTGCTGTTGAAGCTTATGAGGATCGCACCGCGCAAGGCTTCGCTGACATGCTGCGGGATGTGCCCGGCGTAATAGCGCAAAAACGCTACGGTGAAGAATCCCGCCTCTCCATCCGTGGTTCAGGTATCGGGCAATCCTACCACCAGCGCGGGGTTATGTTCGCGCAAGACGGTGTGCCGTTCGCGGACGCTGACGGTTTTTCCGATTTCCAGAAAATTGACCCGCTCGCTGCCCGGTATATTGAGGTCTATAAAGGCGGCAATGCGCTGCGGTTCGGGGGCGCACAACTTGGCGGGGCCATCAACCTCGTAACGCCCACGGGCCACACAGCGCAGTCGAACTATATGCTGCGGCTTGAGGGTGGCTCGTTTGATACCCTCAGGGGCGGTGCCGCTGTTGCCAAAGTGATGGGTGACTTTGATGTTTACGCGTCCGTGAACGCCCTGCAATCAGATGGCTTCAGGGAGTGGGCGGAGCAGGATCAAATTCGCGCCACCGTCAACATGGGCTACAGCTTTGGCGAGGACCGGGAAGTCCGCCTGATCGCCTATGGTGCTGATATCGACCAGAATGTACCCGGCTCGCTTGACCTCACCACCGCGCTTGATGCACCAGAGACCTCAACCGACGCAGTTAAAAACGGCAAGTGGGCGCGGGATCAACGCCTCGGTCGGCTGAGCCTGCAAACCCGTTGGCGCTTCAACGAAAACCTGTTGTTTGAAGGGGGGCTTTACGCCACTACCACGGACCTGCACCACCCGATCCCGATCGTGATTGACCAACAGTCTGACACCCAGGGCGCCTTCGGCCGGTTTGATTGGGCGGGCGACGTGGCGGGCCATAAAACAGATATCTTCTGGGGTGTTTCCTACCGTCAGGGGCAACTTGATCAACAACTCTACAGCAACATTGGTGGTGAAAGTGGTTTCCAGTTCGGGGATAGCCGCCACAAGGCAATCGGCCTTGATGTTTTTGCGGAGGCCCGTTTCTTTGCTACCGATACTTTGGCACTGGTTGCCGGGGCGTCCTACGGGCGCGCCACGCGGGACTATAACAATCACCTCGCACCCGCCAATGACGCGGAAAAAACCTTTGACTGGTTCGCGCCGCGCGTTGGCCTTTTGTGGGAAAATAAGAACGGCACGCAGGTTTACGCCAACATGACCCGGTCTGTTGAGCCGCCGCATTTTGGCGCGCTGGTGCAGGCGCCCTACCCCGGTTTTGTGCCCAACAAACCGCAGGAGGCTATAAGTGCAGAAGTTGGCACCCGTGGCCGCGCAGATAGCCTCATCTGGGATATCACGCTCTATCAGGCCTGGCTTCAGCATGAGCTGCTCTCATTCGCGAACACCTTTGGCTTGCCAAGTGCGGTTGCTGGCGCGGACGATACCGTGCACCGCGGCATTGAAGCAGCGTTTGACTGGCAGATAGTTGAGGAAGGTTTCATGGGCGGCGGGCTGACTGCGCGGCTTGGTTACACCTATTCGGACTTCAAGTTCAGGGATGATGCCACCTATGGCGACAACCGCCTGCCTGTGGTGCCCAAACACCAGATCCAGATCGGGCTGCGGTACGAAAACACTGCCGGGTTTTTCCTGGGCCCCAATGTGGAATGGCGGCCGGGCGATACCTTCGTGGATTATGCCAATACCATGAAGGCACCGGGCTATGCGGTCTTGTCAGTGAACGCAGGCGTTGAAGTGCGTGAGGGTGTCACCCTCTTTATTGATGCCCGCAACTTAACCGACAAAGCCTATGTGCCCGAGTTTGGCGCCATCAATGACGCGGGTGCGGCGGGGGCAAACCTGGCCGTATTTTACCCAGGTGAAGGCCGCGCCATTTATGGCGGCATCACCTACCGCTTTTAAGGGAGAGAGATGATGAAAAAGATGATCACCGCCCTTGTCCTTGGTGCCTCTGCTATGACTGTACCTGTGAAAGCGCATGTGGTGCTAAGTGAAACCGAAGCCAAACCGGGGGCGTATTTTTTCACCTTCCTGCGTGTTGGGCACGGCTGCGATGGCGAGGCAACCGAAAGCCTGACCGTTGACATCCCCACCGGCATCTATAGCGCCAAACCGCAACCCAAGGCGGGCTGGGATGTAGAAATTATCAGGGAAGACCTGCCCGCACCTGTGGTTGGCCCGCACGGTAAAATGCTCACGGACCGTGTGGCGCGCGTGCGTTGGAGCGGTGGTTCGCTGCCTGACACGATGGTGGACCAGTTCGGGCTTTTGGTGAAATTGCCGATGAGTTCAGGCCCGCTTTATTTCCCGACCGCGCAAAGCTGCGCGCATGGTGAAAAAAGATGGACCATGATCCCGCCCGAGGGGGCCGCGTGGGGCAGCGTGCCCACGCCTGCGCCGGTGGTGTACCTGAAAAGCGATGAGGGTTCACAAGCGCCGCATCACTAGGCGTTAACGCCCGCTGCCATGCTGGAAGTATCCGGCATGGCAGCATCTTCAGTAAGCGGGCTCCAGCGTCCAGCCAAACTCACGCGCCATGTCAAACGTGCTGTAGCTGTCTTCCACGTCAGGTTCGCTTTCAAGCGCGCGGCCAAAGCGGCTTTCCACCGTGTAGTAAGAGCCTTCATGCGTGCGCTGGCTTGAGAACAGCGTGAAATGCTGCACCGTCTCAACGGGTGTGTGAAGCATCTCGCCTTGCAGCAGCCAGTCCCCGACCCTCGCCTGTGCCCCGCGCCTGAACCGCGCGAGCGTGACATGCGGTTTATATTTCCGCCGCTCCACATCAACATCAACACGGTCCAGTGCGTTCAGCACCTTCTCGTGCAAATGCATCAGCGGTGCCTTGTCTTCAACACCGGCCCACAGGCATTTGGGCTGTTTGGGTTTGCCAAAAAGACCCACGCTTTTGAGCGCAAGGTCAAACGGCGTGAAAGAGATGCGCGAAAGCTCGCCTTCAATTTCACGGAAGGTCTTCTTCGGCACATCGCCGATAAATGCAAGGGTTAGGTGAAGCTGGTCATCCCGTTGCCAGTGTGCGCCTTCAACGCCGCCGCGTACATGAGAAAGCGCGTCCCTGATACTTTCCGGAATTTCCAGGCCGACGAATAAACGCACCATGGCCTGCCTCCTTCGATCAAGATATCGGGCTCAAAATGGCCCGACATACTAATGCTAGCGTAAAAATCGCCGGAGGGGAATCGTCAACGTGCCTGAATTTTTTGTGACAGTGCCAAAAATCTGGTCAGCCGAGCCTATGAAACTTTAGAAACCAAGCACCTCAAGAACCACGGGGCCGATCTTTTCCACAATGATTTTAACACCTTCTGCCGTGGGGTGCATGCCGTCTGACTGGTTCAGGCTGGCGTCTGCTGCCACACCGTCAAGGAAGAAGGGATAAAGCGGAAAACCGTATTTTTCTGCTGTCTCAGGAAAAATGGGGTTGAAAACCGCCGCATAATCCGCCCCAAGATTTGGCGGTGCCATCATACCCGCGATCAACACCGGGATATCCCGTTCCGCCAGCGTAGCCGCCATGGCATCGATATTTTCAGCCGTGATATGCGGGTCAATGCCGCGCAGGCCATCGTTTGCGCCCAGCTCTAAAATCACCAGATCGGGCCTGCCGTCCTTCACCGGCGCGAGGCCCCATTCAAGCCGCGCGCGACCGCCGGATGATGTATCGCCCGACACACCGGCATTGATCACCTCAATCGCCACCTCGGCGTTTTCATTGAGCCAGACCTCAAGCTGCTCGGTGAAGCCTTCACCGGGCGCAAGGCCATAACCCGCCGTCAAGCTGTCACCGAAGGCCAGAATTTGCACCACGTCACCCTCATCTGCCTTCACGGTGGTGGCTGAGATTTGCAGGCCAAAACCGAATATTGTCAGTAAAGCTAAACACCGCGCAAAAAATGCGCTAATAACTTTATTTATGGGGCGGTGATTGACCATCATAGGTCCAGCTCCTAGCTATATACGTATAAAATCACGGCAAACCGTGAATATAAAACAACAAAATACCGGATCAATGTATCTGGCAGCGAAGGAAGACTATTTCAATGGCTGATAACAAAGCAATCATCCAGCTTGAGAATGTTGCGCTCACGCTTGAAAGCGGTGCGGGCCCTGTAAACATCCTTAAATCTATCTCATTCGGCATTAAAGCGGGCGAAAGTGTTGGCATTGTGGGCCCATCTGGCAGCGGCAAGTCATCGCTTATGAGCCTGATGACCGGGCTTGAGCAAGCCACAGGCGGCAGCGTGACGGTGGATGGCCTCAAGCTTGAGGGTGCCGACGAAGACACACTGGCGCGCCACAGGCTGAGCCGTGTGGGTATCGTGATGCAGGCGTTTCACCTTATCCCAACCATGACAGCGCTTGAGAATGTGGCCGTGCCGCTTGAGCTTGCTGGCGTGAACGATGCGTTTGACCGCGCCGCGCGTGAGCTGGAGGCCGTTGGCCTCGCCCACCGTATGGAACATTACCCCGCACAGCTTTCAGGCGGCGAACAGCAGCGTGTGGCCCTTGCCCGTGCGCTTGCGCCCGAGCCTGCGATCCTGTTTGGGGATGAGCCCACTGGTAATCTGGACGGAAAAACCGGCCGCGCGATCATTGACCTGATTTTTGATCTGTCGGAACAGCGCGGCTCAACGCTTGTGCTTGTAACCCACGACCCGGCGCTGGCGGACCGCTGCGACCGTGTGATCTCCATGTCTGACGGCGATATCGTTGACGACACGGGCGATACCAAGTCTGTCCAGATTGAGGACGCGCCCACGAGCAAAGTAAAGGGCAGCAAATGATCACGCGCAGCCCGGCCCTGCCAGTGGCCCTAAGGCTGGCACTGAGGGAGCTGCGTGGCGGCCTCTCAGGCTTCAGAATTTTCATGGCATGCCTGATTTTGGGCGTAACCGCCATTGCGGCCATTGGCTCGCTCACCCGCGCTATTACCGAGGGCATGGAACGCGAAGGCCAATCCATCCTTGGTGGTGATATAGAGATCAATATTTTCCAGCGACAGGCAGGGCCTGAACTGCTGGAATGGGTAGACGGCAAAGGCACGCTTTCCGTATCCGCACGGCTGCGGACGATGGCACGTTTTGAGGACGGCGGCACATCCACCCTTGTGGAACTGCGCGCTGTTGACGGGCTTTACCCGCTTTACGGCAAGTTTGAGACCACCCCACAGCTTGATAATAACGCGCTGTTTGAAGAACGCGCGGGCCGCTGGGGTGCTGCGATCGACCCGATGCTGGCCGAAAGGCTTGGGGTAAAACTGGGTGACACCCTCACTTTTGGCGAAGTGAAAGCCGATATCCGCGCTTTTATTGACCGTGAGCCAGACAAGGCCAACCTGGGTTTCCAGCTTGGGCCAACGGTGATGATCCGCCACAAGGCGCTTGACGCCACCGGGCTTGTCACCACCGGCAGCCTGATCAATCACTACTATAAGATCCGCCTCAATGAGGGGCTTGATGTCAAAGCCATGCGCGAAGACCTCAAAGAAGCTTTCCCGGATGAGAACTGGCGCGTGCGTGACCGGTCTACGAGTGCGCCGGGCCTCCGCCGCTTCATTGACCAGATGGGCATGTTCCTCACCCTTGTGGGGGTGTCTGCGCTTGTGGTTGGCGGTGTCGGTGTTGGCAACGCGGTCAAAGGCTATATGGACCGCAAAACCCGCACTATCGCCACACTGAAGATTTTGGGTGCAGACGGTTCGGTCGTTTTCAAGACCTACTTCTTCCAGGTTCTGTTGATGGGGCTTGTTGCCATTGTGATCGGCATGATTGTTGGTGCAATGCTGCCGAGCGTTCTCGCGATGTTTTTGCCCGACACCTTGCCTGTGAAACCAGACGGTGGCGTGTACCCGCTCGCGCTCGCACTGTCGGCCCTATATGGCCTCATGATCACAGTGGCCTTCACCGTGTGGCCGCTTGGCAAAGCGCGAGACCTGCCGGCTGTTCGCCTGTTCCGTGCGCTTGTTGCCCCTGAAAGCCGTTGGCCGCGCATGATCTATCTCGCCACCATTTTTGGGGCAGGCATGATTGTTGTGCTGCTGGCCGTTGGCATGTCGGACAACCGCATTCTGGCCGCAGGCTTTATGGTAGGCGCGGGCATCACGCTCTTTATCCTGCGGGGTATCAGTTGGCTGATTGAACGCGGTGCCGCGAAAGCCCCACGGTCCAAAAACGCGCTACGCCGTATGGCGATTGCGAACCTGCACCGCCCAGGTGCCGCCACGGGGGCAGTTGTGTTGTCCCTCGGCCTTGGGCTTACGCTTTTTGCGTCCCTCGCGCTCATTGAAGGCAACCTTGAAGCACGGCTCACTGAACAGGTGCCTGATGAAGCACCGGCTTTCTTCATGTTAGATATTCAATCTGCCCAGCTTGAGGATTTTGAAGCAACGGCGCGCGGCGTTGGCGGTGTTGAAGAGCTGGTGACGGTTCCCAACCTGCGGGGCCGGGTGACCAAACTAAACGGCGTGAATGCTGCAGATGTTGAGATCAACCCCGAGGTCCGCTGGGTACTGCGGGGTGACCGTGGTTTGAGCTATATGCCAGAGCTCAACAAGGGTAGCCGTGTTGTTGAGGGTGAGTGGTGGCCCACTGACTATAGCGGCGAACCTGAAGTCAGCCTCGGCAAGGAAGTCGCCGATGGCCTTGGCCTTAAAATTGGTGACACCATCAGCGTTTCCGTGCTGGGCCGGGAGATCACCGCAACGGTACGCAGCCTGCGGGAGATTGACTGGGGCACCTTTGGCTTCAACTTCGTGATCCTTTTTGACCCCTATACGCTCAAAGCTGCGCCGCATACCTATATGGCAACGCTGAAAGCGGGGGGCGACGCGGAGGTGGCTGCCCACAAGGTGATCACCAACAAGTTCCCCGGCGTGACCGCCGTGCGCATGAAAGAAGTGCTTTCAAGCGTAAACGTGATGATGGAACAGATTGGTATTGCGGTGCGCGCCACAGCGGCCGTTGCGATCATCGCAGGCATCCTGGTGCTTGCGGGCGCCATTGCCGCAGGCTTCCGCCAGCGGGTTTACGAATCGGTCATCCTGAAGGTTGTGGGTGCTGTGCGCAGGCAGATACTAAGTGCCTATCTTCTTGAATATGCGCTGATCGGCCTGATCACCGCCACAGTCGCGCTCGCGCTCGGCTCCCTTGCCGGTTGGCTGGTGGTGGAACAGGTTATGGAGATGGAGTTTACCTTCCTGCCGTGGCCCATGATCTTTACGGTCACTGTCAGCCTTTTCATCACGGTGCTGTTTGGGCTTGGCTCCAGCTTCCGGGCATTAGCCGCGAAACCCAATCAAGTGCTGAGAACCGAATAGCCGCACATAAAATCGGCGTTATACCCTACCGATTGCAGTTGAAAGCGTGGGGTATAATCGCCATATTAGGCTCAAAGTAACAACCAAGCTCATGAGGAGCAAAAATGGTACAACGTAATTATTCAACTTATGGCGCTTCGACCACGCAGACTGCGGAGTTTGACGAGGGCCTACGCGCTTACATGCTCAAGGTCTATAACTATATGGCCTCTGGCGTATTGCTGACCGGCATCGTCGCGATGTTTGTTGGCAACAGCCCAGCCATGCTCAACGCGATTTACGGCACCGGCCTACACTGGATTGTAATGCTGGCACCACTCGCGTTCATTATGGTTATGAGCTTTGGCATCAATAAGCTTTCATCCGGCGCGCTGCAGATGATCTTCTGGGCGTTCGCAGCCACGATGGGCGTATCGATGGCGTGGATATTCACGGCCTACACGGGCACCAGCATCGCGCGTACCTTCTTCATCACAGCGGCTACTTTTGGCGCGCTGAGCCTCTATGGCTACACCACGAAGAAGAGCCTGTCTGGCATGGGTACCTTCCTGTTCATGGGCCTCATTGGCTTGATCATCGCCAGTATCGTGAACATCTTCCTTGGCTCTACAATGTTGCAGTTCGTGATTTCTGTGGTTGGTGTTCTGGTGTTTGCGGGCCTCACCGCCTATGACACGCAGCGCATCAAGGAAAGCTATTACATGATGGCGACAGGTGAAGCCGTAGCCAAAGGCGCGATTATGGGCGCAGTTGCCCTGTATCTTGATTTCGTGAACCTGTTCATGATGCTGCTGCAATTCCTTGGCAATCGCGAATAGGCGAAACTATATAGAACAACCGAAAGCCCGGCCTTGTGCCGGGCTTTTTTATTAGGAAGCTCATGATGGCAACTGCCCTGCCCCGCCCCTTCACATCACACGACAAACAAGCCTGCCTCGCGCTGTTTGATGCCAATGTGCCGCGCTATTTTGATGCTGTGGAGCGCGAAGAGTTCGACGCTTTTCTGACAAGCAAGCCTCACGACTATCTGGTGCTTGAAAACGACGGACACATTATTGCATGTGGCGGCGTGACATGGCACCAAAACGACACGATCGCCGGGCTCGCCTGGGGCATGGTAGCGCCAGAGCATCAGGGCGCAGGGTTTGGGCGATATCTTCTTGAAGCCCGGCTTGAGCTCATTCGTTCTCGCGGTGCGGCCTCAAAGGTGGTGCTCTCAACAAGCCAGCACACAGCCGGTTTTTACAAGCGCTTTGGCTTTCAGGTTACATCCACAACCCCAGACGGCTTTGGCCCCGGCCTTGATGAAGTTGAGATGAAGCTGCCTCTCTAAAGCGCCCTGCCCGACACCACTGCCTACCGCTGAGCACCCGACCGTCATACCACCCTCGTCATATTGCCATTGCATTTCATCGTCGCTGAGCTATTTTGTCTAACGTTGTCATTTTATCGTGGTGTTGCTTTATACGCCACAGGGCAACGAGGGGAGAAAAGGCACATGGCAAAAGAACGCCTTCTGTCGCTTGATGTATTTCGGGGCCTTGCCGTTATTGGCATGATCTTCGTGAACAGCGTTTCGGTATTTCACTACGGTGCAGGCGTGCCCGCGTATGATATATTCCTGCATGCCCCGTGGGCCGGGCTCACCATTGCCGACCTCGTCTTCCCCTTTTTCATCTTCATGGTGGGTGTTTCTCTTCCTTTCGCCTTGTCTGGTGTCAAAGAAACCGCCCCCACGCGCGGGCTCATCCTCAAGCTTCTCAAACGGTCCGCCCTTCTGTTCCTCATCGGGCTTGCGCTCACGCTTTCGTTTGCAGACTGGTCCGAACCCATTCGGCTGCTGGGTGTTCTACAGCGCATCGGCATCACCTTCTTTGGCGCGGCTATTTTCTTTATCGGCTATGGCTGGCGCGGGCAGTTGGGGCTGATTGTCATTATTCTGGTTGGGTATCATTTCCTGCAAATGATCCCGATCCCCGACGGGGAAACCAACCTTCTGGAGCCTGGCCTCAACTATTCTAACTGGTTTGACCGCTATTTCCTTGGTGACCATGTCTATGCCCGTAACGCCCCCGCACCATACGAGCCCGAAGGCCTTCTCGGCACCCTGCCAAGCATCGCGCAAGCCCTGATGGGGGCGCTTACCGGCATGTATATCCGCCACAAGGGTGCAGGCGCGACGCTACTGCGTCACATGTGTCTCACCGGTCTTATTCTCACGATCCTTGGGTTCGCGCTCAGCGGTATCCATCCCATCGTGAAAGCCACGTGGTCATCCACCTTTGTGCTCACCACCTCTGGCATGGCGCTTCTCGTGTTCGCCATTCTCATATGGATGCTGGATATCAAAGGCTGGCGTGGGCCGCTGACCCGTTTTGGCCAAGCCTTTGGCATCAACGCCATAACGGCCTATGTGGTCCATACCTATCTGATGGGGCCTGTGCTGCTGAACCCTGTCACCACCGGCATGCAGGACAGCCTGGCGGCACTCGTATCGCCCGCACTGGCCATGCTGCTACCGGTTGTCATTGTTGTGATGCTGAGTTGGGTACCCGTGGCTATCATGCAGAAACGCGGCATTATCCTGAAGGTTTAACCGAGCCGCCGGGAGCAACACAAAACGGATGACTTAAGGTTTCATTTCCGTAACAATATAGCCAAACGATAACGACCCCAACGCCCCTATGGGCAGGAGCGACCCTCAGGCTATGTCTTTTACATCCGAGTTTTTTCACCCCCGGACAATTCTGGCGAAAGTCCTGATCGTTGGCGCTCTCGCCGCGCTCATTTGGGCGGGTTACAACGGCCACCTGATACCCGTGCGTGAGTTCTTGAACGACGAGCGACTGACGCTCGAGTTTATGGACTATAAAATATCGCCCTACACGGTGCTCAAGGGCCTGCTGATCATTTTCGGTTTCTTTTGGATTTCTTCGCTTGTTGCAACCCAGGCAGAGAAGCGCATTGCAGGCATTTCACGCATGCGGGTCAGCAACAGGGAACTGCTCTCAAAAGCCGCAACGCTGATCATCTATTTCATCTTCTTTGTTGCTGCCCTTGATATGATCGGGATCGACCTCAAAGCCCTTACCGTGCTTGGCGGCGCGGTTGGTATCGGCATTGGTTTTGGTTTGCAGAAAATTACCTCCAACTTCATTAGCGGCATCATCCTGCTTGCGGAAAAATCTGTGGAGGTTGACGACCTGATTGAGCTTTCAGACGGCATACAAGGTTTTGTACGCCACACCGGTGCGCGGTACAGCCTTGTTGAAACCTTTGACGGTAAGGAAGTGATGGTCCCGAACGAGGATTTCATCACTGCGCGAGTGATCAACTGGACCCTCACCAACAAACAAGGGCGCGTAGAGATTGTGGTTGGTGTCTCTTATGGTGCTGACCTTGACCTTGTACACAAGCTGCTTCTGGAGGCTGCGCATGAGCATGAACGCTGCGCAAAGTTCCCTGAACCTGTGTGTTATCTGGACGGCTTTGGCGACAGCTCCATCAATTTCACGCTGCATTTCTGGGTGGCTGACGTTACCGAAGGCAGGCGCGGCCCCAAAAGCGATGTGCAGTTCACCATCTGGCGCAAGTTTGCCGAAAACGGGGTTGAGATACCGTTCCCGCAGCGGGACCTTCATATCAAATCCGCCCCACAAGGTTTGCTGGCGGAGGCCACTGAGCAGCAGGGCGATGAAGCATGAGCGAAAAGGCCCTTATCAGCGCAATCTATCTTCGTGACGGTGCCGACACCGGCAGGCATGCCGCCAAAGGTGAAGGAGATATCGACGAACCCATCTGGCTTCACTTCAATGTAGCGGGGCCAGACGCCAAGGCAGATGTAAAAAAAGCCGCGCCCTATATCGATGACGCCATGATCGAGGCGCTTTGTGCCACCGACACCCGCCCCCGGGTTGAAGAGTTTGAAAACGAATATCTCGTAATTTTGCGCGGCATCAACCTCAACCCGGAAGAAGACCCGGAAGACATGGTTTCCTTACGGATATGGAGTGACGGCAGCCATGTGATCAGCGCCCAAAGGCGGCCCGTATATGCGGCCCGAAAACTGGCTGCCAAGCTTGAAGCCGCCGACACACCGGCAAGTTCGTCAGAAGTGATTGTTGGCCTCACGGTTAACATCATTGAAAATATGGCGAGCCCTATCGCCGACCTGATGGAGGAGATAGACGAGCTTGAGCTTGAGATGATCGACGGCGGCAGGCCGGAGCATCGGATCAAGCTCGCGGACCTCAGGCATAAGGTCTTGCTGCTCAGGCGCTATTTCAACCCACTGCGTGCCGCCGTCGGGCTGCTGAAAGACCTTGCCACCACATGGCTTGGCGAGAAATACACCCGGAAGCTCAGAAACGCGCATGACGACCTGACCCGCCACCTCGAAGATCTGGATGCGGCGCGAGACCGCTTGCAGTTCCAGCAGGAAGAACTGGTGACGGTGCTTTCAGACAAGCTCAACCGCAATATGTACACGCTCTCTATCGTTGCGGCGATTTTCCTGCCGCTTGGCTTCCTGACCGGGCTTTTTGGGATCAATGTCGGCGGCATGCCGGGCGTTGAAAACGATGTTGCTTTCTGGGTTGTTACCGGCGGCTGCACGGCCATTGCGGGGGCACTGGCGCTCTTTTTCAGGCGCAGCGGCTGGTTCTAGCTAAGCCCCAAGAACATCACGAATGGCGCCAGTGAGGGTGCCAAGGTCATCCTCACCAATGGTAAGCGGCGGGGTGAGGTACACAATGTCACGGAAGGGGCGTATCCACACGCCGCGTTCCACAAACTTGGGTTTGAGCGTTTCTATCGCGGACGCATCCTCAAGCTGCACGACGCCAATGGCACCCTTCACGCGCACACTTTTCACATTGGGGGCAAAACCGCAGGGCGCCAGCTCAGCCATCATCTGCCCCTCAATGGCGTGAACCTTGGCGGCATAATCCTCACGCTCAAAAAGATCGAGCGACGCATTGGCGGCCGCACAGCCAAGGGCGTGACCCATATAGGTCGGGCCATGCATCAGTGCTTTCGACGGATCATCATCATAAAAAGCGTCAAACACGCTTTCCCGTGCAATACACACAGAAAGCGGTGAAACCCCGCCCGACAGCGCTTTGGAGAGCGTCAACATATCAGGCACTATGCCTGCCTGATCTACCGCGAAGCGGCTACCTGTGCGGTAGAAGCCTGTGAATATTTCATCAACGATCAGGAGTACGCCCGCGTCGTCACATGCCTCGCGCAACCACCTCAAGGTCTCCGGCTGATGGAACACCATGCCGCCTGCCCCCTGCACCAAAGGCTCCGTGATCACCGCAGCGACATCTGAGGCGTGTTTCTTGAGGAAGGCCGCAAACTGATCCGCCGCTTCCTGCGTGCGCGGCAGGTCGGCCAACAGGTTTTTCGCCAGCACATCACCAAACAGGCCATGCATGCCCTCTTCCGGGTCACACACCGCCATGGTGCCCAACGTGTCGCCGTGATAGGTGCCACGGAAGTGAACAAACTTCGTGCGCTTTTCGCCCCGGTTGAAATAATATTGAAGCGCCATCTTCATCGCCACTTCAACGGAGACGGAGCCGGATTCAGCGATAAACACGCGGTTCAAATCTCCCGGCATCATTGCGGCCAAACGCTTGGCGAGCTTGAGCGCAGGTTCATTCACAAGACCGCCAAACATCGCGTGCGGCATGGCTTCAAGCTGCTGTTTCATGGCGTCAAGAATGTGCGGGTGATTATACCCGTGCGCTGCCGCCCACCAGCTTGCAATGCCGTCAATCAGCTCCCGCCCGTCAGAGAGCGTGAGCCGCACCCCGTTTGTGGAAGCCACAGGCAAGGGCGGCACAGCCGTTTTCATCTGGGTATAGGGCAGCCAGATATGGCCCATGCCCTCATCATACCAATTTGGTGTGTTTGGCATATCAGGGGCAAATCAGGCTGGGCTGAGGCCCAGTTTGGAGAAGAGCGCCATATCCTTGTTGTTTTCAGGGTTTGGCGTGGTCAGGAGCTGCTCACCATAAAAGATGCTGCTGGCGCCCGCGAGGAAACAAAGCGCCTGAGTTTCCTCAGACATTTCCTGCCGGCCTGCGGAAAGGCGAACTTCAGCTTTTGGCATCATGATGCGTGCGACCGCAATGGTGCGCACAAATTCAAACGGATCGAGCTTTTCAACATGCTCAAGCGGGGTGCCCGGCACGGCCACCAGCATATTGATCGGCACGCTATCAGGATGCTCATCAAGGTTCGCGAGTGTCATCAGCATGCCTGCGCGGTCTTCAGGTTTTTCACCCATGCCCACAATGCCGCCCGAACACACATTAATGCCCGCATCCCGCACGCGGTTGAGCGTATCGATACGTTCCTGATAGCTGCGGGTGGTGATGATCTCTTTATAGTATTCCTCAGACGTATCCACATTGTGGTTGTAATAGTCGAGGCCAGCTTCCTTCAATTGTTTGGTCTGGCAATCATCGAGCATACCAAGGGTCATGCAGGTTTGCATGCCAAGCGCTTTCACGCCTTCCACCATGGCGAGGATGCTGTCCATATCCCGGTCTTTCGGGCTGGTCCACGCTGCCCCCATGCAGTAGCGCGTCGCCCCGCCTTCCTTGGCGCGCTTCGCGGCGTCAATCACGCGTTCCACTTCCATCAGCTTGGTTGCTGTCAGGCCAGTGGTTTTGGCGTGTTTGGCTGATTGTGAGCAATAACCACAGTCTTCCGCGCAACCACCTGTCTTGATCGAAATCAGTTGGCTCAATTGCACTTTATTGGGGTCATGATACAGGCGGTGCACCCGCTGTGCTTCAAACACAAGGTCCATGAACGGCATGGCAAACAGCGCCATGATCTCGTCCCGGCTCCAGTCATGACGGATGGGAGCATCTTTTGGCGTGATGGCGACAGGTGCGTTCATGAAAAACTCCTTGGGGCTATTTGCCCCGGAAAATCGCGACTGCGCCCGGGCAAGTCAAGTAAAATTACCTAACCATATGAGCGCGGATGCTTGCTTGACGGCAGGCTCACAAGCGCCTAAGCCAGCATCCATGACCAGAAATGACGATACCACATCAAGCCTTGATGCTTTCGCGCAAAACAAGTTGGCACAACTTGAAGCCAGGAACCAGCGCCGCCGTTTGGTGGAAAGCAGCCGGGCGGGCGCGATGAGCATGCATGTGGATGGCGGGCCGGAACTGATCAGCTTCACCGACAATGACTATCTGGGACTATCCACACATCCGGACGTTATTGCTGCCGCGCGCGACGCAGCAACAGAGTTTGGCGCAGGCGCGGGTGCAAGCCGCCTCGTGACCGGCAACCACCCCCTATACAGCAAGCTCGAGCAAACCATTGCCCGTATCAAGGGCACGGAAGACGCTGTGGTATACGGCTCAGGCTATCTCGCGAACGTGGGCATCATCCCTACAATCATTGGCCAAAATGATCTGATCATCGCGGATGAGCTTATCCACACTAGCATCCACGGCGGTGTGCAACTCTCGAAAGCAACTGTTCGTTTCTGCAGACATAATGATGTTGCTCATGTGCGGGACATACTGGAGACAGAGCGAGCTAATTTTGGCCGCGCGCTCATTGTGGTTGACGGTGTGTATTCGATGGATGGGGACATCGCGCCGCTGAAGGAACTGGGGGAACTGGCGAAAGCGTTTGACGCCTGGCTCATGAACGATGATGCGCATGCGCTCGGTACAATTGGTGATGGTCGCGGCAGCCTGCATGCCACTGGCGCCCACGGCTTGGTGCCTTTGCAGATGGGCACGCTTTCAAAAGCTGCCGGGGCCTATGGTGGTTATCTGGCCGCGTCTCGCGCGGTGTGCGATTTGATGCGCACCCGCTCGCGGTCTTTTATTTATACAACCGGCCTGCCGCCCGCCGCTGTTGGGGCCGCGCTCAAAGCGCTTGAATTGACCGAAGCCGATGCAGAGCTGGTGGCCCGGCCTACGAAGCTTGCACAGCATTTCGCAAACGAGCTTGGCCTGGCCAAGCCCGTCACCCCCATCGTACCCATCGTGATTGGCAGCGAAACCGATGCCCTCAAGGCGTCCAGCGACCTCGCCGACCTCGGCTTCAAGGTTATAGCCTTCCGGCCCCCAACGGTCCCTGAAGGCACGTCGCGTTTGCGGTTTTGTTTTTCCGCAAGCCACCGGGATCATGACGTTGAGCGCCTGATCGCCGCCTGCAAAAAACTGGGTTTGGGGAACATGTCATGAAAGGGCTGTTCATCACCTCCACAGGTACGGAGATCGGCAAAACACTGGTAACGGCCACGCTCTGCCATCAACTAAAATCGTCGGGGAAAGCCGTTGCGGCGCTCAAGCCCATCATCAGCGGCGTGACAGATGACACGATGCAGGGGAGCGATACCGCGCTTATCGCCGAAAGCCTGGGCTTGCCGCTCAATCTTGAGGTCATCAACCGTATCTCGCCCTTCCGTTACAAAGCGCCGCTTGCGCCCACTATGGCCGCAGCCCTTGAGGGCCGCACGCTTGACTATGAAGACCTTATTCGTGCGTGCCGCATCGCGATGGCTGAAAACCAGTTCACACTGGTGGAAGGTGTGGGCGGCTCTTTTGTGCCGCTTGTGGGCGACAAACTGGTGGCGGACTGGATCAAGGACCTCGGCCTTGAAAGCCTGCTCGTTGTTGGCAGTTATCTCGGCACAATTTCGCACACCATTGCCACCCTTGAGGCCATGACCGCGCGGGGGTTGCCCGTGCGGGCTATCGTGATCAGCGAAAGCGGAGGCGACAACCCTGACCTCGCAAAAACAACCGAGGAAATTGAGCGCCTCACCGGGCTCAGGGTTGCGGTTATCCCAAGGCTTTCCTCCGCCTTTGCACCTTGGGCCTCAGCGCCCGACCTTGCGCACCTGATATAAGGCGGCAAGCCTTACCGAGTGGGGATTACATCTGCCCGGCATCTTTGTCCGCTCCCTGCCGCGCAACTTGATTTCAACTGACCTCCGCGCCCGCAAAGCTGTTGAAATGCTTTGCCTCTAAAGCCTCGCGCAAAACTGGCATGCCTGTTGCTCTTACCTCTCACAAGTATCACTTACGACCCTGAGGAAGAAGATCATGCAACAGTCTTTGCCATTTGACCCAAATTTCTACTTCGGCCTTGTTGCCGACAATCTGCTTAAAAACCTGGGCCCAAAAGCATTGACCTACGCTGATGAAGCGCTTTCCAAGATGAAAGCCATCGGGGACGAAGAAGGTTTCGACCTATGGCTCGCGATCCACGCCCAGTTGACCACAAAAGCGGCGGACTGCTTCCGGCATGAGGTCAGCGTTCTGCACTAATTTGTTTTGAGTTTGGACGGGTCATCTCTCAGCACCCGGCACCTAACCGGCCCGTCCTTCGACCGGGACATACCCAATCCCGGTCACCAGCCCGCCCCTCACCCAAGGGGCGGGCTTTACTTTACCTGAAACCATAGGCAAGCCGATATTGGGAAACTTTCCCACCAAAACCGCGCAAACTGAATTTTTCATCTATCTTTCACTTGCCTGAAACTTTCTCACGTGCAGTAATTCAACCTAGAAAAAGAACCGATCACCAGTTGGAGACTGTTTGTGGACAGTGTCAGCACGCTCATAGGCCAACTTGAGAATGCCGCGACAAGCCATGATGTTTGGCAGCACTTCCTTGATTTCATCGAAGCGCGCGGTTTCAAGTGCGCCACCTATGGCTATTCATACGCCCCGATCAACACCGCAATTGAAACGGAAAATGGTAAGGAAACCCATGTGCGCGTTTCCCTTGCTGGCCGCACCTGGATCACCAGCATGCCCAAAGAGGGCGTGGAAGAGTACCAGAACCGGAAATACGAAAAAGTGGACCCGATGATCCACCAGATCGAGAAGCGCTCCATGCAGCCGCTTTACATGGCGCGTGAACTTCTTGACCCCAATGACCCCAACTTCAAGGGTTTTGATTTTATTCTCCAGCGCGCTGAACACTACGGCATTTTCTCGGCTGTTGGTTTCCCGCTGCGCCATGCATTTGGCCGTGGCCACGGCGAGGTTACCCTGCACGCGGCCCACCGTATTGGCAAACTGCAGGAAATTATGAAGATGCACGGCGACGAGGTGCACCTCGCATCCATCTATATGCATACCTTCTATCAACCACTTGAGCGTAAAGAGCGCGCAGAACGGCTCGGCATTAAGGGCCGCCCCCATGAAGTGTTGCAGCAACTCAATGCCGGGCTGACCAACGGACAGATCGCCATGCGCCTCGGTGTGAGCGCACCAACGGTTTCGTTCCATATCAAGGAGCTTAAGGAAGCGCTTGCCTGTACGTCCACAAGGGAAATCCTGCCAAGTGCCCTCAAGCTCGGGATTCTTGACGACTAAACACCCACCCACACCAGAAAAACGTACCGCACTGTTAACGGGCTATTGAGAAATAGCGCTTAATCTGAAATGTATCTGCGCGCACAGGCAAGATTGGGCTGGTTGAAACCGTCGGGGCAGTACGTAATGGAACCTTCAGAACACGAGTTTGACGCGACGCTGGACGCCACGGGCCTCGCGTGCCCGATGCCGGTATTGCGTGCGCGGCGCAAGCTTGATGAACTTGAGGTGGGCCAAACACTTCTTGTAATCGCATCTGACCCCGCATCCATGCATGACATGCCCGCCTTTTGCTCAATGGCGGGCCATACGCTTCTCATGGCGCATTCCAAGGATGGGAAGTTTTACTATGAGATTCGCAAGGGCCAAGCCTAGGCGATATTCAGTGGTGGTTCATTGCCTACTTTCGGCCCATTATTCCCGCAAGCCACCCTGCACCCAGCGCAACAAAAACTGCTGTCAGGCCGTACAGGAATGGCATCTCATGCGCGAAGCTATAGGCCGCACGTTCAAAACCTTCCTTGTCAACATGAAGGCTGATCCGGTGGCGCGCTTTCATACTGCCTTTCTGGAACACAAAAGTCTCAACCAGAAATTCACCAATAGGTACATTTGCCGGCAAGTGCACATCTGTGCGGAACAGACCTTCATCAACAATGCTGACCGGGTCGATCTCTTGCCGGTAAAGGCCCTCCCCCGACCTCAGCCGAAATAGCGCATCGCGAAACTCGGGCGGCGGGCGCATCAGGCCCCGCCCGCTATCCGCCACCAACGGCAGATTTTTAAAGCCGATACCGTAACTTGCAAAAGCAATCGGGCTCGCGATCTCCTCAAGAGGCCGGGTGGCAGCAACTGCATAATACCCAGGCGCAGCCGGGAAACGGATATTGTCGGCGTTCACCCAAATACCGCCGACCCGTTCCTTGCGCCTCACGATCGTGGGGGTTTCAGGGCCACGCACCACAATCACCACGTCGTATTTATCATAGAGCGTGTTGATCGCCGTGGCCCCTACCGCACCAAAAAGGATCAGGTCAGCACCATCAAAGCTATAGCGGATTTCAATACGCTTGTTCGACAGGTCGGTCACGATTGCCTGCGACGGTGTGGCTATGGTGAGGCATGCGACGGTTAGCAGCACTATGGTGAGGAAATGCCGCATCAGTGCTTCTCCCCCAGATCCGCCGCGTCAGTCACGCTATAAAGCTCGCTCGGTTCAACAACCAGCCCCAGCCCCATCTTCATGCACACCAGCAGCACCATAAGCCCCAGGAGCGCCCGCAACTGTTCAGCCTTCAGCTTAAGCCCGATCCAGGCACCAATCTGTGCGCCGATCACGGCGCCGGGGAGGAGCAGGATAGCAAGGAAGATATCCACCGTTTGCGTATTCACCGAATGGAAGATGGTGGTCAGCGCGGTCACAAAAATGATCTGAAATAGCGATGTCCCGATCACCACATTGGTGCGCATGCCGAGGATATATATCATCGCTGGCACCATTACAAAGCCGCCGCCCACGCCCATGATGGCGGACAAAAGCCCAACGAACATGCCGATCGTGAGCGGCAAGAGAGCAGAGATGTAGAGATGCGATTTACGAAACCGCATCTTGAACGGCAGGGCATGAATCCAGGCTTTGTGCCTTTCCTCGCGCGGCTTGCGAGGCGGCACATACCCGCGGCGCTGGCGCAATATAGCCCGCAAGCTTTCCCACAGCATCAAGCCCCCCACGGAGCCGAGGAACACCACATAGGCAAGGGAAATCATCAGATCGACCTGCCCGAGGGAGCGCAGATAGGTGAAAACCTGCGCGCCAAAGTAGGCGCCTACGGCACCGCCTACAATCAGCACCAGCCCCATTTTTACATCAACACCCTGACGCCGCCAATGCGCGAGCGCACCGGAGACGGAGGCCGCTGTAATCTGGTTGGACTGGGTCGCCACAGCAACTGCCGGGGGCACGCCTGCGAAAATCAAAAGGGGGGTCATCAGAAACCCGCCGCCTACACCAAAAACACCGGATAGAAAACCGACAATCGCACCCATGCCAATGACGAGGAATATATTCATCGAAAGTTCGGCGATGGGTAGGTATAGAGGCATATGTGGACTGATCCCAAAAGGACAGCAATTGGTTTATAACTCTGTCCTACCTAAAGTGGCGGCTGAATGCAAACAGATAGCCGCCTTATCCCCAGAATTGTGGGCTTAGTGTTGCGCTGTTGGGCTAGGCTGAACTCTAGGTCTTGATGCCCATCAGATAAGCGTTCAGAGCATTATTGATAAAATGCCGAAGCGATCCCCCCACCCTCGGATTTAGCTCAAATATCTTAGGCTGCCCTTCCGCGTCCAGTTTATAGTCAAAGCAGCAAAAGCCCTGATATCCAAGCTGCTCAAGTATCGCGCTGAAGAGCGGGTAGAAGTGACTGTGGTTGATTTCCTTGAGTGTGTCGGGTTCGGCCCATTTACCAAAAACGAAATGATCTTTTGAAAACCCGAACTCAATGGTTCGTGCAAAAGTGATGCGACCACCGACAACCAGCAGATGACAGGCATATTCCCTATTGCCTCGAATATAGGCCTGTTTGAAATGCGCTTCAGGTTTTAGAGACGCTGAATATTTTTCTTCATCTTCAACGTCTTGTATCAATACAGTTGACTGGCCCCACTCATCAATAGGCCGTTTTAGCACATAAGGAAAACACACACCTGCCCCAAGATCCGGCACATGTGCTCCAAATCCACCCGCCAAGAGGAACCGATTAAAGGCGACTTTGTCGTTGCACAAAGAGATTGTTTCTTCCCTTGGCAGCAGGCAACGAACTTGGTGGCCCTGCTGCATCAAAGACCGCAAATGAGCGGCGGCATCCAATGTGAGGGGAAGCACCCCGTCATAATCGTTGAAAGGGAGAAAAGAGTCAGAAAAATCGGCAAAGTCCGCGTCAAACTTTTTAAGCCGGGCGCGAATATGAGGCTCCCAATCATCTTTTCTGGAGAAAAGAATTCTTGAGCGCCTCTTGGCCTGATTACTAAATTCTGGTCCGCGCTGCGGTGAGGTATTGCTACTCATGACTGGTAATGGATAGCCTCGATGATTTCACCGCTTTATAGCATCAGGCTGCGCCAGAAACACCTTTGCTGTTGCGGCGACCAAACTTTGCCAGCGCATCTTCCATGGCTGGCGCGAGCCGTCCCGTCAACCACAGCGACAACATCTTATAGTCCCCGAGAAGCGACCACCAGGCATAGTCAAAGGTCGCGGGCTTGTTTTTCTCAAAAATAAAGTGCCCTGCCCATGCAAAGCCATACCCAATAACGGGATAGACAAGCAGCAGCCACCACGTCTGGCTATAGAGCGCGTAGATGAAAACAGCGGTCGCCAACATGGTGCCTGCATAGTGCAGCCCCCGGCAAACCGGGTCTGAATGTTCGGCCAGATAATAAGGGAAAAACTCCCGGAAACTCTCAAATTTTGGTGCCATTTTATCCTCCCTCTCGTTCGAGTCGCCTCGATTTCGGCCGTCTCCCCACGGCATAGCGCCTAAAACCATACTGGCTCGTCCAGAAAATATAGTGCGAAACCAGTGATCTAGCAAATATCATCCGCGCACCTGTTGACGTTAACGTAAACGTCAACTAAATAATGAGGCGCATTAATGGGAAGGGTACGATGCAAGCGGAAGAAATGACCGTCACTTATTCCATCAAGGAACTGGCGTGCGATTTTGGCGTTACGCCGCGCACGCTCAGGCACTATGAGGACCAGGGTTTACTCACACCTGAGCGCCAGGGCCAGAACCGAATTTATCATGCGCACGACCGTGTGCGCCTCGCGTGGATACTGCGTGGCAAACGCGTTGGCTTCTCCTTGCAGGAGATTGGCGAAATGCTCGATCTTTACGATCTGGGCGATGGCCGAGAAACCCAGCGCTCCGTCACTGTCGACAAATGCCGCGAACGCATTCGCGCTCTTGAAGAACAGCGTGACGACATCAACGCCACAATCGATGAACTGCACGACTTCTGTTCGCTGATCGCAAACCTTGTTCGGTGCAAAAAAACCGGCCGCTGGCTCAGGCGGGACACCGGCGAGCCCTTAAGCCACTACGCACCCCAAAAATGACATCCAAATCCCCTACAAACGTAATCAGACATAGTTGAGGTATCAAAATGCCAACCTATCGCGCTCCCGTAAAAGACATGAGCTTTGTGCTCAATGAGGTTCTGAACATCGGTCAGTATCATAACCTGCCGGGTTATTCCGAGGTAAGCCCTGACCTCATCTCTGCCATTTTGGAAGAAGGCGCCAAGTTCTGTGAAAACGAACTTCAGCCGCTCAACTATTCTGGGGACCGCGAGGGCTGCACCCGCCATGATGATGGCAGCGTCACCACGCCCAAGGGTTTCAAGGAAGCCTATGCCAAATATGTTGAAGGTGGCTGGGCCGGGTTGACCCAGCATCCAGATTATGGCGGGCAAGGATTGCCACACGTTCTTGGTTTCTGTTTTGAGGAGATGATGATCTCATCAAACCATGCGTTTGCCATGTACCCTGGTCTTTCTGCGGGCGCGATGGCGGCTATCTCAATTGATGGTACGGACGAACAGAAACAGAAGTATCTACCCAAGATGGTTGAAGGCAGCTGGACCGGCACCATGAACCTGACGGAACCACATTGCGGTACCGACCTTGGCATGCTGCGCACCAAAGCCGAACCTCAAGACGATGGCAGCTACAAAATCTCAGGCACCAAAATCTTCATCTCAGCCGGTGACCACGACCTGGCGGAAAACATCATTCACCTCGTGCTCGCGCGCCTGCCCGATGCACCAAAAGGGGTGAAAGGCATCTCCCTGTTCATTGTCCCTAAATACAAGGTGAACGACGATGGCAGCGTTGGTGAGTTCAATAATGTGAACACCGCATCCATTGAAGAAAAAATGGGTATCCACGGCAACTCCACCTGCGTTCTCAATTATGACGGTGCCACCGGTTACCTGATTGGCGAAGCCCATAAGGGCCTGCGCTCTATGTTCATTATGATGAATGCGGCGCGCATCGGTGTGGGCATGCAGGGCCTCGGCAACTCGGAAGTCGCGTACCAAAACGCGGCCGATTATGCGCGTGACCGGCTGCAAGGCCGCTCAATCGCTGGGCCAAAAAACCCGGACGGCCCCGCTGACCCGATTATCGTGCACCCTGACGTGCGCCGCATGCTGATGAACGCAAGAGCATTCAACGAGGCGTCACGCGCCGCGTCCCTTTGGTGTGGTGTGCTGGTGGACCTCTCCCACAACGCGGAAACCGAGGAGGAACGCCAGTGGGCCGACGATATGGTCAGCCTGCTAACGCCTATCATCAAGGGTGTGTTCACGGACCGCGGCTTTGAATATTGCGTTTCCAGCCAGCAAGTTTTTGGTGGCCACGGCTATATCGCAGAACACGGCATGGAACAGTTTGTACGTGATGCCCGCATCACTCAAATCTATGAGGGTGCAAACGGCATTCAGGCGCTTGACCTCGTGGGCCGTAAGCTTGGCGCCAACGGTGGCCGCGGCATTCAGGCCTTCTTCAAATACGCCGGGGAAATCCGCGAAAATGCCAAGGGCGATGATCGCCTACGTCCGTTCACTGATGCGCTCGGCTCCGGCCTCAAGGACCTGCAAACCGCCACCATGTGGCTGATGCAGAACGGCATGCAAAATCCGGATAACGCAGGCGCGGGCTCAACCCCATATATGCACCTCTTTGGTCATGTGCTTCTTGGCCTGATGTGGACACAAATGGCAAAAGTTGCAGCCGACGCACTGGACGCCGGTACATCCGACCCTAGTTTCTACGAGAACAAACTAATCACAGGTCGCTACTACGTAAAACGCCGCATGCCGGAGATCAAAGCCATGCTTGCGGAGCTGGAAGCGGGCGCAGACGAAGTGATGGCGCTAGACGCAGCCAACTTCTAATTCAAAAGGGAATTCAAAATGACCGAAGCTTATATTTATGATGCTGTCAGAACTCCTCGCGGCCGTGGCCGGGCGGACGGCAGCCTGCATGAAATTACCCCGATACAGTTGGCAACGCAGGTTTTGCAGGCCGTTCGTGACCGCAATGACGTAGACACCGAGAATGTAGACGATGTTGTGCTTGGCTGTGTGTCCCCCGTGGGTGAACAAGGCGCCAACATCGCCCGCGTTGCAGCCATCAATGCCGGCTACGCAGAAACCACAGCGGGCTTTCAGGTAAACCGCTTTTGTGCTTCTGGCCTTGAAGCCGTGAACATCGCCGCAGCCAAAGTGATGTCAGGCGAGGCAGACATGGCCATCGGTGGTGGTGTTGAAAGCATGAGCCGTATCCCTATGGGGTCAGACGGCGGTGCGTGGCCATCGGACCCATCCGTTGCGTTCGACAGCTATTTTGTGCCGCAAGGCGTATCCGCCGACCTGATCGCCACCAAATACGGCTTCAGCCGGGATGACGTGGATGCGTATGCGGTTGAAAGCCAGAAGCGGGCAAAAGCCGCGTGGGATGACAAGCGTTTCTCCAAATCGATCGTGCCGGTGAAAGACGTAGTTGGCATGAATGTGCTGGACCATGACGAGTTCATGCGGCCCGAAACCACCATGCAGTCCCTTGGCGCTTTGAAACCATCCTTTATTCAAATGGGTGAGTTTGGCTTCGATAATGTTGCCATCCAGAAATACCCCGAGGTTGAGCGCATCAACCACGTGCACCATGCGGGCAACTCGTCCGGCATTGTGGACGGTGCTGCGGCTGTGCTGGTTGGCACTAAAGAGATGGGTGAAAAATTTGGCCTCACACCACGGGCACGCATTCGCTCAATGGCGTCGGTGGGCTCTGAGCCAACCATCATGCTCACAGGCCCCTCTTTTGCAGCAGAGAAAGCGCTCAAGCGTGCGGGCATGAGCAAGTCAGACATCGACGTGTGGGAGCTGAACGAGGCCTTCGCCTCTGTCGTGCTTCGTTTCATGCAGGCGCTTGATATCGACCATTCAGACATCAACGTGAACGGCGGCGCTATCGCCATGGGTCACCCGCTTGGCGCCACTGGTGCCATGATCCTCGGTACGGTGCTGGACGAGCTTGAGCGTTCTGGCAAGTCAACAGCCCTGGCCACGCTGTGCATCGGTGCAGGCATGGGCACTGCCACCATCATCGAACGCGTATAAGAAGCGAGAGGGAGAGATATAATGACCGAGACCATTCGTTTTGAGGTTGACGCCGACGGCATCGCGCTTCTGACCATCGACCTGCCAAACACCGGCATGAACGTCTTTAACGCACAGCTTATTGAAGACCTTGACGCTTGCGTTGATAAAGTGCTGGCTGATGAAAACATCAAGGGTGCTGTGATCACCTCCGGCAAGGAAGCTTTCCTTGCGGGCGCTGACCTCAACATGCTGGGCAGCCAGTCTGGTGGGGACGCAACGCCTGAGGAAGCCTTTGAGAGCGCCTTCCGTCTGAACAAGATCCTCCGCAAGATCGAAACCGGTGACAAACCCCGGAAAGAACTGGCGCTTCAAGGCACCAAACCTTTTGCGGCGGCTGTTAATGGCCTTGCACTTGGTGGTGGGTTTGAGCTTGTGCTCGCGTGTCACTACCGCGTGATTTCAGACACCCCGAAAATGCAACTTGGCTTTCCTGAGGTTATGGTTGGCCTTCTACCGGGTGCTGGTGGCACACAGCGCCTGCCACGCATTGTGGGCATTCAGGCTGCTGCACAAGCCATCACCACCGGCAAGCCATACAACGGCCAGATAGCCCTTGGCCTTGGTATCGCGAACGAGATGGCGCCAACTGCCGATGTGGTTGAAAAAGCCAAAGCCTGGGTGAAAAAGTCACCAAGTGCGCTCGCGCCATGGGATAAAAAGGGCTTCAAATATCCGGGTGGTGCTGGTGCCATGAACCCAGCGGCTGTTCAAACCTTCATCGGTGCCAACGCCATGGCGCAAAAACAGACACAGCACAACTACCCTGCTGTTCAGGCGATCCTCTCGTGCCTTTATGAAGGTGGCATCGTTGATTTCGATACGGCTATCCGCATCGAGAGCAAATATTTCATGAAGCTGCTTGCAGGGCCTGTGGCTGGCAACATGATCCGCAGCCTGTTCATCAACAAACAGGCTGTTGAAAAAGGTTCGCTTCGCCCTGCGGGTTTTGAACGCAAAACCGTCAAGCGTCTTGGCATGCTGGGCGCTGGTCTTATGGGTGCGGGTGTGGCTTATGTCTCTGCCAAAGCGGGTATGGAAGTTGTGCTTCTCGACCGCGACATGGCCGCCGCTGAAAAAGGCAAAGACTATAGCCGCAACTTGGTCAAAAAAGGTGTTGAGCGCGGCAAGGTTAGCCAAGAGAAGGGCGACGCCCTCCTCGACCTCATCACACCAACAGACAGCTATGATGACCTGAAGGATTGCGACCTGATCATCGAAGCGGTGTTTGAAGCGGAAGACATCAAGAAGGACGTGACGGAGAAGACTGAAGCAGTGATTGGCAAGGACGTGGTATTTGCCTCCAACACCTCAACGCTTCCGATCACGGGCCTCGCCAAAAACTTCACGCGCCCGCATCAGTTTATCGGTATTCACTTCTTCTCACCGGTGGACAAAATGCCACTTGTTGAGATCATCATGGGCGAGAAGACCGATGACGCAACGCTTGCGCTCGCGCTTGATTATGTAAGCCAGATCAAGAAAACACCGATTGTCGTAAACGATAGCCGCGGCTTCTACACCAGCCGGTGTTTTGGCACCTATGTGCAAGAAGGCTACGCCATGGTGAAAGAGGGCATCAACCCTGCCCTTATTGAAAACGCCGGTAAAATGGCAGGCATGCCGGTAGGCCCGCTTGCCGTGGGTGACGAAGTGGCGGTCGACCTTTCCTATAAAGTAGGCATGGCAACCAAAAAGGCACTTGGCGACAAATATGTGCCAAGCCCCGCCGACGGCTTTGTTGAAAAGATGGTGGTTGAGCTGGAGCGTTTTGGCCGCAAAAACGGCAAGGGCGCCTATGTGTACCCTGAAGATGGCAGCCCAAAACACCTTTGGCCGGGCCTTGCTGAACACTTCCCGCTCGCAGACGAACAACCAAGCGTGGAGGAAGTAAAATCCCGCCTGATGGTTCGCATGGCCGTGGAGTGCGCGCGCTGCTTTGAGGAAGGTGTCCTGAGGGACACTGCGTCAGGCGACATTGGTGCCATCTTCGGTTGGGGTTTTGCACCGTTCACCGGCGGACCGTTCAGCTTTATCGACACCATGGGTGTGGATGAGTTTGTCCTGGCAGCAGACCGCCTGGCACAAGCCTATGGTGCACGGTTCACACCGCCCAAGCTTCTGCGGGACATGGCTGAGAAGGGCGAAACCTTCTACACCAAAGGCGACACACGCGGGCGCATCCCTGCCAAGGCTGCCTAGACAACCCCATCATGTAGATATACCGAAAAGGGCTGCCATCCGGCGGCCCTTTTTTTGTCCCGCATAGTAAAATATTATTGACATTATGTCTGCTCACGCATACATCTATCAATGTAAAGAATTTCAGACACAAAGAACATTAATCTTTACATCACTCGCGACAATCAGACCCGAGACCGACAGCGAGGATCACGGGCAATCAGGAGATAGAAAATGGGCTTCAATGAGAAATCATATATCGGCGTACTAGTCACCACCATTGTGGTTTACGGCTGGTACTTTACCGACGCTTTCAGCCGCGCAGCAGCAGGCGAGACCGCCGTCAGCCAGTTCGGCCCCACGATGTGGGTCATGTTCGGAATTCACATCGTGCTGATGATCGCAGCAATGGTCCTGACCGCTATCTTCAGCCACAAGGAGGCAGAAGAGCTCGAATTCGATGAACGCGATAGCTTGATCGACATGAAATCGGAGCGAGTGGGTAGCTATATCCAGGCCTGCGGGCTTTTTGCCCTGCTTGTGCTTGTTATGTTTGAATACAGCGCATTTGTGCTCGCCCACACGATTTTGGGCACGATGGTCATTGGTACGCTCATCACCTTCTCCATGCGGCTATATCTGTACCGCAAAGGCGCATAAAATGGCGAAGGCAACCAAAATCAAAAATAACATTCGCACGCTCAGGTTCATGGCGGGGGAGATGACGCAAGCCGCACTCGCAAAAGAGATCGGCATGACCCGGCAAACCATTATTGCCATTGAGCAGGAGCGCTATTCGCCCTCTCTCGAGGCTGCCTTTCAGATCGCCCGCGCGCTCAACAAACCGCTTGAAGAGGTATTTGAATATGTGGATGACGTGCCTGAATCGGACGAATAGCTCGCCACATATGAGATATCCGATACAAAAAGGCTGCCATCCGGCAGTCTTTTTGCTAGCGTCCCTATCAATTTCCACAACATGGTTTAATTTATGCCTCAGTCCTCCGAAACCATTCTGAAAGTCAATCATGCGGGCGAGTATGGCGCCATGCAGATTTACGCTGCGCAAGTTGTGGTCGCGCGCTTTTTCGGGTGGAAATGTGTAAACGCACTTAAGCACATGAAGGCCCATGAGGAGGAACATTTTACCACCTTTGACGATCTTATACACATGCGCAACGGCCGAACCTGCCATGCGCCTTGGCTTTGGGCACTTGGTGGTTTTGCACTCGGTTTTTTTACCGCTCTCTTTGGCGAGAAAGGTATCTGGACCTGCACCATAGCCGTTGAACGTAACGTGTTCACTCACCTTGAAGAACAACTAGATTGGACTGAGCGACACGACCCCGCTCTCCACGCCGCTGTACTCACTATCATCGCTGACGAAGCGGCTCACAGGGACGAAGCTGTTAACCGACGAGGCAAGCCGCGGGTGATAGACGGGTTGTTAGAAAGTTTTATCGGGGCAACCACCAATTTCGCCATCTGGCTATCCCACCGCCTTTAGGCTATGCCCTTGCCCTCGCCCACGAGTGGGGTAAGCTGGGGCACAAGGAGATGCGTTTTGGCTTTCACAATTGACCCCCAATTTCAGGATCTCGGTTTCGCCGTACATGTAGGAATGCTGGACTTTACCGTGGGTGTCAGGCCAAGCGACGATGGGCTAAAAAGCGCCATGCAAAGCGGGGCCGAGTTAAGGCTTGAGGAGCTGATGGGCGAAGCGGCATCCACCGACCCGGTGATTGCGGACGTGCGTGCAGCTTTCAAGGTTTGCGGCAAAGACCCGAGCCGGTACCGCCCGTCATCTGAAGCGCTAACCCGGCGGGTCATCGCGGGTAAAGGGCTCTATCTCGTCAATAACGTGGTGGACAGCGGCAATCTTGTCTCCCTGATGACAGGTATTCCCGTTGGGGTCTATGACGCCGAAAAGATCAAAGGCGATGTGCGCCTGACCATCGGCGAAGCGGGCGAGGAATACGCGGGCATCGGGCGCGGCAGCATCAACCTTGAAGGCCTACCGGTCATGCATGACAGTGAAGGACCGTTTGGCACCCCCTTCTCCGACAGTGCGCGCACCAATGTTGACGAGACCACCACCCGAATTGCGTTTGTGCTCTATGGGCTCAATATCGATATCGCTCATGTGGAAGCTGCCGCCGAAATTGCCGACACATTGATCACCGGTTTTTGCGCCCCTGCGCATTAAGACAACTTGACCCCACGCTCGCACCCTCGTTATACAATGTTACACTATTACACATCCAGCTCGGGGGGATATGGATGCTACGGTTGTTATCTTTCTGCTTGGTCCTGCTTTTTGCTTCAACCACCACCTACGCTACTCAAACAGATGATGTTGAGCTTCTGAATGCTACGCTTGTCGCGCGCCTTCACCTCGCGCAAAAACCTGAAGACGGGCAGATGGTCGGTGCCTATCAGGTAAGCTTCCGCGCCAACACAGAAGAACCGATCAGCAAGGTCCATATCCTGCTCAACCCGGGCTTACAGATCCTCAAGGTGGTTGGGGCTGGTAACAAGCCGCTGAATGTACGCGAAAAGAACACTACCATGACAGGCTCAAGCGGGCTTATGCTGCGCACGGCCACCATCACCCTTCCCAAACCGCTCAAAAAAAACAAGGGCCGGGCCGAGATTGTCATTCACTACAAAGGCTACCTGAAAGATCTCTCCGCCTACGGCGTTGAAGGGGTGCCAGACCAACTGCACCCTGATTTCACGATGATTCGCGCTGAGGGCTTTGCCTACCCCGTTTTCGCGAAACCAGACATGGCTGCAATTAGCGCCGCATGGAACCGCAAGCCGTTTCATCAGGTAGCTTTTCTTGATGTGCCGGGCAGCAATACAGTTGTGGGCAACCTCGCCATCGCACAAAAAACCACCAGCGGTGACATCACCAAGCTGGAACTGAAAAGCAGCCGCCCAACTGGTCTAATGGCTTTGGCAATAGGCCCCTACAGCACGAGCGCTATTGGGCCGGTCACGCTTGCTTTATTGCCCGCGGCGGATATAGCCATAAACCAGCAGGTGAAAGATGCCGTCACCGCTCTTGAAGAACAGTTGGGGGCACCAGCGAGTGGCATACGTATGACAGTTGCAACGCTGCCTTCAAGCTACAGCACACCCGATAGTCAGGGTGCCTATTTCACCCACGATAGCGCACCGATTAATATGGCCGAACTTAAGGGTGCGCTCTTCAATATGTGGCGGATGAACCCTGAAGGCAGGGCCGGGCACTGGGCTGAAGGTTTCGACCGGGTGATGGACGCCATCATAGAAGGGCAGCCCAATGTGGCGGCTTTCACGGATACCCTGTTCGCGACCAGCAAGACACTGCTGTCAAACGACCCGGCCATGGGGAAAGTTGCGCTCACCGACTATATCATTGAGGGCTATGATGACGAAAGCGGCACCATAAGTGCGCTTGCCTTTATAGTTCTCTACCAACTGATGGGCGAAGAGGCGTTCACCAACCTGATTGCGGAGATGCGGCGAGAGCTCAGCGCCGGGTATGTTGATATGGCATCCGCTGCCGAGTTTCTTGACGCTACGGTCACCGATAAAGACGCCCGAAAGTTTATCAAAAACTGGTTCGCAAGTGGCAAGATCGGGAAGGACATGGACCGGTCAGGCACGCTCAAGGACCTGGTGACCCGTTACCGGTAACATCTTTCGCTCAATTACTGGCCCTCGCCCCGATCCGCCCAATATCACTACAACGTACGGGACGGGAAGGAGCCGCATATGACCTATGAAACGCTTGAGGTAACCATCAAAGATCACATTGCGTATGTCGCGATGAACCGGCCTGAAAAGCTGAATGCCATGAACGGCACCTTTTTCTCGGAAATAGGGAAAGCCTTCAAAGCGCTTGATGCCAACCCTGACGTGCGTGCGGTTGTGCTGTCCGGCAACGGCAAACATTTCACCGCTGGGCTTGACCTCAAGGAGAGTGGAAGCGTTCTCGGTGCCGCAGAGGGTGACCCTGCCCGTGTTCGCGACAAACTTCGCCGCCACATTCTGTGGCTGCAGGATAGTTTCAGCGCCATCGACACATGCCGGGTGCCTGTGATTGCCGCCATCCACGGCGCGTGTGTTGGTGGCGGCATCGACCTCATCGCCGCTGCTGACATCCGGGTCGCGTCTGAGGATGCATGGTTCTCTGTGCAGGAGATTAACGTGGCGATCGTGGCCGACCTTGGCACGCTGCAGCGCGCGCCGTACCTGTTGCCCCTCGGTATCCTCAAGGAACTCGCTTACACGGGCCGCAAGATGATGACCGATGAAGCCAAGTCCCTAGGCTTTATCAACCATATTCATTCGACCAAGGAAGCCACGCTTGAGGCAGCCTTCGAGATCGCCCGCGCTATTGCGAGCAAAAGTCCTCTTGCGGTTGTGGGTACAAAAGCGGTACTCAATCATGCAAGGGATCACAGTATCGCTGACGGGCTGGACTATGTGGCCACATGGAACAGCGGCATGCTTCTTGGGGAAGACCTGATGAAAGCGGCCACAGCGGCGCTGACACGGCAGGAAACAACTTTTGCAAACCTGCTTGAAAGTGATGACCCGGCCTGAGGCACCCGTTGCCCTGGGCCTGACCGAAGGACACATGGGGCATGATAGACCAGGCCATTGCATGGATTGAAGCGAACGCTGATTTACTCGGCGGTATCGGCACGCTTTCAGCGCTCACCATGTTTATCATCACCCACGCCCGTAACATCGTGCTTCGCCGTGCTGCGGCCAAAAATTCGGTGGGGGACGGCGCGATCACCGTCTCAAGCGCAGGCGCCTATGACGCGGCAGCCCCGTCACCGGAGTATGGCGGCAAGGTCGCCATCGCTGTTTTACCCTTCGGCGAACTCGGCACCGTGCCCGATCATTTTGCCGATGGCTTGATGGAAGATTTGATCACAGACCTTCAGGCCCTTGGTTTCGCCACGCCTGCCAAACGCAGCACCCGCTCACTGGCCGCAAGCAGCACTGCACCACACCAGATCGCGCGTGACCTCGGCACACCTTATGTGCTGGAAGGCAGCATCAGAATACAGGATGACCGCTACCGCATCGCCGTTGAGCTGGTTGACCGCACGGCCGCCACAGTATGGTCTGAAAGGTTCAACTTCGCGGGCGACGACCTGATGGCCATGCAGGAAGCAATGGCGCAAAAAATCGCCCATGGCATTGCAGAACAGCTATCGCCTGAGCGAGATTCCAACCCTGTTGGGAGGGCAACATCAGCCGCAGCCGCCAGCACATCGCCCGCGTCTGGTTACCGCACACAAAGCGATATGCTGCGCGCCTACCGCTCCCCCAAAAGCCGGCTAGTGGCGCTGCTGCTATGTCTTTTGCTGGGCTGGTTTGGTGTTCACCGCTTTTATGTGGGCCGATGGATAACCGGCACCCTTTACGCCCTGACCGGGGGCCTTTTCGCCATCGGCTGGGTACTCGACCTGCTGCTTATTTTGTTCGGCTCCATGGCAGACAGCCGCGGTCGCCCTATTCGGGCTTGGCGTCCAGACCCACCGCTGAATGATTGAAACACACCGTGACAATCTCGACCAAAATCTGCGGCCTAACCACCGCCGAGCATGCCAACCTCGCAGCCTTCTACGGCGCGCGCTGGCTCGGCTTTGTGTTTTTTGAGCGCTCCCCGCGCCACCTGACGCTGGAGGCTGCCGCAAAACTGAGGCCTCACCTGCCGAAGCGAGGGGAACGGGTCGGCGTGTTCGTCAACGCGGAGCATAATTTCATTGAGGCGGCCGTTGACGCCCTTGACCTGGACTGGGTGCAACTGCACGGGGACGAATACCCACATGAAGCACAGCTACTGAAAGCACGCCTTGGTGTATCCGTCATCAAGGCCCTGGGGGTCAGCACGAGAGAAGACCTCAAGCAAGCAGATCTGTTTGCGCCGCACGTGGACGCTATTCTCTTTGACGCCAAACCACCGAAGGGCGCAGCCCTGCCAGGTGGGAACGCCATAAGTTTCCCATGGCATATACTGGCCGGCGAAAAGCTGCCCTACCCTTGGCTATTGGCAGGTGGATTGACGGCAGAGAACCTGCCGCGCGCCATTGCGGAAAGTAATGCCCATGCAGTTGATGTTTCCTCCGGCGTCGAAAGTGCACCCGGTCAAAAGTCGGGCGAGAAAATTGAGGCCTTCCTTCGCGCCGCAAAAGCCGTTAGGTAAGGTGGCTCGTATAGAGGCAGTCCCCAGCGTTTTATTGAGTGTTAGGTAATTCTTATGGCTCTTAACAGTTATCGCACCGGTCCCGATGAGAAGGGCCATTTCGGCAAATTTGGCGGCAGATATGTATCCGAAACGCTGATGCCGCTTGTGCATGAAGTTGAGGCGGCCTACCGAAGCGCTATCAAAGACCCGGACTATTTGCGGGAACTTGATGAGCTGAACCGGGTTTATATCGGCAGGCCCAGCCCGCTTTATTTTGCTGAACGTTTCACCGAAGAGCTTGGCGGCGCCAAGGTATACTTCAAACGGGAAGAGCTGAACCACACCGGCGCGCACAAGATCAACCACGCCATCGGTCAGGTATTGCTTGCGAAACGCATGGGCAAAACCCGCGTGATTGCCGAAACAGGCGCGGGCCAGCACGGTGTTGCCACAGCAACTGTGGCGGCGCGATTTGGCCTCAAGTGTACCGTTTTCATGGGTGCTGTGGACATCGAGCGGCAGAAGCCCAACGTCTTCCGCATGAAACTTCTGGGCGCGGAGGTAAAACCCGTCACGTCCGGCTCCGCCACCCTGAAGGATGCGATGAACGACGCCCTTCGGGACTGGGTAACCAATGTACACGACACATTCTACATCATCGGCACAGTAGCTGGGCCACACCCTTACCCCATGATGGTGCGGGATTTCCAATCCATCATTGGCCGCGAAACACGCGAGCAGATCATGGCGGCGGAAGGTCGCCTGCCTGATAGCCTCGTGGCTTGTGTGGGCGGCGGCTCAAACGCTATTGGTTTGTTCCACCCGTTCCTTGATGACCCTGATATTGATATTTTTGCGGTTGAGGCTGCCGGTCACGGCGTCGATACCGACAAACACGCGGCTTCCATTGCGGGCGGTGCCCCTGGTGTGCTGCACGGTAACCGCACCTATCTTCTGCAAAATGCTGATGGGCAGATAACCGAAGCTCATTCTATCTCAGCTGGGCTTGATTACCCCGGCATTGGACCGGAGCATGTGTGGCTGCATGAACAAAAGCGGGTAACTTATGTTTCCGCGACAGACAAAGAAGCGCTTGATGCCTTCCAGATGTGTTGCCGCACCGAAGGCATAATCCCGGCGCTGGAGTCGAGCCACGCGCTTGCCCACGTTATTCGTATGGCGCCAACACTGCCCAAGGACCATATCTGCGTGATGAATATGTCCGGTCGCGGCGACAAAGATATCTTCACCGTTGCTGACGCGCTTGGCGCAGAAATCTAGAGCAGGATAAATGTTATGAGCAGATTGAAGTCCTGTTTCGAAAAATTGGCTGCGGAAAATCGCGCAGCTTTTGTCACCTTCGTCACCGCGAACGACCCCGATTTTGATACCTCGCTTGAGATTGTATGCGGCTTGCCCGGTGCAGGCGCCGATATTATCGAACTTGGCATGCCGTTCACGGACCCATCCGCCGATGGCCCGGCAATTGACCGGGCGGCACAGCGCGCGCTCAAATCTGGCGGCTCCATGAACAACACGCTTGAAATGGTACGTCGGTTTCGCGCGGGAAATGATGAAACGCCTATCGTCCTCATGGGCTATTTCAACCCGATCTACGCTTATGGCATTGACCGTTTCACGCTAGATGCCGCCGCCGCGGGCGTTGACGGCCTGATTATTGTTGACCTGCCGCCGGAGGAAGATGAAGAGCTTCGCCTGCCTGCAAATGCCGCAGGAATAGACGTCATCCGCCTTGCCACGCCAACATCGGACGATGCTCGCCTGCCCACAGTGCTGGATGGCGCGAGCGGTTTCGTCTATTATGTAGCGGTTGCGGGTGTGACAGGCGGGAAATCCGCCACAGCAGATGACATCGGCACGGCTGTTGGGCGCATAAAAGCGCATACAGACTTGCCAGTTGCCGTAGGATTCGGTATCCGCACGCCCGAGCAGGCAGCAGACGTTGGGGCTGTTGCCGATGGGGCCGTTGTAGGATCAGCAATCGTTTCGCTGATTGAAAACGGTCTTGATAAAGATCATATGCCTAAAGAAGGCATGAGCAAAGAAGTGCTCGATTTCGTAAAAACCCTCGCCGATGGCGTGCGGTCGGTACGAAAATAAGCACGACAACAGAAGGGGTTGAGGCGCATGAGCTGGCTCACCAATTATGTCAAACCGAAACTCAGGAAAGTCCTGAATCCAAAAGAAACGCCGGATAACCTTTGGCACAAGTGCAAAAGCTGCGGGCAGATGATCTTCCAGAAGGAATTTATCGCCAACCAGTATGTTTGCGCCCACTGTGATCATCATGATCGTGTGCCGCCCAAGGACCGTTTCGACGCGCTGTTTGACAACCAGAGCTATGAACTGCTTGACCTGCCCGCCGTTAATCAGGACCCGCTCAAGTTCCGCGACACCAAAAAATATACGGACCGCCTCAAGGCCGCGCGCAACAACACCGGCGATGAAGACGCAATCAAGGTCGCTGTGGGTAAAATTGGTGGCGTGAACACTGTTGTTGCCGTGCAGAACTTCTTCTTCATGGGTGGTTCCATGGGCATGGCTGTAGGTGAAGGCATTATTGCAGGCGCGCGCCACGCGCTTAAAATCAAAGCCCCTATGGTCATGATGACAGCTTCCGGCGGCGCCCGCATGCAGGAGGGTATCCTGTCGCTGATGCAGATGCCGCGCACAACCGTGGCCATCCAGATGCTACGCGATGCAGGCCTCCCATATCTGGTGGTACTAACAGACCCAACCACGGGCGGTGTTTCGGCGAGCTATGCAATGCTTGGCGATATTCATATTTCCGAGCCAGGTGCGATGATTGGTTTTGCGGGCCAGCGTGTGATTGAGCAGACAATCCGCGAAAAGTTGCCTGATCGGTTCCAGACAGCTGAGTATCTGCAAGAACATGGCATGGTTGATATTGTCTGCCACCGTCATGAAATGGCGGAGAAGCTTGGCACCATGCTCGCTATGCTGATGAGCGGCAGCCACCGCAGGAAAGCGGCGGAATAAGCTTTCAGAACCCTTTTGCGCGCGAGGCAGCCCCATGGACACCACGGCCAGTGACAAGGTGCTCGCGCGCCTTAAAAAACTTCATCCGGTTGAGATCGATCTGTCGCTCGACCGGCTGTATCGCCTCCTTGAAAAGCTGGACAATCCACACCTGAAATTACCGCCCGTGATCCATGTGGCCGGCACGAACGGTAAGGGCTCGACTGTCGCAACCCTGCGGGCGATTGCGGAAGCCGCGGGCCACCGGGTGCATGTTTACACTTCCCCCCACCTTGTACGGTTTGCGGAACGTATTCGCGTAGCAGGCCAGATCATCGCAGAGGATGAGTTCACGGCCATTCTGGAAGAGTGTGAGCGCGTAAACGCAGGCGATGACATCACCTTTTTTGAAGTGACAACCGCCGCCGCTTTCCTCGCCTTCGCGCGCACCCCGGCAGACCTGTGCATTCTGGAAGTTGGCCTGGGTGGACGGCTTGACGCCACCAATGTGATCGACAAGCCCGCCGCCGTTGGCATCACACCCGTGAGCATTGACCATGAGCAGTTCCTTGGCTCAACGCTTGAAGAGATAGCGTTCGAGAAAGCAGGTATTCTGAAAGCAGGCTGCCCCGCTGTGGTGGGCCCGCAAATGGGGGAAGCCATGGGTGTTATACGCTCAAGAGCCTCAAAGCTCGGCGTAAGTCCAGCTGTCTTTGATGAAGACTGGTATGCGGCCCTCAACCCTGATAGCACAAGTTTCCGCTATCAGGACAGGCTGACCGAGCTTGACCTGCCGCTCCCCAGCCTGACAGGCGAGCATCAGGTCACAAACGCAGGCATTGCGATTGCCCTTGCCCGCATGCAGACGGCCGTGAGCATACCGGACGCTGCGATCCGTGCAGGGCTCGGCTGGGTACGTTGGCCCGCGCGGCTGCAGGAACTGACAGGCACGCCGCTCAACAAGCTGCTGCCCGAAGGGGCGAACCTGTATCTTGACGGGGGCCATAACCCGGCGGCAGGCCATGTGGTGCGCAGCTTCCTATCGGAGGTGGACCCGGTTGAACGCTCTGTCACCCTCATCCTCGGTATGCTGAACCGCAAGGATGCCAAAGGGTACCTGAAGCCCCTTTCAGGTGTGGTAAACCGTGTGATCGCCGTCCCGATCGACTGTGACGAAGACCCGGCTGAACCCGGCTTCCTTGCTGCCGCCGCAACAGATGCAGGCATCAACGGTGTCATCGCAAAAGATGTTGCCTCGGCCCTCAGAATGGTGGCTGAAAAAGCGCACCCCGAGCGCCCACCCTTCGTGCTTATCGCGGGCTCACTATACCTCGCGGGCAATGTGCTACGAGAAACGGGGTTATACCCAAACTAGAGCTGGCCTGGCTCGCACAAATGAAAAGGCGCCCAAACGGACGCCTTTTAAACTTCGACCCTACAGTTTCAGTATTAAACCGAACCGTTGATCCAGGCTTCGAGCTGCGCACGTGGCTGTGCACCCATTTTGGTGGCCACGGGTTCGCCGTCCTTGAAGATCAGCAGGGTTGGAATTGAACGCACACCAAACTGGGTTGGTGTTTCCGGGTTCTCATCAATATCCATCTTCGCGATGATGATATCGTCACGCTCACCGGAGATTTGCTCAAGAACCGGGCCAATCATCTTACAGGGGCCACACCATGGCGCCCAGAAATCCAACAGAACCGGCTTGCCTGCCTTAAGGACTTCAGCTTCGAAATTTTCATCCGTTACGGTGATGGTTGCCATCTCAATATTACTTTCTTTGCTGGCCGCCCGGCGCCTCGGCCAGTGCGGGGCCCACATCAGGAGGGCCTATTCTCTCGTCACAGTTCGTAAAGTAGGAAGCCGCTCTCATATGGTCAAGGCTTAGTAACACGCGTGTGATGACAGCACGCACCCCGCTCACAGCCCAACGCGTTTAAGTGCTTCATCCATTTGGGTTTTACCAAGCTCCATCAGAAGAGAAATATCTGTCCACAACAATGCCGCGCGTATTTTATGGTTCGGATAGATTCCCTGCAGCGCCCGCGCGTATAAACCCATTTGCTTGAGATAAACCTCCGGCACCTTTGCCGCATCTCTTGGTGGTGGGCGGTTGGTTTTATAGTCCACGATCAAAACCTCTGATTCGGTCACCACAAGCCTGTCCACCTGCCCGGAGATGGCCCGCGTGCCCACGAGCCCTGCGATCGGCACCTCAGCCCTGCTGTTGGGCCCGAAAATAGGCGCAAATTCTGCGTCCTCAAGGATACCTTTTACTTCCTGCCAGAATGCAGCCGCCGTTTCAGCGTCCAGCCCTGACCTCATGAGGAAACGCTCGGCGGCCTCTTGCTGCGCAGCTTTCTCAAGCTCAGGCAGCCACTCGAGCATGCTGTGAATAAGCCGTCCGCGCTCAAAACGCGCAGCCGTTGCTCGCGCGAGCGGGCTGGTGACAGCCGGTTCATCTTCATCCGGTTTCGAGGGCGCAAGTGGTCTCGGCGGGGTGGGCTCATTGGGCATAGGCTCGCGCGCCCAAGCGGGAAGAGCGGGAAGCGGTGTTCGTGTTTCTGCCTTCTCGTCGCTTGGGGCCACCGCCGCAGTTTGAGCCACAGTGAGGCGCCGGGCTGTGCGCCCGAGAGTGATCTCCACCTCCTCGGCACCAACGCGTTCAAAGCCGCTTTCAATCGCCTTATACCAACAGTTCGGGTCTGGCTCACGCTCCGCCTGCCATCCGGCTATGTAGAGCCTGTCTTCCGCGCGGGTGAGCGCCACATATAGAAGCCGCCTGTATTCATGGAGAGCTTTTTCTTTCAGCTCCGCTTTTTTTTCCTCCGCGAGCGCGAGGCCCGGCGCCGCAGAGGTCCACAAAAGAAGTGGGGGTTTGCCGGGGTCTGCCGCATCAATGGGTACAAGCCGCCCTTCCCGGCGGATATCAGGGATGCTCACCAGATCGGAAAGGAACACAATAGGCGCCTGCAACCCTTTTGAGCTGTGGGCGGTCATGATCCGCACCTGCCCACCGGCGGCCTCCATATCCCGTTTGATTTGTGTGCCGCCATGTTCAACACGGTGGATAAAAGCCTGCAAAGACGCCGTGCCCGTATGCTCAAACCGAAGAGCTTCCTCCATCAGTTCATCAATCGGGTCGTGTACCTCATCACCCAGGCGCGCCACAAGCTGCGCGCGACCGTTCAGGTCCGTCAGCACATGGGAGAAGAACTCAAACGGCGTCAGAAGGTCTGCACCCCTGATCACGCTCTGGAGGAACGCGAGAGCCCGCGCGAATACAGGCTCGTCCTTTGCTTTTGCCTGCAATGCGTGCCAAAGCGCGCCCTTGCGGCCGTGAGCAAGGGCAAAAAGCTGATCATCATCAAGGCCGACAAACGGGCTTTTCAGCACAGTTGCCAGCGTGAGGTCATCGGTCGGCAATAGCGCCGCATGCGCGAGCGCGAGCAGGTCCATCACAGGAAGCTCGTCCGTCAGCACCATGCGGTCACGCCCGGCGACAGGCACACCGAGATATTTAAGCGCCCGTACCAGATGGTCCACAAACGCGGTCCGCCTGCGCACCAACACAAGAATGTCGCCGGGGGTAATGGGACGGGCCTGTGCCTCCAGCACTTCGCCGCTTGCAATCATCTCCTTGATGCGGCGGGCAATACGCCACGCTGTGTGCCCCTCTGCATCGTCAGCATTTTCCTGTATAAGTGGCGGAATCCAGCCTTCTTCAGCGCTTTCTTCTTCCGCCACATTGGGCGCCTCAAGGGGCCACAGCTCCACGAGGCCACCATGCCCCTTCCGCACGAACTCATGCTTCACGTGCTCAAGGTCTGCAGACAGGCCGTGCCAAGCGTCGGCCCCCTTGTCAAACACAGCATCCACAAGGGAAAGCACCGCACCGCCCGAACGGAAGGACAGGTTAAGCGGCACCGGTTCCGCCTTCAATTCCGCCTGCCATGCCCGGTGGAACACCCGGTCACGCGCCGCCACAAATTCCTTGGGATCTGCCCGCTGGAAGGAGAAGATCGACTGTTTCGCGTCACCCACCGCAAAAACGGTGCGCATCTTATCGCTCGCGCCTTCGCCTGAGAAAAACTCAGCCGTAAGCGCCTCAACCACCCGCCACTGTTCGCGGTTCGTGTCCTGCGCTTCGTCAATCAGGATATGATCAACCTGCGCGTCCAGCTTGAACAGAACCCAGGGCGCCACATCAAGCCGGTCGAGAAGCCCAACCGTACGGCCGATCATGTCATCAAAGTCGACCATGCCGCGCTCGGTTTTCAAAGCCTTATACCGCTCAAGCTGCGCGAGGCCGAGGGTCAGCAGCGCGACGGTCGCTTCAGCTGCCGCGATACGGTTGAGCCGGTCGGCAACCCGCATCAGGCGGATTTGCTCTTTCTCGATGATGGCCTCAAACTCGGGATAGGTGGTCAGCGTTTTTTTAACGGCCACTGTCTTGCGCGGTGTGCCTTCTTTGGTCAGCAACCCGAGCATATAAGCATCAAACAGGACTTTACGCTCATCCCCCTCGGCTGCCGTATAGGCTGTCATCACCTCGCCAACCTTGGTTTCGGTTTTGCTGCCCGCGAGTAGCACCGGGCCCATGGCCCGAAGCCCGGTGATATCAAAAGCATCGTCAGCGGTAACCTGATCAAGGAGCACGTCACGTGTTTCACCGGGCGTAAGGTCCAGCGCGCGGTAAAGCGCAGCCGCGAGGCCAAATTTGCCGTAAGCCTTATCCGCCGCAGCCAAGGTTGACGCCTCAAACGAAAGTCGCTCGATCACCTCATCGAAGGTCAGCTCGGTCACGAGGCCCGCAACATGGTCAAGTGCTTTGCGGACGTGCGCGCCCTCCGGCCGCCGGGTCAGAGCGAGCATCTCGTCCTTCGCGCTCGCCATCATTTCCTGCGCGACCGCTTCATCAATGCCTTCAAAGCCGGGCGCCATGCCTGCCTCGAGCGGGAAACGACCAAGAAGAGCCTGACAGAAGCTATGGAAGGTCTGGATCTGCAAACCGCCAGACAGATCAAGCACGTAGGCAAAAAGTTGCCGCGCGCGGATGATCATATCTGCGTCCGCCACTTCTTCCGTACGGCGGGCGATCTCGGCGATCAGGGCATCGTCTGCCATCATGGCCCAGCGCCCCAGTTCCGCGAAAATACGGTTTTTCATCTCCGCTGCGGCGGCCTTCGTGAAGGTCAGGCAGACGATATTCTCAGGGTCAGTGCCTGTGAGCATCAACCGGAGCACCCGCGCGGTCAGGACGTGGGTTTTACCAGTACCCGCAGATGCACCCACCCACGCGGTAAGCTCAGGCTGGGTGGCTCGCGCCTGCGCCGGGGTCATACGAGGTTTGCTCATGCCTCCCCCTCCCCACCGTCAAAGGGATCGTCGGCATTTCGCCATTCTTTCACCCGCGCGAGATGGTCATAGTCACCATAGCCTGTGTTTTTAGGGCGCGGGTTTGAAAGATAGGCCGTCTTTTCATCGGAAAACGCCTTCACGAGTCCGCGCAAACCTTGTTCCGCATCCGAAATGGACGAGGGGACGTCTTTAACTGGACGCTTTGGCTCATGCACCGGGTTGCCGCCCGTGATACGCCAGAAAATGAGGTCTGAAACCGGGTTTGCTGGCACGCCATCAAACGCACCACGTTCCGCGAGCCACGCTTCTAGGGGCAGCTGGGGCGCAAAACCCGCCGTTATCTGCCGTTCGGTCGGTATTGTCCCTGTTTTATAGTCAATAATGGTGAGAGAGCTATCCTGCCTGTTTTGGTCAATACGGTCAGCCTTCGCAAAAAGCGTGAAGTCTGTGCCGGGCAACTTGGCTTCGGCCCATTTTTCAACGGCAGCGACGTCAAACTGCTCGGCACGCTCAACTTCGTTTGCGATAAACCATTCTGCGATACGCTCAAACCTCGGCCACCAGAACGCGTATACGGCAGGTTGGGTCAGCACAGGTTCAAAAACCCGGCGCCCCACCTCGAGCAAGCGCGCATAGCCCGCCTCACCCGCTGAGGGGCCATCCTCACTTAAAAACAGCTCAAGCGCCTCATGCAGCAGCGTTCCCTTGGTGGAAGCGTTCGGTTTGTCATCCAGCGGATCGAGCGGCTTAAGCTCAAGCACCTTGGCGGCATAAAGCGCATAAGGATCGCGCATCCATGTTTCCACTTGCGTGACCGACAACCGCTTAGGACGTGCTTCAAGCGGCGGCTTTGGGGCAGGTGGCAAAAGCGGCGCCGTTCTCGCCGCCGCGTCCATCTGATGAGCCCATGCGAGGTATTTGTCCGCGCGCGGTATCTCACCGCCCGCCAGTGCTTCAATGCGGAACAGCCAGCGGCTTGGCACTGTTGGCGCACCATCCACTTTTTCCGCGCGGGTTAAAACGACCTCACCGCCGCTCCCGGCCTGGACAAAATCGTGCGCAGCCTGACCTGTACGCCTCTCATGAGGTGGCAGACCAAACGCTTGCCGCATGGGGCGGTTCATCCAGGGGTCAGGCTTGATCTCACCCGGCCATGTGCCCTCGTTCATGCCGCCAAGGATCATCACATCCGCGCGCTGCAACCGTGCTTCGAGCGTACCCCAGATGAAGAGCCTCGGGTGCTTGCGCCACACCGGGCGCACAGCAATGCCCGCAAAAAGCTCTTCAAAAAGCGCTGCGTACCCTTCCGCTGACACATCTGTGATAGAGCCGGTTTCGCGTACCAGTTCCGCAAAGGCATCTGCAAGGGTCTGCCCCTCCTCGCCTTTCCATAAAACGTCCGCGCCGGGGGCTTCATTCGCCGCCGCCAATGCTTCGGCAACCTCAACATGAACTTTAAGGATATCGTCCAAAGCGCTGTCACCCGCGAACACCGCCTCAAGTGGTCTCAAACAGTTGATAGCGGCTTCAAGGACGGCCAGATCGCTGTCCCCAAACCCGGCTTTTTTATCGGCCACAACCACCTTGGCACGGCGCAGCAAACCATCAAGCCCGCCAGAGGGCCGAACGCCTCTTAAAACATAGGTATCCAGGCGGCGAAGCGACGCCAGATAACTGCGGCGGTCAAACCCCACAGACACAAATGGATGCTGCAGAAGGGCAAGCAAGCTAACCGGTGCGAAGCCTTCGCTCACCGCGTTTGCAACAAGGCCAAGGAAACGACCAGACACGGTGTTCAGCACCCGGTCACCGCCCGAATCGTCAACCTCGATACCCCAACGCGCAAGCGCTGCACGCACGTGGCGGCCAAGCGCGCGGTCAGGTGTAACAAGGGCTGCTGTGCGCTCAGGCTCTTCCAGAACTTCCCGCATGACAAGCGCAATGGCCGCAGCCTCCTCCCGCCGGGTTGGGGCGACGATCTTGCTTAAACCCTGAAACAGTTGAGCCTTGTCTTGCGCCTGATAGCCAAGGGAAAGCCAACCCTCTGTCACCGCCGCAGGCAACAAAGCATCCCGGAACAAGGAAGCGCGCCTCAAGAGCACATGATTGAGGCTGGGCCAATCACGGACCTCATGCCTGTTTACCCCCATGGTCTCCAACAGCGCTTTCAGCACACCGTGGCTATGTGTAGCGTCAACCGCGTTCCATGCGTCGTCTGACATCCCGCGGTCGAGACCCGGCAACACAACAGCGCCTTCCGGCAGGCGCGCCACGACCGACAACAGTCTTGCGGTCGCGGGGATTGAGCCGGTTGAGCCAGCAGCAATGATGCGTCCCTTGGGTGGCTTGCCTTCCCACAGGTCTGCAAGGGTACGCAGCATGAGGTCACGCCTCGCGGCAGGGTTCATGACACCTTCAGCCGCCAGAATGTCGGGCCAGTGCTCAGAGACAATGGTGAGGAACTGAAGTGTGATATCCCAGTGATGCGCCAGCCCCTCAGGCACCAGATCCCTGAGCTTTTCAAATTTCAGGCCTTCGGTTTCAAGCTGGTCCATCAACCGCGCCAACTCGCCCGCGAGCCGCCAGCCTTGCGCGGGCGCAAGCGCACCGCCCATATCCGATGCACGCAACTGACCCCAACGCATAACCTGCTGCATGAGAAGGGCTTGCCTACGCACTGAGGAAATAGCCGGCAGGCTATCGGACGGGTCGAACCCGAGCCCGGCACCGAGGAATGTGATCTCTTCCTCGTCAACCTCACCAATGGGGCGCATCACCGGCAGCACCATTGGCTTCTTGCCCACAAACCTCAGGAACGCCTCCCTCAGGGAACGCTGCGCGCGCCGGTTGGGTACAAGGATGGTGGTATCCGCGAGCTTGACGGGGTCCCCCTCTGCATCGCGCAACAGTTCTTCAGCCAACGCATCCACAAACGAACGACTGGCGTCGATCGTATAGACTGTTGGCGTGCGCACCATGTTAGCGGGCCCTCGCTTTGCTGATCTCAGACTCGGCCTCACTCACGGCTTCGGGGGTGCCAACATGGAACCAGCGCCCGTCATGCACCAGCCCATAGAGCCGGCCCCGCGCTGCGGCTTTGCGGAAAATCTCACGGTTTGACCAAGCGCAATCAGGCATGCCTTCGTACATCTCAGGCGCCACAACCTGTATACCGCCGAACATCACCGGTGCGCTCAGCGCCTCGCCCCGAAACTCTACCGGCGTCAGGTCCTCAAAGGGCAATTGAGGTATAAAATCACCGGGCCCATCATAACCATGCGCATGCTCTGTGCGCACAAGAAGAAGAAGGACATCCATCATGCTCGGGTCAAATGCCTCTTGCAAACGGGCGAGAGTGGGCCTCGCACCATCAAGCCAGAGCGCATCGCTGTTGATGGCAAAAAAAGGGTCCGCCCCGAGTAGCGGCAGCGCCTTTTTTACTCCTCCGCCGGTATCCAGAAGGGCTGCGCGCTCATCCGAGATTAGTACCCGACCGTCGCGGATACGCGCGCCCAAGTGTTCCTCAATCTTGTCTGCCAGATGGTGTACGTTGATGACCACAGGCCCCACACCCAAAGCGTCCAGCTTTGCGAACGTATGATCCAGAAGGGGTTGACCCAAAACCGGCACCAACGGTTTTGGTGTTATCTGAGACATCGCGCCCATGCGGGTACCCAGGCCTGCGGAAAGAACGATCGCCCTCATGACTTTACTTTCGCTTCAAGACCCGCCCACCTGTCCGCGTCACCACGAACGACGATGCTGCGTGCGCCGCTACCCACTATCTCAATTTTCAGCTCAAGGGCATCCGACCACCATTCTTCGGGCATCCGGTCCGGCCATTCGATCAGGCAAATGGATGACGAGAAAGCTTCGTCAATACCAAGCTCAAACACATCTTCCGGATCGCTGAGCCGGTAGAGGTCCGCGTGCCAAATCTCGCCACCCTGTGGCCGGTCATAGGTTTGTACAAGTGTGAAAGTGGGGCTTGGCACCTCTGCCATCGGGTCCGCCAACGCCGCCCGGATAAAGGCGCGCGCGAAGGTGGATTTACCAGCGCCAAGGTCACCCGTTAGCGCCACAAGGGCGCCAAGATCAAGCACGGCAGCAAGCTTTCCCGCAAAAGCTTGGGTTTCCGCTTCGGTATCACAGTGTCGCTCAAAAAGAGTGTTGTGGTGCATGAAGTTCTATTCTCTGACGCCTACGTTGGTGCTTCGGCTTATGGATACTATTGTTGAGGCCCTCAGGGTGCAGGCTGTTTCCGTGGCAGGGTACAGCTTAAGGCCAGCCCTTCATCGCCGTGTGGTTCCAGTTGAATACTGCCGTGATGGAGGCCCACAATACTGCGCACAAGCGCGAGATCAAGACCCGTTGCGCGGCGCCCACCAGGGGAGGCTCCCATCGCCACTGTTGCCACCAAGCGGTCCCGCTCCCGCGGGGTAAGGCCAGAATCAAGATTATAGATCGCAGCCGTCACCGTATCGTCACCGGCCTCAAGCTTGAGGGATAGTTCCCCGCCATACCGGGCAAAGTTCAGCATGGATGAAACCATGTTGTAGAATATTTGCTTGAGCCGCCGCCTGTCGGCCTCGATCACGCCCACGGCCTCACATCCATCAAGGTTAAGCGTGATATCAATCTTGCGGGCAATATCGGCCGCCAGCGTTGATGCCTCCTGAAGCGCATCAGCAACGTCCGTGTCCTCAAGCTCGAGCTTTGCCTCACCAGCATCAAGGACCGCGAGGTCAAGCACGTCCGCAATCAGTATTTTGAGATCATCCGACGCACTCAGGATATTCTTTACATAGTCCGCCTGCTGATCATTGAGGTCCCCGAACATTTTCTGATCAAGCATCTCGGCAAAACCAATGATGGAGTTGAGCGGTGTCCTCAGCTCATAGGACATGTTGGTGATAAACTCGCTTTTGAGCCTGTCTGCAGCTTCGAGCGCGCTGGAGCGTTCTCTCAGTGCCTGCTCCACCTTGAAGCTGTCTGTCACATCGCTTTGGGTAAGCATGACCCCACCATCAGGCAGCGGCACAAGGGCATAATCCACCACGAGGCCATCAGCGCGGTACCAGCGACCGGAGCGGTGAACCCGCTCGGACACCCAGCCGGCCAGCGCTGTACCAAAGTCATGATCATCCTCAAGGTTACCGCGCGCCTCATCTACCTTCAGGGTCTCGATCAAAGCGGACAAGTGCGGTTTGCCTTCAAGTTGCTCGTCGCCCAGTTGCCACATTTCCTGGAACGCGGGGTTTGAGAGTTGCAGCCGAGCGTCTGTACCAAACACGGCGATGCTTTCCCGCATATTGTCGAGCGTTTCCTGCTGCACGGCGATCAGGGTATTGTAGGAGCGCTCAAGCGCCAGTTTGTCCGTAACGTCTTCAAAAAGAATGAGCAGCCCGCCCAAGGGGTGCGGCTGGGTAACCACCCGGTGCGCCGTGCCATCCGGCAGGTGCCACATTTCCTCAAACGGCTCCAGGAGGGACGTATAGTGCCGGAGCACATTTTTCTTCCACTGCGGGAAGTCAACCTGTTCCGGCAGCCTGCGGTGCTCCCGCATAGCATCCAGAAGTTCGCTGTGCCTGATTTCAGATGCGAGAAGGTCTTCTGAAAGATGAGAAAGCCTGGCGAACGCACTATTGTAAAACCGCAAGGTTTGGCCGGGGCCAAAGATCGCCACCGGGCTTCTGAGCCTGTTCAGCGTTTCAGACTGGCTTTCGAGCACACGGGAAAGCTCCGACAGCGCTTCCTCTTCTCCGGTCACATCAACCGCAATACCCATGATATTGCCGTCGTCATCAAACGGCATATTGATCACAGAAAAAGCCCGGCGCTGGCCATCGATCACACCGAAGCGCCGCTCCCGCACCCGCTGGCCGGTCTCTCGCGCTTTCCGGGCGGAGGACAGGCTGCCTTTGTCAAAAAGCTCCACACCCCGCTCGACCACGTCAAAAACATTTTCACCGTCAACCGCTTCCACATAAGCGTAGTTCACCTCAACCAGCGCGAAGTCCGGCCCGCGCACCCACACAGGGAAAGGCAGGTTATTGAACGCACGTGTCATATCCTTAAGCCGCAGCTCAAGCGCGCGCACACCCTGCCGGTGCCCACGCGTGGGCCGGTCCCGCGCTTCTTCTATCCAAAGCACGCTGGTCGGCCAACGACTGCCGGTTGACGGCAACGTCTGCACGTCGATAATCAAACGGGGGTGGTCTTTGCCCTGATAGACAACATAAGGCGATGAGATTTCCTTGTTGGCGTTCAGGTCGCGCTTCAGCTCCCCCACCACACGCGACGGGATAACCGTGCCATTCTCGGCCAGGTCATCCAAGTTCATTGCCTTGCCAGACACCCCCAGAAGCGCAAGCGTGCCCGCGTCCGCCTGCAGGCGACCGTCAGGCCACAGCCACACCGGATGACGCCTGTCTGACCGGATCATGGTATCCAGAAAACCCGCAAGCTCTTGCAGGCTGTGCGCACGGTCTGTCATCCTGCCGGCACGCCATAGTGCGCTCAGGCTCACCGCAACCCAAGCTACGGCTACAAAAGCGATGATAATCCAAAGACTTAGAGGTGACAGATCGACACCGGTCATGGACATGCACTCCCTCATTCCGTGACGGTATGAGAGTAGCCTCTAAACTCCCTCAAACACAAGGCGCTGATTGAGCCTATAGGTGGGTCAGGACATTCAGAATTCGCCCGGTGGGGTCTTCCACATAAAAGCGGCGCACGCCCCAAGGTTCCTCAGCCGGGCCATAGGTAATCGGGTGACCCGCTGATTTTGCTCTCTCATATACCTCGTCAAGATTATCAACCTCGATCGAGAGGTCTGGCACCGCTGTGCCTGAGCCGCCCTCAGTCGCTATACTGACCTGCACGAGCGCCTTGGAGGAAGGTGAAAGTGTTACGATCCAGCCGTGATCCATCACAATATCGAGGTCAAAGATATCCTGATAGAAAGCCTTAACCACCTCGATATTTTCCGTCGCCAGATTGGAGACTATCCGTTTGACCGCCATCGTTTCTCTCCTTTTCGGGCACCATAACGCGGGCAATCAGATGCTGCAACGCGCGCAACTAAAAAGCCGCAGCAAACCATGTTCGCTGCGGCTTCGTAATGTTCATATGGTGTGGCTTAGATGCCAAACTCTGACTTCAGCGCGCCTACGAGGTCGGTGCGCTCCCAAGAGAAACCACCGTCTTCAGTTGGTTTACGGCCAAAGTGCCCATAAGCGGACGTGCGCGTATAAATAGGCTTATTGAGACCGAGATGCTCCCGAATACCACGTGGGCTCAGGTTCACCATATCCTGAAGCACACGAGACAACCGGTGCGGGTCGATACTCGCCTCATTTGCCCAAAGGTCCACATACACTGCGAGCGGCTTGGAAACACCGATCGCATAAGCGAGCTGGATCGTGCAGTTGGTTGAAAGACCAGCCGCCACCACATTTTTTGCGAGATAGCGCGCCGCATAAGCCGCAGAGCGGTCAACCTTCGTCGGGTCTTTGCCGGAGAATGCCCCGCCACCATGGGGAGCAGCACCACCGTATGTATCAACGATGATTTTCCGCCCCGTAAGGCCAGCGTCCCCGTCCGGTCCGCCGATCACGAACTTGCCTGTCGGGTTGACGTAAAACTCATCCTCTGGGCACATCCAACCTTCCGGCAGAACACCCTCAACGTGGCGGCGTACAAGCGCGCGCAAATCATCCTGGCTCACACCTTCTTTGTGCTGGGTTGAGACCACAACCGTGGTTGCACCAACAGGTTTGCCGTCCACATATTTGAGGGTGACCTGGCTTTTGCTATCGGGCTCCAGTTCAGGGCTTTCACCCGAGTGACGAGCGGCAGCAAGTGACTTTAGGATGCGATGCGAATAGTCAATCGGGGCAGGCATCAGGCTTTCGGTTTCGTCACAGGCATAACCAAACATGATGCCTTGGTCGCCCGCGCCTTCGTCCTTGTTGCCGGAGGCATCAACACCCTGTGCAATATCTGCAGACTGCTCATGCAGGTGGTTTTCAAACACTGCGTTTTTCCAGTGGAAGCCTTCCTGCTCGTAGCCGATTTCGCGAACGGCGTTACGCGCCACTTCTTCAATATCGTCAGACGTGATCGATTGTGGGCCCCGCACCTCGCCAGCCAGCATGATGCGATTGGTTGTGACCATGGTCTCACACGCCACGCGAGCTTCGCTCTCACGGCCAAGATAAAGATCAACCACGCTATCGGAGATGCGGTCAGCTACCTTGTCCGGATGCCCTTCGGAAACCGATTCACTGGTGAATACATATTCTTTCATGAAATCCTCTTTTCGCGGAAGATGTCAGCAAGCATGCTGTGCCTAGTAGCGGTAATGTTCCGGCTTGAACGGGCCCTGAACCTTAAGGCCCAAATATTTGGCCTGCTCTTCGGAGAGTTTCGTGAGTTTCGCACCAAGCTTCGCGAGGTGAAGGGACGCCACTTTTTCATCCAGGTGTTTCGGCAGCACATAAACGTCGAGGCCGTATTTATCCGCGTTATTCCAAAGTTCGATCTGCGCCAGCACTTGGTTGGTGAAGCTGGCTGACATCACGAAACTTGGGTGACCAGTGGCACAACCGAGGTTCACGAGGCGGCCTTTCGCCAGAACGATCAGGCGTTTACCGTCAGGGAATACTACTTCATCCACCTGTGGCTTCACCTCTTCCCACTTATAGTTGGCGAGGCTCGCGATCTGGATTTCGCTATCGAAGTGGCCAATGTTGCACACGATAGCGCGGTCTTTCATATCGCGCATGTGCTCAAGGCGGATCACATCCTTGTTGCCTGTGGCTGTCACGAAGATATCACCAACGGAAGCGGCGTCATCCATCGTGGTAACCTCATAACCTTCCATCGCCGCCTGCAAAGCACAGATCGGGTCGATCTCGGTAACCATCACACGTGCGCCTTGGCTCCGGAGCGATTCGGCACTGCCTTTACCCACGTCACCATACCCGCACACAACCGCGATTTTACCTGCGATCATCACGTCAGTCGCTCGTTTAACACCGTCCACGAGGCTTTCACGGCAACCATAGAGGTTATCGAACTTGGATTTGGTCACGCTGTCGTTCACGTTGATAGCAGGCACCTTCAGGCGGCCTTCCTTGGCCATCTCGTATAGCCGCATCACACCAGTTGTGGTTTCCTCCGAGATACCACGCACACCGTCCATCAGTTCCGGATAGTCATTGTGCATGATAACCGTCAGGTCACCACCGTCATCAAGGATCATGTTTGGCACCCAACCATCGGGGCCTTTAATGGTCTGGTGGATACACCATTCAGCCTCTTCTTCAGTTTCACCTTTCCAGGCAAAAACAGGAATGCCCGCCGCTGCCATCGCAGCTGCCGCCTGATCCTGGGTTGAGAAGATATTACAGCTGGACCAACGCACTTCAGCGCCAAGCGCCGTCAGTGTTTCGATCAGAACAGCGGTTTGAATGGTCATATGCAGGCAGCCCGCGATGCGTGCGCCTTTGAGCGGTTTTTTCTCGCCGAACTCTTCCCGAAGCGCCATCAGGCCTGGCATCTCGGTTTCAGCAATGTTGATTTCTTTCCGCCCCCAGTCGGCAAGCGAAATATCGGCTACTTTATAATCTGTCATGGGAGGTTCCTGCTAACTGATAAGTACAAAACGGGCCCGCGGCCACACGTCATTTGGTCGCGGTTATAACAGGTACACCCAAAAAGATAAAGATTTCTTTATATTGAAAAGAAACTGATGCTACTCAGCTTCGCCAAAGCGGTTGGACACAAGGGCGGAAAGCGCCTCAACAGCTGCAAAAGCTTCGTCACCATCAGCAGAAATTTCTATTTCATCGCCCTTGGCAGCGCCCAGCATCATCAGGCCCATGATCGAGGTACCCGTTACTTTCACACCGTCTTTTGCGACCGCAACATCGGCATTATAGCGTCCCGCCTCTGTCGCAAACCGGGCAGACGCGCGAGCGTGAAGGCCCCTCGCGTTCACTATCCCCACTTTTTTTGATAGATTCTCCATCGCAATACTCACAACAACTCACTCCCCTAACCCTTAGGCACCCAAAACCTGACTAGCTACATTGATATATTTCACGCCCGCATCTTTCGCGGCTTCTACCGAATCCTGCAACGTTGCCCCGTGGCGCACGCTTGCAAGCTTGATCAGCATCGGCAGGTTAATACCCGCAATCACCTCAACCTTGTCTTTCTCGAGAAGTGAGATCGCAAGGTTTGATGGTGTGCCGCCAAACATGTCGGTCAGCAGCACCACCCCGCTCCCCGTGTTGACATCCTTCACGGCATCCATGATTTCCTGCCGGCGCTGTTCCATATCATCATCGGGCCCGATACAGATTGCCCGGATCTGCTCCTGCGCGCCCACCACATGTTCTGTCGCGGCGATAAATTCATCCGCGAGCCGTCCATGCGTTACCAACACCATGCCTATCATACACACGACCTCATTATAGTTGCCTGAAAGGCTCTAACGGCCTTCATCCCCTGCAATTTCCCGATGGTAGCGATTGACCGTCATGCCGTCGAGCGTCAAATGGCCAGCGATCCTCTCCACCACCGTTACAGACCGATGTTTGCCGCCTGTGCAGCCAATTGCAAGGGTGAGATATGATTTTCCTTCATCCCGGTACCTTGGCAGCAGGAAATTAAACAGGTCCATCGTCTTCTCGATAAACGGCTCAAAGCCCTCATCCGCCCGCACATAGCTTGAAACTGCGTCCTCCAGCCCCGTTTTTGGCCGCAGTTCATCTATATAATGCGGGTTTCGCAAAAACCGCACATCAAGGACGATATCCGCATCTCGTGGTACACCGTTTGCGAACCCAAACGACATGAAGGTCACCACCATGCTGGGTGCTTCATGAGCGGTGAAGCGGGAGAGAACAACCCGGCGCGTCTCTGCGCCTGTGCGCCTGCTGGTATCCAGAAGGCCATCCACAAGCTGCCGGATTGGCAGCATCATATCGCGCTCCTGCTTGATCGCTGTGCGCAGGAGTTGCCCTTCACCCAGCGGGTGGGCGCGGCGCGTTTCCGAGAAGCGCTTCATCAACACATCATCAGATGCATCCATGAACAGCACATGCAGGTTGATGTCGTTGCGACCCCGTAAAACTTTAATCGCCTCTTCAAAAAGGCTGGGAGAGAAATGAAGCGTGCGCGAATCGATCCCAACGGCGATGGGTGCGGTGCTTGACCCCGTCACCGCTTCATCAATAAGGGCAGACAGCATGGTAAGCGGCAGATTGTCGATCGCCTGAAACCCGATATCCTCAAACGCGTGAAGCGCTGATGACTTCCCGGCACCCGAAAGGCCGGTCACGATCACTACCTGTCTTTTTGCGGTCTTTTGTGTCACCGGCGCTGTCTCCTCTCGTCGGCGGGCCTGTCATCCCCCACCTGATCCGGATATTTAAGGGCGAGTTCAACTTTCACCGGTGTTGCAATATCGAAGGCGTGCAGGCTGATGCGCGGCACGGACACACCCACGATCTCTATCGCCTCCGGCTCCGGCAACCGCGGCACATCCTCATGGGCGACAAGGTCAACCACCAGTTTCACCAGGCTAAATTTAGCCGCTGGAATGGAGACAACACCAATGCCGCGTACCTCAATAAGGCCATATATCCGGTCCGGCGCTGTCGCAACGATACCGCGGCTTCCGGCCCGCAAGAGCACTTGGTCGTCCGCAATAAGGACCGCGCCCCGATCTATCAGCCGCAGGGCAAGGTCAGACTTGCCGCTGCCGGATGGGCCGCGCAGCAACACACCGGCGCCCGCCACATCAACAACTGTCCCATGGATTGGATCACTCATGCCCAACGTGCCCCATCTGAATTTTACGGGCTGTGGCCGAATGGACGCCAAGCCCTAACGAGCGAGGGGCAACTCTACGACAAAGCGCGCGCCAGAAACAGACCCGTCTTCGGCTATTTTATTTTCAGCATGGATGCGCCCACCATGCGCTTCAACCACCTGGCGGGAGATGGCGAGCCCAAGCCCCGAATGCGAGCCAAAGGCTTCTTCATCGGGCCGTTCCGAGTAGAAACGGCTGAAGATTTTCTCTTCCGCGCCCTCTGGCATGCCGGGCCCTTCGTCTTCGACGGTGACTTTCAACCGCTTGCCCTCGAGGCTGATATCCACTTTCACGGTACCGCCGTCGGGGCTAAAGCTGATGGCGTTATCGATCAGGTTGCGCCACACTTGGCCAAGCCGCCCTTCAATGCCGTCCACCACAAAAACCCCTGCTTCATAGTCACCGATGGTGACCTCCACGCCTGCGGGGCAATGGGTTGTCATGTAAGCTTCCACCAGCATATTGAGCATGATGGCGAGGTCGAGCGTTTCCATCTCACCGCGTGTCAACTCGGCATCCAGACGGGACGCGTCAGAGATATCCGTGATCAGCCGGTCAATACGCTTCACGTCGTCACGCAGCACAGCAAAAAGTTTGGCCTGAATTTCCGGCTTGTTGGTGCGCTCTAGTGTCTCAAGTGCGCTCCGCATGCTTGATAGCGGGTTCTTGATCTCATGCGCCACATCGGCGGCGAATTGCTCCACCGCGTCGATTTGGTTATATAGCGCGCGGGTCATATCCGAGAGAGAGCGGGAAAGATCACCGATCTCGTCCATTCGCTCTGCAAATTCGGGGATGTTTTCCTCCCGCCCGATCGCGCTTTTCACACGCTCGGCGGCGCGGGCAAGGATACGGATGGGTCGTACAAGTGTGCGCCCAAGGAAGAACGACAGCAGGATCGTCACGAGAAGTGCGCCGGTGAAAACTTTTACCGTCAGCATCTGCTCAGACCGTACGATCCGGTCAATGTCCTCCGTCTGTGCGGTCAGCAGCAATACACCAAGCACCCGGCGAAACCGTTGGATCGGCACCGCGATATTGATCACAAGCCTGTTGTTCGCCAGCAGGCGAAGCTGGGTCATGGGTTCGCCCTCAAGGGCGGCCTGAACTTCGGTGAAATCTGCGCCGCGCATACCGGGACGGTCAACGCTCGGCGGTGCACTCGGGCGCGGCGAAAGGCCATCCAGCAGCCGGTGCAGGCCGTCTTCCATCTGGTCCGCAAAGCTTGGCTTCAGCTCAAGGGCTGGCAGTTCTTCCGCCACAAGGCGTTTGTCGCCCGCGAGGAAACGGCTGTCGGCAATCAGGCGGCCGTCTGTCGCAAATATACGGGCGCGGTTGTCTGTTGGTCCCACAAGCCGGGTGATGATCTGCCGCGCGGGCGCGAGGTCAATCTCGGTGGCCTCAGGCCCACCCGCCGCAGATTCACCCAAAGCACCCGCAATAATCTCTGCCTGCACAATAAGCGCCGCCATGCGGTCATCGATCAGGTTTTGCCGGAACTGGTTGAGGTAAAGCACACCCCCCACAAGGATAAGAAGCGCCATGGCGTTCACCACCATGATGCGCACCATAAGCGGCGAGAGCCCGCGCGTATAGTGGCGCGGCTGGCTGGTGCGGCCGCTCCCAATTGTATCCTGTGTGCTTGGGTGTCTTCTCAAGGGTCTGGCTTTCGTTACCGGCCGTTAGGCGTCGCGGTAACGATAACCAACCCCGTAGAGCGTTTCAATCGCGTCAAAATCATCGGCCACCGCGCGGAACTTCTTGCGCAGGCGTTTGATGTGGCTGTCGATGGTGCGGTCATCCACATAAACATCGTCAGAGTAGGCCGTGTCCATCAACTGGTCCCGGCTTTTTACGTGGCCCGGATGCATGGCAAGCGCCTGCAGGATCAGGAATTCTGTCACCGTCAGGGTAACATCAAGCCCTTTCCACGTCACCCGGTGGCGCAGTGGGTCCAGCACCAAATTGCCGCGGGTCATGATCTCGTCACCCTCTTCCACGGCTTCCCCGGGCTGGGTTTTGATCATTTCCATGCGCCGCAGCAGGGCGCGGATACGCTCAATCAACAACCGCTGGGAAAACGGCTTACCGATATAATCGTCAGCCCCCATGCGGAGGCCCAGCACCTGGTCAATCTCTTCATCCTTGGAGGTGAGGAAAATCACGGGCATGTCGGTCACTTCACGCAACTTGCGCAGAAGCTCCATGCCATCAAGGCGCGGCATCTTGATATCCAGAACGGCAAGGTCTGCCGGATTTTTCGACAAGGCATCCCATGCCTTCTGGCCATCCGGATAGGTGCGCACACGAAACCCTTCTGCCTCCAGCGCAATTGTCACAGAGGTCAGGATATTACGGTCATCGTCGACGAGCGCAATTTGTGCGGTCATAGTATTTCCCTCTTCATGTACCAGCCACCCAGGCTCAATCCATATCCGGTCGAATATAAAAATTATATTATGTCTTCGCCCGAATCCGGATCAAGGTAAACAGCTAAGCAGCATTTAAGACCAAATCATGGCGGCCAAATGGCGCTGATAAGTCAGTGTATTTTACCTTTTTAAAATTGACAGCGCTATCATTTCAAAGTGGGGCAGAATCAAGTTGATTTCCCCACCCAATTCCGCAAGTTTAGCCGCCTGTCTTGCGCATGCGCGAGGCCAAAATAAGCTAGGGCAACACAAAAAACATGCCCGGCACTACGTGTTTTGCGCAGCCAAAATGTGCAGCGTAAAACGGCCCCAATAATCACTTGGAGGACAAGACGTTGCAAGTCTTTGGCGCCCGTCTGAGCAATGTCGGTCTTGATGCCCAGGGTATCACCGGCACTGGCAATCAATACTGGAATCTGGGAACATCCCAACTTTATGAAGAAGCGATTCGTCGCGGTGAAGGCAAACTGGCCAAGGATGGCCCGCTTGTTGTTAAAACCGGCAAACACACTGGCCGGTCAGCGAATGACAAGTTCACCGTCCGTGACGACATGACCGAAAACACCATCTGGTGGGGCGATACCAACCGCCCAATGACCCCCGAACAGTTCGAGACCCTGCACCAAGCGTTCCTTGCCCATATGAAAGGCAAGGATCTTTTTGTTCAGGACCTGTGGGGCGGCTCTGACCCGGAGCACCGCGTTGCCGTACGCACGCTTGGTGAATATGCGTGGCACAGCCTTTTCTGTCGCACCATGCTTGTACGCCCGACCGACGAAGAACTGCCAACCATGGCGCCACAGTTCACCATCATCAACCTGCCGTCTTTCCGTGCAGACCCAGCCACCATGGGTTGCCGCTCGGAGACCGTGATCGCGGTGAACTTCTCCAAAGGCCTGGTGCTCATCGGCGGCACGGAATACGCGGGCGAAAACAAAAAGTCCGTCTTCTCCATCCTCAACTACCTGTTGCCTGAAAAAGGCATCATGCCGATGCACTGCTCTGCCAACATTGGTGATGAGGGGGACGTTGCCATCTTCTTCGGCCTTTCCGGCACCGGCAAAACCACACTTTCCGCTGACAGCACCCGCACGCTGATCGGCGATGACGAGCATGGCTGGTCTGACGATAGCGTCTTCAACTTTGAGGGTGGCTGTTATGCCAAGCTGATCCGGCTTTCGCCAGAAGCTGAGCCTGAAATTTACGCCACCACCAAACGTTTCGGCACCATTGTTGAAAATGTGGTGATGGATGAGGAAACCCGCACGCTTGATCTGGATGACAATACGCTCGCGGAAAACACCCGCGCGGCCTATCCAATCAACTTCATCCCGAACACATCGGCTGAAAACCGGGGCGGCAAACCAAAAAATATCATCATGCTCACCGCTGATGCTTTTGGTGTTTTACCTCCAATCGCGCGGCTCACGCCTGAGCAGGCCATGTATCACTTCCTCTCTGGTTACACCGCAAAAGTGGCTGGCACCGAGATTGGGGTGAAAGAACCACAGGCCACATTCTCAACCTGTTTTGGTGCACCTTTCATGCCCCGCCACCCAAGTGTTTATGGCGACCTGCTGCGCAAGAAAATCGCGGAAGGCGCTGTGAACTGCTGGCTTGTGAACACAGGCTGGACCGGCGGCGTATACGGTGTTGGCCACCGTATGCCGATCAAGGCGACCCGTGCCCTTCTGCACGCAGCGCTGGACGGCAGCCTGAACGCAGCCCCCATGCGCATCGACCCGAACTTCGGGTTTGAGGTGCCCGAGGAAGTTGCGGGTGTTGACAGCCTGATCCTGAACCCACGCGAGACATGGGCCGACAAAGCAGCCTATGACGCAAAGGCGCAGTATCTGGTTGGCCTGTTCATCAAGAATTTTGAGACCTTCGCGGACCATGTGGACGCAAGCGTGATCGCCGCCGCGCCAAACGCCGCCTAAGCGACCACAGAAATTAGCGATTTGGAAACGCGGGGCTTCGGCTCCGCGTTTTTCTTTGTGCCCTCTTACTGCACCGCCATCTGGTCGGCACTTTTAAGCACGCGCTTCGCCGGGAAGGTAACAGTCACATGGGTGCCTTCCCCGAGCTCGCTTGTGATCGTAATCTTGCCGCCGTGCTGGCGCACCAATACATCGCTAAGCGGCAACCCAATACCAGCGCCCGCGTTATGGCGGCGGCGCTCGCTATCTGCATGGCCAAACTGAGCCAAAATCACCGGAAGGTTGGCTTTGGCGATGCCGAGCCCGGTATCAATAATCTCTATGGTCATGCCACTCTTATCTGAGCGCAGAACAATACGAACGCTGCCCCGGTCCACATTAAACTTGATGGCATTTGTGATAAGGTTGAGCAGGATCTGGCGCATTTTCCGCTCATCCCCCAAAAACCGAGGCAGGTTTTTCGGGCAATCTACCCGCAGGATCACCTTATGCTGCTCCGCGAGAAGTCGCAGCATACCAAGCGTTTCCTCCAAAAGCGCCGCAAGGTTCAGCGGCTCTTCCTTCAACTCATCTATCCCGGTTTCAATGCGGGAAAGGTCCAGAAGGTCATCAACCATCGCCAGAAGATGGGTGCCTGACGCATGAATGTCGCGGGCATAGTCCTTGTAGATCGTGTTGCCGAGCTTACCCAAAAGCTCGCGCGACATCATCTCAGAAAAGCCGATGATCGCATTAAGCGGCGTGCGCAGTTCATGGCTGAAGGTGGAGAGGAAATGGCTTTTTGCGTTCGAGGCTTCTTCCGCGTTTTTAACCGCAAGGTCGAGCGCCAGCGCCTGATTTTGCAAGTCCCGGTTGGTGTCCTGAAGGCTTGCCATCAAGGTATCACGTTCACGCTCTGTCCGGCGCGCCTGTATCACAAACGCACGCGCGTGCATCATCATCACCGCGAAAATCACAAACTGGGACCATTCAAGCGATGAAGGGATAACCCCGGTGGTGGACATGATTTCATAGGCCCCATAACCGAGCCCCCCCAAGGCAACCGTAACAGCTTCGCTGCGGGTTTCCGGGTTTGTGATAGTGGCGTGAAACACCGCGTAGAGAACCATCAATATGATAATGGCCCACACGATCTGAATAGGCTCTCGTGTCAGGGTGATGGTGCCGGGCGGGAAGAAGGGCGCCAAAAACAGCGCGAAAACAATTAAAAACGCCATAACGCCAAAAATAACATAGTCGATCAACAAACGGCGCCCCGGGCGCAGCAAGTGATTGATAAAGGCGTAATAAGCGAAGGCGATGACAAAGAGCGACAGATACTCAAAATCATATTTCCGGGCCAAATCAAACGAAGGGAAATAGTCCCAAACCAGATCGCTCACAAAAGCAGCGCGCATGGCCGCCGCGATGGCAAGGAAAGCAAAATACCGGTGTGCCGCAGAGGAACGTTTGTTTTCGCCAAGCACCAGAGCGGAAAGCCCCACGCACAAAAGCACAATCACCAAAGCACTGGGCATAGCGGTCGCCCGGTTTTCAGACGCCGCCAGCCGCCAGCGATAATCAAGAAGCGGCACCTCTACCATGCCGCCCTGCTTGTGGATCCGGTTGCTAAGCTGCATCACGAGCGTGAAATCCCTGATGCCATGCGGAAGGGAGATCATCGGGATGCCGGGGTTGGCAACAACTTGCGTGCCCTCCGCACTCAGGTCACCATTCTTGAACAACAGCCACACGCGCGGTGCATCGGGCTGGCTACCATCAACCGCATAAATATGGGAAACAGACCTAAGCGTACCCATGCGGAAGGCAAAGGCTTCGTCACTTTCCGGCAAGTTGATCTCACGGCAGTAGGTGGCGAAACCATGACCCGAGGTCACGGTTGTAGTAAAGCCCGGCCCCCATACGTCCGGCGCGCTGATAGGCTCGGCGCCCACTCCTTGCCTACATTTTTCGCCAGCCAATGTGTGAGGGGAGACAAACTGGTTTCGGTAGACGGTCCAGCCGTTCTTAAGCGGCAGCGCGCCTTTTTGTTCATAGGGCCACAGAGCAGAGCTGTCTGTAGTGTTGGTGGTCTCCTGAGCCTTGGCCGCCACCCCAAAATACCAATGGGTGACCGCAAGCGCCAGGCAAGCCAGCCGCAAGAGCTTCCTCAGTATCGCGCGGTCAGGACCACAAAAACGCATCCAAACCCCCACCAAATGCCTGTACGGCGCCCACCACGAAGGCTGATCAGCCGTACAGCTATTATTCCCAGACTTTCGGCACAAATATCAGCTTGCACCAGCAGCGATGGTCTAGGCAAGTATGCAATAGGAAAAAGGGTGGGTTATAAAGCTGGTGCTGCGTCTATGCTCGCGGCCAATGTACGGGAGATATGCGCGAACGGGCGGCCGGATTCCTTCGCCCACTGGCTATAGGCTGCCTGCACCGCTTTCATCGCGCCTTTGCCCGTTGGGGTTTTGTCTACCACACCTTCACGGATAAGGGCCGCCACACCGTCACGCCCGAGGACCCAGCCGTCCTTGCCGATAAAGCGCAGGAAATACTGGCCGGTATTGCCGCCCAGGCGGCTACCGCGTTTCTTGAGCATATCGAGAAGCCCGATAAAATCATCCATCGGCCAATCGGCGATGCATTTTGCGGCGGAACCGTATTCATCTTCAAGATCGCACAGGAAGGTAGCGTTTTCACGCACGGTTAAAATCTTGGGGCCGTTGCGGACAATACGTTTATCAGAGACAAGACTATCGAGGTCATCATCTGACATGAACTTCCAGCGGACAGGCACAAAACCCTCAAACGCCTCTTCAAAGCCGGGCCATTTGGCGTCGATTACCTTCCAGCTGAACCCGGCCTGAAAGATGCCCCGTGTCATGGCGGAGAGGATACGGTCGTCAGGCGTGGCCGCAATCTCGGCCGCTGATTTTGGCTGTGGCATCAGGGCCTCAAGCGCATCCGCGCCGCCCTTGCGTTCCGCCGCAATGGCAAATATCTCGTCAAATGATCGCATGGCCCAGCCTCCTCTCGTACCTGCCACGCAACGCTAATCACCTGCCTTTGGCCAGCCAAGCGAAAAAGTACGCACCTGCCAACTCTCCTGACAGTTTCTGTCACACCTACAGGGGCTGCCTCATATTTCTTTGATGGAAATCAGCAAACAGGGACAAGAAACCATTGCAATAGGACGCGCGGTGCACCAAAGTGCCCGGCCACTTTAGAGCGACAGAACACAAGACAGAAAAGCCCACACGGCTTATAATAAAACGATGGCAAGCGACTATATCAAAAGTTTTGGATTCCCCCGTTGGGGCGAGTATGGCCGTGACAAGGACGCAGAGCCCGTGCGCATGTGCGACTATTCCGGCTGCTCGGAAAAAGGCGCACACCCGGCCCCTAAATCTCCTGGCTCAAAAGAGCGCTGGTACTTCTGCCGTCCGCACGCAGCGGAATACAATAAAAACTGGGATTTTTTCCAGGGCATGAGCGACGAAGAAGCCCGCCGCCATATGAATGACACCAGCGAAAGCTCGGACGCGTTCGCGAGTGCGCGGACGTTTGAGTGGGGTGGCGCGGTTGATGCGGACGGTTACACAGCCAATGAGAACGCTGCCTATGACGCGCTTGAGCTGGACCCAGGCGCCGGGCCTGAACTCATTAAAAAACAGTACCGCAAGCTCGCGAAAATCTACCATCCGGACGCCAATCCCGGCGACCCTGCGGCGGCGGAACGTTTTCACCAGATACAAACCGCCTATGACCTGTTGAAAGACAAAGGCGCCTGATACCCGGCCCTAGCTGATGCCAAGCGGGATGCCAAATCCTTCCTTGAAGGTATCAATCGCCACGATGGTCTCAAACCGCCCGATAGAGGGGTTCGAGAAGAACCATTTGCGGGTGATGCGGTCAAAATCCTTCATGTCTTTCACTGTCATCACCAAAATAAAGTCTGTTGAACCAGTGACATAATAGCACTGCTGCACCTCGGGCACCTTGGTCATCTGCTGCTTGAAGGTTTCGATCGTCGCCTCACCGCCGCACGAGCAAATGATCTGCACAATCAGCGTGGTCCGCCCGCCAAGCGCCGCCGGGCAAAGGATCGCCACTTCCTTCTTGATGGTGCCATCTTCGCGGAGTTTTTTGATGCGGCGCTGGGTTGCGGCGGGCGACAGGCCTACCTGTTCGCCAATGGCCTCCGCCGTCTGGCGACTGTTTTCCTGCATACAGTTGAGAATTTTAAGGTCAAAACTATCCAGATCATTCATTTTTAAATATTTTCATCGCTTTATTTCAAAGATAAGGATTTTTTTATCGCGTAATCAGAAAAAATGCGAAGAAAAAACACGACCCCCACCCTACATTTATAAAAACAGCGGTGCGTCAACAAACCATAGACAGCAGGATAAAGATCATGACGAACCAAAACGACCGCCAGACCACCATCGGCATATTATGCGGGCTGGGCGCCGCCCTTATCTGGGGGGCGTGGCCTGTGGTTACTTCCATCGGTATTCAGGGCGACATTACGCCTGTGCAGATTGTGATGCTGCGCTTCTTCATCGCCGGGCTTATCCTCGCGCCGTTTGCCTTCCGTGGGCCGTCTACTGCGCGGGATTGGGGCAAGGCGCTTGTGCTAACCCTTTGTGCGGGCGCGCCTTATTCCATTCTGGTCTCAAGCGCCTTTTATTTTGCGCCCGCCAGCCACGGCGGTGTTGTTATCCCCGGCACCGTGCTTTTCATCAGCGTGCTGGCCGCGCATTTCTGGCTGGGTGACCGGCTGACCCGCACGCGCACCACGGGCGCAGGCCTTATCATCCTTGGGCTTATCGGCCTTTCGCTGGGGGCGGCTGGCGGCATCGCCACACTGGGCGGCGACCTGATGTTCATGGCTGGCGGTATCTTGTGGGCGAGCTATACGTTTCTGCTGCGCCGCTGGCCTGCGGATGGGCTGATGGTCGCGAGCCGGGTTGCTTTCCTCTCGCTCCTGATGTTTGGCATCATGGGCCTCTTTGGTCTTGGGGCTGGGCTGACCGACGTACCGGTTAAAACCCTTGTATTCCAAGGCTTATGGCAGGGTGTGCTCTCCGGCATTGTGGCCATTCTTCTCTTCAATAAAGCCGTTGGAATCCTTGGCTCTAGCCGCGCGTCTATCGTGAACGCCATGACCCCGGCCATCGCGGTTTTGCTCTCGTTCCTGATACTGGGCGAGACGCCAACGATGATCGAATTTATCGGCCTTCTTACCATCATGGTGGGCATTGCGGTTGCGCTGGGCCTGCGCCCGAAACTGAAACGCGCCCCCAAAACTTACGCCACACTTTGATGAAAAGTGTGCGCGAAAGTGCGGCGTATATGTGGCGCAAGTGTGCGTGTTTTTGTGGCGTAAAGTGTGGCGCAAATTAACTACCCCTCCGGGTAAAGCACTCTCCCCCGAGGTATTATCGCTTTACCCAGCACCACTGGCCTGAGGAAGGGAAGATACCCAACCTCAGGCCAGCTTTTTAAGGGTGCTGAAAAAACGCTAAAGCGCGTTCAGGTAGGATTGAAGCTTGGCCTTCTGTTTGCCCTGCTCGTCAAAATTCTCGGGCCTGAGCCAAAGCTGGAAGGCCGCACAAACATCAGGCCATTCGCTATCGATCATGGAATACCAGGCCGTATCGCGGTTTTTGCCCTTCATCACCATGTCGTTGCGGAAGGTGCCCTCATAGGCAAAACCAAAACGGATAGCCGCTCGCTTCGAGGCATCATTCGCCGCGTTGCATTTCCATTCAAACCGGCGGTAGCCGAGGTCATCAAACACATGCCGGGCCATCAGGGCAATGGCTTCGGTCGCGCCCCGGGTGCGTTGCAGCGCATGGCCGAACACTACACAGCCGACCTCGGCGCTGCCGTGCTCTTCCCGGATGCGCATATAGCTTGCCATGCCGAGAGCCTCACCGCCCTCGCGCGCGCGGATCACCATGGTTTGCCAGCCCCGGTGCCGCCCCGCCTCTTTCATGGCGTGACAGAGCGTGGCTTTATCGGGGAAAGGCCCAAGCGGGATATATTGCCAAAGGCCTGCGTTCACATCCCCGCCCACAGCCGCATATAAACCCGCGCCATGCGCCGCCAGATCAAGCGGCTCAAGCGTCACGTACCGCCCCTCAAGGATCACAAGACCCGGCCGGGCTTTCGGCTGCCAGTCTATTACATCAAACATCTGTCCTGCTTTCTCAGATGGTCCCGCTTATCGTGCCTCGGGCGCGGTTTTCCGCACGCGGGCCGCAAATTCTTTTTGGTCCTGCTCGTCTACCGGCTTGAAAACCTTATCCTCTCGCGCGGGCTGGTGCCTGAGCGAAACACCCGGCCGCCACTCGTGGGAAGGCCGGATCGGGCGCGGCACAAAGTTACCGCCGCAGTTCGGACAAACCTGGCCGAGCACATGCTCAACACAGTCTGCACAGAAGGTGCATTCATAGGAACACACCATGGCCTCCCGGCTGTTGGGCGGCAGGGCCTTGTCGCAGTGCTCACAGCTTGGGCGCATTTGCAGCATTTCTCTCTCCTCAGCGTACCCAGTGGTATGCGGGCAATACCTTGTGGTTAAGCGGGGCCTTCTCCCCCTCTGGCGCCACGTGGGCCGCGCCGGTTACCGTGCGGATATCTACATGCCCGGCCCAAACCGGCCAGTCGGCCTCATCCGCGTCGCCGGGGCCGCCCGCGCGCACCTTCGCGCTGGCGTCTTCAATTTCCATCACCAGAAGGCCGGTGGCTTTGCGTTCCTGCGCGGTCATGGGGCGAAGCTGACCCCAGCGCGCAGGCGCAAGCTGGTCAAAAAACAATTGCATCTGGCGGTCAAACTCTGCGTCGTCTGTCACCAGTTCCGGCACACCAAAACACACCACGGAGCGGTAGTTCGCGCTGGTATTGAAGGCCGAACGGGCCAGCACAAGACCGTCAAGCTGGGTCACGCACACGCTCGCGCGCGCACCGCTTGAAAGATGCCGGATCATCCGGCTCGCGCTTGAACCGTGCCAATAAAGCCGGTTGTCCTCGCGCCAGTAGCTTGTGGGCAGAATATGCGGCTGGCCATCCATTTCAAACGCCACATGGCACAGGAAATGGCTGTCGAGAATGCGGTAAACCGTCTCCTCGTCATACAGCGCACGCTTATGGCCGCGCCGCACGCGGTTTCGGTCGTTTTTAACAAAATCGCCCATGTTTTAATCCTCAGGAACTGCATACTTTTCACCTGAGGAGATTGCGTTTATATTGATCCCATAAAAAGAGCCAATTACGTTAAGTTAAAGGTGCCAATTTTGGACGGCATGTTCGAAACCCTTTTTGCGCCGGGGCTGGACGGCAGCAGTGAAACCCCGCTCAATGAGCAGCTTCAGACCATGCTTCGGCATGCGATCCTGAACGGCAGCCTGCCAGCGGGCCACCGCCTGCCCGCGAGCCGCGCGCTGGCGGACCGGTTGGCCATCTCCCGCAACACGGTTCTGGCCGCTTATGAACACCTGATCGCCGAAGGGTATCTGGAAACCCGTCAGGGCGCTGGCACCTACGTGAGTGCTGACCTGCCGGACACCAGCCTGACCATGACCGCCGTGCCGGACGGCGAGCGCACCCCCCACAGCGCACGAGAGAAAAAAGCGGCAAGGCCACTATCGGGCATGCCCGCGCTGGACCAGTTCCCCACAGATATCTGGGCGCGGATTGCCGGTAGCGTCTGGCGGCATGCGCGCGAGGCTGAGCTTCTTTATAACGACCCCGCCGGGTACCTGCCGCTCCGGCGTGCGATCTCCACATATCTTGAGGCTGCGCGCGGTGTCACCGCCGGGCCAGACCAGATCGTGATCACCTCCGGCCTGCAGCAGGGTGTGCGGCTGGTGATGGAAAGCTTGGTGGAGGAAGGCCGCGCCATTGTGCTTGAGGACCCGGGCTACCCGGGCATGACCTCTGCCGCCAAAACCCTGTCCAACCCTGTTGTCTATACACGGGTGGATGGCGACGGCGCTGTGCCGCCCAAAATGGCCGGTGTGCCCGCAGGGCTTCTGATCACAAGCCCGTCACGGCAATATCCGCTTGGTCAAACCATGCCGCTTAAACGCAGGCTTGAGATTCTCGATTGGGCACAAAGGGAAAACTGTTTTGTGCTGGAGGATGATTACGACAGCGAATTTCGCTACGCCGGGCGGCCCATCAACTCCCTTCAGGGTATCGATGGCGGGGAGCGGGTCATCTATGGCGGCAGCTTCTCGAAATCCCTGTTTCTGGCGCTGAGGCTTGGATATCTTGTGCTGCCGGAACGTTTTGTAGAGCCCCTTCTCAGGCACCGGGCGGCGGTTGACAGCTTCCCCAGCATCAGCAACCAGTTGATGCTCACCCGCTTCATTGAGGAAGGGCATTTTGCCCGGCATATCCGCCGCCTGCGCGGTGTGCACAAAACCCGGCTGGGGCTTTTCATGGAAGCTGCCGAGCGGTGGCTTTCTCCTTATTTTACCTTCCAGCAATCCGACACCGGCCTGCATGTGGTGGCCACGTCAAAACTTAACCATATGAGGGATATAGACCTTTCCCTCATCGCGGGGCGCGCGGGCGTTGGTGCCTCCCCCCTTTCAGAAACATATCGCGAGCAAGCACCACAACATGGTTTGCTTTTTGGATTCGCTAATCTACAAGAACGGGAAATTAACAACCGCCTCAAAGAGTTGGCGACACTTTTATCCCAACAAACAGGCTTTTAATAAAATCCGCGCCATAGTAGCCTATAGCGACAGGGGCCACCGCGGGGGCGGGTGTGCAGCTAGGGGCCGCACCGCACAGGACCTTATATTCGGGAGAGACTTATGAACTGGACCAGACCGGTTGGATCACTTTTCATGGCAACTGCACTTGCCGCGTCAGCCTCCGCGCAGGATAACTGGAGCTATTCCGGCTCCAATGGTCCTGATAGCTGGGGGGCTGTTTCCAGCGTGTGCGCCAACGGTTCCATGCAGTCCCCGATCATGATGGAAGGCACCGAAGCTGTTCTCCTGAACCGGCTTGAAACCAATTACGGTGTTTCACCCGTTGATATGAAAAACGACCGCCGCACGGTGCGCTTTGATTATGCGCCGGGCAGCATGCTCAAGGTGGGCGATAAAAGTTTTGAGCTGACCGGCTTTCATTTCCACACGCCCGGCGAACATTATGTGATGGCCCAAAGCTTCCCGATGGAAATTCATTTTGACCACCGAGCAGCAGACGGCACCCTTGCCCGTGTTGCGGTGCTGGTAAAAGAGGGAGCCGCCAATATAGCCGCCGAAGAGCTGTGGCCGCACCTCCCTATCGAGCCAGACCAAACATCCCGCAGGCCCGAGATCAAGATCAACGCCCGCGACCTGATGCCCAACGATGGCGCCTATTACCGTTATATGGGCTCGGAAACCCATCCACCCTGCACAGAGGGGGTGAACTGGTATGTCTTCAAGGAACCGGTAGAGTTCTCGAAAGAACAGATAGCCGTCATAAACGGTATCATGGGGGGAAATGCGCGACCCCTGCAGCCGCGCAACAATCGGATGATCCTAGATGCGCTGCCTAACTGATATCCCGCACCGGGCTGGCCTCAAGCTGGTTAGCCTCACCACGGTGCTCCTGCTCCTCGGCGCTTGTGCAACCGGCGGCACAGGCCGAAGCGTAAGACCACAAGGCGCAAGTGTGCAAAGGGCCAGCGACGCAGTTGAGCAAGCCATGTGCGAAGGGCGCGCGATTGACGCTGCCCGCATGCTGATGAGCGAACCTTTATCCTCCGCGCCTGACAGATTTTATACCGGCCTCGCGCTTGAGCAGAGCGGCAAGCCCGTGGCCGCCCGCCGTGTTTATGCCTCGCTCATGAACTCTGGTTCACGGGATATGGTTTTCATGCGGTGCGGCAATGAAATAATGGCTGACGGCATGGTCGGCTCTGAAGCTGGTCGTCGCCTCGCTATCATTGCCAGCGAATTACAGACCATGGACGTGGCTCGCATGCAGCCGGTCAGGCTTGACCACGGCCTGCCAGCCATGACGGAGAAACCGGCGGACGTTACGCGCACCGCGCCCGCAGCCGGCAACACCGGCCCCCGCCGCGATGTGACCCGCCCGAGCGGTAGCTCGCCCCTCGGTCGCTGGTTCGCACATCTGGCGTCCTACCGGTCTTATGAGCAGGCGGTATCCTCCAAAAGCATCCTGGAGAAAAAATACCCGGCGCTGAGCGGTATTATCGATCAGTGGGAAGTGAACGTGGGCGGCTTCGCCCTGCGGCTTGGCGTGCGCCTTCAGGAAAAATCTGACGCGCAGACGATGTGCAACCAGGTGAAAAGCCAGGGTGACTATTGCGCGGTTCTTGATACTTCTCAGTAACTTAGAGGCCGTTTGGATGGACGGGAAAGCCCCGTGGGTATCCTCACTAGGCACCAAACCAATTTCAGGCTGGTTATCGCGGCGTCATCTGCCTATGATGGCGCCGTTTTTATGGGCTGCAGAACCATGTGGCCGTTATAAAGAAACAGGCTAGAAAGCCTGCAACTTATGTAGCTGGCGTTCACAGTCGTCAGCATGCGTACCTAGTACTCTGGGGAGAGGGAATAATGGCTGGAGCCACACAACACGCCCATTGGTCTTCAAAATGGGCATTCATGCTGGCAGCGGTGGGTAGTGCTGTTGGTCTTGGGAATATCTGGAAATTTCCATATGAAGCGGGCCAGGGCGGCGGTGGCGCCTTTGTGCTTGTGTACCTGATTTTCGTTTTTGTTATTGGTGTGCCAATGCTGGTGGCTGAGCTTTCGCTCGGTCGTCGCGGGCAAATGTCGCCGATCAACTCGATGGCAAAAATCGCCAAAGAGGAAGGCCGCAGCCCGCTGTGGTCGCTCATCGGTTGGTCTGGTGTTGTTGGTGCGTTTATCGTCATCAGCTTCTACTCGGTCGTGGGTGGCTGGACGCTCGCCTATATGGCGAAGTCAGCCATGGGTGCCTTCTCTGGCATCACGGCAGCAGCGAGCCAGGAAACATTCCTTGCCTATATCAGCGACCCGGTGATGACGATTGTCTCGCATGTGGCCTTTATGGGCATCACCATCTTTATCGTGGCCAAAGGCGTGCAGGGTGGCCTTGAAAAAGCGGTGACGCTTTTGATGCCTGCGCTTTTTGCACTCCTGCTGATCCTCGTGATCTACTCTGCGTTCAACGGTGCGTTTGTCGCGACGCTCGACTTCCTGTTCAACCCGGATTTCGACCAGCTCTTCTATAAAGAGACGGTTTTGGCCAGCGGGGAAGTTACGCGGCATTTCAGCCTTGATACGGTGTTGCAGGCGCTTGGGCAGTCTTTCTTCTCGCTCTCGCTCGCGCTTGGTTCGATCATGACCTACGGCTCATACCTGCGCCGTGACGTGAACCTCGGCAAATCTGCCGTGATTATCGCAAGCGCCGACAGCGCCGTTGCGCTAATGGCAGGCCTCGCGATCTTCCCGATCGTATTTGCTTACGGCCTTGATGTAGGCCAGGGCGGCGGCCTTGTGTTCATGACCTTGCCGATTGCCTTTGGTCAGATGCCGCTTGGCGGGCTTGTGGGTACGCTCTTCTTCGCGTTGCTCGCGGTTGCAGCGGTTACGAGCGCGATCTCACTTCTTGAGCCGCCTGTATCCTATGTGGCAGAGAAAACCAGCATGAGCCGCCGCAAGGTTGCGATCACCATGGGTGTGGCCGCGGGCCTTCTTGGTGTGCTGTCGGCATACAGCCAAGGTTCAAACCTGCTCTCGGACGTTCGCATCTTCGGTGTGAACATCATGGATGCAAAAGACTTCCTCACCAACAATATCATGATGCCACTTGCGGGCATGTTTACCGCGCTCTTTGTTGGCTGGTTCGTGAGCCGCAAAGCCATGATGGACGAGCTGGCGATCGAAGACCGCAGCTTCCGCATCTGGTACTTCCTTGTGCGTTTCGTGAGTCCGATTGCGGTTGGTGTGATTTTTGTCAAGATCATCTTCGATACCATCGCCGGTTAGATGAGCTGACTGGTAGAAACAATAAAGGGGCCCACGTGGCCCCTTTTTCATTGCCTCAAGCGCATGCCTGTCAGGCGGCTAATCAGGCGGCTTCGGCAATGCCGTAGATGCGCTCCACCATCGCAAAAAGCCCGTTGGCGCGCAGGGGCGACAGGTGGGACGCGAGGCCAAGCTGGTCAAGGATCGCTCGCGCGTCCGTCGCCTTGATCTCCGCCGGGGTTTTGCCTGAGAAGATCAAGAGCATAAGCGCCACCAGCCCCTTGACGATATGGGCGTCGCTGTCACCGCGCAGGATGATGCGGCCTTCTGCGTCCACCTCAGGCACCAGCCAAACCTGGCTCTGGCAACCGCGCACCTTGTATTCGTCCGTCATCTCATCGTCGCTGAGCGGCGGCAGCTTGCGGCCCAGATCAATGATATAGCGATACTTGTCTTCCCAATCCTCGAGAAACTCAAATGTATCCAAAATTTCAACGATCGTTGTATTTTCAAGCGACATCGTATATCCCAAACGCTACGGTACCTTGACAGTCAGGCGTTTCGCCCGACCTAATGTCTCGAGTGTCTAAAGGATCAGGCCAGTGAATAAAAGGCCAAAAACCGAATGACAGCCTTCGGGCAAAGCGAGGGGAGCGCCTATGTCATCGAACCAAACCGGTTATCCACGCCCGGCCTATGCGTGGTATATGGTGGCATTGCTGCTGGTTATCTACACCTTTTCTTTCATCGACCGGCAGATTCTTGGCCTGCTTGGCCCCGCGATCAAGGCAGATTTTGGTATTTCTGACACCCAGTTCGGGGTGCTGACCGGCTTTGCCTTTGCGGTGTTCTATACTGTCTTTGGCCTGTTCTGCGCCCGGATCGCAGACAGCCGCAGCCGGCGCGGGCTTATCGCCGCGGGCCTGCTGCTCTGGAGTTTGATGACCGCCGCTTCGTCGCTCGCGCGCAGTTTCACCACACTTTTCCTTTTGCGGATTGGTGTGGGTGTGGGCGAGGCAACACTGGCGCCCGCCGCCAACTCCCTGCTGGCGGACAGCTTCCCGAAAGAACGGCTTTCAACGGCGCTAAGCGTTTATTCCATGGGCATTCCCATCGGCTCGGCGCTTGCTTTCATTGTAGGCGGCACGGTCATTGACCTCGCGGAAACCATGCCCGATATCGCCATCCCCGGCTTTGGCCTTTTGGGGAACTGGCAAAAAGCCCTCCTGATGGTGGGCCTGCCGGGTATCCTGCTCACGCTTCTTATGTTCACCATCAAGGAACCCATCCGTAAAGGCGGCGTGGCAAGTGAGAGCGCGAGCCTGCCCATCTCAGTGGTCGCAAAACATGTGCTGGGCCGTTTCCGCGCTTATGCTGGCATCTGTTTTGGTGTTTCTTTTGTGGCAATGCTTGGTTTTGGCACGCTCATTTTCCTCGCTTTTTTCTTCTACCGCTATCACGGCGTGATGCCCGGTGAGGCCGGTAAGGTGTTTGGCTCCATCTCCATCATCACGGGGCCCATTGGGCTATTGCTTGGCGGTTATCTCGCCGACAGTTGGTTCAAACAAGGCAAAAAGGATGCGCACATCCGCGCGCTTCTTGTGGCGCCGCTTGGATACGGTATCCCCGCCCTGATCCTGCCGTTCATGCAGGACATAACAACGGTGTGGGTCGTGCTCGGGCTTTCCAATCTCTTTATCAACCTGCCGTCCGGTGTCGCCTTTGCGGCCCTCCAGATCATCACGCCGAACCAGATGCGCGGGCAGGTCATTGCGCTTTATGTGCTGTGCACCAGCATTATCGGCTATGGCTCCGGCCCGTGGCTCATCGGCTTTTTCACCGACTATCTGTTTGGTGACGAGATGATGCTCAACTATTCGCTTGCGCTTGTTGCGGCCATCACAACACCCGCCTGTATTGGCCTGCTGCTTTGGGGGCGCAAAGCTTTTGCCGCCGCCGTGGTGGAAGAGGAAGAGCGCCAGAAGGCATTGGCACAAACGGTGGAGACCCCCGCGTCATAAGCAAACGGCGGGCTGTACCTGTCGCCTAAAATATGTACTGTATCCCCTTGGGTTTCATAAGGGCGCATATGGGGGAGGAGGCTGCCTCCCCGCGCGCCCAGGATCGACACGAGAACAACAAGGGGGAGCAGGAATGAATACGCTCAAACGTTTGGGCCTCACGGCTCTGGCCATTGCGTCTTTAGGCTTTGGCCTGTCTGCCGCAGATAGCACAAAAGACGAACTGCCTGACGGCACAGACGGTGAAGGCCGCTATGAACGCCTTGTGCTCAGAGGCGGCTATATTATCGACGGCACCGGCGGCCCGGCCTACGGCCCCGCTGATGTGGTGATCGAGAACAACCGCATCACCGAGATCAAAGTGGTTGGTGTGCCCGGCAGCCCAATCAAGGAAGAAGGTCGCCCCGCAAAAGGCGACCGCGAGCTGGACGTCACCGGCAAATACATCCTGCCCGGCTTTGTGGACGTGCACGCCCATATCCACGGCAAGGATTTTGGCCAAGGTGTCGCCCCCGACTATATCTTCAAGCTGTGGCTCGCCCACGGTGTGACCACCGCCCGCATCGTTGGTTTCAGCGGGTTTGAACGTACGCTTGATTTCAAGAAACGTAGTGCGGCGAATGAGATCACAGCGCCCCGGCTTGTGGCCTACCCGGCCTTCTCAGGCATCAAAAGCGTGAAGGAAGCCCGCGAGACCATCCAGCGCTTCAAGAAAATGGGCGCGGACGGTGTGAAATTTGTCGGCAACCCCAAAGCTGTGCTGATGGCGGGGCTTGATGAAGCGGAAAAGCTTGGCCTGCCCACCACCATGCACCACTCACAAACAGCCGTGACCGACGCCAATGTGCTCGACACCACCGCCCATGGGCTTGATAGCATGGAACATTGGTACGGCCTGCCGGAAGCCATGTTTGAAGACAAGCTTATTCAGGACTATCCGGCTGACTATATCTACACGGACGAGATGGACCGTTTTGGCGAGGCCGGGAAGCTTTGGAAACAAGCGGCCAAACCCGGCTCACCAAAATGGAACGAGGTGATGAATACGCTGCTCGAGCGTGATTTTGCCATCAACCCCACCTTCACCATTTATGTTGCCTCCCGCGATTTGATGCGCATGAGCCGCGCCGTATGGCACGACGAATACACCATGCCAGCCCTGTGGGATTTCTACCGCCCGAGCGCGGAAGCCCACGGCTCCTACTGGTTTGACTGGACCACAGAACACGAGATCGAGTGGAAGAAGAACTACAAACTTTGGATGCAGTTCATCAACGACTATAAAAACCGGGGCGGCAAAGTGGGTGTCGGCAGCGACACCGGCTATATCTACAGCCTCTATGGCTTTGGCTACATTCAGGAGTTTGAGCTTCTGCAGGAGGCTGGTTTCCACCCGCTTGAGGTTATCCGCTCTGCCACCACAATTGGCGCGCAGGAGCTGGGGATGGAGAGCGAAATTGGCGCCGTTGAAGTTGGCAAGAAAGCTGACATCGTGGTGGTGGATGAAAACCCGCTCCATAACTTCAAGGTGCTTTACGGCACAGGTGCCGTGAAACTGAACCGGGAAACCGGCCTTGTTGAGCGGGTTGGCGGGGTACGCTGGACCATCAAGGACGGTATTGTCTTTGACGCCGAAAAACTGCGGGCCGACGTACGCAAGATGGTGCGCGACGCTAAAATCGAGGCTGGCATGAACCCGGACAAACCGCTGGCAATTGCCAACAGTCCGGCCAAATAGCCACTTAAACGTTCAGGTATTGCACCGCTTCTCCGGGCTAAAGCTTTGCAGCTTTCAGGAGCGGTGCAGTATCGGGAATACCCGCGCCCACATCCACGGGCTCGATAGTGAAAAACTCAGCGCCAGAACTCAGGAGCGGGCCAAGGTTTTCACCGGGCTGCGGCTGCCAACCTTTATTGAAATAGAGGAAGGTGTCAATCTCGCCATGGGTGCCCCTGATGGGCAGGTTGAGGCTTTCATACCGGCGGGATTTATTGTCAGCGAACTCAAGGCTCATTTCGTGCCAGGCCGCACACGGTTGCGCAACGATCTTGTCCAGCCACTTATAGGCATAGTCATGCAGATGCTTGGGCAGATATTTGAAGAAGTCTTCGCCAACCGGGTCGTCCCCCATCTTGAGGTTGACCTCTGAGCCGAGGAGCCGATAGCGATAGTCGCGGGGGCCGTATTTTTTCACCATGGTGACATGAGCAAGCAAATCACCAAACATCATCGGCCTGACATTTTGCCAGAGCGGCACCAACTGCCCCGGCTCCCGAAAGGCGGACCAGACGTCATAAAAAGGAATGAATTTTCCGCTCACATGCTCCATGGCCTCTCCTGCAGGACACAGGATACCATAGCTTGCGCGTGCTCAAAAATGCTTATGGAAAATAGCTATTTATTCTTCTGGAACGCGCGAAAGAGAGAGCGTTTGCCGCGCGGCTGGTTAGCAAGCTTCGGCACACCTGCACCGATATCCACACCAACACATTCAAGGTGATTGGCACCCGCGCTGATGAGCCCACCAAGCTCATCCGGGTGTTTTTCCCCCCAGGCATAATTGCCAAAGAGGTAATAATCACCCTCACCGCCTTTACCAAGCAGCGGCAGGCCAAGCACCTGTGCACCCCGGCCCGCTTCGTTGTTGTATACGAGGTCCATCGTGGTGAGTGTGCCACAGCCGTGGGAACTCATGGCCTCAAACCAGTCGCTCAGAAACTCGCGAACCTCAGGCACAAAATATTCAAGCATGTTGAAGCCGACCGGGTTTTCCTGCTGGCGGGCACTGACGGCCGTACCCATGACCCGGTATTCATAGTGCCCACGGCCAGCGCGCTGAACGAGCACAATATTCGGCAACGCGGGCCCAAGCGACATGGGGTTAAACCGGTCGCGCGTTGGTATAATCTGACCATCAGACCTGATGCTATCCCACACCTCAAAAACAGCCCGGAAAATTTCGTTGTCCTCAATAGCCTTAAGCATATACCAGCCTCACATGAACACAGCCGCATATTAGGGATGCAATACCATACAAGCAACTGACAAGGCTCATTAAATGATCAAAAAAGAGGGCGGGAAGATCCCGCCCTTGCCTTTCTCGTCCTGGAGAGGATGGGAAAGTGAGTGTCTAAGTCCTGTCCGTCTAGTCTTCCAGCGCCCGGAGTTCCCTTTCAAGCCGGAACCGTTTGCTGGTCATATAGGTCTCCATCTCGCTTGTGCGGCGCTCGATATCGCGGAAGCGGCGGCGCAGCTCTGCTGCTGTATAGTCCGGGCTCTTGCGTGTCTGGCGCCAGAACTCCTCTTCCTTGTCGTCGCGGTAGAGGCCTTCGGGGCGGGGGTCCAGTGCCATGCCAAGCACAAAATACCCGATGATAAAGAGCCAGAAGCCTGTGAAGATCGCACCGACGATAGTGAGGAACCGAACAAGTCCAACCTTGACGCCAAGATAATCTGCAATCCCGGCACATACCCCCATGAAACGCCCTTCTTCGGGGATTTTATAAAGTTTGGTGGGGCGGCTGTTAAAACTTGTCATGATGGCGGCTCCTCCAGTCTGGTACTTCATCGTCCATGATGCGTTCCATGGTGCGCAACCGGTCCTCTAACCTGTCGGCGGCGGTACGCAGATCACCCAGTGACGCTTCGTCTTCTGCTGTGATGCCCTTCATCTGCTTCCACTTCGTGATGTAGTGGAAAATGATCCAGAGCGGCGCCACGATCACCAACAGTAATATTGGTATGACTTCCATTGTTGACCCTTCCTCTTTTTCTTATTGTGGGTGGGCGCCGATTATTTCGACGCCGGTTTTTTTGCAGGTGCCTTGGCAGCTGGCTTTGCAGCACCACCGCTTGATTTAGCCTTAAGGGCTGCAAGCTCTTTCTCGATATCATCGTCCGCTTCAAGTGCACGGAACTGATCTTCAAGGTTTTCACCGCGACCGATCGTCATGGCTTCTGCTTCACCTTCAAGGCGGTCAAGACGGGCATCTACCTTATCAAAGCGGTCAAACGCGTCCTGGATACGGTTGTCATAGAGGTTCTTGCGAACCCGAACCTGGTTGGTGGCTGACTTGTGCCGCGCCTGCATGCTGGCTTTCTTCGCCCGTGCTTCACGCAGTTTGGCATCAAGCTTGATGACATCTTCCTCGTTCCGCGTCAGCGCCTCGGAAAGATGCTTCAGCTCTTCCTTGAGGTGCGCTTCCATATCAGCCACTTTGGCTTTCTCGATCAGCGCGCCCTTGGCGAGATCGTCACGACCCTTGGAGATAGCAAGCTCTGCTTTTTTCTCCCATTCAGCCTGTGCGCTTGAGGTTTTTTTGATGCGACGCTCGAGGTCTTTCTGGTCTGCGATTGTTTTCGCAGCGGAAGAACGAACCTCAACCAGCGTATCTTCCATCTCCTGAATAACCATGCGGATGATTTTTTCAGGATCCTCGGCTTTATCGAGAATGGCATTGATATTGGAGTTGATGATGTCGGTCAGGCGGGAAAAAATACCCATTTTTATTGTCCTTTCTTAAGTCCTCGCTTACGTGTCCCGGGTGGCTTTCGCGGCCATTTTTTCTGGGACTTCCTCCCCGATTTATGCTCGAGAGCAACCTGGGCCACTTTAACCTTGGCCTCTTTTAGTCGCTGACCCGGCGTCCCCTCGCAGACGCCGGGCTAGGCGTTGAAACTAGTGGAAACGGCGACGACGACGCTCAATGCGGCGATTACGACGCTCTACGCTCTGGTTGCGGCCTTCCGACTGGCGGATCAGGCCAAAACCGGCAATCATGCCATCAAGCTCTGCGCTTGTGTCGTTCATGGCTGAAAGGGCTGAGCTAAGTTGCAACATCTTGTTCATCGTTTGTGTCCTCTAGTTCCGTTCGCTGTCTTTGTTGTTTTTCTGTCAGTCTTTTTCTGTATCTCTCGCTGACGATCCAATATTTGCAGGGGGCGTGCCAGTTTTTGAGAAAAAATTAAGCCATTGAATTTAAAGGATATTTTTATAATCACTCAAAATATTCGATATTCATGCTGATTATATTTGCTAATAGTTAGTGAAAAATACTAATATTCAGCACCATGGAATTACGCCAAGATCAGATTATCGGCAGCTCGCCCGCTTTCCTCGACCTGATGGACCGTATCAGCCGCGCCGCCCCTCTTGACCGCCCCCTTCTGGTGATCGGTGAACGCGGCACAGGTAAGGAGCTGATTGCCGCGCGCCTGCACTATCTTTCCAACCGCTGGAACAGGCCGTTCCAGAAAATGAACTGCGCGGCGCTTGCGGAAACCCTGCTTGAGAGCGAACTTTTTGGGTATGAGCCCGGTGCTTTCACCGGTGCCCGCAACAGGCGCGCAGGCCGCTTTGAGGCGGCCGACCAGGGCAGCCTGTTCCTTGACGAGATTGGCACCATGAGCATGTCCGCCCAGGAGAAGCTCCTGCGCGTGATTGAATATGGCGAATTTGAACGTGTTGGCGGCAATGAGACGATCGAGGTGGACGTGCGCGTTGTGGGTGCCACCAACATCGACCTGCCGGCAGCAGCCGACGCGGGCGAGTTCAGGCATGACCTTCTCGACCGGCTGGCCTTTGATGTCATCACTGTACCGCCCCTTCGGGAGCGCCCGGAAGACATCATGCTGCTTGCGGAACATTTCGGCCGCAACATGGCGCGGGAGCTTGAGTGGCTCGTCTTCCCCGGTTTTAGCGACAAAGCCGAGGACGAGATGATGTGCCACAGGTGGCCGGGCAATGTGCGGGAGCTCAAGAATGTGGTTGAACGCGCGATCTACCGGGCATGGGACGGTGAAAAACCGATCTGCGATATTGTGTTTGACCCGTTTGACAGCCCCTATCGCCCGCCCGTGAAAAGAAACCGTATGACGGCGCAACCGGCCCCTGTCGCACCACCGGCGGAAAGCAAGGAGCCCCCCAAGCGAGAGCTTCCCGACGGCCCCTTCTGTTTTAAGGAAACCGTCATAGCTTATGAGAAGAAACTTCTCTCCCACGCCATGGAAGACGCACGGTTTAACCAGCGGGTTGCCGCCAAACATCTGAACCTCAGCTACGACCAGTTGCGGCACGCGCTGAAGAAACATGACCTCCTCTAGAGGTGATGCGATCTTGTCTTGACCATACCACGCAGCCAGCGCCATAGTGCGGCCATGTCAGAGAACCCGTTCATTCATAAACGCCAGCGCCAGCGCGCGAAAAAAACCGCGCTTTTGAGCACGCGGAATATTTTTGGCCTTATTGCTGTGATGCTCGCCGCTTACGCGGCCTTCCGCCTTTGGGTGGGGGACCCAACCACCGCCATTTGTGAAGACGGCTGTGAATCACTCTATAGCCTCGCGGCCTGGGTTCTGGGTTTCTTCATGCTGTTTGCCGTGGTGATTGCAGCTGGTGCCGTTGTTGGTTTGCTCGTCGCCTTCATTCGCCGCCGCGCAGACGCGGGCGAAAGTGCGATCACCCGCATGCAGGAAAACGAAGCCGCCGCCAAACAGTCTCCCACCCAAGGTAGCGACCAGCCTTAGCCCCTGCCCTTAAATGGGGTTAGCCTTCTCACGCGCGGCTTGTGACGTGGGTTTGGGCGGCGACCATTTTTTCGGACCCGCCGCCACCACGGTTTTCCCATCATCTGACAGCTTGAAGGTCTGGCGTTTCAGAATCTCATTGCCCACGTTTGAGCACATCACGATCACAGCCAGATAGTGGTAGAAGAGGTCAAACGTGGCAATATTCACCGTGAGCCCACCAACCGCATACCCCACGAGCCCAAGCTGAATGGCGGCGCTGAGATCCCCGATCCACTTGGTTTCCTCATGTTTGCGCATATCCTTTGCAACGGTACCCGCCGCGTACCATCCGGTCAGCAGCATACTCAAATATAGCAGGAGGCCGGTGTATCCATGCTCCGCCAACACTTCAAAATAGGCCGAGTGTGGCGCCCGCGCTGTCTCGCCCGGAGGCATATAAAGTTCCTGTGCGCGGCGAATATAAAAGACGTTATACCCACCGCCTTCAATGGGATTGTCATCCGCCACATTTGACGAGAACCGCCACATCACCACCCGCCCCTGAAAGCTCGAATCCTCCGTTGCGTTCTCCGTACTCTGCATCCGGTTTTTCCAACTGTCCGGCATGAAATAGAGACCACCAACAATGAGGGGGATCAGCACAGCAATCAGCTTGAACTTATATTTGGTTTTTAGGAGCATCATGCCCATCACGGCCGCAAGCGCGACAAACCCGCCACGGGACTGGGTACCCACAATCGACAGCATGATAGCAACCGTGGCACCAGCAAATGGCCACTTGAGTATCTTGAGCGGCGGATACTGCACAAAATACATGGCGAGCGGCAACAGCATCGCCATCGCCATCGCAAGCTGGTTGTTGTCCTCCATCATGCCGCCCGCGCCCTGCACACGACCGCTACCCCCTGTCATGATGGTAAAAAGCCCACCTTTGATACCGATGTAAGCAAGCGAGGCCACCATCACAAACACGAAGGCTTTCAACCGATTCGGCGACTGCATCACCATCATTGCCACAAAGGCAAACAACAGCACCTTGAACACATAGGTATATTTCTCAACCGAATAGCTTGGCTCAAAACCGAGGATGGTGGTGAAGGTCACCCACACAAAATATATGAGAATAATCGCCACAATCGGATGGGCGGGCAGACTTTTTTTATCCTTGCTGAGAAGCAGCCCGCCAATCGTGAGCGCCGCCACAAAGTCCAGAAACGGGAAGAACATTGCAAAGCCATAGGTCTGCTTGTGCGGGTTCATGTGCGAAATCCAGTCCCACAACAAAATCCCGACGAAGGGTTTGAAGAGGATGAAAGGCATCCACATAAACATCAAAAGGGCGACAATCGCACCACGCATGACAGCACTTCCCTTTGCTTTAAGAACAGGCGTTCGCCCTATTGTGCCTCAGCCCTCATAGCTTGCGCAAGTCTATCGCTTGACAGGCTTTTTTGAAGTCATAGCATGGGGCGCACATTAGGGGAGAAATTCAATGCGCCACTTAGCTGTGATGTTGGTTGCCATGGTGCTTGGCACCACAAATGTTGCCTCGCAAGGCACGCCGCCCATGGGCACCGCACCTGAGGTTGCTGATCTCGTGATCTGGGGCGGCCCAATTTACACGGCGGACGACAGCCAACCACAAGCCGAGGCTGTGGCCGTGAAGGACGGCCGGTTTATTTTTGTGGGTGCCCGCGCGGGCGCAGAGGCCCTCATAGGTGACAGCACAACGGTGCTCTCGCTTGATGGTGCTGCACTTTTCCCCGGCTTCACGGATGCGCACGCTCATATGTCCGGCATCGGCTCCCGCGAGCTGACCCTCAACCTTGAGGGCATTCCCTCGATCAAGGCACTACAGAAAGCCGTAAGCGACTGGGCGACAACCCATGATGCGCCCGTACTTTTTGGCCGCGGCTGGATCGAAACCCACTGGCCTGAGGCACGTTTCCCCACACGGTGGGATATTGACGCCATCCTCCCCGATGTGCCTGTTGTGTTGCGGAGGGCTGATGGCCATGCACTGGTTGCCAACTCCAAGGCCCTTGAAGCTGCGGGTATCAGTGAGGCAACCGAAGCACCTTTTGGTGGTGAAATTCTCAAGAACGCACTGGGTGAGCCAACCGGCATGCTGGTTGATGCGGCGATGAACCTCATTGCACCGCTGATGCCCGAACAAACGGACGCTGACCTCAACCAACAGCTCATGGTCGCAAGTGAAGTTTATGCCCGCTACGGCTGGACAGGCATGCACAATATGTCTGTCTCGTGGGATGAGGTTGAAGCGCTTGAGATGCTAACGGGCACCGGGGATGTCAACATCCGTGTCTATAACTCGGTAAACCCCGAGGAAGCGGACAAGCTTTTCATCGGCGGCAAGCGTGAAAGCGCCGATGGGCATATCATCACCCGCGCGATCAAGCTTTATATGGACGGCGCCCTGGGCTCTCGCGGCGCAGCACTGCTCGAGCCCTATGCAGATGCTGCAACAAGCTCAGGCCTTCTTCTCACCACCAAAGAAGAAACCATGCCGATCCTGCGGCAAGCACTTTCCCTTGGCATTCAGGTCAACACACACGCGATTGGTGACCGGGGCAACCGCCTGCTGCTTGACTGGTACGAAGAAGTTATGGGCGAGATCCCTAGCGTTGAACGCGCGGTTGCGGAACCCCGCTGGCGTGACGAGCATACACAGATCGTCAACCCGGCAGATATCCCGCGCTATCAGGCGCTTGGTATTATCCCATCCATGCAGCCAAGCCACGCGATTGGTGACCTGCATTTTGCACCCGCCCGGCTTGGTGATGACCGCCTTGTTGGGGCATATGCATGGCAAAGCTTTATCGACAGCGGCGTGATCGTGGCAGGTGGCTCAGATGCCCCGGTTGAGCGTGGTGACCCGCTTATCGAATATTATGCTGCCACCTACCGTCATGATCTCGCGGGCTTTCAGGGGCCAAACTGGCATGCGGAAGAAGCTGTTAGCCGGGCGGATGCCCTCAAGATGTTTACACTCTGGCCCGCCATTGCCTCCTTCCAGGAAGACCGCATCGGCTCCATCACTGTTGGCAAGGAAGCGGATATGACAGCCTTCTCTGTCGACCTGATGACAGCCCCCGCCGCTGATATCCCGAAAGGCGAAGCGATTATGACGGTCGTGGGTGGCGATATTATTTATGTGAAAGAATAGAGCAGCCGCTACGCTCTAAAGCTTACCCGAGCCCGCCGGTGACCCCGGCGGGCTTTTTCTATGCCCGCCTGTCGCAAAAAACCGCCACGCCCGTTTTATGCCCAGATGTAAATACGCAAAAAGTAGATACGAATGGGGGGACAGATAGATGGCACCACGGTTATGGCCTGGCCGAGCAAGCACTCGGGCGATATTGCTGGCAACTGCGATAGGTATTAGCGCCTCTTTCGGCCAGGTCACGCTGTCTGCTGACGCACCCACAGCAAACCCGGGTGAAACCCTGATCGGCACCCCGCTCAGAACGCCAGACTTCTCGCAAGAAACCTTCAAAAGGCTGAGCGAGGATTTAGCCATTGCTGAAGCCCGCATGCGCATCGCACCGGACCGGGAAGACAGTTTTATCTGGCTTGGCCGTCGCCACGGCTATCTGGGGAACTATGAAAAAGCCGTTGAAGTCTTCACCCAAGGCTTGGCGAAGTTCCCTGAAAGCTACCGGCTGCTGCGCTACCGGGCGCGTCATCTGGCCCGCAGCCGGCAGTTCGTCCAGTCCATCACTGACTATGAGCGTGCCGCCCAGCTGATGGAAGACCTACCCGACACGGTAGAGCCTGACGGCATGCCCAATGCCCTCGGCCTGCCGCTCGGGACCTATAAATCCAACATTCATTATTACTGGGGCCAGACCAGCTTTGCGGTCGGAGACTATACCACCATGCTGCGCGGTATGGAGCGTGCCATGGAACTGGTGCCCGACTATGCCTATAACGACCTTCTGGTGCCCACCAGCCTGTGGCGCTATATGGCGCTGATGAAGCTGGGCCGGAGAGCCGAAGCCCAGCGCATCATTCGGGCCGTACCCTCAGACCTGAGCCTGATAGAAAACCACGCTTATTATGAAGCCGTGCAGTATCTGAATGGCAATCTGGAAGAGGCTGTGAGCAAAAGTAAAAACAATATATTGCTCGCCTTCACCATCGCCATGCAGGACATGTTTGAGGGCAATCACACTGAGGCTCAAGCACGGCTGGAGCATATCGTGAAACGCAGCGCGCTTGGGTTCTGGCCCGCAGAAATTGAGCTTGTCTCCACCTATAAAGTCACACCCCAGTAAGCGGTATAGCCAAAAGAAATACGGGGCCGCCACCATAGCCCCCCTATGGTGACCATCCATCTCCTCCCGCGGCCTCAAAAAACCCCGGCAAGGCGTCATGCCCTGCCGGGGTTCCCCATTTCTGGGCTAGCGGTATATCACCGTGTTGGCTTAACCCTCGGTCAGCCCTTTTTCCATATCGTCAAAACGGCTTGTGATGCTGTCGCTTGGTGCTTTTGTCATCCGGCTCACAATCAGGATCGCAAGTGTTGCCACAAGCGCACCCGGCGCGAGTTCAAACATCACACTGCTCGGGCTTTCCCCGCCGATGGTGAAGGGGGCATATATCCACACAAGCACCGTGACGGCCCCACTTACCATGCCCGCAATTGCACCGGCTGCGTTCATGCGCTTCCAGAAGAGGCTCAGGATCACAAGCGGGCCAAACGCCGCGCCAAAGCCCGCCCAGGCGTTACCCACAACAGAAAGCACACTTGAGGAACTGTCATACGCGAGCGCAATGGCGGCCAGAGCCACCAGCACCACAGACAACCGCCCAACAAGCACCAGTTCTTTCTGGCTGGCGTCCCGGCGAATGAAAATTTTATAGAAATCCTCCGTCAGCGAACTGGAAGACACCAGCAACTGACTTGAGATCGTGCTCATGATCGCCGCCAATATTGCCGCGAGCAGAAAACCCGCGATGAGCGGATTGAAAAGGATCTGCGATAGCACGATGAAAATCGTCTCCGGGTCTTCAAGCTGAAGACCAAACTTGGTGACATAAGCGAGCCCGACAAAACCTGTCGACATCGCACCAATCACGGAAACAAACATCCAGCTCATGCCAATACGCCGCGCGGTACGAATTTCCCGAACCGACCGGATGGCCATGAAACGCACAATAATATGCGGCTGGCCAACATAGCCCAACCCCCAGGAGAGGGCCGAGATGACCGCAAGCACAGACATGCCGTGCGTCACGCTAACAAGCGTTGGGTCAACGCTTGAAGCGGCCGCCATCAGCTCGCTCAAACTGCCAAATTCGCTATAGGCCACAAACGGCACCAGGATCAGCGCCACAAACATGATACAGCCTTGGGCAAAGTCGGTCATGCTGACGGCCAGAAAACCACCAATCATGGTGTAAAGCACAACAACACCTGCCGTGATGAAAAGCCCCAGCTCATAGGAAAGCCCGAACGAACTTTCAAAAAGCTTGCCGCCCGCCAGCACGCCTGAGGATGTATAGAGCGTGAAGAAGATGATAATCACCACAGACGGCACAATACGCAAAAGCTGTGTCTTGTCTTCAAAGCGGCGCTCAAAAAACTCAGGCAGCGTGATGGCGTCATCCGCAAGCTCCGTATAAACACGGAGCCGAGGTGCCACGACGAGATAGTTCATGAAGGCGCCCAAAAAAAGCCCAGCCGCAAGCCAGGCATTGGAAAAGCCGCTCAGGTACACGGCACCCGGCAGGCCCATCAAGAGCCACCCGCTCATGTCAGAGGCACCGGCAGAAAGCGCCATCAGGCCCGGGCCGAGCTTACGCCCCCCAAGCATGTAGCCCGAGACGTCGTCAGTTGATGTGCGATAAGCGTAAAAGCCGATACCCAGCATTAAGATGAAATAGAGCGCGAGCGATACGAGCGTACCTGTCGCCATAATGTTCCCCCCTTATTTGAATTTTTATGATCTCCCCAGAGATACAAAACATACCGGGATAAAACGCGAGCCGCCACGCTTTGCGACATTGCCAGCGCATGCCGGGCGCTAACCGGCGGACTTTATCTTCTGCTCCGGCAAGGATGTAACGCGATATTCACTGGGGGTCATACCAACCTCCGCCTTGAAGGCATCATTGAATACAGACTTTGTACCAAACCCCGCATCCATGGCGATATCGAAAACCGAGCTGTCTTTCCGGGCGGGATCAGCGAGAAATTCTTTTGCGTCCGCGACCCGGCATGACCGCAGATAGGCCCGAAAGCTCTGGCCCGAGCATCTGTTCACAGCGTTTGAAAGCTCACGCGGTGTAACAGCGAGTGTGTCTGCAACAGACGCAAGGCTCAGCGTATCCTGCCGGTGCATGCCCTCCCCTTTAAACGCAGCCTCAAGCCGCGCAAAAACATCACGGTCAAAATCGGTGACAGGGAGTTCTTTCTCACTGTCCTGCACCGGTGTATCGAGATAAATCTCGGGGCGGATAATCGCCCACCACATCAGGGCCAGCGTCACCGCACTCGCGCCAAAGGCTTTCAAGGCCACAGTTGCCTCAATCGGTATCCAGTCCCCCGCGCTGCCGGGCATGATGTAAAGCACGCCACTCCAGAGCGATGACCAAACCAGCATCAGAATAAACGCCGCCAGCCATACAAGCCTGTTTTTCTGCGCAAGCGCATGGCGGTTCCGCCACAACTCAACGCCAGCCACAAAGCCGTACGCAACCCGGCTAACCGAAGCCGCCCACAAGAACGTGGTGAAGCTTGTGGACGGAATGCCAAGGCTGAACGCCACAGCAACCGGAAAGGGCACCATGTGAATCCAGTGGAACATGGTGCGTGAGCCGGATATCTGGCTCCTGACCAGCCACCAGACGGAAGGCCCCGCGAGGAACATGAGCGCAATTGTCCCGTTCCTGATCCAGCTTGCGTCATTCAGGTGGTAGCCGAAAAAAAGGCTGTTCCCGAGCCACATAAGAAGAAAGGTGAACTGCACCGCAGGTGTCGCCCGCTTTTGCAGGGAAAAGGCGAACAGAAAGAGGGCCAAAACGGCCCTTACCGCCAATAAAATAAGGATGATATCCACTATTTCCCCGCCCGTGCTTTCCTGCCCTGTTTTTGGGTATCAGGTATATTGTTTTACCAACTTCCTACGCACACGCAAACCATACCTTCGGTCTAGGGCGTCCGTGCATTGCGGACGGCGAAAAACATCCACGCAGTCGCCTCCGGCGCGACAGAGATGGACGCGGCGATCCATGAAATCGCCACCAATATTCAGGAAGCCTCAAACGGGGTAGATAACGTGAGCCGCAACATGCAGCGCATCGTTGAAGAAACCACCCGTGCAGGCGCCGCCGTGGACAGCATTGCCGCTGAAAGCGAACGGCTGGTGGAATAGTCAACGCAAGGTGCGGAGAAATTCCTTCACGCAAGGGCGGAGCCTATGGCGGCTCTATAAGAGGATACAGGCCGAGTGAGCTACCCATACCTAGCGGCGTAGCGAGCGAAGAGGGCCACTCATAAGTTGGTTCCCTACATCAGCAGGGAGCCATCTTTTACTGCTCTGTGGCATTTTTCTCGTCAGTGAGAAAGCGCCTATACCGATATATCAGATAACCTGAATAAGCCGCCGTCGACGTGATTGATACAGATGCCCAAAAAATACTGAGCCCCAGAAGATAATGAAGCAAGGCAACTCCAATCAAACTCGCGATAACCAACACCACAAGTGCATACATAAGGCGCGAACGCGCTTTGATCGTACCCCCGAACATTTTTATTACCTTCAAAAGAACAAGCTGCTTGCTGTTATGCGTCTTGGATCGCTCCCACATTGCCAGTAACAACAGCTTGAGTTTGAGCAATGATCGTCTGAGTTTGCCCTCGGACACCCGTACCAACAACCCATGAAAATTCTGGAATAATCGCCTGCACCCCTTTCACGATAGCCCATTCATCATCCCCAAACATAAACCCCCGACCACAGGGCCGGGGGTTTGGTGTTTTAGCCTGAAGGTTTAGCCTTCAGCAGCGTCGCCCATATCGGCTTTATCATCCTTTTTTGGCCCGTGTTTTTCGAACCATGCGAGGATGTTGCCAACCTTCTGCGCCAGATTGCTTGGCTTGGCGGCAATGCCGTGACCGGAGCCGGGGATGCGCACCATCACGCTATCCACCTTCTGGAGTTTGAGGGCCTGGTAATATTGCTCCGTCTCCGACATCGGGGTGCGGTAATCCACCTCACCGGTCAGCAGCATGGTTGGCGTTTTCACGTTGCCCACAAGGCTAAGCGGTGAGCGTGCCCAGTAATGGTCGGGCGCGTTCCATGGCATGTCCGGGAACCAGTATTTAGTGAAGAAGGGGCTGAAATCAGCGGTCAGCACAAAGCTGGCCCAGTTGATCACAGGTTTCGCCACCACAGCGGCCCGGAAACGGTCTGTTTTGCCCACGATCCAGGCGGTAAGCACACCACCGCCCGAGCCACCAGTGACATACATCTCGTCTGTGTTGACAGCACCGGTTTTGATCACTTCATCCACCGCGTCCATCAGGTCGTCATAGTCGTTGGACGGATAATTGTGGTGGATGGTGTTGGCAAAATCATTGCCGTAGGATGTGCTGCCGCGCGGGTTGCCGTAAAGCACCATATAGCCTTTTGCTACATACATCTGCACCTCAGCCGAGAAGTGCGGGCCATAGGCTGTGTGCGGGCCGCCGTGGATCTCAAGGATCAGCGGGTATTTTTTGCTGGCGTCAAAGTCCGCAGGTTTTGCGAGCCAGAACTGAAGCGCCCGGCTATCGGTGGAGGCCGCGAGTTTCACCTCTTCAACGCTCGCCATCGCCTTGTGGCCCAGCACGTCGCTGTTGAGGTCGGTGAGCACATCAACACGGCCAATGCGGTTCACCACCGCGAGGTCCGCCGGCCTGTCAAGGCGCGAGAGCGTGAAAATCACCCGGCCATCATCCGCCACACGGAAATCGCCAGAGGTGTATGGCCGCCCAAGCGTGGTGCCACCAAGCGCATCAGTGAGCACACGCCCGCCGCCCGAAAGCGTGGCATAGGCCACCAGCGTTTTGCCCTGGTCGTCATAGCTATAATAAAGGCCCTTGCCGTCCGGCGCCCACTGGAAACCGTTCACGCTGCGGTCAAGCTCAGCCGTGATAACAGATTTGCCGCTGCCGTCTGTGTTCATCACATTCAGGCGGTTGATCTGGTTCGACATTTTGCTGTCGTCAAAACCAAGGTAGGCAATGCGCTTGCCGTCGGGCGACAGCTCAGGCGCTGCGTCCGGGCCGTCCCGGTCGGTGAGCGCTGTGTAGGCACCGTCTTCCACATTCACGCGGTAGATTTCCGTGCCAAACGGGTTGAGCTGCCAGTCCTCGTTGCGGTTGGCGGAGACAAAAAGCGCTGAACCATCCGCAGACCAGCTGACCGGCCCGTTATGATGAAAGTCGCCTGATGTGATCTGGCGTGGTGTGCCGCCATCCGCTGGCACCACAAACACATGGGTGAAGCCGCGCGGCAGATAGCCCGCGCCGTCCGCCCGGTAAGTTACCTGATCAATCACCTTGGCAGGGCCTGCCCATTCAGCCCCCTTTGGTTTGGCTGGCAGGTTGAAGAGCGGCTTGGCGCTCGTGGGTACAAACATGGTGAAGGCGATCATCTTGCCGTCAGGCGACCACGCAAGCGCGCCGGGGCCAAACTGCAGGTCGGTTACCCGCGCCGTGTCACCGCTTGAAAGCCAGCGCACATAAATTTGCGACTTGCCCTCCACGGCGGACACATAGGCCATGCGGCTGCCGTCTGGCGAGAAGCGCGGCATACGATAGCTGTCCTTGCCGGAAAGCACCGGTTTGTGGCCGCTGCCGTCCAGCCCCACCTGCCAGATATTGGTGCGGGTGCTGTCGGTCATGATATCCATTGAGCGGCGTTCATAAACAACCGATTTGCCGTCCGGTGTCAGCCGTGCACCGGTGGCATACTCAAGGTTAAAGATATCTGTGTAATCGAACGATTTTTTATCGCCATCGTCAGCGAGCACGTGCCCACCACCTGCAACGAGCATGGCGGCTGCGCATATAATCCTCATCTTCATGAGCGTTCCCTTTTAAAGTCCACCCCACTGTGGTGACGGGAGCGTAGCAGAGCCGGGCCGCATTTCAAACCCTATGAGAAAAGACGTAATCCGTGCAGAATTTATTTACAAATTCGGATTAATGATGGTGTTCGGGCGAAGCCGGTTTTATAGGTTGTGACAGCGGAATTCTGTGAGCGCTTGAAAGTTGCTCAGGCCGCACACCAGCAACGGTGCACCACCGGGGGCCAGACAGGGAATTTATGTCAGCATCAGTGGAAGAAATAAAAAAAGAGCGCGAGCGGTTTGTGGCTTTTGCCTTCGCCGCCGCCGAGCTGTTTTTTGAAATTGACGGTAAAGGCACCATCGTATTTGAAGGCGGCGCTGCGGACCGCATCGGCACCGAGCCCGGTAAAAGCCTTGTTGGCGAAAATATCTTCGAACATATCGATGAAGATGACCGGGACGTTTTCTCCGCCCTTTTGATGCATCTTGAACATAAAGGCCGCATTGGCCCTATCCCTGTGCGGTTTTCTTCCGGGGGTGGGCGCGGTGTTGCGCTCCGGCTGTTTGCGCTTCGCATGCCGGGGGCTGAGGGCCGCGTGTTCCTCGCTCTCCGTGCCGCACCGCTTGGCACCGGCGGCAGCACAGAACAGAACACCGACCCTGAAACCGGCCTCCTCAACCGGGACAGCTTCATGGAGCTTGCATCCCGTACCATGAAGGAAAACCCGGCGGGCAGTAACCTTTACATGACCGCCATTGAAGTTGACGGCATTGAAGAAGCCAAAGAACGGTTTGGCCCCAAATATATGCACCAGTTGCTGTCGCGTGTGGCGGCGCACATGAAAACCCTGTCGGTGGACGGCGAGATCGCGGGCCAGATTGATGACCGGCACTTCGCGTTCCTGCACCGCGCCAAAGGGGACGGCAAGCAACTTGAAAAATCGCTCGGCAATGTGGACGAGAATGTAAAGCTGAAGGCGGCTTATTCCACCCTCGCGTCTGACACCGCAGATGTTGCTGAAGACCAGATTTTGCGCACGCTTTCTTATGTTTTGAACCAGTTCTGCAAAGACCCGGGCAAAGTGGATTTCAAAACCCTATCCACCGCCTATGAAACCATGGCCGGTGACGCACAGAAGCGTGTGGTGCAGATGCACAATATGATCGAGACCGGCAGCTTTAACATAGCGTTCCAGCCGGTTGTGTCGCTATCGAACGGCGATATTCACCACAATGAGGTGCTGAGCCGGTTTGACGAGCGCATGGGCGGCAGCACCCCGCTTGAGGTGATCAAATTCGCGGAAGATGTGGGCATCATTGAAGAGTTTGATATCGCCACAAGCAAGAAGGCGATCGACTATGTGCGCAAGATGAAAAAGCTGGGCACGCCGCTCACGCTTGCCATCAACCTTTCTGGCCGCACGATCGAGAGTGACCGGTATCTCAGCTCACTGATGGATGTGTTCAAAAACGCGAAGGATGTGTCGCGCTCGATCCTTCTGGAGCTCACTGAAACCGCCGCCATTACCAAGCTCGAGAAAGCCGAAGCCGTCTTTAGCGACTTGAAGGCGATGGACTACCGCATATGCCTTGATGACTTTGGCGCAGGCGCCGCGGGCTACCAGTACCTGCGCTCCTTCAACGTGGATTATGTGAAGATCGACGGCCAATATGTGCGGGACATGAACAACCCCGGCTATCGCCCCACTTTCCTGCTTTCCATAGTGCGCCTGTGCGCTGACCTTCGCATCAAAACCATTGGCGAGCATGTTGAAAACCGCTTCCAGGCGGATTTCCTGCGGTCACTCGGGGTTGATTTTGCGCAAGGGTTCCATTTTGGCAAGCCGGATTTCTCCCCCAAAACCAACTAGGCCGCGACCATGTCACTTGAAGGTACGATTATCGGCCTTGTGGCCTGTGTTCTCATCTGGGTTTTTGGGTTTATCAAGGAAAAGCGCCACCAAACCGGCGTGGTGCCGATCATTCCACCCTTTTATATTCAGTTTATCGCGATAGTGGGCATTTTCGTTTTTGTGGCGCACCTATTTGTGCTGCTCACGGGTATCGACTGGAAGCCACCCTTCCAGCGCTAGGAAAGGTTGACCAATTCGTCGATCGTCTCCGCCTTAGGTGCTTCAAACTCAGGCATTTCAATCGGGTCCGGCGCCCCGGCCTCAAACATGCGCCAGCCAAGCAAGGTGTATGTTGTTGCCCAGAAACGAGATTTGAAGAAACGCCGCTTGCCTTTTTTGCCGCGCGCTATCAACACGCCTGAAGGATGCTTGAAAAGCTTCTTACTGATCTGGGTGCTTTCCTTGAGAAGCTGATCCTTGATGACGGAGGACGCCGCCACCGCATGTTTGGCCATAGGCTTTATGCCCCGGTGATGACGGCGCTTGCCCTTGCGGTGACGCCACATCTTAAGCCACACCAATGCAATCGCGCTCACCACCGCCAAAAGCGTGGCAAACATGGCCAGCACATACATCATGTTATACTGATCACCAAGCTCAAGGCGTTCCACGGTCTCGTCAAACGCGTCGCCCGCTGTGATCCGCGAATCGGACTCAACCCTGCCGTCTGCGGCGAAGCTGTATATGAGCGCGTCGCGCCGATCAAGCGGTGAGACCATGCCGTTGCCGCCAAACACAGCGACATAGCCGTTTGACGCCACGGTAACACCAAAGAGAGGCTCACCGCTGCATTTCACCTTGATATCAATAAGGTTGGGGCGCGCACCAAAGACCTGATAGTCGGTCACCCGTGTACAGCGGAAGCGATAGGCGTTGATAAGCTGCGTGATTTTCAGCGCGATAGTCTCAGGGGGTGAGCCTCGGTTCACACCGGAGAAAATATCAAGCGCCATCTGCCGCGGGTCCTGTTCAAGGGACAGAATACCCTGAGCGCTGGCCCGTTCTGGCGCAAGAGCCCCAAAAGCAGATATCAGCAACAGAAAGCCTACCCCGGCTTTCGCCACACACCTCGACATGACAATGAATGTCTGCACCATAACCTACGCCCTAAACTCTCCCCGCATCAGCAAAGACCATTGAAATGCATCTTGCGATATTGTGCAAGGCTGATGGAGCGATATGGAAAATGTTGGCAGCTAAAAAAAATGCGGAACCGCAATCGGGGGAGGACATGCGGTTCCGCGCGACACAGTCAGATCAAGGGAGCTATTAGGCTGTATCAGCATCTTCCTTATAGAATAGAGGCTGTTAACAACGGGTAAACAAGCGTCACATTTGCGCGATTTTTGACTAAAAAGCGAAAAATTTTCCGCAAGTCCCAAAGCGGTCCTAATTAAATAGTTGGAAAATAAAGCAAAAACCGGCCCCTGTCTTGAGCCGGTTTTGCGATTTTTTTCAAAGAATCTGCCAGAGATACCGTTTTTTAGGTCTCGCGCATCTTCAAAGCGGCGATAAAGGCGGTGTGTGGTATCTCCACCTTGCCGTACATGCGCATTTTCGCCTTACCTTTTTTCTGCTTCTCGAGGAGCTTCTTCTTACGGGTTACGTCACCGCCATAACATTTTGCGGTCACATCCTTGCGCATGGCGGAGATGGTTTCACGTGCCACAACACGGCCACCAATCGCAGCCTGAATAGGAATTTTGAAGAGTTGGCGCGGGATCAGGTCCTTGAGCCGCTCACAAAGCGCGCGGCCACGGCCCTCAGCCTGGCTGCGGTGAACCAGCATCGCCAACGCATCAACGGGTTCCGCATTCACGAGGATGGACATCTTCACGAGGTCACTTTCCTGATACCCCGCCATGTCATAGTCGAAGCTTGCGTAACCGCGACTGACCGACTTAAGGCGGTCATAAAAATCATAAACCACCTCGTTGAGCGGCAGCCTGTATTTCACCATGGCGCGCGTGCCTGCGTAGGTCAGGTCGGTCTGTTCACCGCGCTTGTCTTCGCACAGCTTCAACACCGCGCCCAAGTGCTCATCCGGCACGAGGATTGTCGCATTGATCCATGGCTCCTCGATATAATCGATCTTCACCACATCCGGCATATCAGCCGGGTTATGAAGTTCCTCAAGCGAGCCATCGGTTTTGTGGATCTTATAGATCACGCTCGGGCTTGTGGTGATGAGGTCGAGGTCAAACTCACGCAGCAGGCGTTCCTGAATAATCTCAAGATGCAGCATGCCAAGGAAACCGCAGCGGAAACCAAAACCAAGCGCTGCCGAGCTTTCGGTCTCAAACTCAAAGCTGGCATCATTGAGCCGCAGCTTGCCAAGCGCGTCGCGCAGACGCTCAAACTCGGCGCTGTCCGCCGGGAAGAGACCACAGAACACAACCGACCGGCTCGGCTTAAAGCCCGAAAGCGCCTTCGCGCATGGCTTCTTTGCGTCGGTGATGGTGTCACCCACGTTTGTGTCCGCCACTTCCTTGATGCTGGCAGTGATGAAACCAACTTCACCGGGGCCAAGCTCCGGCACGATCACGCCTTTTGGGGTGAACACCCCCACGCGCTCAACAAGATGCTCGGTACCAGCCGCCATCATCTTGATGGTTTGGCCTTTCTTGAGCTTGCCGTCGATGATGCGCACAAGCACCATCACGCCGAGGTAACTGTCATACCAGCTATCCACCAGCATGGCTTTAAGAGGCGCATCCGGGTCACCTTCAGGGGCTGGCAGGCGGGTCACAATCGCTTCCAGAACTTCCGAGATACCAATGCCCGACTTGGCGGAGCATTCCACAGCCTCTGATGCATCAAGCCCGATCACATCCTCAATCTGCTGACGCACGCGCTCCGGCTCCGCCGCAGGCAGGTCGATCTTGTTCAGGACCGGCACAATCTCATGGTCGTTTTCAATAGCCTGATACACATTCGCGAGTGTTTGTGCTTCCACGCCCTGGCTTGCATCCACGATCAGGAGCGAACCTTCGCAGGCGCTCAGGCAGCGGCTCACCTCATAGGCGAAGTCAACGTGGCCCGGCGTGTCCATCAGGTTCAGCGTATAGTTCTGGCCGTCCTGCGCTTTATATTCAAGCCGTACGGTCTGCGCCTTGATGGTGATGCCACGCTCGCGTTCGATATCCATCGAATCAAGCACCTGGGCTTTCATCTCACGGTCCGTCAACGCACCGGTTGACTGGATAAGGCGGTCGGCCAGCGTCGATTTGCCGTGGTCGATGTGCGCAATGATAGAAAAGTTGCGTATGTTTTTAAGCTCGGTCATGGCCGCCAACTGGTACTTCCAAAATAATCGTTCTTGTTCACTATAGGTCGGGCCGCATCACACACGCGGCCCTCCTTATTCTTAAAACTGACGCTGTGCCCTAGTAGGGCAGAACCCGGTCTGGTGGGCGGTGCCCGTCTACAAAAGCGCGGATATTGATCAGCACTTTTTCACCCATCGCCATCCGGGCCTCATAGGTTGCCGAGCCCATATGCGGCAGCAGGACCACATTATCAAGCTCCAGAAGCTTGGGGTTGATCTCGGGTTCCTGCTCAAACACGTCAAGCCCGGCACCAGCGATGCGCCCAACCTCGATCAGGTCAGCAAGCGCTTCTTCGTCAATAATCTCACCGCGGGCTGTGTTGATGATCACCGCATGCGGCTGCAATTTCTTGAGCCGCGCCCGGTCCATCAGGTGATGCGTATCTTCCGTCAGCGGACAGTTGACGGACACAAAATCCATCCGGCTCAGCATCTCGTCAAGGTCATCCCAATAGGTGGCCTCAAGCTCGCTCTCGATATCCGTCGGCAGGCGTTTGCGCTTATGGTAATGCACCGCCATGTTGAAGGCTTTTGCGCGCCGCGCAATTGCTGTCCCGATCCGGCCCATACCGATAATGCCGAGGCGCTTGCCCTGAATGCGGTGCCCCATCAGGAAGGTTGGGGTCCAGCCGGTCCACTCACCCGCGCGCAGGATTTTCTCACCTTCAAACAGTCGCCGCGGCACGGATAGCAGCAGCGCCATCGCGAGGTCGGCCGTGTCTTCCGTCAACACACCTGGTGTGTTGGTGACAGCAATGCCTTTTTCCTGCGCGGCTGCCACATCGATATGGTTTACACCGGCACCGAAGTTTGCGATCAGCTTCAGCTTCTTGCCAGCGGCCGCGATCACTTCAGCATCGATACTGTCTGTCACCGTTGGTACAATCACGTCTGCCTCGGCCACCGCCTTTTGAAGCGCGGCCTTGTCGAGCGGCTTGTCAGCCAGATTGAGCGTGACGTCAAAAAGCTCGGCCATGCGCGTTTCGATATTGTCAGGCAGCTTGCGCGTGACAATTACCTTGGGGCGTTGCCGGTTTCCTGTTTGACTCATAGGACAAAATAACCTTTTCTGACGGGCGTGGGAGCGCCCCCGCCTAAAACTTACGGGCTTCTGTACCAGAAGGCGCGGGCTCTTTCAAACGCCAAGCGATAGGGGACCATACGCGATGCAGCGCTTTTTTGCGATTCTTCTGTTTTTGGGCTTATTGAGCACAACAAATGCGGCCTCTGCCGCAACCGTTGGCGCAAGCGGCAACCCGCTGCCGCGTTTCATCTCGCTCGCCGCGGACAAAGCCTATATGCGCACAGGGCCCGGCCTTCAGTATCCTGTTGCCTGGGTATATAGCCGCGACAACCTGCCCCTTGAAGTGATTGACGAGCACGGCGCCTGGCGACAGGTGCGTGACTTTGAAGGTGTAACCGGCTGGATGCATGTAAGGCTTTTGTCCAGCAAACGTACGGCCATGATCACGGGCGGCGCGCGGCGGCTTTTCAAGGAAGCTGATAGCGGCTCCCCCATTCGGCTGACCGCCGACGCCGGCGTGATCGGTGAAGTGCTTGAGTGCACAGCAGACTGGTGCCACATGGAAATTGACGGCACCCGCGCCTGGATAGACCGGCGCTACATCTGGGGCGTTTATGCTGGCGAACTGATCGACTAAGCAACCCTTCCTTACCCCACCTCCATTCCTGCGCCTCACCAACGTGCAGAATCCCTCTTGACGATTTTATATAAGTACTTACATAATTTCTTACATGAAATACAGGAGTGGGTGGCATGAGCATCCCTGACGAGATTTTTTTTGAACTTGGTATCGGTACCCGCATGCGCAGGCTTTATGAGCGTATGTCTGCGGACGCGGACCGTATTTATGAGGAAGCCGGGATCAATATCCGGGTGAGCCATTTTTATGTGATTTATGCGCTTTCAGTGCGTGGCAGCATGCCTATATCTGAGATCGCACGGCTCGCGGGCTTCTCCCACTCTGCCGTGAGCCAAACAGTGAAGCGGTTGATTGGTCAGGGTGTGGTTGAAACCACCGCCACAGAAGACGGCAGGCAGAAGCTTGTGAGCTTAACTGCCACTGGCACGGACCTTGTCGAGAACGTTCAGCCGTTCTGGAAAAACCTTGAGGCTTCTGTCCTTGAAGCGCAGGGCGAGGCGGGTGTGAACCTGTTGGCCGCGCTTGATGGCCTTGAGAGTTCTTTCGACCGTAAATCGCTTTACGATCGGCTCAAGGAACAGCAGGCACGCAATGTGAAACCAAGCTTTGAGATTGTGCCTTATGATGTGACCTACCGGCAGGCTTTTTATGACCTCAACGTTGCCTGGGTAAAACAGTATTTCAAGGTTGAGCCGATCGACGAAAAGGTTCTGTCTGACCCTGAAGGCACCATCCTTGATAAAGGCGGCGAGATTTTCTTCGCGGTTGCTGACGGCAAAGCTGTTGGCGCTGTCGCCATGAAAGCAGAGGGGGACGGCCGGTTCGAGCTTACCAAGCTGGGCGTGGACCCGAACGTGCGCCAGGGCGGCATTGGTCGCGCGCTGTGCATTGAAGTGATCAACCGGTTTCAGGCCCGCGGCGGCAAAACCCTGTATCTTGAAACCAACACGGTTCTTGAGCCCGCAATCCGGCTATATCACCGTATCGGCTTTAAGGAACTGCCGCCCCCGGTGCCAAGCCCCTATGAGCGCTCAAACTACTATATGGAATGGCGGGCGGCATCATGAAGGCACTTCAGAACGGGTTGAGCATCAGCACCTATAACCCCGCTTTCAGCCAAGCATTTTATGACTTGAATGCAGCGTGGCTTGAGAAATATTTTACGATTGAGGATGTGCACCGCCGCGTGTTGGTGGACCCTGAAGGCACAGTGCTGCGCTCAGGTGGGGAAGTGTTTTTTGCGGTGAAAGACGGGAAAGCCGTTGGTACCGTTGCCATCAAACACTGCGGCGATGGGGTTTATGAGCTTACAAAGCTTGGCGTTGCAGACAGTGCGCAGGGCCTCGGTCTTGGCCAAGCCCTCTGCGAAGCTGTCATCGACTGGTTTCAGGAAAAGGGCGGCAAACTGCTGTTCCTTGAAACCCATACCAAGCTTGAGCCCGCCATGCGCCTCTATGAAAAACTCGGTTTTGTGTTAGCCAAAAGCCCGAATGCCGACATTTATGAGGGCACAGACTGCTACATGGAATGGAGGCCACAGCAGATGAGGAACGCGCAGATCGTCATCACAAAGGCGAAAACGGCTGAGGACATCAAAGCCACGAAGGATATATTCCGCGCTTTCTCTGAATGGCTGCCTATCGACCTTGGGTTCCAGGACTTTGAGACTGAGATGGCTCGTTTCCCTGAAGGCTATGTGCACCTGCTGCTTGCTAAACTGGGCAACAAGCCCGTTGGCGCTGTAGCCCTCAAAGAGCATTCACGCGATGTGTGCGAAATGAAGCGGCTCTATATGCTGCCGGAGGCCCAAGGCACCGGGGCGGGGCGCAAGTTATGTGAAAAACTGCTGAGCGACGCAAAAACACTCGGCTATAAAACCATGCTTCTTGATAGCCTCAGGCGTCTTGAGGCTGCTGTGGCGCTCTACCAGAAGCTCGGGTTTGAAGAGATAGAACCCTATAATTTCAACCCTGAAGATGACGTGGTTTACATGAGCCGCGCGCTGTAGCCGACGCCAACCCTATGGTTAACGGCGTGTTAGGGATTCTAACCTTCCCCGCACAGACCGTTGGTATTTCAGGGAATGCCTGATCAGTTTGTGCGTTGGCGTGCGCGTTTGGCCGCACGGCCCGCAGAAAGCGCCAGAATATCCGCCTGGTGGTCGCCTAGTGCTGCAAGCAGGTGCGATGCGGACCGTTCATAGAGCGACAGGCCGTTTTTCACCGCTTCCCTGCCCTCTGCCGTCAGCTTGATGTGCTGCGCGCGGGCATCGAGGCGGCTGTGCTTGCGCTCCACAAGGCCTTCTTTTTCAAGCTTGGTCAGCATGGTGCTGGCAGACGCGCGGCGCACGGCAAGCGCATCGGCAAGGTCGCTCAAGCGCGGGCCAAACCGTTCCGTCGCGGTTTCCGCTTTGCTTGCGGTCTCTTCCAATTGGCCGATGGCCCGGAGATAGGAAAATTCATTGAACGTATGGCCATCAGTTGCCGCTTTGGCCCATTCAAGGGTCAAAAACCGATGTACCTGCTCCAGCCAGTCTGCTTTGCTCATACCCCTCTGCCCCCAGAGAAATTGGTCTTGATGCGATTTATAGCTACCTTGGCGATAATACTCGAAACACTGGCCGCCCGTAAGGTTAGTTCGCCTAACAAACAACGATCATAGAAAGATGTCAACTGGGACTTTGGATTGGCGTTATTTGACAGGTGGCGATACGAGATTTCTCCCGTTCTCGCTCCGCTTTTTCCAGAAAAGCTGCATCTTCAAAGTTTCACGGTTTTGAAGGTAGCGTTCATAATAACGGCCCGCCATAAGGCAAAATGCATCGCGAGTCTCAGGAGCGTCGCGCATAATTGAAAATAGCAGCTGCCGCGTTGAGACCGCATAACCCGTGACCAGGCGACCGTATTCCTTTTCCGCCATCGCCCTAAGTTGCTGTTCTTTTTCCGCATCAAGCCCTGAGGCTCTTGCCACAATTTTACGACTGAAATCTACCTTGTATGGCAACAGGTCACGTATCAGGTTGCCAGCTTCAGCCTTTTTCCCGCAGGCCCCGAGCAGTGCCAAACCGTTCCAAAGATCTGATTTGTGCGCAATCAGTTCAGCAAAAGCCTCGCTCATGTTGCCTTCGATGTGCTCCAAGGCCCAATTTTCAAACGTCTCATCCGCTTTTGCAGCGCCACTAATGGCCGATACAAAAGTCAGGAACGCGCCCAACCAGAAGTGAATTTTCACGATATTCCCCAAAATATACGTTTAACGTTCAGAAGCGTCTGTTATAGGACATCTGACAAAGAAAAAGCGAGGCATCTGCCTCGCTTTTATTGTGCTTGCGCTTTGTGGTTTCCCTCTAGTCGCCAGAGACGATCCGGTCCACCAACTGTTTCACGGTTGGGATAAAACCGTTGGAATAGAACGGGTCTTTCGCGAATCGGAACGCATTGTGGCCGGCAAACACGAGGTTATCGTCCACACTGCCGCCGTGCGCCACATCATCCAGCGTTTTCTGGATACAGAAGCTGCGCGGGTCGGCAAGGCGACCGGTGCTGTTTTTCTCGTTTGTCGCCCATGAGGAGAACCGGCACTGGCTAAGACAGCCAACACAGTCTGCCTGATCCTTGCGGATTTCAGCGCATTTGTCGGGGGTCACAAAAATCAGTGATCCGTCCGGCGTTTTCATGGCGCGCTCAAAACCTTCTGCTATCCAGTCGCGAGCTTTGCCCTCGTCCGCCCGGCGCACGATATAGGTTTTGCGTTCAACCACCAACTCGGTATCAAAATCGCCTTCCTTCTCGGTGCGAAACTCGATCTGACGATCATTGCGCTGCACCAGCTCACCAATGAAGCTGTTTTTGATGGCGCTGGAGAAGAAGCCGGTTGGGCTGAAGTTTTGCAGCAACACATCGCCAGGCTTCAGGTTCAGGAGGCGCTTTTTCCATTTATCGGAAATCTGGCTCTCTTTGGTCAGAAGCGGGCGCGTGCCAAACTGGAACATGATTGGACCAAGCTCTTTGTTGTCGATCCAGTCTTTCCATTCCTTGAGGTTCCATACACCGCCAGCCATGATGATCGGCACATGGTCAAGCCCAAGCTTGCGCATGATCTGCCGCAATTCCAGCACCCGTGGGTATGGGTCACCCGGCTTGTTGGGGTCTTCAGCGTTTGAGAGGCCATTGTGGCCGCCCGCAAGCCATGGGTCTTCATAAACCACACCGCCAAGCAGCTCGGAAACATTTTTGTACGCACGCTTCCAGAGAAGGTTAAACGCACGGCCAGATGAAACAATCGGGTAATAGTGCGCGCCGTATTTGCTCGCAAGGTCACCCAGTTTGAACGGCATGCCAGCGCCACATGTAACGCCGTGGATCATGCCTTTGGTTTTCTCTAAAACTTCGTGAAGGATGCGCTGCGCGCTGCCAACTTCCCAAAGCATATTGATATTGATATGGCCTTCGCCTTTTGAGATTTCCCAGGCCTTGCGGACCTGATCGATCGTGCCTTTGATCGAATACTGGATCATCTCTTCATGGCGGGCCGTACGAGTGCGGCCTGCATATTCATGCGGCTCTACATTTCCGTGCGCGTCATACTGGTCTGCGATCACTGCAGAGATTGTCCCGATGCCGCCAGCAAGTGCCCATGGGCCCGAGCTTGCACCGGTGGAAATGGCAACCCCTTTGCCCCCCTCGATCAGTGGCAGCACGTCCTTGCCGCCGAGGCGGATCGAATTCAAACTGAAACTCATTAAACTCTCCCAAAGTCCAGAGGTCCGTAGCGTCCCCCGGCGCCCTCCGTCAAGTGCCTCCTCTAGAAGGCGAAACCGGCGTGATCGTATCACACGCCGGTTTCATTTCAATTAATACGCGGTGTTAGTCGCGCTTGCCACCACCTTTTTTCGGTGCTGGCGATGCTTTAGGCGGACGTGCATCCGGGTTTTCTTCACCCGTCTCCTGGTCCACAACACGCATGGAAAGGCGCACTTTACCGCGGCCATCGATCTCAAGGCACTTGACGTAAACTTCGTCACCTTCGTTCACGACGTCGGTCACTTTCTCGACACGGTCTTCAACAAGCTCAGAGATGTGTACGAGGCCGTCACGGCTGCCCATGAAGTTCACGAATGCACCAAAGTCCATGATTCGCACAACTTTACCCTTGTAGATCACGCCTACTTCTGGCTCGGCAACAATGCCAGTGATCCAGGCTTTTGCAGCTTCGATCTCGCTTGCGACGCTTGACGCGATCTTGATTGTGCCATCGTCCTCGATGTTCACTTTCGCGCCGGTTACTTCAACGATCTCACGAATCACTTTACCGCCAGTGCCGATCACTTCACGGATTTTGTCCGTTGGGATCTTCATGGTTTCGATGCGTGGTGCGTGCTCGGAAAGCTCCGTACGCGCGCCAGTGAGGGCTTTGTTCATCTCGTCAAGGATGTGTGCGCGACCACCATGTGCCTGGTGAAGCGCTTTTTCCATGATCTCACGGGTGATGCCCGTGATCTTGATGTCCATCTGCAGCGCGGTCACACCTTTTTCTGTGCCCGCAACCTTGAAGTCCATATCACCGAGGTGGTCTTCGTCACCAAGGATATCGGAGAGAACTGCGAAGTCGTCGCCTTCCTTGATGAGACCCATGGCAATACCGGAAACCGGACGGCTGATCGGAACACCTGCGTCCATCATGGAGAGCGAGGCGCCACACACCGTTGCCATTGAGCTTGAACCGTTTGATTCGGTGATCTCAGACACAAGGCGAATAGTGTAAGGGAACTCTTCACCCTGTGGCAACACAGCGCTTACCGCACGGTAAGCAAGCTTGCCGTGGCCAACTTCGCGGCGGCCGGTAAAGCCGACACGACCACATTCACCAACGGAGAATGGTGGGAAGTTGTAGTGCAGCATGAAGTTTGAACGCCAGCTGCCCTCAAGCGCGTCGATGATCTGCTCATCTTCGCCGGTGCCGAGGGTTGCAACCACAAGCGCCTGCGTTTCACCACGGGTGAAAAGCGAGGAACCGTGTGAACGTGGCAGCACGCCAACTTCAGACATGATCGAACGAACGTCAGCGAGGCCACGACCGTCGATGCGCTTGCCGGTCTCAAGGATGTTGCCGCGAACGATGGAGCTCTCGAGCTTTTTCGTCAGGTCACCAACCATCTGTTCGGTGAGCTCTGGGTTAGCTTCGAGAACCGGTGCAGCAGCTTCAGCGATTTTTGCTTTGGCTTCAGAGATTTTGGCAACGCGGTCTTGTTTGGTTGTGATCTCGTAAGCGGCACGCAGGTCTGCTTCGCCAGCTTCCTTGATCGCAGCAACAAGTGCAGACTTGTCAGGACCTTCAGGAAGCTCCCATGGGTCTTTTGCTGCAACTTCAGCCAGCTCGATGATCGCGTCGATCACTTTTTTGGATGCTTCATGACCGAAGGTCACAGCACCAAGCATAACGTCTTCAGAAAGCTCTTTTGCTTCTGATTCAACCATCAGAACAGCGTCAGATGTGCCTGCAACAACAAGCTCAAGGTCGCTCTCTTTCACTTCTTCAAGTGATGGGTTGAGGATGTATTCGCCGTCTTTGTAGCCAACTTTTGCACCAGCGATCGGGCCCATGAACGGGAGACCGGAGATGGTGAGGGCCGCAGACGCGCCGATCATGGCAACGATATCGCTGTCGTTCTCAAGGTCGTGGCTCAGAACGGTACAGATAACCTGTACTTCGTTTTTGAACCCGTCAGGGAACAGCGGGCGGATCGGGCGGTCGATCAGGCGGCTTACGAGCGTTTCTTTCTCGGATGGGCGACCTTCACGCTTGAAGAAACCGCCGGGGATTTTACCGGCAGCGTAGAATTTTTCGATATAGTTGACCGTAAGCGGGAAGAAGTCTTGCCCTGGCTTTACGGATTTGGCGCCAACAACGGTACAAAGTACTTCGGTGTCACCATATTTGGCCATTACGGCCCCACTAGCTTGTCTTGCTACATGGCCGGTTTCAAGAGAGAGGGTACGGCCACCCCATTCGATTTCTTTGCGATGGATATTGAACATTTTCTAACCTTTCAGCAGCTACCCAGGTATCGCACTTCAAGCCGGGCAACCTCGGCGCATTCCCTATGAATACGCCCCGCTTTTCATATATATCCCGGGCCTCCCGGATTAGAGACCAAGGTGCTTTCTAAAATGCTTAAGGGGCGCAACGCCCCTCGGAAGCAGGAAGGCCGGTCCTTATGAACCGGCCTCCTTGAACTATTTCTGGCTTATTTCCTGAGACCCAGGCGACCGATCAGCGTTGTGTAGCGACCTTCGTCCTTGGATTTGAGGTAATCCAGCAGCTTGCGACGCTGGTTAACCATCTTGATCAGGCCACGGCGGGAATGGTTATCCTTTTTGTGGTCTTTGAAGTGGTCTGTCAGTGTCACGATACGCGACGTCAGAATAGCAACCTGTACCTCTGGGGAACCAGTGTCGCCTTCATGTGTGGCGTATTCTGCAATCAGTTCTTGTTTCCGTTCAGCAGTGATCGACATCGATCTTCTCCTAAAAAAATTACATATTGAAGACCCGCAGGGATTTGACTGTGCCATCTGTGTTTTCAGCAACCGCCAAAGGCGTATCGCCAAGCATCAACACAATCGTTCCTTGCTTAGCCGTGGGCAATTGGAGGGTTTGGCCGCAACGTATGCGATCTGCCTCCGGTTCGGTTACGGCAACCGCCGGGATGTCGTCCAGCGCCGTCGTAATCGGACATAGGTAGTCCACAGCGCGCGCACTATGGCCTAACTCATCCAGCTTTTCCAGCGAAATCGCCCCTTTGAGCGTGAAGGGACCGACCCTCAAACGCCTGAGCGCCGTCACATGGCCGCAGGTACCAAGGGCTTTTGCGATATCCCGCGCGAGCGAGCGCACATAGGTGCCTTTACCGCAGCTCACATGCACATCCGCGGTGCCGGCGTCAGAGTCGAACCCGGTGAGGCTAAGTGATTGAATTTCAACCGTTCTCGGCTTCAGCTCAACCTGATGGCCGTCGCGCGCGAGCTTATAGGCGCGTTTCCCGTCAACCTTGATCGCACTATAGGCGGGTGGCACCTGCTCAATCGCGCCGGTGAAGTCTGGCAGAACCGCCACAACTTCCGATTCTGATGGGATTCGCCCGCCATCCTCAATCACCGCGCCTTCAAGGTCGTCCGAATCGGTGGCAGAGCCGAATCTGATGGTAAACGCATATTCCTTGGTGGCGTCCACAATGAAGGGCATGGTCTTGGTGGCTTCGCCAAGCCCGATGGGCAATATGCCGGATGCCAGCGGGTCGAGCGTGCCGCCGTGGCCAACCTTCTGTGCTTTGGTAAGATATTTGATGCGAGAGACAACCTTGGCGCTTGAAAGCCCCAGCGGTTTATCGATGACCATCCAGCCGTCGATCTTTTCGCCCTTTCGCCGCCGCGCCATCGTTACTCTTCGTCATCGCCGACGGCACCTTCGCCGTCATCACCCAGCTCGTCCTCATCCACATCATCATCGTGGTCAAGGTCACGGGTTACACGGGGGTCCCGCAACAGCGCGTCAATGTGACTGGCTTCATCAAAGCTTTCATCAATCACGAACTTGAGGCGCGGCATATATTTCATATGCACGGATTTACTGAGCTCACCCCGCAGGAACGCAGAGTTTTTATTGAGCGCCTTGGTGATAACCCCTTCAGGGTCCCCGCCAAGCGGCATCACAAACACGGTTGCGTTCCTGAGGTCAGGGCTGATGCGCACTTCAGATACGGTCACTGATGCTTTGGCCAGATCCTTATCCTGCACGTCACCGCGCTGCAAAATCGACGAGATGGCATGACGCACATTCTCGCCAACCCGCAATAGCCGGAGGCTAGGGCCTTTGGCATGATGAGATCTGGACATGGGCTCAAACCTTATTAAGCGGCGGAAAAGCCGAACGCAGGCCTAAAGCTTGCGTTCGATTTCCTGCAGTTCGTAAACTTCGAGAACGTCACCGGCTTTAAAGTCGTTGTAGTTCTCGAACGTCAGGCCACAATCCTGGCCCGCGCGAACTTCCTTAACGTCGTCCTTGAAGCGGCGCAGGTTGTCGATCTGGCCTTCATAGATGATGACATCGTCACGAAGGATGCGCGCCTTGAGGTCGTTGCGGATCGACCCTTCGACCACAAAACAACCAGCCGCTTTGCCAGCTTTGCCAGCCTGGAAGGCTTCGCGGATTTCCGCCTGACCAATAACGTTTTCCTTGAACTCCGGCCCTAGCTGACCAGCCATCGCCGCTTTCACTTCGTCAATCAGGTCATAGATCACGGAATAATATTTGATCGTGATGCCTTCAGCTTCCGCTGCGTCGCGTGCCTGTTTGTTCGGGCGTACGTTAAAGCCGATCACCAGCGCGCCAGAGGCTTGTGCAAGCGTGATATCCGTTTCCGTAATACCACCCACAGCACCGTGGATCACACGACACTGAATGTCGTCGTTACCAGCTTTCTGCAGTGACTGTGTAATCGCCTCAACCGAGCCCTGCACATCACCTTTCACAACAACGTCAAAGGTTTGCAGGCCTTCGTTTTCTTTCATCTGGCTAAAGATGCTCTCAAGCGTCTTCGGTGCCGCAACAGCCGCCTGGCGTTTCTTGCGCTGCATGTCCTGACGGTAGCTTGTCACTTCCCGTGCACGTGCCTCGTTTTCAACAACGGCAAAGTCGTCACCCGCGCCCGGCGCACCATTGAGGCCAAGCACTTCAACCGGCTGGCTCGGGCCAGCTTCAGATACCTGCTCACCCTTGTCGTTTACAAGCGCGCGCACCCGGCCCCACTCTGGGCCCGCGACGAAAATGTCACCAACACGAAGCGTACCGCGCTGCACGAGAACCGTGGCAACCGGGCCGCGGCCTTTATCAAGCTTCGCCTCAACAACCACACCTTCCGCTTCGCGGTTCGGGTTGGCTTTCAGCTCCAGAATTTCTGCCTGCAGGGCAATCGCTTCCTTGAGTTTGTCAAGGCCAGCACCCGTTTTGGCTGATACTTCAACTTCCTGCGTGTCACCAGAGAAGCTCTCGGTCACCACTTCGTGCTGCAGCAACTCGTTACGCACACGGTCAGGGTTCGCGCCTTCACGGTCCATCTTGTTGATGGCCACGATAATCGGCACGCCCGCCGCTTTGGAGTGGTGGATCGCTTCAATGGTTTGCGGCATCACACCGTCATCGGCGGCCACAACGAGGATAACGATATCCGTTGCACTGGCACCGCGCGCCCGCATCTGCGTAAACGCGGCGTGGCCCGGTGTATCAAGGAAGGTGATTTTGCTGTCACCAACGCTCACCTGATACGCACCAATATGCTGGGTGATACCGCCTGCTTCACCAGACACAACGTTTGCTTCACGCAGGGCATCAAGAAGGGAAGTTTTACCGTGGTCAACGTGGCCCATCACGGTCACGATCGGCGCACGTGTTACCATATCGCCTTCGTGATCATCTTCACCCACGAGGCCGATCTCAACGTCTGCTGCGCTCACACGTTTTGGTGTGTGGCCCATCTCGGTCACAACAAGCTCAGCCGTGTCCTGATCAAGGGTCTGGTTGATGGTTGCCATCACCCCCATACCCATCAGGGTCTTGATCACAAATGTCGCTTTTTCAGCCATCCGGTTCGCAAGTTCCTGAACCGTAATCGCCTCAGGGATTGTCACCTCGCGCGCCTGTTTTGGCTGGTTGGCGCTGGCATCATGCGCCTGACGCTTCTTCGCCTGTGCGCGCTTGAAAGCGGCGAGCGAACGCTGGCGCTCATCACCGCCGGAAAGGGCGGATGAGATCGTCAGGCGGCCACCACGGCGGTCATCACGGCCACGGCCACGGGTTGGGCGTTCAGCAGCTGGCGCTGCGCCACCTTTTTTGCGTTTGCCGCGTGACTTGCGGTCGTCATCGCCTTCGGCCTCATTGCCACCGCCAGCCTGGCGGGCTTCATTGGCTTTCTTGAGCTGAACAGCACGAGCTTCAAGCTCGGCTTTCTTCTTCGCTTCCGCTTCTGCTTTTTCACGAACAGCAAGGTCATCAGCCACTTTTTTCTCAGCCTCGGCAGCCGCCTTCTTCTTGGCTTCTGCTTCTTTTTTGGCTTTCATCTCGGCTTCTGCGCGCTTGCGAGCTTCCGCCTCGTCATCACGGGCTGCTTCTTCGGCTGCTTCGCGTATCTTACGCTCTGCCGCTTCTTTCGCTTCACGCGCTTCGCGAGCCTCACGCTCTTTCGCTTCTTCTTCAGCGCGGCGTTTCGCTTCCTCAAGCACGCGCATGCGGTTTTCCTGCTCTGCGCTTGTCAGGTTCTGTGGGCCATCACCAGCGGGCTTCTTGGGCACGTAGGTTTTTGGTGCCTTGCGCTGTGTTGGGGCTTCCTGCTGAGGTGTCTCAGCGGCGCCGCCTTTATGCAGGACACGCTTTTTCTTACGCTCGACAACAACTGCCTTGCTGCGCCCGTGGCTGAAGCTTTGACGAACCTGACCGGTCTCAACCCCCTTGTTTACCCCAAGAGTGCCGCGGCCGGACAATGTCAGTTTCTTTTCGTCGCTCATATTACTCTTCGTTCCCTTGCGCTTCACAAGTCTGCGGATCATATCCGCGTAAACTCAATAGGCGGCCAATATCGGCCTTCAATTTTTCTGCACCACCGCTTGAAAGCAAAAGTGCATGAACCACATTTTCCCGCCCCAGCGCTTTCGAGAGCACTTCGCGGTCAAACAGCGACACCACCGGTACATCTGTACCAACAGCCGCTTTAATCTTTCGGCGCCCATCATCGGCACCATCGCTGGCGGCAAACAGGAGCGCCGGTTTCCCTGCCCCTTTTTTGGTGAGCGCGATTTTGATCTTGTCAAAACCTGTCACCAGATTGCCTGCCCGTTTCTCAAGCCCCAGCCTGTCCAGACAGCGCCGCGACAAAAGCCGGTCGATCAGGTCGACCAGATCTTCGGGCACCGCTTCCTTACGGACCGTGGCCTTCAGCGAACGGCTGGCTGCCTTGGCGAGCTTGCCGTCCTTGACGGCAGCGCGAAGTGCGTCACCGTCAACGCTTACCCACATGCCCCGTCCAGGCAACCGGGCGGCCACATCCGGCACAATCATGCCGTCCGGGCCTAGGGCGAGGCGAACCAGAGCTTCCTCCGGTTTCACCTCATGATTTAATATACACCGCCGTTCGCGCACCTTCGGCTCCTCAAACATGCGGCGCATGGCGAAGGATTACTCCTTCTCCTCAGCCTCAACAGCGACACCTTCTTCTGGCGCTGCTTCTACGGCTTCGCCTTCTGCTTCCACTTCCGCGTCAGCCTCGGCTTCTTCGCCGTGACCAAAAGCTTCTTCAGCGGAAATCCAGCCAAGCACAACACGCGCAGACATGATCATGTCGCTTGCATCGTCTTCAGCGAGGCCGAAGGCTTTCAGAATACCGTCGTCTTTGCTTGTCAGCTCGTCGGCAGCACAGCCTGCAAAATCTTCAAGCGTCTTCACTTCCGCTTCACCCAGCGCCACAAGCATTTGTGGTGTCAGGCCTTCTACGTCAGCAAGGTCGTCTTGTACGCCAAGCTCGATACGCTTTTCGTCAGCCGCACGGGCTTCGGCGTCGAGGAAATCACGGGCGCGGCGCTGAAGTTCTTCAACGAGGCCTTCATCAAAGCCTTCCACAGCCAGAAGTTCTTCAGGTTCAACATACCCGATTTCTTCCACTTCCGTGAAGCCTTCTGCAACAAGCAGGTGTGCCAGTGTATCATCCACGTCGAGCGCTTCAACAAAACGCTTGGACTGGCTCATGAATTCTTCCTGGCGGCGTTCGCTTTCTTCCGCCTCGGTCATGATGTCGATGGTCCAGCCGGTAAGCTGACTTGCGAGACGCACGTTCTGGCCGCGACGACCGATCGCAAGCGAAAGCTGGTCATCAGGAACAACCACTTCAACGCGGGAGCGTTCTTCGTCAAGCACAACCTTGGAAACTTCAGCAGGCTGCAGCGCGTTCACAATGAAGGACGCCACATCGCCAGACCACGGAATAATATCGATCTTCTCGCCTTGCAGCTCGTTTACAACGGCCTGCACACGGGAGCCACGCATACCAACACACGCGCCAACCGGGTCAATGGAACCGTCGTTTGACAGTACGGCGATTTTCGCACGGCTGCCCGGGTCACGGGCGACAGAGCGGATCTCGATGATACCGTCATAAATTTCTGGCACTTCCTGCGCGAACAGGGCAGCCATGAAATCAGGCTTGGTGCGAGACATGAAAATCTGTGGGCCACGGTTTTCACGGCGAACTTCATAGATAAAGCCGCGGATACGTTCGTTTTGGCGGATATGCTCACGCGGGATCACCTGATCGCGGCGCATGATTGCTTCCGCGCGGCCCATGTCCACAATCACGTTGCCATATTCAACGCGCTTGACCACACCGGTGATCACTTCACCTACACGGTCTTTATATTCGTCATACTGGCGCTGACGCTCGGCATCGCGCACCTTCTGCACAATAACCTGCTTTGCGGTTTGTGCGGCGATACGGCCAAAATCCATCGGCGGCAGGGAGGATGCCAGATAATCGCCCACTTCAGCGTCGGCTTTATCAAGCCGTGCATCGGCAAGGCTGATCTGAACCGCTGGCTCTTCAACCTCTTCAACAACCTCAAGAACCCGGAAAAGACGGATGTCGCCGGTGTTTTTGTCGATCTGCGCCCGGATCTCGTTTTCCGCGCCATAGCGTGACCGCGCGGCTTTCTGGATCGCCTCTTCCATCGCTTCAAGCACGATGTCTTTGTCGATCGCTTTCTCGCGCGCCACGAGATCTGCAATTTGCAGCAGTTCCAACCTGTTTGCACTGACAGCAGCAGCCATCATCTTCACTCCGTCGCTTTCAGGGCATGAGCACCGGGCAAGCCCGATGTCCGTGCAAAAACTTCAATCCCAGACCTCAGCCTACTCGGAAGCAGCCTCAGCCTCGTTTTTCTTTTCCGCTGCGCTTTTTTGCACAGCCTCAAGAAGTTCGTCTGTCATCAGGAGCTTGGCTTTGGCGATTTCACCAAATTCAAGTTCCACCACACCTTCGTCCGTTTCCATCGTGAGCATGTCACCAGTAAATGATGTCATGCGGCCACGATAGCGGCGCCGGCCATCCATTTGAGTGCCAAGTTCAACCTTGGCTTCAAAACCGAGCCAACGCTCAAAATCCTTTGGCCGGGTTAGCGGCCGATCGATCCCGGGTGAACTGACCTCAAGGAGGTACTCACCGGGCAGCGGGTCTTCCACATCAAGAATGAGCGAAAGCTCCCGGGACAGCTTGGCACAGTCTTCGACCCCCATGGAGCCATCAGGCTTTTCCGCCATGATCTGAAGCGTAGGCTTGCGGCCCCCGCCATAGGTCACCCGAATAAGCTCGTAACCGAGCGCAGATACGGTCGGTTCGATCAGTGCAGCAATATTATCGGCGGCGTCGCTCACCAACTCTGTCCTTTCGTCTACTTCCCTGCCGGGCCAACACGTAACAGAAGTTCCTGACAATTATGCGGCAGAAACAATGCCCAAAACGCTCTAGATGTGGGTTATCGCGGGCAGTGGGTTTTTAACCCACTCCTGTGAAAGTTGACCAATCATCTAGGAGAAGCGGGCCCTGTATACAGCTAAGTGCCCTTGCTCGCAAGCCCGAAATCAGCCATTTGCCCGCCATGTGTTCACGAAGCGTGCGAGGGTGCTTCCCACCGGGCCCGATACCCCGAGTCGTTTCTGGAAGGATACGCCGTGTGGGCTTAGCCGCGCGGCAGGCGACGGAAACGGAAATAAGTGGCCCTGCCCTCAATGGCCTTTACCTCATAGCGGGTTTCCGGCCAATCGTCGGGACGTACGAGCCAATCTTCCGGCCCTTCCGCCAGCCACTCAAACTCGCTGCGCTGGCTCATCTGCAGGGCTGTCCATTCCCGGTACAGCGGGTGGTCGGTACCGATGCGCAGTTCAGCCCCGTCTTTCATGATACGCGCGAGGTCATCCAGATTGTGTTTGTTCACAAACCGGCGGCGCGCGTGGCGTGATTTGGGCCATGGGTCAGGGTGAAGGAGGAACACGCGGCCCACGCTGGCATCCGGCAGTTTCCAGATCACATGGCGCGCGTCATCACCATAGATGCGGATGTTGCTGGTGTCTGTATGTTCAATATGATCCAGAAGGCCAACCACGCCGTTCAGATATGGTTCGCACCCGATCACCCCAACATTGCGGTGATTGGCGGCCTGCCACGCCAGATGCTCACCCTTGCCAAAGCCGATCTCAAGCCAGACATCATCAACCTTGCCGCCAAAAAGCGCATCAAGGTCGATCATGCCTTCTCCGTCTGCGGGGATAGGCACATCAAGTTTTGGCAGTAGCGTATCCATCAGCCCCTGCTGGCGCGGCGAAAAGCTCTTGCCCTTGCGGCGGCCAAAGAAGCGTTTCTCAGGGATCTGGAACTCGCGTTTTATGTCGGTCTTGTCGGTCATGGCGGCCCCTATAGCCGATGTGGGCACGGCTTTCAAAAGAATTCAGGCAAAGAAATTTGGCAAAAGAAATCAGGCGCCCGGCTTGTCTTGCCGCCAAACATAGATAAGCCGCGCAAACAGGATAAACGCACAAAGCATCGCCGCCAGCACCACTTTGAGGGAAGATGACATAGTAGGCGCGTCAATGGACCGTGGTAAGGGGCTTTCAAGCACACCCTGCCGTCCAAGCCCGAGCGAGGTTACCGTGCGGCCGTAAGGGTCAATCACCGCGCTGACGCCGGTGCTGGCGGACCGCACGAGCGGCAGGCCCTCTTCAATCGCACGCAGGCGTGCCTGCGCCAGATGCTGATACGGCCCTTCGGTCATGCCAAACCAGCCATCATTGGTGATGTTGAGAATCCATTCGGGCCGCTCACCCCTCACGATCACCTGGCCGGGGAAAACCACCTCATAACAAATAAGCGGAGAGAAAGACGGCACGCCGGGCAGGCTCAGGGTTTTAAGGCCCTCGCCTTTTGACCAGGCGCTGCCACCGGTGAGCTGCGCGATGCCGATTTTATTGAGCAGCTCCTCAAACGGCAGATATTCGCCAAATGGCACCAGATGGGTTTTGTCATAGCGCGCATAAAGCTCAGCCTTTGAGTTGATGGCAAAGAGGCTGTTGTAAAAATCTACCTTGTCTGGGCCCGCGCGAAACCGCGGCGCACCCACAATCGCGAACGAACCATAGTCCAGAAGCTTTGATATGCGCCAGCGGTGCAAGGAGCCTTCCCGGTCGAAGGTTTCACGCTGCACGGTGGTTTCAGGCCAGATAAGGAGGCGGATGCCGCGCGCACGACCGTCTTCATCATCCCCGCGTGAGAGTTTCAGGTGTTTGTCAAAATGGTCAGGGATCAGGTGCGCGAGCCATTTTTCATGCTGCTGCACATTGGCCTGCACGAGGCGCATGGAAACCGCCAGGTGAAATTTGGTTTCCGCCCCCAGCAGGCGGCCATATCCGAGTGCGGCCACGCTTGCCATAAACACAACCGCCACAGCGGGCCAGATGAACCAGAACCGGCGGCCATTACCGTCAACCACCAGCGCGAGGCTACCGGCGGCGAGCAGCGTGATAAAACTGAGGCCGTATACGCCAATATAATAGCTGGCCTGCGCCATGGGCAGCCATTCAGCCCACGCCGTGCCAATCAGGTGCCACGGGAAGCCGGTAAAAAGATAGCTGCGGGTTATCTCAAAAAGCGTCCAGCAACTGGCAAACACGAGAACACGCAGCGCCCCCTCAGCCTTGAGCCGCCACGTCACCCAGAAGGTGAGCCCAATATAAAGCGACAGAATGGCCGACAATGCGAGGATCGCCACAGGGGCCAGAATAACCGGCACGGCCTGTTGCTGGGTGAAAGAATGCCCGATCCAGTTCAACCCGATTGAGAAAAAACCAAAGCCTGTCCACCACCCTATGCCAAACACGCCTGAGCGCGAGCGAGCGTGGTCGATCATCAGGATCATCAGCGGGATGGAGATAAAAAGAAGCGGCCAGACGTTAACCGGCGCAAAAGCACGGGAAAGCAAAACACCATTGAGAAAGGCAAGGAGCGGCAAGCCAAAACGGCCTTTGCTGCCCAGCCAATCAAAAAGGCGCGCAAAGGGCGCGCCCGTCACCATGGTGTCACGATTACTTTCCGGCATTGTCGCTGGCTTCGTCCTTCTCAAGCACTGGCCCCGGGATATGAATACGCACCTTATAGATGCGGCGCGGGTCCGCATCCACCACTTCAAACCGGTAACCGCTTTCGTGCGAGATCACCTCGCCGATTTCAGGCACACAGCCCGCAAGGGTAAAGACAAGACCGCCCAGCGTGTCCACGTCTTCGTCGTCTTCTTCCGGCAACAGGTCTATGCCCAGCTCTTCTTCAAGCTCGTCAATCTCAATACGGGCGTCAGCGTCATAGCCCCCTGCCTCAATAGGAATGAGGTAGGGATCTTCAATCGTATCGTGCTCGTCTTCAATCTTGCCGACGATTTCTTCAACGATATCCTCAACTGTTACGAGGCCGTCCGTGCCGCCATATTCGTCCACCACAATGGCCATATGGGTGCGGGCAATCCGCATTTTGGCGAGAAGGTCGATCACCTTCATGGACGGCGGCACAAAAAGCACAGGCCGCTGAATGCTCTCAACCTTGAAGGTGTCAGCATCCAGACCATCAGCCACCGCCTTCAGCGTGTCCTTCACATGCACCATGCCAACCACTTCATCGAGCGTTTCACGGTACACCGGCATGCGGGAATGGGAGCCGTCGGCAAAAGTCCGCACAAGGTCTGTGTAGGAAATCTCATTGGAGACCGAGAGGATATCCGCGCGCGGCACCATCACGTCATCCACCCGCAGGGCCGCATACTCCAGTACATTGAACAGCATTTCACGCTGTTCCTGCCCAAGAGCTGGCGCACGGGTTTCTTCTTCGTGTTCCTCGAGCGCCTCTTCAAGGCTTTCCCGAAGGCTGGTTTCGCTTGCGCGAAAACCAAGCATATCTTTAAGGGAGCGCATGAAACCACCCTGGTTTTTCACGCCTTCATCAGTCATTGGTCTCGTCCGTCACAGGTGTCACTTCATAGGGGTCGGGAATATCAAGCCCCGCAAGAATGTCACGCTCAAGCGCTTCCATTTCCTCCGCCTCGTCATTCTCGATATGGTCATAACCCATCAAATGTAAAACCCCATGAACCGACAAATGGGCCAAATGATGGAAAAGAGGTTTGTTTTGCGCAACTGCTTCGCGCGCCACCACAGGGGCACAGATCACCATGTCCCCCAGCATAACGGGCGGGCCACCGGCAAGCGCGAACTGAAAAGCGTCATGCAAATCCTCAGGCTCGGTCGCCGGGAAAGACAGCACATTGGTGGGATAATCCCGGCCGCGATACTCTGCGTTGAGCGCCTGGCTTTCGTCTGCGCCTGTGATGATGACCGAGAGGTCCATCGGCGCCGCGACCTTGAGCGCAGACGCACGCAGTGCTGCAACAACCGCCGCAACAACGGCCTGCTCAGCAGCCTCGCCACCAAGGCTGGTATCGCGCTGATCGAAATCGAGGGTCAGATCGGGAAGCATGCCTGAGGCCTCCCGACCATCGGTACTAGATGAAGGGTCGTCGTTCATTGTCCTGCCTTAACGCCCGTCCTCGTCGCCGTATGCTTCAACGATCCGGCCCACAAGTGGATGGCGAACCACATCGCGCTGCGTGAAGCGGGTCACGGCAATACCCTCAACCCCGCGCAGGATATCAAGCGCGTTCCTGAGGCCAGAGCGGGTGCCGCGCGGCAAATCCACCTGGGTGATATCGCCGCAAATAGCCATGCGGGAATTTTCCCCGAACCGGGTGAGGAACATTTTCATCTGCATGGGGGTGGTGTTTTGTGCTTCATCGAGAATAACAAATGAATTGGCGAGCGTACGGCCCCGCATATAAGCAAGCGGTGCAATCTCGATCTGGCCACTGGCGATGCGTTTTTCAACCTGCTCGGCGGGCATCATGTCATAAAGCGCGTCATAAAGCGGCCTCAGGTATGGGTCCACCTTGTCCCTCAGGTCACCGGGCAGGAAGCCAAGGTTTTCACCCGCCTCCACCGCGGGGCGCGAGAGCACAATGCGGTCGATCTCACCTGCCAGCATGCGCGCAACCGCCATGGCAACCGCGAGATAGGTTTTGCCTGTACCTGCAGGGCCGACACCAAACACCATCTCGGACTTGAGGAGATTGGCTATATAATCGGCCTGACCGGGTGAGCGCGGCATCACAACCCGGTTGCGGGTGGTGATTTTAAGCCTGTCATTATCACCGCCGCTTTGTGTCGGTTTCGCGGGGATGGTGCCCTCTTTTTTCTGCACGGGCTCAACGCCTTCCATCATGCGTACAGCACCGTCAACTTCACCAATATCCACCGCCTGCCCGCTTTGGGCCATACGGTACAGGTCATTCAGCACCCTGCGGGCAACGTCCGCACGGTCATGACTTCCTTCGATAGCAACACGGTTACCACGGTTGATAAGCACAACACCCAATCTCTGCTCTATGCGGGCGAGATTCTTGTCATGCTGACCGTAGACGATGGCGGCTAATCGATTGTCTTCGAATTCGACCACCCGGCGGGTGGCCTGTTGGCTGTTTGATGGGTTGCCCGATGATTTGGGCGCGTGGCTGGCCTTGGCATACATATCGTGCAGTTTGCGGCTCCTTTTTGCCGGCCCTAACACCGTTAGTTGAGGGCCCTGACAAGTTCCCCTTTAAGACTGTTTGGCCCGGCTTCAACAATCCGTACCCGGACCAGTTTGCCCATAAACTTACTGTATGGTTTATCGCCCGTCAGGTCCAGCGCATTGTCATGCTTTGTGAGATCAACATGCACAGACTGCAAATAGGGGCTGCGGCCCAGAAGCTGGCCCTCAAGCTTGCCTTCACGCTCAAGAAGCACGTCCATCTCGCGCCCGAGGGTGCTTTCATTAAATTCAAGCTGGTGCTCGTTAAGAAGCGCCTGCAGCCGCGCAAGGCGTTCAGACTTCACATCTTCCGGCACCTGATCCTCATTCACAGAGGCTGGGGTGCCGGGGCGCGGGCTATATTTAAAGCTGTAGGCTTGCGCATATTTCACCCGCCGCACGAGGTCGAGCGTATCCTCAAAATCTTCATCGGTTTCACCGGGGAAGCCGACAATAAAATCGCTTGAGAGTGCGAGGTCAGGCCGTGCAGCGCGCAGCCGTTCGATGATGCCGAAATATTCTTCCCGTGTGTGTTTGCGGTTCATGGCATCCAAAATACGGTCTGATCCGCTTTGCACCGGCAGGTGCAAATAGGGCATGCAGGATGCAATATCGCGGTGCGCAAAAATCAGCTCGTCATCCATATCGCGCGGGTGCGATGTGGTGTAGCGGATGCGGTCAAGGCCGTCGATTTTATCGAGCTCGGATATCAGCGCACCAAGGGTTGCCGTGCCGCCCTTGCCGTCGTCACCATGGAAAGCATTCACATTCTGCCCGAGAAGCGTGATCTCAACCACGCCCTTCGCCACAAGGCGCTTGGCCTCATCAACGATATCCTTCACCGGGCGGCTGTATTCCGCGCCGCGGGTGTATGGCACCACACAGAAGGTGCAGAATTTATCGCAGCCTTCCTGAATGGTGAGGAAAGCGGCAGGGCCGTCAAAATCGCTGTCTGTGGGCAGGTGGTCAAATTTGGTATCAACCGGGAAGTCCGTATCCAGCACACGCGCCGACCGGCGACCACCTGTGCGTTGCTCCTCGGCTGATTTCAGCATATCCGGCAGGCGGTGATAGGTTTGCGGGCCAAGCACCATATCAATCGCGGGCGCGCGTTTCATCATCTCAGGCCCTTCAGCCTGCGCCACACAACCGGCCACAGCGATATACATGTTCTTTCCGCTTTCGGCCTGCACTTCTTTATGCGCCTTCAGGCGGCCAATCTCGGAATAGACTTTTTCAGCAGCTTTTTCACGGATGTGACAGGTGTTGAGAATCACGAGATCAGCGTCTTCCGCGCTCTCGGACTGCTCATACCCATGGGGTTTGAGAACATCGGCCATACGCTTGCTGTCATACACATTCATCTGGCAGCCGTATGTTTTGATGAAGACTTTTTTACTCAAGCGACCTGCTCCTGCCCCGACTGTTTCGGGCTCACACTCCGGCCCCACAGGGCCTATTCTCTGAAAAAGGTGCCGGAGACTAGCATTAAAGCCCCCAGAGTCAAGAAGTCGGGTCAACAATCCGGTCGAGAAATCGGGGTCAAAGAGCCGCTCTGTGGCTACGCTTTTAGCGTCGCGCCGCCTGATTACGCCGTACCGATAGTGAGATCGACCGGTGCTTCGATCCCTTCTTCACCCGGTGCAGGCAAAGCCGCGTGTTGCGGCCCCATTTTCAGCTCGGCCCGGTGTGCGCGTTCAAGCCCGCGCCGCACTTCCGCCTCGCAATAGGTGGCGAGCGCCTTGCGTGACCCGGCTTCCGCCAGCGTTACCGGCGCATGAAACTCGATCACTGCTTCAACCCGCGCGCGGCCCATCAGCTGGCGCAGGTGACCAAACAGTTCCACATCACCAAGCCATGCAACCCATGGCTTGAGCGAGCGCACAAGCGGGATGCCGTTCACTTCGGTGTAAGCAAGCGTCACCGGCTGAATAACAAGATTATGGTGGCTGGCTTCGTCCGCCCGTTCTGCCACAGAAAACAGGGCAGATTTGAACGGCGCCACCCGCATGCCGTCCGTAGATGTACCTTCGGGGAACAGGATAAGGCTATGGCCTTCCTGCACGCGCTCGCTCAGGGCATCACGTTGGCGCGCGCTCTCGGACCGGCGTTCCCGGTTCACAAAAATGGTTTTATGAAGCTTGCAGAGCGTGCCGATGAAACCCCAGCCCGCCACTTCTGATTTTGCGATAAAACTTGCGTTCTCAAGATGGCCGCCAAGCACGATGATATCAAGCCACGAGATATGGTTGCAGGCGTAAAGCACCGGACCTTTGTGCCCAAGCTCCGCACCGCTGATATTCACGCGGATACCAAGGATGCGGCACATGGTGCGGTGCCACAGGCCAGCCACAGGCCACCAGGCCTTACGGGCAAAACGAACGAGGAAAAATTGAACCGGCAGGATGAAAATAGACGTGGCAATAACAAGGCTGATGCGCGCTATCCCTAAAATGGTCCAGCCGTCGCCGCCAAGGTTGGATCTAAGCCCGCCGTATTCCTCCGCCATGTCCTTGCTCCGCAAACCCGCAACCGCTCAGGCTGCGGTGCGTCAGTTATTTCGCTTCTTTTATCGGCACGCCATATAGCTCCATCCGGTGGTCCACCAGTTTGTAGCCAAGCTTGCGTGCAATCTCTTCTTGCAACTTTTCTATTTCATCATTGTGAAACTCGAGCACTTCGCCTGTTTCCACATTGATGAGATGGTCATGATGCTCGTCAGACACTGGCTCATAGCGCGAGCGCCCGTCCCGGAAATCATGTCGCTCCAGAATGCCCGCTTCTTCAAAAAGGCGCACAGTGCGGTAAACGGTTGCGATACTGATGCCGGAATCGATAGCCGTTGAGCGGCGATAGACCTCTTCCACATCAGGGTGGTCGTCCGCTTCAGACAATACCTTGGCGATAATCCGCCGCTGGTCTGTCATCCGCATGCCTTTTTGCAAGCACAGGTCTTCAATATTAGGATGATCCATATTCATGACCTACAGGCGCTCCTTAAGTCTCACTAATTCGGGAATATGTCCGGAAGATGGCACAGCAAAAAGCCAAGCGCAAGGCGCAGCAGCCCTTATTCTGGCCACGCGCCCGGCGCAATCTTTAAGAGGCAGGAAAAATCAGCGTTTCTTGCCGCGTCCAAGGCCGATTTTTTTTGCCAGATCCCGACGCTGTTTGGCGTAATTTGGCGCCACCATCGGATAGTCGGCTGGCAAACTCCAGCGCTCCCGATAGTCGTCCGGGGTCATGTCGTACCGTGTCTTGAGGTGACGCTTCAGCATTTTCAGCTTCTTGCCGTCTTCAAGGCAGATCAGGAAATCCGGGGTAATCGACTTTTTGATCGGCACCGCCGGATCAGGAAGTTGCTCTGCGGCAGGGCCATCGCTACCCAAGCCTTTCAGCGTACCAAACACCTGCTGGATCAGATTAGGCAACTCATCCACCGCAACAGCGTTGTTTGATACATGTGACGCGACAATATCCACCGTCAGCGCCAACAATTCTTCGTTCACTACTTTATCTTGCTCCATATCCCTCAGTCCGGCTACCAGGTTTGAACTGGAACTTGTCTTTTGTTGCGTTTTCCCTGTAGGAAAACCTGAATAAACCCTGCAAACATATGCACTCAGGAACCCTTGGCATGCTCAAGCCAGATCTCTCACAACCCCTTGACCTTCGCGGCGCCTTTTGCCCCATGGCCTTTGTCAAAACCAAAGTCCACCTGGACAAACTCTCGCCCGGCGATGTCACAACCATCCTCTATGAGGATACACCACCAAACGAGCCGCTTGTTCGGTCAATCCAGTCCCTTGGGCACAAGGTTCTGGAAGTCACATCAGTTGAAGCAGAATTGGAGCCCCCCAAAGCCGGTAATTCAGACGCTTCGCCCACAAACGGTTCAACACAGTTAACCCTACTTAAAATTGAAGTAAATAGTTAACCCAGCTTTTTATTTAAATTTCTTTGTGATCACATGCAGTTTTCAAAAACAAAGCCAAACATAGAGCATCAATATGACTACCACTTCGGGTCTTGTAATAGTTTGATCTTTTACCGATTTTTTCAAACCCAAGGTCTGAATACAGTTTAACTGCACGAAGATTGTCCGCCCGCACCTCAAGAAACAGTTTTTCTGCCCCGCCTCCTTCAAGATGGGAGATCATCTCTTTCATCAAGGCACGCGCAACACCCCGCCCCTGATATTCAGGCAATGTGGCAAGCGTTATAAGCTCCGCCTCCCCCGCAATACTGCGGTAAAGTGCAAAACCCACCGGCACGTCATCCTCGCCCGCCACCAAATGTGCCATGAGAAGATGAACGCCGGATGAAGCCATCAGCTCCGCAATCGCCGCTGCACTCCAGCCGTCTTCATCAAGGGGTGCAAAGGCGGCTTTATGAATTTTGGAACATATCTCGGCACCCGCTGTGCCTGAGAGGTCCATCATCCTGATCTCGGGGGCTATAGGGGAAGGGGTGGTCATGCTATCCGCCCACTACTGCTCAATGGGCAAAAGCGCCTTGGCTTTCACTGCATCTGCCGCCCGGAAATAAGCGGGCTCTGGCGGATAGGCCGCAGGGTCAAGGCTGGCGGCAAGGTGCGCCAGCACCACGGGGTCAATGGTCGCAACCGCCGCATCGTCACCAAATAATGCCGCACCGCTGCCAATCACTACGCCCGGCTTCGCGTCAATCTCGGCCTGAATGTCTGCTGCATCCATGCCGCGCGGCTCACCAGTACTTTCCGGCAGCGCATCGCCCGTCGCGGTAAAAGCCTGATAAAACGCCTGCCCGCCCCGGCCCATCAGCACCGTGTGCACACGGCCGCCCTCAGGCGCGCCCGCTTGCGCCGCCAGCACCTGCAAGCTCACAAGCCCCACCACCGGTTTTGAAAGCGCGAGCCCAAGCCCGCGCGCGACCGAAAGCCCGATCCTGAGGCCCGTGAAGGTGCCAGGGCCGATGGTGACCGCAATACGGCTCACATCACCATAGTCGGCACCCGCTTCCGCAAACATCTCGTCAATCATCGGCAAAAGCCGCTCGGCATGCCCACGGCCAATGGCTTCAGAGCGTTTGGCAAGCACACGCTCCCCCACCACAAGCGCGGCGGAGCAACTGCCTTCGCAGGTATCGATTGCCAGAATAGTGCCGGGAGTTGCCATGGTTATCGGTCCATTCACAAGAGGCTCGGTAGGGTATCAAAGAAACGGCTTCTTCGCGCCCCGTCTTGCCAGTTTGCATCAAACAAGGCAAGACTAGGCATGAAATGAGGGCTTCAGATGAGAAATAGGGCGACCATGAAACTGCCAATCAAACACCTGCGCGCGCTTTTTGCCGCCCTGCTTGCCTTTGCCACCTTCAGCGGCGGCGCACTGCTCGCGGACCAATCGGCGGCGATCCTCCTGTATCACCGCTTCGGGGAAGATGATTACCCCAGCACAAACGTGCGGCTGGAGCAGCTTGACGCCCAGATCAAGGAACTCAAGGAAGGCGGCTATAACTTCCTGCCCCTTGGTGAGATTGTGCGCCGCCTCAAGGCCAACGAAGCCCTGCCTGAGCGCACCGTGGCCATCACGGTGGATGACGCCTATAAATCAGTGGCCGATAACGCCTGGCCGCGCCTTAAGCGGGCGGGCATCCCCATGACCCTTTTTGTCTCCACCGAGCCGGTAGACAGCCCCAGCAGCAATTATATGGATTGGGATGATGTGCGCCGCCTGCACAGCGAAGGGGTTGAGATCGCGCATCACACCGCCACCCACCTTCATATGATAGAAGCTGGGCTTGAAGCCGCGATGGCAGATGTGCGCACCGCAAGTGCGCGCTTTGAAGCAGAGCTTGGTTTTGTGCCCACGCTCTTCGCCTATCCTTACGGCGAATATAATATCGAACTAAAAACCGCGATTGAGAAAGAAGGGTTTACAGCCGCCTTCGCGCAAGTATCAGGTGCCGCCGCCGCATGGGGAGACCCCTATAGCCTGCCGCGCTTCCCGGTGAACGAACGCTACGGCGAGATGGACCGCTTCAAGCTGATCGCGGGCACCATGGCGCTGCCGGTCAGCGATGTTGTACCGCTTGAACCTGTGCTGGTGGATGACCGCAACCCGCCACTTTTTGGCTTCACCGTTGACGATAGCGTGCGCGGGCTATCGGCGCTCGCGTGTTATCCAAGCCATCTTGGTAAACCGGCGGAACTTCTGACGCTGGAGGGCAACCGTATCGAGGTACGCTTCAAGGAACCCTTCCCGAAAGGGCGCAACCGTATCAACTGCACCCTGCCAGCAGGCCAGGGCCGCTGGTACTGGCTTGGGCAGTTTTTCTATGTGCCGGGGGGTGTACTGGATTAAGATGCGAAGCTTGCGCGAGGCTTAGTCAACCGCGCGCACATCCACCACTTCCGGCACATAATATTTCAGCAGGTTTTCAATACCGTGCTTGAGCGTGATAGTGCTGCTTGGGCAGCCAGAGCACGCGCCCTGCATCTGCAAATAAACAACACCTTCCTTGAAACCACGGTAGATGATATCGCCGCCATCACCTGCAACGGCCGGGCGGATTTTCTCGTCCAGCAGGGTTTTGATCTGGCTGGTGATGTCCGCGTCGGCTTCGTCCTCATCCACGGCGAGGTCTTCACCGCTTGAGCTGGGGTGTGTAAGCACCGGCGCGCCGGATGAGAAAAACTGCATCAGGCCCGCAAGCACATTCGGCTTCACGTCCTGCCACTCAACCTCAGTGGCTTTGGTGATAGTGATAAAGTCATAGCCGAGGAACACACCCGCAACACCGTCGAGCCGGAACATGGCTTCCGCAAGCGGCGACGCCTCCGCGCCCTCAGGACTCGCAAAGTTGGCTGTGCCTGTCTCCAGAACCGTACGGCCGGGCAGGAATTTCAGCGTATCAGGGTTTGGCGTGGCTTCGGTTTCGATAAACATGACTAAATCCTTCTTGATTTAGCCTCCATGTGGTGCTTTTTTGCCTGCCCGTCAAGTCACAAGAGGCGAAAGGGCACTATGTCACACGACAAAACCATGGCCAAAACCGCCTTTCGCAAGGCTGAGAGGTCAGACACCGATCAACTCACACCCCTGTTTTGTCGCTTCTTTGATGAAGAAGGCATGGCGGTCGACCCCGCACGCCTGACAGAAAACCTTGGCCGCATGCTGGATGATAGCCGTGCGCATATTGTGCTGGCGCTTGAAGGCACCGCTATTATCGGCTTCGTCTCTATCACGCTTACCATCGGGGTCGAGTTTGGCCTCGCCGCAGAAATTGAGGATCTCTATGTGGTGCCGGACCATCGCGGGTGTGGCCTGTCACGCCAGCTCATGGAGCAGGCCCTTGCGTGGTGCGAAGCTGAAGAAGCCAGTGAAGTGATTGTGGTTATCACCCCTACCGGGCGCGACGACCAGGGCCTCGCGGATTTTTACGCAAAATTCGGCTTTAGTGATAGCGAGCGGTTGGTGATGTACCGCAACCTGCGCCCATCGGCCTAGGACGCGCGCCTCACCCGCCGCTAGTCCGCCAAATCTTCAGCCAACAGCTTGAGGCAGGCTTCAAGGGGTTTCCGGCTCCCCTGCACCCGGCAAAGGATCAGGCTACCCTGTATGCGCTCAATCGCCTCAGTGGCCCAGCTTTCTGCATCCGCCTTGGAGAAGCCGCTGTCTGCCGCCGCGGCCCCAAGCCCCTTGGCCCAGGCGTCCACCGCCCCTTTGATGCGCGCGCCAAAAAGGCTGCGCCCCTCACCCAGAAGCAGGCTGTTCATCAGGCAGATCGGCACCGCGCCGTCATAATATTTGGCTGTGCCCTCAAGGGAAGCCTTCACACGCCCCTCGCCCGCACCTTTGCCGCTGAGGGGCCCGAGCACCAGACGTTGCAGTTTGGCGCCGGAGTGCGCCAGCACGTGCGCCGCGATATCTTCCTTGCCGCCGGGGAAATGATGGTAAAGGCTGGCCTTTGAAAGCTCCACCGCCTCCGCCAGCAGGGAAAGGCTCGCGCCCTCATAGCCGAAGCCCTTGAAAACTTCGCTCAGCTTGTCTGCCATCACAGACCGGGTAAACTTTGCAATGCGCGGCATGGTGCCCTCCCACTATCACGCCATCCTAACCAATCGTTCGGTTAGTTTAAAGATTTGTTTGCGAGTGCCCGCAAATTCTTGTTTTCCCAACTTTGCCCTAATTGATGCCCATGCTAAAAGAGGCTAACGCGAGGAAAAGGATAAAACCCACTTGAGTAAAAAGCCCACCAAAAAGGCGAGCCCCAAACAAGGCAAGAGCACCGCGCCTGCGAAAAAGGCCTCAGGCCGCGCCAATGCCAAGATGAGGGTTGAGAGCCAAACCCCGCCCAAGGGGAAATCTCGCCTGCGCCGCATCCTTTATGCAGGTGCTGTGGTTGGCGTTTGGGGTTTTATCATCGGGCTTATCACGCTTGCCTATCTGGCGCTTGACCTGCCCAACCTTGATAACCCGCCAGCGCCGGGCGCGGGTGACCAAGCCGTTGTCATCAAGGCCGCAAACGGCGCCACCCTTGTAACCCAAGGGCCTATTTATGGCGACTGGGTGCAATATTCCGAAGCGCCGGAAGCCTTGATCCGGGCGTTCATGGCCGTGGAAGACCGGCATTTTTTCAGCCATTCGGGCATTGACGTTCGCGGGCTTGGACGGGCGGTTGTCTCAAACCTGGCGGCGGGCCGGGTGCGCGCAGGCGGCAGTACCATCACCCAGCAGCTTGCAAAAAACCTGTTTCTGTCGAACGAACGCACCATGAAGCGGAAAGCGCAGGAGCTTTTGCTCGCCTTCTGGCTTGAGCAGAAGTTCACCAAAAACCAGATCATGACGCTTTATCTGAACCGGGTGTATTTTGGCGGCGGCGCTTATGGCATCGACGCGGCATCGCGCAAGTTTTTTGGCCATAGCGCCACCACACTTTCCGTGGCGGAAAGTGCCATGCTCGCGGGTCTTGTGAAAGCCCCCTCCAGCCTTGCCCCGCACATCAACCCCGAAGGGGCATGGGAAAGGGCGCGGGTTGTGCTCAACACCATGGTGGACGCGGGCGCGCTCACCCGTGCAGCGGCGGAGAAGATCAAAACACAGCCGCCCACCATTCGGGGTGCTGCCTCAGGCCGGGATGTGCGCTATTTCACCGACTGGGTGCTCAGCGAAACCGACCGGGTTGCCCCCATGTCGCGCGGCAAATCGCTTGTTATATACACAACGCTTGACCCCGGTGTGCAGCGCGCGGCGGCCATGGCGCTGGACCGTGGCTTGGCTGACGAAGGCGCGCGGCGCGGTGCAAGCCAGGGCGCGATTGTTGCGATGGACCATGACGGTGCGGTGCGGGCCATGGTTGGCGGCGCAGATTACGGCAAAAGCCAGTATAACCGCGCGGTGCAGGCGCTCCGGCAGCCGGGCTCAGCTTTCAAGCTGTTTTCCTACCTTGCAGCCCTTGAGGCCGGGATCGACCCGAACGACCGCTACCGTGACCAGATGATCAACATCGATGGCTGGTCGCCCAAAAACTATACCGGTGTGTTCTCAGGCGACATGGATGTGCGGGAAGCGTTTGCGCGCTCCATCAACACAGTAGCGGTGCAGGTGGCGGAAGAGGTGGGGCGTGACAAGGTGGCAGCCATGGCAAAACGTCTTGGCATCACCACCCATGTGGCGCCGCTCGCGAGCCTGCCGCTCGGCACCGAAGAAGTGAAGCTTGTGGACCTGACCGGCGCTTACGCCGCTGTTGCGAACGGAGGGTTTGAGGCTGACCCTTACGGCATTGTTGAGATCACTACGCTTGAGGGGCAGGTGATATACCGGCGCAACCCCTTGAGCCCACGCGCGGTGCTGACCTACCCCGTGGTGGAAGACATGGCCAGCATGCTTTCCTCCGTTGTGGAATGGGGCTCCGGCAAGAGTGCGAAAATCGACCGACCAGCGGCGGGCAAGTCCGGCACCTCACAGGATAGCCGCGACGCGGTGTTTGCAGGGTTCACCAGCGATATGACGGCAACCGTGTGGGTCGGCAATGACGACGGCACCCCGATGAAGGGGGTCACCGGTGGCGGCTTGCCCGCCCGCATCTGGGGGGATTTCATGCTGGAAGCGCACGCAGGCGCACCGGTGAGGCCGCTCCTCGCCGATTCCGCCCTTTTCATCAAGGCCGCAAAAGATTACGAAGAAGAACGCGAAGATGAAGACGGCGATAAAAAGAAGGGGTTCTTTCGCCGCCTGTTTGGCACTTGAGGACACGCCTATGCTGACGGCAAAAAACCGGAACCCCGACGTTGATACTTTTCTGGACGGGCGAGCCCACCCCGAGCGTGAGATGATCGATCTGTTACGTGATATGGTGCTGGGCATCAGCGATGAAATTACTGAGCAGATCAAATGGAACGGCCCAAGCTTCTGCATTGATGGTGACGACCGGCTGACCATGCGCCTCGCCCCCAAGGGTGATATTCAGATGATCTTCCATTGCGGCGCGAAAGGTGCCGCCGACAAGGTGGTGGATTTTAAAGACACCACCGGCCGGATGACATGGCCTGCCCCCAACCGGGGTGTGCTCACCCTCGGTAGTCGGGACGATATCCACGCGGAAGCGGGCACCCTCACGGATCTTTTTAGCCGCTGGATATATGCGGCGCGGTAAAGCCGCCACACTCGCGCCGCACATCACCCGGTTTATGACACACATACGCCACAGAAACGCGCACACTTACGCCACAGAAATGGGGGTTTTCGCCACACATCTGTGGCGCGGGTCGCCCTTTTTTCCGCTTTGCAGATGCGGCATTTCGTCCGCATTGGCACGCGGGGCTTGTGTATTTTGCCCAGCCTATTATCTATAGGCTAGCTTTTAGATAATAGGAAAAGCCATGACAGCCATCACCGGAAATCTGGACCGAAACCTGATCAAATCCTTCGTTGAAGCCTTCTATCAGGGCATTCGCGCGCATGGGGTATTGGGCCCGATTTTTGAGGATAAACTGGCTGATCACTGGGACGAGCATATCGAGACCCTGACCGATTTCTGGATGACCGTTTTGGCGGGCGAGCGGGCCTATAAGGGCAACCCGTTCGCTGTTCACAAGCGCCTTGAAGGCCTTGAAGCGAGCCACTTTCCGCTATGGCTTGAGATTTTTGACGAGACCGCAGATCGGGTGCTGCCGCCTGAGCTTGCCGCCTATGCGAGGGAGAAAGCGCACCGTATTGCCGATAGCCTCAAGCAGGGGCTTTTCTTCCGGCCGGATCTGGCGCTCAGCCACGCATCAGCAGGCTAAATCACTCAAACCGCACCGCCATCAGCGCCTGCCCTTCCGCGCCCTTTAGTCGCTTGCGCTGGGCCCTGTAATCCGGCCTCAGTTTTTCAACATGCGCCCAAAAACGCGGGCTGTGGTTCATCTCACGGAGGTGCGAAACCTCATGCGCCACCACATAATCCAGCACCTCATCCGCCGCCATGATCAGCCGCCAGTTAAACTTGAGCGTGCCCGCGCTTGAGCAACTGCCCCAGCGACTTCGCATATCCCCAACGGCGAGCCGGTCAAAACGAACACCAAGCATCTCCGCATGATGGTCAGCGCAGCGCTTAAGCTGGGCCCGTGCTTCCGATTTTAACCATGACATCAAGCGCTTGGGCGCCATATCCCTAGGGCCACCGATGGTGATGGCACCCCCCTCCCGCGTTACCTTGCGGGGGCTCTCCCCGGTGAAAACCAGCCGGTGGGGCACGCCGCGGAAGCTGAACATGGTGCCGTCCATAAGCGTTGGTGCACGGGGTAATGCCGCGCGCGCATCCTCAAGCCAGCCCGTATGTTTTTCCATAAATTTGCGGGCCGCACGCAGGCTCGCGCGTTTCGGCAGGGTGAGCTTCACCTCGCGGGAGACATCACAGATGCGCAGGATCATGCGTTTGGCCTGGGCACTTCGACGCACGCGAACCGGCACTTCTTCACCTGAAAGCGTGATATGAAGCGGCTCGTTCACCCCTCGCGACCGCCTCCGGCGCCAGCTTTAGTCTTGGCTTCGGCCTGGGCTTTGGCTTTCGATTCCGCATGTTTGGTTTTCTGGTCCCCCCACCAGCGCCAGAGCTGCGGGTGCCCAACATCTTCCGCCAGATGGATATTCGCGAGCTTGCTGCCAAGGAAATACCCCGCGTAGGCCGTCAGGAAATTAACCCAAATGTAAGCGTTACCGCCCACTTCCCAATATTGGAACCACAGGATCGCAGACACAAAATTCATGATGCTGTTGATGAAGAAGTTGACGATCAGATCGATACCGATATGAAACGACCAATTCTCCGGGTGCATGATCTTGCCAAGGAAGCTCAGTATTTCTGCAAGCTCAATCACAAAATAGGTATAGAAAGCCGCGGTGCCGTAGAAGCCTCCGCCAAAGGTCATCCATTTCTTGAGAGCAAAGTTGGTTTCTTTTTCCTTGCGCTCCTTGCGGCCTTTCTTCAGCGCCTTCAGCTTTTCCTCAAGCTCTTTTTTATTGCCGAAGGGTTCGATCTTGCCAGCGTGCAGCATCCAGCCAATCAGCAGATAAGCGGTTATCCCAACCGGGATCAGAACCTTGAAGATCGAAACAAATAATGCGCTGAACAAATTTATTCCCCCACGCCAAAGCGCCAAAGCTTGCCTGTCAGGCGGGCCAGTCTACCAGATGGTCTTCATAGTCCCCGGCAACCCGCTCGTCCACGGCACGACCTTTTACCGAGTGCCCCGCCTCATGCACGCTTTCGCGCGAACCAGAGATAAGCGGGTGCCAATCATACAGGTCTTTTCCTTCATATAGGAGCCGATAAGCACATGTTGAAGGCATCCACGGCAGTTTATCAAGGAGATCAGGGCTCATCACCACGCAGTTCCCGACATAGCGTTGGCGCACCATATATTTGCTGCAGGCTGTGGTATCGGGGTCGAGAAAGCGGCACGCGATGTCTGTATAGTGAATTTCACCCGTGTCTTCGTCTTCAAGCTTGTGCAGGCAGCATTTACCGCAGCCGTCACACAGGCTTTCCCACTCTTCACGGGTCATCTCGTGCAGCTTTTTCTCTTTCCAGAAAGGCATCAGTTTGCTCGTTTCACCACCGGTTTCAGCGCGTTTGCCATGTCTTCCGGGTTATCCCGCGCGGAAAACAGGCTCTGGTATTCACCATCCGGGCCCATCACAAAAATGAAGGATTGGTGGTCCATCAGGTAACCATCAACGCCTTCTTGCACACGCTTCTTGAAATATACACGGTATTTTTGCGCAACATCCGTAATTTCTTCCATCGTGCCAGTGAGCGCGATCAGGCGCGGGTGAAAATCCGTCACATAGTCATTCAGCGCCTCGACCGTGTCCCGCTCGGGGTCAACGGTGATGAAAAGCGGCTGCAAGGGCGTGGTGTCATAGCCTTCATCCTCAAGAAGTTGCAGGGCCCGCGTCATTTTCGCCAGCTCAAGCGGGCACACATCCGGGCAGAAGCTGTAGCCAAAGTATATGAGCATGTATTTGCCGCGGAAATCCGTGTTGCTCATGCGTTCGCCCGTGTGCGCCGTGAGCGTAAATTCACCCCCAAGGGCGGCACCCACGTCTTTACTCGAGGTGAACTTCTGCGCGAGCATAAAAATCGCAACCGCCGCGACGGCTGCCCAGGCCACTATACGTATCACTTTCATGCCACATCTCCATAAATTGATCGCCGCCAGGGAGAATCTACTCCCTTTGCCCTTGTGATCGACGTGTTGTTATAGAAATATGAAAAGCATATGTCACCTAGATGCGGCATATCGCCCAAGATGATGACAAATAATTGAAAATGGAGTTCCTGATGTTTGCGATCAAACGCGCCCTGATGCTTGTCTGCCTGTTTATGGGGGTCACTGCTGTGACGGCCCCGTCAATGGCAATCAACCCGCAGTATGACCTGCTGAAAGCGGTTGAGGAGGACGACATCAACAAAGCAACTGATCTGCTTTCAAAAGGTACCTCCCCCGATACCCGCCGCCGCAGTGACAGCATCCCGGCCATTCTGATTGCCGCTGAGAGGGGCAATATGGCAATGATGAAGCTCTTGCTTGATTATCACGCCAACCCGGACCTCGCAGACCGCAACCGGGGTGAAACCGCGCTGATGAAACGTGCTGTTGCAGGCGATACCGCGATGATCCAGCTGCTTCTCAGCTACAAGGCAGACCCAAACCGGGCGGATATCGCGCAGGAAACACCGCTGATCAAAGCGGTACGCAGCCGCAAGTTCAAGGCGGTTGAAATGCTTCTCGAAGCGGGCGCTGACCCCAATGTGCAGGACCTCACCGGCAAGACAGCGCTCGAATATGCTAAACTGAACAGGAACCGCCGCATGGTGCGGGCGCTTGAGGACGCGGGGGCGACTTATTAACGAGCTGGTTGGCACATTCTTAACTGCAAATGCCGATTGGCTGCTTCTGTTCAGCCTTGGCCTTCTTGTTGAATTGGTGCTGGGCGGCAAAACCATCCTTGGCCGCCTGCCCAGCACAGATAGCCTGATAAGCCACCCTTTCACCTTCATCAAAAAGCGGCTGGACCGCGCCAATCGAAGCCCCGGCGCCCTGAAGCTGCGCGGGTTTCTCACCCTCATTGTGCTTGCCCCCATCACCGTTTACTTGGGCGCGCTTCTCAACACCCTGATGATGTTTGAGCCTTTTGGCCCGCCGCTTGCCGCCCTTCTGCTTGCGCGGTCTATCAACCTCAGGGGGGTGTGGGAAGAAACCATTGAGACCGCACGCACGCAAAACGCGGGCATGCATGCGGCCCTTAGAACGGGCAACGCCCAGATAGTGCTCAATGTCGCGCGGGACTGGGGGGGCAACATGATACTCTTCACGCTGGGTGGTTTTGCCCTGCTGCTCCCCTTCCGGCTTTTCTCTGTTGCGGTTGACGGTGTTAACCCCACAAGCGCCGCCTGGCCAAAAGGGTCGTTCACCCGCCCATTCACGCTGCTGTACGATCTGATGGCGCTGCCGGGAGCGATCCTGACCAGCCTCTGTTTTGCGCTTGCGCCCATTCTTGTGCCAGGCACCAAACTGGGTGCAGCGCGAGGACCCATTGCAGAAAGCACGCGCGAAGGTGGGCTTCGTGGCATTTTGTCGCGGATCATTCCGCTCTCAATTGTGGCATACGGCCTTGGCTATGCTTTCCGGTTTGACGGAAGCGGCGCAGATAAAGCAAAGCGCTGGTTAGGGCCCAAGGACGGACGCGCAAGACTTGAAGGCAGCGACACCCGCCAGACCACTAGGTTCCTGCTGGCTTCTGGCGCATGGATGGTATTGATGATGATCATGCTGGCCATGTTGATCCTTCTGGCAAAAAACTAGGAAACCCTGGTGCCGACGAGAAAAGAAACTGACGACGACCTGATCCTGTTTGATCTCGACATGCCACACGGCGGCGGTGTGCGGCTTGGCACGCTGGTGATGATTCGCTGGATGGGGATCGCGGGCCAGCTTCTCGCGCTTATTGTCGTGGGTGCCGTGTTGCGGTTTGACCTGCACCTGCATCTCACGCTGCCCATTGTGCTGGTATCTGCCCTTATCAACATGTGGTTTTCCTTCAGGGTCGATAAAAACACCCGCCTGAACGACAGACAATCAACAGCACACTTGGCGTTTGACCTTATTCACCTTGCGGCCCTGCTTTTTGTCACAGGGGGCCTTGCAAACCCGTTTGCGCTTTTGATGATCTCGCCCACCAGCGTTTCAGCCTCTATTCTCGGGCGGCGCAGCACCAAATATCTGATCATCCTGTCACTCGCGCTTGTCACAGCTCTCGCCTTCACACCGTTTCCGCTACCATGGGATGGTACACCGCCGCGCATTGATCCGCTCCTTCTCGCGGGGCTCTGGATCGCGCTTTGTTTCACGCTCGTTTTCCTCGCGCTTTATATGGCGCGAGTTGGCCGGGAAGGCCGACACCGGGCGCGCGCCTTGGCTGCCACACAAGCAGCGCTTGAGCATGAACAGCGGCTCGCGGCCCTCGGCACACTGGCGGCGGCTGCCGCGCATGAGCTGGGCACACCCCTTGGCACAATCCTGCTCGCATCAAAAGACCTGCTCGAAACCTGGGAAGGCGACGCAAACAGCAAAGCCGACCTTGAGCTGATCGTGCAGGAAACCAGCCGGTGCCGGGATATCCTCTCTCAGCTCAGGGAACACCGGCAGGCAGGCTCGGCCGAGCATTTCACCCATATTGAACTTGAGGCTCTTCTCCGTGAGGCAGCCGCCCCGCATGAAGAACGCGGCATCACCATCAAATTCGTAGCGGACGGCGTTGGTGTGCTCAGGGTCAAACGCTCGCCTGAATTTATTCATGCCGTGCGCAATATTGTTGAAAACGCCGTGGGCTACGCAACCTCCCTCGTGCAGGTGAGCGCGGGCTGGGACGAGGACACTGTCTCCATCACCATTGTTGATGACGGCCCTGGGTTTGACCCGCAGATTATCCGCCGCCTGGGGGAGCCATATGTTACAACCCGTCACCCGACACCGGGACGGGATGGCGGTTTGGGGCTTGGGCTGTTTATCGCAAAAACACTTCTGGAACGCACGGGCGCGACGGTAGAATTTGGCATGGGCAGCACCGGCGGTGCCGAAATTCTGATAGAGTGGCCACGCCACCGGCTTGAATTTGCGCCAAACGAACCACAACAGGACAAAAAAGCATGAGCGACACCATGATCGACCCTTCAGAGAAAAGCCTGCTGATTGTTGAGGATGACAAGGCCTTTCGCACCCGGCTCGCGACCTCAATGGAGCGGCGGGGCTTTACGGTGTTTGCGGCGGAAGGCATTGAGGAAGGTGCTATTCTGGCATCCCAGAACCGGCCTCGTTACGCCGTGCTTGATATGAAGCTTGAGGACGGTAACGGCCTTGACCTGGTGCCGTCACTGCGGCAGATCCGCGCTGACATGCGCATTATCATCCTCACCGGCTACGGCAATCTCGCGAGTGCTGTAGCGGCGGTGAAAGCCGGTGCAGTTGACTTCCTCGCCAAACCCGCAGACCCGGACCAGATCGCGGCAGCGCTGTTGACGCCCGAGGGCCAGACACCGCCAGTGCCTGAAAACCCCATGTCTGCCGACCGGGTGAAATGGGAGCATATTCAGCGCGTGTATGAGATGTGTGACCGCAATGTATCGGAGACCGCGCGGCGGCTGAACATGCACCGACGCACCCTTCAGCGCATCCTCGCGAAACGCTCCCCACAATAACGGGTTAGACGGAGATCATCGGGTCTACAGCCTGACCCTGGAACAGGGTAATACCAAGCAGGTGACCAAGGTCGATATCGCTTGGTTCAGCACACCCATCAAGAATGACCCGTGCCTTGCCGATGCGGTCGATCTTGTTCTGGATGGCTGTCTCGGTTTTATCGTTGAGCCAATCAATCTTGTTACCAGGAGGCAGAGCAATCTTCACAAAAGCCGCCTGCATGGGCTCAATATCAATGGCGAGGAAGGCGAGCGGGTGCAAGTCCCCGATCGACAGGCGATACCCGGCATCAAGCAGCATGGCGCTGGCCTGCTGATACGCGACCGGGTTTGCAATGATGTCAACGGCACTGAATTCAACCACCACCTTTGAGCGCGGTTGTTTGCCAAGCGATTTTTCAAACAGCTCAAACGCGGGCGAGTGAATAGCGGCGCATGTAACCTTGAGGCTGGACGCGAGCGACGCTTCATTGGTCATGCTGGGGGTGGACGCCAGCACCTGCCGCGCGACAAGGTCGTCCATATAACCGGACAGCCAGCGATTTTCGCCCAAAACCTTGCCTTCAAGCAGGGTTTCATACACGAGCTTACGCGGCACAAACTTGTGTTCCACCACAGCCATGGGAGGAGAGGCACCCAAAATTGCTTTTACAAACTGCTTGCGCAGAAGCCCTGCCACATCAGCCCCCTGAAGCGCTTTTGTGAGCGTCAGCAAGAGCTCTGGGTCAAGGTCGCGGTCAACAATGCCTTCTTTTGGCGGCGGGGTCACCGGCATCATGCGCACATGGGCAGGCCGGTGTGTCGTAACAGGCATATCGCTCTCAGGCGGTTTGATCAGGCCTTTACCGCCCTTTTTGCCGCCCACTTTTTTAAGCGTCAGCTCGCTGTTTTCACCAACCTGCTCTGGCGCCATCTCACCAAGCCGCAACAGGTCGCTCAACTGCTCGCTATAGTTCTTGAACTCTTCATAATCGGCCTCAAGGTCGAACCAGACCACAAATTCATCGCTGACCCCTTGCACCGGATCAAGCGACGCGATCAGGGACGAATCCTTCATCTTGCGGCGAATAGCATTCAGCGCCGGGTCGATATCATCCACACGCGCATCTTTGGTAATGAGCACCAGATCCGCGTTCGGGAGCGCAAACATGGTGGCGCCAAAACGGGTAATCACCCCCCTGAGGGCCGCTGCCGCAAACAGGCGGTAGTGTTCTTCCCGGAAGTGACGCTCAAGCGCAGACAGGCGGATATGAACCGCGCGCCGCCCTTCGGTATGGCGCCGCAATTGCTTCACATAGTCAACCATACGGTCGAGCGATGTCAGATCTTTACTCACGTCGTTTCTGGTCCAGCCTGGCCCTGTGGTCCCTGTCTCACCGGATATTAAGACAAATTAGGTTAATTTACCCTGAAAACTTCTTAACCCTGTGCAGCCACCATGCGCTTTCGTTGATCGAATAAACTGGTCTGTAGTGCAAAATCTGGGTGTCCGGCAAGACGCTATCGATCTGGTTATCAAGGATATAAGTGACATCCTCAAGTTCAACCGCCAGAACAGCGTGTGCAACATGCAGGTTTTCATCCTGAAGGATGACCAGGCGCATGCTGTCCGGGTCAACACCCAAACGCTTCAGCGTGATATATTTGCTGATGGCATAGTCTTCACAGTCACCATCCTTAAGGAAAAATTCGTCCGGCGTTGCCCAATAATCGGGGATACCCCAATTCACCGGGTCAACGATATAGGCCGCGCGGTTCATATAGGCGTTCACTGCATCCAGTTGCTCGCGCGCTGGTGTTGTTTTCTGTTCTTCAACGAAGGCGTCCCAAGCCTCGCGGCTGCACACAATCCGCCCCGCACCCCGGCAGCGTTCTGCCGCTGTTCCTGTCGGTATATCCGGGAGCGTTGAGGGTTTGTTGTGGCGCTGCCACATCTCGGTCCATTTGCCAAACTTGGCCATATTGGTGGACTTGAGCTCCATGCTGCCAAAAAGCCCACCCATCCGAACCTGCGCCCACGCCTGCGGCTCGGCAACAAAAAGCAGCAAAACCATACTGATTATGAGCGAACGTGCGAAGCCTGACATAAAATCCAGTACCAAAAATGTTTGAGCCCGAAGGCAGAGCGTTTAAACATAGTGTGATGATTTTGATGTTCCAAGTCACTTCGTTAACGGGCTAGACTGGCCACGGAAGTAACGCATGGGGAAAAGGGCTGGTTCCTCCAGCCGCAAGGGGCAACTTATGGCAGGCAAAAAAAACAGCAGCAAATCCATCCTGATGGCGGGGGCAGGTATTCTGGCCGTTGCCGCGCTTGGATTTTTCGCGATTCTCAAGTTCGCAGAATCGGAAGCTGAACAGAATATGGCGCGCTGGCAAGACAGGCTCAATCTGGTTGCTGACAGCCGCGCTACTGAGGTTTCTGCCTGGTTGAACCGCTACCTTGCAAGCGTGGAAGAGCTGGCGAGCGATGCCACCATCCAGCTATACGCCGGCGGGATGGACGATATTCCGGAAGCCGCCGAGGGGCAGCGCGGTTATGTGTTTGCCCTGCTTTCCGCGGCGGCGGAACGGGAAGGTTTTCATGAGAAAACCGCGATCGATCAACTAGCCGCCAACATCAAACGCCCACAGCGGGCAGGCCTTGCTATCCTGCGCAGCGATGGCAGCGCCATGGTGACAACAAGCGGCATGCCAATCCTGCGCCCCAGCGAATGGCCGTCTGATGCGCGGGGGCCTTTCATTGCTGTCGGGCCGCAGCTGGAAGACAAAACACCGCTTGTGTTGTTTGGCGCGCCTGTGGTTGCGTCTGAAGGGATGGCCGGGGATGCGTCCACCATCAACTGGGTGGTCGGTGCACGGCCCTTGGACGGTGATTTCCTGAACACGCTCAAACAACCCGGCGCCGCGAGCAAAACAGCGGAAACCTATATCGTGCTCAGGGGACAGGATGACCTTGTCACCCCGCTCACCCCGCTTGCGGAAGGGGGCCGTGTTGGTGAAGCCCGGCGGGACGCTGCGGCCGCATTTGCAGCAACCGCGCCCGGCGCATTTGGCATTCACGCGAACTACGCGGGCACCGAAGTGCTGGTGACGGGGCGTGAGCTTTCAGCCCCGGTACCGTGGGTTCTCGTGCGCACCATCAGCGGGCAGGAAGCCCTTTCCGAGATCAACGAGCGACGCAACAGCCTGATCATCACCCTGTCGCTGGCAGCGCTTTTTGTGCTGGCCGGTCTTGTTCTTGTGTGGCGCCACGGCGTTTCCATGCGGCTGCAAGCCAGCTACCGCGAGCAAGCGGCGCTCTCCCGGCAAAACGAAGACCTCAGCCGGTTTTTGCAGTCGGTCAGCGATAGCCAACCAACTGCCATCGCCGCGCTTGATGATGACCTGACCGTGCGCTTCGCCAACAAAAAGCTTGGCGAAGTAATTGACCTTCCAGTCGCGGACCTCACGAACCGCAGGCTGGATACGGCCTTCAAAAATGACACGGCGGACAAACTGCGGGGTGCTTTGAGAGCCGTTGGCAAAGGCCAAAGCTCGGAGATGCAGCTCAAGTTACCTGTTGGCGAGGCTGAGCGTATTTTCCAGACACAGCTGCTACCGCTTGAAGGGGCAAGCAAGGACAAGGCAAATGCCCTTTTGGTGATGCAGGATATCTCCTCGCTTGTGCGTGCGAAAGAGCAGTCGGAAACCCTGTTCAAACAGCTCGTGAGCACCCTCACCCAGATTATTGACGCCCGCGATCCCTGGAGCAAACACCACTCTGTTCGTGTGGCGGATGTAGCCTCTGCCATCGCAGCCGAGATGGGATGGGACGCGGACACCCTTGAGAGCGTACGCATCGCGGGGCAACTCGTGAACCTCGGCAAGATTTTTGTGCCAACGGAAATTTTGACCAAACAGAGCGGCTTAACGGACGACGAAATTGCCCTTGTGCGCGAGAGCATGCAAAAGGGTTCCACTCTCGTGGCTGGCCTTGACTTCAAAGGGCCCGTAGCTGCCATTCTTGGTGAAATGCGTGAAAACTGGGACGGCACCGGCGAGCCAAACGGCAAGAAGGGCGAGGATATTGAGCCCGGCGCAAGGGTCTTGAGCGTGGCCAACGCTTTTGTGGGCATGGTTTCCGCTCGCGCGCACCGCGAGGGCTTGGGCTTTGATAAAGCACTGGATATCCTCAACGGTGATGCTGGCAAACGTTATGAACGGCGCACTGTTGCTGCCCTTCAAAACATCCTTGAAAACAAGGACGGCCGCAGCCGGTGGCAAAGCTATACCCAGGTGGTTAAAGAAGGCTCCTGAGCCCTACCGCAGAACCTGAGCGAGTGACAGCAGGTGCACCCACAGCCTGCTCCGCCAACCGCATGCCACCAAGCCGTGCTATCTTGAGCGTCAGCGTTTTTTTGCGCGCGGCGTTCACGCGTCGCAAAGCAGCCGGGCGAATAATTTCACCGCCGTATCCGTCTGCGATGATGATGCCGGTGATATCGGGAAGGCTTGTTTCCTCGTTTAACACATCGCGCGGGAAATCCTGATCAACCGCAAAGTAAAACTCTTCGCCATACTCAAGATATTCCTGCCATTTGTTATCGCTCCGAAAATCGGTAAGACAGGACTTCACTTCCACAATCACGCAGTGCCCCCTGGTGTTTAGCGCCACAATATCAGCGCGCCGACCATTGGTGAGAGGCACCTCGGTCATCGGCGCATAGCCAAGCTCAAGAAGCAAACGTGTCGCCCCGCGGGTTACAGCTTCCGTGCTGGTCATGAGGTTTCCTCCTGCAATGGCTCAAAAGCGAATCGCAGGGAAGCATCCCAAAGCTTTATTCAGGGCGCAAGAAAAAAGAACAAAAAGAGAACATTTGGAGAGGTTAGCTTTCCTCGGAGACAATCTCGGCCAGCCGCTTCACAAGCGCCTCACCCTTCTCGCCGCCTTCGCCGGTGATCTTGTTCTCAAGCACCACTTCAAAGATGCGCACATGAGCCCCCACGCCCCGCGCACTGGCGCCATCACCTGCGGTTTTGATATAGCGGCAAAGGGAGGTGCCCACGGTTGTCATCAGGCCAAAGTTGAAGCTTGCACCCATGCCTTTGATGTTATGGCTAATGTCATACACGCGGTCAGCCTTGCTTTGGTCTGCGCCTGTTTCTTCCATCTCGGTAACAATTTCACGCAGCTCTTTCACGGCATCTGAAGTCCATGTCAGGAATTGATCAACCAGTTCCTGATCGTCCGCGTATGAATAGTCACCTTGTTCGCCAGCCATAATTCTTCTTCTGTCACCGTTGTAGGAAACACTGTTAATAAATATATCAGATTAACAAGCCTTTAAGGGCAAAAATGCAACTAGGATTATATTGGCCTGAAGTTTTGGGCCGGTTTTGCTTGCAATACGGTGCCTGCCTTCGATAAACCAAGGCAAACCCATGCGGAACAAGGAGCATACAGTGAGCCCAAATGAAATCGCGCGCTTGCAGGCATACCTGCAGGCAAAATTTAACAACAACATGATCAAGCTGGTCCGTCGCCCTAAAGCGAAAGACTCGGTTGAGGTTGTTTTGGGCGAAGAATTTTTGGGCGTCGTTTATCGTGACGATGACGAAGGTGAAGTTTCCTACGCCATGTCTATCTGTGTTCTGGAAGAGGACCTTCCTCAGGTTTAACACGCGCACCAACGCGCCCGGAGGCATCCATGCTTTATCTTATCGCTCTTCTTATTCCGCCCCTTGCGCTTCTTCTTTGCGGAAAGCCCTTTCAAGCCATCTTCGCCGCGGTGATCTGGATCATCGCATGGTTCCTCACCATTCTTGCGGGCGCGGGTTTCATCGTTTGGGTTATTCTCGCAGTGTGGTCGATCATGGTTGTACGTGACCGCAATACACGCAAGATGTTTGAAGAAACACGCGGATAGCCAAAAAAAACCGCTCTCCTTTTTTATATTTCGCTCTACCCGGCCGCAGCACATCACCGCTTGTGCGCGGCCTTTGGGCGTGCCACACTTCATATATGAAATAGTTTCACATTATGAAGGCATAGCACAATGAACGCGAAACCAATCCGGCTACTGACAGCTGGTGAGCACGAGCTGATCGGGCGAATAGTCGCAACAGGTTTTGCAGATGATGCCGTCAACCTATGGGCTTTTTGCGGCACGGGTGCCATGAAACCAGCCTTCACCACCATGGCAAAATACCTCTATCTCAAGCGAGGGTTCGGCCATGTCACCGCTGATGGGCTTGCTGGCACCCTGTGGTTACCGCCCGGTGCCAAAAAGGGATATGGCCTCGGCAACCTGAACCTTGGCGCCAGCATTCTCAGGCACGGCGGTGTGGGAGCCCTTAAAAACTCTCTCGCGATCGACGCTTTCATGGCACAAAAACGAAAGGCTCACCCGCCGCATTATTATCTGTTTGCCATTGCTGTTGATCCAGGCCTGCAGGGCAAAGGCATCGGCGGCACATTGATGCGGGAGGCGCTCAGCCAGATTGATGCTGCGCATATGCCTGCCTATCTCGAAAATTCGAAAGAACGGAACATAGCCTTTTATCAAAACTATGGGTTTGAAGTGCTAGAGGAAGCGGCCCCTGCAGAAGGATGTCCACCCATGTGGCTTATGTGGCGGCAGGCGCGGTAGATTTATAGTGAAACAGTGAACTGCTCCGCCTCGTCCAGATGATGTTCGACACAGTTCTCACCCTCGCCAATGCGGTCAATCACCAGAAAATCACTCACACCTTCAAGCGCCAGACAGAAGTGATGCCATGTACCGGCGTGATAGTTCACACCCTGCCCCGGTAGCGCCTTGAAGACCCGAATGCGACTCACATCAAATTCACCCTTTGGCGCCACCACCACCAGATAAGGGCGCGGCCCAAGCGGCATGAAAGCCTGGCTAGAAAGCGGATGATATTCCATCAGCTTTACGGTGATGGGCGCCTGAAGCGGTGTTGAGCGGAAGATGCTCACGCCTGCGCGGCCATCTTCCGCTGCCGTGTCAATGCGAGCCAGATCATGAAAGCGAATCGTATGGCCATAGTTGATATCAAACTGGCGGGCCGCATCTGACGCCTCAATCACATCGCCAAACGGCTTGAAAGCGTCAGGCGTCAACGGTTCTGCGGTCACTATTCGCATGATGGACTCCTCAGCGCTTCGCACCGTCTTCAATCCATTTGCCGATCAGGGCACGCTCTTCATCGGTCATCCCGGTTTCATTGCCTAGCGGCATGATGTCGGCCTTCACGGTTTGCTCCATGATACGCGGTGCGTAAAGTTCGATCAGCTCGGCGCGGTCCAGCATCACACCTCCCGGCGCCTCGTCAAAACTTTCATGGGTTGGCACTGCGGCGTGGCAGCTTGTGCAGTGCTTGCCAATAATGGCCTGCACCCGCGCGAAGGAAGCGTCAGTGGCCGAAACATCGGCCCGCCCGCGTTTTTCCATATCTGCCGCAAACATGGCAATCAGGATGAACAGGAGCACCGCCCCCGCCACAAGGCCCGGGCTTGATTTGCCTTTGTGTCGCAGGTTGAAGAAATGCCGCACCATCACCCCAACAAGACCGATACCCGCCACGATCAACCAGTTATAGGGGTTTGAGAAGGTCATCGGATAGTGATTGGAAATCATCAGGAACAGCACCGGCAGGGTCATATAATTATTGTGCAGGCTGCGCTGCTTACCGATCTGACCAAGGCGTGGGTCTGGTGCCTCACCCGCTGTCAGCGCGGCGACAACCTTCCGCTGGTTTGGGATAATCACCATAAACACATTGGCCGCCATCGAGGTGCCAACGATAGCCCCGATATGGATAAATGCCGCACGGTCAGAAAAGATATGGGTGAGCGCATAAGCGGCCCCCACGAGGGAGAGAAACCAGATAATACCTGTGAGCTTGTTGTTTTGGCCGATGGGGGAGCGGCAGAGACCATCATAGAATATCCAACCGCCCACAAGAAATGCGAGGCTTATGCCAATGGCCTCAAGCTGGGTGAGGTCCATCTTGGATTTATCGATCAAAAACAGATCAGCGCCAAGGTAGTAGATCACCGCCAGGAGCGCAAAACCGCTCATCCAGGTGAAATAGGCTTCCCACTTAAACCAGTGCAGATTGTCGGGCATCTGTTCAGGCGCAACAGCATATTTCTGCTTATGATAAAAGCCGCCGCCGTGCACCGACCACAACTCGCCTGACATGCCCTTCTTCTTCTCTTTTGATTCTTCCAGGTGATTGTCGAGCCAGACAAAATAGAAGCTGGACCCAATCCAGGCGATGCCGGTGATAAAATGAAGCCAGCGGATGGCGAGGCTCAGCCATGCGGTGATATCGATATCCATCTCTTACTCCTCGGGCCCGCTTAGGCCACACCTTCATAGGACAACACCAAGTCATACGCTGGTGTGGTTAAAAATTCTTCCAGGTCTTCATCCATCACCAGGCGGGTAAAGAGCTGAACGGCGTCCTCAAGCTTCTCGCGGCCGGTGAAACTTTGCGCCTGCAAAGCAGCGACTTCTTCCTCAATCATTGCCTCAAGAAACGCAGCATCGATCAGGCGACCATCATCAAGCTTGGCACCGTGGGTGCGCCACTGCCACAGTTGCGTGCGGGATATCTCTGCGGTTGCGGCATCTTCCATCAGGTGATGAATGGGCACACAGCCCATGCCAGAGAGCCACGCCGAAACATACATCAGCCCAACGCTGATGTTGCCGCGCACGCCAGCCTCGGTGATCGACCCTTCCGGCACGTCGAGAAGGTCGCGCGGCGTGACGTCAACATCCGTGCGCGCATTAAAAAGCTGGTTTGGCCCTGGCATCACCCGGTCAAACACTTCTTTCGCTGTGGGAATAAGGCCGGGGTGGGCAACCCATGTACCGTCGTGCCCGTTGGCGGCCTCACGCTCCTTATCCGCTTTTACTTTGGCGACGGCAGCACTGTTCGCAGCCTCATCCCCCTTGATCGGGATTTGCGCGGCCATCCCGCCCATGGCGTGGGCCCCGCGCCGGTGGCAGGTTTTGATCAGAAGTTGGCTGTAGCTTTTGAGGAAATGCCGGTCCATGCCCACACCCGCGCGGTCTGGTAATACAAAATCACGGCGGCGCGCAAAACGTTTGATGAAGTTGAAGATATAGTCCCAGCGGCCACAGTTGAGGCCAACAATATGATCCTTCAACTCGTAAAGGATTTCGTCCATCTGGAAGGCGGCGGTGATCGTCTCAATCAGGACAGTGACCCTTACCGTGCCGCGCTCAAGGGAGAGATAATCCTCCGCAAACGCAATCACCTCTTCCCAGAGCCGGGCTTCAAGGTGATGTTCCATCTTGGGCAGGTAAAAATAGGGGCCAACACCGCGCTTCAACTGCTCCTGCGCGCTATGGAACAGGAAGAGGGCGAAGTCAAAAAAACCAGCAGAGATCGGCTTGCCATCAAGCGTTACATGCTTCTCTTCCATATGCAGGCCACGGGGGCGGACGAGCAGCACAGCTGGGTTCTCAACGAGCACATAGTGTTTGCCTGTCTCCGGGTTGATGAAACTGATGGTACCATAGGCCGCATCCCGCAGGTTGATCTGGCCGCTGATCATATTTTCCCATGTGGGGGTGGAGCTGTCTTCAAAGTCAGCCATGAAACAATTGGCGCCTGAGTTCAGCGCGTTTATCACCATCTTGCGGTCAACCGGGCCGGTGATCTCGATCCGCCTGTCGAGAAGAGCTTCGGGGGCCGGGCGCACGTGCCATTCGCTTTCGCGTATCTCAGCGGTTTCCGGCAGGAAATCAGGTAGACGGCCCTTGTCGAAAGCGCGCTGCACTTCAGCGCGCGCTGCCATCAACTCCCGCCGCCGCGTGCCAAACCGCGCCTCAACTTCCGCGAGGAATTTAAGCGCACCCTCGCTCAACACCTCATCCGCACCCGCCACATCGGGGGCTGAAATTTTCAATCTATCGCCACTCATATCCCTAGCCTTTTTTCGTATCAGAGCTGCTGCAACAGCTGCGCTGCAACCGCCGCCGCGATAACCTCCGGCTCCTTGCCCTTGATACCCACCACACCGATGGGGCACGTCAGCCGTTTAAGTTGGTCGTCATCCAGCACACCGTCTTTCTTCATCCGGCTTTCAAAGCGGGCGCGTTTGGTGTCTGAGCCAATGAGGCCCACATAGCGCGCATCCCCGCGCCTGAGCGCCGCCGCCGTGATCTCAAAATCAAGCTGATGGCTGTGGGTAAACACAAGGAATAAAGCCCCACTCTCTGCCGCGCCTATCACATCAACGGGGTTTGAGCTATGGTCCTGTGTGACGGTCGCGTCCACATGCTCTGGAAACTCGTGCGGCCGGGCGTCAACCCAAACTACCCTGAACGGCAGCGGCTGGATCGCCGCCATCACCGCTTTGCCAACGTGCCCTGCGCCAAAAACATAAAGCGGATGTCGCGTTTCCGCGCTCGCGGCCCTCGCACGCATGGCCTGACCTTCCGCGCGGCTGACCTTCTCAAGTGACAATACGACCGAGCCGCCACAGCATTGCTCCAGTAATGGGCCAAGCGCATACTTCTGTGTCGTCGCTATCTGGTCATCTTTGGCCAACAGTTTGCGCGCCTGCTCAATGGCCTGAAATTCAAGATTGCCGCCACCAATGGTACCGATGGTACGTTCGGTTTCCACCCACATGGTGGTGCCTGCTTCACGTGGAACAGAGCCCCTTGTCTCCACAATCGTGACCAGAACCCCTTGCGTATCCTGCGGCGTGCCGGGCATCAATTTTTCGCCTGACGTTTTACCGACATGACCGCCTTCAACACTTCTTCGGGCGTTGCCGGGGCATTCAGTGTTGCCCGTGTTTTATAGTCACCCGCCGCAGACACGGCGTCGGCAATGGCGAGGAAAACAGAATTCGCGAGCATGAAAGGTGGCTCACCCACCGCTTTTGACCGGTGGATCGTGGCCTCAACGTTGCGGCCCTTTTTATAAAGCTCGATATTCAGATGCTCTGGCCGGTCGCTACATGCGGGGATTTTATAGGTGGAAGGCGCATGTGTGCGCAGGCGGCCATCCTCGTCATACACGAGCTCTTCCGTTGTCAGCCAACCCATGCCCTGAATGAAACCGCCCTCAATCTGGCCCTTATCAATCGCAGGGTTTAGGGACCGCCCCGTATCATGCAGGATATCCACCCGCTCAACCTTATATTCGCCAGTGAGGGTGTCGATCAACACCTCGGAAACCGCTGCGCCATAGCAGAAGTATAAAAAGGGCCTGCCCTTGTGGCGGCTGCGGTCATAGTGGATTTTTGGTGTTTTATAAAAGCCTGTGGCAGACAGCGAAACCCGCCCGAGATAAGCCTCGCGCGCGAGATCGGCGAACGGTATCTCCTTATTCTCCACATACACATTATTGTTGCGGAAGGTGACGCGATCTTTTGGGCAATCATATTTTTTCGCTGCAAATTCGGTGAGCCGCGCCTTAATCTTGCGCGCCGCATCAAGGGCGGCCATACCGTTCAGGTCTGACCCGGAAGACGCTGCCGTCGCCGATGTATTCGGTACCTTGGCCGTTGTGGTCGCGGTGATCTTGATCCTATCCACATCAATCTGAAACTCTTCCGCCACCACTTGCGCGACCTTCACAAAAAGGCCCTGCCCCATTTCGGTACCGCCGTGGTTCAGGTGCACGCTGCCGTCCGCATAAACATGCACCAGCGCCCCCGCCTGATTGAGGTGCGTAGTCGTGAAACTGATGCCAAATTTCACCAGTGTCAGCGCAATACCCTTTTTGAGGTATGGGCTTTTAGCGTTGAAAGCACGCACACCCGCGCGCCGCCGCTCGTACTCCGCGCTTTCAGCCAGAGCGTCCAGAAGGGCTGGTGCGATATTGTCCTCAACCGTCATGCCAAACGGCGTGGTATTGCGGCTTTCACCGCCATAGAGGTTGACCCGCCGCACCTGGAGCGGGTCCTTGCCCAGATGATGCGCGATCTCATCCATCACACACTCGATCCCCAGCATGCCTTGTGGGCCACCAAAACCCCGGAACGCGGTGTTGGAAACCGTATGGGTTTTGAGCCGGTGGGATTTAATCTCCACATCGCTCAAATAATAACAGTTGTCGGCGTGGAACATGGCCCGGTCATTGATCGCGGGTGAAAGGTCGGTTGACCGGCCACAGCGGGAAGCCATCTCAATCGCCATGCCGGTGATGCGGCCTTCATCATCAAACCCCACGTCATAGTCGTAGCGGAAGTCATGCCGCTTGCCGGTCATGATCATATCATCGTCCCGATCGAGCCTGAGCTTCGCCGGGCGCCCGGTTTTCACCGCGACCAGCGCCGCCATTGCTGCAAACATGGCGGGGTGTGTTTCCTTGCCGCCAAAACCGCCACCCATGCGCCGCACCTCAACGGTCACCGCGTTTGTGGGTGTGCCAAGCACATGAGCCACCAGATGCTGCACTTCACTTGGGTGCTGGGTGGATGAGAAAACATGCACATCGCCATCCTCTTCCGGTTTCGCGAATGCGATCTGACCCTCGAGATAGAAATGGTCCTGCCCCCCGATACGGAAGCTGCCCGTGAGGCGGTTTGGTGAGGCTTCAAGTGCTGCGGTTGCATTCCCCTGCCCCATGGTTTGCATGGGCTCGATCGCGCTACCCGCTTCAAGCGCTGCATCAATGGTGGTGAGCGCAGGCAGCGCTTCATAATCCACCTGCGCAAGCTTCGCGGCCGCCCGCGCGGCCTCAATGCTCGTAGCCGCCACGGCAAAAATTGGCTGGCCGATATATTCAACCAAGCCATCAGCAAACAGAGGATCGTCCCCCGCAAAAGGGCTGACATCATTATGGCCTGGGATATCTTCGGCGGTGATCACGCACACCACACCTTTTGCGGCTTTCACCGCACCCAGGTCCATCGCGGTGATGCGCGCATGCGCATGCTCGGACATCGCCGCATAGATATGAAGCATGTCTTTGGGCTCGGGCATGTCGTCGATATATATGGCGTCGCCCGAGACATGCTTGTGCGCACTGTCGTGCTTCAGCTCTTTATGCACCGCACCTTTGATCTCGGACACGGTTCCTGCCTCTGTTTCCCGCTCAACCATGTGCCACCTCCGGTGCGGCAAGCACCCGTGTACCAACCTCACCTGTCGTCTCGATAAAGGCTTTTCGCAGCAAGTTTTTAGCGATCATCATGCGGTAGTCGGCGCTCGCGCGCATGTCGCTGATGGGGGCATAATCCTGATCAAGCGCATCAAGCGCAGCTTCAAGGCTTTCCTCACACCATGTTTTGCCGGTCAGCGCCACCTCAACTGCACGGGCGCGTTTTGGGGTGGCGGCCAAACCGCCAAATGCTACCCGGGCCTCGCTCACCGCATCCCCATCAAGGGTGATGGAAAACGCCGCGCACACAGCAGAGATATCCTGATCAAAGCGTTTGGATATCTTGTAGGCGCGGAATTGCTGCCCCTCTCGCGGTTTGGGCAAGGATATTCTGGCAACAAATTCACCCGGCATGCGGTCCTGTTTGCCATAGTCGATGAAATAATCTTCAAGCGGCATGGTGCGTTCCATCTCACCCATACGCAGAGTAAGTGTGGCGCCTGCGGCGATAAGCGCAGGCATGCTGTCGCCAATAGGGGAGCCGTTCGCGATATTGCCGCCAATGGTGCCGCTGTTCCTGATCTGAACCGAGCCAATACGCCGGACAAGTTCACCCATATCCGGATAGTGCCTGCCAAGCACCTCCATGGCGTCTGAATAAGTCGCGCCCGCACCAATCTCAACCGATTGGTCGGTAACCTTGATTTCCTTCAGCTCAGCAACGTCACCAATATAGATAACCTGGCTTAGTTCCCTATGGTGTTTGGTTACCCAAAGACCCACATCAGTTCCGCCCGCCAAATAGGTTGCGTCTGGATAAGCTAATGAAATATTGGATAGTTCTTCAATTGTTACGGGCGCGTAATATTCTTTCAAATTACCAGTCAGGCCATCTTTGGCGCTCAGCTTTAACGTCTCATGCCGCTTTAACGCCTTAAGGGCATCCATGCGCTCATGAAGGGCATCTGCATCAATCGGCACGCGCAGTTCCTGCATCCGTTTGGCGGCGTCGATGATCGGGCCATAACCTGTACAGCGGCAAAGATTACCAGCGAGCGTATCATTAATGCGCGCGCGGCTTGGCTGCCCGCCTTCTTCATAAAGCGCGTAAAGGGACATCACAAAACCGGGCGTGCAAAACCCACATTGTGAACCATGGGTATCCACAAGCGCCTGTTGCACCGGGTGCAAAGCCCCGTCTGCCGATTTCAGGCTTTCGGTGGTGATCAGCTCTTTGCCGTCAAGCGTGGGTACAAAAAGGATGCAAGCGTTGACCGCACGGTACCGCAACATGCCGTCCACAAGCTCCCCAAGCACAACCGTGCAAGCGCCGCAGTCGCCCTCCGCACAGCCTTCCTTGGTGCCTGTGCGCGCAAGTTTATAGCGCAGGAAGTTGAGCACCGTTTTGGTCGGGTCCGGGTTCTGAAGCTCGTGATACCGGCCATCAAGCAGGAATCTTACCGTGCCAGACATGGAATATCCTCCTTCAGCATCAACTCAACTCCCCCGGTATGTGCTGTACCCATAAGGGGAGATCAGGAGCGGCACATGATAATGCGCGTGCTCATCAGCGATACCAAACCGGATAGGCACAACATCCAGAAACATGGGGTCGGGCAGCTTGGCTCCACGGTTTTGGAAATAATCACCCGCGGCAAACTCAAGCTCATACCGGCCCGCCTTGAAATCCGCCTCATCAAGAAGTGGCTCGGCCGTGCGCCCGTCACTATTGGTGACAGCATCTCTGATCAAGGAGCGACTGCCGTCACCCCCAAGCAAATAGAGCTTTATTTTTATGCCTTCGCCCGGACACCCGTTTGCAGTGTCCAGCACGTGGGTGGTTAGCCGTCCCATCGTTGCGCCTCGCAGATTGGTTTGAGGATAGTCGAGTGTAGATTGACCGATTAATCAGGATTTGTAAAGAATATCATCGACATAAATGATATATAATTGTTGACAATTTATCCAGATGCGGGACAATTCGGCTAAATCCGGCAACCTCACACCAACCACTCAAAGCCAGAAACTTTGACATTCCAGGTTTGTCGACCATGAGCCCAATAACGACCAGAGTTGACCATGACCATGCGCGCCCAGCAGGCAACCGAGACGGAAAATCTGTCGGCAAAAAGATCGGCAATGACGGAAGATGAAATCTGTCGCCGCATTCGTGACAGCGTGCTTGAGCAGCGCCTCGCCCCCGGCACAAAACTAACGGAAGAGTCGCTGTGCAGTGTGTTCGGTGCAGGCCGCACCACCGTTCGCCGTGCTTTCCTTCTGCTGAGCCGCGATAATATCATTGAGCTGCAGAAAAATAAGGGAGCGGTCGTAGCGTCCCCGAGCCCTCGCGAAGCACGGGAAGTGTTTGAAGCCCGGCGTGCCCTTGAAGCAGCGCTTGTGGAAAAAGCCGTTGAGAAATGTACCGCAGCGGATATCGAAAACCTTCGACAACACCTTGCTTTGGAGGAAGAAGCCCTGCGCCGGGCGGATATCGCACACTGGATCAGGTTAACCGGTGAGTTTCATCTGCATGTGGCGCGCATTGCCCGCAATGAGCCCATGTATCATTTCCTTGAGCAACTGGTGTTCCGCACCTCACTGATCATCACGCTGTACGGCAGACACGGGCGCAGTGCGCCAAGCTGCAAGGGTGATGACCATAGCCAGATCGTGTGTGCACTTGAAGCACGTGACAGTGTGGCCGCCACAAATGTCCTGCTGCATCACCTTGAGGCCATTGAAGCAGGCCTAAGCTTCAGCCCTCGTGATAGCGGGCAAGACCTGCACCAGATATTCCATGGCGCTCAGGCATCCTGACCAGCGCCTCGACTGAGAAACAAGAGAACCGCCATGAGCATGAGCGACTATCCACGTGACCTGAAAGGCTATGGCGCCCAAGTGCCCAATGCCAACTGGCCGGGCGGTGCCCGGATCGCTGTGCAAGTAGTTATGAACTATGAAGAGGGCGGTGAGAACTGCGTGCTGCACGGTGATGCAGGGGCTGAGACTTTCCTGTCCGAGGTCGTGAATGCGCCAACAATTGAAGGCGCCCGCCATATGAGCATGGAATCGATCTATGAGTATGGCAGCCGGGCAGGTGTATGGCGGCTATTGCGGCTCTTTGAAAAATACGACATCCCCGTCACCGTGTTTGCCGTTGCCGATGCGCTGAAACGCTACCCGGAGATGGGCAAGGTTTTTGTGGGTAAAGGGCATGAGGTCTGCTCCCACGGCCTGAAGTGGATCAACTATCAGAATGTGCCGGAAGACGTGGAGCGCGAGCATATAAAAGAGGCCGTTCGCATCATCAAGGATGTCACCGGCGAGGCGCCACTTGGCTGGTATACGGGCCGCACCAGCCCAAACACGCGCCGACTGGTGGCCGAGCATGGTGGTTTCCTTTATGACGCAGACGATTATTCCGACGACCTGCCCTTCTGGTCCCGCGTGGAAAACACGCCGCACCTAGTGATCCCCTACACACTGGATGTAAACGATATGCGCTTCGCGTCCGTACAGGGCTTCAACTCAGGCGACCAGTTTTTCACCTACCTGCGCGACAGCTTCGACGCCCTATATGCAGAAGGGGAAGACACGCCAAAGATGATGTCCATTGGGCTACACTGCAGGCTCATTGGCCGGCCGGGGCGCATTCAGGCGCTTGAACGCTTCTTCGACTATGCCAAAAGCTTTGATCATGTGTGGTTCTGCCGCCGTGTGGATATCGCCCGGCACTGGCGAGAGCATCATCCTTTTGAGGAAGCATGTACATGAGCGCGCTCCTCAAAATCCGCCCAAGCCAGATAGAGAAGGATGTCTTCATGGCCACCTATGGCGGCATTTATGAGCATTCTCCCTGGATCGCAGACGCTGCCTGGCAAAAAAAAGACGGCACCAACCTCGACACGGTTGAGGCCTTACATGGTGCCATGCGCGCCGCTGTTGAGGATGCAGAGGAAGGATCAAAACTCAGGCTCATTTGCGCGCACCCCGACCTTGCCGGGAAAGCTGCGGTGCGAGGCGACCTGACATCTGAATCCCGGTCCGAGCAAAAAGGCGCAGGCCTTGATGCCTGCACACCGGATGAGTTTGCTGAATTCCAGACGCTGAACAAGGCCTACAAGCAGAAGTTCGGCTTCCCTTTCATCATTGCTGTAAAAGGGCATGACCGGCACAGCATCCTTGCCGCTTTTCGGGCCCGCCTGAATAATGACCGCGCCCGCGAGTTTGAAACTGCCCTCAACCAAATTCACAAGATCGCAGGCTTTCGCCTTGCTGATCTGTCGTTATAAGCCAGAAAGAAAAATCCATGTCGGACACATGTTTTAGCCGTCAGTTCGTTAACCTCGCCAACCCCCGCATCGGCGCCAAGGTCACCTTTGCGACCGATGATTTTTTTGCGGACAAGGCCCGGCTGATCGACCCGGCAGACGCCGTGTTTATCCCCGGAAAATATGACGATAACGGCAAATGGATGGACGGTTGGGAAAGCCGCCGCAAACGAGGTACAGGGTATGATCATGCCATCATCCGCCTTGGTGGCCCCGGTTACGTGAAAGGTGTGGATATCGACACCAGCCATTTTACCGGTAACTTCCCGCCTGCGGCCAGTATTGATGGCTGCACCGCGGATAGCGATATCCCAGATCCAACTGTGGAATGGACGGAACTTGTCCCGGCAACAAACCTGAATGGCAACAGCCACCATGTGATCGCCGTGGAAAATGATCAGGCCTGGACCCACCTCAGGCTCAATATATACCCGGACGGTGGTGTGGCGCGCCTCCGTGTATACGGCGTGATGGATAAAAACTGGGCGACCGTGGGGGCAGATGACGTGCTTGACCTGCTCGCTATGGAAAATGGCGGCCGCGCGATCATCGCCAATGACGAACATTTTGGTGTGCTCTCCAACATTACCCTGCCCGGCAAGGGCCTCAACATGGGGGATGGTTGGGAAACACGCAGGCGGCGCGAGCCCGGCAACGACTGGGCAATTCTCGCGCTCGGGCACGTCGGCACCGTTGAAGACATCCTGGTGGACACCGCCTTTTTCAAAGGTAACTTTCCGAGCCATATCTCTATTCAGGGCGCGCTCGTAGAAGGCGGCACGGATACGAGCCTCCCGGTCCAGAGCCAGTTCTGGCCCGAGCTTCTCGACAAACAACCGCTTTCCGCCGATAGCGAGCATCACCTGAAACCGCTCGCAGGCGTGGGACCTATCAGCCATATACGGGTCAATATATACCCCGACGGCGGGATCAGCAGGTTGCGCCTGTTTGGCAAAATTCATCGCTAGCCAGAAACGCCTTTCACCCAAAGACATTTACCGCTGCATTTTTGCTGGCGGAATGCCACAATCTGCCACTAAGCTGCGCCTGTATTCATCTTGGGAGACGTAACGGATGGCACAGCGGTTGATGGTTCTGGTCCTGAGTTTTTTCCTCATTGCAGCGACAGAGGCTGCAGATATGGCGGAGCCCACCGGCAACGAAACCCTCTCCGACGCGTTGGGCGCCCTTGATGCGGGGCGTTTCCGCTATGCAGACCAGATCATCACAAGGCTCCTGGACGCCAGCCCCAAGGATCAGGATCTATATTATTTTGCCGCACGCGCAGCTTTTGGCAGCGGCCAGTATTCCCGCGCCAAAACCCTGATCGATCGCCACAACACCTTCGCAGGCGCCGGTAATTTCCCGGAGGATGCGGGACGCCTTGCAAAGGCTATCACGGCAGCGCTCGCTGCCTTCGCAGCGTCTGAAAAAGCCGCGTTCGAGTATGCGCAAAAGACCCACACAATTTTTGCCTACGCCGCCTTTCGGGACGCCTACCCCACAAGCCAGAATGTGGATGCTGCAGACTTCATGAGCTTTCGCCGCGCGAAAGAAGTGAACGTCGAGATATCCTATCGCCGATATCTGGACTACTGGCCCGAAGGCAAATACCGGCAGGATGCGCATAAAAGTGCAGACCTCGCGGCCTTTCGGGAAGCCCGTCAACAAAACACCCCGGAAAGTTACCGCAGTTATCTGAGCAACTATCCGCGCGGTGTGTTTTGGGAACAAGCCAGCCAGCGGGAAGAAGCGCTGGCTTTCGCAGCTGCCAAGGCAGACGGCTCAGAACGCGCGATCAATAATTTCCTCGCTGTATATCCGCGTGGCAGTTTCAGCGCCGAGGCCAGACGCACGCTCGCCCTCGCAAAAGAAAAAGCCCCGCAGCGTGATCTGGCGGGTAGAACGGTACGCATTCCGTCCGGCTCCTACATCTACCGCCCTCCTGCCTCAAAAGACGTGCGGTCTGTACCCCGTGTTTTTGAAATCTCACAACCCTTCATCGCGATGGTTTATGAGGTGACTTTTGATCAATGGGCCAAATGCGTTGAGGACGGCGCCTGCACAAATACGAACCCTAGCGATGAAGGATGGGGCCGGAAAAATCGCCCTGTCATCAACGTAAACAGGCAAGACATTGATGAATATACCGGCTGGCTGAATGCAAAATGGCGTGAAGCAGGCGGTGTTGGTGTATGGGGCCTGCCGTCGGAGATGGAGTGGGCCTATATGGCGCGCGGCTTGAACAGCCTCGTCTCTGCCCCCCGTGCTGCTTTTGAAAAAGCTGGCCAGACCTGCCCGGACTGCGACGACAAGGCCGGCGCGGATGCCACCTTCCCTGTTGGGCAATTCTCCCCCAACAGTTTTGGGCTTTTCGATATGCTCGGTAATGCCGCCGAATGGACGGACGATTGCTGGAGCGACCAATTTGCTGGTGGTGGCAGCATTGATGATCAATGCACAACCGGCGTGGTGCGCGGGGCTACAAATTCAACCGTGCCTTTGGTGTTTGCGGCACAAGCACGAGAGGCATTTGATTTTGATGTAAGATCAAAAGCGGTGGGCTTCCGCCTGATTTGCCGCCCGTAAACAGCGGCCAGCTAATCTGCAACTGGTGTCAAAACACCCAGCTTACCCTCCGGCGCAGAAGTGCGCGGGCGCACTGCCCGGATTTTTGCGGTTGAGCGCTGCCCGAGCGCATCCACAACCGTTACACCGTAAAAGCCTTCGCCTCTAAGTTGGTATGATGCATTTCGCGCCCAACGACCGGATTGCACCGGCACACCGTCAACGAACCACTGCAATGGCCTCTTGCCGCCTTCCGCTAGCAATGTAAGCGGTGTTGTCTCGCCCGTGATCTCCAACACACTGTCTGGCACCGGGAAGGTAATATTGAGACTGGCGACATGCGCGCCCACTTCAATCAAGCGCTCCGCCCGATCAAAATATTTCAGCCCCGGTGGCAGAGTTTCAAAAGCTGATGTCGCTTGAGCGGTCTGTGCCGCCTGCTCCCACGGGGCGGGGCCGCCTTTTTCCAGATTGTCAAAAACGTCAAACAACAAGGGTGCGGCGCTTGCGGCACCAAAGTGGCCGGGTATAGGTGTGCCGTCAGCCCGCCCGAGCCAAACACCGACTGTATGGTCCCCATCAAAACCAATGGCCCATGCATCCCGGAAGCCATAGCTGGTGCCTGTCTTGTAAGCGATTTGGCGCTGGGTGGCGCTGTTCGGCACCAGCCTGCCCTCGGGCGGAGAGATGTTTGCCAAAATACGCGCAACAGCAAAGCGTGCGGGCGGGCGCATCAAGGCATGGTCAGGCAAATGATCTTCAGCACCCGCCTGCTGCAACTTGAGTGGACGAACAACACCGTCATCCGCAAGTGCTGCATACATGGCGGTGAGGTCCTCAAGGGTCATGCCCAAACCGCCGAGCGCGATCGCAAGACCTGCTTTCTCCGCACCGGGCAAAACGAGGGGTATCTTTTGGTCCCGCAGCCTTTGCGCAAAATTAACGGGGCCTAATCGGTCAAGCACGGCAACGGCTGGCACATTCAGGGATAGCGCCAACGCTTCTGCGATGCTGACCTCACCATAGTGCCGATCCATGAAATTATTGGGTGTGTAACCGCCAAAGTTTCTGGGTTCATCACGAAGCCGGGTTTCAGGTGCCGCCAAACCTTCGTCAAAGGCCATACCGTAGATGAATGGTTTGAGCGTTGAGCCCGGCGACCGCACAGCCCGAACCATATCCACATACCCGAGGCGCCGCCCTTCCCCGATACCCGCAGACCCCACGTAGGCCTTGATGGTGCGCGTTTTATTATCCACCACGAGTATAGCGGCGCTCGCCTGCTCATGAACACCTCGCGCACCTGAAAGCGCAAGGCGCTCGAGGCGCTTCTGAAGGACGAAATCAAGCGTTGTATGTAAAACCATGTCTGTATTTGAACGCGCAAAACGCAGCCGGCTTGCTGCGTGCGCCGCCACAATATCCGGCACATGCCGAACGGACGCCACGGGCACATCTGCGGCCAGCTTGGCCAGATGCGGATCAAGGCCAACGAGAGGGGCAACGCGCTTGAGCACCTTATCCCGCGCGCGGCGGGCATCCGCGCTGTGACGGTCCGGTCTCAACCGGGTAGGAGATTGAGGCAGCGCTACAAGAAGCGCCGCCTCTTCCGGGGTCATATGCTTGGTGTCATGCCCAAAATACGCACTGCTTGCGGCTTTGATGCCCTCAAGGTTACCCCCATAAGGGGCAAGCGTGAGATACATCTCCAGTATCTGTTTTTTACTGAAGCGCCCCTCGAGTTGCCACGCACGAAACATCTCAATAATTTTTGCACCCACAGTTCGTGAGCGAGGCTCCAGAAGTTTAGCCACCTGCATGGTGAGCGTCGACGCACCCGAGACAACCTCACCGCTTGTCACGGCCTGATACATTGCCCGCGCAAGAGCCCTGCCATCCACACCGCCATGGTGGTAGAAGCGTTTGTCCTCAAACGCCAACAACATGGCGATAAAAAGCGGGTCAACCTCGTCAAGGCTTACCTGCTGGCGAAGCCTGCCATCTTCAACCGGAAATACGCGCAGCAGTTCACCGCCACTCGCCCGCACCTCAAGCGACCGGGTTTCGAACCGTGTCATATCCGGCGGGTTCAGCTCATCCAGCACTGCGAGCAAAGCAACGCACCCCAGCACAAACCCCGCCAGGCACGCCGCAGGCCAACGCCCGCTTCCGTTATAGTGCCATGGCATCAGGGGCGAACCTCCATCCGGGTCGCTTCGCCCTGGGCGTGGTACTGGGGCTGGTACATGTCTTCCACAAATGTGCCTGGCAGCACAAACTCACCCGGCGTTATGGCCCTGACGATATAGGCAACACGGAAACGGGACTTGCGCCAGCCGGTGCGTTCACCGAGCTGTACCGCCGCCACAAACCTGTCGTCTCGCGCATCGCTAAAATCAGTGCTCGAGAGCGTTGGCAGAAAATCGAGCGAGTCTACCTCCGTGGTTTCAATCTCAAATCCTGCGGGCAACATGTCCACAATCAAGCTATCGCGCACTGCGTTAACCGTCGCGCGACCCTCAATCAGCACAACCATGCGGTCGTTGCGTTTCGCAGCTTTGGGGTCCACGGGCTTCCCGCTCATATCGAAATAGTTTCGGGCAATCTCGAAGCCGTTTGATACGGCGTCCGGTGCCTTGGTGGGCACACCGCGGATCGCACGAATAAGCCTGAGCTCTGTAGCGCCGTCGTTGGTGATGCTGATCTCACCAGGCGGCACATCCTTGCCGATCTCTCCGGTCCATAAGCCTGATACTGCGCTCACTGCCACGCCGCCCACGCTTGCACGTAACTGGGTTTCACCCGGGCCACTAAAAGCAGCAGCAGCGCGTGATATCCAGGCCATCTCCTGGGTGCTGAGCCAACCTTTTTCTGCCACATCCCGCTCAAGCTGGTCGGCGAGTGCTGCCATGTTGGTTGCGGTTTTTGCCACTTCCGCAATCAGCGCGGCAATGGCTGCCCGGTCCCGCTCAGGTGTGCCGTAGTCGGAGTAATAATGCTCCGCCCTCGGCATACGGCTCGCCTGTTTGAAAAACTGATCCGCACGACCTTCTTCGCCCACAAGACGGAGGCTTGCGGCAACATGCGCGACCGCAAGAGGTGACCTTAGTTTTGACGCGAACTGATCGGCAAAATAACGCACTTCACTTGCTGCAACATCGCCAACACGGGCCAAGACGTATAGAGAATAGGCTGTTGCTTCCAGGTGCCCACGACCGCGATTTCTGACCATGCGCTGAAGGCGATCGAGCGACAGTGAGAGGATTGCATCCGGCACCGTGTAGCCAGCCTGCCCTGCCCGCAACAGGAAGTCGGTTACATAGGCGTCCAGCCAGTCGTTAGAGCCACCATGAACATGCCAGACACCAAAACCACCGTCACTTTGTTGCCGCTCTGTCAACGTAATGATGGCGCGTTCAACCATGCTTTGGGCATCACTCTTTGAGAGTGGCAGGTCATAGATTTTTGCCAGTTCATCATAATAGAGGGCCGGGAAGGCTCTCGATGCCGTCTGCTCGCTGCACCGGTAAGCATAGTCGTGAAGCGACCTCATCAACCGGTCGGCAGCAAGATTTGGACGGGACGCGAGCGTGACATTCTGGCGTGCCGTCAGCTTGAAAAACTCACCCATATCGCTTGGCGAAATGGTTACAGTGTCCCCCGGAGCAACCGCCTTGTTCTCTCGTGACGTGACATAAGGCCACGCGGCTCGAACGGAAATTTCCCAGTTCCGGTTGATATCCTCAAAGCCGTTACCAGACAGCGCGAGAGACAAGGCCGCATCGCCCGGTGTTTGCCCTTCAAGGGTAATGGGGAAATCACGACGGAGACCATCCGCGAGGTTAAATGTTGCCGGTGCACCGGAGAGCGCAACAGCGTCACCCTCCACCTGCAAAGCGCTTGTGATGCTAACCTCGCCACCCGAGAGGTTTTGCACGCTAAGGGTTGCCTGCGCCTTATCGCCCGGCGCCAGAAAACGCGGCAGGATCAGTTCCGCCACCACTGGGGTTCGCACCTTCATTGCCGCTTCACCCAAACCAACCTGATTGAGTCCATAAGCTACCGCCATCAGGCGCAAGCGGCCCGCAAAATCAGGCATGTCGAAACGCACAACTGCGGTGCCGGTTTCATCCAGCTCAACATCCCGCTTGATTAGCGCCACGGTTTTTGTCGTGCGCCGGAGGGCGGCAAAAAGATTGTCAGCCTCATCAGCTTCCGAAATCAGCGCCCGCATGCCGGTTACCACGAGGCCGTCACCGCCTGAGCGCAGCACACCCCGGTTGCCTTCTTCAGTACGGATGAGACGACCGTAAAGGTCCCGAACGTCCATCGCGAAACCGCGTTTGGCGAAATAATAGTCATCCGGGTTTGGTGATTTGAAGCGCGTGATATTGAGGATACCCTCATCAACCGCGGCGATGATCACCTTCATGCGCTCGCCTGGCATACCACCCTTCACTTTGATAGGGAGCTCAACTGGTTTACCCGGCAAGGTAACATCGGGCGCGTTAATCTCAAGGGCATTAACCCGTGCAGCCCGGTCAACTGAAAACCACGCGAGCCCTGTTGCGCGTACTGGCAGTTTGGAGAAGGCGCCAGCCTCGGGCCGGAGTGCCGTCGCAAGCACATATGCGCTGGGCCCCCAGTCCGCTTCCACCTTGAACTCAAACGTGCCGCCATCCTCGCCAAGGTCAATGGTTTTATGGGTGATCAAGCGGTCATTCACCACAGCGATGATGGCCCGGCCTTCAAACGGCGCTTTCACAAAACCTTGCAGCCGGTCACCTGCCTCAAGCGCGGCATTGTCGAGCGTTAGTTCGAGCCCATCTGGCACGGTGGGCGATGAACCCTGGCTCCACCAGCCAACGGTGATGTGCATGCTGGTGGCAGCATTGCCGTCTTCCTCAAAAACATCGAGACGATACCGCCCTGATGGCAGCAAACGCTCAAGCTCGAGGCTTCCATCCTCACCCGTTTCAAACACCTCCTCACCTAGAACTTCATCATAGCTTGTGGTGCGGAAACGCCAGTCACCGTGAAGGCGATACCAGTTATATTGGTGATGCTCCCGCACCCAAACCGCGCGCACCTTATGGCCCGCCAGCGTATCACCACTATCAGACAAAGCGATCACATCAAGTTTCGCGGTCTCACCGTCCTGAAAACCACCATGATTGTCGGCCTTGAGCCCAAGGAGCACAGGGTTTGTTTTCACCTGCACCATGGTGTTTTGGCTTACTGGCCGGCCGCCAACATCAACAATTTCAGCATTCAGGAACGCCCGCAATGGCCGGGTGGTATCAGGCAGGCTGTCCAGCGAAACTGCAACGCGCGCCGCCCCTTTTGCATCGGTAACAAATGACTGCCGCCCCGCCTGTTTGGACGTAAAATCATCACTCACAAGGCCAAAACGATAGTCGTCATAATCGTCAAACGGCGTGTCATCGGCTTGCAGTGTTATGCTGAGTGAACCGCTTAGGTCCGCCGCGGGGGCTCCATAGAGGAGATCCGCCTGCACAATCGCGTCCAACTGCTCACCTTGGCTAACAACATCAGCTGTGGTTTCCAGCTTGGCGGACAGCCGTTCAGGGACAAAATCTTCCACCCGGAAGCGGTAGTTTGCGATGGTTTTTGTCTCATCATCAGCATGAAGAGCCGCCCGCCACAGGCCCGTACGGGCACCGGGTGTTAGCTGATAGTCGTAATCATACCCCCCAAGCGCGTCACCGGTAAGGGGTACCTTCTTTGCCTCTACACCGTCCGGGCGATAGACCACCATGGTAAGCGGAAGCGAGGGCACGGCGCGCGCCTGTGCATCGCGCAGCATTGCAGATAAATGCACCACTTCACCCGGGCGGTAGATACCACGCTCTGAGAAGAGGAAACCGTCAAGTGGCCCTGTGCTTTGCCTGCCGCTTGCGCCGCGATCACTTAGATCCAGTGCCGGGCCGGTCAGGCTGAGGAAGGCGTAATCGCCCTTGTCTGTCTCAGCCACAATGGCGGCCGGGCTCGCGCCACCTTCACCGCGCATAAGGGCAGCCTTGAAACTCACACTCCCGTCGCGCCCAGTCTTTGCTGACTGCAATATACTGTTATCCCGCGCAACCAGCTTGAGGGTAACAGAGCGAAGCGCCTTCGCGCTTTCAAGCGAATGCACAAACACATGCAGGCCGTCATCCCCTGTAAGGGTGGTGAGACCCAGATCGGAGATCAAAAGCCACTGCGCGCTTCTGCTATACCGGTAGCGGTAGGTCTCATCTTCATCAGGCCGGGCGGTTACAAGCGCATAGATACCGGGTTCTGATCGTTCAATCATTTCGCGGATAGGGATAAGCGTGGTGACATCCTTGTTGGGAGTATTCTCAACCGCAACACTACCCTGCCACACAACGCGCCCCATCTCTGCACCCAGTTTATCCTCCGCCCAGGCATAGAGATTATCGTCCTGCAGGCCCGCGTTCAGAAAGGGCACCAAACCCCTATCGGATACACGGTAGAGCTTGAGATTGACGGAGGAGAGGTTGACGGTTTTAAGCGGCACCGTTTCATCCCCAACCCGCGGCAGCACATATGTGCCGGACCCAACAGCAATGCGAGGTTCCCTATCCGGCACCGTGAAGATCCGTTTTTCATCTTTATAAAGCTTGCTGCCTTCTTCACCCTCAAGGCCCTGAAGAAGGGTCGCCGTGTAAGTTTCACCAAACATCAGACCGGACAGGCAAACCCGGTTGCCGGATGCACGAATGGCGATATCCCGCTGTCCCTCAAGCCGCACATAATCTGCTGCGTTACCCGCGTGAGATTTACGAAGGGCTTCAGAAAGGACAAAACAGGCTTGGGGCGTGCGGGCCTCCACGTCCATCGCTACGTCCGTGATCCTGAGCGTTAAACGCGCGATCAATGCGTCCAGATGTTTCTGGCGCTCAGGGCTGGCCTCAAGTGTAAGTGCATATTCCGCAAGTTCACGCGCCTTAGCGGTTTCATCATTCGCGAGCGCCAAGGTCGTCATCGCATCCACAGCAGCAGCACGTGCTGTGTTTGTGGTCGCAAGGCTATAGGCGCGGGACACGGCGGCGCTGCTGTCCTCCAGCCTGTCGGCCTTGAGGAAGCGCTGTGAGGCCATCAGCCATACTTTAGCGTCCTCCGGTGCAAGCACGATTTCAAGCTCGCTCTGGTGCCGGGAACGGAACGCACTGATATTCTCCGGGGGGGCCGGATGGCGCAACACTTCTTCAAGGCTCATCCCTTCAATGCGAGCATCCGCCTGCAGCTTTTCAAGCCGGGCTTTCAGAGCAAAGGCTCGCTCAAGTAAGCGGTCTGCAGCCGCTTCATAACTGAGTATTGGAGGGGTGGGGTCTGGCGAAGGCGCCTGCGCAAAAGCTGTTGAAGAGACAATAAACAACAGAAATAAGGCAAGGTGCTTGCGCATGATATCCCCCATATGATGATGATCAGAGGGTAACTTGACGCAGAATTATGGTCAAACTCGGACAGTTTTGTGATGAGAGGCGTTTTTTACGCGAAGCGGTACCAAATCACCACAGATAGCGGCGCAACTACAACCACCGTGACGAACAGGGCTAATTTTGATTTAGGGAAAAATGGCGCACCCGAGAGGATTCGAACCTCTGGCCTCTGCCTTCGGAGCCATCTTTTTGGGTGTCATCGCCTGTCTTGCGATGTCACCGAATGTCACTATTTTTGTAATTATATCAAATAGTTACTAGAATTCATGGTGTGTCAGTCGGAGCCACCATTGGTCAGGCAAAGACAGCATTTTGCGCTTCCAGCGCGCTATTTTTTAGGACCGCGCCATGAGAACTTCGATAACCAGAAAGCTCCTCGACACGACCAAACCGAAAGCCACGCCCTTCGACATTCGATGCACCAGAATGAAGGGTTTGATTGTCCGCGTCCAGCCCTCCGGCGCAATGACTTTCTATTGCGAGTATGACCGCAACAGGCGCCTCAAGCTCGGCAGGGCCGACCACCTGTCGCTGACCGAGGCCCATGACCGGGTGCGCGACATCATGAAAGAGGTCTATGAGGGTGTGGACCCCAGCGCTGAAAAGCGCAAGCAGCGAGAAGAGCTGACCATCGAAGAATTTATCGACGGCTACTATGAGCCTTGGGCGACATCGCACCTGCGGTCTGGCGAGGCCGTAGTGAAAAGGATCAGGGTGGCCTTCAAGGCACATCTAGGCACTAAGCTTTCCAAGGTCAGCGTGTTCGACATGGAGCGGTTTCGGTCGGCACGGCTCAAGCAGGGTGTGACGGCGACAACGGTAAACCGGGATACGGGCGCCTTGCGGGCGTTATTGTCCCGGGCAGAGGAGTGGGGCTTTCTCGACACCAATCCGCTCGGCAAGCTCAAGAGGCTACGGGTCGAGGATGTAACCCCACCCCGATACCTTCAGGACGATGAGCGCGAGCGGCTGTTTGCGGCCCTTGACGCACGGGAACAGCGCCGGATTGAAGAGCGGGACCGCTACAACCAGTGGCGCCGCGAGCGCAAGCACAATGAGTACCCGGACTTTCGGCGGTATCCCTTCACCGACCATTTGAAGCCAATGATCATTCTATCGCTCAATACCGGCCTGCGCCGGAACGAGCTGTTCACCCTAACCTGGGACAATGTCTATCTGACCCACACCACGCCCTTTCTCACCGTTCGGGCTGCGTTCGCCAAAAGCAAAAAGTCACGGCACGTTCAGCTCAATGCGTTGGCGGTCGAAACCCTGCGACAATGGCGCACAATGTGGGAGCGCAACACCGGCAATTTGGTCTTTGGCGGTCGCACTGGCGGCGAATTCGACAATGTGAGCTCGTCATGGGCCAAACTCTTGAAGGATGCGGGCCTCAATAATTTCCGCTGGCATGACATGCGCCACGACTTTGCGTCCCGCCTCGCGATGGCCGGCGTGAACCTCAATACAATCCGAGAGTTGTTGGGGCACTCAGACTACAAAATGACCCTGCGATACGCCCACTTAAGCCCCAAAGAAGGCTATGATGCAGTGAATATGCTAGTTTAAAATTGAAACTGTACTAATGGTTGTGACATCACTTTCTTTGGCAGTATCGGTATACTTAGAGAACTCGTAGTGGATGACGACAATGGTTATACATCAGTCTGGTTTTTCTCCCATTACCTCTCTAGGTCGCCGATATCCTTTGCATCACTTACAACCGTTTACGAGGAGATTAGCTACTTTCTCGGGCTCCACGGAGAATATATCTGTTCGCATACGATTCCATAGCCACGTCTTTTCCATAGAACCCCAAGTCCCTCCGATACACAGCCTTTTTGCCGATGAAGGCGGCAAAGAGAGGGAGTTTTGTCCAGACAGATATGAACTCTCGAAAGGTCTTCAGCCGTTGCTAGTTTCATTAATTGACGACAATGTCCCGTCCTGGATATCCGAAGATAAGAACAAAAAAAATCATCTCGCGGTTTGTGAGGCGCCGTTTAAAACTGCACAAAAATACGTGATTTATTATGATCTGCACCCGTCGAAATCGCGCGCGGGTATCGATGTGGAGATGAACATCAAAACCGCATACCTGATGTACGTGGATTTTTCCAGAACTGGAAAGCGTGAAAGGATAAATGCTTTGATCAGGCGGTCTTTTCACCAAAAAAAGCGGCTTCCAATATAAAAAGGCCCCATAAAAGGGGCCTTTTTATGGCTGTTGCCGCATGAGTGCCGCTTACCGTGGTATTCAGACCATTAAGGTGGGCATGCAATGGCGACCACGTATGGAAGCCTCACTATCCATTGCTTCTGATAATTTATGGGTTGCGCCCAAAATTGTCAAGCTGTCTTGTTCTGCTCGCAGAATGGGCCAAGGCGGTACATAGTACTCGTATAAGTTTGAGTGCAACATAGGTCAACCAAATATGAGGCCGACTACTGCCTGTCTAACCGCTTATAGTACCTACGCTGGTTGGTGACAGGATCAGTCATGCAGAAACAATCGGCTAGTGCGTCCACGCTTTGAAGAATGCCTAGCAAAGCATAGGCGTTGAAAGGGTTGCCTGCACCTGTCTCATAGTGACTGACATAATTCGCCATGATTGACGGCATGTGATGGTTCTGGAGATCGGTGATTTGTTGGGGTGAGAGAACGCAACGCCCTGCAGCCTGATAGAGCGAAACGGCTGCCGTGATCGCGTCTATGTAGGTGGACAATGTGCGCTTGTCACCACGTGTGGCGTAGTCTGGCGGCACCGGAATTTCCAAACGAGAAATGATCTGGCCGAGCTTATATTCAAGATATTGGCGTACAATCGGCTCGCCAGCATCAACTTGTCCAGCATTAAGGTATTGTTGCGCCTGCGCTTTCAGGCGATCAGCCTGTTGTGCGGCGATCATTAGTCGACCGCGAGGCGGCATGCCTTGCAGCTTCTGGTGATTCCACTCCTTTGTGCCGTTAAGCCGGTCGAAATACTTCTCAAGGCTGGTATCATGGCTAAGGATAATAAATTGAAGCCCGCCGGGCAGCCCATTCGGAGCTCCAAAGCGTAGTTTCGTACGAATCGTATCCATCAGGCTGAACTGATGTCCGGCGTCGAAACTTGAAGTCACATCGTCCAGCACCATGAAGCGTGGCACGCCTTGGTGCCGCGTAGCCGCAGCCATGAAAATGGAAGCTGCAACAGCGTTGCGGTAGCTTTCTGACAGGAGCGCCCGTGCGCTTTGGTTTTGGAGGCCGAAGAAATCGGCTAGTTTCAAGTCCACCTGCTCGGTATTTTGCGCGCGGTTCAAGGTAGGCTGAACATCGGGACCACCGCGCACCAGATTCCCGAAAAGGTCCTGACAACTGGCTTGAATATCTGTGATACGCACATTGGCGAGCGCACCTTCCGCAGTTGCAAACTGTTGGGCCATATTCGTGATAAACGTCTTCCAACGGTTAAGCTTTGCCAGCTTCGTCCGCTTCGCTGCCAGTGCTGGAAGGGTTCTCTCGTATTCCTTCATCTCGTCGCGAAATTGCTTCGCCTGCCCGAGAGTACGGGTGACGGCAACGAGCGAGGGCGGCAAATTGGCTTGTAGCGTCGCGATTTCGACATTGACCGCCGCAAGCACCTCAACCCGTTTCGCTTCGAGCGCCTTTAGGGACTCTTGAGCCTTTTCCAAATCTGCCGTAGCAACGGACGACTGACGTGCAGCCAACGTCAAGATCGACGCAATACGGTCAGCATCCGCAATGTTGAGACGCGCTTGCTCTTCAAGCTGGCGGAGCTTGCTAATGCACCCCGAGCTCTGCACCTGCTGCTTCAGCTCGGTATCAAACTGTTCCGCCTCATCATAGAGGGCGATCTTCGCTTTCAGTTGATCTTGAAGCGACACCTCGCCTGCGTTTTCGCACACTGGGCAGACCTTTGGGTTATGCCAGTCCGCGCTGTTCACGACTGCGAGAGCACTTTTCAGCAGCGCATGCAGACTGGCGGCACCGACTTTGCGCATCGCTTCATCGCGCGCCTTCGCTGCCGCTACCAGCGACTCAATCTCAGAAATTTCCGCCGCCGAGACCTGCAAAGCGTCGAGGGCAGTTACGGCGTTGTTGAGGGTGTCGAGAGACTTCCGTGCCGCACCACCTTCTTCTTGATCGACAATTTTTTCAGCGGCGTCAAAGTCGAGGTCCATCACTGAGGTGCTAGCGAGCAACGGCGCGAAGAGAGCGATGCCTGCCAATCCCGCAGTCACCTGCGCTTTCAACGCGACGGTATCCGTCATCTGGCCACTCGCCAGGCCTGTTACTTCCTGATGTGCGGCGAGAATGCGCTGTTCAATGGCCCTTAATGCTCGGTTTTCGGTAGTGACTTCGGTGTCGAGCGTAGACAATCCAAGATCACTGTTGATGTTCCGGGTGTTCTTGGCTCCATCGAGCGCCTGCCTGAGCTGGGAATACCGGCTCATGCCAACCAACGAGGCGAAGGAGCGCCCACGCTCCAGCGCCGAGCAGTCCACGAGGGATGCGAACCGAGGGTAATCTATCAGCACAAAATCCTCGCAAAGATCGGCGAGGAAGCTGTCTGGATCGGCATGGCCGGAAGGCGATGTCACAACCCTGCCGCCCGCTGCCGTCCGGGTGACGGTGATTGACACATCGGGTGTGCCATCATCGCTCTTAAAAACAAGGGCGACTGTCGCTTGTTGTGCTGGATGGAACTTGTTGACGATGTAGCTGCCGCCCTGTTCGGCGTCCTGCATTCCCTCCAAGCGAGGAACTGTGTCATGCAAGGCGAAATGTAACGCTTCGAAAATCGAACTTTTGCCGACACCATTGGGGGCGTGGACGGAATTGACAGCATCATGCTTGAATTTCAGCACGAGCGGGTCGCCATCGTTATTGATGCCACGAAATCCCTCAATCGCGGCGGACGCGAGAAAATACCGGCTCATGCCTCAGGTCCTTCTGGCAAGTCATCGAGCGCAGCTAGGACAGCTCGGTTAAACTCCTGAACGGCCTGACGGATACGAGTCGCGTCGCCGTCGCGCGCCAGCAGCGCCAGATTGTCGAAAAGGATGCGCGCACAGTCCGCATCAATCCGCTCCGCTTCCGCCCGAAAGCGAGTAAGGTTATCCGAGAATGATAATGTTGGATCGAAGTTCATACTTCCCTCCGTTACAGCGATGTCACAGATACGCGGGCAGCTTTGCCCTCCATTCACTCATGAGGATCAAGGTGCCTTCAACGCTTTCGCCGCTATTGACCAGTTCCAATTCTCCAACCGGCGTTGCGTCGTCCCACTGGAAATGATCCGACAGGAATGAAAGTGCCTCGCGCTTGTAAGCTGTATCGAGATTGTCTAGCTGATCGCCCTTGGTCTCCAGAACTGTGATACGCTTTCCTTCGCCTTCCCGCTGCACGGCAAAGATGAAATCCGGGTAGATTTTCGCCTTTTTCCATCCCTGAATGCCGTATTGCGTCCGCGCGACGTTACGGTGCCACCAGGCCAGTGTTTTTTCGCCGTCGAGATAGACAGCTACGTCCTGCTCGTCATTATTCAGCTCGCTTTCATAGACCGGTGCGAACAGACTCTTTTCTAGGGCGCCGCCCGCGCGGTTCAGAAGCTGGCGCGCATTTTCAGGTTCGGTTGTTTCGACGCTGAAGGGCATCCGCCAATTGCGACCGTCGAGCCGCAACCGGAACTGAATGTGCCCTGCCGCAACTTCAGCCTTGAACAGAGCCTCCGCGCGCGCCGTGCGCGCGGCTTCAAGGCCCTTGCGAAGCTCTTCCACAATCAGGCTGGCCGATGCGCCGAGTTTGGCGTCATCGAAGCCTCGCGCCCGCAATGCCGCCAACATCGCGCCCACAATCTCTCGTCCGACAAAGGGGTTGGGCACAATGTCCGAGATCATCCTGACAGCATGTGCCGGTTCGAAGGCCAATAGTTCTGAGTTAGCTGCGACTGTTTCCCCAACGAACAGCTCATCGCCATCTTCGGTAAGTCTGATCCTTTGAAGCTGACTTTCTGCCGCTTGCGCGTTTTCTGGAATCCGAGCCGCAATGTCCTGCGGATCGAAACCACGCCAATCCAGCGCAGAGAGCACGTCCGTCTCATAGTCAAGCTCTCGCACGTCGCCATGGTCGACCATCATTACCTTGGGAAGGTAAATTTCCGTGGAAGCAAATGCCGTGCGCCGCTCTATTGAGCGAGCTACCTTGCCGGCGCTGCTCGTGTCATCCTGCTTCACATGCAGAACCAGATCGCCAAGGCCGTCCTGTTCGAGGCCGTCTTTGATCGCACCGACGACTGAAGCGGTATCGGCGTGGTGCGTGATGACGTGGCATTCGTCGAGTGCTTCGACGTTCGTCTTGATCGCGCCAGGTTGTCGAAGAATCCGGCCAACAAGCTGCGTCATGGCCTTAAGGTTTGCGCTTGCTGCAAGGCTACAGAGTACATAGGCGAACGGGCAATCCCAGCCTTCTTGCAGCGCTTGCTTGGTGATGATCGCGCGCACCCGGTTTGTGGGCGACAATAGGTCCTGATTTTCCGGGTCGTTGAGGTCATTTTGCTGCGCTGTCTTGATGGCGATTTCGGCTTGATCGAAACCCGCTGTCAGTAGCCAGTCTTTTACATCTTCGGCATGAATATGGCCGCTTTCGCGCTGATCTGCGCCCGTGCGTTCAACCTGTATCAGCATGATCGGGCGAATATAGCGGCCCGTATCGGCGTTCAGTTTTCTGGCTTCAGCGTCTAGCGCGTTGAGCTTGCTAAGTGCCGCATTCAGCGTCGCCTTCCAGTCATTGCCCTGCCGGGGGTCGAGATTAAGCGGCATCTTGATCATGCCTTCACGGTCCAACTCACGCCCTGTCACCTCCACCAACACATTGGCATAGCGGCCTTCGCGCGGGTTGCGACCGCCACGCGGCTGCACATCCTGCGGTGTTGCCGTCAGTTCCAACACGAAACAGGGGTTGAATCCGTATAGCGTGCTGAAGGCAAGATCGGAAACAGCCCTGTGGCCCTCGTCCATCACGACGACAGGGCGAATAATCCGAAGGGCATTGCCCAGGGAATCCTTCACCATTGGGAACAAGCCGGTGTAGGCGGAGAGGTTCGGGGTGCGGTCGATTGCGGCCTGATGCAATTGCTGTTCACCCTCAGGCGGGAAGAAGCCATGCACATCGCCGCGATCTTGAAACATCTTCAACGAATCCTGCGTTTCACGGTTCGCAGATTGCAGCATTAGCAGCATGATGCAGAGATTTGTTTCCACATCTCGCGCATCCAGCCGGTCAGTTTTCTCCATAATCTTCACGCGTCCAGCCGCCGCGCGGTCGAGCGCTTGGCGGTAGGGGTGCTGGCGATCCCTCAGATGCTTCAGCGTCTGGGTATAGATCGCCTCGTTCGGCACGATCCATAGAACGAAACCCGTATTTCGGTCGAGGTAGCGACCCATCACGCGCGACACAGCGGATACGGCGAGCCATGTTTTGCCGCCGCCGGTCGGTACCTTCAGCACGGCATTGGGGACAGGCCGGTCGCAGCCATCCATGCGGGGCGAGAACGGAATGGCGGAGCGAGAAGCGGGCAGTTTCCCTGCCGCTTTCAAGGCTTCCCATGCCTCCTTAGCAAAATCTGGAATGACGAGACCAAGGTCTGGGTCCCGCGCAGCCAGCGCGGCCACCTTGTCAGCACGCGCTTTCTTTTCCTTCACGAGGTCCAGATAAGCGTCGAGCGTCGATAGCACGCGGTCTTGATAGTCGAGCTGGCGAAACACGGCGTCAGCTCCGATCTATGCGGTAAAGTGCGAAGGGAAGCGGCACGAATTCTACAGGAATATTCTGCTCAGCCAGCATCTTCTGGCTCACGAACCGCGCCGGAGCGAACACGAGGTGACGCTTGTCTGAGTCGGACGCGGCGAACGCTTTGGCGCGCGCTAGCGTCAACGCCGCATCCGGCGATTTCAGCCAGTCAAGATCAGGCTTGTAGATCAGCCAAACGTGCTGGCCTTCCGTGGCGCCGAGGTAGAAATCGTCCTCCCGCACCGTGGCGGGGTCAAGCGCATGATTGGTCGCCATGTGGAACAGCGCCGCCCCGAGGCCTGAATAGGACGGCAGGGTTTCACCGCTGAGCACCTTATCCAGTTCAACGGGATCGCCAAGCGTGCAGTAAGTGAAGGTACCGCCAAGCCCTTCGGCGCGCTCCGCCACCGTTTTCTCGCCGGTGACAATTAACTCACCATCTTTCACTTCCTTCTTGATGCGGTCGTATTCATGGCCATGCAGGTTCTCGATAGCCTCGACTTTGTGTACCAAATCACTGCTATTGCTGAGCGTGCGCCAGTTCAATCGTTCTCGCAACATCTCAGTGCGCTGTGTGCCTTGAAAATCATAACCTTTGATGACACGACGAACGCGCTCAGCCGTCAGGCTGTCGGCATAGTCCTCCATCTCGACAAGGATGAAGCGGCGGTTGCCACCGTCGCGCTTGTTGGATTCAAGAACGGCGTGTGCCGTAGTTCCCGATCCAGCAAAACTGTCCAAGAAAATAGCATCGGGGTTGCCGGATAGTTCAACAACTCGCTGTACCAACCTTTTGGGTTTTGGGGTCAAAAAGATATCACTTCCCTCTTCGGAGAAGATAGAAAGGATTTCCTTTTTCGCCTCTTGGGTATGACCAACTTCCGACCAGTGCCAAATGGTTTGAGGAACCCTGCCTTCTCTTACTTCAGAAAGAAAAATCTTGGGAGCTGGAACATTGTTTCCATCTTCACCCCACCAAATCCTTCTATCGGCGTGTAACTCCCAAAGCTTTTCTTCAGAAACGCGCCAGTACGATCCAGGAGGGGGTCCTGAAATAAGCCTGCCACCAGGGCAGGTAATGGAATAGGTTCCTTTACTATAATAATTTCGCGCCGCTAAGTTATTGGGGCGCCACCTACCGCGCGAATCATTATCAAGATTCTTATAGACCTCATCCTGTTCTTCAGTCCTGCGAAGAAGATTAGGTTTCCACTCATTAATGTTCTTTGCATAAATGAGGACATAATCATGATCTGAAGAGAAATACTGGACCGTTGCCTTTGGGGCATAATTTTTGTGCCAGATAACGGTATCAACAAAATTTCCTTCCCCAAATATCTCATCCAGCAACATGCGGGCTCGTTGAACTTCATTCTCGTCCAATGTCACCCACAAAACACCAGACTTTGCCAAAAGTTCGTGCAACAACTTCAGCCTAGGCCACATCATGGCGCACCATTTGTCGTGGCGCAGGCCGTCCTCGATTCCGATAGGGTTAGCTTCCAGCCATTCCCGAACCATCGGCGCATTGACGTTATCGTTATAGCACCAGCCTTCGTTGCCAGTGTTATAGGGCGGGTCGATAAAAATGCAGTCCACCTTGCCCGCATAAAGCGGCAAGAGCGCTTTGAGGGCATGCAGGTTGTCGCCTTGGATGACAAGATTGCCATCAAGCGCTATCGGCCCAATCCCCTTTTCGGCATCGGGAACAAGCGGTCGAAATGGTACCGCTAAATGGTGGTTGTAGACGAATTCCTTGCCTTTGAAACTGATCTCAGTCATCGCGCTCCCTGCCCCTGATTTTTATGTTTTGCAGTTGGGCTGTGAATATGCAGCACCGGTTGCATCGCACTATGCCAACCTGCCGCCCTCATTGAAAGTTTTTTGATTTCATGCACGGCATGGAGACCATATGGACTCCATGTGGAAGTCCGGCTGCGCTTGTCATGCCATGCTACCCGTTGACCGAATCGATCAGCTATCGGAGGTCAACATGACACGCATCATCTATTCCTATCCCGAACTCGCCGAAGCCACGTCGCTAAGCACCCGAACACTCAGACGCATGGTGGATCGGGGAGAGCTTGCGGCGCCGGTCATCATCACCGAGAACCGGGTCGGTTTTCTCGCCTCGGATGTGGAGGAATTTATCAGCAACTTGAAGAAAAGGGTCTATTGATGCAGCCCTTTTCCACGCCTGAAATTCCCCTTCACACATTTGCCTTCTGGTTGACATGCCCGGTTGCGGACCTGTCAACCAAGTCTGTCAACCGGCTTTGTCAGCCGAATAACAGAGGTGAGGGGGCCGCCCTCTTCAAAATTTGGCTTGCTGGACGCCACCAAATTTCAAATTCACCCCACGCAACCTCCTGCTGGACGCCCGGTTTCTTGGGTAAGGGGCTGTCGCCCCTCTTTCAGCCAGTTTCGTTCTGGACGAACGAGCCTCAGCCGAAATTCACCCGCCGCGCGTCGTGCTGCGCTCGACCAACGATGTTGCAAACGTCGGAAAAACCGACATGGGGCCCTGACCCATGCCGCTCTTTCCTTGGTGCAACGCACCGGGCTGGACGCCCGCTTTCAACATCGTTGGTCGAGCCCAGCCCCAGAGGGCTGGATCGACGCGCGGCGGGCGGCCGCGATATGGCCGCTGGGGCAGCCATATCTCTGCAACTGGCTGGGGCCATTTGCCTCGCCCTGGGTGCCCGCTTGGGGCGGGCATTTTTCATGCTGGCTGAACGCCAACCTGAAAAACCGGACCGGCCATTCTGACGCTGGGGCGCCCGAACCGCCTCAATCAGGTTGGGACCTGATTGTCCGTCCGTTTCCTCCGGCCTTGTGGCCTGCGCGCGCTAGGGCGCTTGCCTTCCCCCCTTCTTCATTCGGAGATCATCATGTTCTACCAACTTCAAGACCTCATAGACCGCGCCATCAGCGTTTACGGCAACACCTATCTGGAACCCTTCCTACAGCTTTCTGATACAGCAACGTTTGCGCTCATAGCGGCTCTGACAGCCTTCCTGGTCGCAACCTTGCGTATGTCCAAGCTGTTGCCCGGCAAGTCTGTCGTCTGGGCAAAGGCCATACGCTATTGCTTCGGGCACCTGTTGTTCGGCGGGGCGATGCTCGCGCTGTTCACATTTACAGCTATGTTTTCTGTCGCCCATGCCCAGTTGGCAGAATGGAACCCACAGTTCTGGGCATATGCCTTTCGCACACTGGAGGCCAAATCTGATGTGTTTCTCTATTCCAGTCTGGCCGGTTTGATGCTTGGCACCATGGCATGGTTCTGGATCGGCAGACGGCTGGAGCCCAAGTTGCAACAGTTTGTCGACCGCCGCACCCATCAGGCACATGAAGGCCTGATAGACGTGCGTCAGATAAATAGCCATTTGCCTACGGTTTTGAGCTTCAAACCAGAGACCTTCTTCCAAAAGGCTGGCAAGCAGAATGCGCTCTTCCTGGGAATGGACGAGAATAAGAAGACCGCCCTGATTCCTCGCGCGGCATACGTGAAATCGAACATTCAGCTCGTTGCGCCTCCTGGGCGTGGCAAAGGTGTGTGCGCGGGTGTCGTACTGTCCCAATGTATCCAAAATTTCGACGATGCCGTTGTCGTCATGGACCCGAAGAACGATGAATGGGCACCAAGTGTTCTTGCCCATGCATGTAGGCTTGCCGGTCGGCCCTTTCAGCTTCTGGACTTGCGACAAGGTATGCCTCCCCAATTCAATCCGCTCCAAGGCACATCGAGCCATGAACTTTATGAGTTGCTGGTGGCATCGTTTGGGCTGGGGCGTAAGGGTACGGAGGCCGACTATTACCGGCTTGGAGACCGGCGGATTGCCCGGCGACTGTCAGACACCGCTGAGGAGGGAGACACATTCGTCAGCCTCTATTTCAAGGCAAAAGAGTTGGCCGGGGATGACGGCGACGGTTTCCTGAAACAGTTTGAGGAACTGGCTTCCTTGTCCTGCGCCACCACCAAGCACGGCTTTGAGCTTGAAACGGTCATTAAGAACGGCGGCTGCGTCTACGTGATCGGCAGTATGCGCGATGAAACGGTCATGCAGATGCAACGGCTGGTTTTCGTGCGCATTTTACAGCTCATCGAGGCCCGGAGGCGTGGCGGGCGTCACGTCAGCATCTTTGCCGATGAATGGAAATATCTGGTTTCCGCACCAGTCATCAATGCGCTTGGCACCGTGCGGGACAAAGGGTGCAACATCTTGATCGCACACCAGAGCCTGGGCGACCTGCGCCAAGTCGGTCAAGATCTGGACCCAGAGGCGGCGGCCAATAACGTGATAGATAATACACCCCTGAAATGGATCTACCGGCCTTCATCCTTCGACGTTGCCGAATGGGCCAGCAAGCAAGCCGGGAACATCGTCGTCCAGCAAAAAAGCAGGCTGACCCGTCTCAATGATGAAGGCGCCGAGATCGCGGATTTCGACACGGTAACCCGCGATACGCTTCAGCCCAAATATGACACCAATATCCTTCTGAACCTGCCAGAAGCATGTGCCCTTTGTGTTGGGGCCGGTCCCGCCCGGCTGGCTTTTGCAAGGCCGATACTCGTCAACAGAGTAGAGCCGACCTTATTCGTGGCCGAGCCTGCTCCGGGCCTCACCGAGGCTGGCACTCTCACCGATGACCCTTGGGGTGCGGCATGACACTGCTTCCACCAAATGCCGCTATGGAGCGTGCGCAGGATAAACAACGCAGCCTTCTTCGTTTCCTACGCGACAACAAATGGACGACGCAAGAAAACGTACAATGGTTACTGGGACTACGGTCCCGGCAAGCCGCCCACAAAACGCTGGCACGCCTGGAATCGACCGGCCTGGTCAAAAGGCATCGAATTGATGGCCTGGTCGGTGCCCCGCTGACAATTTGGGGAATAACAGTGCATGGGGTGATGGTTTCTTTCGGGGACGGCGAACCGATTTCCGATGTGCGCGCGTTCGAGCCTTCCAAACTGTCATTGGTACAAATACAGCATCACTTGGGCCTGCAACAAGTTCAAATTCGGATGGCTGCTGCCGGTTGGCATGGATGGCGCCGGGAAGCCGTCAGAAGCAAGAACGGCATTGTTCCTGACGCCATTGTTACACACCCTAACGGCTGGCCAGTGGCGATAGAATATGAGCGGTCTCTAAAGTCCCTCCGTCGCTATCAGGAAATTCTTGTTGGACATCTGGTTGCCCGCAAGCGCGGCCAATATCGAGACATCTACTATTTAACGCCTGATGAGCGCTTCAGGGACCGGCTATTGCGGATGTTTGCCGCGATCAAAACAGTTCGGCATCAAGGAGAAACAGTCAAGATTACACAAGAACTATTGGCTCCCTTCCGCTTTTTCCACCTTGCGTCCCCGTTCGAGCATTTCGAACGCTAGGCTCATTGTGACAGAAATTAAACTCGCCAAATTTGCGCGTGTGCCACCAGGCGCGGCAATGGACAAGTCTTTGTCGAAGGCAGCTCTAAAGGTACTCATTGCGCTGTGTGGCCACGCTGACAGCAACGATCTTTGCCGCCCAACACAGGCTCGGCTTGCACAGGTTTCTAATTTGAGCCGCCAGCATGTGAACAGAGCGCTTCAGGAACTTTGCGGGCGCGGCTGGATAATTCTGGCAGGGCAGCGACGGGGGCGGGGGAAATGGCCATCCAACGTCTATAAAGTCAACTTCTCCAATCCCATTGATGGGCAGGAGGCAAGGCTTACGTGTCACCCCATGGGTGACACAGAATATGTAACCTCTGAGGTGACATTGTCCCGTCGCCCCATAGGCGACACCAACAAATCAATTAATCAAAAAGAAAAAGAACAAAGGAAAAAACCGAATTACCGCCCGAATCCATATCAGACATTAATTCGCACCCTGGAACGGAACGGCTTGAGCGGAGGTGACTTGCTATCCGTTGTTGCAGCAATATCCCCGCCAGCATATGCGGTGTATTCAGAAAAAATTGCTCATGGAGAAGATCCCGAACAAGCTATTTTAGCGCTGTTGAATAACTCTTGAGAGAAACGTCTTGCGAAATATGATGCGCAAGAATTTTGGGGGCATTCAGCTTCCCAGTCACTATTGATTCAATCGAGGATTTCAGCCTTTTCTCACGCCATTTTTCCATTCTTATAGGATCAGTAGCGAGGTCAAAATCGGCTAGCGCTATTGAAAACGGTGTGTCCTTACCCTCTTTAAGCCAATCGTTGGTTATGCCAGAAATTTCTTTATCAAAAAGCTCAGTCAATATACGGCCTTGAGTGTCCGTCACCTTACGTCGCTTGCAGGTGTCAATCATCGCCAGGAATATTGCCAGGCCCAATCGATTATTGATCGTATCTTTTATGGCGCCCTGAGATAGCGCCGCTTTGAAGTACCGCCGTACTGCCGCTACGTCGCGGCACAACAAGAGAGCGCGAATTATTTGAGACGTTTGATGGTCAAATTTCTCAATGGGCTCATAATTTTGAACACACTCTTTCATGGAATCCGGAAGTAGGAAAAAATCCTTTTTCTCTATGACTGGGTGTGTCGCATTGCCCGCCTCAGAACGCTCATCAATTGCCGTATTCGAATCAATGGCCTGGTCATCTGAGGTGCTGTTTGCTTGTTTATCACTTAAGTCAAAAAATACCTTCCTCGCTCGAAATTCTTTGTAAGACCGTCCAACCAGTAATGGAAATGGGTCTTCAAAGATAAACAACAGCCTACGCACTGAACGCCAATGGTCTGCAGGGATGACTTTTGTATGATGCCCTGAACCATCCCAATCATAGCGGGTCTCGATGCCACCAACTGCGGCAAAAGAATCAACAAGTTCAATCAGAGCCTTAACGATCTCGGGATTCTTTGAGCTGCTCACAATGAGGGCAGGCAACTTTGAATTTGCGTAATGAAATCTTTCGGCTTTCCGGTCTACCCAGAATGCAAAGACGAGCATTGCGCCCGCAATTCCATAGCCAATCGGGATTCTCGCCACGCCTTCAAACAGCAGCCTGTAAACTACTGGAAAATCGGTTTGATTGAAAAATTCTAGCTGGAACGGAAACGTAAGCCCAACAACTAAACTTAACAGCAGGGCCACCCACAATCCCATGTTTTCATAGAATACGCGCCGATATGGTTCAAAGAATGAGGCTCTTCGAAGTCTTCTTAAATGTTTCGCTGAGATAAGCTCTGCAGGACTGTTCAAACCCTGCCTGTGCAGCAACTCATTTCTGTAGTCAAAGAATGACATTCGCTTACAGCGATCATTTTTTTCAACCACCCAAATCCCCCATTTTGCGCTTCCAGTGCGCTATTTTTTCAGGAATGGGAGAAAAGCGTCAAGACGCTTATTGAAAATATCTATATTTTTCAGTAAGATAATGGCGCACCCGAAGGGATTCGAACCCCTGGCCTCTGCCTTCGGAGAAACATGTATCATTTGAAAAGACCAGATTTCTGTATGTAAAGGCTATAAATCGCGGGAACAAAAATAGTACATAATATATATCTTAAATTAGATTTCACAGAATTTCTGCGTATCCGTCATTTGATGGTCAGCATAGGGTAGTGATCAACCTAAAGTGTCGAGGTTATCAAGCTTCTAGATTTTGGCCTCAAATTGGTCACTGTATTTACATGAAAATTGCCGTATTTGAGGTCCATATATATGGTCACATTGTCACTAACTGGCTTGCAGTAAGACTTTTTTAATGCAATATGAGCTAAGTTGTGTATAATGAAATTAGCGTAACCCACTGATTGAAAAGTATTTTTTTGAATTCACGATTCGAATCAACAGCTTAGATGGTTACAGCTAAGTAAGCACGGGGAAGCGATATGACTGATCTAGAAGCGGTAAAAAGGGCCTGTGGCCACGACGACTCTAGCAATCAAAGCGACACAGAGTATGATTTTCCCGATTTTGTAAAACGCGATTGGGAAGTGTCTCAGGAAGCAAAAGAACATATGGATTCTGTAGCTGAGCAACAGAGGGTAGCTGAACAGAAGAGCGGTGAGTGGCGCTTCGGGTAAACACAACATTATTGACACGGACATCAAATTCGTAGAAAGCGGTCTTATAGTTAAGGCCGCTTTTTTGTTAGGTAGACATTGATGTCAAATCATAGTTTTAAAATACTTAGTGAAGCCACAACAGTAGAAGAGCTAACGAAAGAGCTTTCCGGTAGTGACATGCCGTTTGAGGTTATTAGGAATACAGCAGCTCAGATCTTAAATTCTGGAGCTAGATTTTTAATACTTGAAAAAAGTTACTTAGATAGAGATTTTTCTGACCTCTATTCGAACTACTATTCACGCCTATTTCAACAGTTTCCCAGAGCGTGTAAGCGATATCATTTCTTTAAGAGGGACCTTACAGACATACTGAGCCGAGGCGATAGTGCCGAAATTATACAAAGCTTGGAAGACACCTCCTCAGCAGGAGACTACATAGGTTTTGTGGTGATTAGGCCCACATTGCATGCTCCTCTTGCGCGAGCTGTACTTAAAATGGCTCCAGGTGCCAACGATGCTGTGGCGCATGTCCTAGTAAAAAGTGGCTACAAAGCGCACCTATTTGGTGCAGAACTTGAAATCGAAGGCATACCATTAACACAACAAGATTCCCGTGTGGGCGCATGTGCTCAAGCTTCAATTTGGATGGCTGCACGGCACTTTACCGAAAAGCATGGCAACGTTTGGGCCTCAATGGCTGACATTACTCGCCATGCAACCAAACAAGCGGATTTAACCACCTCCAATCAGTTACCCGCAGGAGCAAGCTTCCTTAATGGTAACAATATGATACGCGCCATTTCTGCTATTGACCGAAAACCGCTGTCATATACGGCCACCCCAGTACGCGACCCTGCAACAAATACGCTTACATATACCTGGTCATCGCTTGCACCCACTCACGCTGTAATAAATCGATACGTAGATTCCGGTATACCGGTCATTTTAGGGTTTGGAAGCTGGACAGGAGGTAGCGTTGGACATGCGGTATTAGCTGTCGGACATGTACAGAGTAGAATCTCTGAGATGGATTTTCAAAAATCAAATATTGAAAAACCTACACGATCTATTTTTTGTTCTCATTTCTTGATAAATGACGATCAACGCGGTGCTTATCGCTATGTACCTATAGCAGAATCAACCACCCCTGAACTGGAAACACCATTTAATTTAAAAGACCATCTTCAATATATAATCGTACCACTGCCTGATAAGGTTTTTCTGACTGGGGAAGAAGCCGAAACCATTGCTTGGGATACCCTCGAGAATTACTATCTTCCAATGCACAATGATTACGCGGCAAAGGTAGGATTTGGCCCGCTTGCTGAAATTGGGACAGAAATAGCTGGTCGATACAACGACGTCATCGCTCGCACTTACCTTACCTATGGGTGGAAGTATAAAAAGCGGCTTCTTTGCGGCGACACAACAGCAAAGGTAAAAGCAGAAATACTAGATATGCGTCTTCCCAAGTACGTCTGGGTAACCGAGTTTGGCTTTTTCCAAGACCTTAATCATCTAAATGGTGATGAAAGAAGCATCTTTGGACATTTCGTCGCAGATGCGACCACAAGCCGTAATAACCCCTGTAGATTGTTTTTCCATGCGCCTGGCTTTATGGCCATCTGGCAGCAAAATCAGACTGGCCATACTTCTCAGTTTGACCGGGAACTATTCATTCTCGACAGTCATACAAATTACCGCCCAAAAATCAGAGGGCAATAAGTCTAGTTCTCCAAAGCTTGAACGGCGACCATTAGATAGTCTGGACTATGGTGGCCGTAAACTTGCTCGATCATCTTTTCGCTGTCTCCCAGCATACGAGCAACGTTAGCCGTTGGTACTCCCGCTTGCACCAACCACGTTGCGCAAGTCCGGCGAAGGTCGTGGATGGTGCAGTGGTCTATACCACTTCTTTTAAGTGTTTTACCCCAGGATGTTTTTACGTCCTTACAAGGTAGGCCGTTGAACTCGATCACATTATTGGTCACTGCAAGCTCTCGAGCTTCTTCCAGTATTTCCTGTAACGTCTTTGTCGTGGGTACGATCGCGCGGCGTTTGTTGTTATCGGGCCGACCAGGCAGATTATAATTGATCAGTTTGAAATCATCACTCACCCGATCCCATGTAAGGTCAAGAATAGCGCCTTTTCGCGCACCAGTATAAACCGCCAGCATCAAAAACAGCTTCATATGCCGGCTAGTGGCCGCATCCATTAGCTTGGCCACCTCCTCTTTCGAAAGCCACCGGCTTTTGGGACGCGGTCTTGGCGGCACTTCAAGGTGTGGCGCCTTGTCGAGCACGTTTTCGCGTACCGCAAGTGCGAGCGCCGCCCGAAGAGTTTTCAACTGCTTGATTATCGTACCGTCGGAAAGACCATCGTTACGCCGATCGGCGATATACCGGCGCACCACGTCCTTTGTGACGAAACGCGGCTGATAGTGGCCTAACTCTTCACGGACCTTTTTGGTGTGGTATTGGAGAGTATCGTGGGAAGCAACCCGCCCTTTCCTATCTTCGAGGTATCTGTCCAGGATAACGGAAATGATGAACTGGTGTTCAGAAGGGCGGGCTTGATGGGCTTCAAATTGAACAAGCCGTTCTTTGGCTACGCCCTTGTCTCGAGTGCGCGTTGAAAGCTCTCGGCTCCGTCCGTTGTCCGGGTCAGCATAGTGGATATACCACCTTCCATTGTCGTGTTTAACGAGCTTTGCCATTGTTCGTTTAGGTACTCTTCAATCAGTTGTTTGGGAAAGCGGATAGAAGAACCAATCTTGATATGAGGTAATTTTCCTTCCCTCACTTGATTGTAGATATGGACGGTTGAGCATCCGAGTTCTTCTGCGAGCGATTTAACCGTGTGATGTTTTGCTGGTTGAGCCATAGGTAGTATCCTTATCTGCAACGTAAGATGTCATAAGGATAATTACATAATAGAATATTTCAATGATGATTTATTCTATTATGTTCAGTAAAAATTCATGCTACGCACTACTCGGCCTATAACCCGGGTGTTTTGGTCGGGAAAAATGGTATCATGCTGACCGCTTATGCTCTCAGGCTCAAAGCGGATAGGATTAGCTCGATATAGCTTTATCGAAACCCCTTCACCATTCGAGATTACATAATATTTTCGGTCGTGTAGGTCAGTCTCGGTATAGTCAACCACCACCACAGAGCCTTCCTTGAAGACCCTATCCATTGAATTACCGCGAACTTTTAGGCCGAAAATATTGTTGTGCTTATAGTCAACATGAACAGTTTCATCAGCCTCCCCGGTGGGTATGGCGTTCATACCATCCGAAAACTTACCTGCCTGAACATAATCGATTACTGGTATCTCTTTGATATTGGGCTGAACCTTATCGAAACATACACCGTCGGCCAGCAACGCTCCCTGCGGCACACCCAGGACAGGAGCGATTTTAGCCAACCAAACGTCGGATAGCCGAGCTGTGCCAGTTTCAAGCTTGTTGATCTGACCCTGAGTGCAGCCGACTGCTGAGGCAAGATCAGCTTGCCTCCACCCTTTCGCTTCACGGATTTCTTTAATCCTGTTCTCCATAAATCGACTGTTATTCCAAAAAAGAACACTGTCACTGTATAATTCAGAATATTTCACAGCGAAAATCCATTTGACAAATTCCATAATGGAATATTACCATCACACATTCCTCGCTGAAATCGAAGGCCGGGCGTGAAGCTGTGAGAGGTGGGGCGCCCGGTTCCGAGGAATAAAGGAAACAGGCTGCAAGATAGGACCGCCACCATGAACAAGCCGTTAGACAGCGATTCACCTCTAGTTAATCTAGTAGACAGTTGCGAAATCGCCCCTAAAGTTGTCTGTACACCAGCGCAATTGGGGGGAAACAATGACGGAAACGGAATCTGCACTAGCAGACGTGGTTCGGAAGACTATAGAGGACCGATCACAAAGGTATTTAGAACTTGCAAGCAAGACGATGGAACGAGCCAAACCTTATTTGGACGAGGTCGAAAGAAGCCTGTTCAAAATAAATGCGGGCGGCATCGTCACAACGCTCGCTCTGATTGGACAAGCACTAAGCAAAGACGAGACATTGGCCGCTTGGCTAATACTGCCCGCCTTTGGCTTTACCGTATCGCTTTTGGCTTCCGTTCTAATCTACTTTCTCCGCTTCACAGAACATATGAATCAGCACAATCAGCTTGTGGCCTTTGTAAAAACCTTACCAGAGCAGCCTACTGCGGAGCCAAGCATAACCTCGAACTTGTCTCCTTCTATTCAGAAGTCGTTTGTGATTTCAGGGTTAGGCTTCTGTCTGAGTGTTCTCGCACTTGTGACGATCTTTGTCCTGTATGCCGTACCTGTCTGCACTCTCTGGTAAGAGATGGTTGGTTTGATAGGGCTGTAAAGCTCGGTGGAACGAACGATCCTGAAGTTATTGCGGCAGTAGCCGATCTGGAAAGTGGCGACCTATGAGCGCCACCTTTTCTCATGCCCAATTTAGTTTTGCACGCGCGCCTATCGTTAAGCCTGTCGCGGTGCAAGTGGCCGGGCGCTCTCACACCCCCATAACGTCCGGCCACCCCTTTTCCCTGGCCCCGTCCGCTCAGAACCCGCGCCCTGCGGGTTGTGACCGTATGGGATTGGAAACTCCATACGGCGGTGACGAAGCAAGGGCGGCTGATAGTGTGGGCCTATTCCCCGCTATTGGCCGTTCTTCTCAATCTCAACCCCTTGCTTTTGAACCGTTCTAGTTTCCCCAAGCCGCGCGTGGGCGCGGCGCGGAGCAAAGCAAACCCTTGATACAGAGAGGAATAGAACAATGGCTGATGGATTTTTTGAAGCGACAGACCTCGAGCGCACTGGCGGTGTAGTGAAGAAAGGCCTAGTGGGCGAGCTATACACTCGGACCGAAGACCTGCGGGTTGAGATTGAGCCGGAACATGATGGCGTTGACTTCTTCCGTGCGGAAGATGTGAACGACCGCAGCCCCTCACACACCGTTCGCGTGCTGTCCCGCACCGGACGTTTTATTTTCGCTGGCCGTGCCTGGACAAAAAACGAAGGCAAAGGCCCCAAACTCAGCGTTAATATGACTGACCCACGGCTACAATTTAACGTGTGGATGGAAGAAAACTCAGGGGCCTGGCGTGTAACTGGTGGTGGCTTCTCATAATGGTCCGCGCGACCTCACAGTTGCACCAATGCCCAACCTGTGACCGCGTTATTCGCGGTCCAGGTTTCTTTCGTCATGTGGGCGCATGCTTGAAGCAACTAGACCTAGTATACCAGGCAACACATGCACCGGTGAACCGCTACACCATTTCTAACGGTGTGCTCTATCATGCGTCTGGCCGAGATACAGGGGTGCGCGTATAATGGTAAACACCGACTTACATGAAGCCCAAACGGGTCTGAAAGTGGGCTTTCCAATCTTTGCTGTCCATCTTCACCCATTCGCTGTTGAAGATAAGGCTATTTGTTTTTCCAATAATCAAAGAGTAAATTTCCTCTCTGATTTCCGTGAAGTGACGAGAATATACATCGATATAGGCTTCGTCCTCGATGCAGTCAAAGGCCCTGCCAACGTCTTCTTCCAAGTAGCCCAGCTTAATTTTCAAGGCACTGAAATAAAGGCTGGAGACAGGAGCCAATACCGGCAAGCATTTTTCGACCGTTGCCAGCCTAGCTCTGAACAACTCAAAATCAAAAGGTTCTGCGGGACGCCCTCTAACTCCTCTGAAGTGATAGGCGCTAGGAAGGCTAGCCTGCAAACTCCCGAGAGCCTTATGAAGTTTGGTAAGCCTTTCCTGCTTTTGTGTGTCGCTTATGTACCGAATTATTTCCAGTCGGCGTTGGTTCCTATAGTTCACTTCCAATTGGTGGCGAACCATCAATGCTGCCACAACAGCCGCTGTCAACGTAGCGCTAGCGGTAATAAAATATCCACCGTAAGCATAAACCCCTTCCGGAAGAAACGTCAGGACCACAGCGGTGCCTATATTCGACCCCGCAATAAAACCAAGAAACACAAAAACCTGATCTCTAGACAGTGTCATTCTAGCCCCCTGAAGCCTGTTTTTCTCAATGTATGCGGGAGTTTCGCCCCATGCAATTGAGTAAAGTCGATCGTGATCAGATACGAGAAACCATCAACGCATATGTTGCCAGCCGCAAAACGGTTGAAGATTACGCAAAGGAATGGAAGCCCAGGCAGCCCGACCAATGGGCGCTCAAGGCCCCGCCAGTGATTGACCAGGCAACACTTGAGGAAGCTCAAACCGGCCGCCAGCTTTCACCAGAGCAGTTTGAAAAAGCCTGCAAAGACCGGCGCACCCTTGCGCTGCAATCGGAAGGTATCGCCGCCCGCCTTAAGCGCGCGGGCGTGAACGTCTATCAGGATAGCGTTGCTGTCTTGGGTTTGTTCTCAGAGAATTTTGAGGAAAAGACCCAATACAAGAACACTAATTTCATTCCCGAAGTACAAGCCAGGAACACCCATGACATGCTTAAGTCGGTGCAATACTGGCTTGATGTAACGGATAACCAGAAAACCCGCATGTGGGTGTTTTCCGCCGGTTGGGTGCCGCTCTATGAATACCGGGAAGCGCACCAGAAGCTAACGCGCTGGATCAGCAAGTTTTCAAAGCATGACTTGCTCAAGGCCACACAGATTGAGTTTGTTTATTACTCAATCGAAGGCACGATCAAAAAGGAAGCCGGGCAAACCTATGTGAACCTGCACGCCCATGTGCTCCTTAAGGCTGACCGTTACTTGGGAAAAGAAAACTGGAATATCCTGGTTGAGAATGTGCGTGCGCGAGCACCTAAAGGCTATCTGCACGATAGCCCGATCAAGAAGGCCGCGGAAGTGGTCAAATACTGTTTTAAGCCTGGCGAGTTCAATCTTTTGAACGATGACCAGCTTGCCTTCTTCTATACCGCTACTAAAGGCTTGCGCTTCTACACCCCGCTTGGGTCCCTGCGTGACTTCCGCGCCCAGCTCAAAGAGAGCAAATACAAGCTGAAACATATCGAGACAGACAGCGGCCCACAGTGGCGGCTTATCAAGTCTCGAGAGCGCGGCAGACTGGAAGATATCGAAGAAGACAAGAAAGACGACGACATAGGCGGCAGCAAAGGCAGCATGCCTAACGTTATATGTGGCATCACAGCACCCGCGCCCACCTTCACCGAGGTTTATGAGCCCAGCCTGATCATTCGGAACTTTGACGGGAACATTGACGGCCTGTTGTCCCTCAATCCCTGGATTGAACAACGCATGACGGCCATCAAGAAAACAGTATCACGGCAGCAAGAGCGCCTGGCGAGGTTCGAAGAAATGAAAGCTAGGGCGCGAATGCAGGCCCGTTTCCCTTCTATCAGGGACACTACAACGATAACTGTCCCTGAAACTTTATTCGATGAGGCGGATGAGTGGCAGCCGCCACCCGATCTTGCCCCCGAGGCGGGGTGCGCCGGGTGGGCCTGAAGACAACTGACATATTAAAATGTCATAAATTACTCGAGGAATGTGCTACGGTAGTTGCGCAATGCTGTCACAAGTTTCGAAGGTCCGCACATTGACTTGGCTCGAATTTTTCTCGTCCATTGTTGCCTCTCTAGCCTGGCCATTAGCCATCATTGTGGCTCTTGTCATTTTCAAAGATCCAATTTTGCAGGCCATACCACGCCTGCAACGTATAAGGTATAAGGAGCTAGTGGCCGAATTTAACAAGGGGCTTGATAAAATCGAGAGGCAAGCAGAAGCTGCAGGGTTAAAACAGGTTGAGCACACGGAAGACATCGAAGATTTCGAGGAGCATCTTCAGCAGATTGCCCAGGTCTCTACGAATGCTGCTATCGTTGAGGCTTTCCGGCAAATCGAAAAGGCAGCAAAAGCACTCATTAAAGCCAATGGAAGTAGGGTAGATTACAAAGTTGCAGCTCCATATAGAATGATTGAGCGTCTTCTGCGCGAATACAGTTTGTTGGACACACGGGAAGTCAAAATTTTTCACGACCTCCGCATACTCCGCAATAAGATCACTCACAGCGAAAACTTTGAATCAACTGCGTCACAAGCTAACGAATATATCGAGCTCGCTTCCCGTCTGATAAGTAAGCTTGAAAAAGAAGCAGCTAAAATATCGACACCCAATTCTTCCAACCAGTGATGACAAACCGAAGGAGCGAGACACTGCGACTTGGCCAAGACGCTAAGCTTGGTTGCCATTAGAAGTCTGCGAAGAAACTCACTTTCCATTTCATTACAAATAACGTAATATTCGCCTGCATTGCTTTTGATTTTCAGCGAGGAAACTGGAAATTGAAAGGAAACAAATGCACGAGCATGATATCAACGTTCAGACCTTCCTCGGCCCGGTTTCTGCCCAGGTGGATCATAAGCCGCTCAACAGCGACGAACTCGAGGTGAGAATTCACCTCAAAAAACTCCCCAAAATATTCTCTGGCTTTATTCCGGCACAGTTCAAACGCGCACCGATTGTAAAAGTGCTCAAGCGTGCTTTTGTGCGCTCGTGGGGTGAAAAGCTTATTCGCTGGTCCAATGAACCAGTGGAAAGGCGGGATGATGCTTAAAGGAAGCCTGATTATCCCCTTGCCACCTGGCTTTATGGGCGAAGACTATAACGGTGCTAGTAAGCACGCGGCAGGGCTTTATCCCTGCCTTGATGATGCGTGCGGTGAATATGTGCTGATCAAGATCAACAATCGCGGCAAGCCTTACGGCACTTGCTCGGCTAAAGAGATCACCATTTGCGGCTGCAATGGCCGCGCAGAAGGCAGCCAGGCGGCTATCCCGCCACAGACGCTTGAAGCCTATCAGCAACGCCTTGAGGAAGTGACGGCGGTGTTCCCTATGTCGCAGACCTACCGAAGCTATCTGGAGCGCGCCTGGCAAAAATTTAACGAGGGGAGCGAGCATGAGCAATCAAGCCTTAGCCCTTCTGAGCACTAAGCGCCCGCAATTGCCGCCACCTGCCCCCCAGGTGAAAGCACAAGCAAGCACAAGCGCTTATGAGCGCTCACCAGTGCAAACAGAGCCGCCGGAAAGCGCTTCGAGCACTCAGAGCACAGCACACCCGAGCACAAATACCGCTCTCGAGCGCTTGATTGTGGGGCGAGCGCCGGACCCGTCCGCCATTATCCCGCCGGAGCCTGATCCGCCGGTTGTGGCAAACGACAATGAGCCGATCTTCAAGCTTCTCAAGCTCGACAGTGCGAATGATGGCCCAAGCGTCTCTCGCTACGTGGATATTGACCAGGCAACGGGCGTTGTGACGGCTGGTGTGACCAGTGAAGAAAGCTTCATTGAATTTTGGGCGGTTGAAGCCTGGGAAACCGCCTCAAACATCGGGACGCTTTTCGGCAAAGACTTGTCCGCGATTGAGACGGAGGAGGATGAGATTGACCAGGGCCGAAGGGCTGCGAAGCATCTTTATAAACTCGCTCATAAATACCCACGCCTTTTAGGATGGATGCTCAAGGAAAGCACTATTGACGGTGGTGACGTGCTGGTGTGCCTGGCCTTCTTTGGCGGCAAGGGTACAGCACTCGCGAGTGCTTATAGCGAGGGTAAAAAGCACAGAAAGCGCAAATCAAAAGACAAGATCATTGATGGAGAGGCGGTGCGCCTTGATGACTAACTATTGGCGGGCGGGCCTGTTTGGCCGCTCTAAATCCGGTAAATCGACCCTGATGGACCGGATGATCAGAAACCACAACCGCGCCATCGTCTTTGATGCCATTGATGAACGGGCAGCCAATGCGGCGCGTGAAGGGCTCGTTGAGGTTACTCATATTGGCGAGCTGCAAGAACGGGTGCGGGATAGCTATCTTGACGGCTTCCGCTTCTGGTTTCATCCGCACTATGAAGTTGACCTGGTGCAAAGCTTGTCGGACCTCTCAAAGTTCATGCTGGATATCCAAACTCAGTTTGGTGACCATTATGGCACCGACAAACGCCCTTCGCTTTTGCTCGCAGTTGATGAAATGGCCGATTGTTACCCCAACCACACCATGAAGAAGGGGCAAGACGCCTTTTCCAACATGTGCCGGATGGGCAGGCATAAGGGCATTCATTTGATCGGCGCGTCTCAGCGTCCGGCGGAAGTCTCAACCAAGTTCCGGGGCCAGCTCGAGCGGCGGTTTCTGTTTAACCTCACGGAACCGGCGGACCTTCGCGCCATAACGGAAATGGGCGGCACCCAGGGCGCGGACCTGGCGGAAGCGGTGCGGTGTCTCAAGCCGCTCGAATATATCGACTGCCACGTCGGGGAATATCGCCACGGACGGCTCACCTTCTAGCGCTCTCGAGCACTCCCAAGCACAACCAGCACTCAGAAAAGCGCTTACGAGCGCTTTTTTTGGTGAGCACAACCAGCACTCGCCCTTGCGACAATTGCCTTCGACACGCAAACGGAGGGCCGCAAGGTGACCACTGAGTTGACACTAGAGAACATTCTTAGAGCCGCAGTTTTGGCGGTTGTTGTCTATGCACTCACGCAACCTTTTCGGCGCTTCATTGATGAACGACTGGAAAAGGAAATTGCATCGTGAGCGATGACATCAAAATGTTTCTGATCATGCTGGCCGCCGTTATCGCGGCGGGCCTGATCCTCAACTATGGCGACGATTTGCCAGTTCTCGAACAAGCCCACGAAGGCTTTGGCGGTTAACCCCCAGATATAAGGAGCGGCTAACATGCCCGGACTTAAGGAATACCGCGAGAACAAGAACGCCTTCTCTGGCGTGAACGCTGGTTCTCCGGCAACAATCGACCTTCCCTCGGATCGCGGCATGATCATGTCTGCAACGTGGGAATATGCCGAAGATGGCACCCCGGCCAATGAAGCAACCCTGATTGCAGGCGCGCCCAAGTCGGAGCTGATCATTGACGGCCAGGTGTTCAGTGAATACCGCACGGCGGACGTGCTCAAGCTGAACAAGTTTTATGGCTTCGGCTTCAAGCCTGGCCTTCTCTCGCACCATTTTGCGCAGCCCTGGCGGCGCGGTGTTGGCGAAAGCGAAGCCACGGCGCTTGTGGCGTCCGCGCACCGTGAGCCGTCCATGCGTCTTTATATCGAAGAAGGCCGGGTTAACCCGACCCTTCGCCAGCATATCAAGTCTGAAGGCCTGGGCGCTCGGGGTCGCGGTATTGTGGCGGCACAGCCTGCACGCTCTGCTAACCGTGTGATCAAGCACTGGATTGATATTATCCAGGCTAAATCAAGCGGCAGCACGCCAACCCGTTACCGCTATGAAGGCGGCGGCCAACGTATTCGCGGCTTCCACTTTGAAGGCTCCAACATCACGGCCATCCGTATGGAAGTCGATGAGCAAGAGCGCTGGTGGTACAAAAGCCTCGATCACCTCAACATTGACCTTGAGAACAACGGCTTCTTCCCGCAGCCGGACACCTGGCACGTGGTTTTTGAAGCCATGGGCGGCACGGTTGAGAGCGCCTTTGATCCCAACTACGGCGGCATGTCGAACGAGATCGACTTCGAGATTTACACCTCGGATACCGAAAGCGTTCGCATGGTTGTTGAGCGTTACGACACGCCAGCAACCAAATAGGGCGAGAAAGGAACCAACATGTTCGGAGCTATCGCAAACGATTATCTCAAGGCGAACAACCAGACTGCGGTTGCTACCACCAGCAAGGAGGATAGCGGCTCGAGTTTTGGTTCGACCCTTGGGAGCATCTTCAACCGCGCTCTGGACACGGCGGCCACTTTCGGCAGCGGCCTTTTGAGCCTTGAGCTTTTTGAGAAGGCGAACAAGGTCGGGGCCACCAACACCGCAACCAATACCGCGTCCCAAAACAGCGCGGCAAACCAGACGAATTCAGGTAGCGCCAGCGGAAACGGCGGCTTGTTCGGTGGTTTGCCAAGCTGGGCCGGGCCAGCGGCCATTGGCGGCGGGGTCTTGTTGGTCATCCTGCTTGTGCTTGCCATGTCCGGGAAGAAGTAGCTTATGGCGCTCCCTTCCATCGGCCTGGGGGAAGGGGCCAGCTTCAGCTTTGGCGCTGACGGTGGCCCTATCCACTCCCAGGAAACCTTCAACACCGGTTTTGAAACCGGTGCGTTTGGCACCAAAGGGGCCTCTCCCGTCACCACCATTGCACTGGTGGCCGGGACCGTGCTCGCAACAGGTTTTGTTTTATGGGCGCTCTCAAGCTTGAACCGATGATCTCATTTGACCCGCGCGCACAGGCGGAATTGGCGAGCGTGGGGCCACTTGATTTTTATGTCTCGGAGCAATCCAAAAACCTGGCCGCTCTCTTTGCCGTCACCTGGCAAGGCGAGCGGTGCGGCACGGTGTTGTTGCGCCTTGAGAAAACACCGGAAGGCGAGCTGGTCATGGTTGTTGTGGCGGCGGTCGCCCAGACGCCTGAGCCGGTTTTGCTGATGGGCAAAGAGTTGATTGAAGGCATCGCCAGGCAAAACGGCTGCACGAAGATGCGCGTGCATACCGAGCGCCCAGGGCTTGCGGTGCAGTTCATGCGAAGAGGCGCCGAAGCCGTTCTAACGTGGGATATCTCCAATGGGTAAAACGTCAAAAGATACACATAATGAAACCGTGCAGACGGACGCGCGAACGCTCACGGAAACCCATATCAATCAGGAAACAGAAAACCGGATTGAGGATAGCGGCAACACCACAACCGAGACGGAAACCCGCACCGAAGACAGTTTTAATACCTCGCTGACGGATGAAAGCACCGGCCATAGGGCTGGCGGCAACATCACTGTTGAAAGCGAGGCCGTGAGCATTGCCGCGAGCGAAGCCGCGCGCGACGCCTCTATCAAAGCAGCAGAAGAAGGCAGGCGCGCCAATGAGGCCGCCGCCAAAGCGCTCGAGCTTGCCGCCCAGGAAAACAGCAAGGCAGCCCAAAAGGCAGCAGAAGAAGCACGCAAGGCGAGCGAAGCCGCCGCGAAAGCTGCGGAAGAAGCCAGCCGGGAAGCCTCAAAGGCAGCCGTGGAAGCTTCTAAAGCATCATCGGAAGCGTCCCGCGAAGCAGCCCAGGCCGCAAGCCAGGCGTCACAGAAAGCAGCGGAAGAAAGCCGGAAGGCGGCGGAGTCTGCCATTGCAGCAGCGGAAAGCCTGACAGACCGCGCCCTGGACTTTGGCGAAGAAGCCTTGAACGCCAACATCACAGTGACCGAAAGCGCATTCCAGGCAGGCCAGGCCACGCTCAAGGAAACGCTGGATTTTGCCAAATCTGAGAGCACCAACAACCGGAACACACTTTCCGAAAGCTTCAAGTTCCTGGGCGAGAGCTTAGAGGACGCAAACGAGCTGAACACGCTCACACTCTCGGAGGCCTTCAAGTCAACCGTGGGCGGCCTGGCGGCAGAGCAACAGAAAACCCTTCTTTATGGCCTCGGCATTGTTGCCGTTCTCGGTGCCATCATCGCTTATACGGGGAGCAAATAGCATGTCGTTTGCCGTGACAAACGCCGTTGACGTTTTTGTTGATGGCCAGAAATCCATCAAGCTCTCGAGCGCCAATGCGCGCCGTCGGGTGATCAACATCTGGGCCGGTGACAGTGATCTCTGGTTTGGTGACCGTGGTGTCAGAGGCGGCACCATTGGCAACAAAGTTCGCGCTGGTGACCGGGTGGAACTGACCCTCAAGGGTGAGATTTATGTCATTCGCCAGGGCGGCACCGCTGGCCTTTGTTCGTTTAGTGAGGAGCTGGCGACCGATGGCACAGTATGACGGCCTCACAGAAGCGGAACTCGCGGCAGCCCTTGACGGTAAAGCCGACAAGATACACCAGCACGGCCACGGCTCGCTCTCAGGACTGACGGATGATCATCATCCGCAGTATCTAACCGGCCCGCGCGGTGACGCCCGCTACTATCAGAAGGCAGAGATCAACACGACGATCACTTCCCTGACCGCAGCCATTGACGCCAAGGCAGAAGCGGACCACGGCCACACCTTGGCCGGGCTTGTTGATGTGGGCGAAGAAGCCCCGGCGGACGGTCAAAGCCTGGTGTGGCACGCGGGCGTAGGTGAATGGCGCCCGGCCACGCTCTCGGGTGGTGGTGGCGGTGCGACCGATCACGGCGCTTTAACTGGCCTCGCAGATGATGATCACCCGCAGTATCTCGATAATACACGCGGTGACGCGCGCTATTATGTGAAGGCGACCATTGACGCGACCTTCTACACCAAAACCGCCATTGATACCGCCCTGGCAGGCAAAGCAGCAATAGGTCACGGCCATACACTCGCGAGCCTTTCGGACGTGGGCGAACAAGCCCCCGGTGACGGGCAGGCGCTTGTGTGGAACGCGGGCTTTGGTGAATGGCGCCCGGCGACCGTATCAAGTGGCGGGGTAACCGATCACGCGGCCCTTACCGGCCTCGGCAATGATGATCACGCGCTCTATCACACCGATGCGCGCGGTGACGTGCGCTATTACCGCAAGGCAGAAGTTGACGCGGCCCTGGCGAGCAAAGCGCCCGTGATTGCGCGTGTGCGTGTCAGTGCAAACCACACAGCCCAGGCAGAAGAAATTATCGCTGTGGATACCGACACTGGTCCGGTCACCATCTCAGCGCCCGCAGACCCGGCGCCAGGTACTTATTTTTATGTGGGTGACGCGGGCGGTAACGCAGCGGCCAACAACATCACCGTTGATTTTGGCGCAGAAGCCTTCGACGGCGCGGCGCAAAGCTTCATCATCAACGTGAACACCTTCGGCACGGGTTTCCTGTTCGATGGCTCTGAATGGGAGCTTTTCGGCTGATGGCTAAGGCAAGCGACCTTTTTGGCGGTAGTGTCACCAATCACGCAGGGCTTACGGGTCTGGGTGCTGACGATCACCCGCATTATCTCAACACGGCGCGCGGTGATGCCCGGTATTACACCAAAGCTGCCATTGATACGGCGCTTGATGGGAAAGCCAGCACGTCGCACGGTCACAGCCTGGCAAGCCTCACAGATATAACGCTTTCGGCTATTGGCGCAGGCGAGTTCTTAATGTGGGACGGCGCCAAGTTTATCAACCGCACATTCGCGGAAGCGGGCCTCGCAGCTGCCAGCCACGCCCACACCTGGGCCAGCATTACAGGCAAGCCCTCAAGCTTTACGCCCGCAGTACACGGCCACGGCATTGTTGATATTACCGGGCTTCAATCGGCGCTTGATGGCAAAGCAGCCGCAGCCCACGGCCATGTGATTGCGAACATCACCGGTTTGCAAACCGCTCTAGACGGTAAAGCCGCCGCGGGCCATAGCCACACAAAGGCGGATATCGGCCTTGGGAACGTGGACAATACCTCAGACGCCAATAAGCCGATCAGCACGGCCACACAGGCCGCGTTAGACACAAAGGCAGCATCAAGCCACAGTCACGGCATTGTGGACGTGACGGGCCTACAAGCGGCACTGGACGGCAAGGCAGCGTCAAGCCACAGCCACACCTTCGCAAGTTTGGGCAGCAAGCCCACCACATTAGCAGGCTACGGCATTACCGATGCGGCAAGCGCGGGCCATTCCCATGCGTGGAGCGCGATCACCGGTAAGCCTTCAAGCTTTGCGCCTTCTGCTCATGGTCACCCGATCTCGGACGTGACCGGGCTGCAAGCAGCGCTCGACAGCAAGGCTGGATTTAACCGGGTCATTGTAAGCGCGGCGCACACAGCGGTTGCTGAACAGGTTGTTGCCGTGGACACCACCGGCGCGGCCATCACGATCACAGCGCCCGCAAGCCCTAGCGCCAATGATTATTTCTATGTGGCGGACGTGGGCGCGAACGCAGAAACCAACAACATCACCGTCGATTTTGGCGCGGAGAACTTCAACGGGTCCGCGCAAGACTTCCTTATGGATGTGAACGAATTTGGCGCCGGGTTCATCTACACCGGCACAACTTGGAGGCTTTTAAGGTAATGGCTAAAGCAAGTGATCTTATCGGCGGCGGTAGCGCCTTCGCACCCTTCGGTGAAAGTAGGGCAACAGGTACGGGTTGGGTCATTGACCCCGACCTGAATACTACAGGCATTAACGTTTCAACCATCGTCTGCACACCAAGTCACTATAGCGACATCTATTATGTCGGTGGCGACAAGGCCAACATCAACAACAACCTGATTTTCTACACGGGTAAGGCCGATGTGCTGGCGATCTGTGGCCTGCATCTGCCCGCTGGTGTTGGCCTCTATGTTCCCGGTGGTGACGGTGCCATGACCGTCACCTATGACCCGATTTAGGAGCGCACACCATGACCTATCCCAAACTGCAAAATGAGCAATCTTTCAGCTTCAAGACTGGCAACAAGAAAGTGCAGCGTGTTTATGCCCTAGACGGCGCAGGCACCACCAAAACCTATCTGTGGGCCTATGACGCAGTAACGGACGCAACCACGCTGTCAGAAGATGGCGGCGACGCTGTAGCAGTCGCTAGCATCTATGACGGTGACGATATCGCGGCAACCATTGCGGCTATTGTCACCCCGAAGACGCTCTCAAAAGTGGCCTTTATGGACGCGGCTTATCCGCTTCTGGGCTCTGGCCTTACGGGCGTGCAGCGGTATGGCGAAGTGCTGACACAAGCCAAGGCGAGCGCTAGCCCGCTCGTGGTGGCTGCTATGGAGCGCTACACGCACGCGACCGCCTTCGAGCGCGACGACGTGGCAACCTTTCTGGACATTCTGGTTTCAGACCCCGGTGTTGATCTCACCCAAGGTGAGCGTGACGCCATTGTGAACGGCTGGCCGGATGAAACCGGCGCTTAAAATTCTGGCCGGTGTGAGTGCCGGTGCATTGATCTTGATAGGTGCAAAGATGAGAAACATTGATCTTTCTGCCCGCGTGGCATGGGGCGAAGCAAGAAACCAGGGCCTTGAGGGCTTGCAGGCCGTCTTGAATGTGATGGTGAACCGGGCGAACGACCGGCGCTACCCGTCAAGCCTGGCGGGCGTGGCAACGCAGCCCTGGCAGTTCTCGGCCTATAACGACAATGACCCCAACCGGGCCAAGCTCGAGGCTGTCACCGACGACGATCCAACCTTTGCCCAGGCCGTGGAGCTGGCGGCTCAAGCCGTGCGCGGAGCACTACCCGATATCACGCACGGAGCCACCCATTACCACTGGACCGGCATTGCACCGCCTTTCTGGACCAAGGACGCGACGATCACCGCGCGCATTGGCAACCACATTTTTTATAAAGGGGTCGCTTAATGCCTTTCCTTCTTCCATTGCTGGCCGGTGGTGGCCTTGGCGCATGGCTCGGCTCCCAAGCTGACGACGCTATTGAAACCGTCACCGGCGAACGCGGCGGCATTCCCTGGCTGCAAATTGCCCTTCTGCTCGGCATTGCCTACGCGGCCTACAACTGGTTCGGGAAACGCTGATGACTGTTGAGCAAATCCTGATTGTCGCCTTCGGTGTGCCGTCCATCACCTTACTGACGGGCATCTTCTTCCGCATGGGCAAGCTTGAGGCGATCAACACCAGCCTGCAATCCGAGGTCACAAAAATCTGGGCGGAAATTCACCGCATTAAGGAGAAGTTGAAATGAGAGTGCATCGCCGCAAACAACGCCTGGGCGCAAGCAATCCCCAGGCAACACCAAATCCCTTTGTCACCCTGAGCCATGAAGCTCTTGTCGATGCAGGCAAAGCCGCAGGCTTTCCACCCTTCTGCGGCACCTGGCCGCGTGAAACCCTGATCCAAAAACTGATGGAGAATGCACATGCTGTTTAAGAAAAAATCCACAAGCCGCCGCAGGAGCACCACGCGGCGCAAGTCTACCGCCCTCAAGCCTGGCACACGCCGCGTTAAAGGCCGCGTGGTTCCGAAAAAAGGCTACCGGTTCGTGAAGAACGGTGGCGGGCGCGCGATCAAAGCGAGGGGCTAATGGGCCTTCCGTTCATTGATACTATCCTGGACGTTGTCAGGGGTCCGATTGACAAACTGATCCCTGACAAGAACCAGAAGATGCAGCTTGAGCATGAGGTCACTATGGCCGTGCTTGGCTCTGGCCTGTCACAGATGGAGGTGAACAAGGTTGAGGCTGCGCACCGCTCGGTGTTTGTTGCAGGCTGGCGCCCGGCCGTGGGTTGGGTGTGTGCCGCGTCACTAGCCTGGCATTTTGTTCTTTATGACCTGGCTGCCTGGGTGCAGCTAGCCTTCTTTCCGGACACACCGCCGCTACCGGCCCTGAGTGGCACCGGCGAGCTGGTGACGGTGCTGTTTAGCATGCTTGGCCTAGGTGGGCTAAGAAGCTTTGAAAAGTTGAGGGGTGTATCTAAGTAGTTCCGCTACAACAGGAAAACACGTGACCCGCCGGAATGACAGGCCACGTATTTAATTACTCTCTTTTAATTACTCTCTCGATTTTTGCCGTTTCCTAGGGCTTAAAAGCGACCATATTTCTACTATCGTCTTTATAATCCCAAGCAGGATGAGAATTATCGTGAGCATATCAACGCTCAAGACATTGTTCATTTCATTCTCTTTCCGGTGATTGGCCTCTTTGACATAGTTAACCAGGCGCTAACTTTAAAGGTCAAATCAGCTATCTCCCCGAAAAATTACGCCGAAATTCTGCGTAATTTGAGATTAGGGTTTTTAGGCTAACTTATTGAAAAATATGGCGCACCCGAGAGGATTCGAACCTCTGGCCTCTGCCTTCGGAGGGCAGCGCTCTATCCAGCTGAGCTACGGGTGCCTGTGCCATGACAGCATCCGGAAAGACCCGGATTTCGGCGCGGACAGTACACGCGGGTGCCATACCATGCAAGCCAAATTCGGACCATGGCGGCAATAGCACGACACAACCGTTTACATCTTCGACAAAACCTCATGCTAAATCCGTCATGTGTCACACCGGCCACATAAAAAATTCAACAAATCTTAAATAAAATAATATTTTAATTTCAATATGTTAGACGCCATTTCTCGAATTACATAAAATTTTATCCAATTAATTACCTATGATTAAGAGCCCACCCTTTATAAACCAAGCAAATGCTCATGCGGGGTTGAGCGGCTTTGCCAAAACTCTTCACGCAACCGAGCGCCTCACGACAAAAGAATTTTGGATGGACCCCATGTTGAAAACATTGAAGAATTTTGCTGCCCTCGTGTTTGCCGCCACCATTGGCCTCAGCGTAATGAGCGCGCCCGCGCAAGCAAACGATATGAAAAAATGGCAGATTGAAGTTGTTAAATCTGTGGCAAAGAATCAGCGTTACCCACGGTCCGCGATCGCGCGTGAGATTGAAGGTAAAGCAAAAGTTCGTCTGGTTGTTGCCGCTGACGGTTCGATCACCAGCCACGAGATTGTTGAAGCCACGGGCGAAGAAGTTCTAGACAACGAAATTCCAAAACTGGTTGAGAAACTGAACCCACTGCCAGCACTCCCTGGCGGGCAAGCGGAGATGTCTTTCGTGCTGCCGCTTAGCTGGACACTGAACTGATTTTCCTCACCTGATGATGTTCTGAGTACCACCTTATTTGTTACGAGTATGCATGGCCTCGGTGTTATCACCGGGGCCATTTTTATACCTTCACCACCCCCTCAACTTACCACTTTCCATCGTCCAGAAACACCGAATCACCACCCCAAATACTCAGGTGACGAATCGATAAAATTATAAGTAATTTCAACGCTTTGTAATTTTCTTTCGCGCATGCGCTAAACGCGGCCATTTTCCTTATGTTTTTGCGAGCAGATGCACCGGAAAACCTCACTTAAACATCAGTAACCATTGGTTAATCTATTTCGCTCATATGCTGTGCGCAGAGTTAACCCCCGCTTGAGAGTATTGAGATGAAAAAACTTTCTATTGTTGCTGCTGTACTGGCAATGGTTACCATCGGCATGCAAACTTCCCCCGCGTTTGCTGACGATATGAACGACTGGAAAAAAGCTGTTGTTCAGAAACTCGTGAAAACACAGAAATACCCGCGCGCCGCACAAGTTCGCGAGATTGAAGGCAAAGCCAAGATCCGCCTTATCGTTGCAGCCGACGGCGCCATCACAGCGCATGAAATTGTTGAGGCAACCGGCCAGGACGTGCTCGACAACGAAATTCCGAAGCTGGTTGCGAAGCTGAGCCCACTGCCAGCTCTGCCTGCAGGCCAAAGCGACCTGAGCTTCATACTGCCGCTTGAGTGGTCCCTCCGCTAAGCGCAGGTGAAAACCCAATGAAAAAGCCCCGACAGCAATGCCGGGGCTTTTTTCTTCACCTCACGCTGGGTGCTATCAGGCAACCCGGTCAGAAACAGCCCGCCCAAAGGGGATCAGCGTGGTATCACGTGGTTCTTTCATCAACGCCGGATAGTCTGCCGTGTAATGAAGGCCACGGGATTCTTTCCGCAGTTGCGCAGACCGCACAATCAGATCCGCGACCGTCACCAGGTTCCTGAGCTCCAGCAGGTCCGCCGTCACCCGGAAATTGCCGTAATATTCGTGAATTTCGGCGGCCAGCAGATCTACTCTGCGCTTGGCACGCGCGAGACGCTTGTCTGTACGCACAATGCCCACATAGTCCCACATGAAACGACGAAGCTCTTTCCAGTTGTGGGTAACCACGACCTCCTCGTCACTATCAGTGACCTGGCTTTCGTCCCAATCCCGTACGATGGTGGCCGAAGGCAAACCACCAATATTCTCGAGAATATCGTCCGCTGCCGAATTGCCGAGCACCAGACATTCAAGTAGGCTGTTCGACGCCATCCGGTTCGCACCGTGCAGGCCGGTATGCGCGCACTCGCCAATAGCATAGAGCCGCTCAAGGTCCGTGCGGGCATGCATATCCACATGAATACCGCCACAGGTATAGTGAGCCGCCGGCACAACGGGGATCATGTCTTTCGTGATGTCGATACCGAGCGAGAGACAATGCCGATAGATGTTGGGGAAGTGCGAAATGATAAAGTCCGCATCCTTGTGGGTGATATCAAGCCACACACAGTCCTGACCCTTACGTTTCATTTCGGCGTCAATGGCACGGGCGACGATGTCCCGCGGCGCAAGCTCTGCCCGCTCGTCATACTCAGGCATGAAACGCTCACCATCCCGGCCCCTGAGCACCGCGCCTTCACCACGCATGGCTTCCGTGATCAGGAAGGTTTTTGCATCCGGGTGATAAAGACAGGTGGGGTGGAACTGGTTGAACTCAAGGTTACTGACCCGGCACCCGGCCCGCCAAGCCATGGCAATACCATCGCCAGTGGAAGCGTCAGGGTTTGAGCTATAGAGATACACCCGGCTGGCGCCACCTGTGGCGATGATGGTGGCGCGCGCGGTGAAAGTTTCCACCCGGCCTTTTTCAAGGTTCAACACATAAACCCCATGCGCCTGATCATCGTAGGATGCTGGGCTTTTCAGATGCCTATTGGTGATAACGTCGATCGCCATATGATGCTCGAACACATCAATGTTCGGCTCCTCGAGAACACGGTCGTTCAGCGTGTTCTGCACGGCCTTCCCGGTCGCGTCTGCTGCGTGGATAATGCGGCGGTGACTATGCCCGCCCTCTCGGGTCAGGTGATAGTCATACCCGTCCTCATGGGCCTGGTTCACCCGGTCAAACTCAACCCCTAAGCTGATGAGACTTTCAATGGCGTCACGCCCACGCTCCACCACAAAGCGGACCGCCTCTTCGGAGCAAAGACCCGCACCCGCAACAAGGGTATCATCGATGTGAGATTGCACCGTGTCTGTGGCTTCTAGCACAGCAGCAATGCCGCCCTGCGCCCAGCGGGTGGAGCCGCCCGCCATCTCGCCTTTGGAAAGCACCGCAACCCGCATATGCGGCGCGAGCTTGAGCGCTGCGGTCAAGCCTGCGGCACCCGTTCCAACAATCACCACATCATAGGTGCGCCTCATTCAGCCGCGTCCTTTTGTTTTGCTTTATCGCTCGTGAGCTGCAGGAATATATCCTCCAGATCTGTCTCATTTGTCGAGATATCATTGATGGTGAGCCCTGCGTCCTGTACGGCTCTGAGCACCTGCCCGACATTGCCGGTCGCCTGCGAGAGCTGGACAGCGAGCTTGTTGGTCTCCCGCACCTCCGCCGTGAAAGCGGCGAGCGTATCCGGCACAACATCCAGCGCCTCTGCCACCTCAATGATCACTTCTTTCTCGTCAATGCGCTTCAGAAGCTGTTTGGTTGGCTCACACGCCACCACCTCGCCGTGGTTGATAATGGCGATGGTGTCGCAAAGCTCTTCCGCTTCTTCAAGATAGTGAGTGGTCAGCACAATAGTGGTGCCCCGCCTATGTAGCTCGCGCACATAATCCCATAGCTGTTGCCTGAGCTCGATATCCACACCGGCTGTCGGCTCATCAAGAATAAGGATAGGCGGGTTATGCACCATTGCTTTCGCAACCAGCAGCCGGCGCTTCATACCGCCTGAAAGTGTGCGCGAATAAGCATCAGCCTTATCGAACAGGTGAACAGCTTTAAGGAGCTCTTCCGTGCGGCGCTCATGCGGCTTCACCCCATACATGCCAGCCTGCACCTCAAGCATCTCCCGCGGCGTAAAAAACGCGTCAAACAACAGCTCTTGCGGCACAATACCGATATTGGCACGCGCGTTGCGCGGGTTGTCATCTACATCGAAACCCCAAATGCTGGCACTGCCTTCGGTTTTATTCACGAGGCCCGCAAGAATATTGATGGTGGTGGATTTGCCCGCACCATTTGGCCCCAGAAGCCCAAACATCGACCCCTGCGGGATATCAAGGTCAATACCCTTGAGCGCGAGTTTGTCTTCCGCGCCCCCACGGCCCTTGTATATCTTCTTCAGTCCCCTGATTTCGATGGCATTTTTCGACAATGTTCCAACCCAATCCTGAAATGCTAACGTTTATTTTATCATCAAAGCGTCCACACTGTTACCGCAGTGCTTGTTCGCCCGCTGTCGCTTGGTTATATAAAGCTAAATTCAAACTGCACGAGTTCAATTTACAATAAAGAGAAGCCCGATGACGGTAGAAGCTCCTGAAACCAAAATTGTCGACACCAAAAAAATTGCCTGCGACGGCGATGAAGGTGCCCTCGGCCACCCACGCGTTTATCTTACAATGGATCACGACGGCAAAGTAGAATGCCCATATTGTGACCGACTTTACATTTTGCAAGGCGGCCCGTCAGACACATCTAAGTGATTGCGCTGCCTTTTTTCTAATCTTTTGCCCAAGGAAATTTTGGGCGAGGCCTGCTTCAACTTAGGAATAGCACATGTCAGATGCCGACAGCAAAGCGCCACATCTTTACCTGATTGATGGCTCTGCTTTCATTTTCCGCGCCTACCACGCTTTGCCGCCCATGAACCGGGCAGACGGCACACCCGTGAACGCGGTGTATGGCTTCTCGAACATGCTCTTTAAACTGCTGCAGGACCTAAACGATAATGAGAAGCCCACCCATCTGGCGGTGATCTTTGATGCAGCCCGCAAAAACTTCCGCAACGATATCTACAAGGAATATAAAGCTCACCGCCCGCCCGCACCCGAAGACCTTGTGCCGCAGTTTTCCATCATCAAGGATGCTGCGGTTGCCTTTGGCGTACCCGCAATTGAGATGGAAGGTTATGAAGCCGATGACCTGATCGCCACCTATACCCACCAGGCACGCGCGAAAGGCTGGAACGTTACCATCGTCAGTTCAGACAAAGACCTGATGCAGTTGGTTGACGACGGCACCACCATGTTTGACAGCATGAAAAACAAGCGCGTTGGATATGACGGTGTGCTGGAAAAGTTTGGCGTAACACCTGACCGGGTTGTGGACGTGCAGTCTCTCGCGGGCGACAGTGTCGACAACGTACCGGGTGTACCGGGTATCGGCATCAAAACCGCCGCACAGCTTATTCAGGAATATGGCGACCTCGATACGCTACTTGAACGCGCGCATGAGATCAAACAAACCAAGCGCCGAGAAAACCTGATCGAGTTTGCAGAGATGGCCCGTATCAGCCGCCAGCTTGTGAGCCTTGCGAAAGACGCCCCTGTTGAGTTTGAGCTTGACCATATGACGCTCGAGGACCCGGCGCCTGAGCCCCTGATGGCTTTCCTTGACCAGCAGAATTTCCGCTCCCTCAAGGTCAAGGTTGTGCATCACTATGGTGTTGATGTGGGCACAGACCCGGTGAGCGACGCGGTCTCCGTTACAGAAACAGACTATGAGTGTGTGAACGACATCGCCGCACTGGAGCGCTGGATCAAGCTGGCAGAGCAAACCGGTGCCGTCGCAGTGGACACAGAAACAACGTCGCTCAATCCGGCGATGGCCGATCTTGTTGGCATCTCCCTTTCTGTTGAACCCGGCAAAGCCTGTTATATTCCCGTTGCGCACTCACAGGCCGGAGGTGATCTGCTGGCTGAAAAACCAAACCAGCTTGAAAAAGCTGTGGTGATTAAAGCCCTCAAACCCATGTTTGAAGACCCAAGCGTGCTCAAGATCGGGCAGAACCTCAAATACGATATGTCGATCCTCGCTCGTGAAGGCATTCAGCTTTCACCGATCGACGATACCATGCTGATGTCATACGCGCTGGACGCGGGCAAACATGGGCACGGGATGGACGAGCTTTCCGGCATCCACCTGGATATCACCCCTGTAAGCTTCAAAGAGGTTGCCGGTACCGGCAAAAACCAGATCACATTTGATCAGGTCCCGCTTGATAAAGCCACCCATTACGCGGCGGAGGATGCCGACATTACAGGACGCCTCTGGCGCATCCTCAAGCCTCGGCTCGCGGAGGAGAAAGTCACCACCGTTTATGAAACGCTGGAGCGTCCTCTGGTCAGTGTTCTGTCAGCCATGGAGCGTGAGGGTATCAAGGTTGACGTTAGCGTCCTCAACAAACTCTCCAACGAGTTTGGTGTGGGCATTGAACGGCTGGACAAGGAAATCCAGGAGCTCGCGGGTAGGCCCTTTAACGTCAATTCACCCAAACAGTTGGGGGAGATACTGTTTGACGAGCAGGGCCTGAAGGGCGGGAAAAAGTCCTCTAAAACCGGCGCATGGCAAACCAATGTGGATGTGCTCGAAAAACTGGCCGCCGAAGGACACGAAATCCCCAAAAAGGTGATGGAGTACCGGCAGTTCTCCAAACTTAAAAGCACCTATACGGATTCGCTCGTGCAGCAGGTCAGCAGTCGCACGGGCCGGGTGCACACGAGCTTCCACATGGCGTCCACCACCACAGGGCGGCTGTCATCCAACGACCCAAACCTGCAAAATATTCCGATCCGTACCGAAGAAGGCCGCAAAATCCGCCGCGCGTTTATTGCAGACAAGGGCAATATCCTGCTTGCAGCCGACTATAGCCAGATTGAACTGCGCATCCTTGCGCACATCGCAGATATTAGTGCCCTCAAACAAGCGTTTGCGGACGGCACTGACATTCACGCCATGACGGCATCAGAGGTATTTGGCGTACCCATTGAGGGCATGGATCCGATGGTGCGCAGGCAGGCGAAAGCCATCAACTTCGGCATCATCTACGGCATCTCCGCGTTTGGTCTCGCACGCCAGCTTGGTATCAGTCGTGGTGACGCGCAGGGATATATTGATGCTTATTTTGAGCGTTTCCCCGGCATCCGGAAATATATGGATGACACGATCGCCTTCGCGAAAGAGCATGGCTATGTGGAAACCCTGTTTGGCCGCAAATGCCATATCACGGCGCTCACTGACAAAAACCCGATGAAGCGCGGTTTTGGGGAACGGGCTGCCATTAACGCCCCCATCCAGGGCTCTGCCGCAGATATTATTCGCCGGGCCATGGTACGCATGCCGGATGCCCTCAAAGAGGCAGGTCTTGAAGATGTACGGATGCTTCTTCAGGTACACGACGAACTGGTTTTTGAGGCGCCTGAAGGTCTCGCTGAAAAAGCCATCCCTGTGATTGAAGAGACCATGGCAAAAGCGTGTGAGCCTGCTATCACGCTCTCTGTACCGCTTGAGGTGGACTGCGGAACGGGCCAGAACTGGCAAGAAGCGCATTAGAACTCTTGCCTCAGGTATAGACCGAAAAGGCCTATACCTCTTCGCGTTTTGCCGCGCGTGATGACCGTCTGATCTCTCCGGCAGGTGACATCGGCTATACCGTCAGTCCATACTGCGCTTGGTTCTGCAAGGGATATCGCGATGAAATACTGGGTAGCAGCTGTTCTGTTTTTGTCGGTTACTTTTCCGTCTCTCGCTGCTGGAAAGCTATCAGACAATATACTGATCGAGAGCAAAGTGCTCGGTTATACCTTGCAGTTCAGGGTCTATATTCCTGAGGGCACCAAAACGAACGATCACCTGCCCACGGTCTATATTGCCGACGGTCAGTGGTATATCTCTGACGGAAAGATGGTTGAAGTGCTGGACCGGGAAATCGCAGCAGAACGCATGCGCCCGGTTATGGCCATTTTTGTTGATAGTGGTGAACCGGGAAACCCCAAAAACAACCGCCGCAACGACGAGTTCATGTGTAACGCTGCCTATGCGCAGTTTTACCAGAACGAGCTCGTACCCACCATCGAGCACAGCTTCCCGGTTAGCAAAATGAGGGAAGACAGAGTGATAATGGGCCTGTCATTTGGCGGGTTGAACGCCGCCTGTTTCGGACTCATGATCCCGGACACCTTCGCGGGCGTTGGCATGCACTCCCCGGCCAATAGCCAGCACCTCAAGATGCTCTCGGATCTATACCGCAAACAAGACAAGCTTCCGATCAGAATATTCTTCTCGACCGGCACCAAGCGGGACAACACCAAAGCAGCCCGCAAGTTCCATCAGGTTCTGAAAAACAAAGGCTATGAGATGACCTATATGGAAGTGCCCTTCGGCCATAGCTGGGAGAACTGGGCACCTCTCGTGGATGACCTTCTCCTCACTTTTTTTGCCCGCACCCCATAGCATCCTTGCACGCAGCGCCATCTAGGCCCATGTTACCGGGGTGGTTCTCACCACGCTAACCTCCCCCGGGGCCACCCATATGACCATATGGCTGTGCCTCGCTCAATGATCCGAGGCACGCTTTCATGCAACTCCGCAGAGAAAACACGCTTGGTTTGGCGCTTCTTTTGGGAAGTGTCGTGGCGCTTATGCCGCTCGCCATTGACATGTATCTACCCGCTTTCAGTGCGATTGGTGCATTCTTTGATACACCTCAGTCGCAGGTGGAGCTTTCGCTTACTGTCTATTTCATCGGTGTTGCACTGGGCCAATTGGTTTATGGTCCGCTCGCGGACCGGTACGGCCGCCGCAAGCCCCTTCTGTTTGGTCTTACTATCTCTACCCTGAGTTCCGTAGCGTGCGCGATGGTGCCCACCATTGAGGGACTGATCGCGCTTCGGTTCCTGCAAGCCTTCGGCATGTGTGCGGGCGGTGTGGTTTCCCGCGCGATTGTGCGCGATATGTTTGAGCCCACAGATGTGGCGCGCTTCTTCTCTCTCCTGATGCTCGTGATGGGGGTTGCCCCGATCCTCGCGCCCATCTTCGGCGCGCAGATCAGCCTGCATTTTGGATGGCAGATGATCTTCTATCTGATCGCGGCCGTTAGTTTTATCGATCTGATAGCGGTGATGTTCCTTCTCCCTGAAACGCATAAACCCAACCCGGGGGTACGCCTCAGCGCCACCTTCAGCACTTACCGTGATATCCTGCGTGACCGCCATTTTGTCGGCTATTCCATGTCTGGCGGCGCTGCGTTTTCTTCCATGTTCGCCTATATCACTGGCTCCGCATTTGTACTGATCGAATATTATGGTGTGGCACCTGAGAATTTCGGCTTTATCTTTGGTGCCAACGCGGCAGGCTTCATCATTATGAGCCAAGTCAACCGGGCACTTCTGAAAAGATATAGCTATCACGCCATCTTCCATACTGGCCTCAAGGTGCTGGTGGGCGCAGGCGCGCTCTTGGCGATTGGTGGCATCATCGGCGTGCCGCTGCCATTTTTCCTCGCGCCACTTTTCGTCTTTGTGGCGTCGCTTGGCGTCATCTCTCCCAACAGTATGGCGGGAGCGCTAGCTGGTGAAGGAAGGCGTGCAGGGGCCGCCTCCGCCCTTGGTGGTGCGCTCCAGTTTTCGCTCTCGTTTATTTTTTCAGGCGCGGTGGGCATTGTTCACGCAACATCGCCAATGCCCATGTGCCTGATCATGCTTGTGGGGGCTGTTATTGCACTTCTGTTTGCGCAAATGACAAAGGGGCCAAAACGAGCTGATGGGGCACCCGCCGCGCAACAGCCATAAAAAAGGGCGGCTTGAGTGCCGCCCTTAACTGTCATATCAATTTGTGTCGTTAGTCGGCAAAATGCGTGAAGACATAAAAGAGCCCTGCAGACAATAATGCCGACGCAGGCACTGTGATCACCCATGCAGCCACAATTGTCAGCAGCTCGCGGCGACGCACCAGCCGGCGGCGTTCACGCTTCTTCTTCTCTGACGTGGTTTTGGCTTTCTTGTTTGGCTTGGTGGACAGATATTCCCTCAAAAAACCAACCCCAAACACACCACCAACAGCGATGTGCGTAGAAGAAACAGGCAGGCCGAGCCAGCTTGCGGCAATCACGGTTATAGCCGCAGAGAGCGCCACACAAAACGCGCGCATCTGGTTAAGTTTGGTGATCTTCTCTCCCACGGTACGGATAAGCTTCGGCCCATAGAGCAAAAGCCCGATTGAGATACCAATCGCGCCGATGACCATAACCCAAAGCGGCAACGCCACCTTGCCGGTACCCATATCCGCACTGCTCGCCGCGCTCACAATCGCGGCAAGAGGCCCAACGGCGTTCGCAACATCGTTGGCACCATGCGCGAACGATAGAAGGGCCGCCGAACAGATAAGCGGCACGGTGAAGAGCTTGGCAACCGATTTGCGGCGGTTCTCCAGACCATAAGACGCTTTGGCCACCAGGGGTTTGGTGCCTGCCCACACAAGTGCTGCGCTACCGAAACCGATAAGCCACAGCATGCCGACGCCAGGCACCCAAAGTTTCTTGAGGCCCTTCATCACCAGATACATGGAAAAGGCGCCCGCCATGATGCCGACAAAAACCGGCACCCACGTCCGGGATGCCTCAAGCATATCGTCTTTCGCGAGGATCACACGCTTGATCAGGAACAGGAACAAGGCCGCAACAATGCCGCCGAGAAGCGGCGAGATCACCCAGCTCGCAGCAATTGCGCCCATCTTGCCCCAGTCCACGCTACCCATGCCAGCCGCAGCCACACCGGCACCTACAACGCCGCCAACAATGGAGTGAGTGGTCGATACTGGCGCACCCAGCCATGTAGCCAGGTTAAGCCACAAGGCGGCCGCGAGCAGTGCCCCCATCATCGCCCAGATGAAGGTCATCTGGTCTGCCATGGCGCTTGGGTCAACGATGCCTTTGCGGATTGTAGAAACAACATCACCGCCAGCCAAAATCGCACCCGCGGCCTCAAACACTGCGGCAATCAGAAGCGCGCCCATCATCGTAAGGGCTTTTGACCCAACAGCAGGGCCGATGTTGTTGGCAACGTCATTCGCACCGATGTTCATTGCCATATAGGCGCCAATCACAGCAGCGGCCACGATGAACATACCGGTTGGATTGCCGGTTTGCGTCAGTGCGGTATAGATCAGTACCAGAACCAGAAATACGGTTGCCATGCCCAAGTTGGCAAACTGGCGCCCTTGCGCGCGAGCACCAGCGCTGAACTGCTGCACCTTCTCCAAGTCAACGTTGACCTTATGCTTTTCCATAAACCAGCCCTTCCCGATTTGCGGCCCCCAACTACCGCCCTTTTCGGCCTTATAACAGCGTGACACAAAAATGTAATAAAAATGTCAGACACAATGCCTGATAAACAAAAAAGGCGGCCAAAGCCGCCTTTTCGTTAACTATATCGCGTGTTCTAGTAACGGAAACGCAGGGTCAGGCCATAGGTGCGCGGGTCACCGATATAGGCATTGAGGCTACCGCCTGGAATGGTCGAATCGAACGTATCAAGCACATAGGCCTCATTGAGGAGGTTACGTGCCCAAAGCTGGAGTGACCACGCACCGTCAATGTCACCAACGCCCATGCTGGCACCTACCAGGGCATAGCTGTCTTGGCTTTGGCGATCATCCTGCGCCACAGAAAGGCGTGCATTGCTGTTATAGAAAAGCTCACCACGCACAAACATCTCAAGGTCGTCATTGATCGGGCGGCGATAGGTAGCCGTCGCGTTACCAGAGAACTTCGGCGTCTCGGACAGACGTGAGCCTGAGAGATCCTGCAACGGACGAAGAATGCCGCCACCTGCCGGAGCCACAAAGTCACAGCCTGTGGTGTCGTGCGCCGGGCAAGGACCGTTCGGGAAGTTCTTGTACTCCGCCTTCCAGAGCCACGTGAAACCACCGGTCAGGAGGAGTTCAGGTGACGCCTGGAACTTACCGTCAAACTCGAGACCCTGCGCTGCCGCATCCACGTTGCCGGGCACGAAGCTTGAGCCTGTGAAGATGTTTTCCTGGAAGCCGTCAATACTTTGGTCGAACACCGCAAAATCAAGGCTCATGCGGTTGTCAAGAAGGCGAGCTTTCAGGCCAGCCTCCCAAGATGTTGCGATTTCCTTGTCGAACTGGAAATCACCCACACGGGCCGCCGCGCTATCCAGGGCAAAACCACCGGCCTTGTACCCGCGGGAATAGCTAGCATAAACCGCCAGATCATCATTAACCTGATAGTTCGCGATCACGTTACCGGAGAAGTTATCATCCGAGAAGCTATCGTTCACGTTCGCGGCTGGCGGGAAGAACTGGAGCCCCGTAAGACCGAGAAGCGGGTTATAGTCAGGATTGGTTGCAACGGCACTTGCTTGGGCTGTTGCCGTTGGGATCACCGTGCTCTGGATCACTTCAGGCGGAACGCCATTCGCCGCCGCTTGTGCTACGGCTTGCTGTACAGCCTGCCCAACAAAAATCTGCACGAAATCAAGTGCCGCGAACGGATCATCGATCACGATATCCGAATCCATCGACTTCTTGTCATGCGTATAGCGCAAGCCACCGGTGAGGGTCAGTTGGTCTGTCATGTGCCAGTCAACCTGCACAAACGCGCTGTAGCTTTCGTTCTTCTGGTTAAAGAGGCCCTGCAACTGGCCGGAACCGTCCGCCAGGAAATATCCCGAAGGCGCCCCAAGGCCTGCTTCAAGTTGGCTGATCGCACCACCGGTCAGGATATCCGCGAATGGACGAAGCCCTGGCCCTTGAACGGTTTGGTTATCTGCAGAAAGGTCCTGATTATAGTAGTAGACACCGGCCATCCATTCGAACGGACCATCTGTGTTTGAGGTCAGGCGAATTTCCTGCGTGAAGGTATCATAGTCCTGATCCAGAACCCGGCGCTTGTTAAGCTGAAGGTCTGAGAAGTCAGCATCAATATCCTGCAACTCGCGGTAGCCACGGAAAGCAGTGATCGAGGTCAGTGTGAACTTCTCAAAGTCCATATCGATCTGACCGGAGACGCCGTAGGATTCGAGGTTACCAACAACCACTTCACCATCGATGGTGGTGGTACGATCCTTCACCGCAGGGGCACCGTTGATCTCTGAGCCGAGAACCGTGAGCGCTTGCTGTGAACCGGCTGCCACAAGATAGAATGGCGCCGCGCAACATTCCTCGTTCAGGTCGCTATAGTCGGCGATAATACGAACAGAAGTACTGTCGGATGGCTCAAAGAGGATCTGCCCGCGCAAGCCATAACGGTCACGTTCGTTCAGCTTCCGGCCATCAGAGTTGTTGATGGTACCATCACGCTTGTTAACGTTCACATCAAGGCGCATGGCAAGTTTGTCTTCTTGCAGCGGGATATTAACCGCAGCCTTACCAACCTTGGCGTCATAGTTGCCATAGGTTAGCTCGCCCTCAAGTTCAAAATCGTAGTGCGGGGCCTTGGTGACATAGTTGATCACACCCGCGGAGGTGTTTTTACCAAAAAGCGTAGACTGTGGCCCACGCAGCACTTCAATGCGTTCAATACCCAAAAAGTCATTGACCGACGCACCGTTTCTTGAGCGGTAAACACCGTCCACAAACACACCAACCGCAGGCTCTAGGCCGAAGTTGAATGTGGATGAGCCAATGCCGCGCACTGAAAAACTGGTGTTGGATGCGGACGCGCGCTGCACGATCTGCAAGCTTGGTACAAGCGTTTGCAGCGCAGTGAGGTCACGCGCTTGCGCAAGTGACATGGTGCTACCGCCGATCGCCGATACCGCGACTGGTGTTTCGAGGATGGTGGCTTCCCGCTTCTGCGCGGTGACCAAAATCTCCTCAAGCTCAAAACCTGAACTGCTATCTTGGCTGTCTTGTGCAAACGCAGCGCCCGACACCATCATCGCGCCGGTGGCGACTGAAAGCATAAGTTGAGTGCGGCAACGAGACGTGCCTTGTCCATACTTGAAATTCATACTTCCCTCCCTTGGACCTTTCGCCGGTGCCCTGCTGGCTTCCTTACACCGGTTTGTGGCAATACTGCCTCTCGATTTACGTGCGCGTCAAGCTGCGAGGCGCTCACTTTTTCGCAATTGAGACACCGGTGTCACCAGTGAAACACACCGAGTTTTGTGACGTTTTTTTTAAACTTGGCTCTAAGGTCAGGATTCCGTAACGGAAATTCTCGGCACTACTGCTTGCTCAAGAAAAATGGGGCGGCCGGAGCCACCCCAAAAAAATTTTCACCCTGCGTGTATCGAAGCTTAAAAATCGAGACTCAGGGTCAAGCCATAGGTTCGTGGATCATTGGGGTAGCCATTGTAACTTCCCGATTGCGCCACAGAATCAAAGATAAGCTGGAGATAATTCTCGTTGGTGATGTTCTTGGCCCAGGCCGAAAGCCGCCAGCGATTATCTTCACCCCCCTCGATGCCGATGCTGGCATTAAGAAGGAATGTGCTCGGCATATTGCCAAACGGATCAGCATCACCCGCAACGTTGCGTTTGCCCCGGTAGTAGGCCTCACCCTGGATAAAACCGAGCATATTATCGCCAATCGGTTGGGTGTATGTGGCGGTTGAGGTCACCGTCCATTTTGGGGCATCGGTCAGGCGTTCACCGGTAAGGTCAGCCGCCCCGGTATATGCCGCATTTGTCGGGTCACACGAAGGTTGCGGGTCTGTCACCCGGCAGGGACCGCCCACAAACGAGGTATATGTCGCATCGCTATAGGCTGCAGCAAACGTCCAGTTAAGATTCTCGGTTAGCGCGAACTGGCTATCGACCTCGATCCCCTTGATACGGATAGAGCCAGCATTTCTAAGCTCAAACCCGAGCCCTGTGAAAATGTTGGTTTGGAAGTCATCCACCTTCTGGCTATAGGCGGCGATATTCACCTGCGCTCGCCTGTCCCAGAAACGGATTTTGGCGCCAAGCTCCCACGCATCAACCGTTTCAGGCTCAAACTCATAGGTGTTGGTATCACTCGCGCTATTGGTCGCCGCCGCACGGGAGGTATCGAAACCACCAGCTTTATAACCACGTGACAAACTGAAATATGTGTTCAGGTCATCATTCCAGTCGTAGGCCAAAATCACATTGCCGGTCAGTTTGTCTTCTGAACGTGAACGATCAAAGTCATTCCGTGGCGGGAAGAACTGCAGCGCCGCAAACCCACCAAACGGATTGACGAAATTAGGGTCCGAGATGGTCTGGTTCAGAAGCGCCATCGCGGTCGGAAATGGAGCCCCTGCCCCCAGAACCTGTGCGAGGAAAATGGCGTTATAAACATTACCCAGATCGGGGGCACCATTTGCATCAAACACATCTGTAAAATTCAACTCAGCAAACGGGTCATTGATGTTGAAAACGCCGGTGGCGTCTTTCTTTTCCTTGGTGTAACGCAGACCGCCCGTCAGTGTCAGTTGGTCGGTGATATGAACATCAACCTGACCAAAGGCCGCCCAGCTGCTGGAGGTGGTATCAAACTTCTCCTGCACCATGCCGCCTTCTTCGGCGAAATAGGTGCCCACCGGTACAGGCGCTGGCCACAGCCCGCCACCTGCAAGGGCGGAGAGGGTTAGCTCAAGCCCGGTGATGTTATCCACGCCCGGCACAAAAGCACTTGACCCTGCGAGAATGCTGAAAAAGTCACGGTTATCGGCACCATATGGCACCTTGTCTGTAGCATCCAGATTTTGCTTCGAGTAAAAACCACCAACAAGCCAGTCAACCCGGTTGTCGCCAGTTGACGCCAAACGAATTTCCTGCGTGAAGATATCAACCTTTGTGAACTCGCCATTTCGTTTAATCAAATCGGCCTGCGTGAAATCAGCATCAAAATTGGCGTCTGATTCAAAATCCCGATATGCGGTGATGGATGTAAGTTCCGACGATCCCAAGTCCCACTTAAGCTCGCCAGATACTCCAAAGTCTTTCATGGCGTTCAGCATCTCGCCATTGAAGGCAGTTTTTCGCTCATAAGGGTCTGGCGGCACAATCTCAAAACCGAGAGCGGCGACCGCCGCCATGGTTGGACCATGTTCAATGAACGGCGCCGCGCAGCAAGCTTCATTGATTTCAGAATAATCACCAATCAAACGGAAGGAGACAGCGTCTGATGGCTCTAACAGCAGCTGCCCACGCACTGCCCAACGGTCTCTGTCGTTCACATCGCGACCATCACTCACATTCTCAATAAAACCGTCTCGTTTGTTAACGTTTGCCGACAGCCTGAAAGCCGCTTTATCTTCTGCGATTGGACCGGTCACTGTACCCTTGAGAATAATCTGGTCATAGTTTCCGTAGGTAACCTCGGCCTTGCCGCCAAACTCATACTCTGGCGCCTTGGTCACAAAGGAGATCACCCCGGCGGAGGTATTTTTACCAAAGAGCGTAGATTGCGGCCCACGCAAAACCTCAACCCGCTCAACCGACAGGAAATCACCAATCGCCGCACCGGTGCGGGACCGGTAGATGCCGTCAACATAGATACCGACCGATGGCTCAAGACCGGGGTTAAAACCTGAAGTACCAATGCCGCGAATGTTAACAACGGTCTGGAACGATGCTGCGGCTTGGGTGGTGTTCATGGCAGGCACGGCCATCATCAAATCGCGAACATCTCGAATGTTGGATTTTTCAAGCGTCTCGCCTGAATAAGCGCTAACAGCGATAGGCACGTCCTGTAGGGTCTTGGCACGTTTTTGCGCCGTGACCATGATTTCCTCTAATGTGAAACCGCTGTCACTATCCTGACTTTCCTGCGCAAGCACAGGACCTGAAATGCCAAGTGCTACCGCACCGATAGCAACCGAATGCAGCAAATGGGCCCGCAGCGCGCGCCGTGTGTATACCTTCATGGTAATCTCCCCAGATTTTCCCCATAGCCCGCCTTAACCGGTACTGGGTCAAATCTCCGCATGCTCTGGCAAACATGATGGCAGGAGTAGGCCCCAATACCAATTTAAGGCAGTTCATTAAAATGATTTACCTCGATTGGCAAAAGGTCAAGGAAAAGCACGCATAAAAGGCAAGTTTCCTGTCACCCGCCCAGCGTGTGTTGCACCTATGCCATTGATTTGCGGTTCTTTTTAAATCAAGGGGCCCGTCAGTTGTTTTCTGTCGGGGCACAAAAGTACACGGGTCGTTCCATAATAAAAGAAGGGCAGCGATGCTGCCCTTCTCATCGTTAATTTGCATGTTCCCAGCTAATGCTTAGAACTGCGCCGTCAGTTTCGCATATACCATGCGACCACGTGGGTCGTGGGTACGGCTCTCGTAACCACCGTTGGTGGATACATATGGCGGCGCTTTGTCAAACGCGTTGATCACACCAAACTGCAGGCTCGACCCTTCCATGCTTTCGCTGAAGGCGCTGAGCTGCAGGGTATACTGGGCATCGACAGTGGTCATTGAACCAACGGTGTTGCCCGGTGTCTGGTCATCGTTCATACCGCTGATATGACGGACATAGAAACGAGCGTCATGGTTCTCGTTCGCCCATGCCATACCAGTGTTGATGCGCCACTTTGGCGTTGGGCTGCCGAAGTTAGCAAAGTTACGGTTGCCTGCACCGTCAATGGAGCCCGCCTGAGGGTCTTCAAGATCATACTTCAGCACGTGTGTTGCTTCGAAGAACGGCATGAAAGTACCCATGTCGGTATCGATGTTGTATTTTGTCGATACGTCAAAGCCCTGAGTTTTGACCCGTGAGGCGTTGAGGTAATCCACGATCACCATGATGATGCTGCCCGACGTACCGGCTGAGCGGATAACGCGGGTCGGGTCCGTTGGGTTGGCGTTCACCACAGCCTGGTAGTTCTCCTGGATGATTACATCTGTGAAGGTGTAGTTCCAGAAGTCTACATCGAAGTCTAGACCGTCAACAGGTTCCCATGTCAGGCCAAAGTTCCAGGCTTTACCTTGCTCCGGCACGATGGTGCGACCACCATCAGGAGCAACCGAACGGATGGCCGCGAAGGCGGTGCCACCCAGCGGATCTGTAACCTGATTCAAGGATGTACCACCACCAGAGACCTGAAGCACACTCGGTGCGCGGAAGCTGGTGGAATAGCTACCACGAAGTGCCATCTTGGCACTTGGGCGATACAACAGCGAGATCTTCGGGTCTGTCGTTGAGCCGATATCACCGCCATAGGCCTCATGACGAAGCGCGAGCGAGAGATCAAGCTGGTCCGTAATCGGGATCAGTGTTTCCGCAAAGATACCAACAGCGGTACGTTCATCACCGAAGTCCGAGTTGCCGATTACAAACGCAAAACCGTCAGCGTTTGAGATATCGTCATAATCGCGACCCCAGAATTCATCACGGATTTGCATACCAAGCGCGAGCCCAATGTCGCCTGCGCCAGTGGAACCAACGGTCCCTGAAACCACAGCGTCATATACGGTGGTTTTGGAGGTGCCATCAATCACCTGTTCGCCAATCACATAGTCCATCACCGCCGCACTGTTAGGTGCCGTGGTATAGCTTGTGGCAAATGGGTTGAAGAACTCACAGCCCGCTGTACCCGGTGCAACCGAGCCAAGTTCAGCATCACAAGCACCGTAACCCGCCAATGCGCGCTGGAAGTTGGCGGTAATTACGTCAGCTGTTGCGATTTGATATGTGTTGCGACCATGGGTCACGCCAAAATCATAGCTCCAGTTCTCGTTGAAATCACCGGTGAGCTCAATGTTGAAGCGATAGGTTTCGGACGAGAAGCGGTTCGGGCTTGCTTCACCGCCATTACCAATTGCACGGCCAAGGAATGTTACACCTTGTCCAAATGGGTTTTCAGGGTGATACGCAGGCACACCGGCTGACCCCAATTGCAGATATGGGAAGGTCGGTGAGTTGTTCCGGATCGCACCGGTCTCAGCCCAGCCACCTTCAAAACGCAACTGGTGACCATCGCCAAGGTCCTGCGTAATGGCTGCATAGGCCTGTTTACGCTCTTCTTCTGGCACAAGGTTATAATAGTCACCAAAGTCAAAACCACAGGTACCTACGTTGATGCCGCCTGGCAGTGGCACCGCAACATTCGGAATACCACCTACTTCTTCACAGCCGTAAGGATCAATAACCGGCGCCGTCGTGCCGATCAGACCAATGATGGACGGCACATAATACGAGCCGGGGTTCCCGAGAACCGAGCTGTCGTCGGAGGCAAGGCTGAAACGGCGCTCCGCTGTTGTCAGTGGTGAACGATCATAATAGCTGAACGCACCCATAACGTGGGTGTTCTCACCACCAAAACCAAACATGGCTTCGTAGAGTTGATCAGACTGGCTGCCCTGGTCGGTCAGCGTCTGATATTTGGCACTTACCTTCACACCTTCGAACTGGTCATCGGTGATGAAGTTCACAACGCCTGCAACTGCGTCCGTACCGTAAATAGCGGCAGCGCCGTCTTTCACGATCTCGATACGCTGCACAGCGATTTGAGGCACAAGCGAGCTGGTATCAACAAACGCGATACCATCGTTTGTTGTTGTACCCGCAACCACCTGACGGCGACCGTTCAGAAGAACGAGCGTTGACGCCACACCGAGGCCACGCAGGTTGAAGTTGGACGTGCCTGACGTGCCGTTCTGCGTAAACGCATCCGGGTTGTTTTGGGCACCATTGTTGATTGTCAGTGTTTGGACAAGGTCGGCGACATTGCTCGCGCCAATCTGGTTCAGGTTATCAGAGCCAATCACCGCAATCGGTGACGGGCTGTTGAACTGTGATTTACCTTTAAGATAGGTACCGGTAACCACGACTTCCTCGATTTCCATTGTGGCATCGGCTTCGTCTTGGGCTATTGCCGGGTTTACTGCAAACAAACTCAAACATCCCGCGGCAAGCGCGGTCGTATTGAACAAGCGGTTCTGGCGCATGTTTCCCCTCCGTTGTTAAAAAGCAGCTGCTTTTCCTTCCCAACAGTAATTGGATAGGTCGAAAGCAATAAGCGTCAAGCTGAGGGGGGATTTTGGGTAGTGCGAAATATATTACTGTTGCATGCGCGCAACAGTTTTGACGACCTCAGGTTAACTTGGGTGGATAAGTGCCTGTTTTACAAACACCTCCGCCATACCAGGGCCGAGACGCGCATCTATATAAGGTGTCAAGTATGCCTTGACGATATCCGGGTCAATTGGCCGGTTTACCTGGAACCGCTGACGCGACAACATCGTAAGCGCCGTGTTGAAGTCGGACCTGATCTGCGGCAGGCGTGACCGCACCACTTCAAAGTCTTGCGTATTTTCCATCAACAGCACGATTTGCAGCGTTGCCTGGCCTTCAACAACACCACGCTTGATGACGGAGAAGTTAAACGGCTCCATCTCAATTTTGGGTTTGCCAACAAACTCGTTGTCTTTCTCCTCCTCTTCAGAGAAAGCAAAAGACGCTGAGCTGCCAAACCCCAGCACCACCAACAAAATAATTAGAACAATCCGCATTATCAGGCCACCATTCCAGTTCAGGTTATCGTCGCCGCACCATTATGCTGTTGACGCTGTGAACAGAGCCTTAACATCTCCCGCGACCAAACAGAAGGCCCACAGCGCTGTTCAAGCTCGTTTCCCTCCAATCACCCTAAGCAGCTAATCATGGCGCGCCAAGATGTTTAGTGGCGATTGTTGTATTTTGCGACATCATCTTATTATGCAACAATTAATTGTCTCTTTTTGCGATTATCCTGCGTATTTTATTGAATGCACATGCAATAAAAAATATAAGCTATTGTTATTAATAGATATAATGGAACGCCATAAAACTGGCACGCGCCTTGTATATATAGGTATACCTCTCGAGCAGGGGTGCGGGGATAGGTAAATTTATTTACTCGACCCCCAATCGTGCACCTGTTCCCGCGTACCCCGCTCGAGAGATACTTCTTCGGCAAGCCGCACTTTTCAGTGCGGTTTTTTATTGTCTGAAATTAATGAAGCCCGCGCAGCCCCGATGGCCACCACATTGGTCTGCCACTTAAATCTAGGCAAATAAGCTGAGGCTCGATGAAGAAGCACCCGACTGAAGCCGAGCAAGCCCTGTCTGAAGGTTGGCAAGCTGTGCCTGCTGATAGGGTGAGGCTGTGCCTTTGGGGCCGCCATTTTTTAACTGCTCAATAAGCGGATTATAGGTCAGGGAGCGATAGGCACGCTGCACGGTCGATACTGCAGTATCCAGAAGGCCCAACACATATTTTGCTGTTTGTTTGTCGCCAATATGGATAGCACCGTCGAGACCAAGCCCAAACACACCACCAGTATCATCCTCTGGTTTGATATCCTTGTCTTTGTCGGTGGTAATATCGAACACTTCATTCTTGGGCAGGATACGTCCGGGATCAATCCCGATGCGGCTCAGAAGATCGCGGCCGTCCTTACCTGCAAAAAGCTCAATGGCAACACCGTCATCAAGGGCGCTGATCTTCAACTTCTGGCCCTCATCCGTACTGGATACATCGACCTTGAGCTTGGAGAAGCCCGCAATGCGAATTTTCCGCGCCAGATCATCAAAGGTATCGCCCTCATCAAGCTCAATACGCTTCTTGGTACCGCCATCGATTGAGAGATAGAAAAAGTCATCCACCTTGGCAGACGTTTGGGTCTGGATATCGAGCGTCTCATCAATCTGGACTGTACCCTGCGGCAAACCAAGCGTCTCGAGAACAGAGTTGCCCCTGTTCGTGAAAGCTATACCGCCCGCAGTCGAACCCGCGAGTCCCTCCCCATATTGCTCAATGTCTTCAACAACCCCCGTGCTGCCATTGAGCCGTGCGACAAAAGCATCGGTGGAGCCTCGCGCAGTCTCGCCAGAGAAGGTGCCGCTGGTGGAACCCGCTACATACACCACACCGTCTACAACAGTGACATCAGCAACCCGGTCTGTACTGCTGGTAGAGAGATAGCTGGTGAAATCAGCCGCCAGGTCGCTCGCGCCCGAAAGTGTCAGCCCGGACACAAAACCCTCAAATGCGCCCGCTGCACTGCCATTGACCGCAGCTGCCCCGCCGGCATCCAAGCCGCCATTTGTCGTTACACCTGCGATGTATACTTTGCCGTTAGTGTTGTCGATCGAAATGCCCTGGATGGAACCACCCAAACCAAGGCTGCCAAAATCCACACTCGCAGTCTGATTAGTGAGGTCACTACCATCAACACGGCGCACGACCGCGTTGCCGTCTTCTTCAATCGCGAGGACAAGATTGTCATTCTCATCAACAGCAATGCCTCTGATCACTTCATTGTCGCTGGTGCCAAATACGTTGGAATCCACTAGGGTTCCGGTAGCACCGGATAGCTTCACGATCAGGGCATCCTGCCCGCCTGCAAAACCGGATGTGGCACTGATGCCCGACTTGGTATAACCACCCACGAAGATATCGCCGCTTGAATCCACCGCCACACTGTTCGCACCGGTTTCGCCAAAGGTATCAAGCTGGTAGCGGAATACTTCATCGCCGCGCTTGCTAATCTTCTGCACAAAAAGGTCTGTGCTATCCACCACGTCGGATGATGATAGCGCACTGTCGGTTTGGCCGACCAGAATGACGTTATCGTCGGCATCAACAGTGATGCCCTGCACACTGGCGGTGCCTGAAACACCCAGCAAGCGAGAGAAAACCACATTGCCTTCACTGTCAAACTTGGTGAGGAAAACATCCTCTCCTTCAGCCGCATTCAGTTGGTGCCCAAAACTACCCGCAGACGTTCCGACCACATAGATGCCGCCTTCACTGTCTGTTGCAATACGTTTTGCTGTGGTGTCCGCATTCACCTTGTTGGCGCTGTCGATATTGGTAAGCGAGGAGGTGTTATCCGTGCCATCGGCATCGTCATCGTCTTCCGTTGCGTCTTCACCCAGCACCTTGGTTTTTGCATCCGCCAGAAACTTGTCCCGCATCTCCTGAAGCCTGGGGTCAAGCTCGTCGTCGTCTTCCTCTTTCACCAAGCCTTTGATTTCCGTTGCCGCATAATCAATGCCCACGAAAGACGTAGTATCATCCGCCGTTATCGTGCCACTCAGGTTGTTAAACTCCGTGATCCGGCTTGTTACCGCGTAAGCATCATCAAGCTGCTTCACAGAAGACGCCACATAAAGTGTGGGAGTAGACGCAGCGGCAGAAAGAGACACCTCTTCCGTGATGGTCCCATCCACCTGCAACCCGTACCGACCGCTGGAACCGTCCCGCCGGATGTCGAAGCGGGTCTGGTGCTTGATATATTCTTCGCCCTCGTCGTCAAGCGCCGTAAGGGCTTCGATCTTGCTGTTGACCAAATCCTTGATGCTGTTGAGCGAAAGCGTGCCCGAGATCTCGCTTAGATCAATTTCGATATTGTCAGTCTCACCGCTTTTGGTGATCGAGACAGTGAAAACTTCGGTGCCAGTCAACCCGGCAAGCGCCTCATTTGGGTTTGAAGCAACCAAGGATCCATCAAACCCGGTTTCATTCTTGCCAAGCCGAGCGCTGGTTTCCGTTTTATACTGCTTCTCGCCCAGGAACAGTTCGAGCTTCTCGAGTTGAGCTGTCGAGAGATAATCCCTCACCTCAGCGAGGCCTGCCTGAAACTGCTCGTTCAGTCGCTTAAGGGATGCGGACGACGTTGTATCAGCGGAAGCATACTCCGCAAGGATACGCAAATTTGAGAGCGCCTTGAAGACCGCGAAAGACGCCTGCTTGTCCGGGTCGCTCGCAACCGCCTTCAGATCACTCGATTTCAGGTCAATAAATTTGGTGAGCTCACGAACTTCACGAATTTGCTGGTTGAGCGTCTTGGTATCTTCAGCCTGCTGCCAAGGAGGCACTATGCCATCATCTGTACTGCCGAAATTATAAGCTGCGCGGTCTTCTGCCGAAAGACTGGCCAAGGTGCGCTGTGCGATCTTGGAATTGGCAGAAGCCTGGATAAGCGAAGCATCCACCCCGATGATCTGGGTGCGGAAATTGGGTTGGCCCCCAAGGCCAAATAACCCACCGCCTGAATTTGCTAAGCCAAAAAATGCCATTCGCTACTTTACCAGCTTTCTGCCGTCTATCCTAGCGAGCCAATCAAAACCTTCTGGTCATATACTCGCTCGTTAAACGCGGCAAATATTGCCGCATAGGCAAATTATTCCCCGCTAAATCGACGACCTCATCAAAACGACTCGGCCTCGCGGGAATTTATTGCCGTTGAATTGCTTTTTCTCACAATTCTCCCTACATGTGATGCAAGGAACGTGACAATTACGCCAAAGTAGCCCTGAGGACCTGACCACATAAGGCTGCTGGCAACAAAGCGACGAGGACTTTGACCGATGACCGCCATTTTTGTGCTGCTGGATAGCCTTCTCGGGTTTTACGCATTATTGCTCATCATCAGCGTGGTCATGAGCTGGCTCACCACCTTCGGCATTATCAATACGTACCAGCCTTTTGTGCGGTCTGTTCTCAACTTCCTGCATGCCGTTACCGAGCCCGCTCTTCGGCCTATTCGCCGCTTCCTGCCTGATATGGGCGGCATCGACATTTCACCCATCATTCTCTGGTTCCTGATCTATGCGCTCAGGGTGTTACTGAAGGCGGATATCGCACCGCTCTTTGGTGTGAATGTCTACTGATGTTTTCGAAGCCACTGAAGGCGGTATCCGCCTTCATATCCGGCTGACCCCTAACGCCCGCTCGGAAATGCTCGACCGCCTAGAGCCGTCAGCCGACGGCACAATGCGCTTGCGCGCAAGTGTCACTGTGGTACCCGAAAAGGGCAAAGCCAACAAGGCGCTGGTCAAGCTTCTCGCCAAAAAACTGAGGTTGCCCAAATCGGCCATTCGCCTTATAGCGGGGGAGCAATCCCGGAATAAGACCATCTTCATTGATGGTCATCCGGATGAACTGATACCGGCGCTTGAAAAGATGCTCTCCAGCCTTGGGTGATGGGTTGCCCTGAAACGGCCGAAAACAGAGCTAAGGTGCCCGCAAGGAGACGCCCGTCCATGGCCACCACCCCTTCAAACCTCATAGATGGCAAGGCATTTGCCGCCCGTGTTCGTGAAGGCGTTGCCGCCGATGTCGCGAAGCTTAAAGCGCGGGGCGTCACACCAGGCCTTGCTGTTGTTATCGTGGGGGAAGACCCCGCGAGCCAAGTGTATGTACGCAACAAAGTGCGCCAGACCGCAGAGGTGGGCATGCACAGCGTTCATCATGAACTGCCCGCAGAGACCAGCCAGGAAGACCTTGTCGCCAAAGTGCGTGAGCTGAACGCAGATGACAGTATCAACGGCATTCTGGTGCAATTGCCACTGCCGAAACATATTGATGAAGCCGCCGTGATTGAGACCATCGCACCAGAGAAAGATGTGGACGGTTTTCATGTGGTCAACACCGGCCTTCTGGCCACAGGCGGTGAAGGCATGGTGCCTTGCACGCCGCTTGGATGCCTGCTCATGCTCAAGGACAGGCTTGGCGATCTTTCCGGCAAAAAAGCTGTTGTGGTGGGTCGCTCAAACATTGTTGGCAAACCCATGGCGCAATTGCTTCTGGATGCAAACTGTACCGTCACGATCGCGCATAGCCGTACGAAAGACCTGCCCGCCGAGGTACGCGCGGCCGATATCGTAGTGGCAGCTGTCGGTCGGCCAGAGATGATCAAAGGCGACTGGATTAAAGAGGGCGCTGTGGTCATCGACGTAGGCATCAACCGCATTGACGCGCCGGAGTTGGGCGAAGGCAAAACCCGCCTTGTGGGTGATGTGGACTTCGGGGGTGCGGCCCCACATGCCGGGGCTATCACCCCGGTTCCGGGTGGTGTTGGCCCCATGACCATTGCCTGCCTTCTGAAAAATACCGTGACAGCCGCGTGCCGACAGAACAATATCGACCCTGACGCACTATAAGGATAAGGGGTTCCTTCGCGCCAGATAGCGTGACGGTCACAAGGGGAAACGCGCCATGTATGAAGCTTTCATCGCCGCTTTTATCGGTCTTTTTGTGATTGTTGACCCCATTGGCATCGCTCCTGTGTTTGCCGGCCTTACCCAGAACGCCACCCGCCAGCATCAGCGTGCCATGGCGATCAAGGGTACGCTGATCGGGACCCTTATCCTGATCTTTTTTGCGCTGGTTGGTAAACCGTTCCTCAACGCACTAGGCATTTCCATGGATGGGCTTCGGGTGTCGGGCGGCATCATGCTCTTTGTCATCGCCCTTGAAATGGTTTTTGAGAAACGCACAGAACGCAAACAAGAGTCGGCCGAGAAGTTCGACGAATATTTCGAAGATGTCTCGGTCTTCCCGATTGCGTTGCCCCTGCTGGCCGGGCCGGGTGCTATCGCAACCATCATGCTGACAATGACGTCCTATGAGCATGACCTGATGGCCCAGATGGCCGTGCTCGCCGCCCTCGTGCTGGTGATGATCATCACCCTTATCGTCTTTTTCACCGCCGGCAAGGTGATGGACCTTCTGGGCCCAACGGTGAACGCTGTTCTCACGCGGCTCCTGGGGGTCATTCTCGCGGCCCTTGCAGCGCAATATGTGCTCGACGGGCTGAAGAATACTTTTCTTGGGTAACATGCTTGGGGTAATACGCTTGCGCCTCAGCATGAGATGTTCACGCTTTTCGATAAAGCAAATGACTGATCATGCCGTAACCTCAGCAGCATGAAAAAAATGCTGAAAATACTCGCCTCTATCTATCTGTTGCTTGGTCATGCAGCGCTCGCGCTTGAGTTCACAAACGTTCAGGACACCATCCTCGAGTTTGAGGGAGACAATCCAGGATCTCCCGACACCGATCCAAACTGGCGACCCTTCAGTGGGCAGGTTTTAACGGACGGCGGCAGCCAGTGGTTTCACATGGAACTCGTGGTGGAGTTAGATCGCGGCGAGCAGGTTCACGCACCTCTTGCACTCGGAATCAGCCTCATGGGGGTGTATGATTTTTACTGGGACGGCGAACTCATAGGGTCAAACCTGTACCAGGGCGCTAGCGCCAACCGCCTAAGCCGGGTTTTGGTGCCTGTTCGCAACCTCACTTCGGGCAAACATATTATTCGGATGCGCATAAAAACACCCGGCATGAAAAAGGGTGACCCTCTCGATCTCTATATTCAGCCAGCTGCGGTAAAATCTGACTTCTTCGGCGTCCACCCTTCTGTAATCAGCACATTTTTTGTGGCAACAGCCGGGCTCTTTACGGGGTGCTACCTGTTCCTCTTATGGCATAGCGGCGGGGCAAGGCCTGGGCTTTTTACTGCCATTTGCGTCAGCTTCTCAATCGTCGCGTTGATACTGCTGCAGGAGGGACGTTTTTTGTTCAGCTACCCCTATGGGTGGCAGCCCTTTATCGACAATCTTATCCCGCCGTTTGCAGCCCTCACTATCCTGCTATTACCGTGGTTTACGATCACGCGGCTGCAATTGGAGCCTCGAGCTTTATGGATGGTTGGAATAGCCATTGTCCTTGGTTTTTCCTTCATTGATATCAAGGGCGTCGACCATGACATTCGAGCACTTGTCCTCCTCTCGATCAGCCTGCTTGGGCTATCTGCACTCGCCTGGCGGCACGGTACAAAAAGTGCACTGCTTTTTGTTGCTGGTTTTGCGCTTGCCTTGGCCGGGCTTTGGTTGGACCCAGATCAGAAGCATCTATTTCTCATCGTGATCATCATACTTTTGGCTGTCGATCTGGGCATTGACATCAAACGGCGCGCTTCTGATGCCGCTCGACATGCTCTGGTGTCAGAGCGATTGCGTGCCGACCTGATTAAAAGAAACATCCAACCCCATTTCCTGATGAATTCACTTACCGCTCTCATGGAATGGGTAGAAACCGCACCGGAGGCGGCCGTTGAATTTATCGACGGCCTAGCCACCGAGTTTCGTATGCTTTCCGAGTTTTCAGAGCGTAGCAGCATATCAATGGCGGAGGAGCTGAAGCTATGCGAAATCCACCTGAACCTGATGGCCAAGCGATTGGATGCAACATTCGCATTTGAGACATCCACGGTCGACAGAGATGCCCTGATCCCTCCGGGCCTGTTTCACACCCTTCTGGAAAATGCCCTCACCCACAACGCCTATGCCGGCCAGAACATATGCTTTGAGCTCGACTATAAGAACCAGAACGGCACCATGTGCTACACCCTCATAACACCAATATGTACGCAACAAAGTAACGCCATTGGCACAGGCACTGGCACGCGTTATGTCCAGGCGAGGCTGGAGGAGTTTTGCGGAAATGCTTTTCGCTTTTCGTCAGAACCGTTAGGCTCACAATGGATAACGACCATTGAGATTGGGCAATTCAAACGTTAGGCAGCCATGTCCTATCAAATATTAATCGTTGAGGACGAACCGCTTGTAGCAAAGCGCCTAAAGCGGCTGACTGAAGAAGTTCTTGGCGACCGCCAAGATGAGATAGTTGTCGTACAATCGGTAACGGCTGCGGAAAACCAGCTCAAAAACCATACGACAGATCTTATATTGCTCGACCTCAATCTGGCTGGTGAAGACGGGTTTGACTTGCTGAAGCGCTTCACGGCCAAAGCTGCACATACCATTGTGGTTTCGGCGGAAACCGCCCGCGCGCTTGAGGCGTTCGAATACGGTGTCCTTGACTTCGTGCCCAAACCTTTCACAAAAACACGCCTGGCAAAAGCACTGGAACGCTTGTGGCTGAGGTCTGAACCAAACCAGACCCCAACAAAACAGCTATCTTTTGAAACTCATAGAGGCATTGAGGTCATCAGCGTTGATGACATTGTATTTTTCAAGGCAGCGGACAAATATTCCGAAGCCATCCTGCGCGCCGGAGAAACCAGATTTCACGGCAAATCTCTCAACCGGCTTGAAGATATCCTGGCGGAGGAATTTGTCCGCACGCATAAAAGCTATCTGGTACACCAACGAGCTATTCAGGACATCAAATCACTTGAGGGTAGCCGCTACGCCCTAAGCCTGAAAAACGGCGATCAGCTTCCAGTGGGCCGGACACGGGTTGATCATGTCCGGCATCTTTTGGAACATCAGGCCAGCCAGTCACTTAGAAGCTAAGCCGTGCCGCGAGGCGCGCCCGCCCCGGTTTACCAAACTCGTAATCGAGACCGAGTGAGAGACGCTTGCTAAAGTGATAGTAGGCACCTGCGCCAGCACGCACCTTGGCCGTGAAAGCCACGCTCAATCCATCGGCGCTGCTCGTAAGCCTACCATTCCCGTGATACCGGGCAAACCCGGTCAGCTCCAGATGTTCGGTTACCATGGCACGTAAACCAAGTTTGCCGTCAAGGGCAGTGCTTGACCCGCTGGCAGCGCCAAGAGCTGCTTCTGCAATGCCCCCACCACCGAGATCAAGGGTCGCAACTGAAAAGTCGACCTTGTTATTCACAAGACCCAGTTCGGCAAACAGGCCTACATTCTTGCCTATATCGGCGTGTACTCCAAATGCAGCTCGCCATTCTTTTTGTTTGGTGGCGACGATGCCTGCCGCAGTTAGTCCGCCAACGCTTGTGACATCAACTGCAACATTGTGGCTGGTTTGCAGATAATCTGAAACAATGTGAAAACCTGCATTGCCAATTGCAAATGGCAGTGTGAGCGAGACACGGGCGGCACCGCCGTTACCAGTGGCATCATAAAATGTGCCAAAGTTGTCATCACTGGTATCGCCAACCCCGTCCCTGTCGGTGAGGCGCAGTCCATTTGCGTTAAAATTGTCGTGAACAAAAGCACCTTCGATATAGCTGTAGTTGAAGGTTTTTTCCTCGTCTGTAGCCAACGTCGGGCCGGAAATTACCGCGCATAGCGCTGTCGCCATCATGATTTTATCTAGGGCTCTCATTTTTCTCTCCTGAAAGCTTTGAATTTGTCTGGACCCACCATGACCAAACAAACAACACGCTGCGATGATGGGGCAGCCAACGCCTCAAAAGCTTTCGTGAACGTCTCACACCTGCCACACCTTGCACCCAGTCGCGTGGGCTGAACGCCTAATCGCAAAGCTTGGCGGCAGGCGTTGACAGGGGCTTCGTCAGCCTGCACTGTCGCGGCAATAAACTTGGGGACAAACCGATCAGGGTTAGGAAAGATCAATGAAAAAACTGGTAACCGTTGCCAGTCTTATGCTTGCGCTTGGCGCCTGCGAAGACAAGGCAACCACCACATCCGACACCACCGAGAATACTGCGCAGGCACCCTATGCCATGACGGCGGACGCACTGGCAGAGCATGTAAAAACGCTGGCATCAGACGAGTTTGGCGGCCGCGCACCCGGCAGCCCGGGCGAAGAGCTCACCGTGCGATACCTTGAAGCCGCTTTCAAGGAAGCTGGCCTCAAAGGTGCCAATGACGGCAGCTTCATCCAGGAGGTACCGCTCGTTTCCATCGAAACACAGGGCACGCCAGCCATGCAGGTCTCTGGCGGCACGGGCGATAGCCTCGACCTTGCCTACCGTACAGATCAGGTAACCTGGACCCGGCGTGAACAGAACGACACCGAAGTGCATGAAAGCGATATGGTGTTTGTCGGCTACGGCATCAACGCACCAGAGCGCGGTTGGAACGACTATGAAGGCCTTGATGTAAAAGGCAAAACGGTTGTTATCCTCGTGAACGATCCGGGTTTTGCGACCCAAGACCCAGCGCTCTTTGAGGGCAACACCATGACCTATTATGGCCGCTGGGATTATAAGTTCGACGAGGCGGCACGCCAAGGTGCGGCGGCAGCCCTCATCATACATGACACAAAACCAGCAGCTTACGGCTGGGGCACGGTAGACAGCAGCTGGACTGGGCCACAGTTCGGTATGGTACGGGCAGACCAAGGCGCGTCCCTTTCCGAGCTTGAAGGCTGGATCACAACAGAAAGCGCTGACAAGCTTTTTGCAAAAGCGGGCCTTGACCGCGCAGCCCTTAGTGCCGCCGCGATGCAGCCCGGCTTCAAGGCAGTGCCTATGGGGCTTAAATTCTCAGGCGGTTTCCGCAGCGACATCAAACATGTGCAGTCCCGCAACGTGGCGGGCATGATTGAAGGCAGCGAACGGCCGGACGAGTATTTCATCTATATGGCGCACTGGGACCATATTGGCACCGACCCAACCGTTGAAGGAGACGGTATCTATAATGGCGCCCTCGACAACGCAACCGGCACGGGCGGCCTGATTGAACTGGCACGCGCTTACGCGAGCGCCGCAAACCCGCCCAAACGGTCCGTGCTTTTCCTTGCTGTTACGGCTGAAGAACAAGGCCTTCTGGGTTCAGCCTACTATGCCGCCAACCCGCTGGCACCGCTCGAGAAAACCGTGGGCGGCATCAATATGGACGGCCTGAACTATTATGGCCCCACTCATGATGTGACCGTTGTTGGTCTTGGCAACTCCGAGCTGGACGATTATCTCAAATCAGCCGCTGATGCGCGCAGCCGTGTGCTTGTGGCTGATCAGGAGCCGGAAAAAGGCTACTTCTACCGCTCAGATCATTTTGAGCTCTCCAAACGCGGGGTGCCTATGCTCTATCCAAACTCCGGGTACGATCATATCGAGAAGGGCCGGGCCTATGTGGAAGGTTTGGTTGCCGAGTTTCTCGCCAACCGGTACCACCAGCCGGATGATGAGTATCAGGACAGCTGGGACCTGACCGGCGCCATCAAGGACCTTGAGCTCTATTATGATACCGGTCGTCTGCTGATCGACAGCGACATTTGGCCAAACTGGCGAGAAGGCAGCGAGTTTAAAGCGCTTCGCGACGAGCAACGCAGCGGCCAGTAAAGTGGTGCAGAGAGTGTCTAAATAATTCAAAGGACGGCCCCCGGGTCGTCCTTTTTCTATAAACCAAAAGACGAGTTTCGGCCTCAAGCCCAGCCGCCTATGCTTTCCCAAGGGACCGATGAAGGGGATTTATGATGAAACGCCATACTTTTGCTGCTGCCATGCTGCTCGCTGCGGGTGCGTTGCCAACAACAGCGGCTGAGCATACCTGGAACAAGGGGCTCGACCTCTCAAGCGCTGACCTCAGCACCTTCCGCCTTATCCTGATGAATGAGGGCGCCGAAGCCGGAGACATGACCTATGGCTGGCGAAAGATGGGCGAGCACTATGTGATCGAGGACCGCACCACAATGGAGCCCAACATCGTTGAAACCGCCAAAGCGATGGTCGACGGAAAAACCCTGCTGCCGCAGAGCGTGGCGATCAACTTCATTATGGGTGATAGTTTCATGAATGTTGACCTTGGCTGGAACGGGTTGAACCGCCAAGGTAAAATTGTCAGCAAGCGCGCCGGTGGTGATGAGACCATACGTGATATTGACCTTGTTGAGGATAACCCGGCGCCGCTTAGGCTGGCGGTCATTGGGTTTGTGGCAGCCATGCCGCTTGAGGATGGCTTCCATAGCAGCTTCGACTGGTTCAATACGCTCGCCAACCGTGTGGAGACTGTCAAGATCGACGTTACAGGCACTCGGGCAATTGAAACACCTGCTGGCACCTTCGACACCTATGTGGTGGAACTGCGCGGCGCCACACCGGAAAACATCGTTTATGTTTCCAAGGAAAAGCCACGCAGGATCGTGCGCATCGATGTAGTGGGCAGGCCTATGTATTTTGAGCTGGCGGCAGAACAGCCGAGCTAATAGCCAAGGGCGTGCAAACCAACAAGTGTGAGCGATAATGTCACGGCTGACGCCGCCGTTGATATTAGCACCGTTGTGGCGGCACGGCGCGACCCAACCCCGTGCTGCGTTGCAAAACTATAAGCAACCATACCTGACGGTAGCGCGGCCATAAGCGTTGCACTGCCGACCCATACGGGCGGCAAACCAACAACAAACTCGCATACAGAAAACACAAGCGCAGGCAATACAAAGAGCTTCAGCGCTGTCGCCATAGCGGCCTGGACAATGTCACCAGCGATCTCGACACGAGAAAGTGCGAGCCCCGCCGCAAACAGGCCCACAGGTGCGGCCGCAGCGGCGGGCAGCGCAGTCAGGCGGTCAAGCCACATGGGGAACGGCAGGCCAAGCGCAGACCATGCAAGGCCCGTGATCAATGCAATAATGATAGGGTTCTGCCTGGTGCTCGCAAATGTGCGCACGAGAATGCCCGGTCCCTCGTCATTATTTTTGGCGCGTTCGACAATGATGGTGGTGATTGGTAACAGGGTCAGAGAGTGAAAGCTGAGGAGCAGCAGCAAAAGCCGCACACCTTCCGCGCCATAAGCCCCTTCAAGGATCGGGATGCCGATGAAGCCGCCATTGGCAAAACAGGCAGATAGGGCAAAAATACCCTGCTCCGCCATCGTCAGGCGGAACAGATATTTCGCCACCAGAACCGCAAGCGTATAGAGCACATATAGCGAGCCATAATAGCTGCCGACCAGTACCAGCTCATCAGGATGTGGCAGGTCACGCGGCGCGATTGAGCGGAACAAAAGCGCCGGAATGGCGATATACCAGACAAATGCGATGAGGATTGTGCTCGAACCCTCCGGGAAAAGCCGGGTACGGCCTAAACCATACCCGAGCATGATCAGAAGGAAGACCGGAGCAATAATGGTCAGTATTTCAGCCACAAATCCTCATCTTTCGCGTGCCTATTCGTAGGCTGGTGGCTCAGGCACCTTGCCGCGGCGCTTGAGAAGCTGTAGCCGAAGCGCGTTGAGCTTGATAAAGCCCTGCGCGTCGCGCTGGTCATAAACGCTGTCTTCCTCAAACGTCACATGTTCCATAGAGTAGAGGCTTTTCGGGCTCTTGCGGCCAACCACATGCACACCGCCTTTATAAAGCATCAGCCGCACCGTGCCTTCGACATGCTCCTGGCTCTTGTCAATGAGGGCTTGCAGCATCTCCCGCTCTGGCGAGAACCAGAAGCCGTTATAAATAAGCTCGGCATATTTGGGCATGATCTCGTCCTTGAGGTGCATGGCACCCCGGTCAAGCGTGATCTGCTCAATGCCCCGGTGCGCAGAGAGAAGGATCGTGCCGCCCGGCGTCTCATAGATACCCCGTGACTTCATACCCACGAAGCGGTTCTCAAGAAGGTCAAGCCGGCCAATGCCGTGCTTTTTGCCGTAGTCGTTCAGAGCAGTCAGCAATGTGGCCGGGCTCATGGCAACCCCATTGATGCCAACAGCGTCACCACGCTTGAACTCAACCTCGATATACTCAGGCGTATCAGGTGCTGTCAGCGGGTCATCCGTGCGGGCATAAACATATTCTTCCGCTGCCACCCATGGGTCTTCCAGTGCTTTGCCCTCACTTGAGGTGTGCAACAGGTTTGCATCCACGCTGAACGGGGCTTCACCGCGCTTGTCTTTTGGCACCGGAATCTGGTGCTGCTCAGCGAAGTTCAGAAGGTCTGTACGGCTGTGCAGGTCCCACTCCCGCCAGGGTGCAATCACTTTGATGTCAGGATTGAGCGCGTAATACCCAAGCTCAAAACGTACCTGATCGTTACCCTTGCCGGTCGCGCCGTGGCATACCGCGTCCGCACCAACCTCGCGCGCGATCTCGATCTGGCGCTTTGAAATCAACGGCCGCGCAATAGACGTGCCCAATAGATACATACCCTCATACACCGTGTTCGCCCGGAACATGGGGAAGACATAATTTTCAACAAAATCCTCACGCAGATCTTCAATGAAAATCTCTTTAATGCCCAGCATTTCCGCTTTTCGTCGTGCTGGCTCAAGCTCCTCACCTTGCCCCAGGTCTGCGGTGAAGGTCACCACTTCGCAGCCATATGTGACTTGCAGCCACTTGAGGATGATGGAGGTATCAAGCCCACCTGAATAGGCAAGCACAACTTTTTTAACTTGATCCGACATATGGAAACTCCGGTAATGCGTTAGCGCAGGCGAGTATAAGAGGGCGCAGCGCTCGGTCAATCGCTTTGGCGTTGTTATTTTTATGGGCTTAGCGCAGAAAAACTAATTTAGCCATGCCTGAAACACTGCCTGAGGCACTGCCTGGAAATTAATTTGAAAAAAGGCCTTGCCCCTGACGTTACGTCAGGCCCCAGAGACAGGGTGTTGGACAAGGAGACGGTATGCAGACCTTATCTATCGGTGAATTGGCAAAGCGGTCCGGCGTCAGTGAACGCGCCCTCCGCTTCTATGAGACAAAGGGGCTTTTGAAACCCCTGAGAACCGAGGCACGACAGCGAGCCTATCGCTACAGCGATATTTTACGCCTGCAGCAGATACAAATGCTCAAAAAGGCGGGCTTCACACTTCGGGACATTCTGGCCATGACCAAAGGGTCTACATTAAATGCCGTGCAAGTGCTGCAGGTTCAGGAAGCCATGCTGCGCGCGGAGGCAGAGCGTATCCGCACCGCGCACGAAGCGATCAGCGCGGCTCTCGACCGATTGCAGAACGAAAACGACGTCTCATTGTCCACACTTTGTCATATCATCAAAATGGGAGAACACGCTGTGAGCGAGGAAAAATGGCAAAAGGTGTGGGGTAAATTCTACACAGAAGAAGAACAGGAACGCTGGCGCGCCGCAAAAAATGCGGTGCCAGATGAGGTTGTAAAAGCGCAGGAAGCGGCATGGCCCGCCTTGATCGCGAAAACAGAGGCTTTAGTTGCGCAAGGCGCGGACCCCGGCGGCGAGGAAGCCCTGGCCGTGGTACGGGAATGGAACAAGATGACAAAAGCCATCTATGACATTGACCCCAAGCTCGCTGGCAGTGCCGCCAAGTTATATGACAATCTGGACGACTGGCCCGCCGATGGGCCCGAACCGCCCTTTTCAACCGAGGTTTGGACATTTGTCAAAAAAGCAGAGGCTGCCCTTAAGGCGGCAGGAGAATAACATGCTTTCGCGCCGGGCCTCATACAGGGCCCGGTGCGAGATACGCCGCCTTCCCCAACCCGCCTTCCGGCTAGGCTAAAAGTGCATATTTCCTAAACCCTGAATTGATGGTATGATTGCAGCTTATTCACTCAAAAGGAGTGACCACGCAAAACGCGTGGGGTGAGAAGCTAGAGTAACTGGCAATGCTAAGCGTGAATACAAATGCGGGCGCCCTTTCAGCCCTTCGCAATCTTGAAGCCAACCACAAATGGCTTCAGACGCTGCAAGAACGCATTGCAACCGGCTATAAAGTCGGCTCCATCAAAGACGACGCAGCAACCTACTCGATCGCCCAGCGTATGCGCGGCGACCTCGCGGGCCTGAACGCAACCCTCAAAAGCATTGATACCGCCACCGTGGCGGTTGATGTCGCTGTTGTGGCAACCGAAAGCGTTTCCGACCTGCTGATCGAGATGAAAGGCAAAATGGCGTCGCTTTTAAACGCACAAAAAAATGGCGACGAGAGTGCCGCAAGCGCTTACACGCGCGACCTCGATGCTTACCGTGAGCAGATCAAAACCATCATCTCAAGCGCAAACTTCAATGGCACCAACCTGATCGACCAGGGCAGTGATATCATCAGCGCGCTGGCGAATTCAGACGGCACGGAAACGCTGGATTTTGACCATCAGAATCTGTCTTTTGGTGGCGCGCTTATCACGCTCACGGACGATTCCAACTATACGATGGAAGAGCTTGAAAACTCGATCAAAAACGTGAACACCGCCCTTTCCCACTTTGGCACTGCTTCACGCAGGCTCGAGATCCAGAAAGAGTTTACCACCAAGCTTCATAATGTGATCGAAGAAGGCATCGGCCGGTTGGTGGACGCTGACCTCGCGCGCACTGCCGCCGACCTGCAAGCAGCTCAAATCAAGGAACAGCTTGGCATTCTCGCCCTTAATATCGCGAACCGCGAGCCGCAAACCCTGCTGGCTCTGTTTGGTGGTGGCCGCGGTTAAGCAGCCACGCATCCCAAATTATATCAGGTTAGGCCGGTAGAAGTGTGGTGTGGCTCTGCGCTCACTGCCGCACCTGCTGCGGCAGCTGCTTCCCGCTCAAGCTGAGCTTTTGATTTTTTCTCGGATGCCGACTTCAATTGCCCGCATGCCGCCATGATATCCCGCCCACGCGGGGTCCGGATCGGGGCGGAGATACCACCTTCATACACAATATCCGAGAACCGCTGGATTTGATCCCACTCAGAGCATTCATACGCGGTGCCGGGCCACGGGTTGAACGGAATAAGGTTCACCTTCGCAGGCAGCTTGTATTTGCGGATAAGGCGCACCAGCTCCCGCGCATCAGCATCGCTATCGTTCACACCCTTCAGCATGGCATATTCAAAAGTGATACGCCGTGCGTTGTGGGCACCGGGGTAATTCGCGCAAGCCTTGAGCACTTCATCAAGACCGTATTTCTTGTTGATCGGCATGATCTCGGAACGCACATCGTCGCGCACAGCATGCAGGCTGACGGCCAGGTTTACGCCAATCTCTTGCCCGCACCGCTCCATATGCGGCACCACACCGGAGGTAGAGAGCGTAATACGGCGACGGGAAAGCTGGATGCCTTCCTCGTCCATCACGATCTCAAGCGCTTTTTTCACATTGTCGAAGTTATAAAGCGGCTCACCCATGCCCATCATCACGATATTGGTCACCCGGCGGCCTTCGGTCGGGCTTTCCCATTCACCAAGGTCATCGCGTGCGATCATCATCTGCGCCACGATCTCAGCGGCCGTAAGGTTGCGCACAAGGCGCATGGTGCCGGTGTGGCAGAATTTGCAGTTAAGCGTGCAGCCCACCTGGCTTGAAATACAAAGCGTGCCGCGATCTTCCTCAGGAATATAAACCGTCTCGGCCTCGTTGCCGTCCGCAAAGCGGATCAGGTATTTGCGCGTGCCATCGTTTGAGTATTGCGCTTCAACAATCTCGGGCCGTTCGATAATGAAATGTTCGGCCAACTTCGCGCGCACATCTTTTGATACATTGCTCATGTCATCAAAGGACGTAACACCACGATGGTAAACCCAGTGCCAAACCTGGCTCGAGCGCATCTTCACCTGCTTCTCGGGCACGCCAATTTCGGCAATCGCGGCTTTAAGCTCTGCACGGTCAAGGCCAAGGATGTTCAGCTTGTCACCGGGGACAACAATGCGCGGGGAAACGATCGGCTCATGGCCGTTCGGGGTAATCTGCATCTTTTCACTCCTGCCTTTTGCCGTTTGCAGGTCGGCGCCAGGGCGTTTCAGGCAATCGCGGCGTTCCACCACGATGCGGGTTAAATATGGCGCGGCTTATACGCCTGTCACGCCACGTTGTAAAGAAGAGTGATTGACGCGCCATGGGCTCCTCAATAAGGTTTCCGAGAAGCCACTCAAGGGATGATAGCCATGCCCCTACCCTATGGTTACACCGTTGCCGCCGCCCAGTATTCCGCCATACGCGGAGACATACACGCCAACCTCGACACCCACATGCGCATGGCCGAGATGGCCGCGTCAGCAGGGGTGGATTTTCTGGTGTTCCCCGAACTTTCCGTCACAGGCTATGAGCTTGATCTGGCAGATAGTTTGCAAACCACAGCCGACGACCCCGCATTCATGCCCTTACACACGTTTGCAAGCCAGCATGACATGCGGGTGATGGCAGGCGTGCCCTTAAAGGCCGCGTCCGGCAAACCCTATGTGGGCTCCCTTATCTTCGGGGGCACAGCGCCCATCCCGTATAACAAGGTGCATGTGCACGACAGTGAAGCCCCCTACTTCCAGCCCGACAACAAGGTGGGACTGATTGAGCATAAAGGCGCGAAGCTTGGGCTCGCCATTTGTGCCGACCTTAATCACGCAAGCCATGCGGCACGCGCAGCAGAACACGGCGCGGATCTCTATGCCGCCAGTGCCCTGATCTCAGAAAGCGGGTATGCGCGCGAAGCAAAAATGCTGGAAGGCTACGCCCGTGAGCACCAGATGGCTGTGCTGCTCGCCAATTATGCCACCCAAAGCGGAAGTTACATCCCGCCGGGCGGTAGCGCCATTTGGGCACCGGGCGGTGAGCAGATCGCGCTAATTGACGACACTCGTGAAGCCCTTGTGACAGCCACCTACACTGAAGCTGGCTGGTCTAGCGAGATTATGGGGCTGGATAGCTGAAGGTTTCGCACGCCATCTCGCCCAGCACCTTGCGGGCGTTTGGCCACTGGTCATGCACATGGCGGATCAGCATATCAAAGCCACCATACTCGCTCATCCAGCGTTCTTCTTTCGGGGCGAAGTGCATCGGCACCATCGTGCCGATCTGCCACGCGCTCAAAACCGCTTCATTCTGCTCGGCGTTATTAAGGCCATACCAGAACGGCATCAGCATGACATCAACCTCGGTCTGCCGGAGCCCCGCATTGCTCAGGCTCTCCTTGGTCGCAGCGATATCGCCGGTGTGGAAGATGCGCACCCCGTCAAGCGAAACCCGGTAACCGATATTTTGCGGGCCACCTTCACCGTGGCTTACGCGGTAAGCCTCAACCGTCACATCCCCAAACTGGTTTGTGATAGGGCCTGCGCTCCAGTCTGGCAGCACAACATGAACACGGGCGGCCTCATCGTCAGTGGGGTGATGGGCTTTGAGCATCTCAAACGCTTCAGGCGGCATAACATAGTGTACGCGCTTGTTGGTTCGCAGGTGCTTGAGCGTGGCCACAGGGTCATAATGGTCATTATGTTTGTGGCTGACGAGCGCAAGCGTTACATGCTCAAACGCCCCGCGGCCATGGGTCATGTCGTCCATCAGGCCCTTGCTGGGCATGGCATAGTCGCCGTCATAGGTATCCACAACCCGTGCGGCATCAAAAAGCACCGTGCTCATACGGCCCTCAGCCAGAAAGCCCGAGTTGGCGATATGGCAAAGCTTGACGCCCTCAGCTGAAACACCGGCCGAGCAGAGAGCGAGTGCACCTATAAGAAGCGCGCGTTTGAGCATCTATTGTCCTTTGTTACCGGCAGGCTTTTGAAATGGCGTTATAGGCGGCCGTGAAGCCTGAAAGCGAATAGGTGTCAGTTGTATCAGTGCCGCGTTGGCTGGTGGCCTTCACCACCAGGTTTACACCAGCCTTCATGGCAGAAACCGCCGCCGCGTCGTCTTTGGGGTCATAAGCCCACGCACCCGGCCCTTCGGTGAAAAACTGGAACTGGTGCCTGCCATCAACCGAGATGTTGGCTTCGCTGCCCCGGCGGATCGGGTAACCCACAACCGCGTTTACCTCACCTGTGACACCAAAAGCGGGCCGATGGGTAACCGTGATATAGATCTGGCCGCGTGTGGCGTTGCGCTTGCTGGCGGTACTTTTTTTCGGGCTGGAGATGATATAGCAGGTTTTGCCCCCGCTACCGTCCGTGCCGGTCATGGCGTCCCAATCGCGGTAGCTGCCAAGCAGCCTTGGTTTCCCCTGAGCCTCGGCACCTGCACTCAACACACAGGATGCTGCCAACACACTGATGAGCAAAAAAGAAAGTCGCATACGGTCCTCGTTTTTGTCCCTCGGGCCCTTGGCCCACTGCTCGCAAATAGCTTGCGATTACTCGGTCTCACTGCGCCGCGCGCGGCGCTCCAATCGGCTAAAGCGGCCACCATGCACATGTGCGGCCTTCTCAATCGGTTTTTGCCCCGCCATCACAGGGCGCTCCGCGTATCCACCCAAAACCCTTAGCCGGTCATACATGACTATAGCACCGGCTGTCGCAACGTTAAGGCTGAACTTTGTCGGGATTTTGATCACATGCGCGCAGCGGGCGATCATCTCGTCGCTCAAGCTCACGCGTTCAGCCCCCATCACATACACCGCGCGGGTTGGGTGGCGAAAGCTGGGCAGGTCAATCGCGTCATCCGTGATCTCAACACCCACAAGCTGGCAGCCTTGCGGCACGTCCACCTCCGCCGCACTGGCATAATTATAGAACGGGATCTGGGTGTGGGTTTTGCTGGTGTCTGCAAAATCAGCCGTCACCACCTCACCCGTGTGGGCGACGACACGCGGGTTCACCGCAAACGCGAAGGAAGCGCCAAACGCATGGGCCGTACGGATCAGGTTCCCCATATTGCCTTCTTTGGAGACCCCATCAATACCAACACCAAAATACCCGCGCATACGCTTTACTCTCCTGCCGTCTGTTCGGCGCCTTCTGTCATTTCTTTTGCTTTAGCATAAGGATGCGCCGCTGCCAAAAGGCAGGATACAACAAGGATGCCGGACGCGATCATGAGCGAAAGCTCAAGATTCCATTCAAAAGCAAAACCCGCAATGATACTAGCGATTGGCAACAGCCCAACCGACATGAACATCAGGATGCTCATCACGCGCCCCAAAAGCTTCTCCGGCGTGGCTTTTTGCAAAAACGTGGTGAAGTGCACCCAGATGTAACTGTCGCCGCCGCCTGCGATAAAAAACACCAGCATCGCCCACCAATAAGGCGGGTAAAGCACAATCAGCCCAATGGTGGCGCCTGAGAAGGTGAAGATGAGAAACATCACCCGCACCACATTCTCCGGTTTCGGCCATTTGAGCATGCCGCCCGCAATAGCCCCTAAAAGTGCGCCGCTACCGTAAGCCGCGATTTCAAGCCCGTAAACATAAGCGCCCTCTTCAAAACGGAGGTCGGCAAGGGCCGGGAGACCGATGAATATAGGGGCCTGGAAAAACATCTCCAGAATGGCGATACCAATGAAACCAAGCCTGACAGAGGGGTTCGCCCAAACCCACTTAATGGCCTGCATAATAGCAGACGCCATGGACTGGCCCTCCTCGCTTTCATCCTTCTCGTAGTTTCTCGCTCGCACAAAAAGAAGCGTGAGGTAGGAGAACGCGAAGGTCAGACCATCGAGGAAAAATGCCCGGGCAAGGCCCATACGGTCGTCTTGAAAACTGCCACCTGCTTCCTGCGGTGTATGGCTCACGGTTGTTGCCTCACCCGCGATCACCACACCAGCGATCACCGGCCCGATAATCACCCCCAGCCACATGCTGGTCTGCACAAGTGAATTGCCGGTCTGGAGGTCATCGCCTTTCACAAGGCTTGGCACCATGGATGTCGTTGCGGGGTAGAAAAAGGCGTCCGCAAGGCCAAAGGCAATCGCCATGGCAAACACAACTTCAATGGTCACGGAATCGATATACAGAAGGTACGCCAGCACCATCACAAGTACGAGGCGCAAAAGGTTGGTCCATAACATTATGCTGCGCGGGTTTGTGCGGTCCACCAGCGCGCCGCCCCACAGCATGAGCGCCGCCCGTGGCAGCCCTTGGGCCGCAAATACCAACCCCATCAAAAGCTCGCTTCCGGTCAGTTGCAGGACCAGCCACGGAAAAGCCAGCATGCTCACATGATCACCGATCACGGAGACAAATTGGCCAAGCCAGTAGAAGAGAAAGTTGCGATCCTTCAGGAGGTGCAGCATAACGGGGGTTCCAACAATGATGTTTTGGTACGGTCGCCATCTAGCCACGGCATATCTTGTGCAGCAAGGGCGGAACGGCCTCGAACCACGCCAGTAAAGGTTTTGTGATCACAATGGCTGATAAAAAAGCAACATCCCCCTTGGTCAAGCTCGCGATTGATTTTGGCCCCCTGATCGTATTTTTCGCCAGCTTCAAGCTCGGGGATATCTATCTCGCCACCGGCACTTTCATGGTGGCCAGTGTTATCGCTATGATCGCGTCCCGCGTGCTGACAGGCAGCATAGCGCCCATGCTCAAGGTCACGTTTGTTATCGTCATGGTCATGGGGGGCCTAACACTTTACCTGCAGGACGAAACCTTCGTGAAAATGAAGCTGACCGTCATCAATGGCCTGATTGCCGCGGTGCTGCTGTTTGGGCTTATGACCGGCCGGCTTTACATCAAGATGGTAATGGAACTGGCGTTTGAGATGGATGATGAGGGCTGGCGCAAGTTTACCCGCAACTATGTTGCTTTTCTGGTGGTTATGGCCGTGGTGAACGAGCTGATCTGGCGCACCCAAAGCACAGACTTCTGGGTCAACTTCAAAACCTTCGGCTATATGGGGGCCACCTTTATTTTCATCATGGCGCAGATGCCGATGATGATGAAATATATGCCCGATGAGGACGAGGAAAGCAGCGACGCCTAGGGCACAGGGTTGGTAAAGGGCGCGAAATCTGATCGCCCCTCAGCTTCCCTGAAGTGCTTCAGCGCCCAGTGCACACTCGGGAAAGCAAGCTCATCCCAAGGTATTTCATCCCACGCGAACAGGCCAACCTCAAGGCTTTCAATACCCGGTGAAAACTCGGGCGCCTCCAGCGTTGCGCGGTACATCATATGCACCTGCGATATGTGCGTTACGGAATAAACGGCGAGCAGGTCCCTGATCCGGATTCGGGCGGTTGCTTCCTCATAGGCTTCACGCACGGCACCTTCTTCAGGTGTTTCGCCTGTTTCCATAAAACCTGCGGGGATGGTCCAGCGCCCTTTTTGGGGGTAAATGGCGCGCCTGCACAGCAAAACCCTGCCCTCATGCTCCACCACGGCGCCTGCGATAATGCGGGGGTTTTCATAGTGGATAAAGCCGCAGCTTCCGCACACTAGCCTTTCGCGCTCGTCCCCGTCCGGGACTTTGCGGTGAAAATGATCTGGAATGCCGGGTGCGTTTGCCATGACATAAGCCTAACGCACAGGCTTAAAACGTCCAGCCAATAGTGGCTGCACGCGAATGGCGGCAAGAGTGTTTGGGATTAAACCCGGATATCGACAATCTGCCCAAGCGGTGCGTTGCGCCCACTTGAAGCCAGCTGTGAGGTGCGCCCGATCGGGGCTTCCCGATTATTGGCATTCAGCTGGTTTACGCGCTCTTCCGCCGCCACAAGTTCTCTTGAGCTCGAAAGGTCGTTGCTGCGGCTTGACCGCTGCGCCGGGGCCTGCCGATTGGCTTCGCTGCGTTCGCCGATGCGCTCATCCACGCGCCGTGCAACCACATCTGCGGGGTCCCGCCCCTGTTCAGGGTTCGCACGAATAGAACGCCGGGCAGTGTCCGACTGCAGCTGCGCCTGCAATTGGGACCGAAGACCTGAAGCATTTGAGTTGATTTCAACCATCGCCAAGGATCACTGAACTATACATTCTGGCTATTTAAGCGCTGGGTTGAGGCCGGCGATTTCTTCGGGCCTGATGATCGGGTTACACACTGCACCATAATAATGCGCAATCGTCACCAGAGTCTTAAAGATCGGGTTTAGTTCGCACATTGTCAAGAAAGGCTTTCAGCGTCGGCTTATCTGCTTCATCCACAAGCGATATACCCCGTTCAAGCGCCGCGATGGCACTTTCCCTGTCACCCATTGAAAGCTGGGAGCGCGCCAGCATCATCCAGCCTTCCACGTCACCTGGGTTTGCTTCAAGCCGGGCTGCCAGCCGTGCGATCATCTGCGCGATGAAAGCTTCCCGGTCCTCATCGCTCATCGCGGCCACTGCCGCCATCTCATCATCGCTGATGGTGGGCAAGCTTTCACCGAGCGCTTCAAGTCGTTCACGAAGCGGTGCCATCCACGGCGCATCTTCTGGTGACCGGTCTGCGAGCGCGAGCCATACCGCACGGGCCCTGTCCTCATCACCTGCCTGAAAGAAGGCAAGGCCCATATAATATTGCCCGGCCGGGTGGTTGGGCTCGTCGCTCATAAGCCGTGCGAGCACAAGCCGGGCCGCAGGGGTCATTTGCCCGTTTGCCATGCCCAGCATGGCCTCAAGCTGCTGTACCCGCCATTTAGGCTCATCGGGCTCAAGCCGCGCGAGCTCAGCGAAGGCATTGGCGGCCAGTGAATAGTCTCGAATGGCGCGCGCCGATTTTGCCAGCACATCCCAGCCGCGCTTATCATCAGGCGCATCCTCAAGGTGAGCCTGAATGGCTTTCAAAGCTTCGCCATAGGTCGGGCCGCCTTCTTCAACCAGCATCTGCCGGTTGTTGGCGATAAAGCCGGGTTTCGCGGGCAGGTCAGGCCGCCCCATGACAACATAAAGCGCGGCAGGCACAAGAAGCACCAGAAGCGCATAGGGCATGATGCTCTGAAAGCCGCCGTCCGTCACCACGCGGGCATCGGTCGTCCTCTCGCGGCGCAGCAGGCGGCGCTCAATCTCCACCTTGGCGGCAGCGGCGTCTCGTTCATCAATCAGGCCGCGCTTACGGTCGGCCTCCAGCTCATCAAGCTGCGCTTTGAAATGCCCAACCGAATCTATGCCCGCAGCGCCAGACTGTGGCTTGCGTAACATCAGCAAGGCTGAGGTGAGAAGCAGCAGTATGAGCAAAACCCAGATCATTGCTCCCGCTCCTTCGCGGCCAGAATGGCTTCAAGCTCGGCCTCCTCTTCCGCACTCAGCGGCGCTGCGCCCGCTGTCGCATTGCGGCGACGGAAGACGAGATAAACAACCACCAGAAGGAACAGGAAGGGGGAGGCCCACAACAGGTATGTCTGCGGTTTTACGGGCGGCTCGAGCAGCACCCAGTCTCCGTACCGGTCCACCAGATAGGCACGCACATTCTCCGGCGTGTCGCCGAGAGCGATGCGTTCCCGCACAACCTGCCTGAGGTCACGCGCGAGGTCAGCGTTCGAATCCTCGATCGACTGATTCTGGCACACGAGACACCTGATCTCTTTCATCAGCTCGCGGGCGACCGCTTCTTTGGCTGGATCTTCAAGCGGATTGTCATCCACGGCCACAGCAAAAACCTGAACGGAGAAAATCACCAAAGCCAGAAATGCCACTGCAAGTCGGGTCATTTCGCGGCCTCCAGCGCAGGCAATATGGCTTTCTCAATCCCATCACCCACCACGGGGCCCCAGTGGCGGTAACGAATGATCCCGTCCGCATCCACCACAAAGGTTTCGGGCACGCCGGTTACGCCAAAGTCGATGGCGAGCCTGCCGGTCCGGTCAAGCGCGGTGCGCGTGAACGGGTCACCAAGTTCTTCAAGAAAACCAAGCGCGTCCGCATGCCTGTCCTTATAAGCGACGCCAACAATTGTGACCCCGTGCTCATGGGCAAGCGCCATCAGGTTTTCATGCTCTGCACGGCAAGGGGCGCACCAGCTCGCGAAAAAGTTCACGAGCACCGGCTCTTCCCGCTTGAAATAGGCGTTTGTGAGATCGCTCTCCTCGTCCCGAAGGCCGGGCAGGCTGAACTCCGGCACCGGTTTGCCGATCAGCACACTTTTGATCTCGTTCGGGTTGCGGCCTTCAAGCGTCATCATGCGGAGGAAAACCGCAAACAGCGCAAGCACGATGATAAGGGGTAAAAATCGCTGCATGGCCTATGCCCCCGCTTTCACGGTTTTGGGTGCGCCGATGCGCAGCCGCCTGTCACTGAGGGACAGAAGCCCCCCCACCATCATCATGACAGCACCGAGCCAAAGCCCGGAGATAAACGGCTTGAAATACAGCCTGACAGACCAGCGCCCCTGCCCAGCGGCTTCACCGATCACCGCATAAAGGTCACCGCTCATAAGCGGGTATATGGAAGCTTCCGTCGTATTCATCACCGGGTTGGTATACACCCGGTCTTCCGGGGTTAGCTCTGTCACCCGGCCACCATTTTTGCTTACATCAAAAAAGCCGCGCACAGCCGTGAAGTTAGGCCCCGCCACGGGTGCAACACCGCCAAAAGTAAAGTCGTACCCGGCAACAGCAACACTTTCCCCCGGCGCCATCACAACCAGATGTTCCTCCGTCCAGGCCTCCGAGATGGTGATACCAAAGAGGATCACCGCCAAACCTGCGTGCGCAAGGCTCATGCCCCATGATGCGCGCGGCAGGTTGCGAAGCCGCCCCCACGCATTTCCGGGTTTCTTGAAGAGCTGGATACGCTCCGCAATTTCAAGGAACACGCTTACGATCAACCAGGTGGCAAGCCCAAGGCCAAAGGCTGTCATCACCACACCACCGGCCGACTGCCACGCGATCACCAGCGCCGCCACCAGCGCCACAATAAGCGCGGGCAGCACAATTTGGGCCGCGCGGGAAATCCGCCCCCGCTTCCACGCGAGGAGGGGCCCAAAGCCAAGGGCGACGATAAGCGGGCTCATCAACACGGCTGCGGCATACTCAAAAAACGGTGGTCCCACGCTCAGTTGACCGCCACCCATGGCCTCCACAAACAACGGGTAGAGCGTGCCCACAAGCACCACGGCGGCGAAAGTGGACAAAAGCACATTATTGAGCACCAGCGCGCTTTCCCGGCTCACAAGACCAAAAAGCCCGCCCGGGGTCAGCTTGGGCGCCCGCCAGGCATAAAGCGTCATCGAACCGCCAATCACCACCGCAAGGAATGCGAGGATAAACACACCGCGCGCCGGGTCGCTCGCAAAAGCATGCACACTCGTAATCACACCAGACCGCACAAGGAAGGTGCCAAGAAGGGAGAAAGAGAAGGCCACGATCGCGAGCAGAATGGTCCAGCTTTTCAGCGCGTCCCGCTTCTCGACCACAATCGCGCTATGAAGGAGCGCTGTGGCCGCCAGCCACGGCATGAAAGCGGCATTTTCAACCGGGTCCCAGAACCACCAGCCGCCCCAGCCAAGCTCATAATAAGCCCACCATGAGCCAAGCGCGAGACCACCCGTGAGGAACATCCATGCCGTGAGCGTCCAAGGCCGTACCCAGCGCGCCCAAAGCGGGGTGACCTCCCCTTCAATCAGCGCAGCAGTGGCAAAAGAAAACACGACCGAAAGCCCCACATACCCGAGATATAGCATGGGGGGATGGAAGGCGAGGCCCGGGTCCTGCAGAAGCGGGTTCAGGCCGTTGCCTTCAAGAGGCGCGGGGTCAAGCCGCGTGAACGGGTTGCTGGTGAAAATCACAAAAAGCAGGAAACCAAGCACCAGCGCGCTTTGCACCGCCAGCACGCGAGCGCGAAAGCGAAGCGGCAAGCGCTTGCCCTTCACCGCCACCGCTGTGCCAAAAAGCGTGAGCACCAGCACCCAGAACATGAGGCTGCCTTCATGATTGCCCCATACGCCGGAGATTTTATAGAGAAGCGGTTTTGCGCTGTGGGAGTGGGCCGCCACCGCATACACGGAAAAATCAGAGATCAGAAAACTATAGGTCAGCGCCGCATAGGCCACCACAGCCATCAAAAATTGCCCTAAAACTGCATTGTCAGCCAAACTAATCAGGCGGGCATTGCCGCGGGCGAGGCCATAGTGCGGCACAACCGCACCAAGAAGCGCAAACACAAGCGCGATCATCAAAGCAAAATGGCCAAGCTCTGCAATCATCGCCCGGTTTCCGCCTCATAAGTGTCGAGGCCCTCCGGGTGGGTGCAGGCTTCCGCGTTTTTGGGCATGGTGCCGGGCGGGGCGTAATTTTCATCATGCTTGGCAAGCACGGTGTCGGCGATGAACACACCGTCTGGCGCGAGCGCCCCTTCGGTGACCACACCTTGCCCTTCACGGAACAGGTCCGGCAGCAGGCCTTTGAAACGCACCGGGATATCCGCCGCGCAATCTGTCACGGTGAAACGATAGGTCAGCTCATCGTCCTCACGGCCAAAAGAGCCCATGGCCACAAGCCCGCCAAGACGGAATCTTTTACCCGCAACTATTTGTTTTTGCTGCACATCACTTGGCTGCAGGAACAGGCTGAGGCTGTCACCCCCAAGGGCGAAAATCACCAGCAGAATAGCACCCGCGATCGCTGAAACCGCGAGGGAGGCAACCACAAGCCGCTGTTTTTTTCGTGTTCTCAAGCCTGCCATTTATTTGCTCTTTTGACGTTTTGGCCGCTGACGCTCAACATCGCGCGCGGCTGTCCGGTGGGCTTTCAGGGTCAATAGCGCGAGCACTATAAGGCTCACAAAGGTCACGCCATAAGCTGCCCAGATAAAGATCGCATGTTTGCCCATATCAAGTGCGTCCATCCTGAAACCCTTGTCTTTCCTAGGCTTGCACCGCAGAGGCGCGCATCACAGATAGCTTGCGCCGGTTAATTTCCAGTTTCATCCGGTAAAGAAACACCACGATAAAATACGCCTTGAAGGCAAGGGCGATGGTGAAAAGGGGCCATAACATCGCCGCGTCAATCGTCGGGCCGCCCATGCGCATCACACTTGCGGGCTGATGCAGCGTGTTCCACCAATCCACCGAAAACTTGATGATCGGGATATTCACTACACCCACAAGCGCGAGGATAGACGCCGCCCGCCCCGCCTTGTCTTCCTCGTCCATCGAACGCCAGATCGCCATATATCCGAGATAGAGGAACAACAGCACCAGAACCGAGGTCAACCGCCCGTCCCACACCCAGTAAGTGCCCCACATGGGCTTGCCCCACAGCATGCCGGTGATGAGCGCGAGCGCGGTAAAAGTCGCGCCAATGGGTGCCGCTGCCTTACCCGCCAGAAGCGCCAGCGGGTGCCGCCACACAAGGGCCGTGAAGCTCGCTGCCGCCACCACCATATAGGTAAACATGGCCATCCAGGCCGCGGGCACATGCACATACATGATGCGAACGCTCTGGCCCTGCTGATAGTCTTCAGGGCTCGCGACAAGCGCCAGATAGAGGCCATAGGCAAACGCCAGCACCATCACGATTTTCGCGATGGGCAGGATCTTGTCTGCCAGGCGGTTAAACTGGGCTGGATTGGCGAATCTATGCATGGCCCTTACCTATCCCGAACGGGGCCCAGCGGCAAGTGCGACGTGATGCCTCAGATACCGCTGTTTGAACCCCGAATCTACGCCACACTGTGGCGAAATGTGTGGCGTAAGTGTGCGCGAAAGTGCGGCGTATGTGTGGCGTAAGTGTGCGCGTTTTTGCGGCATGAGTGTGGCGGACCTTTATTCGAGCGAGAGCCGGAGCGCAGCCGCCGATGCCACCGGCCCGATAATGAGCGAGACAAGCGTCACAGCACCCAGAAACGCAAGATGCGGATAGGGGTCTGTCATGCCCGCAGCCGCATCAATGGCACCAACACCAAAAATCAGCGTCGGCACATAAAGCGGCAGTACGAGAAGCGACATCAAAACCCCGCCCCGGCGCACAGAAACCGTCAGCGCCGCCCCCACACTACCGATCAGGCTCAAGGCCGGCGTACCGATAAGAAGCGACAGCACCAGCATGCCAAATGCATCCTGAGACAGGTTCATCAGCATACCGAGCACGGGCGACAAGAGCACAAGCGGCAGCACTGTCGCCACCCAGTGCGCGAGGATTTTAGCCCCCGCCACCCCAAAAAGCCCGAGCGGTGAAAGCGCAAGGTCATCAAGGCTGCCATCTTCAAAATCCGCCTGATACAGGCGGTCGAGCGACAAGAGGCATGCCAGAAGCGCCACCACCCAGATCACCCCGGCGGCAATACGGGCCAGCACTTGCGGCTCTGGCCCCACCCCAAAGGGGAAGAGCGTCACGGCAATCAGGAAAAAACTGAGCGCCATGGTGCCGGTGCCGCCCTGCGACCATGCGAGCCGGATATCCCGCGCGCACAGGCTGATGAAAATGCCCATCAGGCCCCCATTTTTACCCGCGTTCATACCCCCCATCATACCCAAGCCTCATCAATGGTGATTTTGGGTTGATAGTCCTTGAGGTTCAGTTCCGCCCCCTCAAGTGCTATGGGGTCATGGGTTGCGGCGATAATCAAACCACCTGCCGCCAGATGCCGGGCCATCAAACCCTCCAGCGCCTGCCGGTTTGCGCTATCAAGCCCCACGGTTGGTTCATCCATCAGCCAAAGCGGCCGCCGCACCAGCGCAAACCGCATCAGGCTGGCGCGGTGCTTTTGCCCGCTTGAGAAAAACCGCGCGGGCTGGTCCAGAAGCCGGGTGAGGTCAAACACTGCCGCCGCGTCTTCCAAGGCATCATCACTCAGGCTCGCACCCGTCATCAGCTTCACGTAATTTTCGGCGTGTTCCTTCAGCGTCAGCACGGGCTTGAGCGCATTCTCGTGGCCCGCATAGATCACCGCCTCGGCCTCCGCCGCGCGGCTGCCGCGCCAGATGTCCCCCCCATAACGTAGCGTGCCTTCCCGCGCGGGCGTGAGCCCGGCGATCAGCCGCAACAGGGTGGATTTGCCCATGCCGTTAGGCCCACGCAAATACAGAAGCCCGCCATTTTCAAGGCTGAAAGAAAGGCCAGCGAACACACGCCTGCCGCCCCGCGTGCATGCAAGGTTTTCGGCGCTCAGCGTTACCGCATCAAATTTCTGCTGTCCAGCATCTGTCATGGCCGCAACGCTAGCCAATCGCCTGAGATAGCTCAAGAAAAACCGGCGTGCGCGCAGCATGTGCGACACTGTGCGTCACCTCTCCCGAGGTGCCTTTCAAACACACCACTGCTTCTCATCCCCCCTTTCATGACCTATATAGAATAAGACTAGGATAAGACACGGGCGCCCACATGGGCCCTTGGGGGTTTATGGACCTGAACGCCACCATATGGCCTGACGGCCTTTTTGTTGCGGGCTTTGTATTTCTGGCACAAATGTACGCGAGCGTGCATGTGCTCAGGAACCGGGATGACGTACGCGCCGCCGTGGCCTGGATCGGGCTTTTGTGGCTGGCCCCCCTGTTCGGCCTTATCTTTTACATGCTATTTGGTATCAACCGCATTGAGCGGCAGGCGAAACGCGCCCGGGTTCGTCGCGGCCTGCCCGCCCGGCGGGACCTGATCGCCGACCCGGACGGCCCCAGCCTTCTGGACGCAAACCCGGGTACCCCGAACCGCTGGCAGGCGCACGCACGCCTCGCGGGCCGGGTTACGGGCCTGCCCATCACCCTTGGCAACCGCATCACCCCGCTTGAGGGTGGCCGTAAGGCCTATGACGCCATGGTGGATGCCATCGACAAGGCCGAGCATACGGTGGCGCTCACCACCTATATTTTTCAGGCGGACCAGGCCGGGCGGCGGTTTATCACCGCCCTTGTGCGCGCGCATGAACGCGGGGTGAAAGTGCGGGTGCTGGTGGATGCGGTTGGCAACCTTTATGGGCTCAAGCCTGTCTCAAACCTTCTCCGGCGCAAGGGTATCAAGGTGGCCACCTTCAACCCGGCGCGGCTTTCGTGGCGGCTCGCATTTTTTAACCTGCGCACCCACCGCAAGCTTCTGATTGTGGACGGTTTCAAGGGGTTTGCGGGCGGCATGAACATCCGCAAACACCATCTGGAGCGCGAGGACGGCACCCCACGCGTGCGCGACACCCATTTCTGCCTTGAAGGCCCTATTGTCACCCAGATGATGGACGCGTTCGCGGATGACTGGGCCTTCTCAGCCAAAGAAGAGCTGGATGAAGACACTTGGCTGCCCACCGTGGGTGCCACCGGCCCCGGCGTGGTGGCCCGCGCGGTGCCTGACGGGCCGGATGAACCACGCCAGCGGTCTGCCATGATCATGGAATCCGCCCTTTCAAGCGCGCGAGCGCGCGTTCGCATCATCACCCCCTATTTTTTGCCGGAGCAAGCGCTGGTGGTGGCCCTCAAACAGGCGGCGCTGAGGGGCGTGCAGGTGGATATTATCGTGCCCGCAAAAAACAACCTGCCGCTTTTCATGCTCACCGCGCTTTCAGGCGCCCGGCAACTGGTGGAAGCAGGCTGCCACCTTTATCTTTCACCGCCCCCGTTTGACCACACCAAATTGATGATCGTGGATGAAGACTGGGTTTTCTTCGGCTCTTCCAACTGGGACGCACGCTCCCTGAAGCTGAACTTTGAATTTAACCTTGAGTGTTATGACGCTGGTTTCGCCCGCACCATGAGCGACTGGGTGAAAGACCGCACGGACACGGCATTAGAGATGACGCGCGAAGACTTCCGCACCCGTCCGCGCCTGCACCGCGCCATGGGCCGCCTGCTCTGGCTCGCCAGCCCATATTTGTAAGAACTGACCAAGCCAATTGGTGTCAATATCTGGACTCCCGCCTGCGCGGGAGTGACGGCAAAATGTGTATTGCCGATTGCACCCTTCACGTTTGTCATTCCCGCGAAAGCGGGAATCCAGAATTTTGTTGATATGAGGCCGCAATTTACTCACGCTAACCCTATGCAGAAATCAGGTTTTGTTTACATCTTGGCGTCGGCTAAGAACGGCACATTATACATCGGTGTAACCTCCGACCTTGTCCGGCGCATCTATGAGCACAAAACAGACGCCGCGTCTGGTTTCACCAAACGATATAGTGTGAAACAGTTAGTTCATTTTGAACGGTTTGAAGACATGCAGAGCGCGATAACACGCGAAAAACAGCTAAAGAAATGGAACAGGGCCTGGAAGCTACAGCTTATTGAAGAAGAAAACCCCGACTGGCTCGACCTCTTTGATGAAATCGTTTCATAACTAGTCCCATTGCAACCACTGATCTGGACTCCCGCCTGCGCGGGAGTGACGGTCGCGGGGAACAACCTCACCCCTCTTTGGGCAGGTATTTGGGCATGCGGTCCTTGATCTCGGCCTTCAGCCCTTCCTCAAGCCCCAGCATGAACAACACCTCCGCGATGAGGAAGGAGGGGGCCATGAAAATCTGCAACAGGTTATCAAACAGTGCGGGTTTGCGGCCTTCATATTTATGGCCCCAGAACTGGATGATCCACCCGATGATGAAAAGCGCGAGGAAAGCCTTGAGCGGCACGCCCTCACCCATCGCTGCCACCATGGCGGCGGCATACATCAGCGCGCCATAGATCAGCACCGCGATGGTGCCCACAAGAGGGGCGGCCATGATGTAGAACAGCAGCAGCGCACCCATGAGGATGTTAGCCAGCGTGAAGGTGCCAGCCGATAGCGTGATCACCGGCACGGTGGACGTGATGATCAGCACGGAAAAGACGATCATTGGCACCCCCACATGGTGGGTTGCCTGGTTGCGGCTATCCCTGTGGTAGGCCGAATACATGGCCATCTGTTCATAGAACCAGTTTTTCATGGGTCTTCCCTCCCGCGTGCGTGCCCTTGACCCATAAAGTGGACTGCCGAGTCTTTAAAATCAAGCAGGGAAAAGCGGGTGGCAGTGCTTTCCCCCACGTGCTTTAAGCCTATGTAACGCGGGAAGGCATCAAGGGAGACCACCATGGCAGTTTATGAGACCATCACACTCACACGCGAGGGAAGCGCGGCGATCCTGACGCTGAACCGGCCGGATAATATGAATGCTTTCACCCCCACCATGGCGCGGGAGCTGGAGGCCGTGTGCGATGTGGTGGACGCGGATGATAGCATCCGTGCGCTTGTGGTCACCGGTGCAGGGCGAGCGTTCTGCGCGGGCATGGACCTGTCCGCAAGCGGCAATGTGTTTGGCCTTGATGAAAGCATCGACCCCATGAGCCCGGAGATGGAACGCAACCGCGACACGGGCGGGCGGGTTGTGCTGAGGCTCTTCCGGCTCAAAAAACCGGTGATTGGCGCCATCAATGGGGCGAGTGTGGGCGTGGGCACCACCATGCAACTGCCGATGGACGTGCGCATTGCCTCCCCTTACGCCAAATTTGGTTTTGTGTTCGCTGAGCGTGGTATCACGCTTGAAAGCTGTGCAAGCTGGTTTCTACCCCGCCTTGTGGGGGTCGCGCAGGCGCTTGATTGGTCCCTCTCCGGCCGGGTGTTTAAGGCAGAAGAAGCGCTGAAGGGCGGGCTGATCAGTGAGATAGTTGAGCCAGACAACTTGATGGCCCGCGCGCTTGAACTGGCGGAAAGCTATACGGCACGCACCAGTGCCATGTCTGTTGCCATCAACCGGCAGCTTATCTGGCGCATGATGGGAGCGAGCCACCCGATGGAAGCGCACCAGATTGAAAGCCGCACCATGCTGCATACCTCCATGCATGATGGGCGGGAAGGGGTGCAAAGCTTCCTTGAGAAACGCGCACCTGAGTTTAGCGACAAGGTTTCAAACGGCCCGGTGCCGGGTTTTGACTGGGACGCAGAACCTCCGTTTGAGTAGGCGATGAGATAAGCGGCCCATACTGGCCTGCCTTTTCTGTTGCAGCGCGGTAAGACGCAGCGGTATGAAAGGGCATGCTTTTTCTCATTCATAAAGGCTGGGTGCCATGACCGAGCTTTGCTTTCGCCCCATCAAAGCGGCGACCGCGCAGGAGTTTGACCTGCTGTGCACCGGTGTGGGCGCGCACTTCAGGCCGCTTGAACGCGGGTTTGAAGCCCCCGTGAGCGCCCTTCAGCGTGTGAATGACCGCCTCCCGCTTTTCCAGAATGCGGTGACAAAGGAATGGCTGGACCGCTATTTCCGTTTCCAGTCGTCTGGCACGACTAGACTTGGTGTGCTTGAAGCGCGCGGTGCTCTTGTGCATGACGATTGGGGTCTCACGCTTTCAAAAAAAGCACAGGTAGCGGGCGAGCATATCGCCCTTTCCAGCCTGCACGGCTTCGGCTGGGAAGAGAACCACTTGGGCTATATGGCCAGAAACGGCTTTCTGGCCATGCAGGAGAGTGGTTCTTACCGCCTGGACGACAGTCGGCTTGAACGGCGCAGGCTTGAAGGCCGGGTGGCGCTCCTGTCCTTCCCCGGTGTGCATACCTATGGCCACTGGATTGTGGATGTGGCCGCGCGGCTGGAATTACTGAATGCGACGGAAGATCTGCACGCCATCGACGCGTTTCTGATGCCCACCCCTGCGCCGTGGATGCTGCCGTTTCTCGCGGCCTATGGTGTGCCAAGCGAGAAGATCGTGCCCCTTGATAAAACCACCGTGTTTGAGATGGACCGGCTTCTTATGCCCACCACGCTTTCCCAGCATGAAGGCGGGGTTGTGCCCATAGGGTTCGCGGGCCAGATTTTCAGGCGGCTCGGTGATATCAGTAGCACATGGGGCCGCACACCACCCCGCGGCAAACCCGTGCCCAGTGTGCCGATCATGCTGATCGAGCACACCGCCATGACATCCAAGACGGGACGGGAACTTGAAAATGCCGATGCGCTGAAGTCCCTCATCCTTGAGATGGGGGGTGAAGTGGCAAACCCGCTCAAGATCACGCTGTCAGCGCTTTTGATGCGGCTTCGGCACACGAAGCTGGCGCTTGGGCTCGATTCGTCCGCCCTTCATAATCTGGCCATGGCGCCCTGTGACCTGATCGCTATCCAGACGGCGCCCCGCTTTAATATGCTGCACCCCTCCATTCAGGAGGCCACCGGCAAGCGGGTTGGGTTTATCCAGGCCGACGAGACCCCCAGCGGCTGGCAAGTTGACCTGCAGGCCATGAAGGCCATGATCAGGGAAGCGCACGGCTAGCCACGGCTCAGTAAATAAGCGCCGCACCCACCAGAAGGACCGGGATCACGATGATGGTGCGCAGGATGAAAACCTGCGCCAGTTGCAGCACTGTGACCGGCAGGCCGGAGCGCAGGATCACAAGGCCCGTTTCTGTCATGAACACAAGCTGGCACAGCGAAAGCCCGGCGAGCAGGAACTTGACAGGCTGGCTCATGATATCACCCGCGATGATCGCCGGGATAAACTGATCCAGATAACCGAAGATCATGCCCGCAGCCACACGGGCGGGCTGCTCAATATCCAGCATTTCAAGCACAAAGGCGATGGGCATGCTGATCCAGTCTGCCATGGGGGAATGGAAAGCAATGATGGCCGTGAGGGTTGCAAGCCCCATAACCGGGCCAAGCACGCCAAAAAGCTGTTCCACCACCATGCGGGTGGCCGTGGCGGCCTGCTCGCGCGCGGGCGGCACGTTTGACGATGCTTCAAGCGCGTTATCAAGGCTTCTGAGCAGGATGGGTGTATCGCTTTTTGGCCGCCTGTAGGGGGCGGTACCATCAAGGTGCACATCCGCAATACGGCTCAGGGGCGGCAGGCGGCTTGTGATAACCGCGCACACAATACAGGCAACGATGGCGGTGAGATACCACGGGAAAAATACGGCGCCGATGCCGCTTACTTCCGCGATCACCAACGCAAATGGCAAGGAGACCACAGAAAAGTTTGTAGCGATCGTGACCGCCTCACGGCCCGTGTATTTGTTGCGGCTGTACTGCTGGGCAGTGACAAGCACCCCCACGTTGTTCGCGGATACGAAAGACGCCATCGCATCCACCGCAGACCGGCCCGGCAGGCGGAAAAACCGGCGAAAGGCTGGTGCCACAAAGGTGCCGAAAAATTCCATCGCGCCAAAGTCCGTGAGGAGCGGCATGACATAACACGCAGGCAGCATCACCACCGCGAACACCACACCCACCTCGTTGAAAAGCGCGATGCCGGTGTCGCTCAGGCGCACGATCTCAGGCCCCACTTCAAAAAGCACCATAACACCGATGGCAGCCCCCACAAGGCGCAGGAAAAGCCAGCCCCAGGTGCAGCTTGCCGCCGCAAAAAGATAGGGGCGTTTTTCTTCCCAATCAGGCTTTGCCAGCATGAAATAGGTGCCCAGAAGCGCGGATATCACAGTGATAGCAACCACCGCAGCCAGAAGCGCTTCCCCAAAGAAGGACTGCATCCAGCTGGTATAAAGCCCAAAGATCACGGTGACATTGCCGTCCACCGTGACGGGCAGAAGAAAGAGCGCCATACCAAAAAGGGAGGGGATCAGAAACTTTAGGATTGCGGGCAGTGATCTGTCTGGCGCCATGCGCGCGCCTTCACTTGCCCCGGTTTCTGCCGATTGCGCCATCTGGATTTCCCCCTACCCCTGACCACACTCGTGTGTGCGGTCTGTCTTTATGATGGCAAAGCTATATCTGCAATTCGCAAGGATGAAAAGCCTTGGCACCAAAACTGGGCAGTCACGGTCGCCCGCAGGTTAGACTGTGCCCTGCATGGCAGGCCGGGGCGCGATATCCTTGAGGCCGTGCATTTCGTCTGCTGTGGGGAACCAGCTCATGCGGGCATATACTTCATCAGACATGCTTTGATCCTCGACAAAACCGTATTTCGTCAGAAACTTCCCCATGGCGAAATCGTCCCGCCGCGACGGCACCAGAAGCGGTTTCCGGGTGGTGGCCGCCGCCTTCATTAGCCACAGGAGAATCGAAGACCCATAGCCCTTGCCCTGCGCCTTCTTGATGAAATCCAGATCGACAAGCCGAAGCTCAACTGGCTGGACATCCAGTGTCAGCCGACCAATGCGCGAACCGTTCTTCTCGAGAATAAGGTAAATCGCGTTCGGGAACTGGGCACCATAGCCGCCCTGCTGGGCGTCGAGCTGCATCTCGATTACGGTTTCGATATAGTCCTTGTCGGCGTCCGCCATACGCAGGTCGTCACGGTTATCCTTATACATCTTGGCGAGGAAATCCTTGTCGCCCCGGCCCGCTGGGCGGGCGCTGATACCGTGCGGTAGATTTACGGTTCCTTCAATCATGCTGTGCCTCCCTTTTCTTTCCCCGCGGATCAGTTAAAGATGACTTGATAGTAGGCGCCTTCGGGCATGTTTGCCGGGCGCATCATTCGGTGAATCAGGAGATTGTCGATCCGCGCGTCCTCAAGGCCGTGGATACAGCCCTTGAACTCAAGCGTCTGTTGCATCAGATGCGCTTCATCCACATCGGCGCGGAACACCAGAAGGAACGGGGTACGCGTGCTGTCGGGGCCCGCGGATTCCGGCTTTTCCTTGCAGTCCATCAACTGGACCGGCATCGCCAGATCACCTGCGACGAATCGGAAGTCCGAGTCGTTTCCCCCATTGAAATGCTGCGACGTTACCTCGCCAAGCGGGATCGGTGTTGCTTCACTGCTGGTCATGCTTGTCTCCCATAAAAATATCACCCCAAATCGCCTTCCCCGGCGGATGGGCGCCGCGCATACGCGGCACCCGATTGTTTTCTGCCTGCTCTAGCTGCGCGAAGGGTAGATACCTTCCATACAGATGCAGTAGTTGAAGGCTTGGCTTGGCTGGAGCACATACACCGCGTTTGAGAGATCCGGTGTCGAGTCGATGGTCAGATTATTATTGTTGAAATCACCACCGCCAGCGACCGTAACGCCGCCAATCTTGGCCTTTGACGTCACATCGGCCGGGTCCAGGAACAGGTTGTCCTGTACAGCACCGAAGGCGTTGCCTGGACCGGCGATATAATCACCATCAGCCGGGACCGATTTCTTCCCGCCGCCGTTGGACGCCACACGAACACTAAGATCGAGGCCACCGCTGGTGCCACCCGTATAGGTATGCGAATGGGTGTGTTCCGGCATATAGCTGTAGCTCAAAATGTGCTGGTGCCAGCCAGGCAATGTGCCAATAACCCTTTGGCTTGTGCCTGGACTTTGTCCCCAGCCCATCGGCACACGGCCACGCAGGTCCGGCAAGCCAAAGCTCTCGCGGCAGTCACCACCATACCGACATCCCAGCAGGGAAAAAAGGGCGGTGAACTGGGCGATGGCGTATATGCCGCCCCAACACCGGCCCCACTCTGCCGGCACGAAATTGAACCCGAGCGCCTTGATGACACCCATATATTGATCATACATGATAAATCTCCTGCCGCCCGTTACCCGAAGTTGATTTCATAGAGCACACTCGGCTCCGGTTCGCTTGGTGGCGCGGCATCGTCATCCGAGTCGGCTTTCTTGCCTGCGGCCGCGGCTTTCTTCGCGGCCTTGATGGCCTCCGCCGCTTCCTTGGCCGCCTTCGTATTGAAGTCTTTGCTTTCCGGATTGTCAGACTTGTTGTCCACATAGACGTGCTCAAGAAGGCCGATCTTCTCAAACGTCACATCATAACTGCCGTCAGGCGCCTGATGCGATTCGGTGCCGCTGAGAACAACACTGAAGGGCTTCTTGCGGCAGCTGTCCGGCCGTTCGTCGTCCTTCGTGAGCTTGATCTCATGTACTGCCTGCACGGTCAGTTCAATGTCGGGTCCATCCATGATGGTAATCGTGGCTTTTGTGCCCACGATATCCTTGAAATTTTTCGATGTTACCTTGTCCAGCATGACTATACCTCCTTCGTATAAGGGCTGGAAAATCTGGTGCCCGTCAAATGGAGGTTAGCTGCGGCTTGGGTAATGACCCTGCATGCAGACAGCAAAATTGATGACCGAGCTTGGCTGAACGATCGGGAACGGATTGTTCTGGCCGCTGCTCAGGATGGAGAAGGCGGTCGAATCGAACCCGCCGCCACCCGTGACGGTAACACCACCAATGAGAGCCGTTGAGGTTACATCGGTTGGGGCAAGAAACAGATTATCCTGTACCGCACCAAAGGCATTTCCTGGGCCCGCGATATAATCACCGTCAGCCGGTGTGGCCTTCTTGCCGCCGCTGTTGGACGCCACTTCAACCACGGCCACCGCCGGTGTACCGCCGCCGCCGCTGGCTGTATAGGTGTGCGCGTGGGTATGCGCTGGCAGGTGGGTGCTGTTGAGCGTGACGGTTTCAGTACCCGTTCTCTGGCCCATGATGAAAGGCGGCAGCCCAGGCCCGGTGCCAAAGCCCATTGGCACGCGGCCCCGAAGCTCCGGGAGGCCGAAGGTGCTGCGACCATCGCCCCCGAATGCGGTGCCCAGCAGTGAAAAGAGCGCACTATTCTGCGAGATTGCAATCAGCGCGCCTGCACAGGCGCCGTAATGGAGCGGTGTGAAGTTGAAACCAAGCGCCTCGATGACTCCAAGATAACCTTCCATGGGTCTCTCCCCCTCAAGATTGAAATAAGATATAGCAACCGATAGTAGCAATATTCAATGTTAAGAGACCACATGAGTCAATTTATATTTATAACTTATTGGTGAATTTAGAACATTATTACAAATATAGATTGTGTTACGAGAGCTATGGTCATCGTCGGATTTTCATTTAAATCAGATAACTCAATATCTTACCGACCTGCTAGGCAATGGCGACATCATAAAATATTAACAAAAAGTTAATATCGTATATTTTTTATTAATTACTTATTAATTATTTAGGAACCTTGTCATTATGTTTCTAGTTTTGATTTTTTTGTTATCCAGTTTTTAAGTTAGATAGAATTACGCTAAAATTCTATCATAGTTACTTGTTTTTAATATTTTCCTGCACAATAATTCTGGCGGACGTAATTCTAGTTTCATATGTTGCTCAAAATTAGCAATACAGTTGTGTAAACATTGCTAATTGGTAGAACACATGACTTGAACCGACCAAATAAACCCGATGCGTGTTTTGATGTGTAAAGGCCATTCAAATGAAATTCGATTCCAACTTCAATAATCAAGACATGCAACGCCAAGAGGTTGAGCCCAAGGCGACCCACGCCACATCGGCACCCTCGCATGATGTTGTGGTTGTTGACACCACAGTGGACGGCTACGAAACACTGCTGGCAGGCGTCTCTCCCGGTACCGAGGTGATCTTGATTGGGGCCGAAGGGCTGAGTGAGCTTGCCTCCGCTCTTGAAGGGCGAAGCGATATCGACTCCCTGCAGATCCTCTCACACGGTGACGTCGGCTCACTCCGGCTGGGAAATGACGAGATCAATGCCTCCACTGTCGCAGATCATGCAGATGCGCTCGCGCGCATTGGTGCAGCGCTGAGTGAGGATGGCGACATACTGCTTTATGGCTGTCGCGTAGCTGAAGGTGGTGCGGGCTTTGAGTTCATTCAAATGCTTGCCGATGTGACAGGCGCCGATGTTGCGGCTTCCGACGATTTGACTGGTGCTTCTTCCCTTGGTGGTGACTGGGACCTGGAAGTCAACGTTGGTAACATTGCAGAGACCACCGCCTTTTCCGAAGAAAGCATGGGGGGCTTCGACGCGCTTCTTGCTGCGCCATCCGTCGGCACCGAGGATTTCGGTACAAGCTTCACTTTCTCGCTGGACACCACAAGCGTTGCCAATGTTGCGGGCTCGGGCTTCGACGCCAACGCAAGCGGCAGCTCCGAGATCGACATCACCACATCTCAGCGGTCCGACATGGGCACGGTCAACATCCAAAGCACCAGTCTTATCGGCGAGGATGTGATCTGGAGCGGTAAGTCCGTTGTCTTTGGTGACCTGGAGATCAACCACAACTCACAGACGGTCAACTATATCTCGCTCAGCACCAATGACGACAGTTCGTTCCAGCTGAACGGCTTCGATTTCTGGTACAAGGCGAGCGGAACAAGGACCTTTACCATCACCGGCCATGATGCATCCGGCACCCAGATTTCCGGCGCCACCTTCAGCCTGACCAGCCTGACCGAAGGCACGGATGACGGCGGTCGGCAGTTTGGCTACGCCACCATTTCGGCGGACAATCTTGGCAGCAGCTTCGACAATATCGTGGAATTCCGGATTACGCCGTCCGATACCAGCATGATGCTGATGGGCATCGATGATGTGGTGGTTGCGACCGCTGTTTCCAACGCTGCACCCGAGCTTGGTGGCTCACCGGCAGATACCTCCGCGACGGAAGATGTGGCGACAGCGATTGATCTCTCAAACTACACCATCTCAGATGACGGCGTTGGCGACATCACGCTCACGCTGGCGGTTGACCGTGGCACAATCTCATCGGCTGACGGAAACGGCGCATTCGGCGGTGTGACAATCGCGACCTCAGGCACCACCTCAATGACGCTCGCGGGCTCTGTCGCTGACTTGAATACTTATCTCAATGATACTTCTCACATCCTGTTCACCACGGACCAGAATGACACAACAACCGCTACACTGACCGTAACCCCGAACGACGGCACGATAGACGGCACAGCCGATACCATCTCCATCACCATCACGCCCGCTAATGATGCACCGGTGCTGGATAATTCCGGCGCGCCCACCCTGACCGCCATCAACGAAGACGCGGGCGATGATGACGGCTCTGGCGCCGATGGGGATGACGACGCCACCAACAACGCCAACAACACCGGCACAAGCATTGCCGACATGGTCACCGATGGCTCCATCACCGATGTTGACGGCAGTGCGGTTGAAGCCATTGCGGTCACGAATGTGGATAACACCAATGGTGTTTGGCAGTACTCAACCAATAATGGCTCCAGCTGGACCAATTTTTCAGGCGTCACGGGCAACTCGGTAGATATCGAAAGTGCATCTGTTCTGCTTGATGGAACGCTCACCGGCGCCTCTACCAACCTGATCCGCTTTGTGCCAGATGCGGACTATAACGGCACAGCCACTATCACCTACCGAGCGTGGGACAAATCTTCAGGTTCCGTCGGCAGCACAGCAGACACGAGCACAAACGGCGGCACGACCGCCTTCTCGAGCGCGACCGAAGATGCCACATTGACGATCAACTCCGTCAATGATGAGCCGACGCTGACCGCAACCGGCGAGGACCCGGATTTCACCGAAGGTGGTTCAGCCGTTGATCTCTTCAGCAGTGTGGCACTTTCCACCGTGGACGGTAACGGCGTTGCCAGCTACACCATCACCGTTACCAATGTGACCGACGGCGCGAATGAGATTATCAATGCAGGCGGCAAAGCCTTCGCGCTGACGAACGACACAACGGATACCATAAACGGCGGGTTGATCACTGTTCACGTCGCGATCACCGACACCACAGCCACCCTCACCTTCACCGATTCAAGCGGCTCCCCGGCTGCGAGTGAGAACATTCTGGAAGGCATGTCTTACGAGAACACAAGCGAGAACCCTACCGAGGGTGACCGTGTTGTTACGATCACAAGCCTCAGCGACAATGGCGGTACGGCAAACGGCGGGGACGATACGGCCACGCTATCCCTAAGCTCAACAGTGACCGTAATAGCTGTCAATGATGCGCCAACATCTGCGGATGCACCGACAGACGTGACCGTGCTTGAAGATACCGAAAGCAGTGTTGACCTGTCGGATATTACCTTTGACGACCCGGATAGTGACATTATCACCGTCACGCTTACGGCAAGCGCCGGGACATTCAGTTCGCCTGCTGACGGCGAAGGCGTTGGCTCAGGCGTCACCGAAACCTTACTCAACAGCACCACGATTTCGCTCGTTGGCACCGCCGCCGATATCACCAGCTATCTCGATGACACCGACGCGATCCAATTTACCGGTGCGGAAAACGTCAACGGCGAAGATGCTGCAACCATTACCATCACAGCCAACGATGATGATGGATCGGGCGATGTAACGCTGGACACGATCAACCTCGACATCACAGCCGTGAACGACACGCCGGTGTTTGCAGGCCTTGACGGCACACCGGCCTTCACCGAGGAGGGTGCTGCGGTTACGCTTGATAGCAACGTGACCGTAGCAGATGTGGAGCTTGATGCGCTCAACGGCGGCAATGGGTATTACAGCGGTGCAACACTCACCATTGCCCGGAATGGCGGCGCCAACGCAAATGACAGTTTCAGCTTCGATACGAGCGGCAACACCTTTGTTACCTCCGGCAGTGCAAGCGCAGGTGCGCTCAACACCTTTGTGGACGACGATACCTTCGCCAGCTATACGGTGTCGGGCGGCACACTCACGATTACGTTCACGTCAGCCGCAACGGCGGCCACCACGTCACTTGTCAACGACGTGCTCCAGCATATTCGGTATGAGAACACCAGCGATGACCCAGGCGACAGTGTACAGCTTGACTGGACCTTCAGCGATGGTAACTCAGGCAATGCACAAGGTTCGGGCGACAATCCCGGAACCGATACTGGTTCCACCACGGTGTCCATTACCGAGGTGAATGACGCGCCAACGCTGGATGCCACCGGTAGCAATCCGACCTTCACGGAAGGTGGTGCTGCTTCGGATGTGTTCAATACAGTTACAGCATCGACCATTGAGACTGGCCAAACTATCTCCGGCCTGATCCTGACGGTTACTAATGTTTCCGACACTGAGAATGAAATACTGAATATTGGTAATACTGCAATCACGCTGGACAACGGCGAAGGGGGCACGACAGCCACAAACAGCCTGACCTATTCGGTCAGCGTATCAGACGGCACAGCAACCGTTACCCTGAGCGGCGGCACGATGTCAGCGGCGGCGACACAGACTCTTGTGGATGGCATCAGTTACGAGAATACTTCGGATAACCCCACCACCGGGGCTAACCGGGTGGTTACCATCACTGGCATCACGGATAGTGGCGGCACTGCAGATGGTGGCAGCAACGCGTCTGCACCAAACCTGGTGTCAACAGTGTCTCTCACGGGGGTCAATGACCCCCCGGTTGTCACCGGTGTGGATGGTGACAGCTCAGATGTGATTGTTGGCTCCGGCTCACAGGTCGTATCGCTCTTTAGCGACGCGGACGTCACCAACGTTGATTCCCCTGATTTTAACGGTGGTTTCCTGACCATCACACAGAACACAGGCACCACAAATGGCGATTGGGCCGTGGACGGAACGACCGTTGCTTCTGGTGGCGACGGCACGGTCAGTGCCGGCGAAACCATTGAAGTATCCGGCGTCTCAATCGGTACGGTTGATGCAACCGATGATGGCCAGGGCGGCACCGACTTTACAATTAACTTTAACAGTAATGCGACCCCAGAGCGCGTCGAGACGTTGCTGCAAAACCTGTACTATGGGGCTCCCTCGGGCATTGATGCCCGCACCTTCACATTAACGCTGAACGACGCCGACGGCACGGCGAACAGCGGGGATCAGGACACCACGGCTGACTTCACGATCAATGTGACACCAAACCCGCCCGTTCTTGGCAATCTGGACGGTGACAGCTTTACCTTCACCGAAGGAGACGACGCCACCAACCTTGATGTGGACGGCGATGTTACGCTGACGGACGGTGATTCCACCGACTTTAATGGCGGCAATATCACCATTGATTTCCAATCCGGTCAGACGACGGATGATCGGCTGGTACTCGATACCGGCACGGTAACACTGTCTGCGGGTCAGACGGCGGGCTCAACCGTTACCGTAGGCGGGGTCGTTATCGGTACAATTGAGGCTGGCTCCACCGGCGGTGAAAGTGAAGACCTCGTTATCACCTTCAACAGCAACGCAACACCGGCGCTTGTGCAAACGCTGATCGGTGCCATCCAGTATGACAACGCATCCGATGATGCCCCGACAGACGGCAACCGCGTGATCCGTGTCACGGTTACAGATTCTGACACAAATCCGGCAAGCGATAGTGCGGATATCACCGTCAATGTTGACCCGGTGAACGATACGGCGACATTTGACGGTGACCTCACAGGCACAATGAACGAGGACACCGACACGCTGAGCGGTGACCTTGATGTCACCGACCCCGATACCGATGAAGCGCATGTTGGTGACGACCCGATCAACGGCATGAGTGTGGTGGGCACATACGGCAACCTTGATATCGATGAAAGCGGTGCCTGGACGTACGATCTTGACGAGGACAATGCGGCGGTACAGGCGCTTGCCGACGGCGATACGCTGGGGGACACCCTCACCATCAACTCGGTTGACGGTACTGAGCAAGATATCGTCATCACCATCACTGGCGTCAATGACGCCGCCACTTTTGGTGGCGACCTCACCGGTGCGCTCAATGAAGACGTGGATACCACCATCACGGGCACGGCAACCGTTGACGATGTCGACACCGGTGAAGATGTTTTCACAGCGGGAACCATTAACGGTGCATACGGTGACCTCACCATCGCCGCGAATGGGGACTGGTCGTATGACCTCAATGAAACGCTGGCGGGTGTTCAAGGCCTTGGCGATGGTGACACTCTGGGTGATACGCTCACCGTCACAAGTGACGACGGCACGGAACAGGACATCATCATCACCATCAATGGCGTGAACGATGTCGCCACCTTTGATGGCAACCTCACCGGTACCCTCAATGAAGATGTGGATACCACGATCACCGGCACAGCAACCGTTGACGATATCGACACTGGTGAAGATGTTTTCACTGCGGGAACCGTTAACGGCACATACGGTGACCTCACCATCGCCGCGAATGGGGACTGGTCGTATGACCTCAATGAAACGCTGGCGGGTGTTCAAGGCCTTGGCAATGGCGATACTCTTGGCGACACCCTGACCGTTACCTCCGGTGATGGCACCGAGCAAAATATCACGATCACGATCACAGGCGTGAATGATGTTGCGACCATTGGTGGCGCACTTTCAGTCAGCGTCGATGAAGACGCCACCTATTCGATCGGCGACACAGCCACGGTCACTGATGTGGACACAGGTGAAGATGTCTTCGATGCGGAAGTGATCAACGGTACCTATGGCAACCTGACCATCGCTGCCAATGGCGAATGGTCGTATGACCTCAATGAAAATGACGCCACGGTGCAAGGCCTTGGTGCAGGCGACACACTCGGTGATACACTCACTGTATCGAGCGCTGATGGCACCACTGAGGACATTGTCATTACCATCAATGGGGCAAATGATGCTCCAACCGCTGCTTCCAACTCGGTTGCTGTGGACGAAGATACCACTCACGCGTTGACGGTTGATAATTTCGGTTTCGATGACGCGGATTCTGGCGATAGCCTTACCAGCGTACGCATCGACAGCCTCACATTGGCGAGCGGTGACACCCTCAAACTTTCCGGCACGGATGTTTCTGTAAATGACGTGATATCCGTAAGCGACATCACTGCAGGCAATCTGGTCTACACGCCGGCAGCAGATGCCTTTGGCACCGCGCGCTCCAGTTTCACCTTCTCCGTGCACGACGGTACGACATATGCCGTCAGTGCCTCTACGCTCACGTTCAACGTAGCAGATATTGCAGATGCCGCACCACCGACGAGCCCAACCCTCAGTAATCGGTCCGTGAAGGAAAACGTTGCAGGGGCTGTTGTTGGTACCATTTCGAGTACAGACCCGAACGGGGATAACATCACATTTTCAGTGAACGACAGCCGCTTTGAGGTTGCAGGCACCACGCTGAAGCTTAAAGCTGGTATCAGCCTCGATTTCGAGACGGAGCCAACCGTAGATCTGAGCTTGCGAGCGACCGATTCCACCGGTCTCTCAATCATTCGCGTCGTTCGGTTGTCCGTTGTCGACACCGACGAACCCACTAGCAAAAAAGGTGGTGAAACCGCTGATACCCTCTCTGGCACCAACAGTGGTGACACTCTGGATGGTGCCAATGGCGATGACACACTTGATGGCGGTGAAGGTAACGACACCCTGCTAGGCGGCAACGGCAATGATACGCTGTTTGGTGGCGATGATGACGATTCCCTCAGGGGTGACGCGGGTGACGACACCCTTGACGGCGGTACCGGCAACGATACGCTGCGGGGCGGCGACGGCAACGACACCCTCGAAGGGAACGACGGTGACGACCACCTCTGGGGCGGCAAAGCTGAGGTTGCCAACGACAGCCTCGCGGGCGGCGGCGGAAACGACCGGATGGGTGGCGGCCGCGGCAATGACATCATCGAGGGGGGAGACGGCGACGACACCCTTTATGGTTATATTGGCGATGATACTCTCTTGGGTGGTGATGGTAGCGATCTCATTTTCAACGGCCTTGGCGATGATAGCGTTGATGGCGGTTCTGGCAGCGATATTCTCTGGGCCAGCGCGGGTGATGATATACTCACCGGCGGTGACGGTGGTGATACCTTCGTCTTTGGCGCACTCGCTGGCAATGACACCATCACGGATTTCAGCACAGAAGAAGACACACTTGACCTCAGCCTCTCAGGCGCAGGGTTTACAAGTGCAGGCGACGTGACGGATGCCTCAATCGAGACCATCGTGGGCGGTGAAGCAGGCGTGTTGATCGACCTTGGTGGCGGAGAAAGTGTCTTCCTCATGGGGCTGTCCCTTGATGACCTCAGCGGTGCACAAATTCTGATCTAGATCAGGATAAACCATAGCTGCCACGGCTCCATGAAATGGGGCCGTGGTAGGCATGCATGTGTCTCGCCCGTTCGAAATCCTGTTTTCGGTCGCCTCACTGGGCCCGATCCTATAGCCTATAGCGTATGGCCTATTCTTTGAGACAAACGCGATCTCGCCTTCCGCGTAGCCCTATTGTTGCGGCTCTGTTTTTCCTGACATTTATTATAGCGCCTGCCGCAATGCCGCCTGTCGCGGCAGACGAGGAAAAACCACCTCTCCCGACAGATGAAGATGTGCGCACCGCCTATGGGGTGTTGATGGAATGGGGCACCGCGTATCAGAAGGGCGATTACCTTCAGCAGTGGCGCCTGACCGATTTCCGCATCCGGCACTGGCATGACCGCAAGCGTTTCAGGAAATGGATGCGACGTGCCCGCAAGCGTGACGGCAAGCTTCTCTCTTTCAAGGTTGAAAAGGCGCTGCCCCTCTATGCAACACAACTGCCTTGCACAGAAATGGGCCACTGCTACCGGAAGGATGTGGATGTCATCCTTTTCCTGATCGCCAGCAAATATGAAAAAGCCTATCCGCCGCAACCCGAGTATATCGTCATGGCCCGCTCAAAAGAGGGGTGGCGCTTCGGTGGTGGCACTTTCCCGAACCGCCCGATGGGGGAAACATCGCTTATCCTCGACCGCAAGGACGAGCGGCGCTATGAGCCGAGCTTAGAAATCATGAAATAGACAGTCACGCCTATGCACTCACGCCGTGGCGGTTAACTGCCAGATGAAGTTTGTGAGTGGCTAAAATGGCGGAAACGTGCCTTAAACCCGCATCCCTAACCTTTCATTAAGAGCTCAATGGTATCTCTACAACCGGGGGTCATTCTAGCGAGAAAGTTCTCAGGCATGACAGACAGGATTGAGGCGCCAAGCGCGGCGGCAATGTGGGATACACGAAACACCGGCAAAACCCTCAAAAGGTTGGCAGGTGTATTGATCCTATGCGCAGTGACGGTCGCAGCGCAGGCCGCAAGCAATCAAAAGCGCGGCGCATTTCTGGATTTCAATTACTACCCCTATATGAGCGAAACCAAGAACGACAATTTTTTGACCATCAATGCGGGCGCGAAGCTTGGCCATGGATTGTCATATTTCAGCTTGAACAATTTCGGCCAGATCAAAGGCACGGCGGGCGCCCCGGACCAAAATACATTCTATACCGAGCAAAATCTGCGGTGGGCTTTCTCAGAAGAGCTTCCACTCGACCTGACACTGCAATTGAATTTTAGGAATGGCGCCAATAATGACCGGCACCGTTTGGGGGTAAGATGGCGCCTGAATGACACCAAAGCCTTTGCTGATTTTTTCAAGTCTGTGGGCCTTGTGTATGCCATCAACCTTCATCTCGTGCAGTTCGACCACGAAGACCCCTACGTCTGGCAGATCGAACACGCTTTCAACCTGAAACTTCCCGCCCTCAGCGACCGCATCTATATCGCGGGGTTTGTCGACCACACTTTCAACCAGGACCTGCCCGATACCTTTCCCGCGCGGCCCATTGTAGGCGAAGTTCAGGCTGGCGTCCGGCTGTTTGACCAGTTGCACGCCGTGGCAGAGTACCGCATCAACGAATACCGCCGCTCGGATGTGGATAATCTCGCCCTTGGGCTTCAGTATAAAATCGTTTGGTAATGAAGGGGCAAAAGATGCACGAAACCATCAGCAATGCCATCCCTGACCCAAACGCGGGCGCACAAGCCCGCCGGGCACTGGTGCGCGGTACAATGCTGCACTGGAGCCACTGGCTGGTTGTGGGTTGCTCCTTACTGCTAACATTTGGGGCATGGTATATTTCAGACCAGCAAGTGAAAGAAAAAAACCGGCTGGAGTTTGAACGGCAGGCCGAACAGGCTGTGGACCTTGTCGTCGAACGCATGCAGCTTTATGAAAATGCCCTTTGGGGCGGGGTCGCGTTTATTGATGCAAGCGATAGTGTGGTAACCCATGCATCATGGAACGGATATGCAGAAAGCCTGCACATTGAAAGAGCTTATCCCGGCATCAATGGTATTGGTGTAATTTTTAACGTCACACCCGCAGGCCTGCCAGCCTATCTGGCCCGTGAGCGCGCGATGAGACCAGAATATTCAATTCACCCTGAGCACAACCAAAGTGAATTTTGGCCGATCACCTACATCGAACCTGAAGCCCCAAACAGTAAGGCAGTCGGGCTGGATATGGCGTTTGAGACAAACCGTTACACAGGTATAAAAAAAGCCCGGGATACGGGTACCGCTCAGGTAACAGGGCCAATCACACTCGTGCAGGATTCGAGGCAAACCCCAGGTTTCCTTTTTTACGCTCCTTTCTACCGGGACGGCGCAAAACCCTCCAACCTTGATGACCGGCGATCACAAATTGTCGGTGTAACCTATGCGCCCTTCATCATGAGCAAGCTGATGCAGGGCACGCTTTCAAGTGGTAACCGTCAGGTTCAGGTCAAAATCAGTGATGGTCCTGACCTGCTATACGATGACGCCCACTCCGAAAACGACAGTCAGGCTAGCGTTGACCCCACGCCGCTTTTTTCAACTGTTTTTGAGGTAGATATGTATGGCCGCATATGGTCTTTCAACATCGATTCCAATGCTGCGTTCCGCACAGCCTACCAAAGCAGCCAACCCCTCATCATCCTTTTTGGCGGCATCATCATTGATATAATGCTCATTAGCCTGTTCTTCGTGCTGGTGCGGGCAAATCGCCGGGCCCTGAGTTATGCCGATGACATGACCATTGAACTGCAGCACCAGTCAGACCTGCTGGCTAAATCCAATCAGGAACTGGAGCAATTCGCCTATATCGCCTCACACGACCTGAAGGAACCGCTGCGGGGCATGTCCAATCACGCGCGTTTCCTGCTGGAAGACTATGAAGACAAACTTGGGTCTGATGGTGCAAAGCGCCTCAAGCGCATGACTATCCTGGCCGATAAACAGGAGCGCTTAATAAAAGACCTGCTGTATTATGCGCGACTTGGCCGCACGGAAGACGCCCGCCGGGTTGTCGACATCAATCTTAAAATTGAGGACGTGCGCGAAAGGTTGCATGAGCTTTTCACGGAACAGAATGTTGCACTCACCTGCGATGACAACTTCCCCCAGATTCATTGCGATGCGACAAAGGCAAAGATTGTTCTTTACAACCTTATTTTGAATGGTGTGAAATACAATAACTCTCAGGTGAAGAAAATTCACGTCGGGTTTTTACCGCTAATGCAGCAGGGCAAAATCGTTCATGAAAATGTCCTCTATGTCCAAGACAATGGCATAGGTATTCCCAAGGAGTTCCACGAACAGGTGTTCCGGATCTTCAAACGGCTCCATAACGAAAAGGAATACGGAGGAGGCACAGGTGCCGGCCTCACAATTGTAAAAAAGATTATCGACCTACATGGTGGAAGTATCTGGCTACAGTCATCTAAGGGTGAAGGCACCACAGTTTATTTTACCTTCGGAAAGTAACATGCAAACAAACCGCGTTCCCATATCCAGTAAAGCGCCTATTCTATTGGTCGAAGATAGCGACGACGATTATGAAGCCGCTATCAGAGCCTTTCAGAAGTCAGGCAACCTGAGCAACGAGATTATCCGCTGCCGGTCCGGCGAAGAAACGCTGGATTATCTTTTCCAGCGGGGTGAGTTTGGCCCGGCTCCCGGCGTGCATGCTCCGCGCCCTGGCCTGATTTTGCTAGACCTTAACATGCCGGGCGTTGACGGCCGCGCTGTGCTCAAGATCATCAAGGGGGACCGGCGGCTCAATGAAATCCCGGTCATTGTCATGACAACGTCAGACGATGAACGGGACGTGTCGGAATGTTATGGGCACGGCGCAAATTCTTATATCAAAAAGCCAATCGACCTCGATGGTTTCTTTCACGCTATCAAGCGTTTGAAAGAATTCTGGTTTGAGATTGCCTTGCTGCCCAAGGATATACATGACCGCCTATGAATAAATCTATCAATGTGCTGATCATCGACGACGATGAGGATGGACGTTTTGCGTTCAGACGCTTTCTGACGCAGCTGAGCGGGTTTGAGGCCAACGTCATCGAAGCCGAGACCGGCGAAGACGGCTTGGACATGTATCGGTCGAATAGTTTTGACGTTGTTTTGCTGGATTATTCGCTTCCCGGCATCAGCGGTATTGATGTTCTGGAGAAGCTGAAACAGTTGGATGCAGATGCGCCTGTCATCATGTTAACGGGCCTGGGTGATGAAAATGTCGCCGTGGAAGTAATGAAGCTGGGAGCGGTCGACTATCTGCCTAAAGACAGGGTCAGCACAGACTCAATGCACCGGGCAGTGACACACGCCATTGAACAGACTGAGTTGAAGCGTCAGGTTAGAACCCAGCGTCACGAGCTTGAAACCTTCGCCAATGTGCTCGCGCACGACCTCAAAACACCGCTCAACGGTGTGATGGGTTTTGCGGAGCTACTGCTTCTGAAATCCGAAGAAACAGATGAATACAACAATATAAAACAAGAGATACGTTTCATATATCAGTCCGCCCACCATATGAACGCGCTGATAAGCTCGCTTCAGCAGTATGCCAATGGTGGCTTGGAGCTGGAGGCCCATGAGTTCGACCTTCAAGAAGCTTTGGACCAGGCAAAAAATAATCTAGCAACCACCATTGCTGAACATAAGGCTGTTATCCATGTTGATACGAACATCCCACGTATTTTCGGGTGTAAAAGCCAAATCATTCAGCTTTTTCAAAACCTTATAGCGAATGGCATAAAATATTGCGAAGCCACAACGCCCGAGATCATCATCCGCGCGGGGGATACGGGCGATGGGACTGTTATAACAGTGAAAGACAACGGGATAGGCATTCGGGAAGACCAGACCAAAGACATATTCACCGCCTTTTCTCGCCTTCATGCAGATCAGGAAGTGTACGAGGGTACAGGGCTTGGTCTGGCAACATGCAAACGTATCGTTGAGCGCCATAATGGTCGCATATGGTGTACATCGCAACTTGGGCACGGAAGTACGTTCCATGTTTATCTACCCGCCCAGGTAAACCGATAGACCTTGTTCCGGATTTTGCTGCAACACAGACACGCCACCTGCCTTCGCGACTTTATTGGCTCAGGCTTCACACACCCAAAAAATGCGCAGCCATCATGAGGGACTTCAATTGAGCCTAAAGGGAGAGATGGTGGTGACCCCGACTGGATTCGAACCAGTGGCCTACAGATTAGGAATCTGTCGCTCTATCCTGCTGAGCTACGGGGCCTCACAAACAGCGCTTTTCCTGTAACCCCAACCGGCGCGCCCGTCAACTATCCTAAGGATATGTTGGTAAAACACCAAGGGGCCGGTTAAGCTCACTTTTCTCCGGGAGCATTACTGAAAATTAAGGTTTCTGCTCTTTGATGGCACTTGGGGGTCTATCAGGAAATTACGTTTGAGTTTTCGTAGGCTTGTTGCACCGGTTTTTGTGGCTGTCGCGGTTAGTATCGCGGCACTTGTTGCGCTTGCTGCTTTTGCGGCGCGGCAACAGGATGCGGCTGCGCTCGCCGCGGAAAAACAAGTGCTCCAGCAAGAAATGCGTAGCATCCATGGCTCACTGGCGGTGCTCGCGGAAGATAACGCCTGGTGGGATGCTGCGGTCGAGAACATCTCCCTTGAGGAGAATATCGACTGGATCGACAGCACGCTTGGCGAATCTGTTATCGGTATCAGTCAAATCCAGGGGGTGTTTATCGTCCGGCGGGACGGCACCATGGCGTATGGCAATTTTGTCGCGGCCCTGCCGCCACCGCATGTGTTTTTGGATGCAGGGTTTGCAAACCTCGCGAAAACCATAGAGATACCGGAAAATTTCAAGCCCAGCAGCACGTCTGGCCTTCTGGAGATTGACGGAGACCTGATCGCCTTTGGCGCCAGCATGGTGCAGGCGGGGGAAGTGAAGTCACTGCCGCCAATCCCCGATGAAAAACGCGCGCTTATCATCTTCGTATCGCTTGTGGACAAAGACGACATTGAACGCATCGGCGAAGACAATGCAGTCAAGGGTCTCAAGTTCACCACCACACCGAGCGCCGAAGATAATACCTTGCCTGTCCTCTCCCACAATGGTGACCTGATTGGGCATCTGTGCTGGCGGCCCTCAGCACCCGGCAGTGAAATGCTCCGCTACATGGTGTTGCCTGCCAGCATACTGCTTGTCATCGTGATCATCGCGCTGGGGCGATTCCTCAGGCAGGCCAACAAAGTGCTGGAAGAGCTGGCCCGCGCAGACAAGGCCAAATCGGCTTTCCTCGCTTCCACCAGCCATGAGATACGCACGCCACTCAACTCCATTATTGGCTTTACGGAGCTGATCTCGCTTGAGCTCTACGGCAAGGTTGAGGGTGAAAAGAACAAGGAATATCTGCAACTGATCAGGGAAAGCGGCGAACACCTGCTCTCAATCATCAATGATATTCTCGACATCTCCAAGCTGGAGGCCGACCGGTTCGAAATTTATGCGGAGAATGTTGATCCGCGCGCCGTGGTTGCGTCTGCATGCAAGCTGGTATCTGCGCCCGCACTTGAACGCGGCGTAACACTGAGCACCGACTGCCTGCCCGCCGAAACACTCTCGGACGAGCGCATCATGCGCCAGGTTCTGATCAACCTGCTTTCAAACGCGATCAAGTTCACTGAACCTGGTGGCAGCGTGACAGTGACGGGCCTGAGCCGTGGTCGCTTCTACGACATCACCATCACAGACACCGGCATTGGCATGAGCGAACACCAGATCGAAACGGCGCTCTCACTTTTTGGTCAGGTTGAAGGGGAGCTTTCACGCCAACATTCAGGCACAGGTCTTGGTCTGCCGCTTGTCACGCGCTTTATGGACCTCCTTAACGGTCAGTTCGACATTTCATCCAAACCCGGTGCGGGCACAACCGTCACCGTACGCTTCCCGCTATACCGTGAAGACGCCTAAGTGATCTTGTGGGCGCGCATGCGCTCATAAAGCGGAAGGGCTTGATCTGCGATGCGTTCAAGCGCTGCGTTAAGATGAACCTTCTCGCTTTCCTCACGCTTCATAAAACCGGTAGATTTTTGCACATTTTCGTACCACCACGGTGCCCACACGCCGTCGGTATCGCGCGCGCCTGAGGGCCAGCTCAACATCGCCTGATCAAACGCGATGCCCAGCGCCTCGCACAGTCGGCCAAGATAAAACTCGGGGTCCCGCAGGATATCGCTCCCCTCTATCACCGGCGGGGCAGAACCGAGCCTGTCTGCCTCACGCTCAAAAATATCAACCTGCCTTACGAGGCCGATGTCGTCGAGGGTAACCTCAGCCCGGCTTTTCACATAGCTCGCCAGCATGGCGCGCGGGTCACGGATGAGAAATGCATGCTTAAGGGTTCGCGCCCAAGCCCAATCAAGGCTCCCAACCATGTGGTGGCACATATGCTTCTGATAAAAAATGTCATAGCCGTCTGGCACAGCGGCGGTCAGGTCGTTTGCTACCTGCCGCCAGTCCGTGCTCTGGGCCTTGAGAACAAGCTGCCGCCCCGGATGATCTATCCCGGTTTCTTGAAGGAAACAGGCATAAAACGGTTCATCCACCACCATGGTATCAGGCCGGTTTTCAAACGACCGCATGAGGGCCGTTGATATATTCCTCGGCCCCGACCACATGGCGATGCGGATCACATCCCTCACGCGTCGCGCCCTTTTGACGCCTCGTCCTCAATACGTTTGATGTAGAGCTTGCGCAGCTTTGCCACCATCGGCCCGGGCATGGGTGGCGTGTCACCCTCCCCAATTATGCGCCCGTCCACTTCTCCAACGGGTACGAGCCCAGCAAAGGTGCCGGTGACAAAAGCCTCATCGGCACCATAAACATCCGTGAGGCTGAAATCTTTCTCAAAAACCGGGATGCCCGCTTCTTTCGCGAGGGTGATCACCGTGCCCCGCGTGATGCCGCCCAGACAATATTTCCCGCTTGAGGTCCACAGCTCCCCGTCCCGCACGATGAAGAAATGCGTGCTGTTGCATGTGGCCACAAAACCGTGGGGGTCGAGCATCAAGGCTTCATCAGCCCCGGCTTTTGCGGCCTGAATGCAGGCGGTGATACAGTTCAGTTTTGAATGGCTGTTGAGCTTTGGGTCCTGCACGTCAGGGAAACCCCGCCGCACGTGGGCCGTGAACAGACGAATACCCCGGTCCAGCGTTTCTTTAAGCGGCGCTTTATATTCAGGAATAATCACAATGGTGGCGGGGCCAATGGTGACCCGAGGGTCCTGATACGGCGTCGCTTTGATACCCCGCGTGACCATCAGGCGGATATGCACACCGTCATGCATCTTGTTGGCGTCAATCGTGTCATAGAGCCGCTTGGTGAGTTCAGCCTTCGTGAGCCCGATATCCATATCAATGGCCTTGGCACCCTCATAAAGCCGCTTGAGGTGCTGGCTAAGGAACACCAATGTGCCGTGATGCAGGCGCAGACCCTCCCACACCCCATCACCAAGAATATAACCGCTATCAAAGACGGAGACTTTGGCCTCATCGCGCGGAAACAGCTCCCCGCTCACGTTGATCAAAATATCCCGGTTTCTTGGATCGTCGATATAGTCATGGGTGCCGTGCGCCACAGAGATTCTCTTTCTTGTCAAATTCGGGGTTTGGTGTAACTGTTCAAGCCTCAGCTGGAGGATGAAACATGCTGAAAGCGCTTGCAATCCTTATTCTTGCCGCACCTGCCGCTTTGGCAGAAGACCTGAGCCTCGACACCAGCGGCCTTCAGGATTGTGGCACCACAACCGCCGCTGAAACGCTTGGTGGTGCCAGGTTCAAAACACCGGAAGGGCTTACGGTCAAACTTGCGCTCGTCAAGGCGCCCGAGTTTTGGGAGCCATCAAGCGAATACACCAGCTGGCCGCATGCCGTTGAAGCCAAAAAACACCTGATGGAGGTGCTGCGCGACCAAACCGTAACGCTTTACTGCGAAGGACAGAAAACCAACCGCCTGGGTGAACTTGTGGCCCACGCAGTAATGCCGGACGGCAGCTGGCTTCAACATAACCTTGTGCGTGACGGGCATGTTTTTGTTTTCCCCAGTCCCACCCGCAGACGTGGCCTTGATAAGCTTTATGATGCCGAGCTGGAAGCACGCGCCGGGAAAAAAGGCCTATGGATATTCAAAAACCTGCAACCGGTTGCCGCCACCGGCAACAGCGTGAAAGCGGGCTGGTTCCAGATCGTGGAAGGTGTGGTGGTTGATGCCGCAAAGGTGCGCGATACCATCTTCCTCAACTTCGGGGACGACTGGCGCACGGATTTCACCGTTGAGATCCCGGCGCTCACCACGCGGTATTTTGACCGCATCGGGCTCGACCCCCTAAGCCTTGAAGGCCAGCATATTGAAGTGCGCGGCTGGATCGATTTTAAATCTGGGCCGCGACTATTATTGCAAGGCCCCGGACAAATCCGGATCATAAAACACGAAAGCCAGCCCTGAGACGCGCTGGCTTTCTGGTAGTGGTTCAGATGGTAGATGGGTTAGCTGCCTGCAAGCCCCGCAAGCACCGGGTCACCCACATCTTGCATCAAAGCTTGCTTCAGCTTGCCAAGCGCCTGGGCCTCCAGCTGGCGTACCCGCTCCTTGGAAATACCGAGCTGAGTACCAAGGACCGCGAGGGTCACACCATCTTCACGGAGCTGACGCTCACGAATGATAAAGCTTTCCCGCTCGGTCAGATGCCTCATGGCACGCTCAATCAAAGCAGCTTTTTTGCTGCTGTCATGGTTTTCCATATAAAGATCATCTGGCCGTGGCGAATCGCTCACGAGAAGATCCTGCCATTCCTGCGCGCTTTCATCAGCTACCGGCGCATTCAACGACCGGTCAACACCTGAAAGCCTGCCCTCCATGGCCTCAACATCGCGAAGCCGCACGCCCATCTCATCGGCGATCTCGTTCCTGGCTCCCATAGAAAGCGGCCGGTCCGGGTCAACGCCCATACGGGCCTTGAGGCGCTTCAGGTTAAAGAACAAAGCTTTGTGGGCGCTTGTGGTGCCGGTGCGTACGATCGACCAGTTCCTGAGAACATAGTCCTGCACAGCGGCACGAACCCACCAGCTTGCGTATGTTGAGAAACGCACGTCCCGCTCCGGCTCAAACCGGTATGCGGCCTCCATAAGGCCAACAGTGCCTTCCTGAATGAGATCAGCAACCGGCAAGCCATAATGCCGGTAGCGGCTGGCTGCCGCAATCGCGAGACGCAAATGCGCTTCGGTCAATTTTTTGAGGGCTCGCTCGTCCCGTTCCATTTGCCACGCAAGCGCCAGTTCGCCTTCTTCTTCCCTGTCCAGCATTGGCGCACGCATTGCGAAACGAATTAAGCGGCGATCTTCCCCAGTGGCCCAGTTTCCTCGGCTCACTCTCACCTCCCAATTTTTAATGACCTTGATTAATGGATCGCATTATGACGAAGTTTTTTTGGCTTTGCAGCAACTTTTTTTAATGTCTGCATAAATTCGGCGTGAGCGCCGGGAATCCTCAACTTTGTTGCAAAACAGGTCTGGGAGAAGCATTCAACGCACGCCGAATCGCGTCGATTACAGATGTAAACATAAAGCTTGCTATTATTGATTACATGTGTAAACGTAATCTCATGAGCGAGGAAAAAAAACAAATCAGCATAGCTGAAAGCAAGGTGATGGAAACGCTTTGGCGTGCCTATCCCCTAAGCGCGGAAGACGTCACCAACGGCGTTGCCGCTGAACAGAACTGGAGTGTTGGCACCGTTAAATCGCTGCTGAACCGCCTTCTGTCGAAAGGCGCCATATCGGCAGAAAAAGACGGCAGACGCTACCTATACAGCCCGGTCCTGAGCCACGACGACTATATAACCCATGAAGGCCAAGGGGTGCTGGACCGTCTTTTTGACGGCCGAGTCTCTGCCCTCCTGACCCATTTTTCCCAGCATGAAAAGCTAAGCGGCGAAGACATCGCGGAGCTAAAAAAACTGATAAAGGAGCTGGACGATGACGAGTGATATTTTTACGCACCTCTTTCAAGCCATGGTCGGCACCAGCGCGGGCATATTGGCTGTTCTTCTATTGCGGCGCCATGTGCGTGCGGCCTTTGGCGCCAGAACGGCCTACGCCCTTTGGCTTATTGTGCCAATCGCTCTGATCGCGAGCCTGCTGCCCGCGGAGCTGATTTTCACGCAAACCATGAAACCCACGGTCACAGATAAACCCGCCATCACCAGCATGCGCGAGACCCAGCCTATCGCCCAGGCTATGCCCACACCACAGCAACACACTATTCGGGCGGCTACACCCCACAATACTGAAACGCCAACAGACCTTAGCCCATGGCTTTTTGGTCTCTGGTTTATGGGAGTGGCCGCAAGCCTCACCATCCTTGGGCTCCGGCAGAAGCGCTTTTATAAGCAGCATGGGCTTACAAGCTCCAAGGCCCGTGTGGCTCGTCATGCGAAAGTCGGACCTGCTGTGTTCGGTTTCCTGACACCGCGCATTGTCGTGCCGGACAATTTTACAGCTGCCTATAACGCACTCGAGCGCCGCCTGATTTTGGCACACGAGCAAGCCCACATTCGCGCGGGCGACATGCAGATGAACGCCCTTGCAATCGCGCTAAGGTCCCTCAACTGGTTTAACCCGCTGGCCTATGTGGCGTACGGGCTTTTCCGTACCGATCAGGAACTGGCGTGCGACGAGCGGGTCATGCGCCGGTTTGGCCAACACCGCCGGGCGTATGCGGAAACGCTGCTCAAGTCCCAACTGATGGGTGATCAGGCTCCGCTTGGTTGTGCATGGTTCGGGAATGGGCGTCACCCGCTCACGGATAGGGTGAAACGCCTTGCCCGGCAGGAGCTAAGCCTCGTCCGTCGCGCCCTTGGCATGCTGACCCTCATTGGGGCCACGAGCCTCTCGGGTGTTGCGGCATGGGCTGCTCTTTCAAGCCAGGTTGTCTATATCGCGGACAACAGCGCAGCCACAGATGCGGATGCACCTGTCGCACCGCTTGAGCGGGTAGTGGCAGCAAATTCAAACACCACAGCACTCCAGGACGCACAGGGCGCTGCCCTTGTTGACGCTATCCTTGAAGGCCGCACCCGGCATGCAGAAGCGCTGCTTGGCGCTGGCGTGAATGTGGACTATGACGCGCCGGGCGACGGCACCCCCCTTCTTGTCGCGGCTTTGAAGGGCGATTTCAGCATGGTCAAAACTCTGCTGGATGCCGGGGCAGACGTGAACAAGGTTTCACCCGGCAGCGGCACGCCTCTGCTCGTTGCAGCGCGGAGCGGTAACGAAAGCATGGTTAAAACCCTGCTGGAGGCTGGCGCGGACATCAACAAGGCGGCCCCCGGTGACGGCACACCGCTTCTTGTGGCGGCACGCCGTGGTGACAAATCCATGGTGCAAGCCCTCCTGCAGGCCGGTGCGGATGTAAATGGCTTCTCACCTGGTGACGGCACACCGCTTCTCGTGGCGGCACGGCGCGGCAATACAACCATGGTGAAGGCTCTTCTCGAGGCCGGTGCTGACATCAATCAGGTTGCACCGGGTGACGGTACGCCTCTCCTCGTTGCTGTAAGGGCGGGCGAGACCGCCACTACCGAACTGCTGCTGGAGGCAGGAGCCGATATAAACGGTATCGCCCCCGGTGATGGCACGCCGCTCATTGTTGCTGCCCAGCGCGGTGACGACGTGATGGTCAAGGCCCTCTTGAATGTGGGCGCGGACGTGAACGGCTACGCGCCGGGCGACGGTACGCCGCTTGTAGTCGCCGCGCGCGGCGGTAACCAGAAGATGGTGAGCCTTCTCCTCGACGCTGGCGCGGATGTGAACCTTGCGGCGCCGGGTGATGGCAACCCGCTGATCATGGCATCCGTGGTGGGTAACCTCCCCGTGGTGGAACAGCTTGTTAGCGTTGGCGCGGATGTGAACGGCTTTGTGCTCGGTGACGAAACACCCCTCATTGGTGCGGCGCGGGCCGGACATCTGGATGTAGCTGAGTTCCTGATCGCAAAAGGGGCTGACGTTAACCTTCGGGTAAAAGCCGGCAACGTGTGGAACGGCCGCGTCGCGGGGAGAGCCATTCACCGGTCACCCCTCGGCCAAGCGCTGCGGTACGGCCATGATGATATGGCTGCCCTCCTGCGCAAACATGGTGCTACAGAACCCGTTGAGGAAGAAGAGTAGCGCGATTATCCCAACGGCCAAGCCGAGCCAGTAACCAACAAAAAACCCGCCTCTCATTTGAGGCGGGTTTTTCTATAACTGATCGAGAGAGGAGAGGCTTAAGCAGCCAGCTCTTTCTCAAGCTTAACCATCGCTGCCGCTTCGTCGATATCCTCAACAGCTGCAAGCTCACGAGCCAAACGACCAAGAGCAGATTCGTAAATCTGACGCTCGCTGTATGACTGCTCAGGCTGGTCAGCACCACGGTGAAGGTCGCGAACAACCTCCGCAATGGAAACAAGATCACCAGAGTTGATCTTTGCTTCATATTCCTGTGCCCGACGGCTCCACATCGTGCGTTTGATGCGCGCTTTGCCCTTAAGCGTGGTGAACGCTTCCTTGAGCGTGGCATCATTGGAAAGACGACGCATGCCGCTGGCTTCCGCTTTGCCTGTTGGTACCCGAAGCGTCATGCGCTCTTTTTCAAAACGAATCACATAAAGTTCAAGCTTCAGGCCAGAGATTTCCTGAACCTCAAGCTCCGTGATCCGGCCCACGCCGTGCTTGGGGTATACAATGTAATCACCGACTGCAAAGGGATGTTTACTGGATTTTGCCATAGTGGTTCTATGTCCTTCTTATCTAAGGCAGGCGCACCTGCCATAATATCCGGGTCCCGACGGGCACGGTCCTCGCGCGCTCAAAAGCTCAGCAAGGCTGCGGAAACCCTTAAGAAAAGCGCTTTCAAAAGCTTTTCGGTCAAACTGCGTCAAAAAAACCGTTGCACCACCCCGCCCAGGGCGGCACAATCAAGCCTCAAATCAGCATCTTCAAATTTCGGCGGTTCCAGCCACCACGCACGAGTCCACTTGCCGCAATTGGATCGCGCAATCTCCTCTTGTAACACAAAATTAGTAAATTTTACAGTCAAATCGCGTTTTTTGGCTCTATTGCTCAATCCTGCGGCGATAGGACGCATGAAAAAACCGGGCCAACTAGCCCGGTTTTCAAAGTAAGCAATTGATGCAAAAGCAATAATATTGTGCGCAGAAGCCGCTAAAAACCTCGGCTCCGTGTCATGCGCGCCCTAGTTGCTCTCACCCGGATTTTCGGAGAAGTGCTCCATCTTGCCTTCTTTGCCTTTCCAGTCATCCGCATCTGCAGGCTGTTCGCCTTTTGCGGTGATGTTTGGCCAAAGCTCGGAAAACTTGGTGTTCAGCTCCAGCCATTCTTCCATGCCGTCTTCTGTATCCGGCAGGATAGCTTCGGCCGGGCATTCAGGTTCACACACGCCGCAGTCAATGCATTCGTTGGGGTTGATCACCAGCATGTTTTCACCTTCGTAAAAACAGTCAACCGGACAAACCTCAACACAGTCCATATATTTACATTTGATGCATGCCTCAGTGACGACATAGGTCATGGGCGTCTCCTTTATTCCGCAAACCTGTAAACCCGTGGTTCTTTCTTTGGCTTTATGCCGAAAAGCGCGGCCTTGGGCAACGGCTTTATATGCAAGAGATTCTTATGTGCACAAATTGTTTGGCTATCGCGAGCAAACGGGTAAGCCCTTGCAGCACAAGACACACGGGGCTTTAGTCACGGTCCATCAGCTTATCAATGGCGCGGCGTTCAGCCTTGGTGGGGCGGCCAGCGCCTGCATCCCTGAGCGCCGGGGCTGTCTTCTTCTCTTCGGCCAGCTCTTTTTTCTGATCCTCGACGGGTGAGAGGTCTTCATAAAGCGTTTGCGCCTCAAGCGCCGGGCCACGGCGCGTGCCAAGCGCGAGGATTTTGACCACGCGGATATGAGCGCCTTGCGGGAAAGTAAGGACCTGCCCCACCTTTACGGTCGCGGCAGCTTTGGAAACCACGCTGCCATCAAGCCGAACCTTGCGGGCTTTGCAGACAGTGCTGGCGATGGAGCGGGATTTAAAAAACCGGGCATGCCAGAGCCATTTATCCAGCCTGATCTGCCCGGTCTCGGTATGCTCAGCCATCAGAGGCTGCTATTTCTTCTTTTGCAGGGTCTCTTTTAGGCCTGCAAGTGCTGCAAAAGGCGAATCCGGATCGGCCTGCTTCTCTTTGCGAGGGGGGCGCGCCGAATGCACACGCTGGCCTTGTGGTTTGCCACCCTTGCCTTTAGGGCCCTTACCCGGACCTTTTCCTCTGGGTCGGTCTGACTTCTCCCCGCGCTCGCCACCTTTAGCAAAACCTTTGCCTTGCGGTTTGCCGCCCTTGCGGCCTTCGCCGTGCGGGCGGGCTTTGCGCTTTGGTGCCCAAGAGAAGAAGTAACGCTCTACAAGCTCTTCTTCAGCCACTTCACCTTCAGAAGCTTCATCCTCTGCGGTATCGGCCTCTGATGTATTCGCTTCTGGGGTGTCTGCCTTTGCTGCTTCCGCGTCCGATGCTTCAGGAGTTGAAGCCTCGGCAGGTGCCGCTTCTTCTGCTGCAGGTTCAACTGCTGGCGTTTCTCCGGCACTTTCGGTTGTTACCTCAGGTGCGGCTGCCTCTGATGCTTCTGGTGTTGCATCCTCGGCTTTAGCATCGTCCGCAGGTTTTTCTTCCGTCTTAACGGCAGGAACCTTGCGCACTTCGTGCTTATAGCCCGCGGCCTGCATGACCTCAGCGAAGTCCTCACCCGACAGGCCAACAAGGCCCATGATTTCAGGTGTAACCTCAAACCAGCCACTGCCCTGGCCCATGGGGCGCACAGCGTCCGCGAGGCGCTCCAGCATATCCATGCGCACAGCTTTTTTGCCGCACACCTGGAAACCCGCCATCTCGTAAAACTCGCGCGGAGCTGTCGCTTCGGTTTCCACCCACACCATGCCCGGTGTTGGCAGGTTTGGAAGAGCCGTCAACTTCCCGGCCATGGCCCACATCATCAATCTCAGCTCATTGGCGTGTGGCTTAAGAATAACGGGAATATAAAGGCTGGAGGCACCGATACGGATACCAAAGCGGCGCAAGCCTTTACGGGCATCCTGATCAAGCTGCCGGAGGTCACCATCCACAAGGCTGCGTGAAATAACCCCGTAGTTCTCAAGCAGGCGATACGCCACACCGCGCGCGAGGCCGGATAGCGGCGCGGCACCCTCAGGCGCTTCGCTCTCTCCGTTCAGTTCGCCAGCAAGTTTAAGAAGCGGCTCAAGCTTTTCCGCGATACGCGTGTCCAGCCATTCCTGTGCCTTATCGCGCACCAGATCGGCATTCTCACCCTGCAACAGGGTGGAAGCCACAAGCTTCACGCGCGGCGCAAACAGGGCACCACTGTCATGCAGGGTCGCGATAGGCGCGCCTTCCCACAAAAGCTTCGGGTACGCGAGGCCTTCTGAAAAATCAAATGCCAGCGTCTTGAAGCCCACATTGGCAAAAAGCTTCGCACGGCGGGTCAATTCCACCTGCAGTGCTGCTTCTGCCGCTGCCTTGAGTGTCTTCTGGTCGTCACGGGCCGCACCCGGCTCGACACGGAAGGAAAATCCATTCAGTTCACCGATCTCGTGTCCTTCGACCGAAACCTGGTTTGTCTCGTTATCAATGCTCACGCTAAGTTCGCCCCTATGCCTGAGCGAGCGCATCAGAACAGCCGTTCGCCTGTCCACAAAGCGCTGGGTTAATTTTTCATGCAGGGCGTCGGACAATCTGTCCTCAACACTGCGCGTTACATGCGCCCAATGGGCTGCATCCTGAAGCCAGCCTTTCCGGTGCGAAACATAAGTCCATATCCGGATACTGGCAATTCGACCGGCCAAGGTATCTATATCGCCGCTTGTATTGTCAAGGCGCTTGACCTGCCTTGCGATCCAATCATGCGGAATTGTGCCTTTTGGACCCATCAGATCAACAAAGATGCGGCGTAGAAGAGAAATGTGATCATCGTGTGACAATTTCCGGAAATCAGGAATTTGGCAAACATTCCAAAGCCTTTCCACGGCTTCAGCGTGGGTAACAAGCGAACTGATACTCTCGTCTGCGCTCATTTTCTTAAGCGCCGTGAGGTCAATGGCGTCCCGGGTGCGGTGAAGGCCCTCTGTGCGCGCAGGCTGCTCAAGCGAGCGAATAAGGCGTGTGATGGTCGAAAAATCGAGCCGGTGATTCCGCCAGAACAGCCGTTTTACTGGTTCAAACTGGTGTTCTTCTATCTGCGCCACCATCAGTGGGTCCATCTGCTCACCGCCAGAGAGGGTGGAGAAGGTACCGTCTTTCTTATAGCGGCCCGCCCGACCCGCAATCTGCGCAGCTTCTGCGGCGGTCAGCTCACGATAGGTGCGGCCATCAAATTTGCTGAGGCCCGCGAACGACACATGCCCGATATCCAGGTTGAGCCCCATACCAATCGCATCCGTTGCCACCAGATGGTCAACCTCACCGCTCGCATACATCTCAACCTGCGCATTGCGGGTGCGCGGGGACAGGGCGCCCATCACGATCGCCGCCCCCCCCTTTTGGCGGCGGATCAGCTCTGCCATGCCATAAACATCGGCGCTTGAAAATCCGACCACAGCGCTTCGGCGCGGCAAGCGTGAAAGTTTGTTCGCGCGCACAGCCTTCAGCTCTGAAAACCGGGGCCGGGTGACAATTTCGATCTCGGGGATCAGGCGGATTAGCACCCCGCGCATGGTCTCCGCGCCCAGAAGCAGGGTTTCATGGGTGCCCCTGCTATGGAGCAGATGCTCTGTAAAAATGTGGCCGCGCTGGGGGTCCGCCGCCATCTGCACTTCATCGAGAGCGATAAAATCGGCCACCGCATGGCGGGGCATCGCCTCAGCCGTGCAGAGAAAATAACGCGCGCCCTCTGGCACAATGCGCTCTTCCCCTGTCACCAGCGCAACCTGGTTTTTGCCCTTCACCGCCACAACACGGTCATACACCTCACGTGCCAGAAGCCGGAGCGGAAAACCCATAATGCCGGAGGCATATCCCATCATACGCTCCACCGCATAATGGGTTTTACCCGTGTTGGTGGGGCCAAGAACCGCCTTGATGATGCCAGTCATAGATACGCCTAAAGATCACATACTTTTAAAGTTTTAGATAACGGTTCCCCCACAGAAAGGGAAACCCTATAATCAAAATAAAACGGGAGCGTGTATGCCTAAACCCAGACTTGACCGGCGAGATATATTAAAAGGAGCGGGCCTGCTGGGGGGGCTTGCCATTGCCCGCGCCGCCTTTGGCGAAGGCAGCAATACCCAAGCGGGGCCCATCAGCGAAAGCGACGTTGCGGCGGCTGAGAAAATCGCGGGCGTCAACTACACGGCAACTGAGCGCGCCATGGTGCTGGAAGAGCTGGACGATATGCTTGACCGGGTCAGGCGCCGCAGAAGCGCCATCCCGCTTGAAAATGATGATGCCCCCGCCCTCACCTTCGACCCGCGCCTCTCAGGCAAAAACTACTTCCAGCCAACGGGTGGTGTGCGCCTGGCCGCAGAAACGCCTGGCCCTTTGCCGCATGACCAGAGCATCGCTTTTGCCCCCCTGCATGAGCAAGCCTATTGGATCAAAAACGGGCAACTGACCTCAAGCCGTTTGACGGATATTTACCTGCAGCGCATTCGTGAGCTGAATGGCCGGCTGAACGCTTTCATCACCGTGATGGAAGCAGAAGCCAAACAGCAGGCTTATGACGCTGATGTAGAAATCCGCTCCGGCAAATATAAAGGGCCGCTGCACGGTATCCCCTATGCGCTCAAGGATTTGATCGACACGGCAGGCGTGAAGACCACATGGGGCGCCGCCCCCTATAAAGACAGAGTGCCCGAGGGGGACGCAGTGGTGACAAAGCGCCTTCAGGAAGCTGGCGCAGTGCTGATCGGTAAAGCCTCCATGGGGGCGCTGGCCTATGGTGACCTATGGTACGGCGGTATAACCCGCAACCCCTGGAACACACAAGAAGGCGCCTCTGGCTCAAGCGCAGGGTCCGCTGCCGCGACCGCCGCCGGGCTTTGCAGCTTTGCTATCGGGACTGAAACGCTGGGCTCCATCGTGTCACCCTCCGCCCGGTGCGGAGCTGTAGGCCTCAGGCCCACATTTGGCCGTGTGCCACGCACAGGCGCCATGGCGCTCTGCTGGAGCCTCGATAAAATAGGGCCTATCTGCCGCGCTGTTGAAGACACAGCACTTGTGCTCAGCGCCCTCAACGGCGCGGATGCTGGCGACCCCTGCAGTTATGACTGGGGTTTTGCCTATGACGGCAGCACGGCCGCCGCAGGTAATATCCGCATCGGCTATGACCCCAAATGGTTCGCGGGCGAAGACGCAACGGACCTTGACCGGCAAGTACTTGATACGCTCAAGGAGATGGGCTTCACTCTAACGGAGATCAGCCTGCCAGACCTCCCGTATCCTACGCTTTTATCAACAGTAGAGGTTGAAGCTGCCGCGGCCTTTGAAGGACTGACCCTTTCTGGCCGCGATGACGAGCTGATATGGCAGGGGAAAACAGCGTGGCCCAACACCTTCCGCGCCGCCCGTTTTCACAGTGCTATTGAATATGTACAGCTTGACCGCTTCAGGCGGCAGGTAATGGAAATGATGCATGCCACGTTTGAGGGTGTGGATATGATCGCCTGCCCCAATTATGCGGGCCACATGTTGGTAATAACCAACTATACCGGCCACCCGAGCCTTACGCTGCCGCTGGGACTGATCAAACGCCCCACGTTCCCGCTCACCGGCGCGAACGACAAGAAGATGGGATTGGAGAGGCCAGCCCCATATGGTTTCACGCTTTGGGGGAATATGTTCCGGGAGGATCAGTTGATCGGTGTGGGCCGGTTGCTGGAACGCGCAGCCAACTTTGCTGCCAAACGACCCGAAATAGACCCGATTTAAACAGCAAAGAACGGCGCAAAGCCTATAAAAACTTGACCGGTGAGAGCGAATCGTCTACTCACCGCGCCAGCTATTGCCGAATCCGGTCTTTAGCGAACATGGATCATAAAGATTCCCGGAGGCTGATCTCCGGCAGAAAAACAAGGATAACGAACATGTCGCGCGTATGTGAACTGACTGGCAAACGGGTAATGGCGGGTAATAACGTGTCTCACGCACACAACAAAACCCGTCGCCGTTTCCTGCCAAACCTGACGAAAGCAACCCTGATTTCCGATACCCTCGGTCGTTCTGTCAGCCTGCGTATTTCTACGCACGCGCTGCGTTCTGTTGAGCACAACGATGGTCTCGATAACTTCCTCCTGAAAGCTCGCGATACCGACCTGTCGGCTAACGCTCAGAAGCTGAAGCGGGAAATCAAAAAGAAACAGGCTGCTGCCAAGGCATAAGGCCAACAGGCAATCCCTGCCAATCAGTAGGGGCAAGCAAAAGTTTCAGAAACGCCGTAGCACCTCGCTGCGGCGTTTTTTATTTGGGCGCCCTACCGTGCTTAGAAATAGGCGCCGTAAACCTCATAGTCACGGGCATAACGCTCACGCGCTTCTTCTTCTAGCGCCGCGCTCGGCTCTATCTTCGCCATGTCTTTGGAACGGAAGTTGTGAATGGCGGGAATGTCCACACCGACCTTTTCGGATAGATGAGCCCGCAGGCTATCCATAGCTTTCACGGGACCTATCCAGTCAAAGATGCTGGCGTCTGTCCCGGCGATATCTGCGATACCGTTGGTATGCGCCCGAAGTGTGCGAAACACCTGCCGGTACCGGGTCAGGTTTGAGAGGAACTCGTCATAGCTCGGTTGCAGTTTGAGGCCAAGATAGGTATCCCGGCCTTCCACTTCCTTCGAGAGATCGTTCGTAAAAACAAGATTGAAGCGGTAGTACGACCGAAGGCGTGAGATCGGATCCCGCACCACAAGAAACTTGAACCAGTCAGCGTGAGTCTGGCCAAGGCGTGTACGGTCCTCAAACGCGTAGGGAGCGTGTTTGGATACCAGTGTGTGCGAATGCCCCTCGCCCCGCTCGCCGGTAAGCACATGATAGAGCATGTCTTTAACCGTTGTAGAGCCGCACTTCGGGATATGCAGATATAATATTTTATGGTCGCGAAGGCTCGTAAAGGCTGACCGGTTCGATTTCGCGAGTGCCAGTTCGCCAGGCGTTGGGCCTTTCACATGCTCAATAATGCGCGCCATAAGGTCCTGCGCAGCTTGCTCGTCACCCTGCATCAACAGGATGCGCCGCAGAAAACGCCACAGGCGCACATGGTCATAGTCACCAAGGGCACTTGTAATGAGCGCATGAGCTTCATCAACGGCCTCTTCCTGCAAAAGAACTTCTGCCTTCTGTACAAGGAGGTTGATGTCAGTATTTTTGGCGGTATCCATGCGGCTTGATTAGGCTACATCGAGGCTAAACACAAGGAGGAGCGTGCGCTGGCTGGCGCGAAAATTATCGTCCGAGATCATGATGATCCGTGCCTGTTGGCCTTCCGTCTCAATCACATCAAGGCCTTCCATGTTATCCACCGTGTAAGGCGGCTCAAGATGCATTAGCTCCTCGCCCTCAAGTGTGGCACCCGGCTTGATGTCTGCAGCTTTGATGCGAACAAGCTTGGCGGCCACACCGCTTAGCAGCGAAAACCGCCTGAGAAGCACGAGGACGTCGCCGTTCTTGAGCGTTGCCGCGTCGGTTGGGAAAAAATTCAGTGGCGGTTTGAAATAGATATCATCGGCACCATCCTCGCGCGCAATCCAACCTCGCAACCTGCCACGGGTGTCGAGCCCGCGTTCAACCAATAGCAAGAGCCCACAGGCCACAGGTGTGATGGCTTCAACGCCCCCATTGGCCGCGACGCCTGAGAAGTTGAGGCCCTTGTTGTGGGGCGCAAGATTCACCTTGCCGTCCGAGCCTAAGGTTACAAGCCGATGATAATTCTCAAAACTGACCATATACCCGTCACCAAAACGGATCAGGCTTTCAGCATCCAACCCCTCTTTGCTTTGGTCCTGCGCATGAATGTCAAAGGGCTGCATGGTGGCAGAAAGAAAGGGCGCCTCCCGCGCCCAATCCATCGCTGCGGTTAGCCAATCCCCTCGATCGCTGATCGCTTTAAGGCTGGTTTCATCCACAACAAGGCCCGAGAAACCGCCAAAATTCTCGTTATTTGCCGTAAGCGCCCAACCAGCTAAAAAAGTCAGTTTACCAACCTTGATAGCTGCAGGATCATCTTCATTCAGCGGGATTGGCCTCGCGGTAACCCTGACGCTTGTCACATCGGAAAGGGGGTGAGAGGGCTTGTTACCTGCCAAATTCTGATACGTGGCAAAAGCCATTAACGCGAGGGCACTCATTGCCACAAGCAAGGTTTTTCTGGGGTGCCGCAGTATCATGGAATGTTATCCAAGCCGCCTTGGTGTGGGCACCGCTTCTTCAAAAAGCGACGCAAGCTGCTCCGTCATGGCGCCACCAAGCTGCTCCGCATCCAAGATCGTAACCGCCCGTTTATAGTAGCGGGTGACATCATGACCGATACCAATAGCGATCAACTCAACGGAAGAGCGTTCTTCAATCCACTTGATGACCTGCCGGAGGTGATTCTCAAGATAAACCCCTGAGTTGACGCTCAGGGTGCTGTCGTCAACAGGGGCCCCGTCCGAAATCACCATCAGAATGCGCCGCTCTTCCGCGCGCGCCATCAAGCGGTTATGCGCCCAGAGGAGCGCTTCACCGTCGATATTTTCCTTAAGCAAGCCCTCACGCATCATCAAGCCCAGGTTCCGACGGGACCGACGCCAAGGCGCATCACCCGTTTTATAGATGATATGCCTGAGGTCATTCAGCCGGCCCGGTGCTTTGGGCCTGCCGTCCTGCAGCCACTTCTCACGCGACTGCCCGCCCTTCCAGGCTTTCGTCGTAAAACCAAGGATTTCCACCTTCACCCCACAACGCTCGAGCGTGCGGGCGAGGATGTCAGCGGATATAGCCGCGATCGATATCGGCCTCCCGCGCATGGAGCCGGAGTTGTCGAGAAGGAGCGTCACGACCGTGTCCTTGAACTCGGTTTCGCTCTCTAACTTGTAGGAAAGTGGCTTCGTTGGGCTTGAGACCACACGCGCGAGACGCCCTGCGTCCAATATGCCTTCTTCCAAATCAAACTGCCAGTGGCGACGCTGCTGCGCGAGCAACCTGCGCTGCAGCCTGTTTGCCAGTTTTGACACCGCGCCGGAGAGATGCGCCATCTGCTGGTCGAGATACTTTCTCAAGCGCTCAAGCTCTTCGAGGTCACACAATTCTTCGGCTTTCAAAACCTCGTCAAACTCTTCGGTGAACACCTGATAGAAGGGTGTATCTGGCAGATGATCGAGCGGCCGGTTGGGACGCCAGGGGATGGTGCCCTCATGTTTGCCTTCGCCTGCGTCAGCGTCGCTATCCTCCATTTCTTCCATGGCGGCGTCGGAAGACGCGTCGTCATCTGCGGTTTCGCCTTCGCTATCGTCTGAGCTTTCCGCCCCGTCAGCTTCGCCGTCACCGTCATCGCCCGGGTCACCGTCCGGGCTATCGGGCGCGTTGCCGTCACCCTCTTCGGGCTGATCTTCCTCTTCCCGGTCCCGTTTTTCGCCGTCTCCATCGCCAATAAGCTCGGCAATGATGCTGCGGCTAATAACCGAAAGCCCTTTCTGGTCTTCAACCTTGGCCTCAAGACCATCAAGCAGATGCCCAACACTTTCCTCAAGCCACTTGCGCTGGCTTTCAACGGCCACAACGGCGCTCTCGGGCGGCGGTGCGCCAGTAAGCCGTTCCCGCACCAACAGCCCAAGCACAGACGCAAGCCGACCAGATTCATCGTCTGTTGGGCGTGAGAGCCCTGCCTCAAGCGCGCGCTTTTCTGCAAGTGCGCCGAGGTTCACCTTGACGCCAGACATGGCGCGCGCGCCAATAGCCTCAAACCGCGCCTGCTCAACAGCATCAAAAATCGCGCGCCCTATCGCACCGCTTGGGGACAGCTTACTGTGGAGTTTGGGATCATGATGGCGGTGTTTGAGCGCAAAACTATCCGCGATGCCACGCACTTCCGCCACATCACGAGCGCGCACCTTATGCGGCAGGTGCGGCACGCGCATCTCACCCGCGACAAGACCGGGTACATCAGCCGTGAATTTGACATCAAGCGACTTGTCCTCCGCCACGGCGCGCGTGGTGGCGGCAAGTGCATGCTCAAATGTCTCTTTCGGTTTTTGGCTGCCGTCTGCCATCAAATGTACCCTAAACTCTTCTTGTAATCAGCCGTTAGGCGCTAATCACGAGATTGCTTGCCGATTCTTTCAGGTCTTCGCCAAACGAGCGCTGATAATATTCAGCCACGATAGACCGTTCCGCTTCATCGCATTTATTGAGGAAGCTGACCCGGAAGCCGAAGGACACATCACCAAAGATACGGGCATTTTGCGCCCATGTGAGCACGGTGCGTGGGCTCATAACCGTTGAGATATCACCCGCCATGAAACCCGTGCGGGTGAGATCCGCCACACGCACCATATTGGCGATGGTTTTCCGGCCTTCCTCACTGTCATAGCTTGGCTCTTTCGCGACAATGATATTGGTTTCCGTTGAATGCGGCAGATAATTGAGCGTGCCCACGACGTTCCAGCGATCCATCTGGCCCTGGTTTATCTGTTGCGTGCCATGATAGAGGCCTGTGGTATCGCCAAGGCCCACCGTGTTAGCCGTCGCAAAAATGCGAAAAGCCGGGTGCGGGCGGATCACACGGTTCTGGTCAAGAAGCGTCAGCTTGCCCTCAACTTCCAACACACGCTGGATCACGAACATCACATCAGGCCGGCCCGCATCATATTCATCAAACACAATTGCCGTTGGGCTTTGTAGCGCCCACGGCAGGATACCTTCCTGAAACTCGGTCACCTGCTTGCCGTCCCGCAGGACAATCGCATCCTTGCCGACAAGATCAATACGGCTGATATGGCTATCGAGGTTCACCCGAATGGTAGGCCAGTTGAGGCGCGCGGCAACCTGTTCAATATGGGTTGATTTACCTGTGCCGTGATAACCTTGGATCATCACGCGCCGGTTGTGGGCAAAGCCTGCGAGAATGGCGAGCGTGGTATCAGGGTCAAAAACATAAGCCTCATCGATATCCGGCACATGTTCAGTATGTTCCGCGAATGCTGGCACTTCCATATCAAGGTCGAGGCCGAAGGTTTCGCGCACGGACACTTTATTCTCAGGCAATGTCAGGCTGGGGAGCTTTTCAGCCGTTGCGGCACTCATGGACTAATCCTCTTGTCTAAAATCTTTTGATAACCATTCTAAAGAATGCATCATGGGTTTACCAGCGGCTGGGTCAATATGAAACAGCACATTTCACATGGCTGTTATACGATTGGCGCGTTATAACCAGCGCCGCACCACCCCCGCGTATGTTGAAGAGAGTAAGTCGAATATGGGTAAAGTCACTGAAACCATCGAAAAAAAGCTGCAAGAAGCCTTGGCACCCGATCACCTCGAAGTGATTGACGAATCGGAAGGGCATCGTGGTCACGCAGGCTACAGGGACGGTGGCGAAAGTCATTTCCGTGTTGTGATCCGCTCAAAAGCATTTGAAGGGCAAAGCCGTGTGACACGGCAACGCATGGTGATGGGCGCCCTCAAGGAAGAGCTGGCTGGGCCCATACACGCACTTTCGATACAGGCAGACACCCCCGACGCGCATTAGATTAGTGGCCCGCAGTAGACATATAATCGCAGTCCTTGCTTGCGTCCTTGGTTCGTTCGCCACGAAAGCGGACACCGAAGTGATCTCGATTGTCGCCCAGGAAATGCCAGGCTTGATCGAGCCGAAGGCCCACCTCCCTTATAATCGCCTGCTGAAAGCTCTGCTGGAAGAGGCTCCCACCCCAACAACGCAGACCATTCTGCCGGGGTATCGCGGGGTGCAAGGCTGGCTTAATCGCGACTATGACTGCATCTTTGGCGGCATCAGTGCGCCGGGCCATAAACTTCCCCCACAAGACACCACCATCACGCAGGCCGCGTGGGATACGCTTAGAATATCCACGCCCTTTAATATCTTGCGGGTGCGCGCAGCCTCAATGTTGGGTACCCCCGTTGCATCATCACTGAACGCTCTTGAGGATCGTGCTACCGCAATTGATGAAGTTTTGTTTCTGGACTTACAGCTTCACACCAACGCCACAAAAATTACCAATCCGGTGAAAGTTGGCACGGCCTTCAAGGCGCTCGATCTGCTCCAGTCGCGGCGGGTGAACTATGCGCTTGCCTACGACAATGACATTGCGCTTTACCAGATCGCAAACCCTAGAGCCCAAATCGACTATAACCGTGACCTTGTAGTGCTCGAGCTTGAAGAAAGCATGATGTGCTGGCCCGGCAAAAACATTCAGCCATTCATCACTCATATTGACACACGGGTTAAGCAGATCGGGAACAAATGGCCTTGATGTGAGGGCCACAGATATCATCAGGATTGCGTTAGTAGGACTATGTTGTCGAAGGTGCCATGGTCGCGCTCAGCCGAACGACTTCAAAATCAGCAAGGTCATCCCAAACTTTGATCCATTCGGTGATAAGTGCCGGGTCCTCTGTCTCCATAACCTGATAACAGCATCTCATATCAGCGGTCACCCAGCCTTTGCGAAGAAACAGCCCGTCCGGCAACATATGGCCCCGCTCCTCATACCTGTCAAAAACCGGCTGAGGATTTCCGTGTCTGAATTTTTCAATCACCATAAAATGCATGAGCCACCTCCCAGCAAGGTGACGACCATTTTATAGTATCCCATGCTGCTCGCGAAGAACATTTCTGCGATACATGAGGACATGTTTTGGCCTAGCCATCACTAGAAGTGGCGGTTAATCTGGCTTCTGGAGTGCCAGATTCCGGCGCAGGTCACCGCACCCAATATGGCATAAATAATAATATCCATCGCTGTCTGATCCATCATTGGTCTTTTTATAAGGTCTATAGGATCAAACTGCCTGTGCAATAAGGCAGGAAAGTGAAGGAATTGAGGTCAGTTTGTTGCATTAACGCAGATGTGCGTGAGGATAAAAAAAAGCAGCGCGGGTTACCGCGCTGCTCGCTGATCTGAATGGTATGGGGTTCCCTAGTGATGGCTCACCGGGGGTTTCCCAAGTGGTGGCGCAAACTTGGTAAGGTTAATGCCTGCCACTGCAGCCTTATATTCATCGATGCTTGGCGTACGACCAAGAATGGTTGAGAGCACCACCACCGGCGTTGACGCCAGCAAGGACTCGCCCTTCTTCTCATCCGAGTCTTCCACAACCCGGCCCTGGAACAGTCGCGTAGATGTGGCCATCACCGTGTCACCCTTGGCAGCCTTCTCCTGGTTGCCCATGCAAAGGTTACAGCCGGGACGCTCCAGATACAGGATGTTTTCATATTCCGTGCGTGCAGCATTCTTCGGCGCGTTGTCGTCAAACTCAAAGCCTGCATACTTCTGAAGAACAGCCCAGTCGCCTTCTTCCTTCAATTCGTCCACGATATTGTAGGTAGGAGGCGCGACTACAAGCGGCGCGTTGAACTTGACCTCGCCTTGAGTTTCAAGATTTTTGAGCATCTGCGCGATAATTTTCATATCGCCCTTATGCACCATGCAGGACCCGACAAAACCAAGGTCCACCTTCTTGTCTCCCCCATAATAGGAAACAGGGCGGATGGTATCGTGCGTGTAACGCTTGGATACATCAGCATTGTTTACATCCGGGTCAGCGATCATCGGCTCGGCAATCTGGTCCAGATCCACAACAAATTCAGCGAAATATTTGGCGTTATCATCGGGTGACAGCGCAGGACGCTCACCTGATCTGATCTCCGCAATTCGCTTGTCCGCGATATCAATCAGGCCCTGAAGCGTCTTGGCTTCATTGTCCATGCCCTTGTCAATCATGATCTGGATGCGACTCTTCGCGATCTCAAGCGAGCCGATCAGTGTCTCATCTTCCGAGATACAGATGGATGCTTTTGCTTTCATCTCCGCCGTCCAATCGGTGAAGGTGAAAGCCTGGTCTGCCAGAAGGGTGCCAATGTGCACTTCAATCACACGGCCCTGGAAGACGTTGTCGCCAAACTCTTTCAGCATCTGCGCCTGCGTTGCATGTACCACATCACGGAAATCCATGTGATCCTTGAGGCTGCCTTTGAAGGTCACCTTCACAGATTCAGGGATCGGCATGGTGGCTTCGCCTGTGGCAAGCGCAAGCGCCACAGTGCCTGAGTCTGCACCAAATGCAACACCCTTGGACATACGTGTATGGCTATCGCCGCCAATGATCACAGACCAGTCATCAACGGTAATATCGTTGAGCACCTTGTGGATCACATCGGTCATGGCGTGATAGGCGCCCTTCGGGTCCCGCGCGGTGATAAGGCCGAACTTGTTCATGAAGCTCATCAGCTTCGGAATATTCGCCTGTGCCTTTTTGTCCCATACGGACGCTGTGTGACAACCAGACTGGTACGCGCCGTCTACCGTTGGGGAAATAACCGTAGCGGCCATTGCCTCCAGCTCTTGTGATGTCATCAGGCCGGTTGTGTCCTGCGAGCCAACGATATTCACTTTCACACGCACGTCTGAGCCCGCGTGCAGCACCTTGCCCGGCGTCACACCAACGGCGTTTTTGTTGAAGATTTTTTCAACAGCCGTCAGGCCCTGGCCCGCATGAGAAACTTCCTTTGAAGGTGCGAACACCGCTGGCGCACTGGTGCCGAGCGTTTCAGCGGCGAATGTCTGGAGCTTTTTACCAAACACGATCGCATAGGAGCCACCAGCTTTGATGAATTCAACCTTTGGCGGTGTGAGCGCTGACGAAATATCAACGAGCTCATCACCCGCAGCGCTGTAGAGCTTTTTCGTTTTGGTATTGATGGTGAGAACCGTACCGGTCTCAACGGAATAAACCTGCTCAAGCACCGGGTCACCGTTTGCATCCAGCACCGGCTTACCGTCCGCATCCAGTTTCTTGACCCAGTTCTTGAGGTCGAGACCGATGCCGCCGGTTACGCCAACCGTTGTGAGGAAGATGGGGGAGATGCCGTTGGTGCCGCCAACAATCGGGGCGATATTCACAAAGGGAACATAAGGGCTGGCTGGTTTGCCAGTCCAGAGCGCGACGTTGTTCACGCCGGACATCCGGGAAGACCCCACACCCATGGTGCCTTTTTCAGCCACCAGCATCACGCGTGCATCCGGATGCTGTTTCTGAAGCGCCTGAATTTCAGCCTGCGCCGCTTCCGAGATCATGCATTTGCCATGCAGTTCACGGTCCGAGCGGGAGTGCGCCTGATTACCCGGTGACAGAAGATCTGTTGAAACATCACCTTCTGCGGCGATGTATGTAACGACCTTGATTTCCTCATCGATGGCAGGGAGCTTCGTGAAAAACTCGGCCTTCGCATAACTTTCAAGGATATCTTTGGCAACCGCGTTGCCCGCCGCGTGCGCGCTCGCGAGACGGTCGGTATCAGCCTCATAGAGGAACACTTGTGTTTTGAGGACATCCGCCGCTTTCCCGGCGATCGCCGCGTCATCCCCAAGCGCCAGATCGAGAAGAACCTCAACCGACGGGCCGCCTTTCATGTGCGACAACAGCTCAAAAGCAAAGTCCGCCGAAATTTCTGCAACAGTGGCTTTGCCGAGAATAATCTCTTTCAGGAACTTCGCTTTTACGCCAGCTGCACTCGTGGTGCCTGGCAGGGTGTTGTATATGAAAAACTGAAGTGAATCTTTCCGGTGCTCATTCTCCAGGTCGGTGATCTGGGAAATAATCGCTTCCACAAGGGCGCCGTCTTCAATGGGCTTAGGATTCAACCCTTGTGTTTTTCGAGTTTCGATCTCATTTAAATATTCGGTGTACAAACCCATGACTATCCTGACAAAAAGTGTTAGATGAAGCTTGAAACCCGGGCCGCAGAGAGGTCTGCGGGCGAGGGAAAAGCGGGCCGGCGCGCATACTATTTCAACGCGCCCTTTCATGCAAGGTAGTTCGGCCCCGACAACGTCTGTTTTCTGCCAATTTTTGCGCTTTCCCCCGCGCAAATTCGGCCTATTTTAAACCCTTTGAACTGGAGGGCACGATCTTATGGCATCCACCCCGCAAGATAGCTTGAACACCCGCCGCACACTGACGGTTGGCAACAAAGAGTATGATTATTACAGCCTGAAGGCTGCGGCCGCGACGATAGGCGATGTCTCGCGCCTGCCTTATACACTCAAGGTTCTGCTCGAAAACCTCCTGCGTTTTGAGGATGGCACCAGCGTCACCACCGCAGACATTCAAGCCCTTGCAGACTGGCAGAAAGACAGGCGTTCAGACCACGAAATCGCCTATCGCCCCGCCCGTGTGTTGATGCAAGACTTCACCGGCGTTCCTGCGGTTGTTGACCTCGCGGCCATGCGCGCCGCGATGGCAGAGATGGGCGGTGACCCGGAGAAGATCAATCCACTTGCACAGTGTGATTTGGTGATCGACCACTCAGTGATGGTGGACAAATTTGGTACACCACAAAGCTTCAAACAGAATGTTGATCTTGAGATGGAGCGCAACGCGGAACGGTACGAGTTCCTCAAATGGGGGCAATCGAGCCTCGATAATTTCAACGCAGTTCCTCCCGGCACCGGTATCTGTCACCAGGTTAACCTCGAATATATCGCCAAAACGGTTTGGACTTCGGTTGAAAACGGCCGCACCGTCGCCTACCCGGATACGTGCGTGGGCACCGACAGCCACACCACCATGATCAACGGCCTTGCGGTTCTCGGCTGGGGTGTGGGCGGCATTGAGGCGGAAGCGGCCATGCTCGGCCAGCCGGTTTCCATGCTGATCCCCGAAGTGGTGGGCTTCAAGTTGACCGGTAAACTCAATGAAGGCATCACCGCAACCGACCTTGTGCTCACCGTTGTGCAAATGCTGCGCGAAAAGGGTGTTGTTGGTAAATTTGTCGAGTTTTACGGCTCGGGTCTCGACCAGCTTACCCTCGCGGATCAGGCAACAATTGCCAATATGGGCCCGGAATATGGGGCAACATGCGGCTTTTTCCCCATCAGCCAGCAAACGCTCGATTATATGAACTTCACCGGCCGTGACGCGGACACCCTCGCCCTTGTTGAGGCTTATGCCAAAGAACAAGGCATGTGGCGGGACGCCAATTCGCCAGAACCGGTGTTCACCGATACGCTTGAGCTGGATATCTCCTCCGTTAAGCCGTCGCTGGCTGGCCCAAAGCGCCCACAGGACCGTGTTGAACTTGCTGTCGCGGCAGAGGAATTTACGAAAGTCCTCACGTCCTTCGGCAAAGATGGCACCGCAGAGTATGCTGTTGCTGGCGAAGACTATAAGCTGAAAAATGGCGACGTCTGCATTGCGGCCATTACCAGCTGCACCAACACCTCAAACCCGGACGTGCTTGTGGCGGCAGGCCTCGTTGCCAAAAAGGCCAATGAGCTTGGCCTCAAACGCAAACCCTGGGTGAAAACATCGCTCGCCCCCGGCTCACAGGTGGTAACGGACTATCTGGACCGCGCCGGGCTCACGGAGCACCTGAACGCGCTGGGTTTCAACCTTGTTGGCTACGGCTGCACCACCTGCATCGGCAACTCCGGCCCGCTTGACGGACCGATCTCCAAAACCATCAACGACAACGACATGGTTTGCGCGAGCGTGCTGTCAGGCAACCGGAATTTTGAAGGCCGGGTCAGCCAGGACATCAAGGCAAACTATCTTGCCTCACCGCCGCTGGTGGTCGCCTACGCCATCGCTGGTTCAATGAAGATCAACGTCAGTAAAGACCCGATCGCAACCGACAAAGATGGCAACGACGTTTATCTCAAGGACCTATGGCCCACCAACGCAGAGGTAAAGGCCGCCATCGCATCCGCCCTCACCCGCGACATGTTCATTGAGCGCTACGCCGATGTTTTCCTCGGCACACCTGAATGGCAGGCTGTACCGGTGAGCGAAGGCAAAACTTATAACTGGAACAGCAAATCCACCTATATTCAGCACCCGCCTTACTTCCAGGGCATGGGGCATGAGGTAGCGGATACCGCCAACATCACAGGCGCCCGCCCGCTTGCCCTTCTTGGTGACAGCATCACCACTGATCACATCAGCCCTGCGGGTGCCATTAAACCGGACAGCCCGGCGGGCCAGTATTTGCAGTCCAAAGGTGTCGCGGTTGCAGATTTCAACAGCTACGGCTCCCGCCGCGGCAACCACGAAGTGATGATGCGCGGCACTTTTGCCAACATCCGGCTTCGGAATCTGATGGCACCGGGCACGGAAGGCGGCTGGACCACGCACCAGCCAACGGGCGAGGTGATGTCTATCTATGACGCATCCATGAAATATCAGGAGGCAGGCGTACCGCTCGTAGTCGTCGGTGGCAAAGAATATGGCACCGGATCAAGCCGGGACTGGGCCGCAAAAGGCACCAACCTCCTTGGCGTGAAGGCTGTTCTGGTTGAAAGCTTTGAGCGCATTCACCGCTCCAACCTTGTGGGCATGGGCGTGCTGCCGCTTCAATTCAAGGAAGGCGACAGCCGTGAAAGCCTTGGCCTGCTTGGCACCGAGACGTTTGATATTACCGGCATCGAAGGCAGCATCAGCCCACGTCAGGACGTGAGCGTGACCATCAACTATGTTGACGGTACATCAAAGTCCATCACCGTGCTTTGCCGGATCGATACAGAAAATGAGGTCGACTACTATAAAAACGGCGGCATCCTGCACTATGTGCTGCGCCGCCTCGCCGCCTGATCCCAGGCAGCTTACCCAAATGTAAAATGGGCGGCCTTCGGGTCGCCCATTCCTATTCTGGCTTAGCTTCTCGTCAAGACTGTTCTACTTTTTAGCAACCACCCGGTGCACTGGCTTAGCGCGTTGTATTTCCCGAATGAAGGACATCAAGTAGCGCGGTGTGCCTTCTTCATCCACCACGGGTACGTCCATGATATCCGCGAACACATGCTCGCGGCCCACATGGGGAAGATACCCCTTATAGCGGCCAATAAAGGGCCCGGTCAGCAACTCCCGGAAATAGTCATCGATATCCTGAAGGCTGGGGCTTTTGGTTTCCGACACGCTCATGCCCTGCCAAAGCTCACCACCATAAAGCGTTTTATAGGTTTCCCCCAAAATACGCATGCGGCCTTCCCGCAGGTCTTTCCCGAACTCAATCAGGAAAAAGCTTGAATGCCAGCCTCGCAAGTCCTGGAAGGTGATGGCCTTGCGGCTGGGCATGGCATGGCCTTCCCGTTTCTTGCGGTAAAGCTCCACAACGGATTCGAAACCCGGAATAACAGGCAATTCACCCTCTATGGGGTAGAAAAAAAGCTTACCCTGCTCCCGCTCTACGGTTTTGCGCGGTGTTGTCTCGTCTGTCGAACCGACATTTGTGTCGGTATTGTTTGTTTTATTTGTTAAATCAAAACCATCCATGGCATATAGCGCCTCATACTCGTGAACTGGTGCCGGCTCACACACAGGTGATTGGCAAGTGACCTATACTCTTCGTAAGTTAGAAACATGAGAAAGTGGTTAACAGCTGTATTTTTTATCCTGAGCGGGGCGATATCAACATCACCCTCGTTCGCCGATGACCTGCGCCTGACTGTGGTCGAACTTTTCACCAGCCAGGGCTGTTCAAGCTGCCCGCCAGCTGATGCGGCCCTTAAATCCATGCGCGACCGGCCGGGCATTCTCACGCTTTCCTGGCCGGTGGACTATTGGGACCGATTGGGCTGGGAGGATACCTTCGCGCTGCCGCACAATGCCATGCGACAGGCTGCCTACAACAAGCGCCTGGGCCGCGGCGGTGTTTTCACACCACAAATGATCGTGGATGGCCGCATCCAGTGCGTGGGCTCCAAACCGGAGAAGGTACGAGGCTCCATTCAAAAAGCCCGCGATATTGAGCGCATGGTGCTAAGCCCGTCCCTGACACGCGCGGGTGATAGCGTGACACTCAACCTTCCCGCCACCAAACTCGCAGGCACGGCAGCCGTGCGTGTGGTGTGGTTCCTGGCCGATGCGGAAGTTGAGATTGGGGACGGTGAAAACCAGGGCCGCCGCCTGCATTATACCAATGTTGTGCGCGCAACCGACCTTATTGATATGGAATGGAACGGCAACGAGCGCAGCTTAAGCCTGAACGTAACAGACGGTTTGGACGTGGGCGCGGACCATGTGGCGATCCTGATACAGGAAGATTATGGCCATGGCCCTATCATTGGTGCCGCGAGCCTGAACCTTGGTGCAGACGACACACAACCGTCAACCAGCCGCTAAACTGATTTCTTGACATTTGATGCCGTACACGTCATAGAGCGCGCGGCGAATATGACCGCCGCATGTAAAATTGCGGCATGGGCAGGCAAGCCACCCGGATGTTTAGGGTACAATGCCACGGCCCCATTAGAACGAAGTTTCCCGTGCGAAGTCGCACAAACCCACCGCTGCCAACAAGACGGCAAAGCTACCGGTTAAGGAAAAGGCGTTCCCGCCAGTTTTGAGAAACGCCCCGGTCTGCACAGGTTTGTACCAGGGCCTTAACCGACGCTAGGATAGAAATGACCGACTTCAGTACGCTCGCTTTGAGCGCACCGGTTCTTCGCGCTGTTGAAGAACTGGGTTTTACCACGACGACCGAAATTCAAGCTGCCACCATTCCTGCTCTTTTGAACGGCAAGGACGTGATCGGTATCGCACAAACTGGTGGCGGTAAAACCGCTGCTTTTGTGTTGCCAATGATCGAAAAGCTCCTGACCTTTGGTGAAAAGCCGAAGCCGGGTATGCCACGCGCGCTTATACTTGCGCCGACACGCGAGCTTGCCCTGCAGATATCAGAGACTGTGCGTGAGCTTTCCCGCCACACACCACTTAAGAACTGCACCATTTTTGGTGGCGCGCCGTACCGCACCCAAATTCATATCCTGCGCCGCGGCGTGGATATTCTTGTCGCGACCCCGGGTCGCCTCATGGACCATATGAAACAAGGCAACATCTATCTGGATGAAGCTGAGTATTTTGTCCTTGATGAAGCTGACCGCATGCTTGACATGGGCTTTGTGGACGACGTGCGCCAGATTGCCGCCAAGATGATGAACAACCACCAGTCGGTGATGTTCTCCGCCACCATGAACCATGGCATTCGTAGTCTTGCCGGTACGCTCCTCAATGAGCCTGAGCATATCGAGGTCGCGCGCGAATCAACCGTTGCAGACAATCTGACCCATAAGGTCGCTTTTGTACCGTTTGATAAAAAATATGAGCTGCTGCTTCATTTCATTGAGACCAAAAAGGTTAGCAAGTCACTTATCTTCGTTCGCACAAAACGTGAAGCTGATGAGCTGAGCGACTATCTGACCGCGACCGGCTTTAACGCTGATTCTATTCATGGCGACAAACAGCAGCGCATGCGCGAACGCATCATTCGCGGCTTCAAGGGCGACCGTACAGACTTCCTCGTTGCCACAGATGTTGCCGCACGTGGCATTGACGTCAAAGACATCGGCCATGTGTTCAATATCGATGTGCCCGTTGAAGCCGAGAGCTATGTACACCGTATCGGCCGTACAGCCCGTGGTGGTGCGTCAGGCGAGGCGTATACCTTCTGCAGCAAGAGCGAATTTAACCTTCTGCGCGCCATCGAACGCCTGATCAAGCTCGATATTGATGTTGAAGATGGTCACCCGTTCCCGCTCAAAGCGGCCTATCACAACAAAGGCAACGTTGGTGGTCGGCCTTTCGCTCACAAAGGTGGCAAGCGTTCCTTTGGTGACAAAAAACCATATGGCGCGAAAAAGCCGTTTGGTGCCAAAAAACCTTTCCGCGCAAAAACTACTGAGGGTGGTTGGCGCCCTGAACGTGAAGACACCGAAGGCAGAAACCGCGCTGCGGGCAAACGCCGTGACGACCGAGACAATGTGCGTTTTGAGGGTCGCCCGGAGAAAAAACGCAGCGAGAGCAAGCGTGATGACTTCCGCAAGGCTGATGGCCCACGCTTTGAAGGCCGCAAGCCAGACGGTAAGAAGTTCGAAGGTAAAAAGTTTGAGGGCAAGAAATTCTCCGGCCCACGCGCTGACCGCTCGGATGACCGCAAACCCGCCGGTAAGCGCGCTGAAGGCGGCAAGCCGTTCGCGAAACGCGCCGAGGGTAAAAAGCCTGTGGGCAAGAAGTTTGGTGCTGGCAAATTTGTCGCCAAAACAGGCGGCAAGCCAGGCAAGCCGGTACGCGCTAAACAAAAAGCTGGCGGTTCCCAAGCCCCACGCCGCAAGTCAGCCTAAACGCGGCGACGAGGCCCCATAACAAAAAAGCTATAGAGGAAGGCTAACTTGCCTTCCTCATCTGCAGCGGGCAAATCAAGCACATCAAATGTGCGGTGCGCGCGACCTTCAAAGGGAATGATGCCGGAATAGCGGCCATAGGTGCCCCCCGCCCTGATTGCCTTGAAATAGTCTGCATAGTCCTCAAACGCCACATGCGGCAGGCTCGAGAACCGATCCCCGATTTTGAGGGTGCGGCCAAACATTTCATCGATATCGTGCCCGATAATGCGAAATTCCAGATCCCCGCATGCCGGAAGACGCGAGATGATCATCCGGGCGTGCCAGCCAACAAATCCCTGAAATGACAGATCAACCCGGCGCGGAATGCCGCCACGTTCAATCTCGCGGCCCCACAGCCTGATAATCTGCGCAAAATGCGCCAGTGCCTTATCGCTCGCATGGTTCGAGGGCAGCTCCGTGAGAGCGTATGTCTTGGCAAGATAGTCTGATGCATCCATGGTTCTGGTATCTGCATTTGAAGACTTGGTACTACTCAGCACATTCAGCACGGGCCCGGTCATCCAATTTTAATTGCGTGGATAGAAACTCATTATAAGATGAGGGCATGAACAAAAGGTTTATCCGCACAGCGCTCATCCCCGCCCTGCTTTCCCTCACCATGGGGATGACCCTGCCGTCTGTTGCCCGGGCTGAAAGTGAAGAAGCATTTCAAGCCAGCCAAGCGGCGCGCGCCAAGGCGACGGAGGCCTTCCGCGCCAATGACCTGAGCGCGGCTCTTCTCGCTATGGAAGAAGCCCTGAGCCTTCGGCCCAGCCACCCTCTGTTGCTCGGGAATGTGGCCTATCTTGCAGCCGCAACAGGTGACGGTGAGCGCGCGGTAGAGGCCGCGCGGGCATATGCCGCGCTTGGGCTGGTACCCGGCGCAGCAATTCGCGACAAAATCAAGCAAGCAATAACACCAAATGCCTGGCACACACTTGAAGCGGCTTTTGAAAAAAACACTACGCCAGTGAGCTTTCCATGGATTGAAGCAGCTTTGCCCGCCGACCTTGAGCTTGTAGAAGGCATCGCGCTTGGTGAAGATGATACCCTCTATGCAGCCACCGTTGTCTCTGGTGGCATCTACCGGGTGGAGCGCGGCAAAGCCACGCTTCTGGTGGACGCAAAACAGCATGAATTTGGCAGCTTCTTCGCCATCATGATGCATGAAGGTGCGCTTTATGCGACCTTCGCCCGCGTGGAACAAACACCGGGCCATGAAGGGGATGAAGGCCAAACCGGCCTCGCTAAAATTGATCCAAAAACCGGTGATATACTGTTTACCTGGGTGCTTCCCGGCGGTACCGCAGATCAACAGATCGCTGACCTCACTGTCACCGATGACGGCACCATCTACCTGAGCGACGCACAAGGTAAAAAGGTCTGGCGGGTTGTGGGCGAAGGCCTTGATCTTGCCTTTAGCCATGACGGTTTCATGAGCCCACAGGGTATCGCCAAGCTGCCCGGTGTCGGGCTCATACTCGCGGATTATGGCCGCGGCCTGTGGTTGCTGGACGAGGGCACCGGCAATGTCACGCTGATGGACCCGCCTGAGAACACGACGCTGCTCGGGATTGATGGGCTAATCGCCCACAAGGGTAAGCTGGTTGCGATCCAGAATGGTGTGAACCCACAGCGCATTATTGAGATCAGCCTAAAAGGCCAAACTGTCTCAGGCGTTCAGATTCTCGCGCAGGAGCTTGACGGCTGGTTTGAACCAACGCTTGGCGTCAGCACGCCGCGCGGTATCCTGTATGTGGCGGCCAGTCAGTGGCCCAAATACGGCAAGTGGGGCGCTATACGGGAAGGGCACGCAGAGCCTGCCCCCACCCCGATCATGTTCCTTCAGGACAAGGACTGAGCCTTGCTATCACTGACCAGATCATAATGGTCCGGCAACAAAAGGCGGTCATACACAGCAACCTTCACCTTGTACCCCGGCCGATAGAAAAACGGTACGAGCGTTTCAATTGCCTGCACGCGGCCATCGTCAAAACGCACGGTAATCGTTCGCCACCCGCCCTGGCCTTCCTCTAACGAAACCACCTCTGCCGTCACCACACGAGCTGGCACATCCGGTATTTTGACCGAAAACCAGGCCGCCCCGACAAGTAGCACAACCAGAAAACCTGTTCGCCAGTTGATCATGCGCATCACCCTTCCCCAAGTTCACGAAGCGCCCATGATGCGGCATCCCTGACCACATCGCTTTCATCTTGGCAGAGTTTTTCAATGGCTGGCAAGTGGCTATTGTCGCCAGAATTCCCGATAGCGTAGAGCACATTACGCACGAACCTGTCTCGCCCGATACGTTTTATCGGGCTGCCGGAGAACACCTCCCGGAAGGATTGATCATCGAGCAACACAAGGTCTGCGAGCGCTGGTGCGCCAAGCTCCGCCCGGGCATGGAAGGCCGCTTCCTGGCTTGCTTTGGCAAATTTATTCCAGGGACACGCAGCCAGACAGTCATCACAGCCATAGATGCGGTTGCCCATGGCGCGGCGAAACTCTTCGGCTATTGGGCCTTTATGTTCGATGGTCAGGTAGGAGATACAGCGCCGGGCATCCAATTGATAGGGACCAGGAAACGCGCCCGTCGGGCAAGCATCAAGGCACGCACGGCATGAGCCACACTGGTCCCTGTGCGGCTGGTCCTCTGGCAAGGCCATATCCGTATAAATCGCACCAAGGAAAAGCCAGCTGCCAAAATCCGGGCTGACCATATTGGTGTGTTTACCTTGCCAGCCAAGGCCCGCCGCAGCGGATAAGGGTTTCTCCGGCACAGGCGCTGTGTCGACAAACACCTTAAGCTCACAGCTATATGTTTCCACAATCCAACGCGCGAAGGCCTTCAGGCGTTTTTTGATCAGGTCGTGATAATCCTTGCCACGGGCATAAACGGAAATATTGCCAAACGACGGCGCATCAAGCAGCACACGCGGGTCTTCCTTCGGGCCATAGTTCACCCCCAGCATGATCGCCGAGCGTGCTTCCGGCCACAGGTTTTGCGGGCTTTCCCGGTGATGGAGCCGCTCTGCCATCCACGCCATGGTGCCGTGCCGCTCAAGCGACACAAATTCGCGCAGCCGCGCAGCCACCTCAGGCGACGTAACCGCAGATGTTACCCCGAAGGTATCGAACCCGAGCTCAGTTGCTTTGGCTTCAAGCTCGGCGCGGATATCGCCGGGCGCGCCCATTTAGAAATCCAGTTCCTGATAGTGTTTGGGGGGCGTGAGGCCCGTGATGCGGTCAGCTAGCAGCGCCCGGATCGACCGGCGCGATTTTACCCGCACGTACCAGTCCTTCACCGTAGGCCACTGTTCCCATGCTATATCGCCAAAATAATCCACCACCGAAATGTGCGCGGCAGCCGCAGCATCGGCCATGGTGAACTGGTTACCCGCCAGATAGTGCCGTCGTTCTGCGAGATAGGTGATATATTTCAGGTGCACCTTGAGATTATGGGACGCGCACCGGATAGCTTCAGAATCAGGTTCGCCCATGCCAAGGAAACGTTTGAGCAGCTTTTCCGAAACGGTATGGCGGGTTACTTCCGTGCCCACTTTGGAATGGAACCACCCGGCAAGCCGGCGAATTTCATAGCGTGTGTCCGCGTCCCCAATGAGAAGCGGTGGTTCGGGGATTACTTCTTCCAGATATTCCGCGATTGCCATGGTGCCTGAATAGGCATGGCCATCATCCATCACCAGCACAGGCACCTCGCCCGCCGGGTTGAGGGCGAGGAACGCGGGCCTGCGCTCCCACTCTTTCTCCAGCCGCATATCAAAATCGACGCGCTTCTCTGCAAGAAGCACACGAATAAAACGAGCGGCGGGGCTGAGCCAATGATGATAAAGCGTAGGCATGACAGCCCCCTTCTTAACCGAGAATTCGGGGGCCGCCAATTCTGAAAATACTTTCCCTCAACAATTATGCTGTGAGTTTTTCGCCTGCCTGTTCGTCGCTTACCGGATGAGCCAGCCTGTCGATCATCTCTTTGGGCACAACCTGCCAGAAACTGCCGCGCTTGGCCTCCCAGTTCGAGAGCACCGTCGCGCCCCAGCGGGAGTGAGTTTCCTCGACATGCTCTTCAATAAGAGCTTTTAGGACACCTTCCCAATGCGCGCTTGAAAGCCGGTTATAAAGCACCGAATCGTCGTTCACGTGTTCTTCGAACGTGCCTTGCTCATCAAGGACAAACGCCATGCCGCCGGTCATGCCTGCGCCAAAGTTATCCCCGACAGACCCAAGGATCACCGCCGTGCCACCGGTCATATATTCACAGCCATTGGCACCGCAGCCCTCAACCACCACATTGGCACCTGAGTTCCTGACAGCAAAACGCTCACCCGCCTGACCAGCCGCAAACAGTTTGCCCGCCGTAGCACCATAAAGCACCGTGTTGCCAATGATGGTGTTGTCTTTCGAGTTGAAGGACGCCCGGTTTGACGGTCGCACCACAATGGTACCGCCACTGAGGCCCTTGCCCACATAGTCGTTTGCATCACCGGCAACCTCAAGCTTGAGACCCTGCACCGCAAATGCACCAAGCGATTGGCCCGCGGAGCCCCTGAGCCGCACGGTCACATGGTCGGGTTTCAACTCGTTCATGCCAAAGGTGCGGGTGATCTCGCTTGAGAAGCGCGTACCGATAGCACGGAGCGTGTTTTGCACTGAATAGGTCAGCTGCATCTTCTCACCCTTTGAGAATACGGCTTTGGCATCCTCAAGCATTTGGGCGTCAAGGCTATCCGGCACCTCGTTGCGGCCTTCAAGCGTGCACACGGAACGCCTGTTACGGCCGCCCACCTGCACGAGAAGCGGGTTGAGATCGAGGTCGTCAAGGTGCTCGGCACCGCGACTTACCTGATGCAACAGATCCGTACGGCCGATGATATCATCAAGCTTCTCGACACCCAGTTCCGCCAGAATTTCGCGGGTTTCTTCTGCGATAAAGCTGAAGAGGTTGACCACTTTTTCTGCTGATCCATCAAACTTTTTACGGAGGTCTTCATCCTGCGTGCAGATACCAACCGGGCATGTGTTGGAGTGACACTGGCGCACCATAATGCAGCCCATGGCCACAAGAGAGGCCGTGCCCACACCATATTCTTCCGCCCCCAGCATGGCGGCAATCACCACGTCGCGGCCTGTGCGGATACCGCCGTCTGTGCGCAGTGTCACACGGTGACGAAGGCCGTTGAGCATCAGCACCTGATTGACTTCAGCAAGGCCAATTTCCCACGGTGTACCGGCGTATTTGATGCTGGTTTGTGGGCTCGCGCCCGTACCGCCCGAGTGGCCGGATACCAGAATGACATCCGCATGCGCTTTTGCCACGCCTGCTGCAATCGTGCCGATACCGGCGGAAGACACCAGCTTCACACACACTTTGGCGCGGGGGTTGATCTGCTTGAGGTCATAGATAAGCTGCGCCAGGTCCTCAATCGAGTAAATATCATGGTGTGGTGGCGGTGAAATGAGCGTCACACCCGGCGTTGAGTGCCGAAGCCGTGCAATCATCTCCGTTACCTTGAAACCCGGTAGTTGGCCGCCCTCACCCGGCTTGGCCCCTTGCGCGACCTTGATCTCAAGCTCCTCACACGCATTCAGATATTCTGCCGTTACACCAAAACGGCCTGAGGCCACCTGTTTAATCGGGCTGTTGGCGTTATCGCCGTTCTCATAAGGCTTGTAACGGGATTTATCCTCACCGCCCTCACCCGAGACCGACTTGGCACCAATGCGGTTCATGGCAATGGCGAGTGTTTCATGCGCTTCTTTTGAGAGCGCACCAAGCGACATACCCGGTGTGATAAACCGCTTCCTGATCTGGGTGATCGATTCCACCTCATCAATCGGCATGGCCCGCTCAGGCCGGCGGAAGTCAAGCAGATCCCGCAGGTTCACCGGCGGCAGGTTATGAAGCCCACGCGAGTAGGTCAGGTATTTGGCATAGTTGTCCTGGCCAACTGCTGTTTGCAGCAGGTGAATAAGCTGGCCGTCATGGGCGTGCACCTCACCCCCACGGCGGTAGCGGTAAAGCCCACCAATCGGCAGCGTAAGCGCGTCTTCTGCAAATGCTTTGGCATGCTGCTCCAGCACCTTTTTCTGGATACCGGAAAGACCGATACCGGAGATTTTGGTTGGCATACCGGGGAAAAATTCCGCCACCAATGAACGGGAAAGCCCCAGCGCTTCAAAGTTGTTACCGCCCCGGTAGCTGGAGATCACCGAGATACCCATTTTGGACAGAATCTTGAGAAGCCCCTGATCGATGGCATCCGCCGCGCGGACAACCGCCTCATCAAGGCTCATGTCGCCAAAGAGGCCTTTTGCGTGCCGGTCCGAGATCGCGTCCTGCGCAAGATAGGCGTTCACGGTGGTTGCGCCCGCACCGATCAGCACCGCAAAATAATGCGGGTCAAGACATTCGCTCGCGCGCACGTTCAGGCTCGTAAACGTACGCAAGCCTTCATTGAGCAGATGGGTATGCAAACCGCCCGCCGCAAGTATCATCGGCACCGGCGCGCGGTCTTCGCTGATATTCTCATCCGTCAGGAACAGATGCCCGCGCCCCTCGCGTACGGCATCTTCAGCTTCACGGCGGATACGGTCGATCGCAACCCTGAGCGCACCCTTGCCCGCTTTTGCATCAAAGGTACAGTCGATCACCTGCGCAGAATCACCGAAGTGTTTGATCAGCGTGTTCCATTCCCGGTTCGTGATCACCGGGCTATCAAGCACGATTGAACCTGCCTGTGTGTGCCCTTCATCCAGCACATTGGCAAAGTTGCCAAACCGGGTCTTGAGGCTCATCACCCTGTGTTCACGCAGGCTATCGATGGGTGGGTTGGTCACCTGGCTGAAGTTCTGCCGGAAGAAATGCGACAGGTTACGGTATTTGCTGGAAAGCACCGCGAGCGGTGTATCGTCACCCATTGAGCCGATTGCTTCTTTGCCCGTTGTTACCTGCGGGTGCAAAATCAGCTCAAGGTCTTCATGGCTAAGACCCGCCACAATCTGTCGGCGCTTGAGGTCATCACCCGCAAAGCTTGGCATCTCGGGCCCGCGATAGTCAGGCAGCGAGTCGATACCGCCGATATCCATCGCCCACTCTTCAAACGGCTGCGACGCCGCGAGCTTATCCTTGATTTCCCGGTCATGATAGAATTGGCCGTCCTGAAGGTCGAGCGCAATCATCTGGCCCGGCCCGAGCCGACCTTTTTCCCGCACGTCTTCCTCGTCCACAACCACCATGCCGGTTTCTGAGCCGACAACAAGGAAACCGTCGTTGGTTACGGTAAACCGCATGGGCCTGAGGCCATTGCGGTCAAGCCCTGCAACAACCCAGCGTCCATCAGTGGCGGCAAGGGCGGCCGGGCCGTCCCACGGCTCCATCACGGAGTTGGTATAGGCATACATGGCGCGGTGCGCTTCCGGCATGCTGTCCTTGTTGGACCAGGCCTCTGGCACCAGCATGGTTTTCACCATGGGCGCCGAGCGACCCGAACGCACCATCACCTCAAACACGGCATCGAGCGCCGCGCTATCAGACGCACCCTTGGGCACAACCGGTTTAATGTCTTCAGAATTTTCACCAAAAGCGATCGACGCCATGCGGATCTGGTGGCTGCGCATCCAGTTCACGTTACCACGGATGGTGTTGATTTCCCCGTTATGCGCCAGCATACGGAAAGGCTGCGCCAGCCACCACTGTGGGAAGGTGTTGGTAGAATAGCGCTGATGATAAACCGCAAAAGAAGAGACAAAACGTTCGTCTTCCAGGTCAGGATAAAAGGTGGAGAGCTGCTCCGCGAGGAACAGGCCCTTGTAGATAACCGAACGACAAGACAGCGAACATATATAGAAATCACCCACTTGTGCCTTGATCACAGCGGCCTCAATGCGGCGGCGAACCACATACAGTTCACGCTCAAAGGTTTCTTCGTCCACACCTTTTGAGTTGGCGATCATGATCTGCTCAATCTCAGGCCGCGTGGCTTCGGCTTTTTCACCAATCACATCGATATCAACCGGCACTTGTCGCCAGCCGTAAATGGTATAGCCAAACGCGAGGATCTCTTTTTCCACAATCGTGCGGCAGGTTTCCTGCGCAGGCAGGTCAACACGCGGCAGGAACACCATGCCAACAGCCAAGCGGCCCTCTGCGGGCTCATGACCTGTGGCGCGTACGTGTTCCTTGAAAAATTCCTGCGGGATTTCCACATGGATGCCCGCGCCGTCGCCGGTTTTGCCGTCCGCATCCACCGCACCCCGGTGCCAGATCGCCTTGAGGGCCTCAATCCCCATCAACACCACCCGGCGTGAGGGTTTACCGTTCATGGCCGCCACAAGACCCACACCGCAGGAAGACCGCTCTTCTGCTGGATCATAGAGGCCTACAGGGCCCGGTACATGCTCGCTAAACTGTTGCATTCCTTGGGTTCCCTTCTTTACGCGGCAACCTGCGCTTTTGCGCGCAGATATTGTTTGATTTGGGTGGCTGCATCACGGCCATCACGGATAGCCCACACAACAAGCGAGGCGCCCCGCACGATATCGCCAGCCGCGAACACACCGTCCAGATTGCTCATCATGGTAGTGTGATCTACCGTCACGGTGCCCCAGCGGGTGACACGCAGCTCTGGCGCACCAAAAAGGGCGGGCAGGTCTTCGGGCTCGAACCCAAGCGCAAGCACGGCCAGATCACAATCAAGCGTAAAACTTGATTCCGGCACAGGCTCAGGGGCTTGACGGCCAGTGGCATCTGGCGCGCCGAGGCGCATTTTATAAGCGCGAACGGCCTCTACCTTATCATCACCGAGAAAAGCTTCAGGGCCAGAGAGCCAGACAAATTCAACGCCCTCTTCTTCCGCGTTTTGAACTTCCCGGACAGAGCCTGGCATATTGCCACGGTCACGCCGGTAAAGACACTTAACCGACTTGGCACCTTGACGCACCGCCGTGCGCACACAGTCCATCGCCGTGTCACCACCGCCGATCACCACCACATCCTTGCCTTTGGCGTCGAGCGCGCCGCTCTCAAACTCGGGCACCTTGTCCCCAAGGCCCTTTTTGTTAGAGGCGATCAGGTAATCAAGGGCTTCGCGGATGTTGCCAAGGCCCACGCCGGGCACCTTAAGGCCGCGCGCGCGGTAAACACCGGTGGCAATCAGAAGCGCATCGTGTTTTTTGCGCAGCTCATTCAGCCCTTCCTTGTCACCCACTTCAAAGTCCAGATGGAAGGTGATGCCGGATTGCTCAAGCCTGCCTGTGCGGCGGCCAACAATGTCTTTTTCAAGCTTGAAGCCGGGGATGCCATATATAAGGAGGCCACCGGCGCGGTCATGCCGGTCATAGATATGCACCTGAAAACCGGCTTTCCGTAGCTCCTCAGCCGCGGCGAGGCCCGCCGGGCCAGCACCGATGATACCAACACTTTCCTTAAGTTCACGCTTCGGTTTGATCGGGCCGATCCAGCCCTGATCCCATGCGTTATCCGTGATGAATTTCTCAACACTGCCGATCGTGACGGAGTTGAAATCCTTTTCGATCACACAGTTGCCTTCGCACAGGCGGTCCTGCGGGCAAATACGGCCACAAATCTCTGGCATATTGTTGGTCGCGGATGAGATTTCATACGCTTCCTGCAGACGGCCCTCTGCGGTAAGGCGCAACCAGTCAGGGATGTTATTACCCAGCGGGCAATGGATCTGACAGAAAGGCACCCCGCACTGGGAACACCGGCTGGACTGCTCTTGCGCCCCGGCCACATTATAGCGTGCGTAAACTTCCGCAAAATCGCCTGCACGCTCCTTCGCGGAACGCTTGTCCGGCATTTTTTGGTCGATCGAAACAAATTTCAACAGATCGTCGGCCATAGGGCACCCTTCTTGGTCTGACAGTTTATTGTGCGAAATCGCCCGCGATGAGCGCTGGAGAGGCAGCGGCGAACCCAAAAAGACAAAAGAAACCTTGGGCGGCTTCTCGGCTTTGTCCGGGTCGTCGGTTAGTCTCCAGGGGTGTAAGTAATTTTACTGTCCGCGATTCCGATGTTGCGCATTATATGTTCAAGTTTCGTGAATTTCACGCAAAAAATACACTATAAGTCAATAAAGCTGTCCTATTTTATCTAAGTCGCTTGAATCTAACGATTCTTTCGGCGGCAGAAAAGACTAAAATAGTACAACATTGGTACTATATGTTTCCTCGCCACCAGAAAGCACTCTTGATATAAGACAAACACAGGGAGTGAAGGGGAGAACCACACGTGACAGCCTTGCATCTGTTTGTCCTGGCGATCGTTCAGGGCATCACCGAATTTCTGCCAATCAGTTCAAGCGGCCATCTTGTTTTGGTGCCCGTGCTTACCGGCTGGCCGGATCAGGGGCTGTTGATGGACGTGTCTGTGCATATAGGCACCCTTGTTGCTGTGCTTCTTTATTTCCGGGAAGATACCAAAGGCCTATTCCTTGCAGGACTTGGCGCCGTGGGGGTGGGGCCAGCCCGCAGGGCCGTTGAGGGCACCATATACGGCAAGCTTTTTTGGGCGCTTGTTATCGCCACACTGCCAACAGTGGCGGCAGGGGTGATTTTCAAGGTTTCCGGCCTTGCGGACCTCATGCGGGGCGCCGCAATTATCGCCACAACGTCGATCGTGTTTGGCCTTCTTCTTTATATAGCGGACCGTCGCGGCAGTACGGCGAAAGCGCTTGAGCGCATGGCCATCAAGCCCGCGCTCATCATTGGCCTCGCGCAGATACTCGCACTTATTCCCGGCACCAGCCGCGCAGGCATCACCATGACCGCTGCGCGGTACCTTGGTTTCAACCGCACTGACGCCGCGCGTTTTTCCATGCTGCTTTCAATCCCCACCATTTTGGGGGCCGGTGTGTTCCTCATCAAAGACATGAGCGAGAGCCACGACCCTGTTTTATGGGTGCATGCGGGTTTTGCCGCCAGCCTGTCTTGCCTCGCGGCGCTCGCGGCCATTCACTTCCTGATGAAATGGCTGGAGCATGCCAGCATGACCATCTTTGTGGCCTACCGTGTGCTGCTCGGGCTTGGCCTTTTTGCCCTTATTGGCATGGATGTTATCTGATTAACTCGCCTTGAACTGGCCGTGACGCTTATGGTGCACCATAAAGCGCGGCAAAACCGCCTCAATGCGTGACGGTGTAATGCCAAGGGCCTTGAAGCCCAGTGCGCCTTCAGGCACCACATTATCGACCCGCAACAGCTTGACCTGATCACGGGTAAGCGGCGGGTTAGGCAGCATGCCAAGGAACAGCGCCTCCATATCTGCAATCCACCACGGCACATTCACAATGGGCCGCGTCACACCCGTGTAGCGCATCATGATCTCAAGGCAGGCGCGAAGGCTCAAGGCCTCAGGCCCGCCAAGCGAAAAGGTTTTGCCGGTAACCGCCTCGCCACCCCCACTCGCTTTCACAATCGCTGCCGCGACATCCCGCACATAAACCGGTTGAAATTTAGTCTCAGCCCCAGGCACGGGCAACACAGGCAGTTTGGCCGCGAGCGAGGCAAAACGGTTGAAGAAACCGTCTTTCGGCCCAAACACGACACTTGGGCGGAAAATCGTGGCGCCCGGGAAAGCCTCAAGTACGGCTTCTTCACCCAATGCTTTGGTGCGGGCATATTCGCTTTCTGATGCCCGCGCGGCACCAAGCGCGGACATATGCACAACATGTTTCACGCCAGCGTCCGCGGCCGCGCGCGCCACCCGGCCCGCCCCCTCGTGCTGGAGCGCCTTGAAGGTCTGCCCGCCCGCGTTAAAAAGCACGCCCACAAGGTTGATCACGCAGTCTGCGCCTACTACGGCACGCCGCACAGAAGCCTCGTTTTTCAGATTCGCTGCAATCGGCTGTACCTGCCCAAGGTCGCCAAGCGGCTTAAGAAACAGGGCATCCCCCGGGCGCCGGACCGCGACCCGCAGCAGATCTCCCTGCGCCGCCAGCTTTTCCACCACGTATCGCCCGATAAAACCTGAGCCGCCAAAGACCGTAACAACACGTGCTTTCATGGTGTAACCTCCTGTGTGCAAAGAAACATTCAGCCAAAGCCGTAGTGTAAACCGGGGAGCGACCGACCGCAACGTCATCCGCCCGACCGGGTTTTTTACGAAGCCCATGCCGCGAGGGCGCTAAAATAAATGCAACCCCCAAGCTTTTTTTGATCGTGAGTGCTTGACAGGCGCCCCCGCCGCGCGGTAAATCCCGCCGACCAATCGAGCGTGCCCAGATGGCGGAATTGGTAGACGCGCTAGCTTCAGGTGCTAGTGTCCGTATGGACGTGGAGGTTCGAGTCCTCTTCTGGGCACCAATTAAACACCCGCCACATCTGGCGGGTTTTGTTTTTTCAGGCCCAGCACTATCACCAGACCTCCAGCACTTTTAGCGCATGAGATAAACTAAAGTTTTATTGCGCTCTCTACCGACAATATGCCTTTCTGCACGCACGGGGCGCGGCAAAAGCCGCATGAATACAGGGACAGGTGTTGTGGGAAGTCGGTTGAGGCTTCCTTGCCGTTTAACACACCGGAAGGCCTAACCCTATGAAGCCCTATCTCCTACCATTTGCAGCCATTATCGCAACCATGGCAACAGCTCTCCCTTGCTATGCCGACAGCGCTCAGGAAGCGCTTGAGCAAGCCAACCTCGAAAAAGCGGTTTACTGCATGGAAGTTTTGGAGGTTGAGTTCGACCTTGAAACCGCAGGGCAGGAGTGTTTTGGCGATACTTATATCCAGCACTCTCCCCATGTACCCGATGGCAAGGAAGGCGTTCTCGGCTATTTCGCCAAGCGCTTTGAGAAATTCCCCAACGCCAAGATGGAGATCAAACGCGCGTCTGCCGATGGTGACCTCGTGTGGATACACCTGCATTTCCAGCGTACGCCGGATGTGCGCGGCAATGCAGTTATCCATATCTTCAGGATGGAAGACGGGAAATTTGTCGAGCACTGGGGCGTAGGCCAACCGGTGCCGGAGACCTCCGTACACGGTAACTCGATCTTCTGACAGGAAGGGGCACGCTACCTCAGATAACCCGCGCCCCTTCCGGTCATCACTTCCCCAAAAGGAAGCGGATTGATGCCGCATAAAGCGCTTCCCGGCCACGCTCAAGGTGCATGAGATGGGTTGCCTTGGGAATTTTAACGTCTCTGACCTCAGGCGCGCTCTTTAGCGCGTTCTTGAGCCAAGCGACGTCATTGTCGTTGCTCGCACTGTCCCATTCACCGCGCACGATCAGCGTGGGCGCTGTTATACGGGCGGGATCAAACGGCAGGGTACCAGACCATGCACTCATCAGGTCTGCCACCGGGCCATTTGGTGTTTTGACTGATGCCGGGGTGCGGGACGCGCCTGTTTTATCAGCCTTCAGGTAGAGGTCCATCCACGCCGGGAAATCTTTCTCAATCAAGACCTGAAGTTCCCCTTCGGGCACATCCTCCAAGAAGCGCTTCTTCTGCTCCTCGGCGGTAATGAAGCGCCACGGCCCAAGGGGCGGCACGCCGGGCAAGGTCTCACGCCGCGCGATGGGCCCAAAAAGCACAAGACGGTCCACCAGTTCAGGATGATCGCCAGCAAACTTCCCTGCCGCTATTGTGCCCCAGGAATGCGCGATAATCGAAACCTTGGGGACGCCCGTCTCAGTCATGATGGTATGCACCGCACGTTCAATCTGGCGGGCAGCCTCTGTCGCGCGACCAAGTGGCGCGCCTTCAGGCGGGATATCAGATGCCATCTCAGCGTAGCGTTCCGACCGGCCATAGCCTGCAAAATCAAGCCCCCAGACTGAGAAACCCGCCGCGTTGAGCGCATCCGCCCACGACCGGCCACCAAACCGGAAAAAGATTGAGTTTTCTGCCGGGAAGGTGGCGCCATGGATATAGAGCACCGGTGTGTTGCGCTCTGCGCCGCGCGCCCTTTGCATCATAAGCGCGAGTGTTGGTTGCCTTGGGCTATGCTCTGTGGCGGGCGCACCCGGCAGGTTGAATGACTGGAGCGTGGTTTCTGCCACTGGGGCTGCCCCGCCCCAAAACACTGTGATGGCAGAAAATAATGCGGTGCTGATGCTCTTTAACATGTGGCCTCCGGTGTGTTGAGCGATGAAAAAAGGTTGATGGAGACACGCTTGTAGCACTGGCAACATACGTAATGGTTCGATGAAGAACGAAGTGTGACGGATCGTTTCATCAAACTATCGACGAAGCTGCGGAAAGCGAGTACCTATGCGCCATGACAACAGACACACCCACAATAAATGAGCCCCTTGAAATATTCCTCGCCACCGTGCCGGGGCTTGAGGCCGCGTTGCAGCGCGAAGCGCACGGCAAAGGCTTCAAAGGCGCCAAATCCACGCCGGGCGGTGTGACAGTCACCGGCGGGTGGCATGAGGTGTGGCGCGCGAACCTTGAACTGAGGGGCACCAGCAAGGTGCTGGTGCGGCTGGGCAGCTTTAAAGTTCAGCACCTTGCCAAGCTTGATAAGCGCGCGCGAGCCTTCCCGTGGGGTGAGACGCTACGCGGGGACGCGCCGGTGCGGGTGGATGTCACATGCAAAAAATCACGCATCTATCACGACAAGGCAGCGGCAGAGCGCATCGAGAAAGCGATCCGTGCCTCACTGGGGGTTGAGATATCGCCCGACGCTGCAGTGTGCATCAAGGCACGCATATTTGATGATATATGCACCATCAGCGTGGACACGTCCGGCGAGCTTTTGCACAAGCGCGGACACAAGGAAGCCGTGAACAAAGCACCGATGCGGGAAAACCTGGCGGCGCTTCTGCTGATGGAAAGTGGCTTCACGGGGGATGAGCCTGTGGTGGACCCCATGTGCGGCTCTGGCACCTTTGTGATCGAAGCGGCGGAGATAGCGCTTGGCCTCGCACCCGGCCGCAGCCGAAGTTTTGCGTTTGAGGAGCTTAAAACCTTTGATGCCGCTGCATGGCAAGCGATGAAAGCCAAGGCAAACAATACGGGCAGCGCGCCTCGCTTCCATGGTTTTGACCGGGACGCAGGCGCCATCAAGATGAGCACAGCTAACGCAGAGCGCGCAGGTGTCTCAAACCTCACGACCTTCTCCCGCCAGACCATCAGTGACCTCACGCGTCCCGAAGGTGAGGCCGGCCTCGTGATTATCAACCCACCTTATGGTGCCCGTATTGGTGACGTGAAGAAGCTCACATCGCTATATAGCGCCCTTGGGGCAACGCTTGCAGCGCGGTTTGGCGGGTGGCGCGTGGGGCTTGTGACCAACTCGCGGGAGCTTGCAAAAGCAACCGGCTTGCCGTTTAGCAGGAAAACCACCGCGTTTTCGCACGGTGGTATCCCTGTAAAACTATATAAAACCGGGCCGTTGTAAGCCTGAGGGGCTATTCGAAATAGACCATACACTGGCGGGAAAGCGCCACCAGGTCCCCGGCCTCGGTAAACAGCATGCCAGATTGCTGGCTATAGCCATCCTTCGCGGCTTCCAGTGTATAATCAAGGTAGAACCAGTCCGCCTTCACGTTCTCAGGCTCCATCAGAAACTCCAGCGACCAACTCAGCGAGCTGGCCATCACTGGCTTTTTATAGTGGGACATCATCACCGGCGGCGGGATATCGGCAAGGCCAACCAGCGCTTCGGCCTGATAGGAACGCATGTCGCTTTTGTGTTTCACCCACATGCCAAGGCGGCGATCTTCCGTGCCGGTCATCGGCACACCACCCCCGGTCCAGTGTCCGTCAAAATACTGAAGAAACGGCGGCAGCAGGCGCCCGGCACCCTCAAGCGGCGGTACGCTCTCGCGCGGCTCCGGCTTAAATTCAACGTTCGGAGCGGCAGCTTTGGTCTCCCGCGCATCGCCAAAAGAGGCCATGGCTTGCGCACACACAGCATCGCCCGCCCGCACTTGCGATGTGGCTTGCGTCACATTCCGCCCTTCCCGAAGCACGGATGAGACCACCTGCACGTCGCCCGCAGGCGCAGGGCCCACGAAGGAAACCATCAGCGAGCGAATGGGTTTTGGGGTCTTGAGCGCCTGCCGCATGCCAGCAACCAGAAGGCCACCCACAAGCCCGCCATATGCGGCGCGGCCCTGCATCCAGCCTGGTGTCAGCGTCGCGACCGCGTCTGCGCTGTCAACATCCGAGAGAATGTCCCAAAAAAGCCGTTCCTGCATGATCAAACCTTCCTGATAATCTGAACTTCATATGCGCCCTAGAGGTAGCGTATTCTCATACCATGGCAAGATTTCATTCCTGTATGCCCACCCTTACATGCGCAAATAAGTCACGGGTGCATATAGTCCTTTTTTCTGCCATAAGGGGCTCTATAATACCGGCCATGCCTGACGTTTCCTGTCAGGAGAACAGGCAGGCTTAAAGATTGGGAGACACCATGGCCATCCACTTTTATGAGGGCGACCTGCCGGACGGGCTTGATTTTGGCGCATCCGTCGCGATTGATAGCGAAACCATGGGCCTTTTGCCCCACCGGGACAGGCTCTGCGTGGTGCAGCTTTCAAGCGGTGACGGCAACGCCCATCTCGTGCGGTTTAAAAAGGGCCTTTATGATGCGCCAAACCTCAAAGCGCTTCTCACCAACCCGGATGTGCTGAAAATCTTCCATTTTGCGCGGTTTGACGTGGCGGTGATGAAAGCCTATCTGGGCGTAGACACGGCCCCCATCTATTGCACCAAAATCGCCAGCAAGCTTGTGCGCACCTATACGGATCGTCACGGCCTCAAGGACCTGTGCCGCGAGCTGGCCGGTGTTGAGCTTGATAAACAGCAGCAGTCAAGCGACTGGGGCGCTGACACCATCACCGACGCGCAGAAAGAATATGCAGCGTCTGACGTTCTTTACCTGCACGCCTGCAAGGAAAAGCTGGATATGATGCTGGCACGCGAAGGCCGCACAGCCATGGCTGAAGCCGCCTTTGCCTTCCTGCCGACCCGTGCCGCGCTTGACCTTGACGGGTTTGAGCCGATGGACATTTTCTCGCATTAAGGCCGCTTTACTGATGTCTGAAGTTTCACCACAGCATTTTAACAGCGCCGCCTCGGCAAAGGAGCGCGCCCGCGCCGCCCTCGGCCCGATGAAAATCGTGCCTGTCGGGCGGTACTGGGACCGCTTCATCATCGCCATGCGGCTGATTTTGCCCGTGTGTGCGCTGGTGCTGGGTGCCCTCACCGTGCTGTGGCCCTTCATCAATGAAACCGAAGTCAGCTTTACCCTGTCGCGCGAGGAAGTGGCCAAAACGTCAAGCGTCGTGCATATGACCAACCTCCGGTACGTGGGCACAGACGCAGGTAACCGCCTGTTCCGTGTTGAAGCAAGCGCCGGGCAACAGGAAGACGCAAACGCGCCTAAAATCCGGCTCAGCGACATCCGCGCGCAAATGGAACTGCAGCCCGACCTGCCCGCTTTTGTACATGCCCGCACCGGCATATACCGCATGAAAGAAAGCACGCTTGGGCTGATCGGGGGTGTTTCCGTGCGCTCTGCCTCCGGCTATGAACTGGAGATGGACGGTGCGGAGGTAGACCTGAAGGCCCACACCGCCAAAGGCACCGGCAAAATCAGGGGCGCGTCAGAACTGGGCCAGCTTGAAGCAGGCAGCATGGAAGTACTGATCGACACCCACGAAGGCGTGTTTGAGGATGGCGTCCGGCTCCATCTCGTGCCCCGCCGCCCGACACAGGATGGCCCCAAAGCACCACGCCTGACCAGCCAACCAACCAACATACCCAACAGCGAAACAGAATTCGCAGGCACATGAGACCCGATATGAAAAAGCTTTTCCACACCATCAGCCTGGCCACAGCCACCCTGTGCCTGATGTCGTCGCCCTTGCTGGCGCAATCGGTCCTCAAAAGCCATGACACTTATCAGGCGATCGATATTTCTGCCGAACGGCTTGAGATGAAACAAAAAGAGGGCCGCGCCATCTTCAAGGGCGCCGTAACGGTGAAACAGGGCAAAATGACCTTAAGCGCCGACACGCTGACCGTGTTTTATCAGGCCGAAAACGGGGTCGAAAACCCGTCCATCTCGCGGCTCGATGCAGAGGGGTCCGTCAAGCTCACCTCCGCCAGCGAAACGCTGAGCGGCGAATGGGGCGTGTATGACGTCGACCGGCGCCTGATCACGCTCGGTGGTGATGTTGTGTTTACCCAGGGCGACAGCACCCTCAAGGGCAACCGGCTTGAGTTTGATCTGGTTTCCGGCCTTGCAAAACTGGATGGTAACGCGAGCGAAGACGGCCGCGTGCGGGGCCAGTTTAGCGTGCCGTCAGCCAAAAAACCGGACAACAATCAATAAAATTTAGCCGGGCGCAGACAATCTGACCCGGGCGCTGAAGTGCAACCTCAGCGCGGCGATGCGCGCGATCGGCGCCACCGATGGGTTAGATAATACCAGCTGAAACCATTGCTTTTCACTGGCGTGCTGCCCATGTTCATGGTTTATTTAGAATGGTTCATGCATAAAATGAGCCAAACGGGAAAGCAGGTCCCCCGGCGCGTCTGGTCGCCGGATCGGGAAGGACCCGCAAAAGGGATGGTTAGCGAGTATGGATGGCAGCGAAAGCAGTCAACAGGCAAAAGATCCGGCCGCCAGCGCGGGCGAAGGCTTGCATGTGTGCGGTATCGGCAAGGCTTATAGCGGACGACCGGTTTTAAGGGATGTGTCCCTTACCGTGCATCGGGGCGAGGTTGTCGGCCTTCTGGGGCCAAACGGCGCCGGTAAAACCACATGTTTTTACTCTATCACCGGCCTGATCGCGCCCGACCGGGGCCGCGTTGAGCTGGACGGTATTGATGTAACCCACCTGCCGATGTATCGCCGCGCCCGGCTTGGCATCGGCTATCTGCCGCAGGAAACCTCAATCTTTCGTGGCATGACGGTGGAAGAAAACATCCGTGCCATCCTGGAGGTGGTGGAGAAAGACCGCGCCCTCAGGGACGCGATGCTCAATGAGCTTCTTGAAGAATTCTCAATCTCGCATCTGCGCAACACCCCGGCCCTCGCGCTTTCAGGCGGGGAGCGGCGGCGCTGCGAGATCGCACGCGCATTGGCGGCACGCCCGAGCTTTGTATTGCTTGATGAGCCTTTTGCGGGCATCGACCCCATCGCAATTGCAGACATTCGTGACCTCACGGCGCATCTGAAAGATCGCGGCATCGGGGTTTTGATCACAGACCACAACGTGCGTGAGACGCTCGATATCATTGACCGCGCTTATATTATTTACGACGGCCATGTGCTGTTTGAAGGCAACGCAGAGGCCGTGCTCAAGGACCCGGATGTTAGGCGGGTATACCTGGGCGAAAGCTTTAGCCTTTAAGGAGGACCAACGGTGGCCCTAACGCCGAGGCTTGATCTTAGACAGAGCCAACAGCTGGTGATGACACCCCAGCTGCAGCAGGCGATCAAGCTATTACAGCTCAGCAACCTGGAACTTGCCGACTATGTCGCGCAAGAGGTTGAGCGCAACCCGCTGCTTGAGGTGGGTGAACCCAGCGACGGCGGCGTCTCCGGCGATGATGGCGGTGAGCACGGCGGCACGGCAACTGACGAATATCTGCGCGAAGGCGGTGATGGTGGCGGCGATGGCTCCGACGGTATCGTGGCCGCCGACCGTGGCCTTGAAAGTGCGACCGACACGTCTTCAAGCGCCGATTCTGCCCTTGATGCAGACTATGAAACCAACATCTATAATAGTGACGCGGCGCCAGACCGTGTGAGCACCGAAGGCAGCTCAGGCAGCCTTTCCTATGACGGCAGCGGTGCGGTCAAGGGAAGCGGCGGCGGCTTTGATGACCGCGGGCTGGACCAGACCCTTGAAGGCGAAGAAAGCCTTCATGACTTCCTGTTGCGCCAAATGGCTGTTGCGGTCCAGAACCCGGCAGACCGCCTGATCGCCACCCATATGATCGACCTTGTTGACGAAGCGGGTTACCTGAACGCGGATGATCTGGGCGAAATTTCCGAACGCTTGGGCTGTGAAAGCGAAGATGTGGACCGGGTGCTTGACGTGATGCAAACGCTTGAACCCTCGGGCGTGTTTGCGCGCAGCCTCGGCGAATGTCTAGCCATTCAGCTGCGGGAGCTGGACCGTTTTGACCCCGCCATGGAAGCCCTGATTGATAATCTGGAGCTTCTGGCCAAACGCGACATGGTGGCGCTCAAACGCATCTGCGGGGTGGATCAGGATGATATCGCCGATATGGTGAAGGAAATCCGCGCACTGAACCCGAAGCCCGGCCTCGCCTATGGCGGCACCTCTGTGCAGCCCGTTGTGCCTGATATTTTTGTGCAGAAAAACCGCTCCGGCAGCTGGATTGTGGAACTGAATACCGACACGTTGCCCAAAGTGCTCGTCAACCAGCAGTATCTGGCAGAACTTTCGGAGGTTGGGGGCAGCAAGGAAGCCAAAACCTTCGTATCCGACTGTGTGTCTTCCGCCAACTGGCTTGTGAAGGCGCTGGACCAACGCGCGCGCACGATCCTCAAGGTTTCAACCGCGCTCGTGAAAACCCAGAGCCATTTTTTCGAGCATGGCGTGCGGTTTCTAAAACCGCTCACGCTCAAAGACATCGCGGATGAGATCAATATGCATGAAAGCACCGTCTCCCGCGTGACCAACAACAAGTTCATGTCCTGCCCGCGCGGCATGTTTGAGCTGAAGTATTTTTTCACCTCGTCCATCTCATCGGGCGATGGAGGGGACGCGCATTCGTCCGAGTCGGTCAAATTCCGGCTTAAAGAGCTTATCGACGCGGAAAGCCCGAAAAAAATCCTCTCTGACGATAAACTCGTTGCCATGATGCAGGCCGAGGGCATCGACATTGCGCGGCGCACCGTTGCCAAGTACCGCGAGGCTTTGCGCATCCCGTCATCGGTGCAACGCAGGCGTCTCAAGAACATGGGTTCGTGAGTCGCTCAAGGCTTTCGGAAATTCGGCTCTAAATACGCCGAGCAAATACCGTTTAGTTTCAAAAATTTGACATAAATCATTTCCCATTAACCACACTTAAACCATCTTTTGTGGTAGGCTGATTTTATCGGCCGCAATGGTCGTCAGCGACCCCGGTGTCAAACGGGGACAGACACCGGAACACCGTGTCGCAAAGCGGGCTACCGCAAGCCCGTATTGTCAATAAAGCTGCCTCCCCGGCAGCTGTAGAAAGGATGATTGGCACCTATGGATATCAATGTTACCGGACGGAAAATGAATGTAGGCGCAGCACTCACCAGCCATGTTGAAGAACGCCTCGAAGCAGTCGCAGAAAAATATTTCAGCCGCACCATTGATGCATCAACCACTTTCGTGAAAGAAGGGCACATCTACCGAGTAGACATATCGCTTCACGCCAATCAAGGGATCAGTCTTCAGGCCAGAGGAGAGGCCGATGATCCGTATGTCGCATTTGAGACCGCGACAGAGAAAGTAGAAAAACAGTTGCGTCGATACAAACGACGCCTTAAGAACCACCACCACGCTCCGCAGCGCGACGTGGCCCTTGAGTTGGCCCGCGATACAGTTATCGCGCCGGAACCGGAAGAAGACAACGAAGCCCTGAATGGGGCAGATGATCAGCCGATCATCATTGCAGAGAGCAAAAAGGAAATTCCGCTCGTATCTGTAGGTGATGCCGTAATGCTGATGGATCTGGCGGATGCTAACGCCTTTGTCTTCCGTAACCGGAAAAGTGAGACGCTGGAGGTGGTTTACCGCCGCCAGGACGGCAATATCGGGTGGATAAGCCCGGGTGCGGCCGCCTGAGAAGCCCGCGGTAGTTATGTGTAAATAAGCCAGAGAGGTCCACCGGACCCAACCATGGTTGGGTCCGGACGAAAGAGAGATCATGGAGATCGAAGATTTGTTGTCGGCTGAGCATGTGCTCGCCGATTTTAGAGCATCGAGTAAAAAACAGACTATTCAGGCCCTGTCCCGCAAGCTGGCGGACACGCTGAGCCTTGATAGCCGGATGGTATTCGATAAGCTCCTGGAACGTGAACGCCTTGGCAGCACCGGTGTTGGCAAGGGTGTTGCTATTCCCCACGCACGCATTGATGGCCTTGAGCGCATTACAGGGCTCTTTGCCCGGCTCGCCAGCCCTATCGATTTTGACAGCGTGGATGATGTGCCCGTGGATATCGTGTTCATGCTGCTTGCCCCAACGGATGCGGGCGCTGACCACCTGAAGGCACTGGCGCGTATCTCACGCCTCCTTAGGGACGAAAAGACGCTCGCAAAACTGCGGGTAACCTCGGATGCCAGTGCGCTGTACGCTATGCTCGCGCAGCCCACATCAAACGCAGCTTAATCCGGAAACTCGACCCGCACAAAATATAGCCCGTCAGGCGGAGCGTTAAGCCCAAGCGCCTGGCGGTCGCGTGCCTCAAGGGCTGCCTTGACGTCAGCTTTGGTCCATTTGCCCTCACCCACCAGCTTGAGCGTGCCCATGATGGACCTGATCTGGTGATGCAGGAATGACCGTGCACCCGCGTGCAGGCGCACTTCATCGCCGTCCCGTTCCACGTTGAGATATTCCATCGTTTTGATCGGGCTTTTCGCCTGACACTGAACATGGCGGAAAGTCGTGAAGTCGTGCTGACCAACTAAAACCTGTGCAGCCTCATGCATCGCGTCTGCATCAAGCGGGGTTTTCACATGCCACCTGAGGCCACGATCAAACGTGAGCGGCGCGCGGCGGTTGGCAATGCGGTAGGTATAGTGGCGCTTTATAGCATCAAACCGGGCATTGAAGTCAGGATGCGCCGCCTCTACTTTCAGAACTGATACCGAGTTGGGCTTGAGGTGGAAGTTCAGCGCCCCCTGAAGCTCGTCCGTGCTCATTACCCGCTCAAGGTCCACGTGCGCCACCTGGCCGAGCGCATGCACGCCCGCATCCGTGCGGCCGGAGCCGGTCACCCGGATCGCCTCGTCAGGTGCGAAGGTTTTAAACGCATCTTCAAGCGACGCCTGAACCGATGGGCCGGTTTTCTGGCGCTGCCACCCCACAAACGGCCTGCCGTCATATTCAATGGTTAGTTTGAAGCGCTGCATCTTAGTCGTCTTGGCCAACTTTAGTGCCCGCAGGCAAGCTGAAACCGCGCAGAATATCTTCTCGCGCCATCGGGCCTTTGCCCGCCCGCTGCGCCCGGTCGATCCGGTAAGCCCCCTCACCACAGGCAATCAGCATGGCGTCATCAAGACAGACACCGGGCTCACCCGACCTGCCTTCAACCACGGTACCCGAGAGGATTTTAAAGCGCTCGCCGCCCATCTCCGTCCAGGCACCAGGGAAGGGGCACAGCCCGCGCACATGGCGGTCAATCTCCGCCGCACTTTTATGCCACACGATCCGGGCCTCTGATTTCTCGATTTTATGAGCATATGTAACGCCTTCGGCCGCTTGAGGCTGCGCCACAACTGTGCCCCGCTTTAGCCCCATAACCGCCTCACCTATGAGGCTTGCGCCCATCGCTGCCAGCCTGTCGTGAAGGTCCAGCGTCGTGTCATGCGGGCCGATGTCTGTCTCCGCAGACACAAGCACAGGGCCGGTATCAAGCCCAGCTTCCATCTGCATGATACACACACCAGTCTTCTCATCACCCGCCATAATCGCGCGGTGAATAGGCGCCGCCCCCCGCCACCGCGGCAGCAAACTAGCGTGTACATTCACACAGCCAAATTTTGGTGTATCCAGAACCACTTGCGGCAAAATCTGGCCAAATGCCACAACCACCGCCACATCTGCGTCCAGTGTGGCGAATTCAGCCTGAGCGGCTGCATCGCGCATGGATTTTGGTGTGAAAACCCTCAAACCTTCAGCTTCCGCATAGGCATGCACAGGCGAGGGTTTGAGTTTTTTGCCACGGCCCGCAGGCGCTGGCGGCTGGCTATAAACCCCAACAATCTCATGCCCTTCGGCGATCAGCGCCTTCAGGGTAGGAAGGGCAAAGTCTGGTGTGCCCATAAAAGCAACGCGCATCATGCCCTCCGAAACGCTACGGGTTTAAAGAATAGCGGTGTCTTTGGTCGCTTTACGGACCTTCTTGATGATCATATTGCGTTTCAGCTTGGAGAGATAATCAATAAAAACCACGCCGTTCAGGTGGTCAATCTCATGCTGCACACACGTGGCCTTCAGGCCTTCCATCAATTCTTCCTGCTCTTTGCCGTGATAGTCGAAGTACCGAACCTTCACGCTGGCAGGACGTTCAACCTCGGCATAATGCTCCGGCACCGACAGGCAGCCCTCGTTATAAACACTAAATTCCTCGGATTCCCAAGTGACCTCTGGGTTCACAAGGAACAGTGGCTTGCGGCCTTCTTCTTCGTCACCCTCTGTATCCAGCACGATCACCCGCTTTGGCACAGCCACCTGAATGGCAGCCAGGCCAATGCCGGGTGCGGCATACATGGTCTCAAGCATATTATCCATCAACCGGCGCAGATCATCATCAACCTGCCCGACAGGGTCGGACACGGTTTTGAGAAGCGGGTCAGGTACATTGATAATATCAAGCTTGGTCATTCTTGGTTCCAAATCGTCGGCATCTGTCCCGCATTACCTATGGTTGGCGCCCGCGTCCGTCAAGCTGAAAGCGGCATCAGAAGTCTGAAATCGGCGCATCTGGCGCATATGCGGCGGCCATATCTTCGATCTCAACAACCCAGAGGTCGCTATCAAACGCCCTCTTCTTCGCGATCCGGGCATCGGCTTCTGCCTCCGCTTCACCACTTTCCGGGCCCAGGCGTCGCCAGATCTTTTCACCGTCGAAGTTGAGGGACTGCTCAAACGTGAGCACACCAGCGCCAAAACGGTTAACTTTAAGGAGGATGCCGCCGCGCGCTTCGTCCCCCTTTGCCACCACAAAGGCGGGCATATGGTTAAGGTGGCAGGTACGCACATGTGCATCCACCCACAGGCGGGCATTTAATCGGGTATCGGTCATAAAGGGATATGGCGTGCGGAGGCGAAACTGGTCAAGCCGTATTATACCTCAGGCTCGTCATCCAGCCCCAGAATATGCAGCCGGTCCCGAAACATGGTGCGGATATGATCTTCGCTCACCTCGAAGGTGACGCCGAGCGACTCGCCCTTGGTCCAGGCCACACACGCGGGGATATCGCCCCGCTCTGCCACCGCGAGGGTAATTTTTGTGCCTTCCTTGAGCGGGAGGTCAACACGCACCCGTGCACCACCAAGCGACAGGTTCCATATCTGGCACGCGACCCGGTGTTTGCCCACAACAAGCTTTGCAGGCCACAAGACAGACCGCCGCCGATGCGTGCGGTTGTCACGACCCTGCCCTGGTTCTGATTTTTCCTGCGCCATAGCTTGCGCCCTTTTCAGCGTTGAAAAGGCATTTTTGCCTGAGACTTTGAGAAAGTCTAGCGCAGTTCGGTAAACCAAACGTCACCAACAAGTTAGAATTTTCATCAAACCTCACCTAACCGGCCCACACCGCCGCTTGTACGCGAGCGTAACTTTCGCTACCAAAGATAAAGGGATTTTTTGAGGGAAACACCGCGTGGCAGAAGAAGCCAGTATTCTTATCGTTGAGGACAGCCCGACGCTCGCGCTCACATACCGTGAATATTTGCGCTCCCTTGGGCTGCCGATGGAGATCGCGGAAACGGGCAGCGACGCGCTCGCGCATATTGAAGCAGCGAAACCAACGGTTATCCTCCTTGACCTGATGCTGCCGGATATGGACGGCCTTGATATCCTCAAACGTGTTAAAGCCGAGAAAAACGATGCCCGCGTGATCGTCATCACCGCACATGGTTCCGTGAAAGTGGCGGTTGAAGCCATGCGGGAGGGGGCAACAGACTTTCTCCTCAAGCCTTTTGCTGCCGAACGGCTGGTCACAACGGTTAAAAACGCGCTTGAAATTCACCGCCTTGCGGGCCTTGTGGAACAGTTTGCGGGCGGGCGCGCCAAAAAGTTTGACCGTTTCATTGGCAACAGCGCGCCTATGCTGGCTGTTTACCGCATGATTGAAGACTGCGCGGCCTCAAAAGCATCCGTTTTCATTATGGGTCCATCAGGCACGGGTAAAGAGCTGTGCGCAGAATCGGTCCACAACCAAAGCCCGCGCAAGGACAAACGTTTTGTCGCCCTCAACTGTGCCGCTATCCCCGCAAACCTGATCGAAAGCGAGATTTTCGGCCACAAAAAGGGCGCCTTCACCGGCGCAACGACCGACAGGGACGGCGCCGCCGTAACCGCAGACGGCGGCACGCTGTTCCTTGACGAGATTTGTGAAATGCCGCTCGATCTGCAGGCGAAACTTCTCAGGTTTATCCAGACCGGCCAGGTGGTACCCGTTGGCAGCAACACCCCGCGCGATGTGAATGTGCGCTTTGTATGCGCCACCAACCGCACACCGTGGGAAGAGGTTGAAGCTGGTCGGTTCAGGGAAGATCTTTATTACCGGCTTCATGTGGTGCCTATCCATCTGCCACCTCTGGCTGAGCGCGGCGATGACGTGCTGCTGATCGCCCGGCACCTGCTCGCGCAATATGCGGAAGAAGAAGACAAGGCCTTTGACCGTATTGAACCAGACGCAGAGGCGCGCCTCAAAGCTCACAGCTGGCCCGGCAACGTGCGTGAGCTTGGCAATGTGATCCATAGCGCTGTGGTTTTGAACGAAGGCCCTGCGCTCACGGGGCCTATGCTTGAGCGCCTGATGGGGCCGTCGCGGCGGAAGTCTCCCGCGACAACACACGCCACACTTCCGATGGAGACAGCGGCGCCCTCACCGCTACCGATGGCTGACGAGATCGAGCCGCTTGCGATCAGCGAACGCCGATTGATTGAACGCGCGATTGAGCTTTCCGGCGGCAGGGTTCGAGCCGCCGCCAAAAAACTGGAGGTGAACCCCTCCACGCTTTACCGCAAGATTAAGGAGTGGGAGGCCTGAACCTCCCGGCCTGGCGACCTATTCCGCGTCCAGTTCCTTGCGGGCCTGTGCGAGCGCATGCGCAGCACTTGCCGCCAGTCCCGCCATATTCACAAGGTCAGACGCCGTTGCCGTCATGCGGGAGATCTGGATCGAGTGGCTCATACCCAGAAGCATGGGGCCAACCACACGGCCACCACCAAGCTCAGCCAGCAGCTTGTATCCGATGTTGGCGCTGTGAAGGGCTGGCATCACCAGCACGTTGGCGGGGCCTGACAGGTTCATGAACGGATACTGTTCCATCAATGTGCGGTTAAGCGCCACGTCGGCCTGCATTTCGCCGTCAAACTCAAAGTCCACATTGCGGCTGTTGAGGATCGAAACCGCTTCCTGAATGTGTTTGGTTTTATCCGATGGCGGGTTGCCGAAGTTTGAGAAGGATAGGAACGCAATACGCGGATCGTGCCCAAGCCGCTTCACAAAATAGGCCGCATTTTGCGCAATATCCGCCAGGTCTTCTGCGCCTGGGCGCTCGTTCACCGTGGTGTCGGCAATAAACACCGTGCGCTGCTTGGTCACCACGATCGACATACCAAAAGGCCGCATGCCGGGCAGCGGGTCAATCACCCGGCGCACGTTTTTAAGCGCCCGCCAATAATGCCGGGTCACACCCGTGACCATGGCATCGGCATCGCCGGTTGCGATCATACAGGCGGAGAAAACGTTCCGGTCGCGTTTCACGAGCCGCTGAACGTCCCGCAGCAGGAAACCGCGGCGGTTCAGGCGCTCGTAGATATAGTCAACATAATCGGTGGTGCGTTTGGTGTTCGCGGCGTTCCATATCTCAAAGGCCGTGTCATCCACACCCATTTCGCGCAGTTTCTCGCGGATCGGCGCTTCATAGCCCACAAGGATCGGGATACCGTAGCCTGCGTTTTTGAAGCCAATGGCGGCGCGCAGAACCTTTTCTTCCTCTGCTTCCGCAAACACCACTCGCTGCGGTGTGCGGCGCTTGAGGTCTTCAAACATGGTTGAAAGCGTGTCCGCTGTTGGGTCAAGCCGGGCGGAAAGCTCTTGCTCGTATGCTTCCATGTCCTCAATCGGTTTGCGGGCAACACCGCTATCCATCGCGGCCTGTGCCACCTTCACCGGGATACGGCGAATAAGACGCGGGTCAAATGGTGCCGGGATAATATACTCAGGCCCATAATGCGGCTGTTGGCCACCATAGGCTGCCGCCACTTCATCAGGCACGTCTTCCCGGGCCAGCTCCGCAATCGCTTGAGCGGCTGCGATTTTCATTTCTTCATTGATAGTACGGGCGCGGACGTCTAACGCCCCCCGGAAGATGTAAGGGAAGCCAAGCACGTTATTGACCTGGTTCGGATAATCTGACCGGCCGGTCGCCACAATCGCATCCGGACGGGCTTCCTTGGCATCCTCAGGCGTGATCTCAGGGTCCGGGTTAGCCATGGCGAAAATGATCGGCTTTTCGCCCATGGACTTGACCATCTCTTTTGTGATGGCGCCCGCTGCCGCAAGGCCGATCACCACATCGGCGCCCACCATGGCTTCTTCAAGCGTGCGGGCGTCCGTTTTGATCGCGTGGGCTGACTTCCACTGGTTCATGCCTTCCGTGCGACCCGCGTAAATCACGCCCGAGCGGTCCACCATGGTCACATTCTCATGGGGCAGGCCCATGGCCTTGATCAGCTCAATACAGGCGATGCACGCAGCCCCCGCGCCAATGGCGACAACCTTGGTATCCTTCAGTTCACGCCCGGTAAGATCAAGCGCGTTGATAAAACCCGCAGCGGTGATGATGGCGGTGCCGTGCTGGTCATCATGAAACACCGGGATATCCATCAACTCGCGAAGGCGCTGTTCGATAATGAAACACTCAGGCGCCGCGATATCCTCAAGGTTGATGCCGCCAAAAGATGGGCCGAGAAGTTTCACGCAGTTTACAAACTCGTCGATGTCTTCGCTATCGACCTCAAGGTCGATGGAATCAACATCCGCAAAGCGTTTGAACAGAACCGCCTTGCCTTCCATCACAGGCTTTGATGCAGCGGCCCCCAAATTCCCAAGGCCAAGGATCGCTGTCCCGTTCGAGATAACCGCTACAAGGTTGCCCTTGGTGGTATAGTCGTAGGCTGTATCGGGGTCTTTCGCGATTTCCTTAACCGGCACGGCCACACCGGGGCTGTAGGCCAGCGAGAGGTCGCGCTGGGTCGCCATCGGTTTTGTCGCGGTAATTTCGATTTTTCCGGGGCGTCCAGTGGCGTGAAACCGGAGAGCTTCCGCATCCGTAAATTTGGAAGATTTGCTGGCCATGGGGATTCCTCTGTTCTTTGGTGTTCTTTGGGTGGCGATAGCCAAAAGAATGCTCTAAAAGCGGGATATGTATGCGGCATACTATGGCACAAAGCGGCTGACAATTGAAATCGGGTAGTAAACCGGGGGTAAGTTAAAAAAATGGAAGGTAGCGCGCAGTTGGGGCAAAACGCGGATAATGACACGCGGGGGCAGGAAAACGCCTCAAAAACGCCCGAAAACAAATGGTCTCGCGCCGCTTCCGCACCCGGCGTAACGCCGATGATGGCCCAGTTTCTGGAAATCAAGGCAAACTACCCTGATTGCATGCTCTTTTACCGCATGGGCGATTTTTATGAGCTGTTTTTTGAAGATGCCGAGCAGGCATCCGCAGCCCTTGACATCACCCTGACCAAGCGCGGCAAACATGACGGTGAAGACATCCCCATGGCCGGTGTGCCTGTGCACGCAAGCGAGATGTATCTCTCCCGCCTTATTCGCAAGGGTTTCAAGGTCGCCGTTTGTGAGCAGACAGAAGACCCGGCAGAAGCAAAAAAACGCGGCTCCAAATCGGTTGTGCGGCGCGAGGTTATCCGTCTTGTCACCCCCGGCACCATTACGGAAGAAAACCTGCTGGATGCCAGGTCAGCAAACTATCTGGTGGCGCTTGGGCGTGCGCAAAACGACTTTTCCCTCGCGGTTGTTGAGATATCAACGGGCGAGTTTTTCATCCTGCCCACCAAGGTTGGCCGTCTGGACGCAGACCTCGCACGCCTTAACCCCGGTGAGTTGATCACGCCCGCAGACACAAGTGATGATGATAAGCTGGCGGCTGCCCTGTTTGACTGGCGGTCTATCATCAGCCCCGTTGAGGCGCACCGTTTTGACAGCAATTTTGGTGCCCGCCGCCTGAAGGAACTCTTTGATGTGGCGACGCTGGACGGTTTCGCGAGCCTGAGCCGCGCTGATCTCGCTGCCGCTGGCGCACTTGTGGACTATCTTGAGGACACCCAGAAAGGCAAGATGCCGCGCCTTTACCCGCCGCGCCGCTTGTCTGCTGATGGCACCATGATGATCGACGCCGCCACACGGCGCAGCCTTGAGCTTACCCGCACGCAAACCGGCGAAACGTCCGGCAGCCTTCTCTCGGTGATTGATTGCACGGTAACCGGCGCAGGCGCACGCCTTCTCGCGAAACGGCTTTCCGCCCCGCTCACCGACCCGGTGCGGGTGAACGAACGGCTTGACGGGGTGCAATATATGATCGAGCGCCCGCATCTACGCTCTGACATTCGCGCGGCCCTCAAATCAGCCCCGGATATGGAACGTGCGCTGGCCCGGCTCTCGCTCGGGCGTGGCGGTCCACGAGACCTCGCTTCCCTGCGTATCGGGCTTGAGGCCGCAAAGGCAGTGCAAACATATCTGCTCGCGCCCAAGGATGCGCTTGAAGACATGGCGGACCTGATCGCGGACGCCGCCAGTGACCTTGGTGAACATGGCGAGCTTGTGGCTGAGCTGACACGGGCACTTGTTGAGGAACCCCCGCTTTTGACCCGCGACGGTGGCTTTATCGCCAAGGGCTATCATGAGGCGCTCGATGAATTTCGTATGTTGCGGGACGAAAGTCGGCGGCTGATCGCGGGCTTAGAGGGGGATTATCAGCGCCTGACCGGCATTGGCTCCCTCAAGGTCAAACATAATAACGTCATCGGCTATCACGTGGATGTCACCGCAAAACACGCGGAGAAGCTGATGTCTGCCCCAATGAATGAAACCTTCATTCACCGGCAGACCCTCGCAAACTCTATACGCTTTTCAACGAGCGAGCTTTCAAAGCTTGCCGGTAAAATTTCAGAAGCGGGTGACCGTTCCCTCGCGCTTGAGCAGGAATTGTTTGCGGGCCTTGTAGCGCAAGCGCTCGATCATGCGGAAGCGATCTCAACCGCCGCAGAAGCGCTTGCAAGCCTTGATGTGGCCTCTGCGCTTGCCACTCTGGCCGAGAATGAGCGCTATACCCGGCCAGAGGTGGACGATAGCCTCGCGTTCGATATCAAAGGCGGGCGCCACCCGGTGGTGGAAAAAGCGCTCAAGGCCATGAGCGACAAGTCTTTTGTGGCCAATGATTGTGACCTCGGGCCTGACGACCGGCTGTGGCTCATCACCGGCCCCAACATGGCCGGTAAAAGTACCTTCTTAAGACAAAATGCGCTCATCGCCGTGCTCGCACAGATCGGCAGTTATGTGCCCGCGGACAGCGCCCAGATCGGTGTGGTTGACCGGCTGTTCAGCCGTGTTGGCGCCTCAGACGACCTGGCGCACGGACGGTCCACCTTCATGGTGGAAATGGTGGAAACGGCGGCCATCCTCAACCAGGCTGGGCCAAAGTCCCTCGTGATCCTTGATGAAATTGGCCGAGGCACCGCGACCTATGACGGGCTTTCCATCGCATGGGCAGCGGTTGAGAACCTGCACAACATCAACCAGTCACGCGCGCTTTTCGCCACCCACTATCATGAGCTAACTGCGCTCAAGGAAACGCTGGACGCTGTGAGCCTGCGCTCCATGAAGGTCAGGGAGTGGAAGGGTGACGTTGTGTTCCTGCATGAGGTCGCACAGGGCGCGGCAGACCGGTCATATGGTATACAGGTCGCAAAACTGGCGGGGCTTCCTCCTCGCGTGGTCAACCGGGCGCGGCAGGTACTGGACCATCTTGAAAACAGCGACAAGGGCGACAAGGTGACCGGCCTTATTCATGACTTGCCGCTTTTCCAAAATACGCCAGTATCACCCATGCATAACGAGCCAAAGGCAAGTGCGGTTGAAGAGAAACTAGCCGAGATTAACCCGGACCAGTTGACGCCGCGCGAAGCCCTTGAGATCCTCTATGCCTTGAAAGACGAACTTGATCATCACTGATCAGCATCAACTGCCCCAGAAGGGCATATGCTGCGCACCTGGATAGAAATTCATGAGCAAAATCCGTAACCGCCGCGCAATTATCAACCGCAAAGAGCTTGTCATTGCGCTTGATGGCATGGTTGCGGAGAAAAACCAGAGCGACTGGCAGGCAGGCCTTACCGTTATCCTCAAAGACGCGCATCAGCGCGGCTGGAACGAGGTAAAACGCCGCTTCTATGACGAAGCTGAAAACGGCCGCACAGCCGCAGAATCGCTTTCTTTCCTGATGGATCAGCTCCTGCGCACGCTCTATGATTTTGTCACCACCCATGTGTATCCGCTTTCAAACCCAACTGCGTCCGAGCAGCTCTGCCTCGTGGCAACCGGCGGATATGGACGTGGTGAGCTGGCACCGTTCTCAGACATCGACCTCCTGTTTCTTATCCCTTACAAATCCACCCCATGGGCAGAAAATGTTGTGGAATACATGCTCTACACCCTTTGGGATTTGGGCCTGAAGGTTGGGCATGCCACCCGCACGCCTGAAGAATGTACCCGGCTCGCGAAAGAAGACCTGACGATCCGCACCGCGCTTCTCGAGGCGCGCTATCTGTGGGGCGAAGAGAAGCTGTTCCTGGCTGCGGCGAAACGCTTTGTGCGGCGCGTGGTGGCCACAAGTGGACCAGAGTTTGTTGAGCTGAAACTTGCTGAGCGCGACAACCGCCACAAGAAGATGGGCGACAGCCGCTATGTGGTTGAACCCAATATCAAGGACGGCAAGGGTGGCCTCAGGGACCTGCAAACCATGTGGTGGATTGCGCTCTATCTCTACGGCGGGCTGTCGCGTGAGAAGATGCAGGCCGAGGATATGCTCACTGCAACCGAAAACCGCCAGTTCAGGAAAGCCAACTCTTTCCTCTGGACTGTGCGTGTTGCCCTGCACTTTCTGGCCGGGCGGGCAGAAGAACGCCTGACGTTCGACACCCAGCGCATGCTGGCCGAACAGTTGAAATACAAGGACCATCCGGGCGCAAGCGGTGTTGAGCGCTTCATGAAACACTATTTCCTGGTGGCAAAACAGGTGGGGGACCTGACCCGTATATTCTGCGCGGTGCTTGAAGCCCGGCAGCAGAAATCCACCTTCCTCGCGCGCTTTCGCCGCACCAAAAAACTACAGGAATTTGCGGTTGAAGCCGGACGGCTTACATTTGTTACGCCAGACGACTTGAAGAATGACCCAACGCTGATCATCCGCATCTTTGCCGTTGCCGACGACAAGGGTTTTGACATTCACCCGGATGCGCTCAGGCTGATCAAGCTGAACCTGCACCGCATCACCGACAAGATCCGCCACAACGAGCAGGCCAACGCAGACTTCCTCTCCGTGCTCACAAGCCAGAAAGAGGGGGAGATTAACCTGCGCCGCATGAATGAGGCCGGCGTTTTTGGCCGATTTGTGCCCGACTTTGGCCGGGTGGTGGCACAGATGCAATATGACATGTATCACCACTACACGGTGGATGAGCATACCATTCGGGCCATTGGGCTTGTGGCCCGCATTGAGGCGGGAGAACTGGCGGACGAACACCCGCTCTCAACCGACGTGATCCAGAAAGTAATTTCACGCCGTGTACTTTATGTGGCGGTGCTGCTGCATGATATCGCCAAAGGACGCGGCGGTGACCATTCGGTCATTGGTGCGGAGGTTTCGGAATACCTCTGCCCTCGTTTTGGGCTCAAACCGGCAGAAACTGAGACTGTGGCATGGCTAGTGCGCTGGCACCTTTTGATGAGCAACACAGCCTTCAAGCGCGACCTTTCAGACCATAAAACCATTCAGGACTTCTGCGAACTGGTGAAAAGCCCTGAGCGTCTTCGCCTGCTGCTGGTGCTGACGGTGGTTGATATCCGTGCTGTCGGCCCCGGTGTTTGGAACGGCTGGAAAGGCCAGCTCTTGCGTGAGCTTTATTATGCGGCGGAAGAGGTGTTGGTGGCCGGGCATGTGAACGTGGGCCGTGGTGAACGGGTGAAAGCCAAACAAGCAGAGCTTCGTGAAACGCTAAAAGACTGGTCTGACAAGGACTTCGACGCCCATACCGACAAGATGCCCGATGCCTACTGGATCGCAGAAGGACCGAACACACTTGAGCAGAACGCACAGCTTATTAAGGAAACGGATGATCGCGGTGGGGCATTTGGCGTAACCGCGCGGGTTGAACCTTTTCAGGACATGACCAAAGTGTCGGTCTACACCGCTGACCACCCCGGCCTTTTCGCCCGTATCGTTGGCGCGCTGGGTGTAGCGGGCGCTACCATCATGGGGGCGAAAATCCACACCTCCAAAGACGGCATGGCGATGGACAACTTCGCGGTACAGGACATGGAAGGCCACGCTTTCGATAGCCGTCGCCAGCTGGATAAGCTTGAGGATACCATCCTTGAAACCCTGCGCGGCAATGTACGCCCGAAAGAACAGCTGAAAGAACGCCGCATCTTCGGCAAGAAAGACGCGGCCTTTGAGGTCGAGCCCGTGGTACTGATCGACAACCGAGCCTCAAACTGGTCCACCGTGATTGAAGTGAACGCAAAAGACCGACCCGGCCTGCTTTATGATCTGGCCTATGCGCTCTACCGGCTGAAACTCTCCCTCTATTCCGCGCATGTAGCGACATATGGCGAGCGCGCGATCGACGTTTTTTATGTGCGCGACCTTGTGGGGCAAAAGATCAGCAATAAAATCCGGCTCCGCAACATTGAGGAGAAGCTTCTCAAAGCCGCCAAGGGTGAGCCAATCTTCACGCAGAAAAATAAACACACGGAGACGGTGATTTGAGCCTTGGGAAGCGGATTTCCACCGTCGGCGGCTTTACGCTCCTCAGCCGGGTGTTTGGCTTCATTCGCGACACGCTGATGGCGCGCTATTTAGGCGCGGGCATGGCATCTGATGCCTTTTTCATCGCCTTCAAGTTGCCCAACTTTTTCAGGCGACTTTTTGCAGAAGGCGCTTTCTCCGTCGGGTTTGTGCCGCTCTACTCCAGACTTCTCGGGAAAGAGCTGACACCGGAGAGCAAAGCCGCCGCAGATGCTTTTGCCGGGCAGGTGCTTTCGTGGCTGCTGCCAATCCTCCTTATCTTTCTGGCCATTATGGAAGCCGCTATGGTGCCCGTGATGCTCGGGCTTTCCGGCGGATTTGAGGGCGACGCGGAAAAACTCAACCTCACCGTTGAGCTTGGCCGCTACACCTTCCCTTATCTAGTGCTCATTTCGCTGATGACGTTTTTCACCGGCATGCTGAACGCTGTGGACCGGTTTTCGGCCGCAGCGTTTGCCCCGGTGATCCTCAACCTCTGTATGATCACGGCCCTGGTCGGATTTGGTGAAACGGAAGTTGAAAAAGCGCGCTATCTCGCGGGCGCCGTGTCCCTGTCCGGCCTCGCACAGCTTATGTGGGTGTTTGTGGCGGCCCGCCGTGCGGGGCTGAACGTATCACTCCCGCGTCCCAAATTAAGCCCTGAGGTACGGGAACTATTTCGGGTCATTGGCCCTGCGGCCTTAGGGGCTGGGATCGTGCAGATCAACCTGCTCATAGACGTGCTTCTGGCGGCGCGCTTCCTGCCTGAAGGCTCCGTATCCTGGCTTTTCTACGCTGACCGGCTCAACCAGCTTCCGCTTGGGGTGATTGGTGTGGCTGTGGGTACCGTTTTGCTGCCAGGTATCTCGCGCCTCCTTGCAGGCGGGGATGAAAGCGGCGCTACACGCCAACAAAACCGGGCGATTGAGATTTCGCTTTTTCTCACGCTGCCGTCTGCGGTCGCGCTCGCCCTTATCGCGTCGCCCATTATCGCAACGCTTTTTGAGCGCAATGCTTTCACCGAAACCGATACCGCAGCAACGGCAGCCGCACTTGTGGTTTATGCGCTGGGCTTGCCCGCCTATGTTATCGCAAAAGCGCTGACTCCAGGGTATTTCGCGCGGAAAGACACCAAAACACCGGTACGTTTTGCCACCATATCGCTTGTGATCAACACCGGACTTAACCTTGTGCTGATATGGGATTTTGCCCATGTGGGCCTTGCGCTCGCGACCGCCATTGCCGCCTGGGTCAATGTCATCATGCTCTATGTTGGCCTGAGGGGACGGTATGGGTTCACTCTCGCACGTCGCACGTGGGTAAGTGCCCTTAAATGCCTTCTGGCATGCGGCGTAATGGCAGCCACCCTCCTCGCTTACACCCACTTTTATGGTGTGAAGTTCGACGCTGATGGTAGCGCCCGTATCCTTCACCTTGTGCTGATGATCGCGGCGGGGGGCATTAGCTACCTCATCGTCGCTGTGCTGACCCGCGCCATTGATACGGACGAGATTGGCACAATTCTGCGCGGCAAGCGCTGATCCCTGCTTGACCGACCCCTTGGCGCTTGCCATAACGCTGCACACATAGGCGGCCCGGTCCAAAGGTGCCGTCCCTTTATGATGGAGACTTTTGGTGAGCAATCGTGTTTTTTCCGGCGCCCAACCGAGCGGCAACATGCATCTTGGCAACTATCTTGGCGCTTTCCGCAACTGGGTAAAACTGCAGGACGATTTTGAGTGTATTTACTGCGTGGTGGACATGCACGCCATCACCGTCTGGCAAGACCCTGCGGATTTGAAAGCACAGGTGCGTGAAGCAGCAGCCGCATATATCGCGGCAGGCGTGGACCCTTCAAAGTCGATCCTTTTCAATCAGTCCCGCGTCTCAGGCCACGCCGAGCTTGCGTGGATATTCAACTGTGTAGCGCGCATCGGCTGGCTAAACCGCATGACCCAGTTCAAGGACAAGGCTGGCAAGAACCGTGAAAAAGCATCAGCGGGGCTTTATGTTTACCCAAACCTGATGGCAGCTGACATCCTGCTCTATAAAGCAACCCACGTGCCGGTGGGTGAAGACCAGAAACAGCATCTTGAGCTGACGCGTGATATCGCGCAGAAGTTCAATAACGACTATGGTCTTGAGCTTTTCCCGCTTGTGGAACCTATCATTCAGGGTGAAGGCACCCGTGTGATGAGCCTGCGGGACGGCACAAAAAAGATGTCAAAGTCTGATCCGTCTGAATATAGCCGCATCAACTTGAACGACGACGCTGATACAATCGCCCAGAAGATTCGCAAGGCCAAAACCGATGCGGAGCTTTTGCCGGTAAAAGCCGACCTTCTTGAAGGCCGGGCGGAAGCGCAAAACCTTGTGGGTATTTATGCCGCCCTGACCGACATGACACGCGACGAGGTGTGCGCAGCCTATGAAGGCAAGGGTTTTGGGGACTTCAAGAAAGCGCTGACAGATGTTGCTGTTGCCAAGCTTTCCCCCATCACCGAGGAAATGGCGCGGCTGCAGAAAGACCCGGCTTATATTGATAGCGTGTTGGCTGAAGGCGGTGAACGCGCTGCGGCCATCGCGAACCCTATCCTTGACGAAGTGAAACGCGCGGTTGGGTTCCTCTTCTAAGCAAAGCGCAACACATAAACGTGAGTCCGCTTTTGTTCAGTCTGCGTTCAGGCGGGGCGTATTATGGTTTGTCTTATAAAGAGACAGCATCTTACACCTTGCCGCGCACGCAAGGCTTGTTAGACTGCTGCTAACGAAAGCAAGAGACACGCAGATGGCCAAGAATAGTTTAAAACAGATTATGCTTGCGGCGGTGCTGGTAACGCTCAGCGCCTGCGCCAGCACATTCCGAAGCGATGTGGCAACATTCCACACATTGCCGGTGCCCCAGGGTGAACGGCTGATGATTGTGCCGATGGATACGTCAAAAAAAGACAGCATCGAGTTCAAGCAATATGCTGCCGTGCTGGCGAACCATCTGCGCAACGAAGGCTACCAGGCGACCGGGGAGAAAGACCCTGAGCTGATCGTAGGCTTTGATGTAACCGTTAATGATGGACGCGAGAAAGTGCGCGCGGTACCAGGGTATAGCCGCCCCTATTACTGGCGCAGCTATTGGTATTGGGGTCGTTATTGGGGCCCGATTACCCCGTTCGACAGCCCCTATCATGATGAGCTGATTACACGCACCGTATATACGGCCACGCTGATCATGGAAGTGCGCACGCCAGAGGGCGAGCTGTTATTTGAAGGCCGCGCGGAAACCGAAACCCGCACCAAAGCGGTGCCGGAGGTTGTGCCTCTCCTCGCGGAAGCGCTGTTTGAAGACTTCCCTGGCGAAAGCGGTGTAACCCGGCATGTTCGCATAGACCTCGAGAACAGCGGCCGCTAGGCGGTAGTAAAATCAGATTAGACCCCCCCGCCTCCTTCGGCGGGGGTTTTTATTTAGCCCGCTCCCTGTTCAAACATTTGCGGCCACCACAATACCGCCCCTTGGTTCGCACGTTATGTACCAGATATAACCAGCCGCACTTTTCATGAGAGCAAAGCCGCAGCCGGCTATCGGGCAGGTCTTTCCTCAGGAGGACAGCATCGCGGGCAAGTAAATCAACGACAATGGTGAGGTGGGTAAAGGCTGCTGGTCTTATCTCTATATGGTCATCCACAAAGGCCAGACGATGCGACGCCAACGATTGCTGCCAAAAGGCCTCAAACGTTTCCATATCCTCAACTGCGGGCTCCTCCCCCTGAGCATAGGCCGAGAATATCTGATGCAATGCGGCCCTTAGCGCACGGGCATTTTCCAGGGCCGCCAAAGCTTCCTTGGGCTCAAGGCTCCCTTTCATGGCGATGATATCGGCAAGCTCCGGCTCCATCACCCCGGCCTCAACAGACCAACTCGCGAGTGCGAGATAGCTATCAAGAAGGTCTGTCGGATTTACGCACCCCCATCCCGTCAGAGTATTGGTGAAATCAAGCACCGGATGACCGCCGATCAGGTCATCACGCTCAAGGGTATTTGTTTGGGTACGGCGTAACGGTTTTTGCACAGACAGCCCTTCGTTTGCCATGGAGCAACTCAACTCGGATAAACCCTATGTGGGTATCTTATCATGAGCATTAAACCATAAAGTAGCGAGCGATGAGATCCTGCGGCATCCGCCCCAGCATGAGAACGCCTACGAGCCTGGCCCAAGCGCATAAACCATCAACATCGAAATTATTCACCAACTCCCCTTGACTCTTTGCTCAAAATATATACTTTGAAATACAAAGTACTTTGCATGAAGCAAATAGGACATGAATGATGACAGACAACCTCAATGATACCGACACCAGAAATCCGGTGGAAGACCTCGCCCTCATTCGGCAGATGATGGAAGCAGGGCGCGATAAGGTCGCCGTGAGCGGTATTCACTTTATCTTGTGGGGCTTCCTGCTTACGGTCGCCTTCTTTCTGCAATATCTCAGCGTGCACAACTATATTCCTCAGATGATGGTGGGCATCTGGACACCTATATTTATTATTGGCTGGGGGATTGAATTCTGGATCGCCCGCCGCTGCCCGCCGGTTACCCGCACAAGCAACCCAGCCGTGGTTGCCCACTCCTCAAGCTGGACCGTGGTAGGCCTCACCACACTCATTTATTTTGGCCTCTCTGTGGCAACAGATACTTTTGACCCCAAGACCATTACCGTATTGTCCGCTGGCCTGATGGGCGGGGCTTACTGGGTCACCTCTGCGGTGACCGGTGTTCGGTGGCTGAAGTACACAGCTCTCGGCTGGTGGGCGGTTCTCGCATATGCGACAACCCTGAAGGTCTATGACGGTGAGATGTTGTTGGTAATGGCAGCATCAAGCGCGCTTCTTCTCACCCTACCCGGCATTGTTATGCGGCGCCTTTATAACACCGAGGAGTAGGCTTATGTCGGACTTCGACTATAGAGCGATAGACGATGTGATCCACTCAAGGGTAAGGCTCGCGATTATGTCCTATCTCGCATCTGCCCGCTCATCAGAGTTTACGGCGCTTAAGAAGGTGCTTCAGGTTTCAGACGGCAACCTCAGCACCCACCTGAAAAAACTTGAAGACCACAAATACATCAAGGTCGAGAAAGACTTCGTGGGCAAAAAACCACAAACAACAATTGAAATAACACCAACAGGCGACGCTGCCTTCAAGGCCTATGTTGAAGGTATCGCTGCCATGCTGGGCACATAAAAACGACAGCTTTAACCCGGCCCAATGTGGTCACTACAGACGAGGATAAAATGAACAAAAGACTTGTAAGGGCGCTGTGTATCAGTGCTGCAACCTGCCTGGGTGGAAGCCTGACGGCTTCTGCCGCGGACCTGACCGTGCATATTGCCAATATAGAACAGTCGACAGGGTCAATCCTTATCGGCCTCTATGATAGCGCGGAAACCTTCCTGAACCCCAAAGGCATGCGAGACAGCATGAAGCTCGATGCCCATAAGGACGGTGTGAGCTACACGTTTCACGACCTGCCGGAGGGGGACTATGCAATTTCCGTTTTTCATGACCAAGATGGGGATGGCAAACTGAAGAAAAACTTCATGGGAATCCCGCGTGAACCGATTGGCATGTCTCGCGACGCAAAAGGCAGCTATGGCCCGCCGCAGTATAGCGACGCCGTGTTTACACTGCCCAAAACAGGCACAGACCTTACGATTACATTATACTGAGATACTGAGCGATGATAACGCCCGGTGAAGGCCGGGCGTTATATCCTCTATGAGCTCAGAGGCTCTCAAAAATGGTTGAGACAAACAGGTCAACCCCCGCCGGGTTGGCTTCCTGCCATTCAGGGTGCACGTCAGCAAGCGGCTTTGCCGCCACCACATCTTCAAGCGAATGGCCTTCATCCTTGAGCGCCGCCACCACATCTTTCGCTGCAACAAGCATATCATGATAGGCCTGTAAGCCTGCCTGGTCCGTCACCTGCCCGTGCCCGGGAATAACAATAGTATTCTCATCCGCCGCACCCAGCGCCATCTCAGCCATGCGGATCACACCGCCGATGCTGCCGCCATTGGGCACATCAATAAACGGGAAACGTCCGTTAAAGAATGTATCGCCCATATGGATAACATTCGACCAACGGAAATGGATGATGCTGTCGCTATTGGTGTGCGCGTTGGGCACATGAATGATGCGAGCATCTTCACCGTTCAGGTGCAACGACATCTGATCATTGAATGTGACCACAGGCAAAGCTGCCACAGGCTGTGGTTCAGTCGTGACATTGAACGCCTTGATAAAACTCCCCGCCGACAGGCGCTGCCGTACATTATCGTGCGCCACGATCACAGCACCCGATGACCCCAGGTTTTCATTGCCGCCCGTGTGGTCAAAATGAAAATGGGTGTTGATCACAAACCGGATCGGTTTATCAGAAATGCCTGCGATTGTAGCTTTGAGGCGCTCCGTCAGTGGCGCAAACTGGTCATCAATGATGAAAACACCGTCATCGCCTGCTGAAACCCCAATGTTGCCGCCTGCACCGTAAATCACATGCACATTGCCTCTCAGCGCGACAGGCTTGATCTCAACCTCGTCCCAGCTGTTCTGGGCGGAAACCGCCGATGAACCTGCTAAACAAAGCCCCACAAGAATATGCCTGAGTTTCATTATACTGGCTCCGATGATTTGTGTTTGCGTCTCAGCTCACTCTAACCCGCGCGGGAGGGCCGTCAACTCAGAAACCGAGCATGTGTGTTGAGCTAACCCCCCAGAAAAAGCATCGCTTGCCCCTAAACCGCCACGCTTAGCGCATTTAGTGTGGGATAAGGCGTATTTGCCTTTGCCGTCAGCGCCTGAATTGGCTACATGAAATATTACACACCGTTGCAACAAGGTTTAGGGGAATGCCCGTGGCCCAAAAGAAGGTCATTGCAGTCATTTTTGGAGGAAGAAGTGTTGAACACGATGTGAGTGTTCTGTCTGGCCTCCAGTTCCTTGAAGCGCTTGACCCCGGCAAATATGAGGGTCTTCCTATCTATGTTGACCCATTGGGCCAGTGGTGGACCGGGCAAGCCCTGACGAAACGCAGTAATTACCCCATCGCAGACGAGCCAAAAGGCCTCACCCAGGTGATGCTTGATCTGGCGACACCCGCAACCGGCAGGCCGCAACTGATCGCATTTTCAAAAGGGCTGATGGGCGAGAAGCGCACCACCATCCCCTTCGATCTTATTGTTCCAGCCATTCATGGTTCAAACGGGGAAGACGGCACCCTTCAGGGCTTGCTGGAGTTCGCAGATATCCCTTACGCGGGCTGCCGCACCCTCGGCGCTGCGGGCACCATGAACAAGGTGTTTGCGAAACGCATTGCAGCATCGGGTGGCATCAAGGTTCTGCCCGAGCTTTCGCTCACGCGCCCCAAGAAAGGCACCTTCCTTGATCCTGCGGTTCTTGAAACGCAGCTCAAAGACACCTTTGGTGACGTTACCTATCCCTTTATCGTTAAACCCTGCAATCTGGGGTCAAGCGTCGGGGTGGGGAAGGCCAATGATATGGACGGCCTGATTGCCGCACTGATGACCGCCTTCCGTATGGACGCGGAGGTGATCGTTGAGCCATTTGTCGCAAATCTTGTGGAATATAATATCGCTGTGCGGCGCAGCGCAGACGGAAAAACCCTCACTTCTGCCATTGAGCGCCCGCTCAGGGACGCAGAGCTGCTCGACTTTAAAAACAAATATCTGGCGGGCGGCACACCGGGCGGGCCAAAACTGGATACAGGGCCCAGCGAGGGCATGGCTTCCCTGAACAGAGTCCTCAACCCGGAAGAACTAACACCCGCCCAGAATGAGTTTATCCACGGCAGTGCTGCCGCTATTTTTGACCTGCTGCAGCTGGCGGGCAGCGTGAGAGTGGATTTCCTCTGCAACGAGAAAACAGGTGAGCTTTGGCTCAATGAAGTGAATACCATCCCCGGTTCTTTCGCTTATTTCTTATGGGAAGCTGCCGCAGAGCCGCTTAGTTTCCTCAAACTTTCAAGTGAAATGATCGAGGAAGGTTTCCGCCTCTCAAGCGCGCGCCTTGGCGACACCAATACGGCGACCGGCGGCGCGACCATTTTCACCCGGAGTTAAATGTGCCGGAAGGACAAGCTGTTATGGGCGTGAGCCCCTGGTATAGTGTGAAAGACGGCACCAACGGTGGTTCCCTGATTTGGCTCCATGGTTGGGGTATGGAACACTCGTCCCTGTCCCGCCTTGCGTCACTTTTCAAGGCCAGCCACAGCAACACACTCTATGATCAGCCAGGGTTTGGCAAAACACCACGCCTTGAAGATGGCGCTGGCACGGAACAATATGCCGATGTTCTCGCCGCCCAGCTGGAGGCAATGCCTGGCAGTCCTCATATTATTATCGGCCACAGCTTTGGCGGTCGTGTTGCCGTGCAAATGGCGGCGCGCCACCCTGGTCTCGTGAAGGCGATCGTCTTGATTGGTGGTGCAGGGCTCAGGCGTCGGCGCTCACTCGCGTTCAAAATAAAAGCTTTCTGCCTCAAGCTTATTGGTCGTGCCGCACAACTTTTAGATAAGGTGCTCGGCACATCGTTTCGCGCCGCATATGTTGAGCGTTTCGGCAGCGCCGACTATAAAAACGCTGGAGCGCTCAGGCCAACCTTCGTGCGGGTGGTTAACGAAGACCTGACCTTACCAGCCAAAGCATCACGCTGCCCGGCCCTCCTGATATATGGGTCTGATGATACCGAAGCGCCGCCCGAGATCGGCAGACGCTTTGAAAACCTGATGCCTATCGCTCGTTTTGTGGAAGTGCAGGGTTTTGACCACTGGGATATCCTGAGCCGCGGCGCCTATCAATGTGAGGCCCTGATCCGCACCTTCTTTGAGGATCTCAAGGATGAGTGAGCTAGTGTACGCTTTCATGCCTGTGATTATTTTTGCACCACTCGCCCTGTGGTTCGCGCTGGAGCGCGGAAAAACACTGATGATGATCTTCCAACAGGAAGAATATGACGACGTGCGTTTCATCAACTGGTTCAAGGACAACAAGGCGTATGACCGCCGCGCTAGCCTTTGGCTTATATCGGCCATTCTGGTAGGCGCCATTTCCCATACCTCGCTGACAGGTGAGGTGGGCTCAGCACTCACCTATGCCGCTTTCCTGGTTTGGCCTTTGATCGCGCTCGCTTTCGTTCATGGTGCCTTGCTGTCGCGCATCGCGCGCAAATCGTCCAAAAAGCCACTGGTGATGACGGCGCGGGTCAAACGCATCAATCTGGTTTATCTGGCGCTTACTGCTGGTGTGCTGGCTCTTATTACCCTTGCCTCATATCTGGCGCCCAAGGGGGCACATTATGCTGTTCAGATCGATATGGACGGTATTGGTTTTGTCAGCCTTCACTATAATTGGCAGCTTATCTTCGCGGCCGTCATGCTGCTTGTTTTTGTACAGCTCGCCCCTGTCCTCATGGTTGTTGCAAACAAGCTTCTTGAACCGGCGGAAGAGCGCGTGAAAGCGGGTTTCCGCGCGGAAGCCATTGAGAAATTCGCGAAGCTGCAACCCAAGGTGATTGCAATCACCGGCTCGTTTGGCAAAACCTCAACCAAACATATCCTCAATCATATCCTTGAAGCCGCCGCCCCCACACTCGCCACCCCAGGCAGCGTGAATACGGATATGGGTATCACCCGCGTGATCCGTGAGCAGCTGGACGAAAAACACCAGTTCTTCATCGTGGAGATGGGGGCCTATGGCCCGGGCTCAATCGCGCGGCTATGCAGGCTTACGCCGCCGGATGTCGGTTTGATCACGGCCGTCGGCGCCGCACACTATGAGCGCTTCAAAACGCTGGAGACCGTGGCCCGGGCAAAATTTGAGCTCGCAGAAGCCGTTTTTGAAAAGCAGGGTGAAGTGGTCGTCAACAAGGATGGCATCGCTCCTGAGCTGTTAACCGAACGAATGACTGCGGTGCCCGGCACCTACCGTGTTGTGGGGACAGAGGCCGAGGTTGCCATCTCAGACTACCGCCTGACAGCAGACGGTATTGAAGTAACCGTTCAGGATGCTGGCGAGAAACACACTCTCAAGGCCCCTCTTTTTGGGCGGCACCAAGCTGGAAACATCGCCCTCGCAGCCGTAAGCGCCCACGCGCTTGGCCTCCCGTGGGCTGCGATCAAAGGGGCGCTTGCGTCCATGCCGCAAATTCGCCACCGGCTTGAGGTCGCCAAAACCCCGGGCGGCGCAACCATTGTGAACGACGCCTATAACTCCAACCCCGTGGGATTTGAGGCCGCCCTTGAATGTCTGGACGTTCTGAAAGGTGAAAAAGGGCGCCGCATCCTCGTGACACCGGGCATGGTTGAGCTTGGGGACAAACACGATGAAGAGCATGCATCGCTTGGCCGACTGGCCGCTCAGCACTGCGATATCATTCTCGTGGTCACGCCAGAGCGTATCCCAACCTTCCTAGAGGGTATATCAGCGGGCAACAATGGCAACACCACGGTGATGACCTTCAGCAAACAAGCCGATGCTGAGGCATGGGTAAACAGCCACTGGCAAGCAGGTGATGTCATCCTGTTTGAAAACAACCTGCCAGATCTTTATGAAGCGGTTATCCGCTTCTAGCCTTTAGTTGTTTTTGGCCGGGCCGTCTTCGACCTGAAGGTCGAGCTTCTCAAGGTTGGCGCGCGCCGCCTCTGCCTCGGGCCCGCCCTGATACGCCAGAAGAAGCTTCAACCACGCCGCACGTGCCTCGTCCGGTTTGCCTTCTGCATGGCGCAAATTGCCAAGCTCAAGAAGGCCTGCTGCGCTATCAGGGTAGCTCTTGAAATAGGCGGTCAGCGCCTCATCGGCCCGCTCATATTTCCCAACGCCCCGGGCCGCAGATGCAATTAAAACCAGGATGTCCGTACGGTTACTATCGAGCTGCAACACAGTTTCCAGATCCTGAAGCGCAAGCTCATAGTCTTGGTCCGCGGCAGCAATGCGCGCGCGGTCCACCATCAATTCACGCCCCTGCGGGCTATCATGCGGAATAAGCGCGAGCGCAACCTCTACCGCATCTTCCGCACGCACGATCTCGTCTGCCAAAAGCCAAGCGTTTGCTGCCTGCCCGTACATATCCGCAAGTAGTCCTGCGTTAGCAACAAGCCGCCTGCCGCCACGCACCGGCATTTCCCGGCCAACACGCATATCATCCGCCAACTTCATCATGCGGGCAGCGGCCTCTGCATACTCCTTGAGATGAAAGAGCGCGAGCGCCTCACAGTGGCGGGCGGGCACACCGCCCTCTTCCGCCTGCCAGGCAAGTGCTATGTTGATGGCCTTGTCCGGCACACGTTCCGCCAGTGTTACACATGCACCGTACCGCTCCTCATCACCCGTTTGCGCGGATGAGGGGGCGTTCGTGAACACAGCGCTAGAAAGCGCGGCCAAAATCAGTATGGTGTTGCTTTGTTTCATGCGCGCAAAGTGCGCAAAAGCCGTGGCAATTTCAAGGCAGTTTCCAGCGATGACCATACCCAAACCGCATCTTTTTGTTTTTGGCCCCGGTTATAGCGCGTCGCCCGTCATGGCACGTGCCCTTGAGAATGGCTGGAACGTGAGCGCCAGCTACCGGGATGATGCCAAAGCCAATGCCCTGAACGCCAAAGGCATCACCGCCGTTCCCCTTGATAAAGCGGCACTTCAGGGAGCTCTTGCGACCTGCACGCACATGCTCACAAGTGTTGCGCCGGGCCCGGATGGTGACCCTGTGCTGCCGATTATCGCTCAACAAGCTGAGCGCCTGCATGCGCTGCGCTGGGTCGGGTATCTTTCGTCCACCAATGTTTATGGCAATCATGACGGTGGCTGGGTTGATGAAAAAACACCCGCGACACCGAGCCTTGAGAGAGGAAAACGCCGTATTGAAGCAGAGTTGTCCTGGCACGACTTTTGTGGAGAATCAGACAGTACCCTTCATATCTTTCGCCTTGCCGGCATATATGGCCCGGGGCGCAACGCAGTGAGGACCGTTCTGGACGGCCGGGCAAAAAGGATATTCAAGGAAGGCCAGCTCTTCAGCCGAATTCATGTGTCAGACATTGAGGAATGTGTTTGGCAGGCGATGAACTCGGGCCTCACAAGCCGCATTTTCAACCTCGCGGATGACGCGCCCGCTCCGCCGCAGGATATCATTGAAAAAGCGGCGCTTGCACTCGGGAAACCCGTACCGGCGCTTATTCCGCTTGATGAAGCCAACTTGAGCCCGATGGCGCGCAGTTTTTATGAGGAAAGCAAACGCGTGAAAAATGACCGGGTCAAGAAAGACCTGTCTCTATCGCTGAAGTATCCGAGCTTTGATAGTGCGCTCAACGACCTGATAGCCCATGAAACGAGCGCGCAGCCCTAGGCCATCGCGTCAATCTGTTCATAGGTCATATTGCCGGGAATAAGGAATAGCGGGCACGGCAGGTTTGTTGCCAGATCATGCGTGAAATAGTCGATCAACGGCCCCGGCCCCCCTTCAGAGCCAACACCAAGCACCAATCCAAATACATCTTTTTTCTCTTCGATGTATTTGCGAATTTCCTCTTTGGGTTCTCCTTCGAGGATCACTGTCTCTGGTGTCACACCGCAGTAGGCATGCAGCCGCTCAGCCATATCACGCAGTAGTTCTGTCGCTTCCTCATGCGCTTCTTCGCGCATGCGGTCGGCCACGGCCATCCAATGCTGGAATTCACCCGGACGAATGCAGTGGAAAAGAATAAGGCCGCCGCCCGTTATGTGCGCGGCGCGCGCGGCGGCAAACCGGATCGCCACCGTGGATTCCGGCGACCCATCAACAACAACAAGAAGCTTGCGCCAACGTTTGGCGACGGGCCGTATCGGCCCATGGATCTCTTCAGCCACTGTAATTGTGTCTCCCATCATGCCCCTAGAGTGACAGTAGTGCCCGTCGCTGACAAGTTATTTGAGCAGGATATTACTAACCTCGCGAAGCTGGGTCCGCGCCCTCAGCAGATAAAACCCTTGCATGGATAAATGGTTGGCAATCACACCGTCCCGCGCCCCATTGCTGACCACAAGAGGGTCAAGCGTGGCCGCGGCCCGAAGTGATTTCAGAAGCTCTCCATAAAGCGAAGATAGCTCCCGGTCCTCGATCACCTTGGCAAAATCTACCCGAAGCGCCTGTAAGATCACCGTATAGGCATATACTTGGCCCTTAACCTGGTAAAACAGGTCATCCGCGCCAAAATCAGGGATAATACCGCCGGATTGTTCACCGATATAAGTCTCAAGCGCCGCGGATGAAGCACCAAGGTCAAGCGCGATACGATCAAGCGTCGCCTGAAGGTTGTCAGAGCGGCGCTCATACACAGCGGTGCCAGCGGCCAAGCGCGCGTTATAGCTTTCGAGCTGCTTTATCGCTTGCCTGTAGTAAGCGTCAGACGGTGTTGTCGGCAGGATAGAGGTACCAAAATCTATCACCCAGCGGTCTGGCTCTTTCGAAAGGTTGCCCGCAGCTTGCTCAAGGTCCGGGTCCACCGCGCTTGAGCCACGCGTACGGCCTATCTGGTCTCTAAGCTCAAAAGTGAACCGGGAGAGGGCGGCGACAATGCCCTTCTGGAAGTTCGGTGTGTTATCGAGCCACCACCCGGGCTGCACAGCCGGGTCGTTTGGTGTCCAGCCGTGGTCAACAGTTTCCCGCTTCACCAGAAAGGCGATATCCGCCACAACTTCAGATGCGCCAGCCGGTGCGGTTGTCGGGAAATCGAGATTATCATCCACCCGGTGCACAATAGGCATGCCGATAAGGATATAGAGGAAAAACGCGACGGGAAACGCTACTGCAACCTTGCGCCAGGTGCTACCGGATACGGTCACCACCCAACCAGTGAACAGCCGCCAAAGCCTTGTCAGGCCACGACCTATCATGGCAAAGAAAGCCGCAACTTTTTCTTTGATCCATAACCATAGTTCGCCCGCCATAACCTGCTCCCATCCTCAACCGGATTCTTTTATCACCACTAATGTCGTGATTATTTGCACGCAAAACAAGAGCGTTGATATATTCATTCATGAACCATTAATGCAAAACCCGTCACCTTCTGGCAGGGCTACAGGGCAAAACTGGCAGGCATATGCTGATACAAAAACATCTCATCATTGGAAGTGCCCTTCTCGGCAGCTCCATCAGCGCAGCCGCTCAGGACGCAGAGACGGAAGAGCGCACTGAGGCGGCAAAGGAAGATATGCGCTGCATCAGCACCCGCAATATTCAGTCATATGAAGTGCAGTCTGACGAAGTGGTGCGCTTTAAAATGCAGGGTACCGACGATATTCTCGTGCGGCTCAAGCGCAGCTGCCCGCAACTGCATTATCACGGGTATATCTCGTACCAGCCCGTGAACGGCCAACTGTGTGCACGAATTGATGATCTTGTCAGCCGGGCTGGCACGCCGTGCCGTATCGACAGTTTCAGCAAAATACCACACGGCAGCGCCCGCCCTTAGGAAACCGTTATAATCTCAAATTTTGCCGCCACTCCGCGCTTGCGTGCAGATGCAATCGCGCTTATTCAATCCGCATGGCAGAGAGAATAATTTTTAAATTGATGCGCCCTGAAGAGTGGCAACAAACGGCAGGAGAGGCCCACTTCAAAGGTTCCGCTGATGATCTGCGTGACGGCTTTATTCATTTCTCCGCCGGGCATCAGGTGATCGCGACCGCAGAGAAATATTTCCAAGACAGCGAGACGCTTCACGTACTGGCGATCGATACGGCAAAACTTCCTGAGGGTCGCCTTAAGTGGGAAACTTCCAGGGACAACGCGCTTTTCCCGCACCTTTATGCTCCGATGCCGCTTGATGCTATTGCCCGCCACGAGGTTGTCACACACGACAATGGCTGTTGGCGCCACCTCAGCAATATAGAGGGAATTGTGTAACATGGATTTTTTCCCGCTTGTCAGGCCATTTGTGCATGCCCTTGACCCGGAGCGAGCGCATAATCTCACCATCCGCGCCCTGCGCATGGGGCTAAGCACTCAAATTGGTGCACCCAAAGATGACCCTGTGCTGGCGACATCCTTGTTTGGCCTGTCGTTTCCAAACCCCATCGGCATCGCGGCAGGGTTCGATAAAAACGCTGAAGCCATCACCGGCGCTCACAAGATGGGTTTTGGTTTTGCAGAAGCGGGCACCGTTACCCCCAAACCTCAAGCGGGCAACGATAAACCCCGGCTGTTTCGCCTGAGCGAAGACAAGGCCGTGATCAACCGCTTCGGTTTTAACAATAAGGGCCTTGAATATTTTGCATCGCAACTGAACGCCCTGCCAAAGGCCCGTGGCGTCTTCGGTGCCAACGTTGGTGCGAACAAGGATAGTGACGACCGCACAGCCGATTATGTTACAGGCATAGAGCGCCTGTACGGCTTGAGCGATTATTTCACGGTGAATATTTCGAGCCCGAACACGCCAGGCCTCAGGGCACTGCAGTCAAAAGACGCCTTGATGGAGCTGATCACCAAAGTGCTTGAAGCGCGCGCAGCGAAAATTGCTGAAGGGCACGCTTATGTGCCCATATTGGTCAAGATCGCACCCGACCTGCAGAACGCCGACGTCCGCGACATAGCCGACATTGCGCTCACGAGCCAAATAGACGGCCTGATTGTCAGCAATACGACCATTGCACGGCCAGAGACACTGAGGAACAAACACCGCCATGAGGCAGGTGGCCTTTCGGGCGCGCCGCTTATGGGGCCGTCCACCGATGTGCTTCGGGCCATATACCAAGCGACCGAAGGCAAGGTTCCGCTTGTTGGTGTTGGAGGTGTAACGTCCGGCGCTGATGCTTTCACAAAAATCAAAGCCGGTGCATCGCTGGTGCAGCTATATAGCGCCCTTGTATATGGTGGGCCCGCCCTTGTGACCCAGATCAAAACCGAGCTGGCATCGCTATTGAAGGCTGATGGTTATGCGTCCGTTGCGGACGCTGTGGGCGCGGACCACCGCTAGGCGATCAAATCAATCCGCACCGGCTGCACGGGGCTTGCGCTGCCCGATGCCCCGATTAAGGACACTGGCTGTGATGACGGTGAATTCACAGGCGCGCTTGCCACACCAGCCGGCTGGCTCCGGTTGGGTGCGGCATCCTCATCAGTTTCGCCAGACTGTGTAGTCTCAGCACGGCGTTGTTCCTGAAGCTGCGCTTCGGCTTCCCTGATCGCGGCTTCAGCCGCTGAGGCAACAGACCTGTCCTGACCCGAAGGCCGCGCGGGCGCGAGGGCAGCGCGGCGCACCACCTCCATCTTTGTGATCGTGGCTTCGGGGTTATCCGGCACGGCGCGGGTGTCGATTGAGACATGCCCCCCAACGGCGTATTGAATGCCGTCCGGGCCTGTCACATATTCAAAGCTTGGTGATCCGGTATAGCCTTGCCCCGCAGCGGTATGAGCGGTCTCATGGGCCCGCACCTCGCGGTCTCGCGCTTTTAACTGACTGATACGCGCCAAGTCTTCGTCAGAATATTGTGTGGATAACTCAGGTGTCTCTTCAAGCTGAACGGGCTCGCCCCTCGAGGGAATGCGACCCTCGTTTACCTGAATTGCCACCGCTGACGTACCACCGAGGTTTTGGCTGTTACCGCCCCGCGATGTTTCCGCCCGGCCTTCCCCAGGCGGTGTGTCGCCTTTAGCGGAAGCACGCCTTCTCGGCCCTGACACCAACTCTTCTTTGAGGTCAGGCAGCTTGGGTTTTAAATTTTCCGGCACATCAGGGCGCTTGATCTCAGGGGGGGGCGGCCCGATGGACGGCAAAATCGCTGTGCTGGTCATGCGTGTATTTTAGCACGAAGCCCATGTTTTTGCCTACTGGAGAAAACAAGCAGCCAAGGCGCCCTGTTTTGCCCCCTATCGCACCCGTGATCTATTGAGGTTTCTGGTCGTCAGCGCCCGCAGGCTGTTCGTCATCTTCCACCCAGTCTTCCGGTGGCGGAGGTGGCATATCGGGCCCGCCGGGGCCGCCCTCAAACCCTTCGCCACGTGGTTCACCAGGCGGCGGATCCATCCTGTCATCACCTCGGCGCTTCATACGCCACGCTTTCCGTCTCTGGTATATGTCACGACCAAGCTTCTGGCGGGTTTCATAGTCAAGGTCCGCAACGATATCGAGCAGGATACCGCGTATGGGGCCATGCAGAGAGCGGGTTTTTGTCTCCAGCTCATCAAGAGCATTCGATAGTGCTGTTTTATCGACAGTTTCAGCCATCAGGATGAAACGCACGCGCTCTTCAAGGCGCCTCACCTCCCGAAAGTTGTCGCGCAAATCCTTGCGGTGATCTGATATCAACGCCCGCAGTTCTTCGCGCTGCTCGTCAGGCAAATAGCCCGCCAGTTTGCGCATGCTGAAGATATCTTTGCTGTAGGGAGGTTTACCCTTGTGATGCCGCTCAGGCGCAAGTTCCTTGCCAAGAAGATAGCCGCCCACAAAGAGGTTTGCCGCCACTGAGACCGCTAGCGCACCGTGTATCCATTTCACTTTAAAGGCCATGGTCTATTCTTCCTCCAGAAACAGCTGCGCATTGCTCGCAAAAAGCCCGTCGCTCAGATCCACGCTTTCGGTGTCCACCGTTGCGGATTGCAAGCCGATCATCAGCCCAACCCCAAGCACTGCCAGATACACCGCCGCCTGAGATGCCACCGCCACCGGCGAGAACCGTTTGCCGTCGCCAAAGAAAACGCGCGAGACAGCGTCAAACCAGCCAGTTTTCACACTATACTCAGCTGGGATATCCTTAAGGGAAGCCAGAAAGTCGCTAGACGCACTCGGCACAGACGGCGTTTGTGCCAAAATAGCGTCAAGCGCCGCTTCAGCCCCTTCAAACGCCTGTCCGTCTGCTGATAGCAGGAACGCCTCAGCCGCCAGCCTCTCAGCGTCTGGCCAGTTGGACAAATCCCTGCCAAACCTTAAACGGCACAGTTCATAGTCTTCTATCGTCATGGGCTTTTTCATCTTTGCCCTCCTATCCCAAAGCTTCAAACAGTTGCTGTTTTTCAGCGATCAGTATTTCCCTGAGCTTGCCACGTGCCCGCACCAGCAGCGATTCATAAGCCTTCAGGTTCAATTTCATAACATCCGCGGCTTCCGCATTCGAAAGCCCATCAAAATAACTCAGCGTTATCGCCATTCTTTGCCTGCCGGACAATGTCTCAAGCGCCCGCGCGACGCTTGCGTTCCCGTCCGCCTGGATCATGTCATGCTCAACCGAAGGGCTATCGTCCGGCTGGTCATACTCTTCGGGCAGCGCTTCCGGTTTTTTACGCCGCTTTTCATCAAGGCAGCGGTTAACCACAACCCGGTGGAACCATGTGGTGAAACGCGCTTTATCGGCGTCAAACTTGCGCGCATGGGTCCAAAGTTTCACAAAGGCTTCCTGCACAAGGTCTTCCGCGAGCGCAATATCCCCGAGATACCGAAACGCGAGGGCGCGGTACCGCAGAGCATGCCGGTCCACCAACATGCCAAACGCCGTTCGGTCTGCGTTCGCTACCCTTAAGACAAGGGTCTCGTCCGATATTGCATCGCTATCAGAGCCCAATTTAGAGCCTTTTTTGTCATGTCTCGTTCAACAACCTGACGATGATACGGCACCAGCCCTGCCTACCCTTCGCGGCATTTGCCCAAATTTATACACCACCAGGGGTGGAAGATCATCAAACCGCAATAATTTGCGCCTATGCGCCTTTAACTGCATACAGTATGACAAATTATTTGTCGCATGTGGCAAAGTTTTGATGCCATAAGAGCGCATATGGTGCTGGTTATATCAGGGGTTGGGTGATGAAAATTGCGGTGATCGGTACAGGATACGTCGGCCTGGTTTCTGGAACATGTTTTTCAGAGTTTGGTCATGAGGTGACTTGTGTCGACAAGGATGCAAAGAAGATCGACGCGCTTGAGCGCGGCATTATGCCGATCTATGAGCCCGGCCTTGATAGCATGGTGGCCAGAAACGTGGACGCTGGCCGGCTAAAGTTCACCACCAGCCTTCAGGAAGCCATGGAAGGCGCTCGCGCTGTGTTCATTGCCGTTGGTACGCCAAGCAGACGCGGCGACGGCCACGCAGACCTCCAGTATGTTTTTGCAGCCGTTGAGGAAGCCGCCGCCTATATCAACGACTATACGGTTGTTATCACCAAATCGACCGTACCAGTTGGTACAGGGGCCGAGATAAAGGCTCGCCTCTCAGCCCTTTTGTCACCCGACCTCTTCGATGTAGCCTCAAACCCCGAGTTTTTGCGGGAAGGCGCGGCTATTGAGGATTTCATGCGTCCCGACCGCGTTGTGGTAGGTGTTGACAGCGATAAAGCACAAGTGCTGCTACGTGAACTTTACCGCCCACTGTTCCTCAATGAAACGCCCGTGGTGTTTACCAACCGCGAAACGGCGGAAGTGATCAAATATGCCGCCAACGCGTTCCTCGCGACCAAGATCAGTTTCATCAATGAAATGGCTGACCTGTGTGAGTTGGTGGGTGCCGATGTGCAACAAGTGGCACGTGGTATCGGGCTTGATAACCGGATCGGATCGAAGTTTCTGCATGCGGGGCCCGGCTTTGGGGGCAGCTGTTTCCCGAAAGATACCCGCGCACTTGTCTCCACCGCAGACCAACACGGCCTTCCGCTGCGCATCGTCCGCTCGGTTGTTGAAGTGAATGAAGAACGCAAGCGCGCCATGGCTGATAAAATCATCAAGGCCTGTGGCGGTTCGGTTCAGGGCAAAAAACTCGCCCTTCTTGGCCTGACCTTCAAACCAAACACCGATGATATGCGCGAAAGCCCGTCCCTTGACATCATTCCCGCACTTCAGAAAGCAGGCGCCCTCATTCACGCCCATGACCCCAAGGGCATGGAAGAGGCGGAGAAGCTGCTATCAAACGTCACATTTCATGATGACCCATATGGCACCATGAAGGACGCGGATGCGCTTGTTATCGTGACCGAATGGAACCAGTTCCGGGCGCTTGACCTCGACCGCGCGAAGAGCTTGATGAAAGAAGCTATCCTTGTTGATCTCAGGAACATCTACGCGAAAGCGGCACCGGAAGACCACGGCTTCCGTTACACCGGCATTGGGCGGGGCGAGTGATACCAAAGACCGGCTCAGATAACCCACACAAAAAAGTGTGGGCCATCGCTGGGCCCGCTATTCTCGCCAACAGCGCGGCACCCCTTGTGGGGCTTGTCGATACCTGGGTAATCGGGCACCTGCCAAACGCCGTTCACCTCGCTGCCGTAAGCGTCGGCGCCATGGTTTTCACCTATATCTTCTGGGCGTTTGGGTTTTTGCGCATGAGCACTACGGGGCTTGCCGCACAAGCGCATGGTCAGGAAGATGACGACCAGTTGAGACGGGTGATCATCCGCTCCCTTTCTATTGGCCTCATGATCGCGCTCTTTCTGGTTTGCCTGCAACGGCCGATATTTGATATCGCCATCATTACCCTCACCCCGCCCGAGGCAACCAAAGCGCATTTCGCCGCTTATTTTGATATCCGCATCTGGGCCGCGCCCGCGAGCCTTTTTATATACGGCATCAATGGTTATCTGATTGGCACCGCGCGGGCAAAAGCGGCGCTTGTGCTGCAGCTTGTGCTGAATATCTGCAACGGCCTTCTGAACCTCCTGTTCGTATTGGGGCTTGATATGGGCGTGGCGGGCATTGCGCTTGGCTCGCTGATAGCGGAATGGCTGGCTGCTCTGCTCGGTCTCATCATGCTCAGCCGTCATATGGGGCTGAAGGCTCTTCTTATCACCGCACGGCAAAGCCAGACCTGGGCCGCAGACAAGATAAAACGGCTTATCAATACCAATGGCTATATCTTTGTTCGTACCCTGATGTTGATGACCGCCCTTGGCATGGTAACCCGCAAGGCAGGTGACCTCGGCGCAGAAAATCTTGCTGCCAGCCATGTGCTTTCAACCTTTCTGTTGCTGATAAGCCTTGGGCTGGATGGTTTTGCCTATGCTGCAGAAGCGCTGGCCGGTGCGGCATACGGAAAAGGTGTGCGGCACGACTTTAGGCGCTGGGTGCGAATAAGCTTCTTCTGGGTCGGGCTTGCCGCAGTGATTTACACTTTAGGCTTCGGCCTCTTGGGTCAGCCCCTCATTTACATGCTCACGGATATTGAAGGGGTGCGCACCGCCGCCACCGGCGCGCTTCATGTGCTTATATGGCTGCCGATAATCGCCTTTGCCTGTTATCAGTATGACGGCATCTATATCGGCGCAACGGCCGGGGGCGCCATGATGGTCACCATGGCGATAGCTTTTGCAGCCTTCATGCTCACAGTTGGGCCCTTCACTGCCGCATGGGGCCTTGAAGGGCTGTGGTGGTCAGTCGCTGTCTTTATGGGTACGCGGGGGCTCACCCAAGCCATCTATTACCCGCGTATTGAGCGCCAGCTAACGGCCTAGAGTATTTCAAGCACGCTTTCAGGCGGGCGACCAACCCGTGCTTTGCCCTGCGCAAAAACAATTGGGCGTTCGATCAGCTTTGGGGTTGCGGCCATGGCTTCAACCAGCGCATCACCCTCCGCGTTCGCGAGGCCCTGTTCCTTATATTCGGCTTCACCGGTGCGCATCAGCTCCCGCGGTGCACGGCCAAGAAGGGAAAGTGTATCTTTAATTTCCTGCACGCTTGGCGCGTCCTCAAGGTAAAGGCGAACCGTTGGTTCAATGCCTTTTTCTTCCAGAACTGCGAGTGTTTGCCTGGATTTGCTGCACCGCGGATTATGCCAGATTGTCACGCTCATTATAGGCTCCCTCATTCATGTCATAGGAGGGGTTTAACGGCGCAAAGCCTTTAGGGCAAGCCTATGCACCAACGCGTGTGTCAAATTTTATCAGGAGCGAGATATGGAGCGGGTGAAGGGAATCGAACCCTCGTCTTAAGCTTGGGAAGCTTCTGCTCTACCATTGAGCTACACCCGCACGCGTGTGCGTCGGCCCAAGCATTTACCAGAGCTTTTTAAAAAAGCAAGAAATGATCATGCATCACCACGCCGAAAGGCTTGACCTAAAGGGCACTTGGCCGCAACGTGGCGCCGCTGTATGAAGGATACAGCCTTATAAGACGTTTTCAGGAGAACCGACATGAAACTGCGCACAGGCCTCGATAAAAGCCTTACTTCCACTTGGGCACGCCAAACCCAAATGGTACGCGCTGGTTCAATGCGGTCCGATTTTGGTGAAATGTCCGAAGCCCTGTTCCTGACCTCAGCCTTTTCTTATGAAAATGCGGAAGAAGCGGAGGCGCGCTTTGACGGTCGCGCGGAAGGCTTCACCTACTCCCGCCAAACCAACCCGACTGTGGCGATGTTTGAGCACCGCATGGCTGCAATTGAAGGCGCAGACGTTGGCCGGGCCACCGGCACCGGCATGGCAGCAATGACCGCAGCCCTGCTCGCAAGCCTGCGCGCGGGCGATCATGTTGTGGGTGCACGGGCGCTTTTTGGCTCCTGCCGCTGGTTGATGGACGAGCAGCTGCCCCGCTTTGGTATCGAGACCACCGTGGTTGACGGCACAGACCTGAACGCCTGGAAAGCTGCCATCAAGCCAAACACCAAGCTTTTCTTCACAGAAACACCAGCAAACCCAACGCTTGAGATTGTCGACCTCAAGGCTTTGGCTGATCTCGCGCATAATGCGGGGGCGCTTCTGGTGGTTGATAACGTGTTTGCAACGCCTGTGCTCCAGCGCCCCATGGAGCTTGGCGCGGACATCGTCGCCTACTCCACCACCAAACATATCGACGGCCAGGGCCGCTGTTTGGGCGGCGTGGTATTATGCTCAAAAGAGTTTGACGAACAGCACCTCTACCCCTTTTACCGGCACACTGGCTGCGCCATGTCACCCTTCAACGCATGGGTGATGCTTAAAGGGCTTGAAACCCTGAGCCTGCGTGTGCACGCCATGTGTGATAATGCTGAGAAGGTTGCAGCTTCCATTGCCAAGCGCGTAACAGACACACGCCATCCCAACCTCGCATCATTTGAGCAGCAGAACCTTGCGCTCAGCCAGATGGAGCGTGGTGGCACCATGGTGGTGTTTGAGCTGCCTGGCGGTCGTGAGCAGGCCTTTGCTTTCATGAATGCACTCAAGATTGTGGATATTTCCAACAACCTTGGTGACAGCCGATCAATTGCCACACACCCCTGGAGCACCACGCACAAGGCACTATCTGAAGAGTCTCGCCTTGAGCTTGGTATCACGCCGGGCCTTATTCGTTTCTCGGTAGGGCTTGAGGATGCGAACGATCTCGTTCAGGATGTAAATCAGGCGCTTGACGCGGCTGGTGTATAAAAGCGCTGAAGAAAGTACGGGAGCAATATGGTTGACGACGACCTCATCGACGGTGTTTTGACGTTTGAAGAAACGACCGAAGGCATCCATATTGCTGTGCAAAGCTATTTTCTGAACGAGCAATCGAAACCTGAGGCCCAGCAGTACGTCTGGGCCTACAGGATAAAAATCACCAACACCTCCAATAAGCCCGTTCAGCTTTTGAACCGGCACTGGATCATCACCGACAGCACGGGCGGCATTCAGGAAGTTAAAGGTGTTGGTGTGATTGGCGAACAGCCCGTTATCAGGCCAAATGAAACCTTCATCTACACAAGTGGCACACCGCTTGGCACGCCGTCCGGCTTTATGCGGGGGAGCTATGAGATGCAGCGCGAGGACGGCATGATGTTCTCGGCCACCATCCCGGCTTTCTCGCTTGATAGCCCACACGTACCCTTGCATATCAACTAAGGGGCACGCGTTGGTAGACCTCAGGCCGGTTCTCTACACACTGGGTTCACTGATCGCTCTTCTCGCGGTAGGCATGAGCTTGCCCACCCTCGCCGATTTTGTTGTTGATAACCCCGACTGGCAGACATTCGCTATTGCCCTATGCCTTACAGCGATGATCGGCGGTATGTTGATGCTCTCAACTCGCGGCAGCGGTGAAAACCTGAACCTCAAACAAGCCTTTTTGCTCACCACATCGGCCTGGGCGGTACTGCCGGCTTTTGCCGCCCTTCCGCTCGCCTTCTCTGAACTCGACCTGAGTTACACAGATGCTTATTTCGAAGCCATGAGCGGGTTAACCACCACAGGCTCCACCGTTATCACCGGGCTTGATACCGCACCACCCGGCATTCTTCTGTGGCGGGGGCTGTTGCAGTGGTTTGGCGGCATCGGGATTGTGGTGATGGCGGTTGCGGTGCTGCCCATGCTGCAAGTTGGCGGCATGCAGGTTTTCCGCGTTGAAAGCTTTGAAACGGCGGAGAAGATCCTGCCACGCGCCGCCCAGATTTCCGGTCTTATCTCCGGTGCCTATGTGGCCTTCACATCACTGTGCATGATCGCCTATATGCTCTCGGGCATGAGCGCTTTTGATGCGCTCGTGCATGCCATGACCACTATCTCAACGGGCGGATTCTCAAACTCCGACAGCAGTTTCGGCAAGTTCGATAGCTTAAGCACAGACACCATTTGTCTCATCTTCATGATCCTTGGCTCCATGCCGTTCATCCTGTTCCTGCAGGTCATCAGGGGACGGCCTCTTGCCTTGTGGCGGGATGAACAGACACGGGGCTTCCTGCTGTTGGTGGCTTTTCTCTGTGTTGGTGTCACCATCTGGTTGATGGTATTCAAGAATTTCACCCTTGAGGAAGCCTTCCGTTACGGCAGTTTCAATATCATCTCTGTGCTGACCGGCACCGGTTTTGCCTCAGCAGACTACAGCCAATGGGGTGCTTTTTCCGCGTCGCTCTTTTTTGTGGTGATGTTTATTGGCGGCTGCGCCGGGTCAACCAGTTGCGGCATGAAAATCTTCCGCTTTCAGGTACTTCTTAAATCCATGCGCAGCTGGATCGAACACACTTTGCAGCCAAACGGTGTGTTTATCGCGCGCTATAATGGCCGCCCGATCCCGGACGATGTGCGCGCCTCTGTCATGAGCTTCATGACCCTGTTTCTTGGTATCTTTCTCATCCTTTCTTTTGGTATCGCCGCCACCGGCGAGGACTGGATCACCTCCCTTTCAAGCGCCGGTACCGCCATCGCAAACGTTGGCCCCGGCCTTGGTGACAAGGTCGGCCCCGCAGGCAATTTCAGCGGCCTTACAGATGCCGCAAAATGGATGTTATCCTTTGGCATGCTGATCGGCAGGCTGGAGCTTTTCTCCGTTCTCGTGCTTTTTTCACCCTCCTTCTGGCGTGTATAAAAAAATCACGTTAGGCTGCCGTTCACTTTAACCCTGTTATAGTGAGGCCTATGAAAACACTTCTTGTGCTGACCATGCTAGCAGGCTGGCAACCCCTTGATACCCCGGGGTGGCTGGATTTTGTTGAAGGCTCGTTTAATGAGGCCCGCGAACGTGCGGCTGCCAGCAATACGGCCGATGGCCTGGCGCTGGCGTGCAGAAGCGGGCTCGTGATTGGCGGGTTCAAAGAGCATGGCTCAAAATCGGTTACATCCCTTCACCGCGCGCTGGACGACTGTGAAAAAGCGTTAGCGCTCGACCCCAACAATGTTGTGGCTGGGGTGAGCTATGCCATCGGCATCGGATATGAAGCCAAACGCATACGCAAAGCCTCTTATGTGAAAGCATCAAAAGAACGGCTGGAAGCCTTGGTCGCGCGCCTGCCTGATGACCCATTGGCGGTTGCCGCAATGGGTGGGTGGCATTCCGCCGTTAGCAATGCGGGTTTCCTCGCGCGCCTCGCATTGGGTGCGAGCCGGAAAGAAGCCCAGAAGTATTTTGAGCGTGCCATCGCCCTTGATGACCAATCTGTCGGAACCCGGTTTGAATATGTGCGTTTTTTAGCCCGCGGCGACAAGGAAGAGCGTGCCCTTGCCCGAAAGGAGCTGTCTGTTGCGCTCACAATCCGCCCCAAGGATGCCGCAGAGGAGATCATGCTCAAGCGTCTTGCTGCCCTGATGGAACCGCTTGAAAGCGATGACAAAAAGGCCGCTAAAAACACGGTGATCGAAACCTCCGCTTTTGATGATATCGCCGAGTGGGACGAGATAGAGCCCTATCCGCTCAAGCCCCTTAAAAACCATTCATCCTGAACAAAAAAGGGCGCCATAAGCGCCCTAAATTCTTGCTTTCAAGATGTAGAGATCAGTTGAATGTTTTCTGCCGCGCCGCCGCGCCCCGCTCGATCGCCGCAGCGGTCAGTCGGTCGATATCCAGCACATGACGGATCATCTCGAGAAGGCGCAACTCTTCCTGCGTCAGGTTGCCGTCTGATGCCGCAACTTCACACGCAAGCGCATAAACAAGGTCGCTGTGGCTCTCGGGAATTGCTTCTTCCACGAGCCCCATCACGGCATCCAGCCCTTCTTCACTTTGCAAAAGTTCGATACAGCTGTTGGTGTCCGAGCGCAGCTTTTCCACATTATAATTGCGGAACGCAGGCAGGTATCCAACGATCCCGGTCATGCGGTTCAACTCCGTATCCGTCATCTCCTCATCGGAGGCGGAAACGGTCACAAGCGTGTAAATAAGCGCGGTTTCTGGGCTGATGGTCGACATGGTTTTTCCTCTCGTAACTCTGGCCATACATTAGGGCTAACGCGCTGCGCCCTCAAGCGTTTTGCGGAAAAAACTCGCACACGGTTTGCACGGCTTCGGCAAGCCCAACCCGCGCCACTTCAACGCCCGCAGGCAAGGCATCCAGAAGCCGGGTTGGCGTCTGCCCATCCAGCATGATGAAAAGGCCCTTGTCATCCGCCCGGCGCACAAGGCGGCCATAAGCTTGCGCGAGCTTGAGCCGGGTGAGCATCTCATCATAGTGCCTGCCGCCAAAGGCTGCGCGCCGCGCCCGGTGGAGAAGTGTGGGCCGGGGCCACGGCACACGGTCAAAAACAATGAGCCGCAGGCTTTCGCCCGGTACATCAACCCCGTCCCTCACGGCGTCCGTGCCAAGGAGGCAGGCATGGGCTTCATCACGGAATATGTCCACAAGCGTTGCGGTATCCACCGGGTCCACATGCTGGGCATAAAGCGGGATATCCATATCCTCAAGCGGCCCGACAATATGTTCATACGTCACCCTTAAGCGGCTGATGGCGGTGAAAAGCCCAAGGGCACCGCCACCTGAGGCCAGAAAAAGCGAGCGGTAGGCCGCCGCCACCTGGCCGGGGTCATGTTTGTTCACATCCCCCACAATCAGCACCTTGGTTTTGGTGGCATAATCAAAGGGCGAGGGCACGGAAAGGCGCTTTGGCGGAATGGGCAAATGCTGGGCGCCCGTGCGCATATCCGCAGAGGTCCAGTCATTTTCCTCCGCCGCCTTGTCCCTGAGCGTCGCGGAGGTGATCACCACACCATGCGCCTGATCAAGCACAACATCTGCAAAGGGTTTGGTTGGGTCAATGAAATGGCGGCACAGCGCCATGTCCCGGTCGCGGCCATCAAAGCGGTCAACCTCAAGCCATTCAACAAATTCTTCCGGCAGGGGGCCACCAAACCCATCCGCCATCGCGGCCCATGTGGTGACCATATCCGCCCGCTGTTTCACGGACCTTGCGCTGGTTTCAAGCCTGCCGCGCGCGCTACTATCAAGCACGTCCGCGTCTTCGTCCAGCCGCCTGAGAAGCGCGTTCGCGAGCGCCTGCATCGGGTGCGCCAGATTCTTGAGCGCTTCCGCAAGCGCATGAGCCGCGTCCGTCAGCCCTTCAATCGGGTCATTGGTTGTGGCCTCAAGGGAATGGGGCCCGCGCGCGTCAGACCGCGCCATCACCTGCGCCCGCACAAGCATCAGGAAGTTTTCAAACCGGGTCATGGCCGCAGCGCCGGTTACCCGCCCGAGCCAGTTGTCTGAGGGCAGAATAGTTGCAGCCTCCAGCACCTCTTCAAGCAGGCGCTTGGCGTCCATGTCATCCGCCACCAACTCATCCACGCGAGACTTGAGGCCACGAGCGCGCGTGCTGCCGCCCTGCTCCTTGCCCCTGAGCCAACGCCTGAGCTCCGCCCCCTCAAGGCCGGAGAGCCGCACAGAAAAAGCGCTGTCTGCGGCTTCAAAAACATGGTGTCCCTCATCAAACACCAAGCGTTTCGGCAGCTCAGGGTCACCAAAGCGGGTGGCGGCTTGTGCCACCACAAGCGCATGGTTCGCCACCACAAGGTCCGCGTGTTTGGCCTTGCGCGCGGTTTTCTCGACAAAACATTTGCGGAAGTGCGCGCAGGCGGAATAGAGGCATTCACCGCGCCGGTCCGTGAGCCCCGCAATGCGCCCCACGCCAAAATGACCGCCAAGCCAGCTTGGGAAATCGCCGCCGATCATATCACCGTCACGGGTGAAACGGGCCCAGCGCAGCACAAGGCCGATCAAAAGCCGGTCGCGCTCACCGCCCGGCCCGGCTTGCGCACGCATCATCACCGCCCGCAATGTTTCCTCAATATTGAGAAGGCAGGCATAGTTTTCACGGCCCTTGCGGATCACCGCCCGCTTCGCCTTGATGCGCGGGTCCGGGTATAATTTGGAAAGTTCCTGATCAAGCTGACGTTGCAGGTTTTTGGTATAGGTGGAAAGCCACACGGCACCGTCGTTTTTTTCGGCCCACCGGCTCGCGGGCGCTATGTATCCCAGCGTTTTGCCTGTGCCCGTACCCGCCTCAAGGAGCTGGAGGTTAGGCCCCTCCTCAAACTCGCGGGGCTTGAAGGCATGCACGGCGGCGGCGGAATATCTGACCTGCCCTTCCCGGCTTTCCGACCCCTGGCCTAAAAGTTCGGCCAAACGACTTTTAGCCTCGTCCGCATCCACGCCCTCATCGCCGGGTTTGGGGGGCGGGCCGCCATCTTCCCACTCTGAAAGCGCGGACCAAACGGCCAAACCATCCTCACGGCTATGGTCAGCATAGGTTTCGATCGCGCGCAATACATGCGGACCCCACGGCCATGCTGCCCGCGCCATCATCATCGCCACCTTGGCGCCGCCCGCGCGGTAGCGGTAGGTTTGCGCCTCCATGTCCGCAATCAGCCGAAGCACGATTTCGCGGATACAAAGGCAGCGGTCCTCATCTGAGTCGAGCGCCATATCAAGCTGAAGGGCATCCCGAAGCCCCTGAACCGTGGGCAAACAGTAGCGTGCGGGCCTGACAAATGCGTATAGCTCCAATGCGTCAAACGCGCGGATGGAGCCAAGCCGTAGCCTGCGGGCGGCAATAACACGGTTGACGAGGATATGCGGCGCGCGGCTGATCCGCTCCGCCGCTTCATCAAGCCCGGTGACCTCAAAAGCCCCGTCTTCCGTCAAAAATTGCGCATGCCTGACCCCAACCACCGCCACCGGCAATTGGTCCAGAATGATGCTTTCCGCTTCCGCACTAACAACAAGGTCTTCCATGGGCGGGAGCATATCGCCACAGTTCGCAGAAAAACAGGTGAATATGTTGCCTGAAATGAAAAGCAGTATATCTTGACGGAACTGCGCGCAGACCCTAGCTTCCGCGCGTTTAAAACCCCAAATGAAGGTAACCGATTATGACCGGTAATATTGATCTCGCCCTCTCCAGCAAAGCTTGGCCATTCCAGGAAGCAGAGAAGCTGGTCAAACGGTATAAATCGGGCGCGCCTGAAAAGGGGTATGTGCTGTTTGAAACCGGCTATGGGCCATCTGGCCTGCCACACATTGGCACCTTTGGTGAGGTTTCCCGCACCACCATGGTGATGCGCGCCTTCCGTGAAATCTCTGACATTCCGACCAAGCTCATCTGTTTCTCCGATGATATGGACGGCTTGAGGAAAGTGCCCTCAAACGTGCCAAACCAGGAGCTGCTGGCCGCAGCCATCGGTAAACCACTGACCGTGGTGCCGGACCCCTTTGGCACGCACGCCAGCTTTGGCGCACACAATAACGCCCGCCTGCAGGCTTTCCTTGACCAGTTTGGCTTCACCTATGAATTTTATTCAGCGACAGACTGTTACAAGTCTGGCCGGTTTGATGAAACGCTGGTGAAAATCTGCCAGCGCTACGACAAGATCATCAATGTAATCCTGCCAACGCTTGGTGAAGAGCGCCGCCAGACCTATTCGCCCTTCCTGCCAATCAGCCCGGAAACGGGCGAAGTGCTGCAGGTGCCTGTGCGCATTGAAGACCCTGAGACGGGCCTGATCTCGTTTGAGGATGTCTCCGGCAAGCGCACAGAAACACTGGTGACCGGCGGCCGGGTGAAATGCCAATGGAAGGTTGACTGGGCCATGCGCTGGGACGCGCTGGACGTTGACTATGAAATGGCGGGCTCTGACCTTATTGAAAGCGTGAAGCTCTCTTCCATCATCCGCCGCATACTGGGTGGTCAGCCGCCTGAAGGCTTCAACTATGAGCTTTTCCTTGACCAGAACGGCCAGAAAATCTCGAAATCCAAAGGCAATGGCCTGACGATTGAAGAATGGTTGGCTTACGCAAGCCCTGAGAGCCTGTCGCTTTACATGTTCCAGAGCCCGAAAAAAGCCAAGCGGCTGTATTTTGATGTCATCCCCAAGGCGGTTGATGAATATTACACCTTTGTTGGCAAATATCAGGAACAGGAAGCGCTGGACCGTTATAAAAACCCGGCATGGCACATCCATGGCGGCGAAGTGCCGGATGCCAAGCTGCCGGTGAGCTTCGCGCTTCTGCTCAACCTCGTTTCCGCCGCCAATGCGGAAGACCGTGAAACCTTGTGGGGGTTTGTGGGTCGTTATGCCGAAGGTGCAACAGCAGAAACCTTCCCTGAGCTCGACAGGCTGATGGGCTATGCGATCCGCTATTATGAGGATTTTGTAAAACCGAACAAATCCTACCGCCTGGCCGAGCCACAAGAGCGCGCGGCGTTTGAAAGCCTGAAGCGCCGCCTTGAGGACCTGGATGCGAACGAGACCGACGCCGAGGTGATCATGACCGAGGTATATTCCGCCGGCAAAGACGCGCAGTTTGATAACCTGCGCGACTGGTTTGGCGCCTGTTATGAAGTGCTGCTGGGCCAAAGCCAGGGCCCGCGCATGGGTGGTTTCATCGCCCTATACGGCATCAAGGAAACGCTTGAGCTGGTGGAAAAAGCCATCAACGGCAAAGCCGTCGCTTAAGCGAAACCAGCCCCAGACACAAAAGGCCGCCAGTTTTAGCGGCCTTTCTTTTTGCTTATGCCCTAGGCCGCTTACGGCTCTGGTTCAAAAATCTCTTCAATCGTTAAGCCAAAAAGAGCGGCAAACTTGAAGGCCAGCGGCAAGCTTGGGTCATATTTCCCGGTTTCAATCGCGTTGATGGTTTGGCGGGAGACATCCAGTTTCTCTGCCAGCACCGCCTGGCTCCAGTCCCGCTCCGCCCGCAGTACCTTCAGGCGATTTTTCATTTGAATTTCCTCCAGGTATAGGCTTGGGCAATACCTTGCACACCAATCAGCATCGGGAGTATCCACGAGGTGCCAAGCGGCGGGAAGCCAACCCCTTCCAGAAAGCCATAGGAGAAGGTGCCCATGCCAACAAGCACGAAGGAAATGATGGTGGCCTCCATATACATACGCTGCTGCATCTCATCCCAGCTGCGTACAAAACTGACCACAGCCCAAAGCAGGAAAAAAACCGGGATCATGGGCAACAGCGCGAGCGCCACCAGTTGCCATTTTGCGAAAGTGTCCACCTTGTCAGCCAGATAGGTATTTACCGCGAGCAAAGTAACAACATAACCCAGCATCGAGGTCGAGAAACGAACGGTATATTGTTTTGCGTTTTTTTTCATAGTGGTCTCCCTGTCATGTGACCGTGACATTATGTCAATGACACTTTACATAAGAGCGCAAAATCGCGTTGTCAAGCATCCTTGACAAAATTATCCGCTAGTTGCCGGAACTACTCGCCTTTCAGCGGGCAGGTTTTCTTGAAGCTGTCACCCTTGCCGAGATGATGGAAACGAAAAGCGCCTGCTTGGGCCGCAAAACGCACCTCTGTCATGCCGGGGTGATAATCGCCTGATGCATTGAGGCGGATTAAATTCTGAGCCCCCAGATACCCCTCCTGAACACAATAAGGGTTGGTATCGCCGTGCACCAGAAGCACGGGCTTGCCGTAGTTTTGGGTATGGCCCTCAAGTGCGGCCAGAAAATCCCGGTAAGGATGGCAATTTTGCCTGATATCCGCGCTGCAACTTGGCAAGCCGTCATCGGTTTTGGTTGGGTCTGTGTGAATGGCGAGCACAAGGGCCTTACTGTCTGCCGCCGCCATAAAGATATCCGCGAGCCACTCAAGGTTTGCGGCATCACGGGCGTCCACCCGGTCTAGCTTCTCGGCCACGTCACCGACGGTGATTTCCTCCCGCCCATTGCCGGTGGCCAGAATATGCAGCGCCCCAAACTGGATATCGCCGTACCGCCAGCGCACATTTTCAGGGAAGCGCGGCTGGCGGGCAACCTGCCAGTTGGCCGCTTCCTCAAACCGGTTTTCAGGCAGCATATCAGCGCTGAAATAAAGCGGGCGCAAGACTGTATCAAGGATATGGAGCTCGTCATCGCCGCCCCGGTCGCAATCTGTCCAGTCGTTATCACCGGGGGTGAAAAACACCGGCGCGTCAATCATGCCAAGGATAAGGTCACGGTTGGTGGTCAGGCGCTCCTTGGTGCAGCGCTCCCCGCCCGCTTTGCTATCGCCATAAAAAATGCCAAACGGCAGCTTGTGGGCAGCGTCCCGCGCCTTCAGCTCAACGCTTAAAGCCTGCATCTGATGAAATTGTTCCTTATTGTAAGGCATATCGCCAAACACGAGGAAATGCGTGTCCGCCGCCATGGCGTTTGCGGTTAACACCGCAGAAAGAAGCGTGGTTTTAATGACGGCTTTTAGCATTTTTCATCCCCTGCAAACGGCGCTCAAACGATCCCGCATTGATGCAGAGACTAATGACACAACCGTGACAGGCCAAACAAAAAAGCCCGGCAAAACCGGGCTTTCTCAATGACTGTAGCAGAAAAGGCTTAGACTTCCGTGTCCACCTTTTGCACTTCACCTTTGGCAACACCCACCATGGCCGGGCGCAACAAACGGTCCTTGATCACATAACCGGGCGCGATCACCTGCATGATGCTGCCGGGCACATGCTCGGTTGTGGGAGTTTCAAACATGGCCTGATGGAATTTATGGTCAAACGGTTCACCCACCTCTGGGTTAACCTTCTTGATGCCGTGACGCTCGAGAATGTTGAGAAGCTCCCGTTCGGTCATATCAACACCGTCGATGAAGCCTTTGAGGTCATCCGCCACTTTTTCAGGCATGCTATCAAGCGCGCGGCGCAGGTTATCTGAGATATTCAGCATATCGCGCGCGAAATTGGTAACACCGTATGCGCTGGCGTCCGCCTTGTCTTTCTCGGCGCGGCGGCGCACGTTTTCCGTCTCTGCCACAGCGCGCAGCAAGCGGTCCTTGAGGTCCGCGACCTCTGCTTTCAGCGTCGCTACCTCGTCGTCCGCACCAGCATCTTCCTGGCCCGTAAACGCGTCTTCAGCAAACTCTTCTTCCTGCACTTCTGGGTTTTCTTCTGGCATGTCGTTTGTCTGCTCTTGGCTCATATGTCTGCCCTACTCGTGTTTACTCTTCATCGCCTTAGAGAAGGCGGCCCACAACGCGCGCGGTATAGTCTACCATGGGCACGATGCGGGCATAATTCAGTCTCGTCGGGCCGATCACTCCGATCACACCGACAATTTTGTTCGCGCCATTCATATAGGGAGAAACAACGAGAGAAGAACCCGAAAGGGAAAATAAATTGTTCTCTGCCCCAATAAACAGGCGTACACCGCGCCCGTCTTTGGCAAGCTCCATCAGTTTGATCAAGTCTTTTTTGCGCTCAAGTTCGTCAAAAAGCTGGCGGATACGCTCAAGATCCTCCGCCGCCTGTACACTTTCAAGCAGGTTGCCCTGGCCTGAGATAATGAGGGACGCTGGCGCTTCCCCCCCGGTCCAGACAGCCAAGCCATCTTCCACCACTTTACTGGTGAGCGCATCAAGCTCTGCCTGCTTGGCGCTCAGCTCCGCCTGCACGGCACTTGCCACATCCTCAATCGAGCGGCCCACAAGCCGCGCGCTCAGGTAATTTCCCGCCTGAATAAGCGCGGACGCTGGCAAACCAATGGGTATATCAATGATGCGGTTTTCAACGCTGCCATCTTCTGCCACCAGCACCACAAGGGCGCGGCCCGGTGCGATGGGCACAAATTCGATATGGCGGACGGAAAGCTCCTGCTTTGGCACCATCACCACCGAAGCGCAGCGCGACAGGCCCGACAGCGCGCGGGTGGCTTCCGAGAGCACATCCTCCACCGCGCGGCCCGTTGTGGCGCATTTCCCGCGGATTGCCTCACGCTCCGATTTGGTGAGGTTACCCACCTCCATCAAACCATCCACAAAAAAGCGGAGGCCGATGTCGGTCGGGATACGGCCGGCAGAGGTATGGGGTGCGGCAAGCAGGCCCACATCCTCAAGGTCCGCCATCACATTGCGGATGGTGGCGGGCGAAACGCCAAGGCTGCCGGTACGGCTGATGGTGCGCGAGCCAACGGGATCGCCAGTTTCGAGATAAGTCTCGACAATCTGGCGGAAAATCGCCTTTGAGCGTTCATTGAGGTCAGCAAGCGACATAGGCATACTCTCCAATCACAGCAGTGAATGTAGGTATGCCGCCCCGCTTCGTCAATCACTCTAGATGCCGCTTCACACCGCAAAACAGGTGTGGCCCGAGTGAGGCGCAGCTGTGGCATAAGTGTGCGCGAAAGTGCGGCGCATATATGGGGTATGTGTGGCGTAATGTGTGGCATTTATGCGCACACCGCGCGAGAGCTTTACCGAGAGGTACCGCAAGGCTTTGACCTCGGAGGTCGGGCAGAGTAGAACGGGCATCTGTTGAAGCATAAAGAAGGATACCTCATGCGACCGAGCGGCCGTTCAAGCGACGAAATGCGTACCATCGAAATGACACCCGGCTTTGCCAAACATGCGGAAGGCAGTTGCCTGGTGAAATTTGGCGATACCCACGTGCTGGTGACCGCAACGTTTGAGGACCAGACACCGCCATGGCTACGGAACACCGGCAAGGGCTGGGTTACGGCCGAGTATGGCATGCTGCCACGGTCCACCCACGGCCGTATGCCGCGCGAAGCCGCAAAGGGCAAACAATCTGGCCGCACGCAGGAAATCCAGCGCCTGATCGGCCGGGCCATGCGCGCGGTTGTTGACCTCACCAAGCTTGGCGAAAAACAGATCCGTATCGACTGTGACGTTATCCAGGCTGATGGCGGCACCCGCACGGCGTCCATCTCCGGCGCCTATGTCGCCCTGCATCAGTGTTTTGAATGGATGATCAGTGAAGGGTACATTGAGGAAATGCCGTTTACCGATAGCATCGCCGCCATTTCCTGCGGTATCTATCAGGGTACCCCGGTGCTTGACCTCGACTATGACGAGGACAGCTCTGCCGAGACAGACGCAAACTTCGTGCTGACCGGCAAGGGCGGCATTGTGGAAATTCAGGGCACGGCAGAAGAAGAACCCTTCTCGGAAGAAGAGTTCCTGCGTCTCCTCCGGCTCGCCCGCATCGGCTGTGATGAGATCAAAGCTGCGCAAAACAAAGCGCTCGGGAAATAAACCCCATGGCCCGGCTTTTTGACGGCAACAAACTGGTGATCGCCAGCCACAACAAAGGCAAGGTGCGCGAGATAGGCGAGCTTTTGGCTCCCTTTGGTGTTGAAACCATCTCAGCCGGTGACCTTGGCCTGCCCGAACCCATAGAAGACGGCCTCACCTTTATCGCAAACGCGGAAATCAAAGCGCTGGCGTCCGCCAAGGCGTCCGGCTTGCCGTCGCTCGCGGATGATAGCGGTTTGGAAGTAAGCGCGCTGGGCGGTGAGCCCGGTATCTATAGCGCGCGCTGGGCGGGTGAAGAGAAAGACTTCACCATGGCCATGAAAACCGTGACAGAGAAGGTGGGCGATAATCCCGACAAGGGGGCCAACTTCACCTGCGCCCTCACCCTTGCCTGGCCCGATGGGCATATGGAAAGTTTTGAAGGCAAGGTGTTTGGCACCATCACCTGGCCCATGCGCGGTGAAAAAGGCTTTGGCTACGACCCGATTTTTATCCCCACCGGGCATACCACCACGTTTGCTGAAATGGAGCCTGAGGCCAAACACGCCATGAGCCACCGCGCTCATGCCTTCAAGCAACTGATCGATGCCTGCTTTAAAAACAGTTGAGCCACCTCTACTCGAAGCGAGCAACTATAAGGGGCCAGCCGCCATTTATGTGCATTGGCCTTTTTGCCTCAAAAAATGCCCTTACTGCGATTTCAACAGCCATGTGCGCGATGAAGTAAGCCATGACCGCTGGCGCGCCGCACTTGTGCGCGAGATTGATACATTCGCCGAGCACTTCCCGCACCTGACCGCCAGTTCCATCTTTTTTGGGGGCGGCACCCCAAGCCTGATGGAGCCTGAAACCACCCATGCGGTGATAGAGCGTGTGCGCCATCATTGGGGGAAACACGACTGGGGCAAGGACGATATTGAAGTCACGCTGGAGGCCAACCCCTCAAGCGTGGAAGCGGGTCGTTTCAAAGCTTATGCGGATGCAGGTGTGAACCGCATTTCTGTTGGTATTCAGTCACTTAAGGATGATGTGCTCAAGTTCCTTGGGCGGCTGCATTCCGCCGATGAGGCCCTCAAGGCCCTTAAAGTCGCGCAAGACAACTTTGAGCGCGTATCGTTTGACCTTATCTACGCGCGACCTCAACAAACACTTGAAGATTGGCGCAGAGAGTTAACACAAGCGCTTTCTTTTTCCACCTCGCACCTGTCGCTTTACCAGCTGACGATTGAGGAAGGCACCGCGTTTTACCATCAGTTTCACCGGGGCAAATTCACCCTGCCGGATGAAGACGAAGCTGCAGCGCTTTTTGACGTGACAACCGAGCTGACCACACTTGCGGGCCTGCCGCCTTATGAAACCTCAAACCACGCGAGGCCGGGTCAGGAAAGCCGCCATAACCTGAGCTATTGGCGCGGCGACTATTATGTGGGCATTGGCCCCGGCGCCCATGGCCGCATCCCGGCCCACAGCCATGGCGCCGCTTTTGCCCACGCGCAGGTGAAACGCCCCGAAGACTGGCTCGACCGGGTGGAGGGTTTTGGGCACGGCACCCTGGAGCTGGAGCATATCGACGCAAGCGACCGCATGGTGGAAGCCATCATGATGGGCCTGCGCCTCACAGGCGGTATTGAGATTAAAACCCTTGAAGACCGTTTCGGCGGCAAGGTGGAAGACATCATCAGCCTGGAAGCGAAAGATGACCTGATCGCGAGCGGGCATCTGGACGCAGACCCAGGCCATCTCAAGCTGACCCATAAGGGTCGCCCACTCCTCAATTTCATTATTGGGAAGCTGATCGTCTGAGCAATCTTTAAAAAAACCTTGCCTAAACAAAGAGTTGACCTATAACTTTTGTTTATAGTGTCATGAGTTCGGAGTTAAACAGCATGCGTTTCAGACAACTGGTTGTCCTTGCCCCCCTTTGTTTTTTCCTGATTTCTGAAGGGTCTTACGCTGCTTTTCCCGTGCCCCAAGCCTGCAAGGGTGCCACGATTGATATCGAACGTTATGAACGCGACGCCATCTACCCACCCGCGTGCACAAAAAATAAAAAATGCGGAAACAAAGACGCCATCCAAATAGCCGACTGGTTTGATGCTGTCTCAGAACAGATGGCCTCAACGCTGCGCGTTATTCCAAACTATTACGCAGGCGAGACCCAAAACACCCTGTGTACCGGGGTGTTTGCCATTTATACCCGGATTGGTGCCTTCACGGAGGTCGAGTTTGAAGAGCTCACCCCGGCTAGAGAACAGCTGATTTCTGAGGCGATTGCCTATGCTGCGCAAACGGCGGAGCGCGAAGTTGCCCGCCATTCCATGTCAAGGAATGACCTAAATAAAGCGAAGCGTAAAGACAGGGAAATTGTCAACGCGCGCAGGGAAGCACGCGCCGCCGCCAATGCTCGTGTTCAAGAAGAAGACAGACTAAAAGCTGCAAAGGCCGCAGAGCGTGCCAAAGCAGAGCATGACGCAGCGATAGCCGCTTTTCAGAACAAGGTAGTGGCTGCGCTGCTTCAGGATACGGATCAGGGTTTTATCCTCGACGAAGGCACCATGCGTTCAAACTATGAGGTACTTCCGGAAACCACATTCAATGACCTTATGATGTGGGCTGTCAGTCACTGGCACGCCAAGCGCAGCAACGACGCTAACGAAGACAGCTTCAAGCAGCCCTCAAAAGGCGAATTTGAAACCACCGCACAATATGAAGAACGTGTGGCTACAGCAAAAGCAGCCCATGAGAGAGACGCCGCAGCCCGCGCCCGCGAGGCTGAACAGATGCGGCTGGCGGACCTTGATGACAGTGTGGCCGCCGCAACCGGCGCATTCAAGGCCGATACCATTCGCTATGACGCGGATAACCAGCGCTTCATGGTCGAGATCAAAACAGGCAACGGTGTGTATGTGGGTGAAGGCTATATCGCCGTACCGCTTGATATCGCCCGCGAGGTGAAAAGCAGACTTGAGCGAGCAACTCTCATCGCTGGTTTCATGGCCACGGGCGATACCTTAAGCCTGAAACGGTTTGTCCTTGTCAATCAGGACAATGAAAGCCCGGCAAAGTCGGAAATTCACCAGATTGAGATGGAACCGCTACAGTTCGACATGTCACCAACCCGGGCCGCAGTGTGGCGCCAGGCCTATGAGGCAGCAAAACAGGAACGCAAACGACAAGCCGAGGCCGCAGACCTCGCCGAACGCAAGCGCATTGCCGAACTTTATCCATATCAGGCTCGGTTCAGCTGCAACCTCGGACAGATTTATATCTGTCTCGGGCGGGACGGCGGTATCAGTGTCCGTAGCGGTTCAGAGAGCAATCACTATACCGCCCATGACCTCACCGGCAGGTCTACCCTTGAAGTTTTCCTCATGAAAGATTTCGAGATCGCAGCACAAACAGGAAGCGGCAATGGCCGCAAGATGTCACTGGAGATTCGCGATTATGTTAGTGGCAAAACGCTCTACAGCGAAACAACGGCTGGTCCAAATGCGGTGATCAGGGTGACAGACTAGGCTGCCTCTACTCTGCCGGGCGTCAATATCGCTATTGCGAAGCTGATCGCCTGAGCGAATAGCCAAAGGCCGGGAAAGCAGTTGGCGCGGGGTCAATCACCTGCAAGCCCCTGCGGTGCACCTCAACAATCGCAAGTGCGCGCTCGTTGGTGCCGTCCGGCAACAAGCGGAAAAGGCCATCAATGCCGATGAAGCCATAACTTGCGGTCAGCCGGTCCTCAGAGAAGCGGTTTTTCTTCTTTGCAGTTTCATCGCGCGCAAGGGCAGCCACAAGGCTCATGGCGTCATAAGCGATGGAGGCAAGCCTTGGCGCTGGCTCACCATAGGTTTCCCGGTACCGATTGAGGAATGCGGTTGGTGCATCTGGGGTCGGGGCCGCGAACCAGGCGTTTTGAAGGGGTGGCTCCCTGAGGATGCTTTCATCATTCCAGAGGCCTGTGCCCAGAAGTTTCACCACATTGGGGTCAATCTCATAATAGGGCAACAGGGGCGCCACCGTGCGCAAAAGCTCGCCGCCCTCGGGCACAATCACCGCGTCGAACGGCACGGGGTCAAGTGCTTCCGCCGCCTCCAGCCGATTGGCGACCTCATCGGTCATGTCATCATTGAGGCTGCGCAGGAAGCGTATTTCATCACGGAGCGCCTGACGGCGTTCGTCATAGTTGCCAAGGCGTTTCACCGGCTCAAACACCGCTTCCGGGTCCGGCGGGTAGGTTTCCAGCGCTGACAAACGCCCGCCACCAAAACTCACAGCCTCCCCAAACGCCATCCGCACACGGTCACCATATTTGCCTTCAGGCAGCAGCGCCGCAAAACGCGAATGCCCGGCCTCAAGCGCATAGTCAACCACGCGCTGCACTTCGCTTTCAGGCATGAAACCAATGATATAGCGCCCAGGCGCGGCCACGCTTTGGTCGTTTGAGAAACCGATCATCGGGATACCCGCGCGCGCCAGCACATTGCCAGCGGCGGTAACGTTTTGCCCAAGAAGCGGACCAAGCACGATATCCGCCCCCGCTTCCACAGCCAAGCCCGCCACACGCTCGCTTTCCGTATAGTCGGCCTTGGTATCAAAGGGCAGCATCACAAGCCGGGGATCATAGGCATCAAAAAGCGCCATGGTAGCCGCACGCAACAGCGCATTGCCGGTAATGCCTTCTGCACCGCTAAGCGGCAGCAGGATGGCAACCTTGATCTTGTCGGCTTCATCTGCGGTTTTCAGCTCTTCCGGCGCTTGGTCCTCTGTGCCTTCCGTCACCGACCGCTCGGGCACAGGGCGCATGGGCACAGGGCTCGTGCGCGAGCTTGGCGCCGGGGTCTGGCCACCACACGCAGCCACAAAGACCAACAGGCTTATGGCCCATAAAGCTTTGCACTGTTTGAAGAAGCGGCTTGCAACCATATCCATCCTTGGTGTTATCTGATGCCCATATCGGTGCGCGGCGAAGCTCGTAACCGGTAGCCCGAGCGCCGAACCTAGTCTGAAATCAATCGGCTGTAAATCTGCGCCCTTGAGGGACACGGAAAAATTTAACGCCGATCAGCCTCGGATACCATAATGGGAGAGAAAAATGGCCGAATTCGGGTCTCAGCAGATCCTTAAACCCGGACTTTATGTGGTGGCCACCCCCATTGGCAATCTGGGTGATATCAGCGCGCGCGCAAAACATGTGCTGGGCCAGGTTGACGCCATTGCGTGCGAAGACACCCGTGTGACCGCAAAGCTGCTGACCGCCAACCTGATCAAAAAACCGCTCCTTGCTTACCACGAGCATAACGGCGCGGTGCAGCGGCCCAAGCTTCTCGCCATGCTGGCTGAGGGCAAGAAGGTGGCGCTGGTCTCAGACGCGGGCACACCATTGATTTCCGACCCCGGTTTCAAACTGGTGGCGGACGCGCAGGATGCTGGCCATTATGTAACCGCTATCCCCGGCCCTTGCGCCGCGATCATGGCGTTATCGCTCGCTGGTCTTCCCACCGACCGTTTCCTTTTCCTCGGTTTTCCGCCCAATAAATCAAAAGCACGGCAAACATGGTTTCACGTGGAACGCCAGACCCACGCGAGCCTTGTGTTTTATGAAAGCGCCAAGCGGTTGCCAGATTGCCTGCGGGACGCAGCAGAAGTTTTAGGCGCGCGGGAGGCTGCTGTGTGCCGTGAACTGACTAAGCGATTTGAAGAAGTCGTTCGGGGCGACTTGATGACACTTGCTGCGCATTATGCAGAAACAGGCGCCCCAAAGGGTGAGATTGTTGTGGTGATCGGCCCGCCGGAGAAATCCGTCCCTTCTGACGCCCAGGAGATGGATGCGGAAACCCTGCTCACCGCCGCCCTTAAGCATATGAGTGTGAAGTCCGCCGCCGCTTTTGTGGCCGAGCTTTCAGGCGTTCCCAAAAAACAGCTCTATAGCCGCGCGTTAGAGCTGAGCGGTAAGGGCTGAGCCTTTGCGGGCGCGACAAAAGGCGGAGAAACGCGGTCGCAGGGCCGAAAGCGCCGCTTGCATTCTTCTGTTCCTCAAGGGATACCGTATTCTTGAGCGTCGGTGCCGCACCCGCTATGGCGAGCTGGATATCGTGGCCGAAAAGGCGGGGCGCATTGTTTTTGTTGAGGTGAAACACCGCAAAAACAAGAGCTTGGCGCTTGAGGCTGTCACCCATAAACAGCGCAAACGCATTGAACGGGCGGCGCTTTCCTGGATGCAAAATCACCGCAAATTGAAGCAATCACTTCGCTTTGATGTGATAACCATTGCATGGCCGTACCTGCCGACCCATATCAAAGACGCCTGGCAGGCTGATCTTCAAGCAATGCTTTAAAGAATTACGTTTAACAGTGAGGTTTTTTCATGTCGAAACAAGGGCTTAAAGTCGCTTTTCAAATGGACCCGATGGAAGGGGTCAACATTCAGGGCGACAGCACATTTGTTCTGGCCCTTGAAGCGCAAGCACGCGGCCATAAGCTTTGGCATTATGTGCCGGAAGACATGAGCTATGTGGAAGGCAAGGTAATCGCGCACGCGCACCCGATGACCGTGAAACGTGAACTGGGTGCTCACTTTGAATATGGCGAACGGGAAGTCATCGACCTTGAAGACATGGACGTGGTGTGGATGCGCCAGGACCCACCGTTTGACATGGCCTATATCACCGCGACGCACCTCCTTGAACTTGTGCACCCGCGCACGCTGGTGCTCAATGACCCCGGCGAGGTGAGAAACGCACCTGAGAAGCTTTTTGTTACGAAATTTCAAGATCTTATGCCACCAACGCTGATCACCCGCCATGTAGGCGACGTGAAGGATTTCCGCGCCAAGTATGGCGAGATCATCGTCAAGCCGCTTTACGGCAATGGCGGCGCCGGTGTGTTTCACCTGCGCGGCGATGACAGCAACCTCTCAAGCCTCTTGGAGCTGTTTTTCGAGAATAGCCGCGAACCGGTGATGGTGCAGAAGTTCCTGCCCGAGGTGCGACACGGTGACAAACGCATTATCCTGATCGATGGTGAAGTAGCAGGCGCCATCAACCGTGTGCCGGCCAAAGGCGAAGTGCGCTCCAACATGGTGGTTGGCGGTGTGGCGGAACGCTCAACGCTGACGGCGCGGGAGCAGGAAATTTGTGACCGCCTGAAGCCCGAGCTGAAAGCACGCGGGCTTATTTTTGTGGGTATTGATGTGATTGGCGACTGGCTGACCGAGATCAACGTCACCTCCCCCACAGGGCTACAGGCTGTGAACCGCTTTGACGGCGTGAAGCTTGAAGCTGATATCTGGAACGCAATTGAGGCCAAGCTTTAACAAAAACCGCTGTCACTCCCGCGCAGGCGGGAGTCCACAGGCAGGCAGCCAAAACACAGAGCTTTAACTTATGGGCAGCGATGTTATTGGATGCCCGCCTTCGCGGGCATGACAGGAAAGCGTGCTAAAACCCGCAAACGCCGAGTTTTGAGCAAAGATCGTCCAGCTCTTCAAGCGTTGCGTAAGAGATGGTGACCTTGCCGCCCTCACCTTCATGGTCGATCGACACCTTCATGCCCGTGGCGGCAGACAGGTCTTTCTCAAGCGCGACCGTATCCGCATCCTTTTTGGCCGCAGAGGAACTGCTGCCACCCGGGCGCGGCTCACGGCGTGTACGGCCCTTGGCTTCACCTGCCAATGCTTCTGTCTGGCGAACGCTAAGCCCTTCATCTACAATACGTTTTGCAAGTGTGAGCGGGTCTTCGGCGCCAATAAGTGCCCGCGCATGCCCCATGGAGATTTTACCCTCATCCACCATGCCTTGCACTTTTTCAGGCAAGCTGAGAAGGCGTAGCAGGTTGGTTACATGGCTGCGGCTTTTGCCCACGCCTTCGGCCACTGCTTCCTGCGTGTGGCCAAATTCTTCAATCAGCTTGCGGTAGGCAACTGCTTCCTCGATCGCGCTTAGGTCCTGGCGCTGGATATTCTCGATAATGGCAATCTCAAGCACTTCACCGTCGGTGAGATCCTTGACGACAACCGGCACTTCATGAATGCCAGCCTTTTGCGCCGCGCGCCAGCGGCGCTCACCCGCCACGATCTGATACTGGTTTGGGCCAAGCTCACGCACCAGAATAGGCTGCAAAAGCCCCTTCTGTTTGATCGAGGTGGCGAGGTCAGCAAGCGCGTCTTCATCAAAATGATGGCGAGGCTGGTCTGCGTTCCGCTCCAGAAACTCGATCGGCAGCAGGCGGCGGCCTGAATTTGGGCCCGCAGACGGTGCAGCACCATCCGCGCTATCTTCAAACACCGGCCGGTCATCACCCAGAAGGGCCGACAGCCCCTTACCCAGTCCCTTACGTGCAGCTTTACTCATGATATACAGTCTAACCTATTGATTTTATTAAATATTATGCAGCTACTTTGCGGTCACGCCCGAGCAGTTCCCGCGCCAGTTTTATATAAGCCTGGCTGCCCACACAGCGGTGATCATAAAGAAGAACCGGCTTGCCGTGGCTTGGCGCCTCAGACACCCGTACGTTACGCGGGATCACCGTGCGGTAAACCTTGTCACCCAGATAATCACGCACGTCTGCGGCCACTTGCTCAGAGAGATTGTTGCGTTTGTCAAACATGGTCAGCACCACACCGTTGATGGTGAGATGCGGGTTGAGGCTGCCGCGCACCTGCTCAATGGTTTTGAGAAGCAGGCTCAGGCCCTCAAGCGCAAAAAACTCACACTGCAGCGGCACCAACACCGAATCGGCCGCGACAAGCGCATTGATGGTGAGAAGCGACAAGGATGGCGGGCAATCAATGAGGATATAATCGTATTCCTGCCGCGCGACGGCTTTCTCAAGCGCATACCGCAGGCGGAAATTACGGTGCGGCAACTCTGCAAGCTCAAGGTCAGCGCCAGACAGGTCAACGGTTGACGCCACAATCGAAAGCCCCGGCACTTCGGTGACAACAATGGCGTCCCCAAGCGGCGCGGCACCAAGTACAACATCATAAGAAGTGATTTCACGCGCACTGCGGTCAATGCCAAAGCCCGTGCTGGCGTTGCCCTGCGGGTCGAGATCAAGAATCAGCACGCGTTTTTTCACGGCTGCCATGGCCGTCGCCAGATTGATGGTTGTTGTGGTTTTACCCACGCCACCCTTTTGGTTGGCAACCGCGATGATATGTGCCCCCGCACCTGATTTTGACTGCATTTCCAACGACATGCGGTCACTCTCCCCTTGTGGGCCCACAGTGTGAACCCATGATCTGAACTGTTACAACCGTTGTATCGCTGAAAGCCTGAGGATGACCCCGGCCGGGTCTGAGAGGCTTTGATACCGATTGACGTCCATCTTCCAACAAGCTTGCGCTTCGGTCAATTCTTCTTCCGCCCCTTCTCCCTTGAGGAGCCACATTTCTACGCCTTCGTTCAAAAACGGCGCGGCCCAGTTCATCAACTGCAACACCCGCGCGCAGGCCCGCGAGGTGACAATATCAACCGGGAAAGGCTCGATCGCCTCGATTCGCTCGTTATGAATGGTGGCCGCCAGCGATGTTTCACGTGAAACCTGGTTCATGAAAACACATTTGCGGCCATTGGCTTCCACCATATGCGCGTGGCCGACATCCATCGCTGCCAGCACCAGACCGGGGAATCCGGCGCCCGAGCCGATATCAAGCATGGTGAGCTTACGCTCCCCAAACACGGCTTTCAGGTGCGGTGCCATTTGTGCCGAATCGAGGAAATGCCGCTGCCACATGGCGTCGAGCGTGGAGTTGGCGATAAGGTTTTTGGCTTTTTGCCATTTGGCGAGCAAGGCCGCATAGGTCTTGAGCCGCTCCAATGTTTCACGTGAAACATCGATATCGCGGGCAAGATCATCTGGTCCGTACATATAGGGTATTCCGGGAACTAGGCCGCGCGGCGGCGTTTTTTCACATGAGCCAGAAGAAGCGTGAGTGCAGCGGGAGTAACACCTGCAATGCGCGCTGCTGCACCAAGGGTCGCGGGTCGTGCCTCGCTGAACTTCTGCCGCATCTCATTTGAGAGCCCAACAACTTTGTCGAACTCAAGATCATCGGGGATCTCAAGCTGCTCGTCTTTCCTGAACGCTGCAACATCCTGTGCCTGCCGCTCCAGATAGCCCGCATACATGGCGTCGATCTCAAGCTGGCGCGCGATTACCGCGTCAACAGCCCCAAGCGCGTCAGGCCACACTTCTTTGAGCCGATCAAAATCGATGGTGGAGAACGCAAGTAATGCTTCACCGTTGCGGCGCACACCGTCCTGATTGATCTGGATACCAACCTTGGCAGCTTCATTTGGGGTGAGCGATAGTGACTTGAGTGTCGCATGCCCGGCGTCCAGCGCAGCTTTCTTTTTCAGGTAAGCTTCGGTGCGCTCCTGCCCCACAAGGCCAATGTCCATGGCTTTTGCGGTCAGACGCTGGTCCGCGTTGTCCGCGCGCAAAAGCAGCCGGTATTCGGCGCGGCTCGTAAACATACGGTAAGGCTCGCGCGTGCCTTGCGTGACAAGATCATCGAGCATCACACCGATGTAGGCATCCGCGCGGTCAAGCACAAAAGTCTCGCCCTCACCCTTCGCCCGAAGTGCCGCATTCACGCCCGCCATCAGGCCCTGGGCCGCTGCTTCTTCATAGCCCGTGGTGCCATTGATCTGCCCCGCGAGATACAGCCCCGGCGCACGGCGGGTCTCAAGTGTTACCTTCAACTCGCGCGGGTCAATAAAGTCATATTCAATCGCGTAACCGTGGCGGATGATACGCACATTCTCAAGGCCTGGTATCGAGCGGATCAGCTCTTCCTGAACTTCTTCCGGCAGGCTTGTGGAAATGCCGTTCGGGTAAACCGTGTCATCATCCAGCCCTTCAGGCTCAAGGAAAATCTGGTGGCTGGTTTTGTCTGCGAAGCGCACGATCTTGTCTTCGATCGAGGGGCAATAGCGCGGGCCCTTGCTTTCGATCTGGCCGGAATACATGGGCGAGCGATGAAGATTTTCTCGGATCACCTCATGAGTGCGGGCGCTCGTGCGGGTCATATAACAGCTGATCTGTGGCACGGTGATTTTGTCTGTAAGGAAGGAGAACGGCACCGGCGGTGTGTCGCCCGGCTGTTCTTCACACACTGACCAATCAATGGTTTTGCCGTCAAGCCGCGCGGGTGTGCCGGTCTTCAACCTGCCGAGCGCAAAGCCGATCTCCTCGAGCGTATCAGAGAGACCAAGCGCCGGGGCTTCATCTGCCCTGCCCGCCGGGATCTTCTTTTCGCCGATGTGAATGAGACCCCGCAGGAAGGTGCCGGTGGTGAGGATCACCGCCGCGGCTGTGATCTGTTTACCGTCCGCCGTGATCACACCTTCAACCACAGGCTTGTCGCCTGAGCGGTTTACAATAAGGTCTTCAACCGCGCCTGCTTCAATGCTCAGGTTTTTATAATCTTTAAGCGTGGCCTGCATGGCTTCACGGTAAAGCTTGCGATCGCTTTGGCAACGCGGGCCCTGAACGGCTGGCCCCTTGCGCTGATTAAGAAGGCGGAACTGGATGCCGCTCGCATCCGCCACACGGCCCATAATGCCATCAAGCGCATCGATCTCGCGCACCAGATGGCCCTTGCCCAAACCACCAATCGCCGGGTTGCAGGACATCTCGCCAATGGTTTCAACCTTGTGCGTAATAAGAAGCGTTTTCGCGCCCATGCGCGCAGACGCCGCCGCCGCTTCACAGCCAGCGTGCCCACCCCCAATTACAATGACATCAAAGTCTGCCATGGCAAAACCTACTCAAATATTCTCAGCAACCAGAAAGCAAAAAGAGGCCCTCAAACGAGGCCCCTCAATGCCGCAGGGTATAATAGACTTTGCCGATTAAGTCAAAGTTAAGCGCATGGCCTAAAAATACGATGTTTCACGTGAAACATCGGCCATGCCAAAGCGCGAGATTATTTGCCGATGCAGAAGTCTGAGAAGACCACATCAAGCACATCTTCAACCCCAACCCGCCCGGTGATACGGCCCAGCGCGCGCGCCGCCATGCGCACATCTTCCGCGGCCAACACGGCATCAAAACCGGCGTTGTCGGCAAAGCGGGTGAGATGATCCACCGTCTCCTCAAGCGACCGGCGATGCCGTACTCGGGTGAGCGACGGTGCTTCACGCGGTGCCATCGCATCGCTCACATGTGCCGCAAGAGTTTTGAACAAGTCATCAAGGCCATGATCATTTTTGGCGGAGACATAACTCACCCCCACAATGCCCTTTGGCAGTTTTTCATGTTTCACGTGAAACATCTCAGCGCGGTCGGTTTGCGTCAGCACCAGCATGGCCTTGTCATCGAGCCAGCGTTCCATCGCCACCGGGATCACCGGCCAGTCATCCGCGCGCACCAGAACGAGGCGCAGGTCAGCCTCTTCCGCGCGCTTAAGTGCCCGGCGAATACCCTCCTGCTCCACAGCGCCTAAGCTTTCCCGCACGCCTGCTGTATCCACAAGCCGCACCGGAAAACCGCCCAGGTCAAGCTGCACTTCAATGGCATCCCGCGTGGTGCCTTCCTCATCGGACACAATCGCAACATCAGATTTTGCTAGCGCGTTCAGGAGGGTGGATTTGCCCGCGTTCGGCTCCCCCATGATAACGATGCGGTATCCTTCTCTGAGCGCTTCACCGCGCCTGCCATCCACAAGATGTTGTGTTATCTCATCCCTCAAGGACAATATATTTGGCTTTACGGCACCCGCGACGCCTTCAGGCAGGTCTTCATCAGGGAAGTCGATATCTGCCTCTAGATGCGCGAGGTGGCCCACAAGCCGCCCGCGCCAATCTTCATAAAGGGCGCGCAAGGCACCGTCCATCTGACGGAGCGCCTGCTCCCGCTGCGCGGCCGTTTGTGCGTGGATAAGGTCATTGAGGCCCTCCGCTTCTGTGAGGTCAAGCTTACTGTTCTCGAACGCGCGGCGGCTATACTCCCCTGCTTCTGCCGGGCGAAGGTTGGGCATGCGGTCAAGCGCCTCCAACACACCGGAGACAACAGCGCGGCCCCCATGCAGATGCAGCTCAACCACATCTTCGCCGGTGAAACTGGCGGGGCCTTTGAAGGCAAGCACAAGCGCTTCATCAAGCCTCGCGCCGGTGTCCTGATCCTTAAGGAGACGAAGAGCCGCGAACCTTGCCGCTGGCACCGGCTTGCCGCTCAGGCTTTCAAGTGCCTGAAATGCCGCCGGGCCTGAAAGCCGAACCACAGCAACACCGGCCACACCTGCACCCGATGAAAGCGCAAAAATCGTATCGGTTTCAAAACTCATGAAACTGGGGTTCCTCTCATCATCATCACCGGGTGGGTAATGTCCCGCGCCCTACGCTGTGATGATTGTGCTTGCATGGCTCGCCCACGCGCAATAGCTATTAGCCTCATCCATATCGCGGGGGCAACCATGTCGCAACTCTCCATGCACACACCGGTGATTGATATCACCATCACAGAGTTTGATGGTGCCATCGTCTCGCTTGACTGGGGCTGGAGTCCGTTCCAGGAGCCAACGCCGCTTCTTATGGAAGCCAAACGCCAGCTTGATCTTTATTTTGATGGAGAGCTTACGAAGTTTGACCTGCCGCTTGCGGCCATGGGCACCAAACATCAGGAGAAGGTTTGGGCCGCCATGCAGGCCATCCCTTATGGTGAGATGCGCACCTATGGTGAGCTCGCGCGTGAGATCGGCTCTGCCGCGCAAGCGGTTGGCACAGCGTGCGGGCGGAACCCCATTCCCATCCTTGTGCCCTGCCACCGTATTATCGCACGCGAAGGCAAACTGGGTGGTTATTCGGGCGACGGTGGCCTCCACACCAAACGTGCGCTTCTTGTGCTTGAAGGGGCGCTCAGCGTTGAAGAAGGCATGGCGCTTGAAGCCTCCGGCGCGCTTGACTAGGCGCAAGTAGCACCTACATCAGATACCTAAACCCCAACCCCAAGGGAGATTTCCAAGTGGCTGAATGGATCAATATTGACGCAACAGACGGTAGCGGCAGTTTCAAAGCCTATGTAGCAAGGCCGGAGGGTGGCAAAGGCCCCGTGGTCGTAGCGCTGCAGGAGATTTTTGGGGTGAATGTGGGCATGCGGCAGATCTGTGACGACCTGGCTGCAGAAGGTTATATCGCCATCTGCCCGGACCTTTTCTGGCGCATGAAACCGGGTGTGGATATCACCGACAAAACCAAAGAAGAATGGGATCAGGCTTTCCATTATTTCCAGAATTTTGATCACCCGAAGGGCCATGAAGATATCGCAGCCACCGTTGCCAAAGCCCGCACCATTGAGGGTGGCAGCGGCAAGGTTGGCGCTGTTGGCTATTGCCTCGGTGGCCTGCTCGCTTTCATGACCGCCGTGAAAACAGACGTGGATGCGGCTGTGGCCTATTATGGTGTTGGGCTTGATACCAAGGTTGGCGAGGCAGACGCTATCACCAACCCGCTTCTCATGCATATCGCGGAAGAAGACGGCTTTGTGGATAAAGCAGCACAAGCAAAAATTCATCAGGCGCTTGATGGCCATGGCCAGATCACCATCCATGATTATGCAGGTGTTGACCATGCCTTCGCCCGGCCCGATGGCCAGAGCTGGAACGGGGAAGCCGCCGCGCTTGCCAACGGCCGTACCCGCGCGTTTTTTGAAAAACACCTGAAGGGCTGATATGAGCGACACGACCAACGCCATCGTTATCAAGGAAGCCGGCGGGCCGGATGTGCTATGCTGGCAAGAGGTTTCCCTTGATGCACCAAAAGCAGGCGAAGTGACCCTTCGCCACACTGCCATTGGGCTCAACTTTATCGACACCTATCACCGCACCGGGCTTTACCTCATACCTATGCCGGGTGTGCCGGGACTTGAAGCAGCCGGTGTGGTTGAAGCGGTAGGCGACGGTGTCACCGGCTTTGAGGTTGGAGACCGGGTTGCCTATCCTGCAGGCCCTATCGGGGCGTATGCGGAGCGCCGCACTTTCCCTGCAGCCAAGCTTATAAAACTGCCGGATGCCGTCTCGGATGAGGACGCCGCAGCGCTTATGCTCAAGGCCTGCACGGTGGAGTATCTGATCTTCCGCACCTATGCGGTCAAGGCCGGGGACACGGTGCTGTTTCACGCCGCTGCGGGCGGTGTTGGCTTGATTGCCTGCCAGTGGCTGTCTGCGCTTGGTGTGACCGTTATCGGCACCGTGGGCAGCGATGAGAAAGCCGAACTTGCGCGGGCAAACGGCTGCCACCACACCATCAATTATGCGCGGGAAGATTTCACCACCCGCGTGATGGAAATCACGAACGGCGAGGGTGTGCCTGTGGTGTATGATAGCGTGGGCAAAGATACCTTCATGGGCTCCCTTAATGTGCTTAAGCGCCGCGGTACACTCGCCACCTTTGGTAATGCCACCGGGCCGGTTGAGCCTTTCTCCCCCGGTTTGCTCGCGCAAAAAGGCTCGCTTTTTATCACCCGCCCCACGCTGATGGATTATACGGCCACACGAGACGAGCTGGAGCTGTGCACCGGCCGTGTGTTTGATGCCATCGCGCGCGGCCATATCAAGGCAGATATCAACCAGCGTTTTGCGCTCAAGGATGCCGCAGATGCCCACCGGGCGCTTGAAGCCCGCACCACCACCGGCCAAACGCTTCTGATGCCCTAGAGGCTAAAAGCCGCCAAAACGGAACCAAAAACCGACATGAAACCGGCCGTCTTTACCAAACTTTTATGGAAATGGACGGCCTACATGTTGTTAATCTTATATTAGAAGTCACAATATATAGTCAGTCATAGTGTAGTTTTGAAACGCAGCCTTATCGCCCTCCCCCTTGTTCAGCGATTGGCTGCACCAAGTCTACGGAGACTGGAAATGTATGGTGAATTCGACAGCTATAAGTTTCGCACCGCCGGTGAGGCAATGAAACATCAGGTCTGGCAAAAGGCGTCAAAAATCGAAGGCCATGATCCTGATATCTATCGCCGTGACAGCTGCGGCAAAACCATCCGTTTTGTTGACCACGGTAAACTGGGTGAATTTGGCTGGAAGGTAGACCTGATCACCCCACTTTCGCGTGGCGGCTCAGACGAAGCCTTCAACCTGCAGCCCCTGCATTGGCAGAACCATATGATCAAGCCCCAGCATTTTATCTGGATGCCAGAGCTTGGGGTTTCTGACTTTCGCCTGGCGTCGTAGGTTAGGCGGGTATCACGCTTAAGACCTCAGCGGTTGTGCTGATCACCGCATAATCGGCTTTTAGATGGGCAAGCGTGAGCGCATGAACATCATCCGCGGGCCACTATTGGCCCCGGCCGTCTGTCACCTCTGTTGCCGCTGTTGCGTCTGATACGACTGTGACATTAAAATCAAGGCTCGCCGCCATGCGGGCTGTTGTATCCACCGAATGCTGGGTCAACACACCAGCGATCGCCAGTTTTTCAACCCCCCGCCCTTTCAGCTCAGCCTCAAGAGATGTGCCCACAAAGGCATTGTTCGTGTGTTTGCCGATGATGGTTTCGCCCTCATCAGGCTTCACATCATCCTTAAACGCATGGAGAGGCTGCCCAGGTGCGTAAGGCGAGCCTTCCTCACGGCTATCGTGCCGGATATGGAAGATGGGCATCCCTTGGCCCCGCCACGCAGCCAGAAGCTTTACCATGTTCGCTTCCGCGCCTGGGTTATTGCGCTGCCCCCATTTGGGATGGTCAATGGCATGTTGCACATCAATGATGATCAAAGCGGTTGTCATAGCTTGATATCCTTTAAATGAAAAAGAGCCTGCAAAGGATGCAAGCTCTTGATCTAACTATAATTTCTTCGGCAGTGATCAGTTGTTCATCTGGGCGAAGAAATCTTCGTTGTTTGGTGCATCCTTGAGCTTGGACAGGAGGAACTCCATCGCGTCCACAGTGCCCATAGGCGTAAGGATACGGCGCAGCACCCACATTTTTGAAAGCGTGCCCTGGTCGACCAGAAGCTCTTCTTTCCGGGTGCCGGACTTGAGGATATCGATCGCCGGGAACACACGCTTGTCTGCAACCTTGCGGTCAAGCACCACTTCCGAGTTACCTGTGCCTTTGAATTCCTCAAAGATCACTTCGTCCATACGGCTGCCGGTTTCAATGAGCGCCGTTGCAATGATGGAAAGCGAGCCGCCTTCCTCAATGTTACGGGCGGCACCAAAGAAACGTTTCGGACGCTGGAGCGCGTTCGCGTCCACACCACCGGTGAGGACCTTACCGCTTGACGGCACCACAGTGTTATAAGCACGAGCGAGACGGGTGATACTATCAAGAAGGATCACAACATCCTTGCCGTGTTCCACCAGCCGTTTGGCTTTCTCGATCACCATTTCAGCAACCTGTACGTGGCGTGACGCGGGTTCATCAAAGGTGGAGGATACCACCTCGCCCTGCACGCTGCGCTGCATGTCGGTCACTTCTTCCGGGCGTTCATCGATCAGGAGAACGATGACATAACATTCCGGATGATTGGCGGAGACGCTTTTCGCGATATTTTGCAGAAGCACGGTTTTACCGGTACGCGGCGGTGCCACAATAAGCGCGCGCTGGCCTTTACCGATAGGCGCCACGAGGTCAATCACCCTTGGTGACTTGTCCTTCACCGTTGGATCATCAGGATCAAGCTTCAGTTTCTCATCGGGATAGAGCGGTGTCAGGTTATCGAAGTGAACCTTGTGTTTGGTTTTCTCAGGCTCGTCAAAATTGATTTTGGAAACCTTGAGAAGCGCAAAATACCGCTCGCCATCCTTGGGCGCGCGGATCTGGCCTTCAACCGTGTCACCGGTACGGAGCGCAAAACGCCGGATCTGGCTTGGGCTCACATAAATATCATCGGGGCCCGGCAGATAGTTTGCCTCTGGGCTGCGCAGAAAACCAAATCCATCAGAAAGGATTTCAATCACGCCGCCGCCCATGATTTCAATGTCATCATCAGCAAGATGCTTGAGGATAGCAAACATCATGTCTTGCTTGCGCATGCTGGAGGCGTTTTCAACGCCCACTTCTTCCGCAAGCGAAAGCAGGTCCGCCGGGGTTTTCTCTTTGAGATCCTGTAAATGCATGGGATCGTCCAACTTGTTGCTGTTAAGGGATTTTCCAGATTATCGGGGCCATATGCCCTGTCTTCGGAAAGTGATATTGCCGGGGATACTCACATCAAAAGGCGGCAATTTTTGGGAAATTTGGATGGCACGCGCCAGACGGGGCGCACACCGGATGCCTCAAGCTACCATGTTGCACCCACCTGTCAAGATATTTGGTACCGATGCGGTATAAAGTGAAACGCGCTTTAGAACGCCTTTGGCACCGCCAAAAGCACAATGGCAAAAATAAACACGGCCGGCACCTCGTTGATACGGCGGAAATAGGTTTCGCTTTTTGGACGTTCCCCGCGTTCAAAGGCTTTGCGGTATTTAGATAACATGCCGTGAAAGCCGGAAAGCAGAAACACCAGCAACAGCTTCACGTGCAGCCAACCACCAGCATCAAGCCCAATGTTGAACACTAGCATCAGGCCCAAAATCCAGGTGATGCTCATGGCCGGGTTGATGATGATACGCATCAGGCGGCGTTCACGCTCAATCCAGTTTTTATCTTCCTCCGAGCCAACCTCGGTTGTTGAATGATAGGCCATGTAGCGCGGCAGCATGAACATGCCTGCCATCCAGAAGATGACAAAAATGATGTGAAGGGCTTTCACCCAGAGATAAAACTCGCCCAGATAGCCTTCCATCCCATGTCCCCCAAAATAGTATTCTAGCGCCGGAAATTTTTAATGGTTTGTGAGAGAAGCGCCACATGCTCTGGCGGTGTCTCTGGCACAAAACCATGGCCCAGATTGAAGATGTGGGCACCGCCTTTGAGCGTTTCAAGGATACGGCGCGCTTCATCCACCATCAACTCACCGCCTGAAACAACCAGATGCGGGTCCAGGTTGCCCTGCACACAAACCTTGTTTTGCACATTGTCCCGCGCCCATTCAAGCGGCACGCCTGTATCAAGCGAAACCGCATTCACCCCGGTTTTTTCCACAAAAGTTGGCAGCATGGCGCCGGAAAGTCTCGGGAAACCAATGATGGGCACTTCTTTGTGCTTGGCGCGGATTTTATCTACAATCGCAGTTGTGGGTTCTATCACCCATTTATGGAACATGGTTTCAGGAAGCGCCGCTGACCAGCTGTCAAAAATCTGCACGGCGTCAGCACCTGCTTCAATCTGCGCGCAAAGATATTCAGCCGTCGCATCCACTAGGATATCCAGAATTTTCTGGAAAAGTTCCGGGTTGCCGTATCCCATCTGGCGTGCTGCTGCATGATCCTTGCTGCCTGCGCCTTCAATCATATAGGTGGCAACAGTCCAGGGCGCACCGGCAAAACCAAGCAAGGTCACATCTGAAGGCAATTCAGCCTTTAGCCTGCGCACGGTTTCATACACATTGCCCACCTTGTCGTGGAAAGCATTCATTGAAAGGCCATCAAAACCCGCTTGGTCCTTAATCGCTTCAAGTTTTGGGCCATGCCCTGCCTCAAACCACACTTTTTGGCCAAGCCCGTCAGGCACCACAAGAATATCCGCGAACAGGATGGCACCGTCCATGCCGTAGCGCCTGATCGGCTGAAGCGTTACCTCCGCCGCTTTATCCGGGCTATAACAAAACTCCATAAAGCTGCGTGTTGTGGCCCGTACTTCACGATATTCGGGTAGGTAGCGTCCTGCTTGACGCATGAACCAGAACGGAACCCGATCGCCGGGATTTCCTTGAAGGGTGTTTAAAAGCAGTTTTGGCATGAAGAACTCCTGAACGGTCAGGCACGGTTTTTAACCCGGTCTCGGTCTTCCTACTACTCAATAATATATAAATAAAAAATTGTAGTAGTTGTTGATGCCTGTGAATCATGTGGAAAACCATTTATCCACAATCTTGTGCACAAGCAATGTATGTGCGGCATTTTTACCCTGCTTTTGTGGGTAAGTTCCGGGAATAAAGTGTAATATTCCTGTAATGGCTTGTGAAAATAGCCTGTGGAAAGTGGGGAAAACATCAAAATATAGTGGTTGATGTGTGTCATTGTCCCCCTAGTCCACGCCTGTGGGCAATAAGAAAATTTTCGATAACAAACACTTCACAAACTGGGGTTAAACGCCGTAGGCTTTTTTTCAACCGGTTCATCCTCCAGTTATCCACAGGGTAATCCCATGGGTCTTTCAGACACTATTCCGGGCGAGCGCAAAGGGGTGCCAATGCCGCAAAAATCTGATGACGAGTTCCATCTTCACCTGGTTTCTGATTCAACCGGTGAAACGCTTGAGGCCATTGTTCAGGCTGCGCTGGTGCAGTTTGAAGGGGTGAATGTTAAAAAACACTATTGGCCGCTTGTGCGCTCAGCCATGCAGATGAGCCGTTTGATGGAGGATATCCGCGAAGAGCCGGGGCTTATCATGTATACGCTCGTGAATGTGCCGATCCGCGAAGCGCTCGAGCGGGAAGCTATGGAAGCAAGCTTGCCTGTTTTGTCGATCCTCGACCCTGTTATCAATCTGCTTGGGTCCTACTTCGGCGTGCAGGCGTCGCACAAACCGGGCCGCCAGCATAAGCTTGATGCGCACTATTTTGAGCGTATCGACGCGCTTCAGTTCACCATGGCGCATGATGATGGCCAGCTCACACAGGATATGCCGCAGGCGGATATCATCCTTGTGGGGGTTTCCCGCTCATCCAAAACACCCACCAGTATCTATCTGGCGAACAAGGGATATAAAACCATCAATGTTCCTTTTGTTCCCGGTTGCCCCATGCCGCGAGAACTAGATGAAATAAAAGGGAAATTTGTGATCGGGTTAACCACAAGCGCAGAGCGGTTGGTGGCTATCCGCACCAACCGCCTGCGGTCTATCAACCAGGATGAAGAGGGTGATTACACAGATATCTCCCACATTCAGGAAGAGATCAAAGAGTGCCGCAAATATTGTACGCAGCGTGGTTGGCCCACCATTGATGTAACCCGCCGGTCGATCGAGGAAACGGCGGCCGCGATCCTCAACCGCTATAACCAGTGGTTGGATAAAGAGATCGATGCCCAGAACGGCAAGGGCTGAACCTATGCCGGAGTTGATCCTCGCCTCTGGAAGCGAAACCCGCATTAAGATGCTTTTGGGTGCTGGTGTGGCATTCAAAAGCATCAAACCCGCTGTGGATGAAGATGCCATCAAGCAGGCGCTTTTGGCAGAAGGTGCCAAACCACGGGATATCGCCGATGCGCTCGCGGATATGAAAGCGCGCTCGGTCTCATATATGCATCCTGGCGCCCTTGTGCTTGGCTCTGACCAGGTCATCTCGAAAGATAACGTATTATTCTCGAAAGCCCGTAGCCGTGTGGAGGCGAAAGAAACACTGCTTGCCCTTTCTGGTGGCACGCATGAACTTGTGTCCGCCGCTGTGATCTATGAAGGCGGCGAAGCGATATGGCGAGCGCTCGACAGCGTGAAGCTGACCATGCGCGCCCTATCTGACGAGTTTATAGAAAGTTATCTCGACACCATAGGGGACGCCGCACTGTGGTCCGCCGGGGCTTATCAGCTTGAAGGTTTGGGCGCGCAGCTTTTCACGCGTGTGGACGGTGACTTTTTCACCGTGCTTGGCCTGCCGCTTTTGCCTGTGCTTGATTATTTGCGCCGGAGAGAGGTGCTTGCCGTATGACGACCCAAAAAAAAGCAGCGGTGATTGGTTGGCCGCTTACCCACACCCTTTCGCCTGTTATCCATAACCACTGGATGACAAACCATGGGGTGGAAGGTGTTTATGAGAAAATACCGGTCGCGCCCGACGCACTTGAAAGCACGGTCCATGGGTTGAAGGCTGAGGGATATGTGGGCTTTAACGTCACGGTGCCGCACAAGGAAGCTATTATTCCATACCTGGATAAAATAGCGCCGCTTGCGCGCCTGATGGGGGCGGTGAATACGGTGAAGATTGATGAAAACGGTATGACCACCGGGTTCAACACAGACGGTATTGGCCTTGTGGCGAACCTGCAGAAATCTGTGGCGTCATGGCCGAAGGACAAACCCGCGCTTGTGCTCGGGGCGGGCGGTGCAGCGCGCGCGGCAGCACTCGGCCTTCTAAACGAAGACCTGCCTTTTGTGATGATTTCAAACCGCACGCGGGCGAAGGCGGAAGCCGTGGCGGCGGAGGTAGGCCGTGGCCGCATGGTGGTCAGCGACTGGGACAACAGGCACGAAGCGGCAAGCTCCGCCGGGCTTATTGTCAACACCACGGTCCTTGGCATGCATGGCAACCCGCCTCTGGATGTGGACTTATCCAAAGCCGGTAAAGACACGGTTGTATATGACATTGTGTACCAGCCGCTTATCACGCCCCTGCTTGAACATGCGGCAGAGCACGGGCTGCGCACGGTCACGGGTCTTGGTATGTTGGTCTATCAGGCCGCAGCCGCGTTTAAAATCTGGTTTGATGTCATGCCGGAGTATGACGAAGGGCTGAAGGACAGGCTGGAGGCGGTGTTCAGATGAAGATCATTGGGCTCACGGGCTCCATCGGTATGGGCAAGTCAGAAACCGCGAAGATGTTTCGCGCGCTTGGGGTGCCGGTGTTTGATGCGGACGCTACAGTGCATGCGCTGCAAGCCAAAGGGGGCCGCGCTATCCCGCATATAGAGGCTGCCTTCCCCGGTGTGATTACAGATGGCATGCTTGACCGTACCAGGCTGGGTGAGATTGTATTCTCAGACGATGCCGCGCGGAAAAAGCTTGAGGCCATCATCCACCCAATGGTGGCAGAAGAACGCGCGAGCTTTTTTGAAGACGCGGAAAAACAGGGCGCGAAATTTGTTGTGCTTGATGTGCCGCTCCTTTTTGAAACGGGGGGAGATAAGGCTTGCGACAAGGTGGTTGTGGTGTCTGCGCCTGCGGCTGTGCAGCGCGCACGCGTGCTTGCCCGCCCCGGTATGACAGAGGCAAAGTTTGACGATATCCTCGCCAGACAAACGCCGGATAAAGTGAAGCGCGAAGGCGCCGATTATGTGATAGATACCAGCAAGGGCCTTGATCATGCGCGTGAGGCCGTGGGTAAAATAGTATTGGAACTGGAGAGTTGGGCATGAGTGTACGGGAGCTGATTTTTGATACGGAAACCACAGGCTTTGACCCCCTGAACGGTGACCGGCTTATTGAAATTGGCCTTGTTGAGATGGTGGACAGGAACCTTACCGGCCGTCACTACCATCAATATGTAAACCCGGAACGCGAGGTGCCGGAAGCGGCGGTGAAGGTGCATGGCCTCACAACCGATTTTCTGCGCGACAAGCCCGTTTTCTCAGACATCATGGACGAGTTTCTCGAATTTATAGGCGAAGATACCAAACTGGTGGCCCATAATGCCGATTTTGATATGCGCTTCATCAACTGGGAGCTTGAGAACGCTGGACGACCCGTGGTTCACGTGAAACGCTTTGTTGATACGCTGGCGATCGCGCGGAACAAGTTTCCCGGCGCAGCCAACTCCCTTGATGCGCTCTGTAAAAGATTTGGCGTCACCAATACCCACCGGACACTTCACGGCGCGCTTCTTGATGCCGAGATTTTGGCGGAAGTTTATATCGAGCTTCTGGGCGGCAGGCAGGCAGGCCTTGATCTGGCTGTTGATGACGATGGCGGCGTATCAAGGCGGGAGAAAAAAGTGCGGGAGAAACGCAGCTTCCCGGTAAGCGAGGAAGAACGCGCCATTCATGCCGCTTTTGTTGCCAAGCTCGAAAACCCGGTCTGGAACGGCTAAAATCATTTCTGGCCCGACGTTCATAGATTGACCGAAGCCATTTCGGGCTTACTTCATGAAAAGCAAATCAACTCACGCGAGGAAAGGGACCGCGGATGTTCAGTCATGTGATGTTGGGGGCAAATGATGTTGCCGAATCCAAAAAGTTTTATGATGCCTTGATGGAAGTACTCGGCCACCGGCCCGGGTTGATGGACGAAAAAGGCCGTTGTTTTTACTATGAAAAAACCGGCGTGTTTGCGCTCTCGAAACCGATCGATGGTGAACCTGCCTGTAATGGCAACGGCAGCACACTTGGCTTCGCTGCAGCAAACCCTGAGATGGTGGATGCGTGGCATGCTGCGGGTCTGGCCCATGGCGGTAAAGCGATTGAAGACCCACCGGGCATTCGTGAAGGCAGTGGCAAGAAAATGTATCTTGCTTATCTGCGTGACCCTAGCGGCAACAAAATCTGTGCGCTGCACCTGATGAAATAAACGCTTATAATTTAAGAGTTTAGAGAAGGCTGTGCCAGTTTGGGCGCAGCCTTTTTTCTTAGTTGATCAGGGTGAAGAAGCGCCCGAGCGGGATGCCAAGCGGGCAGGTGATTTCCTTGCCTTGGTCGCAGTCATAAAGGCTGAAGGTGGTGATATCGGCACGGCCCACAAGATAGGCGTGTTTCACAAAACCCATATTACCAAGCTCGCGGCTGTCGGCGGAGCCATCCCGGTTATCACCCATCATAAAATAATGCCCCTGCGGCACCACATAAAGCGAGGTGTTATCGTAGGGTGCGCGGTCGGTGCGCTCATAAATGCGGTGCTTTACGCCGCCAGGCAGGGTTTCTTCATATTCCTTCACCCGGCGCTCATGGCCGTTATAGTCCGTATAGTTCACATCGCGGATGAATGTGCGTTGTACCAGATCACCATTGATGTAAAGGCGACCGCCTTTCATCTGGATGGTGTCACCGGGCAGGCCGATCACACGTTTGATGAAATCATTGTGGTTGCGGTGCGGCAGAGTGAAAACGGCAACGTCCCCGCGCTCCGGCGCGTCATCAAACAGGCGGCCTTCGGGAATAAAGTCTGGGTCGAAATTGAAGGAGAAGCGGTTGTAACCATAAGAAAGTTTGGAAACAAAAATGCGGTCCCCAACCTCAAGGGTAGGTTCCATACTGCCGCTCGGGATGTGGAAGCTCCCCCAGCCGAAGGTGGTGAAAACCAGATAAAAAAGGACGATAACCCCAAGGTCTTTCAGAAGCACAGCGGCTTCATTCTTGGCAGGTTTCTTGGCTTCACCAGCCAATTCCTTGGTGTCTTCTGTCATTGGTTTCCCGCCCTTTGCCGTCGGCATTATTGTTTGTTTTTGTGATCTAGATCCGGTGGCGAGTTTAGCCAGAAGGCTTCCGTTTTCAATCTTTGTTTCGCTTATCATCGGATCATATTCCTTCATTCAAGCATCAACGCCGTATGCTTAAAAGACTTTTAACGCGTGAAAAACTTACAAAATTTATCGCAAACTACCCTTGCGGCCCTATGCCAGCGACCCTATATAGGCGCTGAAAGACGCTGAAAGCCGGACGTTTTGGCCTGACGCGATTGAACAAAAAACATGAACCCAAAGAGGCTGCGAAACGGGTGCCATATGGGCCCAAGCAGTCGGCTTGACGAAGGGAAAAGGTAATATGGGTAAAGTAATCGGTATCGATTTGGGTACGACAAACTCCTGCGTATCCATCATGGACGGGTCCAAACCAAAAGTTATTGAAAACTCAGAAGGCGCGCGCACCACGCCGTCTATCGTGGGTTTCACTGACAGTGGCGAACGCCTTGTTGGGCAGGCTGCAAAGCGCCAGGCCGTAACAAACGCTACAGACACTCTTTTTGCCATCAAGCGCCTGATCGGCCGCACATTTGATGACCCGACCACGCAAAAAGACAAAGGCATGGTGCCTTATAACATCGTGAAAGCCGATAACGGCGACGCATGGGTTGAAGCCAAGGGTGAGAAATACTCCCCAAGCCAGGTTTCCGCGATGATCCTTCAGAAGATGAAGGAAACCGCTGAAAGCTATCTCGGCGAAGATGTTGACCAGGCTGTGATCACGGTTCCCGCTTACTTCAACGATGCCCAGCGTCAGGCAACCAAAGATGCCGGTAAAATCGCGGGCCTTGAAGTTCTGCGGATCATCAACGAGCCAACCGCGGCAGCCCTTGCTTATGGCCTTGAAAAAGAAGAAGGCCACACGATTGCCGTGTTTGACCTTGGCGGTGGTACGTTTGACGTATCCGTCCTTGAGATCGGTGACGGTGTATTTGAAGTGAAATCCACAAACGGGGATACCTTCCTCGGTGGTGAAGACTTCGACATGCGCCTCGTTGATTATCTGGCGGAAGAGTTCAAGAAAGAAAACGGTATCGACCTCAAGGGCGACCGTATGGCTCTGCAGCGTCTGAAAGAAGCAGCAGAGAAAGCCAAGATCGAGCTTTCCTCTTCAACGCAGACCGAAGTGAACCTGCCGTTTATCACCGCTGACGCTTCCGGGCCTAAGCACCTTCAGCTTAAGCTGACGCGGGCGAAGCTCGAAAGCCTCGTTGAAGATCTGGTGAAGCGTACTCTTGAGCCCTGTAAAAAAGCGCTCAAGGATGCAGGCCTTTCTGCTGGCGAGATCGACGACGTTGTTCTCGTTGGTGGTCAGACCCGTATGCCGAAAATTCAGGAAGTGGTGAAAGAGTTCTTTGGCCGCGAGCCCCACAAGGGTGTGAACCCTGATGAAGTTGTGGCCATGGGTGCTGCCATTCAGGCTGGCGTGCTGCAAGGTGACGTGAAAGACGTTCTGCTTCTTGACGTAACACCACTGTCACTGGGTATCGAAACGCTTGGTGGTGTGTTCACACGCCTGATTGAGCGCAACACCACAATCCCGACCAAGAAAGCACAGGTCTTCTCAACAGCGGAAGACAATCAGGGTGCGGTAACCATCCGTGTCTTCCAGGGTGAGCGTGAAATGGCGGCGGATAACAAGCTCCTTGGTCAGTTTGACCTTGTGGGTATCCCACCGGCCCCGCGCGGTGTGCCGCAGATTGAAGTGGCCTTTGATATTGACGCGAACGGTATCGTGAACGTGTCCGCCAAAGACAAGGGCACCGGTAAAGAACAGCAGATCCGCATTCAGGCATCTGGTGGTCTTTCCGACGCGGATATCGAACAGATGGTCAAGGACGCGGAAGCAAATGCCGACGCGGACAAGAAGCGCAAGGAACTGGTTGAAGCCAAAAACCAGGCTGAAGCCCTGATCCACTCAGCTGAGAAAAACCTTGAGGAGCACAAAGACAAGGTAACCGACACAGACAAAGGCGCGATTGAAGCCGCTGTGACGGAACTGAAGTCCGCGCTTGAAGGTGATGACGTTGACGAGATCAAGCAGAAAACCGAAGCGCTTGCACAGGCAACCATGAAACTTGGTGAGCAGATCTATAAAGCTGGCCAGGAAGAAGGCGCATCTGACGCAGAGCAGGCTGACGCTGCAGCAAAAGCTGCAGAAGAAAGCGGTGATGACGTTGTGGATGTGGACTTTGAAGAAGTCGACGAAAACGACAAGAAATAAGATGGCTGCCTGACGCCATACCAATTTGGGCGCCGCCTCCCACATACCAGTGGCGGGCGGCGTACCATTTTAAGCCAGACGGCATGTTTGGTTTTGGTATAGCGGGGCAAAAAGCGCGGGGAGCCGCTTATGTCGAAACAAGATTATTATGAGCTTTTGGGTGTCGGCAAAGATGCCGATGAAGCGGCGCTGAAAAAAGCGTTCCGCAAACAGGCGATGCAATATCACCCGGATAAAAACCCGGGCGATGCTGAAGCCGAGAAGAAGTTCAAGGAAATCGGCGAGGCCTATGATGTCCTCAAAGATCCTGAAAAGCGTGCTGCTTATGACCGGTATGGCCACGCAGCGTTCGAGCATGGCATGGGCGGCGGTGGTCGTGGTGGCCACGGCGGCGCAGGCTTTGATTTCTCTGACGTATTTGAAGAATTTTTCGGTGATTTCATGGGCGGTGGCGGTGGCCGCAGGCGTCGTGGTGGCGGTGCCGCTGCGGGGCGAGGCAATGACCTTCGCTTCAACATGGAAATCAACCTTGAAGATGCCTACCGGGGCAAGACGGACCAGATCAGGGTACCAACATCGGTGCCGTGTGAACCGTGTGGCGGTTCCGGCGCTGAGCCGGGCTCAAAACCAGAGGTGTGTGACACCTGCGGCGGTGCCGGCAAGGTTCGGGCAAGCCAGGGCTTTTTCATGGTTGAGCGCACCTGCCCCAAATGTCACGGCAACGGCAGTGTGATAACCAACCCATGCCGCACCTGTTCTGGTGCCGGGCGGGTTCGTAAAGAAAAAACGCTTCAGGTTAAAATCCCGCAAGGGGTTGAAGAAGGCACGCGTATTCGTCTTGCCGGTGAAGGGGAAGCCGGGTCACGCGGGGCACCGCCTGGTGACCTCTATATCTTCCTGTCTATTCGTCCGCACCCGCTCTTCAAGCGGGACGGTGATATGCTCTATTGTCAGGTACCGATCCCCATGTCTACCGCCACGCTTGGTGGTGACATTGAGGTGCCGACCATTGAAGGCAAGCGCGCGCGTATCAAGGTGCCGGACGGCACGCAAAGCGGTCGCCAGTTTCGGCTTCGCGGGAAAGGTATGCCAGAGCTAAACGGTGGTTTCACAGGTGACATGATCATCGAAACCGTGGTGGAAACGCCGACCAACCTATCCAAACGCCAGCGTGAGTTGATGGAAGAGTTCGCAGCCGAAGGCGGCGATAGTGTTTCCCCGCGTTCGGAAGGGTTTTTCTCCAAGGTTAAAGACCTGTGGGATGACCTGACGGAATAGGGTTAGCCACAGTAGACAATCTTAAAGCCGCCTTCACCGGGCGGCTTTTTTGTTTTGGCAGGGCACCAAAAGGCTATCGCTGATAAGTCATTGGCTTAGGCATGACAAAAAGGTGATTTCATCAGGCTTCTTCAATATGGGGGTGATCGTCTAGTCTTTTATTGGGGACTGGTATTGGGGGTTGGTCCGCAACAGGTTTGGGGAGGAAACAGATGATCACATTCCGCAAGGTTTTTGGCGCGCTTTTCGCGGTCATGATGGCTTTGGTCTCAACAGGTCTGGCTCAGGCGGGCCCTATAGACGACGCCGATAAAACCGAGGTGATGATTGAGGCGGGGGACGTTACTCTGGGCGCAACGCTATATCGTCCCGCTGGCATAAGCGGTCCCTTGCCTGCGATTGTGACGGCGCATGGTTCCGCTCCTTCGACCCGGGACGGCGTGGGTTTTTACACCCACCACGCCCTGAAGATGGGGTTTGCGGTACTTTCTTTTGATAAGCGCGGTACTGGCAAATCGAGCGGTACATATGTGCCATTTTCTGTGGAGACCAGCGACAAGGTATTCCGGGGTCTGGCATCGGATGTGGAATTTGCTGTGCGCTGGATCGCTGCACAGCCGGATATCGACACCAGCCGCATCGGCCTTTTTGGTGGTAGTCAGGCGGGGTGGATCATGCCGCTCGCCGCCTCGCATGAGCCTCTTGTGTCGTTCATTATTATCGGGGAGGGCGTGCCGCTTACCGCTTATGAGGAAGATTTCCACGGCGATATTACGGGTGAGGGTGAATGGCTGGGAGATAAGATAAACGAGGCGGATCAGGCCCTGCGGGCCATGACGCTACCCGAGGACCCAGGTTTTGACCCGGCGCCGGTTCTCAAAGCGTTGGAGCTGCCAACCTTGTGGATATTTGGTCTACGTGACGCGGTGATCCCGATCGCACCCTCCATCGCCCGGCTGGAAGAGCTGATCAAAAGCGGAAAAACAAATAACGAGCTACATGTCTTTGCTTTTGGTGACCATAACTTCAGGAATGTGGCGACAGGTGAACGTTATGACGTTGGGGCGGTAGCAGCAGAATGGCTCAAAAGCAAAGGTGTTTTGCGCTAGGCAGTCTCGCTAACCGATATAGCCGGTCAACAGGATGGAGATTTCCTCAATCAGCGCATCGGCCACTGCTTCATCATCTTCCTCAATGGCCTGATCGATCAATACAGACAGGGTGGTGACGGCGGTGAGCATCATCACATCGTGCCGGTTCGCTGGTAACGTGACGCCTGCTATCTCAAGTGTCTTGATAACCAACTGCCCGAGGCTGCTTTCCGGGCCCGGTGTCACGTCCCACAGGGATCGCTGGCTGTTGGCCCAGCGGGTGAGCGGACGAAAGGTTTTATGGGCACGCGCGGCTTGCCAGAAAGCGCGGATCAGTTGTTCATGGGTGTCCTTGAACCCAAGCCCCGGCTTTATGGTGGTGAGCGCTGCCACAACTTCATTTTCCACCTCACCGTACGCGGTGTCATAGAGCGTGGAGATCACGTCGTTCTTATCTTCGAAATACTGGTAAATCGATCCAACCGGGATACCAGCAGTTTGGGCGATCGACGTTGTGGTTACAGCCAATGGGCCGCCCTCCAGCAACAGGGTTTCTGCCGCAGACAATATCTTGTCGCGGCGTTCAATTGCCCGTGCCTGGGTTGGCAGTTTTTTGGGTGTTCTAGGTTTCACGAAAGCTCCAACAACCGGGGTAACAGGATATTCTTAGCTTCAAAACACATCATAGTACAATGATGAGAAAATGAAAGAATTTCACTTTTCCTTTGACGAAGCCAAAACATGAGCGCATGATCAAGGCTGAAATTAATGGATTCCATTGATATGTGGGCAATGGTTTTCAGGGCGAATGCCTAAGGGGGAAGCAATGAAGAGACTTATTATCGCATTTTATGTGCTGGTTTTTGGCGCGGCTGGCGCGCCGGCATTCTCGCAAGAGGTTATTGAAATTGAACCCGGTGAAGGGGTTCAGGAAGCCTTGCAGGAAGCCCTTATCATGGCGGCACCCGGCAGCGTGATTGAGCTGAAAGCCGGGTTTTATGAACTGACGAACGCGCTTTCCCTTGATGTGCCCAATGTAACCATTCGCGGTGCGGGCATGGATGAAACCATCCTTTCCTTCAAGAATCAGATCAGTGGCTCAGAAGGGCTTCTCATCACCGCTGACGGTGCCCGTGTTGAGGCGCTCGCGGTTGAGGATACACCGGGTGACGGTATCAAAGCCAAAGGCGTGGACCAGATATCATTTATTGGCGTGCGCGTTGAATGGACCCGGGGCCCACACCCTGAAAATGGCGCCTATGGTCTTTATCCGGTCGAATCCAAAAACGTTCTGATCGATGGGTCTGTGGTTAAAGGCTGCTCTGATGCGGGCATTTATGTTGGCCAAAGCCAAGATATCATCGTGCGCAACAGCCGCGCGGAACTCAATGTAGCGGGTATCGAGATCGAGAACAGCTACCGCGCAGATGTGTATAACAATGTGGCGACCCATAACACAGGCGGCATTCTTGTGTTTGACCTGCCGAACCTGCCGCAAATGGGCGGTCATTCTGTGCGCGTGTTTGGCAACACGGTTGTCGCGAACGATACACCAAACTTTGCCCCGCCCGGTAACATCATTGCAACCGTACCCATGGGCACAGGCATTATGGTGATGGCGAACCGCGATATTGAAATTTTTGACAATGAGCTTAGCGACAACGCCTCAACCAATATCCTCTTGGCGGCTTACCCACGTGAATATAACGACCCAACCTATAACCCGCTGCCGCGTGCCATTTATGTACATGACAACAAACACGGCCGTGCGGGCTATGCGCCTGACGGTGCGGTGAAAGACCTGATCGCGCCGCTGACCGGTATGCCAGTGCCGCAAATTGTGTGGGATGGTGCTGTGGACGGTATCTGGGCGGCTTTCTTTGGCCCCGATGATGATCAGGCGATCTATATCCGCGAGGCTGAGGGCACAACGTTCGCGAACCTGCAGTTCGTGAAAGACATGGTGCTGCCATGGGGTGCATCGCCCGACACCAATATCAAAAATTATGATGGCTCCTTCCCCTCCCGTGAGCCAATCAGCCTGCCGCAGGACCAGTAAGCGGCCTTTAGTAAAACCAAAGGAGATAAGGAGAACTGCCATTGTTCAGATGTGTTTTGAGTAAGCTTGTTGTGGGCCTTTGTATGCTTGGTTTTGTTGCCACACCGGCAGGTGCGGAGGTCAATGATGCTGCGCTGATGAGCGCGCGGCCCGCTAAACTATTATCTGAATATGGCTTGTTTTCTGATGCCGCGCATCAGGCACCGGCAGAGGGGGTGTTACCCTACGACCTCGTCACCCCCCTGTTTACGGACTATGCGCACAAGTACCGTTTCGTTTATGTGCCAAAGGGCCAGAAAGCATCCTATGACGATCGGGAAGTGATGGCTTTCCCTGTTGGAACCACACTGGTTAAAACATTTGCTTACCCCGCGGACTTTCGCGAGCCCGGGAAGAATGTACGCATTATCGAGACGCGCCTTCTGATCCATCAGGAAAAAGGCTGGAACGCCTGGGCTTATGTTTGGGATGAAGCGCTTCAGGACGGTGTTCTCAAGGTGGCGGGAAAAACGCTTCCTGTCTCCTGGGTGGACCTCGGAGGCGAGACCCGTCAAACCAGCTACGTGGTGCCGAATAAAAACCAGTGCAAAGGCTGCCATACCTTCAACAAAGAATTCACACCCATCGGCCCCAAGGCGCGGAACCTCAATAAAACCTATCCGTATGCAAGCGGTGCCGCCAACCAGTTGGCGCATTGGGTTGAAGCAGGCATTCTTGAGGGGGCACCCACGCCAGAGCGCGCGCCAAAGGTACCGGCGATGGATGATGAAAGCGCCGACCTTGACGCCCGCGCTCGCGCTTACCTTGATATCAATTGCGCGCACTGCCACAGGCTTGAAGGCCCGGCGTCAACCTCCGGCCTTTTCCTTACCTGGGATGAAGACAACAAAACCACATGGGGATACAAGAAGCGCCCGGTGGCGGCGGGGCGCGGCTCGGGCGGGCTTGATTATGACATCATGCCGGGCAAGCCCGAGCAGTCGATCCTTATTCACAGGCTTCAGTCCACAGACCCTGGCGTGATGATGCCGGAAGTGGGCCGCACCACGGTGCATGAAGAAGGCATTAACCTATTGAAAGAATGGATTAACAGTATCGAGTGACAGTTGCGTTGTGACATTTGAGGCGGTAGCCGCCCGTCACCCTATTGGGCGATGGGTTATCTGCCGTTTGGGGTCGTAATTTTCGGTGGCAGCCAGACCACCACATGGCCAGTCCACTACATGAGAGGGAGGGGAGCCCATATGTGTATTAAACGTTTTAAGAAGACCTTGATGCTTGGTGTCAGCCTTGGCACCGTTTTTGGTTCAGGTGTAACGTCCGGCGTGCACGCTCAGGAAAGTGAGGACATGTTCTCACTTGAAGAGATCACCATCACCGCTCAGAAGCGTGAACAGTCAGCCCAGGATGTTCCGATCACGCTCAACGCTTTTTCAGGCGATTTTCTGCAAACTGTCGGCGCGGAAGATCTGCGCGATATCTCAACATATACACCGGGGCTTGAGATCAGCGGCGTCACTCAGCCAAGTTTCCGGCTGCGCGGTGTTGAAACGAGCGATTTTGGGGTGGGGACTGACCCGGCCGTTGGTGTGTTCATTGACGGTGTTTATGCCTCCCGCTCGGGTGCTGGCATTATCTTCTTCTCGGATATCGAACGGGTTGAGGTGCTTAAGGGGCCACAGGGCACGCTGTTTGGCCGCAACACGGCGGCGGGCGCTATCTCCGTTATCACCCGCAAGCCGGTGATCGGTGAAACAGAGGCACAGGTAAGGCTCCGCTATGGCCGGTTCGACAAGCAGCAGTTTGACGGCATGCTTAACCTGCCGCTCACCGATACTATCGCCATGCGCGCGAACTTCCTCGTCAACAAGCAGGACGGTTATGTGAAAGACGCGGTGACAGGCGACGATTATGGCCGGGAAGAAAACGTCACCGGTCGACTGCAATTCCGGTGGGAACCGTCCGACCGCACAACCGTCAACCTCGCCTATGAGTTTGACCATACCGAGCAGGATGAAGACGAACCACAGATCGGTGTGTCTGACGGCAGCCTGCGGGCTCCCGTCGGGGCCGAAACGGTGGGTGACCTGCCCGGCCACGGTGATTTTCTGGAGGCTGTTGCGCCGCTCTTTGGGTTGCCTATCACCAAGGATACCCCGCTTGATGTGCTTTATAGCATCCCGCTTGGCGCGATCTATGGCGGTTTTGGCGCGTTTGGTTATACGCCTGCGAACCCAAATGCGGACTGGAGCTTCTTCCGTGATGCCTCAAGCGTGGGTGGGGCAGACCCCTTGGGCCCAATCGCAAGTGATGTGGCAAACGGGGAAGAAAACCGGGATCTGGACGCCTTCACGCTTAACGTCACCCATGATTTTGGCTGGGCAACGCTTACATCGCTGTCTGCGTTCAAAAAATTCACCACCAACAACTTGGAGGAAGAGGACGGTACAGCAGACCCGGCTTTCTATTTTGACACCAACAACGTGGAAGAAAACGAGCATTTCTATCAGGAATTGCGGCTCAATGGTGTCTCCGGTGCGCTGACATGGACCGCGGGCCTCAGCTATTATTGGGAAAACGCCAAACAGCGGTCCGAGACCCATGCAACCACCGATTCGATTGAAACGGTGCTCTATAACCTTGGGGTGACACCGGGCGTATTGGCGGCAAGCTTCAACCCGCTTGACGGCATCAACACCTGTGAAAGCCGGTTTCTTGACAGCCTTGGGGGTTTCATCGGCTTCAACAGCCTGCCGCTCAATTGTATTGATCCAAGCCTGCCGGGCCTCTCCTTGGAAGAAATTGCCAATCTGGGCCTCACCACCATGAGTGGCCGCACATGGACAGAAACCATGTATGGCGAAGGCACTTTCAAGGCCTATGCTGCTTTTGCGGATGTGACCTTTGCGGTAACAGACAGGTTCAACATCAATGCAGGCGCCCGCTACACCAAGGACAAAAAGTCGTGGGAGTGGTTCAATGACCGCCGTGAAATCTCCGGTAGCGCCCGGCTTGATATCCCCGGTGTCGGTAACCTCGCCGATATTCAGCAGCAACTGCTGACAGGTATCTTCCAGGCTTTCGTGGGGCCAACCGCGTCAGGCGATATTGTCTTTGATGTGGGCGGGCTTGAGGGTGTGCCCTTCCGCCGGGATGAAAGCTGGGATAATTTCAGCCCGCGTATCGCACTTGATTACCGCGTGACAGACAACGCTATGCTCTATGCATCTTACGCGCGGGGGTATAAAGCCGGCGGTTTCAACAGTGTTGAGATCAACAGTTATTTCGATAACGAGAAGGTCTGGAACGTTGAAGCGGGCCTCAAGTCCCAGTGGTTTGACAACCGGGTGCGGTTCAACATCGCTGGCTGGAAGTATAAATATAATGACAAACAGTCGATCCGCCTCGTGGAGGTCGATGGCTCAAGCGTACCGCGCTACGTGACCCAAAATCAGGACGTGTCTGGCAAGGGGATCGATCTGGAGCTTCTGTGGGCACCGGTGGCGGGGCTTCGTTTCTTCGCGAATGGTGGGTATCAGGACATCACCTGCGTTGAGAGCTGCGGCAAATCTGCGGAAGGTGATCCAACCGGTGAGCCTTCAACGCGGCTATCGTTCGGTGGGGACTATAGCTTCTCGCTGAGCGATACAGCTGGCTCCATTACTTTCCATGCTGACCACAGTTACACCAGTGCGCGCCGCGAAAACGGCCAGTGCCGGGCGGACGGCGCCTGCGGCACCGTAACCTGGGGCACCACGACATGGGAAACGGGTGAGGCGCGCAACTTCACCAATGCCCGTATCACCTGGGCAAATGCTGATGATGACCTTAGCGTTTCACTGTTCGCGCGCAATATTTTTGCTAACCGCTACCGTGGTGGTGCCGGTGGTCTCGCGATTGAAACCTTTGGTGCGCCAATCACGGGCGTTGAAGAGCCCAGCACCTGGGGCATTGATGTAACCGCACGTTTCTAAGCGGCAGCATCAGAAAAAATTGGCAAGGCCGGGTTTCGCCCGGCCTTTCTTTTTGTGCAGGCGCCTGATAGCAAAGGAAAAGATCAATAGAGCGAGAGCAAACCATGGCGGATCAGGTAAAAGTTGGAATTCTGGGAGTGATGGGCCGGATGGGGCAGGCGGTACTGGCTTCAGTGCAAGCAAACGAAGATGCCATCTTCATTGCGGGCTGTGATCGCCCACGGCACCCTGATGTCGGTCAGCCAATCGCGGGTACCGCCGCCAGGTTGAGCGCGAAGCCGGAACAGGTTTTTGACGTGGCGGATGTGGTGATTGACTTTACCCCGCCGGGTGACACGGCATCGCACGCGAGGTTGGCCGCGCAATACAAAAAAGCATTGGTGGTCGGCACCACCGGGCTTTCAGGTGGGGATGAAAGCGCGCTTATGATCGCGGCGGGGTCAACGCGTATCATGCAGGCGGGCAACTATTCGCAAGGGGTTAACCTCCTGATGGCGCTGGTGCGGGAAGCTGCCAGCAAACTGGGGCCTGAGTGGGATATTGATATCCTTGAGATGCATCACCGGGATAAGGTGGACGCGCCTTCGGGCACCGCCCTTATGCTGGGTGACGCAGCAGCGGAAGGGCGCGGTGCTTCGCTTGACGATTTGCGCACTCCGGCGCGCGAGGGCCTCACCGGCGAACGCGTTGAAGGCAGCATTGGTTTTGCGGCGCTCAGGGGTGGCTCGGTGATTGGTGAGCATGACGTGATATTCGCAAGTGGAAGCGAGCGCATCACCTTATCTCATAAGGCAGAAAACCGGGGTTTGTTTGCTGACGGTGCGGTGCGCGCCGCGCTCTGGCTCAGCGCTCAGCCGAATGGCCGCTACAACATGCAGCATGTGCTCGATCTGAATTAGACATAAACGGGGAATAAGGGAATGGAAGAAGCGTTGATGGCCCTGTGGGCGGGCTTGCCGGTATTCATGGTACATTCGGGCACAAGCCTTTTGATCCTTCTTGTGGGCATTGCGCTTTACATGCGGCTCACCTCCCACGATGAGCTGGCGCTTATTCGTGAGGGGAACGTGGCGGCGGCGCTGTCGCTTGGTGGTGCGATCATCGGCCTTGCCCTGCCGCTCGCTTTTTCGCTCGCGGCATCAGTGTCTATCTGGGATCTGGTGTTCTGGGGCATTATCGCGCTTGCGTTGCAGCTTATTGCCTTCCGGCTTGTGGCCCTCCTGCTGCCCGACCTGTCTGCGCGCATTGAAAAGGGTGACATGGGGGCGGCTGTGCTTCTTGTATCTTTCAAGCTGGCCACAGCGAGCATCAACGCGGCAGCCATCACAGGCTAGGGATAGGCTATCATGCGCCGCCGCCGCGAAATATTCACTTATCTGGTGATCATCGTATTTTTCATCATACGATATGCCAACGTGGATGAGGTTGAGCCTCGCCGTCCCTTGCCGGAAGGCGCGGAGGAAACCCTGCCACCGGTTCTTATTCCTGATGATGGCCCGCTGCCGGATAATGATGATCGTGGTGTTACGGTTGAACTGGATTCAGAAGTCAAAAACGGAGTTGGTACCGCCTTTGCTGCGCGCGCGGACGGTATTTTCATTACCGCGCGCCATGTTGTGGATGGCTGTGGCAAAATATATCTGGTGAAAGGCCCACGCATGCTGGAGCCGGTGGCCTCTGCCACCAGTGAAACCAGCCGGGACTTTGCTGTTCTGCGCGCAAAAAGCCTCAAGCCTCAGGCGTTTGAACTTTCCGTAGATAGCCCAAAACGGGGCGATGATGGCTATATGATGGGCTTCCCACAGGGTAAACCCGCTGATGTGCGCGCCACTGTGATTGGGCGCACGGAGATGCGGTCAACCGGGCGTTACCGCATGCGTGAGCCTGTGGTTGCATGGGTGGAACGTGAGCGGCGCCCCACGTTTGGTGGCTCGCTCGGTGGTATATCCGGTGGCCCGGTATTTAATGGTGAAGGTTATGTGGTGGGCACGGTGGTTGCAGGCGCACCGCGCCGGGGCCGGGTTTACACTACACACCCCAAGGTGTTTGAGGATACGGGCCTCGCTGCACCTGTGGGTGGCACACAGCGCATGCTGATAAAGCGTGAAAACTTTGATGAAAACGGCAGGGCCTACCGGGCAAGCCGGTCTATCGCGCAAGTTTACTGTGAAGCCCCGTAACCGGGGTTTTGTGTTTTTGCCCGCCATGTGGCCAGCGCGTTCTCAAGCGCAATTTTAAACGCGCGGCGCTCGTCCGCCAGAAGACAGTCACCAAAATATACCGACTCCCCGTGCGAGCGCAGATAAAGCTCGTTATCGTCCTCGCCGCGTTCCCGCACCTTCACGCTGACCCAATAGGGCTCAAAGCGCCAGGTAGCAACACGGCCATTTGCGCTGACCCGGGTCAAAATCAGGTCCCTGTCTGTAAGCTGTATGGTTTCAAACGCTTTGGCCGCCCGGTAGTTGAAGAAAAACGCGAGCCAGAGCGCAATAAGGTCAATGCCCACAAATATCACGACTGGCCATGCGCCAATCATGATGAAACGGATCGCTGCAAACACACAAAATGCCGCAAGGATCATGATCATGCGGTTGAAGCTTTTTTTCGGCAGCGAGCGATGCGCATAAAGCGTGGCGTTGAAGTGAACCTTGCGCGCGCTATCACGTGCCGGGTTTGCCGCATTGCTGGAATGGATGCGAAATCTGGTGTCAGAGGTGGCGTGTGGCTCTTTCATGCATACCAGTATATCAGGGCGTGAGGCGTTCGCCTCGTAACAGTTTCGGGAGTTCACCGACCGTGCCGCGTGCGTGGCTCATGAAAAAATTCTTGAGCGGGGTCACTTCATTCACCGCCGCCATGCCAAGATCACGAGCTAGCTTGATCGGGCCGATGTCGTTTGAGAAAAGCCGGTTAAAGCCGTCTGTGATCGCATAAACGGCGGCGTTATCTGTGGTCCGCCACTGTGCGTAATTATCAAGAACCGACGTGGCGCCGATATCAAGGCCAACACGGCGGGCATCCACCAACACCTCAACAAGGGCCGCAACATCCTTGAGCCCCAGGTTCAGGCCCTGGCCCGAGATTGGGTGAATACCGTGGGCCGCGTCGCCAATAAGGGCTAGCCGGTCGGACACATAGCTGTGTGCATACTGAAGACTGATAGGATAGGCCCAGCGCCCCCCCATCACTTTCACCTCACCAAGGAAACCACCAATGCGGCGCGCAACTTCGCTCTCAAACGCGCGGTCTGAGAGGTTCATGATCGTATCCACAAGGTGGCTTTTCTCTGTCCAGACAAGGGAAGAGCGGTTGCCGGTGAGAGGCAGGATGGCGAAGGGCCCTGACGGCAGGAAACGCTCATGCGCGATGCCGCAGTGGCTGTGTTCATGCTCAACCGAGCACACGATGCCGTGCTGCTTATACTCAATATTGCTTGTGGGCAGGTCCGCGTGGCGGCGCACCACAGAGCCGCGCCCGTCAACACCGAGAAGAAGATCCGCCTCAACACGGGTGCCGCTTTCAAGCGTAACACATACCCCGGCTTTGTCGCGGCTGATGCTCGCGACTTTTTCAGGCGTGAGCAGGCGGATGTTGTCAAACTCTTCCAGACGCTTGAAAAGCGCAATGCGGGTGTGGCGGTTCTCGACCATATGGCCCAGCGGGCCATCGCCCAAAGTTTCATTGTCAAAATGAAGGTGCAGAAGGGACGGACCGTCAGAAACCCGGATTTCAAGAATGGGCTGTGCGTAAGGTGCCATATAGGGCCAAACGCCAATAGCCTCCAGAAGTTGGCACGACGCATAAGCGAGAGCGCTCGCGCGGCCGTCATAGCTCACAGCTGTCAGGTCGCCCTTTGGTGCCATATCAATAACCGAGACCTCAAAACCATGGTCTGCAAGGCCAATAGCTGCCGTGAGGCCCGCCATGCCGCCGCCAACGATAACAATCTCGCTTTTTATGGTTTTGGCTTTGTCTGCGCTCATCGCCACTCTCCTTATTGGCTTCATGTAGGCCCGATTGAAGTCTTCTGTAAAGAGACCTGATGCCGCAGGCGAGCGATTATCCGGCATCTATAGCCCTGTAAAATGACTGCCATGAAATCGCCGCTCTTGTCCTAAACCCTTGTTGAGCATTAAAGTGCAGCGAACAGGACAAGAATATGAGCCTCGTCGCCACATTTTGGCACCGGGTTTGAGCCTTCGGGCTTGAGGGAGCAAGAGATCAGTGTCGTCACGCAAACCTGCAAAGGCGGGTACAGCCAGTAAAAAAGCATCCAGGGACAAGGCGCCTTTGCTGCCACCTGCTTTTGTGGTTTTCCTCAAAAGCACCGGCTGGCGCCTGCTCGGGCTTGCCTTGATCGCATTTGCTATCAGTGTTGTGCTCTCGCTTGCGTCCTATAACCCCGCTGACCCCACCATCAATAATGAGGCGACACGGGCCGCCACCAACTGGCTGCGTGCTTATGGTGCCAATGTTTCAGATGTGCTGATGCAGACGCTGGCGCTTGCGGCTTACCTGTTGCCGCTGCCGCTCGCTATCTGGGGTGTGAAGATCCTGCGGCTCAAATGGCTGCCCATGTTCTGGCTTAACCTTACCTTTGTGCCCGTGAGCCTGATCCTGATTGCCATCGCACTTAGCGTGACCGCTCCTTCGCCTGATTTTGTGGTGCAGGCTGGTTATGGCGGGGCGCTTGGGCAGCGGCTTTACCTTATGGTGATTGAGCTGTTCGCCGGGCTTGTGGTACCTGCGTGGGCATTTGGTGTGGTGTTTTTGGTCCTTGGTGTGCCCGCCTATGCGTTCTCCTTTGCGCTCAACCGGGAAGAATGGACGAGTGTTTATCATGCCGTGAAAGCGGCGGTGATGGCGGTGGTGCGTGCGGTCCTTTGGCTGTTACGCACGATTGGTTCAGCGGTTGCGGCCACTTTCAGGCTTATCTTCCGTCGCGGCGCCCGTGAAGGCACGGACGAGTTTGACGACTATGACGACCCGCCGTTTGAGGTGGATGCAGCGCGTGAGCCCATGGCCCCCCGCAAGCCGGTGAAAAAAGCACCGATCCCTGAAAAACGGGTCAAGCCACAAGCGAAACCAAGCCGCGGCAAACGGGAAAGCAAAGAAGCACAAACGGTGCTTGATTTTGGCGATAGCGGCGGCTTTGGCCTGCCCGCGCTTGAGTTGTTGGCCCCGCCGCCACCCCCGGAAAAACTCGGTCGTATCAGTGAAGAATCGCTCGAGCAAAACGCCCGCATGCTGGAAGGTGTACTGGATGACTTCGGTGTGCAGGGTGATATCAACGATGTACGCCCCGGCCCCGTGGTCACGCTTTATGAACTTGAACCGGCGCGCGGCACCAAATCAGCGCGGGTGATTGGCCTTGCGGACGATATCGCGCGCTCCATGAGCGCGATCTCCGCCCGTGTGGCTGTTGTGCCGGGCCGCAACGCTATCGGTATTGAGCTACCGAACAACGACCGCCAAACCGTTTTCCTGCGTGAGCTTTTGGCCAGCCGCGATTATGAAGGCACCAAGGCCCGCCTGCCAGTCGTGCTCGGGAAAGACATTGGCGGCGCGCCCGTGGTGGCTGATCTCGCGTCCATGCCGCACTTGCTGGTGGCAGGTACGACCGGTTCCGGTAAGTCGGTGGGTATCAACACCATGATCCTGTCGCTTCTCTACCGCCACAGCCCTGAGACGCTCAGGCTCATCATGGTGGACCCCAAGATGCTGGAGCTTTCCGTTTATGACGGTATTCCGCACCTGCTGACGCCCGTGGTGACAGAACCCAAAAAAGCGGTTGTTGCGCTCAAGTGGGCGGTGCGGGAGATGGAAGAACGCTACCGCAATATGTCCAAGCTTGGGGTGCGAAACCTCGCGGCTTTCAACAAACGCATTCATGATGCGCGGGAGAGCGGTGAGCGCCTTTCCCGTGAAGTGCAGACCGGCTTTGACAAGGAAACCGGCCAGCCGGTGATGGAGCAGCAGGAGTTTGACTTCCAGCCGCTGCCGTTCATCGTGATCGTGATTGACGAGATGGCAGATCTGATGCTGGTGGCAGGCAAGGATGTGGAAGCCACGGTGCAGCGCCTCGCGCAAATGGCACGGGCGGCGGGTATCCACCTTGTGATGGCGACACAGCGGCCATCGGTGGATGTGATCACCGGGACCATCAAGGCAAACTTCCCGACCCGGATCAGCTTCCAGGTAACCTCAAAGATCGACAGCCGCACCATCCTTGGTGAGCAGGGGGCGGAGCAGCTCCTTGGTATGGGTGACATGCTCTTTATGGCAGGCGGCGGGCGCATCACCCGTGTGCACGGCGCTTTTGTCTCTGACAAGGAAGTTGAGAAGGTTGTGACCCACCTTCAGAAACAGGGCGCGCCAGAATATCTCTCTGAGGTGACAGAAGAACCTGAAGAGGGCTTTGACAGCCCGTTCATCCCAGGTCCATCTGGCGGAGGCGATGATAACAGTCTCTATGATCAGGCGGTGAATATCGTGCTGAGGGACCGGCGGGCGTCAACAAGCTATATCCAGCGCCGCCTGAAGATCGGGTACAACAAGGCCGCATCGCTCATAGAGGAAATGGAAGAACAAGGTGTGATCAGCGCACCAAACCATAAGGGCCAGCGCGAAGTGCTGGTGCCTGAACGGGAAGATGACTTCTAGTCACCCCGTATGATGACAGCAAGGATGATCTGATGCGGTTTCGCATGATGTTTTTAGTAACCTTTGGGCTTCTCGCCCCTGCCGTTTATGCGCAGGACAGCCTGCCGCCGCTTGAAGAACAGACGGTGGCGGAGGACAATAATCTCAAGGCGCTGCGGCAGGTTCAAACCTATATGGATGAGGTGGATAGCCTCACCGCAACCTTCCGCCAGCACGCACCCAACGGCACGGTGGCAACCGGCACCCTTTATCTGGAGCGCCCCGGCCGTATCCGGTTTGACTATGCAGACGACACCCCGTTCCTTGTGGTGGCAGACGGTAAAACCCTGAATTTCATCGACTACGAAATCGGGCAGGTAACCAAATGGCCGGTCAAGGATACCCCGCTTCGTGCGCTTCTTGGCGGCTCAATCGACCTAGCATCCCTGGGCGCGAATATCGAGCTGGAGCCCGCGGGCGCCACGGGTGTCATCGCGCTTATGGCGCAGGATACGGAGCGGCCTGAACTTGGCACCATCACGCTTTATTTCCGCCAGACGGACGGATTTGCAGGTGATATTACGCTCACCTCATGGGCTGTGGTGGACGCGGAAGACCGCGTGACATTCGTGGAACTGTCTGACCAGAGCCAGAATGTGAGCCTTGATGACAAGCTTTGGGAATTTGAAGACCCGCGCGGCATAGCGAAACGGCGGCGGATCCGCTAAAGGCTATGGCTTGAGAAGCGTCAGATTAATGTCCAATGAGGCTTTCACCGCCTCACGCGTGGCGTCCTGAAACTCGCTGATAAAGCTTTCAACCGCCGTGCGACTATACCCGGTCGTGTGAAGGCAGCTTCCCTCGCGGTCAAGGAACTGAAACAGGCCATCTTCAGGCATAATGTGGAACAGGCCCCTGTCTTCGTCGTTCATGCTGTCATAGGTGAAGGGCTTATCCATGCCGCCCGCTTGCCAACCGCGCAGGTTTTCAGATAGCTCAATAAAGGTAATGCTATTGAGAGACAGCTGCTGCGTGCCGAAGGTGAGCGTGACATCCCCTTCAATATTCACAAGCGCGTGATGCCACTTTGTGATCGTAAGCCCGGGTGGATCAAGGTGCACATTTGTGATTGCATACTCAATATCGGATGGCATGGTATCTCCGGATATAGTGATTGTGCCTGAGGGCCTGAACCCACGGCGGTCAGTCTGGTATTTTTAATAGAACTGCACTAAACCAACAAAAAGCAATATAAATTCTGACAGGGTTTCCGGTGGATATTGAAGACGATATTGAAGATATTCTTGATGACCTGCCGAGCCTGAAGGCGGTCTCCCCTTTTCTTGCCCTCGCGGAAAACGTACGCTGGTTTCGTGCTCTTGGTGAAGCGCCCGACCGCCGCACGGTAGAGATCGCGCGCGCTTATGCGGAGGCCCTTGGCTTCCCGGACGCAGAACCCGCTTTCCTGCCCGACTGGGCTGAGGCGGCGGATGCCGCCGAAAACACAGAGATCAACAGCCCGGCGTGGGAGGCTGAAGAGCAGCTTCGTGCTTCCCTGACCGATGATGTACTGGCCTTCATTGATGAAGACACACTCACCATGGTGATGACCCATGTGGCGCAAGGCGTGAGCGAGGCGATTGAAGCGGCGGCGATGGAAACCGCCGAAGAGCTCAGGATTTTTGATGAAGAGTTCCAGCGCGCCACAGCAGGTGCGGCGGTGCAGGCCTGTTATCAGGCGGCGCTTGCTGCCATGACCGGTGCTGAGGAAGATCACCCCTTTGCGCTCCGGTTCCAGCTTTTCGAGCGCGGCCGCTGGCCCATTGGTATTATCGGCAACAGCTTTTTGATTTTCTAGAAACAAGGCTCGCCCCCACCAAGGGCAGGCGAAAACAAACATATAGGGGGCAGCGGCCATGCGGATTATCACTTGGAACATCAACTCAGTGCGGGCGCGGCTCGATATCGTGCGCCAGCTCGTTGAAACCTATAAGCCTGACGTTCTGTGCCTGCAGGAAATCAAGGTGCATACGGATATGTTCCCGCGTGGTTTTTTTGAAGAGATCGGCATGCCGCATCTAGCCATTCATGGCCAGAAGGGTCACCACGGTGTGGCAACGGCGGCCAAGGCCCCCTTTGATGACAGCTTCCATATTGACTGGTGCGCCATGGGTGATGCCCGGCATATTGCCATCAAGCTCAAGGAAGGCCCAACGCTGCATAACTTTTATGTGCCTGCGGGCGGTGACGAGCCAGACCCCGCGCTGAATGATAAGTTTGCCCACAAGCTCAAGTTCGTGGAAGAGATGACCGCCTGGTCAAAAGAGCTGAAGGAACCCAGCATCTTGGTTGGTGACCTCAATATCGCGCCGTATGAGGACGATGTGTGGGACCACAAGAAGCTTCTTAAGGTGGTTTCGCACACCCCGGTCGAGACCGACGGTATGCTCGCCATGATGGCGGCCCATGACTGGGTGGATGTAATGCGCATTTTCAAACCGGTGCCGGAAAAGCTTTACAGCTGGTGGTCATACCGGGCGCGGGACTGGTCGCTTGCTGACAAAGGCCGCAGGCTTGACCATGTGTGGGTCAGCCCCAGCCTGAAGGACGCACCTGTGCATATGGAAGTGCTGCGCGATGCACGGGGCTGGGAAAAACCATCTGACCATGCCCCCGTGTTGGTTGATTTTAAGTTCTAGCGCGAGCGGGACATATGCCCACCGGGTATCATATCGAGCGAATGACCGCGGCAGACGTGCAAACCGCCATAAACTGGGCGGCCCACGAGGGCTGGAACCCGGGTGTGGATGACGCAGCCTGTTTTTTCAGCGCTGACCAGAATGGGTTTTTCAAAGGTGTGCTGAACGGTGAGACCGTCGCAACCGGCAGCGCGGTTTGTTATGACGATACCTACGCCTTTTGCGGGCTTTATATCGTGGCGCCCGAGCATCGGGGCAGCGGGTATGGGCTCGCGCTCACAAAAGCACGGCTCGAATACTGCAGGGGCCGCAATGTGGGCATCGACGGCGTGCTTGAGAATGTGAAAATCTATGAGCGCATCGGCTATGAAGCTTTCTATGAAAACTGCCGTTTTGAAGGTTTGGCAAAAGCCAGGGGCAAGGTTTCCTCTCATGTGCGCGCGATCACCCATGATGATTTTGATGCAGTCCGTCACTATGACCGGCAATGTTTCCCTGCCTATCGGGACGCTTTCCTGAAAGCATGGCTCGGGCAGGCACAGGCGCGCGCGGTGCTCTATGAAGAGGACGGCAGGGTCATGGGCTATGCGGTGCGCCGCAAGTGCTTAAACGGCCATAAGGTCGGCCCTCTGTCTGCTGATACTGCCGATATTGCAGCGCAACTTTTTGATGCCCTTCAAGGCGATATTGAAGGTGAGCTTATCATCCTCGATACGCCTGAAAATAACAGGGATGCTGTGCGGCTCGCCGAGCGGCGGGGCATGAAAAAGGTATTTGCCACGGCGCGCATGTACCAAAAAGGCCTGCCGGATATTGCAGCAGGCCAGATATTTGGCATCACGTCGTTTGAACTTGGGTAGGCGTTAAGCCCCCAGGCCCTGCAGGCTATAACCACCCGGTTCAGTGATCAGGATACGGGCCATATTGGGTTGTGGCTCGATCTTCTGCCTCAGGCGATACACATGGGTTTCAAGCGTGTGTGTGGTGACGCCTGAGTTATACCCCCACACCTCTGTCAGCAGCTCCTCGCGACCAACCGGCTTGCCGCTCGCGCGGTACAGATATTTGAGGATGGCGGTTTCTTTTTCGGTCAGGCGAACCTTCTTTCCGCTGTCTTTTTCTTCCAGAATTTTGCCGGAGGGACGAAACTGATATGGGCCAATGTCAAACGTGGCGTCTTCGCTTTGTTCATACTGGCGGAAATGCGCCCGGATGCGCGCGAGCAACACGGTAAAGCTGAAGGGCTTGTTGATATAGTCGTTGGCGCCAGCGTCTAGCCCCAGCACTGTGTCTGCGTCAGAGACATTGCCGGTCAACATCAGGATCGGCACAGTGATACCGTTTTTACGGATGCGTTTGCAAAGCTCGCGCCCGTCCATATCCGGCAGGCCAACATCCAAAATAATCATGTCCACCTGATTGTCCTTGAGGAAGGTCAGGGTATCAGCGGCGGTGCCTTGCTCAACGGTTGAGAACTCGTCGCAGAGCGCGAGTTGCTCGGCCAGCCCTTCACGCAAATCAACGTCGTCATCAACGAGCAGCAGTTTCCTCACAGCCATATGGTCCTCCGGGACAGTAGTAGAAAATTATTTCATAGTATGCTTCAACCACCCCTATATAAGAAGAGGAAAGCTATTCTGTCATCACGCACACTCACATTTGATTGATCAAAATGCGAGCGGGCCTAAAAACCAGTACTGACTTTATAGAACTTTCCCCTATATGAGGGTGCATGGCTGAAACCACTGATACATTGTTGATGCTTGAGCGTGCGGCGGATGACCTGCGCCGTGGCTGTCCCGCCGTGGTGAAAGACGGCGCGGATGCACTTGTGCTTTTGCCGGCGGAGCTCGCGAACACACCTTCGCTCAAGCGCTTTGATGCTATCGCTGTGGGCAGCTTTGTTTTGCTGACCAACAACCGCGCGGCCACGCTCAAGGTGGCGGGGGAAGATTGGGCTGTGGTGCGTCTCGCGCGCCCTTCATGGATGAGCGCGGACGATATCGTCGCCCTTGCCGACCCGACCCTTGATCTTTCAACCCCCCTTAAAGGCCCCTTCAAGCGGCTGGAGCACCGGGATGAAGCCGTAGACCGTGCGGCCATCAAGCTGACAAAATGGGCGCGGCTCCTGCCCGCTGTTGTGGCGGCTGAGGTTGAAAGTGGTTTTGCGGCAGCGCATGGCCTTTTTGAGGTCGATGCGGGCGCGGTGCTGGACGCTGACCTCACCCAAGCCCGGATGCTGAAGCAGGTGGCGTCCGCGCGCGTGCCGCTTGCGGGTGCTGAGAACACACGTCTTGTCTCCTTCCGGCCACTTGCAGGAGGGGTGGAGCATATCGCCATCGTGATTGGTGAGCCCAACACCCATGACCCGGTGTTAATGCGTATCCATAGCGAGTGTTTTACGGGCGACCTCTTGGGTTCCCTCAAGTGCGACTGTGGCGAACAGCTTCGCGGTGCCATCAAGCTGATAGGGGATGCGGGCGGCGGTGTGCTCCTATACCTCGCGCAGGAGGGGCGCGGCATTGGCCTTATCTCAAAGTTGAAGGCCTATGCGCTTCAGGATCAGGGCTATGACACGGTAGACGCCAACACCCGGCTTGGTTTTGATGTGGATGAGCGGGTGTTTGCACCCGCCGCCGAGATGCTCAAACAGCTTGGGTTCAAGGCGGTGCGCTTGATGACCAATAACCCCAACAAGGTTGAGGGGCTGGAGCGTTTTGGCATCCGCGTGGCAGAGCGTGTGGCCCATGCGTTTGAAGCCAATCCGCATAACGAGAATTACCTCGCCACCAAAAAAGCCCGTACGGGGCACCTTCTATAGCCATGGCTGTGTGGTCTGTCAGTGCAAGCGAAGAGGACGGCCGCAAGGGCACGCTCACCGGTCCCTTGTTTGAGGCTCCCTGTGCGCTTGGCCGGGGCGGCATGGTGGCAGACAGCAGCAAACGCGAGGGTGACGGCGCCACCCCCATCGGCAGTTACCCGTTCCGCTACGCTTTTTACCGGCCTGATAAGGTGGAAGAACCCTTGTCCATGCTGCCGGTGAAGATGTTAAAGCCGGATTTTGGCTGGTGCGATGACACCGAGAGCCCACATTATAACAAACTGGTCCGCCTGCCCTTCGGCCCGTCACACGAGAAGATGTGGCGCGACGATGATGTGTATGACCTCATTGTTGTGATCGGCCACAATGATGACCCGGTGGTGCCAGGGCGGGGCAGTGCTATTTTCATGCATGTGGCGCGCCTAGGTTTCACCCCAACAGAGGGCTGTGTTGCGCTCAAGCTAGATGCGCTCAAACGCTTCCTGCGGCTTGTTGGGCCGGACGATGTGCTGAGATTAGGTTAATCAGAAAATGGACTTAGGTGAAGTCGTATTCCCATTCTGGCGGTGGGGTCGATAGATAGTCTACTTTCACAAGTATCCTCGTACCAGTCGCCTGACATGCGGATAGCTTCTCTCCGAGAGAAGGGTCATCGCCGTCAACCTTTAAGCTTGCTACTTCCTGTGTGACCGGATTCCATAGCGGCGGAACCCATAGGTTTCCTTTGCAGGCGATCCATGCCGCCTTGTATACGGATGACAGTTGAGCACGAAGGGTGTCCCACCAAGGATCGGATGCTTTTCGGTACATTTTTGAGCAATGCAGATATTCACCCAGTTTACTCGTCTCTTTAACGAGGTGTTCTGTGACAGGGGTATAATAGAACTGATAGATTGGTTCGTCTGGGGAAAATTGCATTTCCAGATACGTTATTCTACTGGGGTCATATACACGTTGAAGGCGATTTTTGGTTTCCACCAACTTATGCACTTTGACCTTCCCTTTAAAATGTGGCCCTAGAGCGAGTGCATACTGTAATTGTCGGGCTTCAACACAGCATCTTAATTCATAGGCCGCGTAGAAGAGTTTTTCTCCTTCCGCCCGCCCAGCGAGCAGCGCCCGAGCGCGCCCCAAATATGCTCGGGCGCTGATTTCGTATTCTGGCCCTGTAGTCATAAAGCGTAATCCCGGGCGCCGAAGATAGCGGTGCCAACACGCACGTCTGTTGCTCCCATCGCTGCGGCCAGCGCATAATCCCCGCTCATGCCCATGGATAGCCGCTCAAGGCCCAATTCTTTTGCAAATTTCTTCAACAGCGCGAAGTGAAGCGAAGGATCGTCGCCCACGGGCGGGATGCACATCAGCCCAACCACATTGAGGCCCAGGGTTTTACATTCGTTATGGAGAGCGCCCAGGTCTTCCTTGAGCACGCCGCTCTTTTGGTCCTCGCGGCCCGTGTTGACCTGAAGGTAAATGGGCAGGCTTTTGCCTTGCTTCTCCATCTCGCGGGCCAGCGCGCGGGCAAGCTTGATACGGTCAACCGACTGAATCACATCAAAAAGCGCAACCGCGTCCGCGGCCTTGTTGGTTTGCAGGCTGCCGATCAGATGCAATATGACGCCGTCATACTCCGGCTTCAGGGTGCCCCAGCGCTCTGCCGCTTCCTGTACCCGGTTTTCACCAAACACCCGGTGGCCTGCATCAAGGGCCGCGCGCACCTTCTCAAGCGGCTGCACTTTCGAGACCGCAATCAGCTCCGGCTGGTTTTCCGGCACATCCGCATGCGCGCACATGCGGGTAATCTCATGGCGGACAGCATCAATATTGGCGGCGATATCGGGAAGCATGATCAGACCTCTGGCAAAGCTGTTTGTCATATTGGGCTTATGCACCCTATGTGCTAGGAAGCGGCTATGGTCAAGCGCGCAGACAAAAAAATCAGGGCCACCAGTTTATCACACCCGCTCTCACGCGCGGGCGGTGGGGCGTGGCTTGTTTTCATCACGGATGCTGCCCGTGTGCCAGACCCTGCCGGTGTGATAGCAAAGCTGCCTGTGGGCAGTATCGTGATCTGTCGGGACTATAAGCACAATGACCGGCTCGGTTTGGCGCTTAAGCTCCGTACCCTGTGCCGCAAGCGGCGGCTGGTGTTTCTTGTGGCGGGGGATGTGGCGCTTGCCCGCCATGTGGGTGCAGACGGTGTGCACCTGCCGGAGCATCTCTTGACCACCCGGCCCAACCTTATGGGATTCTCTTTCATCACTGCTGCTTGCCATGGGCGCACGGCCTTGCGGCGGGCAGCGCGTCTTGGGGTCGATCTGGCGCTTGTATCGCCCGTGTTTGAGACCAGAAGCCATGACGGTGCCGGGGCTTTGGGCTTGCACCGGTTCGCGCGGCTTGTGGCTGATGCGCCGCTGGCTGTGGCGGCCCTTGGCGGTGTGAATGTGCGAAGCGCCAAAAAACTAAGGCCGCTCAATTTGGCGGCCCTTGCAGCAATTGACGGATTGTCGGGGTAATAAGCCTAGAACTTCAGGCGGCCACCAAGGAAGACCATCTGGGATTTTTCACCCGCTTCAGGGTCAAGCATCATGCGGCTACCATAGTCATAGTACCGAACGCCGCCCTTAAGCCCCACATTGTCTGTGAGCCGGTAGCTTGCGCCCAGTTCAACAGAAATGATGTTACGGGCTTCGTTCTCGATGCCGTAAAGGTCCGCACCTTCTTTATATTCGCTGAGCGAGAGGCGCGCGGTCCAGCTTGTGGCCTGATAAGAGAAGCCAACGCCGTACCCGGAGATTTCGCGCTCAAACAGGCTTTCCTGCCGCATCACAGACGCATCAACGTTAAAGCCGGAATACCCGACCGAGAAGCCGAGGTTATAATGCCGCTCTGCCTGATCTGTTGAGCCAAAGCCGTTGGTGGCTGACAGGCCCTGCAAGGAAAGACGGTAATTGCTTTCAAGCGACAACTCAAAGCCGCGATCACTCGGCACACCGTTCGGGTCACCACCGAAGGTGATTCCCATGCGGGAGTTGGCGCCAAAGAGATCCTGCCCGTAGGAGCCGCGCACGGTGCCGTCAGGCGCCAGAAGCGATGAGAAGTCAGGCCGGTCATTCAGGTTGCCAGGCGCGCCGAGCGTGCCAGAGATGCTGGCGCTTCTGTCGCGCAGGTAAAGGAAACCGCTGTCATCCTTGCCGGATGTGTCCCGAAGGCTAAGCTCAAGGTCTTTGATAGCCTCGCCTTTATCGGTTTTGTGATTGCCACGAAGTTTGGCGATCTGTTCCGCCACAAAAAGGTCAAGGCTTTGCATAAAGCCGGTCGCTTCAAAACGAGCTTTATCTTCAGCTGCGGAGGCAACTGAAATGCCGCAAACCATTAGGGCGGCGATGCTATGTTTTAACGCGTACTTCATGACCTGGGGGAGACTCGCTCTCGTAACTTATGCACATGGTATTGAATCTACCCCCCACTATGCAAGATGGCAGGGCAAAAATAGGGCGATCTGTGGCCTCCTTGCCACTATTTCATCAACTTTCTGGCTGGTCAGCAGCCTATAGGGTCGTTATAACCCGCAAGTAAGCCATGATTGTTACACATTTAGTGGGTAACAACATGCGTCGATAAAAACGAATCTACGGGGTGTAGCATGCAGAATTTTGCCCGGACCATGATGGCGCTGACAGTAGCCTTAACGCTTGGTGCCTGTTCCGGATTGTTTGGTGGTGGTGATGACGATGGCCGTGGCCTCGCTCCCCGCACAACAGCGATTGGTGTAAATGGATACCTGTGGCAAGCAACGCTTGATACGCTTTCCTTCATGCCGTTCGACCAGATTGAGCCGTCAGGCGGTGTGATTGTTACCGATTGGCATTCAACGGCCACGGCACCAAATGAGCGTGTGAAGGTAACGGTTCAGTTCCTCTCGGAAGACCTGCGCTCTGACGCGGTTCGGGTTTCTGTTGTCCGTCAGGAGCGGGAAGAAGGTGGCGCTTGGCTCTCTGTTCCCGTGCAGGCATCAACAACCCTGCAGGTTGAAGAAGCCATTCTGGCGCGCGCCCGTCAGCTTCGGGTTGAGGCGCGCCGCTAAGGCCTTTTGCCTCGGCTTCGGCGCGAGGTAAAAGCCGGTAAGAGTTCCATATGCGCCGGGCATCTGCCCGGCTGTTTCAGTTTAAAATTCGCCGCATCCATACGGCCAGTAGACCGAGATCGAACATGTCGCGCTATAACGCTAAGGCAACCGAAGCCAAATGGCAGAAGATTTGGACCGACGCCAAAACTTTCCAGACCGATAGCAAATCAGACAAGCCAAAATATTATGTGCTGGAGATGTTCCCCTACCCAAGCGGGCGTATCCACATGGGGCATGTGCGCAACTATACGCTTGGTGACGTGGTGGCCCGGTTCCGCCGTGCAAACGGCTATGAGGTGCTGCACCCCATGGGGTGGGACGCTTTTGGCATGCCAGCAGAGAATGCGGCGATGGAGCGCAAGGTTCACCCGGCAGACTGGACCTACGACAATATCGCCAACATGCGCGACCAGCTCAAGCAGGTTGGTTTTGCCATTGATTGGGACCGTGAGATCGCGACCTGCGACCCTGCCTACTATGGCAAAGAACAGCAGATCTTTATCGACTTTTTCAAGGCTGGCCTTGTTTACCGCAAGGAAAGTTGGGTCAACTGGGACCCGGTTGATAACACAGTGCTCGCGAACGAGCAGGTGATCGACGGCAAGGGCTGGCGCTCGGGCGCAACCGTTGAACGCCGCAAACTGAGCCAGTGGTTCCTCAAGATCACCGATTTTGCCGAAGAGCTGCTTGATGGCCTCAAGACCCTTGAGCGCTGGCCCGATAAAGTGCGCCTGATGCAGGAAAACTGGATCGGTCGTTCCGAAGGTCTCAAGTTCAATTTTGAGATCACCGAGACGGACGAAAAACTGCCGGTTTACACCACGCGGCCCGACACACTTTTTGGTGCAAGCTTCTGCGCTATTGCGGCTGACCACCCGCTTGCCGCCAAGCTCGCGGAAGAAAACGCAGAGCTGAAAGCCTTCTGTGAAGAATGCCGCAAAACGGGCACCACGGAAGAAGCGATCGAGAAAGCCGAGAAAAAAGGCTTCAACACTGGCCTCACGGTTAAACACCCCTTTGATGAAAACTGGCACCTGCCGGTTTATGTGGCCAACTTTGTGCTGATGGATTACGGCACGGGCGCGATTTTCGCCTGCCCGGCGGGTGACCAGCGTGATTTTGACTTCGCGCGCAAATATGACCTGCCGATCATCCCTGTCGTGTTGCCGGAGGGCGAAGACGCCGCAAGCTATAACCTCGGTGATGAGCCCTACACAGGCCCCGGCACCATGATCAACAGCCGCTTCCTCGACGGCATGGACACCATGGCCGCAAAAGCCGCGCTCATTGACCGTGCGGAGGCCGAAGGCTGGGGCGAGCGCACGGTTAACTTCCGCCTGCGCGACTGGGGCGTTTCCCGCCAGCGTTACTGGGGTACACCAATCCCCTTTGTGCACTGTGATGATTGTGGTGTGGTGCCGGTACCTGCTGAGCAGCTGCCCGTCACGCTGCCGGAGGATGTCTCGTTCGACAAGCCGGGCAACCCGCTTGAGCATCACCCCACCTGGAAACACACCAATTGCCCGAGTTGCGGCAAAAAGGCCGTGCGCGAAACCGACACGATGGACACATTTGTCGATTCGTCATGGTATTTCCTGCGCTTCTGCACACCAGATGCGGATGCGCCGTTTGAAAGCGATGTGGTGAACGAATGGCTGCCGGTTAAACAATATATCGGCGGTGTTGAACACGCGATTTTGCACCTGCTGTACGCACGTTTCTTCACGCGTGCGCTCAAACATGTGGGCCGCACCAATGTGACCGAGCCGTTTGAAGGGCTGTTCACACAAGGCATGGTCAACCATGTGACCTATAAGGACAGCGACGACGAGTGGGTGTTCCCTGAACTTGTTCGTGCCCGCGATGATGGCTCGCTCTACCGGTCCGATAACGGCCTTGAGGTGACCGAAGGCCGGGTTGAGAAAATGTCCAAGTCCAAACGCAACGTGGTGGACCCGGATGATATTATCGACCAGTACGGTGCGGACACCGCGCGCTGGTTTGTGCTTTCCGACAGCCCGCCCGAGCGGGACCTGTTGTGGACAGAAGCTGGTATTGAAGGTGCGTGGCGCTTTGCACAGCGTGTGTTCCGGCTTGTTGATACACCGCCTGCGCCTGTTGGGGCGTATGGTGCGGCTATTCCTGAAAAGCTGTCAGCCACAGCGCAGGCGCTTCGGAAAGCAACCCATAAGTCTATCGAGGGCGTAACAGCCGATATTGAAAACCTGCATTTCAACAAAGCTGTGGCGCGCCTTTATGAATTTGCGAACGCCATTGGCGGCAAATGCACCGGTGACGGCGCGGGCGAGGTGCTTCGCGAAGCGCTTGAAGCTTTGGTGCTGCTTGTTGCGCCGATGATGCCGCACCTCGCGGAAGAGCTCTGGAAAAAGCTCGGCCACAAGGAACTGGTTGCCAATACACCGTGGCCGAAGGCTGTCAAGGCCCTGACCGTAGACGACACGGTGAAAATGGCGGTGCAGGTAAATGGCAAGGTGCGCGATACCATTGAGGTGGCGAAGGATATGCCGAAGGACGAGGTTGAGAAGGTCGCCCTCGCCTCCGACGCCATCAAACGTTTCACGGAGGAAGGCACAATCCGCAAGGTTATCGTTGTGCCGGGCCGCATCGTCAATATTGTGGTGAACTGATATGAAACACGCATTTGTCATCGCCAGCCTTCTCCTCCTCAGCGCTTGCGGGTTCCGCCCGCTTTATGAGGCTGGTGGCTCGGCAGATGCGATGCGTGATCATCTCTCTGGCATTGAGGTGGCGCCAATTGCCGACCGTCTTGGCCAGCAGATGCGCAACCGGCTTCTTGACCGGCTCGGCAGCGAAGGCACGCCCGAGTACCGGCTTGAGATAACGCTTGAGCAAGCAAGTGAGGGTTACGGCATCCGCCCCGACGCGGCGGCCACGCAGGAACAGCTTACGGTTATCGCGCATGTGAAGCTCGTCAACCTGAACGGTGAAGAGCTGGTGTTTGAAGAAGACATGCGGTCGGTCACCTCCTATGACCTTGTGCTGTCTGACTATGCGATCCTGAGCCGCCGCGAAGACAGCGCGCGCCGCCTTGTGCTTGAACTGGCGGAGCGTATCCATCGCCGCCTTGCCCTTTATTTCACCAAGGCCAAAGAAACGCCGTGAAAGCCAAACCCCGCGACATTCCCGCCATCCTGAAGGCCGTTGACCCGAATATGCGGGCGGTTCTGGTGTTTGGTCGCGATGACGGGTTGGTGCGTGAGCGTGCCGAGAAAATCGGCAAACAGATCGCGCCAGACCTTTCCGATCCATTTCAGGTAGCACGCCCCGGCGCGAGCGAGATCAAGGAAAGCCCGTCCATCCTGCTTGATGAAGTGGCTGCGCTTTCCATGATGGGGGGCAGGCGGCTTGTGCGCCTTGAAGGCGCAGGCAATGAGGCGACCGAGGCGGTGAAGCTTGTGCTTGATAGCACACAGGGCGACGGCCTTCTGGTGATTACTGCCGGTGACCTCAAGCCAACTTCGAGCCTCAGGAAACTGTTGGAAGGCGCAAAAAATGCTGTCGCCATCGCCTGTTATGAAGACAGCGCGCAAGACCTGATGGGCCTCGTGCAGCAGGTGCTTTCAGCGGCGGGGCTGAGTGCCACACAGGATGCAGTAACCTATCTCGTCGACAACCTCGGTGGGGACCGTATGATCTCCCGCAGTGAGCTGGACAAGCTTGTGCTCTATAAGGGTGCGGGCGGCGGCCAGGTCACGATAGAGGATGCCAAGGCCTGTGTGGGCGATACGGCAGCACTTGGCCTTAACCAGATCGCGGAAGCGGTGACCGCAGGCAACCTGAAACAGCTTGAGCGTTTCCTTGAACGGGCCTGGACGGCCGGTGAAAGCGCCATTGCCATCATTCGCACGTTGCAGAACCGCCTGATGCGCATTCATCTGGCGCGCGGGTTCATGGATCAGGGTATGAACGCAAGCGAGGCCGTGGGCAAGCTGCGCCCGCCGGTGTTTTTTGGCGAGCGGGATAAATTTATGGGCGAGGTGAGCCGCTGGTCATCCCGCAAGGTGGAAACCGCGCTTGATATTCTGCTTGAGGCCGAGCTTGAGTGCAAAACCACCGGCAACCCGGCGGATGTGATCTGTGCGCGTGCGCTGCTCAGGCTCGCGAAAGCCGCGAGGTAAGTCATGCGCATCGGGTTTTTTGGTGATAGTTTTGTGGCTGGCATTGGTGACCCTTCCGGCAAAGGCTGGGTGGGGCGTTTGGCTGAAAGCCATGGTTTTACCGCCATCAACCGCGGTGTGGGCGGTGATACAAGCACGGATGTGCTCAAGCGCTGGCGCGCTGAGGCAGAGGCAGAAGAGCCCGAGCGGCTGGTGTTCTCATTCGGTGCGAACGACTGTTTGCTGACAGAGCGCAAACGCATCACCGTGGGGCAGGTGGACCGGCTTAAAAACGCGAAGGCGATCATGATGGCGGCACGCGCCCGCTGGCCGGTTCTTTTCATCAGCCCGCTCCCCATCGCAGACGACGCTGCCGCCACCAACCGCATTGGGGAGATGGCGCGCCAGCTTGCTACTGTGGCGCAGATCAACGGCGCTGCTTATGTGAATGTCTTTGATGCTGTGAATACGAGTGACGTATGGCGACAGGAAGCGCTGGCAGCGGACGGCGCTCACCCGGCGGCGGGCGGCTATAGCCTTGTGGCAGATCTGGTTAAAAACCACCCCGTGTGGCAGGCGTGGTTCCAGGGATAGAGGCCGGACGCGTTAGCCCATATTTTGGTTTTTATGCAGGTTTCGGTAGGCTGTGGGCGATAGGCCAAAACGCTTTTCAAACACCTGTATCAGGCGCGGGGCGGTGCCAAAACCGGCTTCTGCGGCCACGGTTTTCAAAGGTTCTGACGTTTCTTCCAGCATTAGGCGTGCCGCATCAAGGCGGAGCCGCTCCAGATATTTGGCGGGTGTGCTGTTGGTCTCCGCCACAAAACGCCGGTGAAAGCTGCGTTCGCTCATGCCCACATGGTCTGCGGCCCCGGTTACCGTGACCGTGCTTTTCATATTATCCACCATCCAGCCGATGGCCTTGGCAACGGGGGCACTGCCTCGGCTCTGGCCACGTAGCAGTGTGCTGAACTGGCTTTGGTATCCCGGCCTGCGAGCATAAACCACCAGCCGCCGCGCAATCGTCATGGCAAGCTCGCGGCCGTGGTCGCGTTCCACCATGGCGAGGCTCATGTCGATGCCTGCCGTTACCCCGGCTGAGGTCCAGTAGGGTCCGTCCTCCACATAAATGGCATCGGCGTCCACGCTCACGCCGGGATAAAGCCGGGCAAGCGTGTTCGCTGATTGCCAGTGGGTGGAGGCGCGCCGCCCCTTCAGTAGCCCGGCTGCCGCAAGGATGAAGGTGCCGCTGCACACGCTTGCGACCCGGCGCGCATCCTCTGCCGCGCGCTTCACCCAGTCAATGAGCTCGTCGTCCATTACGGCTGCGCGGGTGCCGTGCCCGCCTGCCACCATCAGGGTATCCGCGACCCCTTCGGGTTCCAGCGCCGAAAGGGCGGTTGTTTCAAGCGCGATGCCTGCGCTTGTGGCGGTGCGCTGCCCGGCTGAGCTGACGAGGGTGATTTTATAAGCCTCCCGCTCAAGTGCTTCGTTGGCGGATGCAAAAACCTGCGCGGGGCCCGTGATGTCCAGCACCTGTGCGCCGTCGAAGGTCAGCAAAATCAGCTTGTGGGGTGTGTTTATGGTCATCCGTGCACTCAATTTGGCAGTAATTAATAATAATATGTCATATCTGCCAACCCTTCACAAGGATATGGTGCAAGGAAAGGGGCCTAGGAAGGCCCCGCCGAGCACGACACCGGAGAAAAAGGATACCCCAATGAGCATTAAGTTTGGCTTCTACCTGTTTCCGCAACTGACCCAGCTTGATTTTGCTGGCCCGTTTGAGGTTTTCTCCCATGTGCCCGGCGGGGAAGTGCACCTTGTCGCCAAAACACTCGAGCCGGTGGCGGCGGATACTGGCCTCAAGCTCACCCCGACCACCACATTTGAGGAGTGCCCCCAGCTTGACGTGCTGTGTGTGCCCGGTGGGCCTTATGTTGACTATCTGTTTGATGATCAGCCAACGCTTGAGTTCCTGCGCCGCCAGGCTGCGGGTGCACGCTATGTTACAAGCGTATGCACTGGTTCGCTGATCCTTGGTGCGGCGGGGCTTCTGAAGGGTTACAAAGCCACCACACACTGGACATCCGTTGACATGTTGGCGGATTTTGGCGCCATACCATGCACAGACCGTGTGGTGATCGATAGGGACCGGGCCACCGGCGGCGGCGTAACAGCAGGCATTGATTTTGCGCTGACATTGACGGCGGAACTGGTGGGCGAGCGTGTCGCCAAAATGATCCAGTTGGCAACGGAATATAACCCGGCGCCGCCTTTTGAAAGTGGTCACCCCAGCGTGGCGGAGGAAGAGATTGTTGGCGCTGTCAGTATGCTGATGTCAGAGCGGCTGGAGCGCCGCCGGGCGCAGGCTGCCAAACATCGTGAGCTGGCATAGATTATGAGACTGGCGCCGGGCGCTAGCTGCCCGGTGTGCACTTATGGGTTGAATATGACGTGAGCTTGAAGTAAAGGAGGGCCGAGGGGCGCTAGAGTAATGTAGTTTTGTACTGGAGTCCCGTGTTGAGTATTGCCCGTAGTGCTGTTTTCCTGCTTCTTTTTGCCTTGAGTTTTGCTACCCAAGCGCTTGAAAATAATGCCGAAAATACAACCTACCCTACCCTTCGTGTGTTCACGAATACGCACCCGCCCTACAGTTATGTTGATCATCGCGGCAAGCCGGTGGGCATTGCGACTGATCGGGTACGTGCGTTTCTTGACCGCGCAGGCGTGCCTTATGAAATCACCGTCGTGGGGTGGAAGCGCGCACTGCAATCAACGAGCCTTGAGAAAAACACGCTTATATACTCCCTGAACCGTATCCCTGAGCGCGAAAACCAGTTTCACTGGATCATGCCACTCAATGTGAAGAAGCTCTCGATCTATATTCGCAATGATGACCTCGCCCCGCAGGACATCCCCAGCCTCGTGCGGGGTGGGTACCGTGCGGTGTGCAATATGGGCTCCAGCCAGTGTGAATTTTTCGAGAAACTTAAAATGCCTGAGCGCTCAGTAATGGCGGTGCCAGCCCTGCCGGTTGGTGGGCAGATCAACCTGTTACTTGGCGGCCGGGCAGACCTGATGCTTGCGGATAAGGCTGTGGTGGCCTGGTACATCGGTCAGGGCAGTGTTGGCGCGGATGCGCTCAAGTCGCTCGGCGAGATAGATGTCGATGTGCTTGACTATCTGGCGGCGGGTAGAAACATGGACGACAGGCTTCTTGATGCGCTTCTCAGCGCGGCGCAAGACAAAGAACCCCCTTTAGAAACGAAAACCGACTGACGGGTCACCCCGACAGCCGGCCTGCATTTCGGAAATTTACTGCCTGATCAGTTAAGGCTGATCGGGGCAGGGTCTTCGCCACTTGCCGCGTTAGCTTGCGCTTCCCCGGCTTGTTGCGCTTCCTGAGCCTGTTGAGCCCGGAAAAGCGCTTCGAAGTTGATCGGTTCCAGAAGAAGGGGCGGGAAGCCACCGTCACGGCTTGCGTCCGCAATAATGCGGCGTGCAAACGGGAACATCATCATTGGCGCTTGAACCAGAAGGAAAGCCCGCAGAGCTTCTTCTGGAACGTTGCGGATACCGTAGAGGGAGCCATAAGCAAGCTCAGCCACAAAAGCCACCTGTTCGCCACCGTCCTGGGTTGGTGCAGTTGCTTTAGCGGAGATTTTGAGCTCAACCTCATAAACTTCGTCGTTCATTTTGCGAACGCCAACATTGACGTTTACGTCAATTGCAGGCTTCGCGCCCTGAAGCGCCTGAAGGCTTGCTGGCGCGTTTGGGTTCTCGAACGAAAGATCTTTTACATATTGTGCAATGACGCCGGCTTGTGGGCCTTCGGCACCTTCTGGTGCTGGGCCGCCTACTGGCGTTTGGTCGTTACCAAATTCATTTTCAGCCATTTTTTCACTCTTTTAATTGTCTGCCACCCCCCCAAACCACCTGGGTTGGCGAATCTGGGGCAAACGGCTAGCACGGTTTCCGGGATTGAACAATAAACAAATGCGCCGGAGATGGCGGATTTCCTAATTTTCAGGCTTGTTTGTGTCCCTTTTTTCATCCTCAAGGGATTTCACATACTCATAGGGGCGATCGTCTCGGCTTTCAGCCTGCCAAAACTCCCCCTCAATGATGATATTGCTGCGCTTGAGGCTGTCGGAGCGGTGTTTGCTGAGCCAACCCACAATACCGCGCCCGAGAAACAGCCTGAGCGGCGGGATCAGCAGCAAGGCACCAACGATATCGGTCATAAAACCGGGGATCAGCAGGAATAGGCCTGCAATGGCAAGGAACACACCATGCACGAGGCTTGTGCCCACGCGGGCACCTTCAATATTCCGGAGGGTTGAAATACCCTGTTGGCGTACAATCGAAAGGCCGATCGCTGCCGTCAAAAAACATAAGGCGATGGTGGGAAGTGCGCCGATCTCACCGCCAATGTCGATAAGGATCGACAATTCCACCACCGGAATCGCCAAAAATAACAATAATATGAGTAAGGGCATTCCTTGTTCTTTCTTTCAAATCCTCCTATCTATAAGGGCATGTTGGTCCGCCGGTTCAATAGCTGCGTACCAAGACTTGTAATTTTTAAAGATGATCGGGCATAAACCTAACCATGTTGGATATCATTCTTCTTGCAATGCTGGCGGCCTTCATTCTGTTGAGGCTGCGGTCTGAACTGGGCAAAAAAACCGGTAATGAACCGTTGCCGCCTGCTGCACCGCGTCCCTCTTCCCGAGGCGGGGACCGCACGACGGTGGATGCGGACTATGAAGATGTGTCCGCCCGCAATGACACGGTCATCGACATGGAAGAAGATCCCGCGCTTCGGAAAGCCTATCAGGATATCCGCCGGGCGGATTCTTCCTTTGATGTGCCCACATTTGTGGGCGGTGCCCGCGCGGCGTATGAAATGATCCTTGAGGCCTTCTGGTCTGGTGACAAGGAAACCCTGCGCAATTTCCTTGATGACAGCGTTTATAACCAGTTCACGGCCGCGATTGATGCGCGCGAACAAAACGGCTACCGGCTTGAGAACAGGCTGGTGGATATCGCAGAAGCTGAGGTTGCGGACGCGAAGCTTGAGGGCCGCACGGCGGAACTTGTTGTGCGCTTCAAAGCAGAGATTATCGCCGTGACAAAGGATAGCGACGGCAACCTTATTGAAGGCAACCTTTCTGAAGCTGTTGAAGTGAACGACCGCTGGACCTTCTCACGCGATACAAAGTCGCGCGACCCGAACTGGCTTCTTGTGGCAACCCGCGCGGGCTAAGGGCCATGCCGGGGCGGCTTCTCAAATATCTGGGGCTCTTTGCCCTTCTGGCGCTGCCGGTTCTGGCGGCGCTTTTGCTTATGAGCCGCAAGCCGGACGGGCTGCATTTCCGTGCCGTGCCGTTTGCGGAGCTTCCCGGTTGGCAACAAGATGACATCGCGGGCGCGCTTCCTGCGCTCCGTAAAAGCTGTGACAGTATGAAAAAACAGCCTGCCTCAAGGGGGCTGCCCGGCGCACGGGTCGGCGGCACCATGGGGGACTGGGCTGAGGTATGCGACACCATTCTCGGCCTCAGCGCCACAGATGATGTGCGCGGCTTTTTTGAAGCCGAGTTTCAGCCGCTTGAGGTCAGGCTGGGCGGTGAAGCCATGGGTATGTTCACCGGCTACTATGAAACGCTCCTTAAAGGCAGCGAAGTACAGAGCACACGTTACCATGTACCGCTTCACGTGAAACCGCCCGAGCTTGTAAGCGTTGACCTTGGCGCTTTTCGGTCTGACCTCAAAGGTCGCCGCATCGCGGGCCTCGTGAAAGGGGACAGGCTTGTCCCGTTCGCGGACCGGGAAGCGATCGCCTCAGGTGCCCTCGCGGGGCGCGACCTTGAGCTTTTATGGGTTGATGACCCTGTGGATGCCTTTTTCCTCCATATTCAGGGCTCGGGCCGGGTACTGATGGAAGACGGGCGGCTCGTGCGGGTTGGCTACGCGGGCCAGAACGGCCATGCCTATACGGCGATTGGTCGTCAGCTGATCGCGGAGGGTGAGGTCCCGCGTGAGCAGATGTCCATGCAGGCGATCCGCACCTGGCTGAGCGAAAACCCGGACCGTGCGGAAGAGCTTCTCAATACTAACGCGTCTTATGTGTTTTTCCGCCTGCTTGAAGATGGTGACGGCCCGTTTGGTTCCGCCAACGTGGCGCTCACGGCTGGCCGATCGCTCGCTGTTGACCGCAGCCATCTGGCGCTTCATGTGCCTATCTGGCTTTCCGCCACCTATCCTGACCCTTTGAGCCGCGAGGCTGAACCCCTGCCGCTCAACCGCCTGATGGTGGCGCAGGATACGGGCGGCGCCATTCGCGGTGAAATTCGCGGTGATGTCTTCTGGGGTTTTGGCGATGAGGCCGAAGAGATCGCTGGCCGTATGGCAAACCGCGGACGTTATTGGCTCTTGCTGCCAAAACCACTGGCGGCCCGCGTGCTTGAGGGCCAGAAGGGTGGCTAGGAAAAAAGAACCGCTGAGCGCCCGGGACCTTGAGATATGGCGTAAGGTGACAGAGACGGTAACCCCGCTTGGGGGCCGCCCGGACACACCGCCCCCGCCCGCGCGCAGCCGCCCCCTTATTCGGCAGGAAGCCGAGGACCTGCCCTATGAGTGGCATACCCGCACCTCCCCCAAACCCGAAGCCCGGATAGACAGGCGCATGCAGCGCCAGATCGCCACCGGCAGGCAGGAGGTTGACCGCTCGGTCGACCTGCACGGCATGACACAGGACCGTGCTTTTGCCACCCTTCGCCGTACCATTGAGGGTGCTATCCGGCGTGGGGACAAAACGCTGCTGGTGGTTACAGGCAAGGGCGGCAAACGTTTCGCGCAGACCGATGCAACACCCGCCGCGTACCGCACCCGCAACGACTTTGACCAGCACGGCGGGGTGCTTCGCCGCATGGTGCCGCTGTGGCTTGAGGGGCCTGAGCTGAAACCTTTCATACAGTCATACGGCAGTGCCGCGCAGGAGCATGGGGGTGACGGCGCGCTTTATGTTATTTTGCGCAAGCGCCTGCCGGGCAGCCGGAGGGCGCAGGCATGACCCCCTTTGGTGAAAAGCTGCGGGCGCTGAGGGAAGCGCGCGGCATCAACCAGGCTGAGCTTGCGGCTGAGCTCGGTGTAAGCCCCGCGTATCTGTCCGCGCTTGAGCACGGCAAACGCGGTGCGCCGTCGTGGGCGTTCCTCCAGAAAGTGATCCAGTATTTTGGCCTGATATGGGACGATGCGGAGCAGTTGCAGGATCTGGCGCATCTCTCCAAACCCAAGGTTACGATCGATACCGCAGGTATGGACGCCCGCGCGACCCGCGCCGCCAATCTGCTTGCCCGCCGCATTGGCCGACTGAACGACCGGGAGCTGGACCAGCTTCTGGCGTTCCTCTCCGAACAGCCACGTGGCAAATAACGCGGATCTCTCCTTATATCATCAGCAAGGAACGGGACGACACCAGCCCACCTGTGCCCGCATCATGCAGCGATCATCCTTTTAGGGGCATTTTGGTGCGGGAGATGGCACATGAAAAACTTCCTACTCATTCACGGCAGCTGGCACGGGGCCTGGTGCTGGTTCAAGATATGGCCGCGGCTTGAGGCAGCGGGCCACCGGGTGATGGTGCCTGACCTGCCGGGTCGTGGCCGCTCGCCCGCGTTTGCCCCTTTTGTATCGCTTGAACGCATGGTGCGCTCGCTTGAGGCGGCGCTGCCACACGGTGAGAAAACAACGGTTGTGGTGCACAGCCGCTACGGCATCGTGGCCTCCATGCTGGCGGAACGCGCGCCCGAGCGGGTTGAACGCACCATTTATCTGGCATCCTTCATGTTGCCGGACCGCAAGCGTGTGCTTGACTATGTGCCCGACAGGGCGGCGGCGATCACAGGTCATGTAGAGGTCAACCGGCGCAGTATGTGGGACTGGCTGGACCCCAAGGTATACCGTGAGGTGCTGTATGCAGATTGCACGGACGATGACATCGCCCTCGCCCGTGCGCTTCTGGTGCGGGAGCCGGTGCGCCCGGCGCTTAGTAAACTCAAACTGAGCGCTGAGCGATACGGCAGCGTGCCGCGCGCTTATATCCGCCTCACTGAAGATCAGGCGGTATCGCTGCCGTTGCAGGACCGGTTGCTTGGTGAAACAAAGGTTGAGCGGGTGGAAAGCTTGCACGCCAGCCATTCGGCTTATTTCTCAAAACCCGATGAACTGACGGCAATGATCCTTAAGCTTGCGGGAAGCTAGGGCGGCGTTGGTGGCTAGCCTGCCAGCAGCTCAAGGCCGGTCATGAGGTTTGAGCCTGAGGCGTGGGTCGCCTTCAGGCGCAGCCCTTCCGGGCCCGAGATCAGCTCATAGGTTTCCCACAAGTCCACCACAGCGTGCCACTGGGCCTGGCTCATTTGCAGGTAGGATTTCCGGTGCACACCAAAACACAGGCAATGTGTGCGTGTTGTGCGCTTGATGCAGCGGTCGAACTTCTTGTCAGACAGGGTAGACTTGGCCCAGACGGTGCTGACAAAAGGTTTGCCGAAGCTATAGAGGTTTTCCACATTCTGCGCTTTGCGCACATACGCCTCATACACATAAAACTCGGTGAGCTGGCGTTCAATGGCGGCACTCAGGAAAGTTTCGGCATCACCGCCGAAATGCTCACCAAGCAGCGTCCGGGTCGTGGCAGTTTGCATGATATAAGGCGTCCATGCAGGCATGCGCACCTTGCCCGCTTCAAACAGCTCGGTCCCAATAAAACCAAATGAGCCTTCATAGAAGTTGCTCAGGTTTTTCTCGTTAAACTGAAGGAAGCTGACAGCTTTTGTCTCGGCAAAAAGCGTCTCGGCTGAGGCCCGGCGGATAAAATGGTTTTTGCAGTCAAGCGCCAGAAACCAGGGCGAGCCAACATGTTGGCTGATGAAAAGCTTGTTCGCCATCTGGATATACCATGGCGGATATTTGGAGAGATCAGCACCCGCCAGAAGGTCGGACGACTGCAACAGCACGACCCTGTTCTGGAAGCGGCCATATTGCGGTTTGATCTTTGTTTCAAAATACCGGGCGAAAACGGCATAGTCGTCGCTGTTGTATACCGCGAATATCTTGCCAACGAAGTCAGAGTCCAGATGCTTCTCAAAGGACCTCGCCTGCAGGATCAGCGACATATAGTCGCCTGAATATACTGTGGTTACAATGTCGATCACGGCCGGGTTGTCCAATCGCTATTTTACTCAGGCCAAATGGCCCGAAACTTTCGCACGGCTTTCTTAATCCCCCGTTTAAAACCGGGGACAATTGGCTGTATTTTTTTGAAAGAGATAACTCCTCAACACATCCACTGAAGGTCCATATCTCACTGAAAGTGGCGGTTCGTCAACACACTTGGCCCTTTGTGCAGGTCGCTTTTAGGTTTGTTTACACTTGCTGGCGTGGGAAAACATCGGTGTTTGAAGGCTTTAGGGCCGCAGCGTCCAATGTTGCCAGTTTTGGTCTTCCGCGCCGCCGTGGCAGGTATAGAAGCGCTGCGCCGCCAGATTGTCCGGCAATACCAGCCAGTCAAGGCTCGAGGCACCCGCTGCCTTGGCGGCAGAGACGACGGCGCCGAACAGCTTTTCCCCCACACCATGGCTGCGCGCCTCGCGAACCACGTACAGCTCTTTCATGATGAGGCGGGGCCGGAGGTCATAAGTGAAGGGAATTGTGTAATAAACCGCGTACCCAACAAGGGTTTCGCCCTCAACCGCCACAAGGGCATGGAATTCAGGGGAGGGGCAAAAGCCGCGGTCCAGAAGGTCCTGTTCCGTGACCCTGAAATCATCGATATAGCCTTCAAAACGCGCGAGCGAACGCATGAGGGTGAGAAGCGCAGGCACATCCGCCCGGCAGGCCGGGCGGACGGTTATCGGGGAGATGGCGGGCATCAGGCGGCCTCCAGCTCCCGCACCGATGAGGGTTCAGCCCCTTCAGCGAGGGCAAAACCTTCATCAAGCCAGCCGGTGATGCCGCCAGCCATCAGCTTGACCGGGCGCCCAAGTTCCGCCAGCCGACGGGCTGCTTTTGCGGCACCGTTGCAGTGTGGCCCCGCGCAGTACACCACAAAAAGTGTTTCCTTGGGCCAGGTTTCCATGCGGCGGCGGATGATCTTGCCGTGCGGCAGGTTCAACGCCCCCGGCACATGGCCCCTCTCATAAAGCGCTGGCCCGCGTACATCGAGAAGGACAAAACCGGGCTCATCCAGCATCAAGGTTTCATGGGTGTCCCAGCAATCGGTTTCAAATTCAAACTCGCGGCTGAAATGCTCAAACGCCACCTCAGGCGACGCGGCGGGAACATGGGTTACGGCATTGGACATGGTTTTCTCCGTCATTGTTGGTGCTGTTCAATAGCTATGCGGGGTCGCCGGTTTTTTGAAGTGGCGTAAATGACAATATGCGGTAATATTACGCCATGACTGAAAATACCCCCAAACGCCCGCTCGTATGTGCGCTGGTTTATGATGGCCTGTGCCTGTTCGAGTTTGGCATTGCGGCCGAAGTGTTCGGCTTGCCCCGGCCTGAGTTTGATACATGGTACGACTTCAAGACGGTCGCGGTGGATGATGGTCCCTGCCGCGCTTTTGGCGGCCTCTCCCTCACGTCAGACCACGGCCTTGAGGCGCTTGAAGACGCGTCGCTTATCATCGTGCCCGGCTGGCGCGGCGCGGATGAGCCGGTGCCTCGGCCGCTGGTTGAAGCCCTACAGCGGGCGCACGGGAGGGGGGTGCGGCTGGCATCTATCTGCTCCGGTGTTTTTGTGCTGGCGGCAGCGGGTCTGCTTGAAGGGCGGCAAGCCACAACCCACTGGCGCTACGCCACCAAGCTGCAGGACAGTTACCCCTCCCTCCGTGTGGATGCAGATGTGCTTTATATTGATGAGGGCGGCGTGCTGACCTCGGCGGGTTCGGCGTCCGGGCTTGACCTCTGCCTCCATATCGTGCGGCAGGATTTTGGTGTTGAGGTCGCGAATGAGGTGGCCAAGCGGCTTGTGTTGCCCGCGCACCGGGAAGGCGGGCAGGCACAATATATCCCCCGCCCCATGCCGAGGGAGCGCGGCGGCCAGATCGCCAAACTGCTCGACAAGGTACGGCTGCGCCTGAACGAGGATTGGGGTGTTGACCGCATGGCGGATGAGGCAGGCCTGTCTCCGCGCACGCTCCTTCGCCGCTTTGTGGAGGCAACGGGCGAAAGCCCCAAGGCCTGGATATTGTCCGAGCGGCTCGCGCGTGCCCGCGAACTGCTGGAGAGCAGCGACATAGGCCTTGATGACCTTACCCTCGCCTGCGGCATCGGCGCGCCAGAGACCCTGCGCCATCACTTCCGCAAACGTTTTGGCACCAGCCCGATGCAATACCGCGCGCGGTTCCGCCCGAGAGTTTAACGGCCTAGCGGCGTACCATCTGGCTCATGGCGGCCAAGCTGCACAGGGCAAAGAGACCGAGCATCATAAAATCAGCACTCAGGCCCGAGATCAGGGTTTGAGGGGCTAAAAATGCCTGCCAGGCATCCCCCAGAATGGGCGAGCTTTCCAGGCTGCCCGCTGGTGCGGCTGAAGCCTTTTGCACTGCCTCGCCCGCTGCGTGACGGAGGGAAAAGGCGAGGAACCCAAAAACACCGAGTATTGCTGTGCCCCATGGTAAAAAGCCTGCGGTGCCCTGACGTTTTTTTGGCGCCTGTTTCAAAGCGGGGAGCGCGGCGATGCGGGCGGCAATCCTGGCGTCCATGCCTTGGGGGGCATCGCTGAGCGGCAGGGTTCGCAGGTGTTCGCTAAGGAGCAGGCTGGCGTTCATCGCCGCATGGCAGCCCTCACAGCCTTCAATGTGGGCGCGTGCCTCAAGGGGCAGTTCGCTACCCTCAACGCTTGCGAGGTCAATGGCATGTTTCACCTGATCGCAGTTCATTGTGTTTCTCTCTCTTCACTTGTTTCGCTCAGCTGTTCCCGGAGCTTTGCGCGCGCCCGAAACAGCAGGGTTTTCACCGTGCCTTCGGTAACACCAAGCGCAAGGGCGGTCTCAGCTAAGGTCATGTCATCCCGGTAGAACAGATAGGTGGCGGTGCGCTGCGCCGCCGGTAATGCGCTTACCATGTCCCAGACCGTGGTCGCTTGCTCGTTTGCCAGCAGGGTCGAGAGGGGTGTCTCACCGGTCAGGTGCGGCTCAAGGCTCTGCTCCGCGTGATAGTCTTCGTTTTTTTCTCGCTCTCGCTGCCTCTTCCTCAGCTCGGTTTGTGCGAGACGGACAGCGATTGTTGCCATCCACGGGTAAAACGGCCGCGCAGGGTCATAGCGTGCGATGTTCGCATAGGCTTTTACAAAAGCGTCCTGCGCGATTTCTTCCGCGCGTTCAGGCTGCTTGAGCACGGCAACACAAAGGTTGAAGATGCGGCGGTCAAAAAGCGCCACAAGGGCACCAAACGCCTGATGGTCACCCGCTTTTACGGCGTTTACGGCCAGACGAACGGTATGGCTTTCATGCGCATCCGTTCGTCCTCGCAGGGTATGAGGCTTGTCAGCCATATATTAGTCGGTCTCTGCTGTATCGAGACTATTGTCGAGGCCCAGCCCCAACACGCCGTACATCACTTTGCGCCCACCAAAAAACAGCGGGAAAGCACCGATGATGATGAGCGGCGGGAAAGCCAAACCCAGCACACAGAAGGCCACACCGTACATGGTCATATCAACCGCTTCCCGGGTTTCATCTTCTGATGTGGGGGCCGCGCGCAGATAGTCACCAAAGCTTCTGTAGCCATGGGCTACTGCGTACCCACGGTACCGGTTCAAAAGCTTGGCCACAAAAACCAGTGCCGCGATGATAAAAATAAGCCCGACTGCCAAAACAAAACCACTAAACATCGTGTTCTCCTCTTTTTCTTGTTGGCGCCGGGTGGGGGTATCCCACCCAAGCGCTACTTATGATACTCACGGCAAAAGGATCAGGTTGACAGCATAGCCAATTATTTTCCCGAAGCTCCATCCTCCCGCATTTTGGCTGGACCGCGTTCCCTTTTTGTTCTAATTTATGCCACCAAGGTTGGAGGAATGGGGGCATTATGGTTGCATCGGTCCAGACGGTTGCTTTTGAGGGTATCGAAGCCCGCCCGGTTGAGGTGCAGGTGCAGATCAGCTCCGGCCTGCCGTCGTTTACCATTGTGGGCTTGCCTGACAAGGCTGTTTCTGAAGCGCGGGAGCGGGTGCGTGCGGCCTTGTCCGCCATTGGTCTTGCGCTCCCGGCTGAGCGGATCACGGTCAACCTCTCCCCCGCTGACTTGCCGAAAGAGGGCTCGCATTACGATCTTCCCATCGCCCTTGGTATTCTCACCGCCATGAACGTGCTGCCGCATGACGGGCTTGAAGGGCATGTGGTGATGGGGGAGCTGGGGCTTGATGGCAGCATCCGCGCGGTTGCGGGCGCCTTGCCTGCCGCTATTTTCGCGAAAGAGCAGGACGGCATTTTCATTTGCCCGGCGGCGGTGGGGCCGGAAGCCGCATGGGCGGGGCTTGACGGCCTTCTCGCGCCCGATAGCCTGCTTGCGCTCATTAACCACATGCGCGGCAACCAGCTTTTAAGCGTGCCGGATATCCTGCCGGAGGCTGACCTCTCACCGCTCGCAGACCTTGCCGACATCAAGGGCCAGGAGGTGGCAAAACGTGCGCTTGAGGTGGCCGCAGCCGGGGGCCACAATATGCTGATGGTGGGCCCTCCCGGCTCTGGGAAATCCATGCTGGCGTCACGCATGCCGTCTATCCTGCCGCCCATGAGCGCTGAGGAAGCGCTGGAGGTCAGCATGATTGCGTCTGTCGCCGGACTTCTCAAGGAAGGGCGTATCAGCAGGGCGCGCCCGTTTCGCTCCCCGCACCATAGTGCAAGTCAGCCCGCGCTGATTGGTGGCGGGCAAAAAGCCAAACCGGGCGAGGTATCGCTCGCGCACGGCGGTGTGCTTTTCCTTGATGAACTGCCCGAGTTTAACCGCTCGGCGCTTGAAGCGCTCCGGCAGCCGCTCGAAAGTGGGGAGGTGGCGGTGGCCCGAGTGCAGGCTCATGTTACTTACCCCGCCCGTTTTCAGCTTATTGCGGCGATGAACCCGTGCCGGTGCGGCCATCTGGATGATGCGGCCCTTGCCTGCGCCCGTGCGCCCCGGTGCGCGCTTGACTATCAGTCCAAAATCTCGGGGCCGCTATATGACCGGATTGATTTGCATGTGGATGTGCCCGCCGTGGCGGCGAGTGATTTGAGCCTGCCCGCACCGCGTGAAAGCTCCGCCGATGTTGCTTTGCGGGTGAGTGCCGCGCACGCTATCCAGAAGGCACGCTTCAAGGCGCTCGGCGCTCCCGTCCACATGCGGCTGAATGCCCATGCAGATGGCAGGGTTTTGGAGGAGATCGCAGCGCTTGATACCTCCGGCCGTAGCTTGATGGAACGCGCGGCGGAGCGTATGCGCCTTTCCGCCCGTGGTTATCACCGGGTGCTTAGGGTGGCGCGCACGCTCGCGGACCTTGAGGCGGCAGAGCATATCAACTCAGGCCATATCGCGGAGGCCCTGACCTACCGCCGCATGAGCCCTGCACTCGCCCTGAGCGCTGCCGTTTAGCAGGCGAGCCGGAATAATTTCAAATTTTATTTCCCATATTTTTCAATATGTTGGATGTGGTTCACCAATCTTTTTTGGCTTGGCTGTCACGTTTTTTGTCGTGGTTTCGTCACCGTGCTAACACATGGAAATCACGGCGACTGAACAGCAAACAACCACCGGGGAGCGCAGATGAAAGAAGAAAACGGGCTGGCGGCGCATTTTGAAGATAGCCGTGGCCGCCTGAAAGCGGTGGCTTATCGCATGCTGGGCACCAAAGCCGAGGCGGAAGACGCGGTGCAGGAAGCCTGGATCAGGCTCAACCGGTCTGATGCAGATGAGATTGACAATCTGGGCGGTTGGCTCACCACCGTGGTGGCGCGTATCTGCCTTGATATGCTGCGCAGCCGCAAGTCACGCGGCGAGGAGGAGCTGGAGCCTGACGTGCTCGAGCAGGCTGGCGATGCCGGCGAAAGCATAGAGGCTGATCTTATGCTGGCGGATGCGGTTGGCCCCGCGCTTCTGGTGGTGCTTGACCTCCTCACGCCAACGGAGCGCATCGCCTTTGTGCTGCATGATCTTTTTGATCTGCCGTTCCGGGATATTGCGCCGATTATTGACCGCACGGAGGAGGCCACGCGCCAACTGGCAAGCCGGGCGCGCCGCCGGGTACGCGGGGCAGCACCACGGCAAGATACCCTGCGCCAGCAGGAGATGGTTGCAGCTTTCCTCAAGGCCTCGCGGGAGGGCAACTTTGAGGCGCTGATCGGCCTTCTGCACCCTGAAGTCGCGCTTTATGCCGATGAAGCCGCCATCAAGATCACCGCCGCCAACAAAGACAAGGGCGCGCCCGAGTTCAGGGATGAGATCAACGGCGCGAGCCATGTGGCAGAAACCTTCAAGGGCCGCGCGGCAGGGGCCCGGCTTGCTATCATCGACGGCGCGATCGGCGCCGCATGGGGCTGGGACGACAAACCCGTTGTTGCCTTCTGTTTCACGCTTGAGGGTGACAGCATCTCAAGCATCAAGGTGGTTATGGATAAAAAACGGCTGAGCGAGATGGACATCAGAATGTTTGACGCAGATGAAGGAGCATCATCATGAATATCGTTCTTTGGGTTTTAGGGGTGTTGCTCGCGCTGCATACAGCCGTGGGCGCCGCGTGGAAGTTCACCAATTCGGAACAGTCGGTGCCGTCCCTGAACGTGATCCCGCACGGGGTGTGGATGGCCATGAGCGGGGTTGAGATCCTGTGCGCCATCGGCCTTGTGGTGCCAGCTTTCTATAAGCCGCTTGCGTTCCTTGTGCCGCTGGCTGCTGTGCTTATCGCCATAGAAATGCTGGCGTTCTCCGTCCTTCACCTCGTATCGGGAGATAGTACCATGGGCCCTATGGTCTACTGGCTTGTGGTTGCGGCCATCTGCGCTTTCATCGCCTACGGGCGTTATGCGCTGACCCCGTTTTCATAACCGCCGCAGCGCGATAATTGCTTCACATTCCCGCCATCCTGCCGTCTTGAAAGCAAGAAACCTTTCAAGGAGGACAGGATGGCCCTTGATGCAACCCTTGCCGCCAGTGTGTCTGCGGTCCTCAATGACCTGCCGCCGGTGATTGACCATATCCAGCAGCGGAAGGACTATGCAAAAAGCACTGCCGCGCAAAAAACGGTGACGACCTATAACGCCTATAGCCTTGCGCTGAAGACTCTGCAGTCGAGCCAGAACCCGAGCGCGACAGATTATCAAGCGCTGGATGACACCACAAAAGAAGTGGTGCTGCCGCAAACTGCGGACCTGATCTCCGCCAATATTGCGATGGCTAACATGGGCCAGCTCAACACCAGCCGCACCATCGAGCCCACATACGCGACCGAAGAAAACAAACTGCTCACCAAACTTCTGGATGATTGCCAGACGCTCTCAAGCCTTCTGGCGGCGGAGTATGCGGGCAGCAACCCGCCATCCCCACCACCAAGCGACCTGCCGGACCCGCCGCCTTCCCCCAGTGAAGGTGCCAACACCGATACGCCCAATTTTGACATCGACAGTTACCAGCCTGAGACAATCACGGTGGGTGATCTCGATCCCTATCAGCTGCCCGGCGATACCACGATTTATGTGCAGGACAAAAACTGAGCGACCCCCAACAAGGACCACCCATCATGCTGAACATAGACTTTACAGCACAACTGCCAGCCACCCTGCCCGGCGTGAACCGTAATCAGGTGGTCAAGTTCAACAACAGCTGGGTAAGGGTGGGCCAGAACGGCAACAACGTGCAGTTCCTCGTCGCCTACCGCGCCATGGTCCACAAGGTGCAGGACCAGCAAAACAACTGGGTTTTTGCCAACCCGGCACCGCAGTTCCCGGGGCAGGCAGGCACCCCGTGGGGCTCTGGCTGGGGGCTTCCGGCCGGGCAAGCCATCCTTGAGGGGCAAGTGCCCGATGGGCGCGGCGGGCGCTATTTTGACGGAGTGGGCATCGCGCAGATACAGATAGATATCAACAATCTGGGCAACCCGGCGCAGGCGTTTCAGGTTGTTGCTGACGAGATCATCCCCAACACAGACGGTTATGAAGACCCCCGCATTTTTGAAGCGAACGGGCGCTATTTCATCCACTCCCACAGGTATCAGCCAGACAGCTTTCGCGGTGCGCCGGGGCCGCAACACCGCATCTACAAAGGTTATGCGCCCGAACGCATCCCCTGGGTGCCAGGCGACATCAATACCCAGCAGCGCTCGCTTTTTGTCAAGATCACTGAAGTTGAGTTTCGCAACAACCAGTTCTGGCTCGGGCCTGAGTTCTACTATGGTAGCAACGTCTCCAGCAATTTTGAGAAAAACTACGGCTTTTTCCTTGATGGTGACACGCTCTGCGCTGTGTATGGGGTAACACCCAACAACCGGCCTTTCACCATGCTGCGGGCCATTCGCGGGCTTGGCGGGCAGGCGGTGCATGATTTCCCGCGCGGCAACCGTTTCATCGCGGAAGAGTTTCAACCCAATACTGACCCCCAAACGGGTAACACGCGGGACTGTTTCCTGCGCCTGCAGCAGTATTATGCAGACTTTTTCCCCGGCCCTGCACCGACGGTGTTTTCATCCAGCGGCCCCTTGATATGGGATGCAGGCTTCCAGCGTTGGCAAGGGGTGGGTCACGTGAAGGTGCTGCATGCCAACTATATGGCTTACCTGCGTCAGATTGTTGTCTGTGCGCTGGCGGCGGGGCAGGCGGCCAACTACCAGAATGGCCCGCAAAACGGCAATCAAGCCTATCAGGCGCTCATGAACACCAATGCTTACGTGCAGGCGGTGGATGCATATCTGACCCAAAACCCCAACACGGCGCAGCAATATGTGGCGGCCTATCTGAACGGTGTAACAGGTGGTAACCTGCAACCCGGACAGGTCGCGGACGACGACCGAGATACTTTCATCAACGCTATCCGGTCGGACTTCATTCGCGGCAGCCTCAGCCGCCGCATTGCGGAAGCCTATAGCCTGCAACAGGGCAATGTGTCGCCGTGGCAGGGCAACCTGCTGCCTAACCCGCGCAACGGGGGTGACAACCGCGTCATTTTCCATCCAGCGTGTTTCTATTACAGCTTTTTCTATGAGATCGAGGCGAACACCTATCGGCTCAATCGCTTTTCCAATTCGTTTCTGGTGTATGACCAAAACAACCCGAGCTTCCTGCAGTTTGCCAGCAATCTGGCGCGCGCGGGCGGCAATTATCTCATGAGCTTCGGGCAGGATGACAACCGCACCAAGGTTCTCCAGATAACAGCGCAGGAATATGATAACGCCATGGTGCACGATGCCACCAATTTTGCACCAGCGAACTATAACTTCGTAAATACCCCGGTGAATGAAACCGTGCTTTAGCCGGGCTGAAAGCCAGTAAAGGTTTGCAGCGTCCGTGCTATGCAGCCTAAGCTGCGCCAATGCAAAGGCAGCTTTATATTCTATCAGGCGGTTTGGTGATGGCATTGGTGCTATGTGGTGCCATTTGGCTGCCTGAAGGCTTGCACGGCACAGGTGCCCGCTGGGCCGCGCGCGGTGCGCTCGTGGGCGTGTTTATCTGCCTGCGCCTTCGCCGCTATCAGATGCAGCCGCTTTACACCAGACATGTGCTGCTCTCTGCCGCGACCGGCGGGTTTTTGGTCATGGCCGCCGCGAGCCTGTGGCTGGTGGATACAGCACCCGCCCCCTTCATCTGGCTCACGCCTATCCTAAGCGCCAGCCTTCTCAGCCTCAGCTTTCACCTGCTCACCCTCGGGCGTGGCAGAATGGTTTAGCGCGGCGTTATGTTGCCTCTTCAGGCCATTCACTTACGGAAGTGAAAAAGTGATCTGCTTTCTCTCGGATAAGGGCCCAATCATCCTTCATCGCTCGCGCAAAGCTAATTGAAATCAGAAACTTATCGCGCCAGATATACTTTAGGGTGCATTGGGGGTTTGGAACGCGATCTGTGCGGCTGCAAATAAGCAGTTTTGCTTGCGCACTACCTTGATTCACCGCAAAAATATCTTTCTCCAATTCGCCCGCTTTTGCCTCTAGAGTAGAAACGCGTGTACCCAGATGCTCCATACCTGGAACGTCTTGGTTATCAGGACGTTTCTCTTCAGCAACTGGCGCCAATGACTGAGCGTAAACTTTGAATAACGACTGCAGACTGGATGTCGCCGTGCAAGGCTTCGCGTCAATACTCCTGGGGCCTACGCGGCACATTCTTCCAATTGACACGTACACTACTTTGTTGGCTTGCCCCTCGGCGATGAAGTCATCTTTGTGCTCATAAGAGAAAGGTAAAAAGTCAGGCATAAGGGCATGCACCATGAAGCCGTTTGCCAGCTCATCCGGTTTCCGATCACTAAGCTCCAATAACGACCTGAGATGATTGCCGGGGATATGAAATGTTACCCCCTCCATTTTCGCATCAACCGTTTTGGCAGAGGTTTCCCAGGGGCTTGCTGGCCTGAACGGTTTGCCTTTTATTTTGCCGTACAGCAGAAACCCGCCGACAAACAGGGCGGGTACCAGAAAAAGCGCGATGATATGGCTTGGTTTGACCATCAGTTCCCCCATCAACCGTTGGCGTTTCGCCCAGGCTTGCGGGGATACTAGGGGCGGGACATCCGCTTGTACATAACCTTCGTGCAATGGTTGTGAAGGTGGGGTTATTCCACCCTGAACTCAGTGCGCAGGGTTTTGCTTTCCGCGCCATCGCGAGAGGCTTTGATCTCTGCGGTCCAGATGCCGGGCGTCAGGCCGCCGGAGGGGCGCTTGCGGCCAATGAAGCGGTAGATAAACTGGCGGTCCCGCTCCAGCGTCTCGGTTTTCTCCGCGAAGGTGCGACCCATAGGGTCTTTGATCTTCATGGCCCAGACATCCCCCTCGCGGGCATGGAAGGCGTGGGTTGTCATCACCAGCGCGGGTGCAGTGCGGGGGATCACCTCATTTGGCGCCTGCCAGATATCCGCGCGCTCAGGCGGCGCGGATGAGAGGCGAATGCCGATCAGCACCAGCGGTTCATAGGAGGGTGTTGTGGCCCATTGGCTGTTGTCGTCCGCGCTATCGGCCGTGCAGGCGTCGCTCATCTTGCGGCCATCAAAGGGGTCGATGATCTCACCGCCCTCGCGCAGCATATAGTGCAGGTGGGGGTATTCCGTCTCGCCCGAGAGGCCCACCTGCCCGAGCTTCTGGCCTGCCTTTACGCTCGCGCCCTCACCCACCGTGAGGCTGCCGTTTTTTAGGTGGCAATATTGGCTTTGGCGGCCATCTTCATGTTGGAGCACGATACCGTTGCCGCATTCCTTGCCGTCGATATCGCTTTCATCCAGTTGCCGGGCAGAGATGTCGGCCACGCCGTCGCGGCGGCGCAGGATGGTGCCTTCGGCGACCGCAAGCACATCAACGCCTGCTTCCATCATGCCCATATGCCGGAGCGCGATATCCACGCCCTTGTGGCCTTCCTGAGTTTCGCCCAGGCAACGGTAGTCGGTCGCAGCGCCACCTGTGCCCGCGCCCCGGTCTACATACCGCGCGATGAGGCAGGTATCGCCCAGTGTGCAGTCCAGCGGGAACTTGAGGCCATCCGGGTTGGTTGGTGTGGCCTGTGCGGCTTGTTGCTCGCTCGGTTGGTTGCTCTGCTCTTCGCGCTTTTGTTCGCAGGCAGTGAGGGAAAGGGCTGTCAGGCTCGCGCATAATAGGGTGAAACTTTTCATCTTTATGGTCATCGCGGTTGCCTTTCTTGCTCTCTCACATCTTAGGTTTTGCGGTTCGCCTTCTCGGTCAAGCCCGAGAGCCCTTCGCGGCGCGCCAGCTCCTCCGTGACATCGCTGAGCGACAGGCCCTTGGCGCTGAGGAGCACCATCAGGTGAAAGAGAAGGTCCGCGCTTTCGCTCACCAGCTCACGGTCGTCGCCTGCGGCTGTGGCCATCGCGGCCTCCACCGCTTCTTCCCCTACCTTTTGCGCGATCTTTTTGGCACCTTTATGGTAAAGCCGCGCAACGTAACTTTCATCTGCTGACGCGCCTTTGCGCTCCTCCAGAAGGGCCTCAAGCCGGGCCAGGGTATCGCCGATGCTGTTTTGCTTATCCGTCATATCCATGCCTCACTTTCCGCCACACATGCGCCACACATTGGCGGTTTATACCCAATATACGCCACAGATACGCCTCACATTTTGGGCTTTTCGCCACACTTTTATAGCCTAACAGCTATGCCCGCTTTGGCCATATGGGCTTTTGCTTCCGCGATCGTGTGGTCCCCAAAGTGGAAGATCGAGGCCGCCAGCACGGCAGATGCGTGGCCGTCCCGCACCCCTTCAACCAGGTGATCAAGCGTGCCAACACCGCCCGATGCGATCACCGGAATGCTCACTGCGTCAGAGATTGCGCGGGTTAGGGCCAAGTTGAAGCCTTCGCGTGTGCCGTCCCGGTCCATGCTGGTGAGGAGGATCTCGCCCGCGCCCAGCCTCGCGGCCTCCTTGGCGTATTCAACCGCGTCTATGCCGGTTGCCGTGCGGCCGCCGTGGGTGAAAATCTCCCACTTGTCTGGCCCAACTTCTTTGGCATCAACGGCCACCACAATGCACTGGGCGCCAAATTTTTCAGACAGTTCGCCGATCAGCGCAGGGCGGTTGACCGCCGCTGTCATCACGGAAACCTTGTCTGCGCCCGCGAGCAGCAGCTTGCGCACATCTTCTTCCGTGCGTACCCCGCCGCCGACCGTAAGCGGCATGAAGCACGCCTCCGCCGTGCGGCTCACCACATCAAGGAGGATGTCCCGCCGCTCGCTGGAGGCGGTGATGTCAAGGAAGGTCAGCTCGTCGGCGCCAGCGGCGTCATACACCCGCGCCTGTTCCACCGGGTCGCCCGCGTCGATAAGGTCAACAAAGTTAACACCTTTGACGACCCTGCCGTCTTTCACGTCAAGGCAGGGGATGATGCGTGCCTTCAGCATTTTGCAAGCTCCAGCGCGGCTTTGAGGTCCAGCCGTCCGTCATAAATCGCGCGGCCCGTGACCACACCTTCAAGGTTGCCAGCGGCTTTCACGCGAGTAATGTCGTCAATATCCTTCACGCCGCCGGATGCGATCACCGGGATAGAAACGAGGTTCGCGAGGGCGGATGATGCCTCTGCGTTGACGCCGGTGAGCGTGCCGTCCCGGTCGATATCCGTATGGATAATGGCGGCAACGCCCGCATCTTCAAACTTGCGAGCAAGCTCGCCCACCTCAAGCTCGCTGGCTTCCGCCCAGCCTTCAACGGCAACCATGCCGCCCTTTGCGTCAATGCCCACGGCGATCTTGCCGGGGAAAAGGCGGCAGGCTTCTTTCACCAAATCCGGGTTTTTGACGGCTAAGGTGCCGAGGATAAGGCGGGAGATGCCAGCCTCCAGCCACCGTTCCATGGTTGCGATATCGCGGATACCACCCCCAAGCTGGACCGGGATTTTCACGGTTTTCAAAATGGCTTCAACGGCAGCGGCGTTCACCGGCGCACCCGCAAACGCGCCGTTCAGGTCCACGAGATGCAGCCAGGTACAGCCCGCATCCTCAAACTCTTTGGCCTGGGCTGCGGGGTTGTCGCTAAACACGGTCACAGCGTCCATATCGCCTTTGAAAAGGCGCACGCAGTTGCCGTCCTTGAGGTCAATGGCAGGATAAACTGTAATCATGGTTTCCACTCCAAAAACGCACTCAGGAGCCTGAGGCCAACCGCCTGGCTCTTTTCCGGGTGGAACTGGGTGCCCACCATGTTGTCTCGGCCAACTATGGCCGTTACCTGCCCACCATGGTCGGTATAGCCCAGAAGGGCATCACCTGTGTTGAGCGCCATATGATAGCTATGCACAAAATAGGCATGGTCTCCCGCTGTAATGCCGCGGCACACAGGGTGCCTCGCGCCTGCGTCCGTCAGCGTCAGCTCGTTCCAGCCCATGTGCGGGATCTTGAGGGCCGGGTCTTCCGGCTCCATGCGTTCAACGGTGCCGTCAATCCAGCCCATGCCTTCATGGATGCCGTGCTCGTGTCCCTCATGCGCCATAAGGTGCATGCCCACACAGATACCGAGGAAAGGTTTCCCGGCCTCCAGCACCGCTTCTTCAATGGTGTCGGCAAGGCCCTCGATCGCCATAAGGCCGCGGCGGCAATCGCCAAATGCACCTACACCGGGCAGCACTATGCGGTCGGCTTTTGCGATGACATCGCAATTGTCGGTCACAACAATCGTGCTTGAAAGCCCGGCCTCACGGGCCGCCCGCGCCAATGCCTTTTCAGCAGAACGCAAGTTGCCCGAGCCATAATCAACGATGGCAACGGTTTCGGTCATCAAAAGCTCCTTGCCGCTTAGAGGCTACCGCCGAGGGTGCCCTTGGTGCTTGGCACGGCGTCTGCCTTGCGTGGGTCTACCTCAAGGGCGACCCTGAGCGCCCGTGCGAGCGCCTTGAAGCTGCTCTCGATAATATGGTGGTTGTTCACCCCATAGAGATTTTCCACGTGCAGGGTTACACCGGCGGCAAAAGCGAAGGCCCGGAAGAACTCTTCAAACAGCTCCGTATCCATCTCGCCGATCTTGTCGCGGCTGAAATCCACCTTCCATACAATGAAAGGGCGGCCTGAGATATCGATGGCGGCGCGGGTCAGCGTTTCATCCATCGGAATATAGGCGCTAGCGTAGCGGGTGATGCCCAACATGTCGCCCAGCGCTTTTTTGATGGCTGTGCCGATCACGATACCACAGTCTTCGGTGGTATGGTGCCCGTCGATATGTAGGTCGCCTTTTGCGCGCAAGGTGATGTCAATGAGCGAATGGCGCGATAGCTGTTCGATCATATGATCGAGAAAGCCAATGCCGGTATGAACGTCGTACGAACCTGTACCGTCCAGATTTACCGTCACGGAGATTTCGGTCTCCTTGGTCTTTCTTTCATATGATGCTGTGCGCATTTCATGCTCCGCATTGCAGTTTGGTTTGACCAATTGGTGCTCATGCTCCAATTTGAAAACACTATGGCTTTAGGGTTAAAGCGCCTCTAAAGCAAGGATTTATGCGGCTTTTCCGCACATAAGCTTGTAAGAGATCACTTCGGTTCATATATGCTTTCGCAAAGATAAAAAGTAGAAAAGGAAAACTTAAGTCTCATGACTCAGTTCCATTCAGAGCTGCCAACCTGGCATGCCACCACCATCTGCAGCGTACGCAAGGACGGTAAAGTTGTGATCGCTGGCGATGGTCAGGTTTCCGTTGGTGATACGGTGATGAAAGCCAATGCGCGCAAGGTCCGGCATTTGGCGGGCGGCAAGGTGATCGCTGGTTTTGCGGGGGCAACGGCGGATGCCTTCACGCTTTTTGAGCGCCTTGAAGCCAAGCTTGAGCGGCACCCCGGCCAGCTCGCCCGCGCCTGTGTTGAGCTTGCGAAAGACTGGCGTACGGACAAATACCTGCGCCAGCTTCAGGCCATGATGATTGTGGTGGACGGTGACACGAGCCTTGTGGTGACCGGTAACGGTGATGTGCTTGAGCCAGAGCACGGTGTTGTGGCTATCGGCTCAGGCGGTAATTATGCGCTTGCGGCTGCTCGCGCGCTTTATGACCAGGACCTGAGTGCCGAAGACATCGCCCGCAAGGCCATGAAAATTGCCGCTGATATCTGCGTTTACACCAACGACAATGTGATCGTTGAGCAGATGGACGCCACCAGCAGCACCGCCTTTAGTACCGACAGTCAGGAGTAAATATGTCCAGTTTTTCCCCGCGCGAGATCGTCTCTGAGCTCGACCGTTTCATCATTGGCCAGAAAGACGCAAAACGCGCTGTTGCCGTGGCGCTCAGGAACCGCTGGCGGCGCCAGCAGCTTGAAGGCCAGATGCGCGAAGAGGTGCTGCCGAAGAACATCCTGATGATCGGGCCAACCGGTGTTGGTAAAACCGAAATCTCCCGCCGTCTCGCCAAACTTGCGGAAGCACCCTTCATCAAGGTTGAGGCCACCAAGTTCACCGAGGTGGGGTATGTGGGCCGTGATGTTGAACAGATCATCCGTGACCTGATCGAGAATGCTATCCTGATGATGCGGGAGAAGCGCCGCAAGGAAGTGGCCGCCAAGGCTGAAATTCACGCGGAAGAACGCGTGCTTGACGCCCTTGTAGGCGAAGGTGCCTCGGATGCCACACGGCAGAAGTTTCGCAAGATGCTGCGGGAAGGTGAGTTGGCGGAAAAGGAAATCGAGCTTGATATCGCGGATACCACGAGCCCATTCCCGCAATTTGATATCCCCGGCATGCCAGGCGCCAGCGTTGGCATGCTCAACCTCGGGGACATGTTCGGCAAAGCCATGGGTGGCCGCAAGGTGAAGAAGCACCTGAAGGTGGCGGAAGCCTATGAAGTCCTGATGGGGGAAGAGGCAGACAAGCTGGTGGATGATGAAAGCATCACCCGCGAAGCCACGACACTCGTTGAAGAACACGGCATTGTCTTTCTGGACGAGATTGACAAGATCTGTGCGCGCCAGGATGTTCGCGGCGGTGACGTGAGCCGTGAAGGTGTGCAGCGTGACCTGTTGCCGCTGATTGAAGGCACCACTGTTTCCACCAAATATGGTGCGGTGAAAACCGACCATATCCTGTTTATTGCGTCTGGCGCATTTCATCTCGCGAAACCGAGCGACCTGTTGCCTGAGCTTCAGGGCCGCCTACCGATCCGCGTTGAGTTGCGCCCGCTGACGGAAGAAGATTTCAAGCGCATCCTCACGGAGCCTGACTTCAGCCTCATCCGCCAGTATGTGGCGCTCATGGGCACAGAAGACCTCACACTTGAGTTCACTGATGACGGCATTGACGAGATCGCGCGTATCTCGGCGCATTTCAACGAAACCGTTGAGAATATCGGCGCCCGCCGCCTGCATACGGTGCTTGAAAAAGTGCTGGAGGAGATCAGCTTCACTGCCTCTGACCAGAGCGGTGTCACCATCAAGGTGGACGCTGATTTTGTACGCAAAAACATGGGCGAGCTGGCGGAAAAAGACAACGACCTCTCCAAGTTCATTCTCTAGGACGCTGTGGCGGTTATTTTCGCGGTTGGTGGCTGGACGCCGCCAACCAGCCCGCTATAGTGTGCGCATTCCAGTGAGCAAAGCGGGAGTGCAATCCATGGCCTACGACAAGAACAATATCTTCGCAAAAATCCTGCGCGGGGAAATTCCTTGCAACAAGGTTTATGAAGATGAGTGGGCGCTGGCGTTCCATGACATCAACCCGCAGGCGCCAACCCATGTGCTGGTGATCCCGAAGGGGCCTTATGTTTCGATGGCTGATTTCACCGCAGAAGCACCGGCGGACCTGATCGCCGGTTTCATGCGCGCAGTGGGTAAAACCGCAGAAATGCTGGGCCTTGTTGATGGTGGCTACCGTACGCTCGCAAACGCGGGCGATAACGCGCACCAGGAAGTGCCGCACCTGCATATCCATATTTTTGGCGGTAAAGCGCTTGGCCCGATGCTGATAAAAGACTGGTCAGGCAAGCTCTAGGGCTTAAAGTTCCCGCGCTTCATCCGCCAGCAGGATGGGAATGCCGTCTCTGATCGGGAAGGCAAGGCCCGCGCTTTTACTGATCAGTTCCTGCTTTTCCGCATCATACTCAAGCCGCATTTTGGTGACCGGGCAAACCAGTATTTCAAGAAGTTTGGGGTTTGTGCTGCTGCGCTCAGGCATCTTAAATGTCTCCGGAGAAATAAAATCGCGCCTAGTGGGCGGAGCTGTCACTATCGTTTGCGGCTAGGTTCGAGGCTGCCATGGTGAGAAGTTGCTTCAGAAGCTCTGAGCGGTCCCACACCTCAGAGGCTTCGAGAAGCGCCTGTTTCTCCGCTGGCGAGAAGGGCACGATCATCGAGAGGGTGTTCACAAGCACATCATCGGGTGCTTCCGCAATGGCGCTGAAGTCTGCGTCCAGCCCTTTGATATCAAGATATGCTTTTAGGGATGCCATCAGGGTATCCCGCTCCACCCGGGTTTTGCTGTTGCCGCCCCATGGGTCCTCTTTGAAGGCTTTCCAGTCGGCGCGCACCTGTCTGTAGGGTGTGGTAACACTCAGTTCTTCATCCACACGGAAGCGGGACAGGCCTTTGAGCCGAATGAGGATGCGGCCATCCTCGGTCTCGTGAAACTCGCTGATCGAGCCGACACCGCCAATAGAGAAAAGCGGCGGGGCTTTGCCATTTCCTTCTTTTTCGCGCGGCTGCAACATGCCGATGAGATTGTGGCCCGTGGCGGCGTCCCGCACCATCTTGAGGTAACGGGGCTCAAATATATTGAGGGGCAGGCTGGCGCCGGGCAGCAGGATCACCCCCGGTAGCGGAAACACAGGAATAACGGAAGGCAAAGCGTCCAGAGTTTTGCTTTTCTCCGTCATCCCCAAACCCTCAGCTAAACAGCACTGACGACAGGCGCCGCCGGTATTTCATCGTGAAGGGGTCACTGGCGCCTGCGGCTTCAAACAGCTTCAGAAGCTGCTTGCGCGCAGCGTCTTCGTTCCATTCACGCTCGCGCATGATGATGCCGAGAAGGACTTCCGCCGCTTTATCAAGCTCGCCCGTTCCCTGGTAGGAGAGGGCAAGCGAATAGCGGGCTTCATGGTCAAGCGGGTTGCTTTCAACTTTGGCTTCAAGCTCTGCCCGGTCGCCCGCCTCTGCACCCTCTGCAGCAAGATCAAGGGCCGTGCGGATACGCGCGAGGCGTTCTTTCTGTTTCGGGTCCTCGATCTCATCCTCGGCAACAGCTTCAAGGATGCGGGCTGTTTGGTCGCTTTGCCCCAACTTAAGGGACGCCTCGGCCATGCCGATCAAGGCGGCTGTATTGCCTTGGTCATGCATCAGGATCTGCTGGTAAATCTGGGCTGCCTGCATCGCTTCGCCGCTATCAAGCAAGCCGTTTGCATGCTCAACAGCTTCCGCGATCGGGTCATCACCACCCTCACCGCCGGACATGGCAACAAGCTTGTCGACAAAGGTCTTGAGGTGTGAGGGTGGCACAGCGCCCTGGAAACCATCAACAGGTTGCCCTTGCCAGAACGCCAGCACCGTTGGCAGGCTTTGCACTTGCATCTGGGCACAGAGTTGCTGGTTCTGGTCCGCATTTACCTTCACGAGCGCCACGGCGCCGTTCGCGGCCTTTACGGCTGCTTCAAGGGCGGGCATCAGCTGTTTGCACGGGCCGCACCAGTCAGCCCAGAAATCAACAATCACCGGGCGCTGTTGGGAGGCTTTGATGACATCTTCGCCAAAAGAGCGCGTATCCGTGTCTTTTATAAAATCTGTGCCTGCGCCGGGGGTGCCGTCGCCAATGAGTGCGTCCATCTCAAAACTCTTGGATCAAATTAATACTGTACCAACAGGCGCTCTGGCCCATGGCGATCTACCGCTGACCATAGGAGGTCATGCCGGTCTTTGCCAGAGGGGATTATCTATTTTTTCGCGTTTTCCGGCCGTGGCTTCAGCTGAGGTCAATTATCAGCGGTTCATACCCGCAGGCACGGATAAATTTAAGGAGGTCATCGGGGGCGATGGCCGTGGTGGCGGCATTATGAAGTGGGTGGCAATTGACGACCGGGCCCGACAGCAGCGTTTTATCAATAGCGACTGTAAGCGAAGGCTCTTCGCCTTCAGGCACCCGCGCGTTAAAGAGCCCAAAGGCGGTGACGGAGCCGGGCTCTACCCCCAGCATGTCCCTCAAGCTATCCGCACTCCCGAATGACACGCGCCCAAGGCCGATGTGGTCCGCGAGTGTGCGAAGGTCGATTTTCACACTTTCCTCAGCCACCACAAGCGCGCGGCGCTTTTTCTTGTCACGCACAAAGAGGTTTTTGGTGTGCCAGCCCGGCATGCCGCCTTCTGCGCCCCGCCGTGCGGCCTGGGCTTCCTCGACCGTGAAAACGGGGGCATGCCGCACCGTTTTGGTAGCGATGCCAAGCGTTTCCAGAAAGGTAAAAAGGGCATCCTCAGCGGGAAGCGATTCCATGATCCTGACCTGTGTTTCTCGTTTGAACTGAGGGTTTTATCGCATAAATCACTATGCATTTCATGAGCTTAGTGAGGTTTCATAAAAAAATAAAAAAAGGTGTTGCAATGGCAATGCGGATAGCTATTATCCCGCCTCGCAGACGGCACCGCCGCCTGTTACCCCTCACAACGCTTGCGTTGTGTACGCGATGAGCGGGCGTAGCTCAGGGGTAGAGCACAACCTTGCCAAGGTTGGGGTCGTGAGTTCGAATCTCATCGCCCGCTCCATCTTCTCCTTGAGAAATCAAGGCGTTACAAGAAGCCTCCTCGACTAGCGATAGTCTGGAGGCTTTTTTGTTTTCCGTGGATTTTAGGGTGGAGGCTGTGCCGCGTGAGGCTGATCTTGCATCGCCATTGTGGGCGTGCGGCATATACGAATATCCCGCCTCCCGTCTTATAGATATGGGCTCAAACGGGATTGCTTCAAGACCCTGTTCATCCTGTACATATGCGCCGGATCGTTATTTCACGGAGCAAGCTGATGACATCTTCCACCGATAACCTCCCGCTGGAGTTTTACCATGGCACGCGAGCAGACCTGAAGCCCGGGGACTTGATTGAGACGGGCTATAACTCCAACTTTGGCAAGCGAAAGCGGGCGTCCTGGGTTTATCTCACAGGCACGCTGGATGCAGCGATATGGGGAGCTGAATTGGCTGTCGGTGATGGGCGAGAACGCATCTATATCGTGCAGCCGACAGGTGCGATCATAGACGACCCGAACCTGACGGACAAAAAATTTCCAGGCAACCCGACAAAATCCTACCGTTCCGCATTACCGCTGCGGGTGATCGGGGAGGTCGAAGAATGGCGGGGTCATTCGCCCGAACAGTTAAAAACTATGCGGGATCGTCTTCAATACTTGAAAGAACAGGGTATCGAGGCGATTGACTGAGGCCTCCTCGATCAACGCGGCGTAACTAGGTTTGCCTAGAGACGCGCTTCTGTCGTTCGGCAACGGCGGCGAGGATCGTGCGTTTTTCTTCATTGCTAGCGGTAGACCATACCGCGATCTCGCCCCGGGTGCGCAGGCAGCCGATGCAATAGGTGCTGCTGCTATCAAGTTTGCAGGTACCAATACATGGGCTTTCAACCTCACCCCAGGTCACTATTTTAGTATTGCTCATACGGGTTTCAATAATGGGGCGGTGGTGGCTCGGATTTGCTGTCGCGTCTGCCGCCGTCCTCAAGCTCGATCACTTCCGCCTGCAGCTTCTCTAGCCGCCTTTTAAGGCGGTCAATCTCGCCCCACTGTGCCGTGACGGTTTCATTGAGTGTATCGATGGTTTCCTGCATGAAGGCGAACCTGATTTCAAGGTCCGCGATCTGCTCGCTGCTGTCTGTCATTCATTCATGCCTTTGCGCGGTGATACAGTTTTTCAAGCCGTTCACCATAAAGCTCACCCACCACATGCCGCCTTAGCTTCAGTGTCGGGGTAAGCTGCTCGTTTTCAATTGAAAAAGCCTCATCCGCGATTATGAAGCGGCGGACCTTCTCAAGGTTTGATAGCCGGTGGTTGATACGGGTCACGGCGGCATCGATTGCCTTGCGGAGGTCAGGGTCGGCGTTCAGCTCCATGCCTTCAAGGGTTTTACCCTTGGCTTTTGCCCAGCCTTTGAGCCATTCGGCATCCGGCACAATCAGCCCGACAAGGTGCGGTTTGCGGTCACCATAAACCATGGCCTGGGCGATCTCGTCCTCAAGGGCAAGCATGCCTTCAATACGCTGTGGTGAAACATTATCGCCCTTGTCATTGACGATAAGGTCTTTTTTGCGGTCGGTGATGACAATGTGATTGTCTTCATCAAACTTGCCGATATCGCCGGTGTGCAGCCAGCCGTCCACAATGGTCTTGGCCGTGGCTTTATCGTCCCGCCAATAGCCTTTCATCACCAGCTCACCTTTCACGAGGATCTCGCCGTCTTCAGCGATTTTCACCTCCGTGTTCGGGAAAATGGTGCCAACCGTGTGCGCCTTGGGGGCGGCTGGCGGGTTCACGGATATAATCGGGCCGGATTCTGTTTGCCCATACCCTTGCAGAAGCGGCAGGCCAAGGGCTTCGAAAAAATACCCCACATCAGGCGCCAGCGGCGCACCGCCGGAGACCAGCGCTTTAATGCGGCCACCAAACTGGTTGTTCACCTTGCGCCGAACCGTAAGGCTCAGGAAGATATTCTCGATCTTTTCCTTGAAGCTCAGGCGTTCACCCTTGGCGATTTTGGTGCCAAGCTCAATTGCCCGGCCAAACAGCTTGGCCTTGGTGCCGCCTTCTTTTTCTATCGCGCGGCTGATGCGGGTGCGCAGCATTTCAAAAAGCCGGGGCACCACCACCATAACCGTGGGTTTGGCCTCCGCCATGTTGGTGGCCAGCTTTTCAAGGCTTTCCGCGTACCAGATTTCCGCGCCGATGGTGAGCGGCCAGCACTGCCCGGCTGTGTGCTCATAAGCGTGGCTGAGCGGCAGGAAAGAGAGAAAGACATTATTAGAAAGCCCAAGCTCGCGGAAAATCTCAATCGCGCCTTCTGCGTTATGGAGGATGGAGCCGTGATGGGTTTTCACCCCCTTCGGCGCGCCGCCTGTGCCGCTTGTGTATATCAGGCAGGCGATATCATGGCGCGATACGTCTTTAGCGCGCCGGGCAAAGTGAGCGACATCGGCTTCCTGTGCGGCAAGGGCCTTGTCCCAGTGGTGCACAGCTACATTGAGCTGTTGCTCAAGTTTCACCTCTTCAATGGTGATGGTGTGCTCCAGTTCATCAGACTGATGCGCGGCTTTGAGGAAGGTGCGGGCAAGCGTTTTGGTGGAAACGATGGCGGCCTTGGCGCCGCTGTTCTCAAGGATATGCAGGTGGTCTCGCGCCGTGTTGGTGATATAGGCGGGCACGGTGATGGCACCAAGGGCCATGATGGCAAAGTCCGCGATCAACCATTCCGGCCGGTTTTCAGAGACGACAACAACCCGGTCACCGGCAACGACACCCAAGGCTTCAAGCGCCTTGGCAAGTTTGCTGACCTCTTCTGCCGTCTCGGTCCAGCTTCTTGATCGCCAGGCTCCGCCTTCCTTGGCGTAAAGCAGTGGTTTGCTGCCCATCTTGGCGGCTTGATCAAAAAACATGGCCGTGAGGCTTTGCCAACGCGCATCTGGCTGCGTGTTCTGCATAGTCTGAGTCTCCCTTACCTTCCCCCGAAAGATCAGTTCTTTTTGGCGCAAAAAGGATTTCGGGGCAAGCCGGAACGCTTGGCAGCGCTGTCAAAACAGTGTGTAGTGAAGCTGGTGTAAAAAAGTTGTCTAATCTGGTTGATCTTTCTTGCATGTGTTCTAGGGCGGTGCCATACCCGACTTATGCGACACACGCTGACGCAGAACTCAGAAACGGTTTGTTGGCCATGAACGGCGACGAAGAAAAAAACGCAGACCATAGCCCCTTGGACGCCGGCGTCCCAGACGACTTCTCGACCGCTCAATCCAGTGATGCCGAAGAACGCCGCCTGCATTTGCGCGCGTTTGATTATTGGCTGCAGCTGAAGGCGGAAAAAGCCTTCCCGCTTTTTAAAGACCTCACACCAGATGGGCTTGCGCCTTTCAAGACCAACACGCTGCTGCTGGAGTTTACACCTGCGGGGGCGGTCGTGCGTTTTGCGGGTGATGATGTGCGCCGCCTGATGGAAGAGCCGATCGGCCCCGGTGTGAGCCTTGAGGCTTTGCCGAAATCTGCTTTTGCGGGGGCGCTTCTGGGCCAGTTTGAAACCGACGACGGGCGTGAGCGTGCGGCGGAGTTTGAATTTGCAGAGGGCTCCCTTGATTGCCGCGGCATTATGCTCCCCTTCAGCCGCACAGGTGACGCACCGCACTTTATCATGGTGGTGGTAAGTTTCCGTGCGCGTGATGCTGCGCTGCGTGAGGTCGCGGAAGAGAGCGATGCCTCTGAATTGGCTGACAGCCTTGACGCCTGTGAGCGTGCGGCAGGCCGGGTGGCGCACCTTGATGGTGGCGGGCGTGATAGCCTTTATCAGGCGCTTGCTGCGGCCCTTTCGCTTTATGAGGAAGGCGAGAAAGCGCCAGACGCCTATAGTGCGCTTCTCAAGCGGCATAAATTGAGGGTGCAGGACCGCGCGCCTTTCACCCCCGTGCTGAAGCTGACATTTGGCAAAAATTACGACAAGACCCGTTTGACGGAATATGCCTCTGCGCTTGCGTTCGCGCGGCGGCACGGCGAAACACCAGAAAGTCTCGTAGCGTTTTTGAAAGCGCAGCCGGGTGGCATCAAAGGCTGTGTGAAAGCCGAGCGTATGGCCCGGCGCGGTGAGGTTGGCAGTGCGGCGCATAACCGCCAGGACGAGGCGCGCGCGCATGCGCTCAAGGCACCTGCCGCCGACATGCAGGCGCTTGATATAGATAGTGAATTTTGCCTTGTGCTTGCACGCCGCAAAGATGGCGGCGGGCTTGAGGCAATTGGCGTGGCAGAGGCCGGGCCAACCACGGTGGACACAATGGTGCGCCGTTTCAAAAAGAAATAACGAAAAGAAAAGACCCCAGTATCCGGTTGTGAAGGGACCAAAACAGTGACCAGTGACGAGCAGTATAAGCAGATCATGGCGGCGATTAGCCGTTTTGCGGTTGAAGCGATGTCAGGTGAAGACTTCGAGGCATTTGACAAGTTTCTAGGCCAGTTTTACGCGCAAGGTCCCGACGATCTGATGGCGGGTGAGCCAGAGACATTGTTCGCGGTAGCGCGCAGCATGTGGCAGATGGCGGAAACCCGGCCGGTAGGTAAACCGCTTATCAAAATCCTGAACCCGCGCGGCGGCAAATCAGGCTGGTCCACCAAACATACGGTTATCCAGATCGTTAATGACGACATGCCGTTTCTGGTCGATTCGATCACCGGCTGTCTGGCGGTCACGCTGCACTCCCGCATCCATATGATGCATCACCCTATCCTTACCCAAAGCCGGGACGAAAAAGGCAAGCGGGTAGCGGCTGGCAAGGGGACCGAGACGACCGAGTCGTACATGTTCATCGAGATCGACGCCCAGTCTGACAAGGACGTCCTGAAGGAGATTGAAGACACGCTGGCAGTAACGCTTGCAGATGTGCGCGCCGCCGTGAGTGACTGGAAAGCCATGCTGGCCAAGATTGACGAGACCGTTGCGTCGCTCACCGTTAATCCGCCACCCATTGAGCAGGAAGAAGTGGATGAAACCATTCGCCTGCTGCGCTGGCTGGGGGCTGATCATTTCACTTTCCTTGGTTTCCGCGAATATCGTTTTGAGGGGGACCCTTCCAAGTTTGATTTCAACCGGGTTGAAGGGTCTGGCCTTGGGATCCTGCGCGATCCGTCCCGTAATGTGCTGCGCGACAAGGAGGGTCTCACGCCCATGTCGCCGGAAATCAGGCACTTCCTGTCCGCACCTGACCCGCTCATCATCACCAAGGCCAATGTGAAATCCACGGTGCACCGCCAGTCGCACATGGACTATATTGGCGTGAAGATTTTTGATGCGAACGGCGTTGCTGTGGGCGAGCGCCGCTTTGTTGGCCTGTTCACATCACTTTCCTACCGCAAGTTTGCAACTGACGTGCCGATCATCCGCGGCAAGGTGGCGAACATCATGCAGCGCTCCCAGTTTGCGCCGCGGTCTTATGCCGCGAAGGCACTGGCGCATATTTTGGAATCTTTCCCGCGCGACGAGCTTTTCCAGGTGGGTGAGGATTGGCTCTTTGACACCTCCCTTGGCATTCTGCAGCTAACGGAACGGCCGCGCCCCCGCGCCTTTGTGCGCCCGGACAGGTTTGAACGTTTTGTCTCAGCCATGGTGTATGTACCGCGTGACAACTACCACTCCGGCCTCCGCCAAGCGGTAGCAGATATCCTCTGCAAATCTTATAATGGTGAGGTTTCGGTTTATTACGCCAACCTCACGGAAGAAGCGCTGGCGCGCTGGCACTTCATCATCCGTACCTTCCCCGGCAAAGTGCATAACCCGGATGTGGAAGACATCAACCGCGCCATTGCGGAAGCTGCGCAAGGCTGGGTAGACCGGCTGCATGCCGAACTGATCGCGCATAACGGTGAAGAACGGGGCAGTGCGCTGCATCACCGCTACAAGAGCCGCTTTAAGGTTGCCTACCGCGAGGCGTTTACACCAGCGCAAGCCGCGTATGACGTGCAGAAACTTGAGGACGTTTCCGGTCAGGACGATGTGCGGGTTGATTTCTATCGTCACCGTGAAGACGGGGACAACCGCTTCCGGCTCAAGATTTATCACGGCACCCAGCTGATCGCGCTCACCAATTGTATGCCGATCCTTGAGAATATGGGCTTCAAGGTGCTCTCGGAGCATTCTTATGAAGTTGAGGGTGTGGCCACCAGCTATATCCATGATTTCTCGCTCGACCGGCCCGAAGGCACGCCGTTTGCGCTTGAGCGTTTGAAGCCGCTGATTGAAGAGCTGTTCGTGAAAGTGTGGCACGGCAAGGTTGAAAACGACGGTTTCAACGAGCTGGTGATTACCTCCGCCATGAGCTGGCAGGAGATTTTGATCCTGCGGGCTTACGGCAAATACCTGCGCCAGCTTGGCATGGGCTACACGCCTGACTATATCGCTGACAGCATGGTTGATAACGCGCAGATTTCCGCGCAGCTCGTGGCGCTTTTCAAGGTACAGTTCGACCCGGCCTATGAAGCAACAAACCGCGACACCATGGCCGAGAATATCGTCACCGATATCCGTAGCCTGATGGACGCGGTAAATAGTCTCGATCACGACCGTATCATGCGGGCTTACCGCAATGTTATTCGCGCAACCATTCGCACCAACTTCTACCAGCCTGGTGTGATTGAAGGTGTTGATGAGCGTGCATTGGCATTCAAAATTCGCTCCCGCCAGGTGGACGAAATGCCGCTGCCAAAACCATTCGCCGAGATTTGGGTCTATAACCCCCGCGTTGAAGGTGTGCACCTGCGTGGTGGCCCGGTGGCGCGGGGTGGCTTGCGCTGGTCAGACCGTCGCGAGGATTTCCGTACCGAAGTGCTCGGTCTTGTGAAAGCGCAACAGGTGAAAAACGCGGTGATCGTGCCGCAGGGCGCGAAAGGCGGCTTCTATCCCAAACAGCTGCCGCCGATGAGCGACCGCGAAGCTTTCATGGCGGAAGGGATCGCGGCTTACCGTACCTTTATCTCCAGCCTTCTGTCGGTGACAGACAACCTTGTTGGCAACAAAGTGAAGCCTCCCAAGGATGTTGTGCGCCGGGATGGGGACGATCCTTACCTCGTGGTGGCAGCGGACAAGGGCACAGCCACCTTCTCTGATATTTCAAACGGTATCTCGGTTGAGCAGAAATTCTGGCTTGGAGATGCGTTTGCCAGTGGTGGCTCCAACGGCTATGACCACAAAAAAATGGGCATCACCGCCAAGGGTGGCTGGGTCAGCGTTCAGCGCCACTTCCGCGAGATGGGCATCAATGTCCAGAAAGATGAGTTTACCGTTATTGGCGTGGGCGACATGTCTGGCGATGTGTTCGGGAACGGCATGCTGCTCTCGAAAACCATTCGTCTGAAGGCAGCCTTCAACCACATGCATATCTTTATCGACCCCAACCCAGGCGACACTAAAGCCGCGTGGAAAGAGCGTAAACGCTTGTTTGATATGCCGCGCTCAAGCTGGGAAGATTATGACAAGAAGCTGATCTCCAAGGGTGGTGGTGTGTTTGCGCGGTCCGCGAAATCCATCTCCCTGACGCCTGAGATCAAGGAATGGCTGAACGTTGAAGCGGACGCCATGACCCCAACCGACCTTATTCATATGATCATGAAGGCGGAGGCTGACCTCCTGTGGTTCGGCGGTATTGGCACTTATGTGCGTGCCACAAGCGAGAGCAACGCCCAGGTGGGTGACCGTGCGAACGACGGCTTGCGTGTGACCGCACCAGAGCTGAAGGTGAAGGTGATTGGTGAGGGCGGTAACCTCGGCATGACCCAGAAAGCGCGGATTGAGTTTGGCCGCCGCGGCGGCAGGCTCAACACCGACTTTATCGACAATTCCGCCGGGGTGGATTGCTCGGATAAGGAAGTGAACATCAAAATTCTGCTCACAGGTGCTATCGCCAACAAAAACCTCAAGGCGGAAGACCGTGATGCCCTGCTTGCTGAGATGACAGATGAAGTGTCTGAGATCGTGCTTTCGGACAACTATTTGCAAACACAGGCAATCTCGCTTGCGGAAGCAAACGCGGTTCGGTCCCGCGAGTATCACCTGGGCCTGATGCGCGCACTTGAGCGTGACGGCGGCCTCAATCGTGAGATTGAATATCTGCCGTCTGACGAAGGTTTTGCGGAACTGGCCGCAAACGAACAGGGCCTTTCACGGCCGGAGATCGCAACCCTGATGGCTTACGCCAAAATGTCGCTGCTCGACATTCTGGTGAAAAGCAAGCTGATTGAAGACCCCGTGCTTCGGCCTGAACTTGAGTGGGGTTTCCCAAGCGTGCTGCGCAAACGTTTCGCGGATGACCTTTCAAACCACCGTCTGAAACGTGAGATTATCGCAACTGTTCTCGCCAACGAGGTGGTGAACTGGGCTGGCCTCACCTTTGTATATGAGGTGAAGGAAGAAACCGGCCTTGGGGTTGAAGATATTGTGGCGGCTTTTGTGATTGTGCGCGCTGTTTTTGGTTTGCAAGACCAGTGGGAAGCCATCAACGATCTTGACTATAAGGTCCCGGCCACTGTGCAGTATGACATGCACCAGTCGGTATCTGATTCGATGAAGCAACAGGTGATGTGGGTGCTCAGGAACCTGCCACGGCCATTTGACGTGAGCGGGCTTGTGGAGCGTTTCTCTGACCCTGTGAAAAAGCTCTTTGGCATCAAGCAGGAAATTCTGTCTGAGCCTGCACAGGAAGCTTTTGTGAGCCGCCGTGACGCACTCAAGAAGGCGGGTGTTGGCCATGATCTGGCAACATTTGTTTCTGCCTTTGAGGTGCTGGCGTCTGGCCCTGATATCATTGAGGTGGCGGAGAAAGCCGGCAAGCGGGTTGACTATGTGGCGGCGGTGCACTTTGCCCTTGGCGACAGACTCGGTTTTGACTGGCTGCGCCAGCGCGCAGACCGCATTCAGGCGGAAAACCACTGGGATGTGCTTTCCGTTCGGTCCGAGCTTGAAGACCTTGCGGACCAGCAGCGCGCGCTCGTTGAGAAGGTTTGCCTTGAAGCGGGTGAACGTACGGCGCGGCAGGCAACCAAAGACTGGGCGTCTTCCCAGGCCACACGCATCATCCGTGCGGAACGCCTGATTGAAGACCTCAGCTCATCTGGTGGCCTGACGGTGGCGAAACTGAGCTTTGCTACACGCCACCTGCGCTCGATCCTGCGTTAGGGACATATCTGAGGAGGAGGGGGAGCTCCACCATGGCGTCTGAGCCAGAAAATAAAGAGACAGAAGCGCCTGCCGGGAAAGGCGGGCGCCTCTCCAAAGACACGCTGAACCTGATTATAGCGGCCTGTGCGGTGCTGATCTCCGCCGCCAGTTTTGTTGCTACTTACCTGCAGTCGGATGCCGCCTACAGGCAGGTGAAGGCCGAGACATGGCCATATCTCCAGCTCAGCTCCAGCAACTATGATATGGGCAGCGACTCCAAAGTCATTTCGCTTAACCTTGAAAACGCAGGCGTTGGCCCTGCGGCGGTGAAGAGCTTCACGCTCTATTACGACAAGCAGCCGGTCGAGACAGTTTGGCACTTATTGCTCGCCTGCTGCACAGATGAGGGCACAGACAGGATGACGTTTGTGCAGGCTTATATCGATGGGTCGCCTGAAGCGCCCATTATCACATCCGGGGCTTCGGGGCAGATCATGCCAAGCGGCAATGGCGCTGGCCTTTTCATCATGCCGCGTGATGCCTCCAATGCTGAGCTTTGGGAAAGGCTTGATAAAGCCCGGCACAAGCTTGAAGGCAGAGCCTGTTACTGTTCGCTGCTTGAAGAATGTTACATGACAGATTTCAAATCTGACCCGGTTGAGGTGAAGATGTGCCCGGCTAACCCCCACAAGAATTATAATGGATGACAATAAAGAGGCTGGCGCATATGCCAGCCTCTTTATTGTTAAGGGTAGCCCCGAGCCTTCGCGAGGAATGGGGGAGGAAAAGGCCCGGGGCAGAAGCTCAAGGGGGTCAGGAGCTTCGTAGAGAACATCAGTGGAAACGCATTCCTTTTACGAGGCGTCGAGGAAACGCCCTTTGTTCCAATCATCGATTGTCGCGAGAATTTCTTCCCGCGTGTTCATCACAAACGGGCCGTATCGCGCCACAGGTTCACGGGTGGGCGCCCCTGCAATCATCAGGAACTGCGCGCCGGGTTTGCCTTTCACGGTTACGCGGTCGCCATCAGACAACACGGCCAGCGTGCGGGTCGGCACAGTTTGTTCACCCACGATAAAACCGCCCTTTATGCCGTATAGAAACGCCGTATGGCCGGGTGCCACCGGCAGTGTCGCCTCGCCCTTTGTGAGCGTGATATCCGCGAAAAATGGCTTCACGGCGATGTCGCGCACAGGGCCGGCCTCACCCAGAAGCTCGCCTGCAACAAGCCGGGCTTCATAGCCGTCCCCAACCACGGTCGGGATCGTGTCTTTGGTCACATCCTGATAGCGGGGTGAGATCATCTTCTTGGCGGCAGGCAGGTTTACCCACAGCTGGAAGCCGTGCACATCCTCATCTGACGCAACGGGCATCTCTGAATGGATGATACCGCGCCCGGCTGTCATCCACTGCGCATCGCCGGGGCCGATCACCCCTTTGTTGCCCACGCGGTCGCCATGTTCCATGCGGCCAGACAACATATAGGTTACGGTTTCAAAACCCCGGTGCGGATGCTCGGGGAAACCGGCACCTTTGGCCTCTTTTGGCAGCACCATCTCGTCAAGCAGGAGGAAGGGGTCCAGCACAGAAAGGTCTTGCCGGCCAATGGTGCGGTGCACAGTAACACCTTGCCCCTCCGGGGTGGCAACAGCCTGATAGAGGCGTTCAATTTTACGGTCTGTCATCTTCTTTCTCCTGCCCCTAAAGCCAGTCGCGGCCATGGGGTGCATCAAGGTCCATCACCGGGCCATGTGGGATAATACCACCTGGGTTGATGGTCTTGTGGCTCTTGTAATAGTGCGCTTTGATATGGCTCATATCCACCGTCTCGCGCACGCCGGGCAGCTGGTAGATTTCGCGCATATAAGCGCTCAGTTCTGCATAGTCTGCGATGCGGCGTATGTTGCACTTGAAGTGGCCCACATAAACGGGGTCAAACCGCACAAGCGTGGTGAATAGCCGGATATCAGCTTCGGTGATGCCATCGCCCGCCAGGTACCGGTTTTCAGCCAAGTGTTCCTCCAGCCAGTCAAGCGTTTCAAAAAGTGGGATAACCGCCTCTTCATATGCGCTTTGCGTGGTGGCGAAGCCCGCTTTGTACACACCGTTGTTGACCGTGTGATAAACACGCTCGTTGATATCATCGATCACACCGCGCAGGGCTTCGGGGTAATAGTCCCCCTCTTTCGCGCCGATACCGTCAAAGGCGCTATTAAGCATGCGAATGATCTCCGCACTTTCGTTTGAGACGATCGTGCCGGTCTTTTTATCCCACAGCACAGGCACGGTAACACGGCCTGAATAGTCGCTTTTCGCGCGGGTATAAATTTCATGGAGGAAACGGGCACCATAGAGGGGGTCACCTGTGCTGCCGTTCTTCTCATCAAAGGTCCAGCCGTCTTCAAGCATATCAGTACCCACGACAGACACGCTGATCACCTGCTCCAGCCCTTTGAGCGCGCGCATCACCAGTGTGCGGTGCGCCCACGGGCACGCGAGGGAGACATAAAGGTGATACCGCCCGGCTTCGGCCTTGAACCCGCCGCTGCCGGAGGGGCCAGCCTCTCCTGTTGCTGTGATCCAGTTCCTGAAAGCGGACTCCTGGCGCTTGAAGCGCCCGTCGCTTTTGGTGTCATACCACTGGTCGTGCCATTTGCCGTCGATCAGCAAACCCATGTTCGCCTCCTTGGTTCATTGTTATGAACCCTAGATAAGGATTATGGCGACCATCGGTAGGGCGTGAAAATCGAAGTCAGTGTTGCTGAAATGCGAACGCGAGCGAGCTATAGACGAGCCTATAGGTTGCAGGCGTTGCAGTCTTTGCTGAAACAGTCTGCAAGATGGTCAATAAGCGCGCGCACCTTGAGCGGCAACAGGCGGCGCTCTGGATAGAGGGCATAAAGCGTGGTGGGTGCGCGCGGGAAATCCGCCAGCACCTCAACAAGGCGGCCACTTTCAAGCCCCTCATATACATAAAAGCGTGGCAGGTTCGCGATGGCGAGGCCCGCGAGCGCTGCTTCGAGCTGCATCTGGCCGGAGTTGGTGGTTAACCGGCCCTTGACCCGGACACCCTCCGTTTCCGTACCGGTGCCAAAGCGCCAGTGTTTTGCGGCCTCAACGTTGGAGTAGAAGATAGACTCGTGATCCTTGAGGTCTTCCGGCTTTTCTGGCGCACCGTGTTTGGCGATATAGTCAGGGCTTGCCACAAGGTGGCTGCGCATTTCCGCAAGCTTGCGCGCAATCAGGCTGGTGTCGTCTAGGTCTCGCGTGATGCGCAGGCCAAGGTCATACCCCCCGCCGATGATATCCACCCGCTCATCCGTCAGGTTCATTTCAAACTTCAGGTCGGGGTGCTTTGCGATAAAATCCATCAAAGGCGCGCCGAGGAAAAGATCAGCAAAACTGCGGGGTGCGGTGATACGAAGCGTGCCAACAAGATTGTCATCGGTGCATTTCACCGCCTGGGCTGCGTCCTCAAGATCATCAAGAATGCGCTGGCCGCGCTCATAAAACATCATGCCCTGATCGGTTGGCGCCACACCCTTGGTGGTGCGGGCAAGCAACCTGACCCCAAGGTCATCCTCCAGCATCTGGATGCGGCGCGACGCAACAGACTTGGTGATGTGAAGCGCTTTTGCGGCAGCCGTCAGGTTGCCGGTTTCCACGGCGCGGCAGAAGGTGCGGATAGCGGCGAGGTCCATAACAGGCTCCGTTGTTGCAGTGCGAACAATATCAGATGAATCATGCGCCAGTGTCGCGCTTCCCGCAACAAAAAACCGGCCCCAGAATAGACAATCAGAGGCCGGTCTATGCGCAGGCTAAAGTCTCAAGTATTTATCGCCAGCGGCGGCTGATGTAAAAACACGCGAGCCCGCCACAAAGGAACATGATGCCAAAAGCATAGTGCCAGCTGATAGCGGAAGGCTGGTTTGCTTTGGCGCTATCAAACAGGGTGTATTTGCGGTAGCCACCCTCCACAGGTTCAATGAAGCTGTTTCCCTTGTTCTCGCGCAAGGTCTGGAAAGCATAGTTTACGCGCTCGCTCAGGCTCTTGTTTTCACTATCGGGCCCACCGACCGAGAGAAACTCATAGATCATGGGCGATTCGCCCTTCTGGATCACGCCTTCAGAGCGGTAGGAATATATCATGTGCCTGCCGTCGGGGATCGAATAGGCGAGGCCAAACATGCCGCCGCCCAGCATGATCATGATAAGGCCAGCAACCAGCCAGGCCCGTACAAACTGGCTTTCTTTGTTCTGGCGCGTCAGCACTACTTGGCGCACGTCCTTGATCTCCCGAAGCTTATCCAGCTCCGCCGCATAAACCGACCGGCACAGGTCTTCCACATCAATGGAATAAGCGGCCATAAGCCGCGCAAATATATCCTCGGACGGGTAAGACTTTCCCGTTTCCAGTTTGGACAGATAGGATTGTTCGATATCGGCCCTCGCTGCGGCCTCGGGCTGGGTCCAGCCTGCTTTTTCGCGTGTCTGTCGTATATAGTCACCAAACTTCATGTTGGTCTCCTGTTCGGCGGTCTTTTTGCGCCGCTGCCTGCGAAAAGTGGCTTGGCCGTACGCCCGGTACGCCCTACGCCTCTCTTCTTGACCCCGGCACAAAATAGTTCCGCCGGGTGACGTAGACGTCTCTGCAGCCGCCATAGTTTGTTGAAAACACAACACATTCTTTGGAAGTCATGCCGGGAATGCCAGATGAATATAGCGGAATATCACGCCTATTGAGGAAATATTGCCTGAACTTTCGAATGCGAACGATGTTTCAGCCGTATCAGCGATATATGTTTGAGCGACGGAGACACAGCATGACGATAACCCTTCGGGTCTTTTTGTGTGTGGCAGCGTTTGTTGCTGCAATACCTTTTGCAGAGGCCAGCGAGCGTCAGATAGACGATGCTACCCTTGACCGGCTGTTGGAGCGTGCGGAGGAAAATAAAGCGCGGCTAGGTCTCACCCCTGAGCAAGAGGCGCGGGTCAAACCGATTATGGAAGCCGGACGTGACCGCCAGCTTGCCATTCTCGAAAGATATGGTTTTGGCCGTGGCCAGAAACCCTCCCTGAGGATGCGCGAAAAACTGAAGCTGGCGAGGGAAATGAAAGCGGCGCGATCGGATACAGAATCAGCCCTGTCCAAACATATGAGCCGGGAGCAGATGGCGATCTACAAGGATATTCAGGACGAGCGGCGCGAACGCATGAAGGCTTACCTGAACGAACACAAGCGTTGATCTTTGTTTCAGCCCAACAAAAAACCGCCCCAAAGCGAGGCGGTTGTTCGTTTACACTACCCGAAAGCAGATAGGCTTATTTAGGCGCGATCACCATGATCATCTGGCGGCCTTCCATCTTGGGGCGCGCCTCGATCTTGGCTTCTTCTTCCATCTCACCTGCAACCTTGTGAAGAACTTCCATGCCCAGCTCCTGGTGTGCCATTTCACGGCCACGGAAGCGGATGGTTACCTTCACCTTGTCACCCTTTTCGATGAACTGGTGAATTTTCTTCATCTTGGTCTGGTAGTCATGAACATCGATGCCCGGACGCATCTTGATCTCTTTGACTTCCTGGGTTTTCTGGTTCTTGCGGGCAGCGTTGGCTTTCTTCTGCTGCTCGTATTTGAACTTGCCGTAATCGAGAACCTTGCATACGGGCGGTTCCGCGTTTGGCGAGATCTCGACGAGATCAAGACCTGAGTCTGCCGCGATGTTCATCGCTTCAGCCGTTGACACGACACCGTGGTTTTCACCATTAGCTCCGATCAGCCGGACTTCTCTTACCCTGATCTGATCGTTAACGCGCGGCCCTTCCTGTTTGGGTGGGGTCGCAAATTGCCCTCTACGTATGGTCAGTTCTCCTGTCGAAGTTAAGTAGCGGGCCACACATGTAGCCCGCCTTGCACTTTTTACTATAGCTTGTAACGCGCCCGGTGCAAAGCCTTGAAAAACGTGGGCTTTGGCAGACTGTTACGGATTAGCCACATTAGTTGCCTGTTGGCATCGTTGCCTCAGCGGCCAGTTGGGTCGCAGCCTCGTCAAGCGGCATCACCTTGTTCTCGTTTGAGCCCAGGCGCCGCATGGACACTTTGCCCTCTTCCGCTTCGCGCATGCCCACTACCAGAATAACTGGCACCTTGGCGTGGCTGTGCTCACGGACCTTATAGTTGATCTTCTCGTTCCGAAGGTCCGTTTTCACCCGCATATCAAGGGCTCCAAGCTTGTCAGCAACCGCTTGCGCGTATTCATCCGCCTCCGAGGTGATCGGGGCAATCACGGCCTGCGTTGGCGCGAGCCAAAGCGGCATCTTGCCAGCATAATGCTCGATCATGATACCAATGAAACGCTCAAGCGTGCCAAGGATGGCGCGGTGCAGCATCACCGGGCGGTGCTTGTTGCCGTCTTCGCCGATATAGCTTGCGTCCAGCCGTTCAGGCAGCACGAAGTCTGTCTGCAAGGTGCCACACTGCCACGTACGCCCGATCGCGTCCGAGAGGTGGAACTCAAGCTTCGGCCCATAAAATGCCCCTTCGCCGGGCGCATACTCAAACTCCAGCTTCGCGGCCTTGAGCGCTGCTTCAAGCGCACCTTCCGCCTTGTCCCAGATCTCGTCCGTGCCCGCACGCATCTCCGGGCGGGTGGCAAGCTTGACCTTGAACTCAGGGAAGCCGAGGTCGCGGTAAACGCTGGCGAGGAGCGCACAGAAAGCAACGCTTTCTTCCGTCACCTGATCCTCACGGCAGAAGATATGCGCATCATCCTGCGTCATTTGCCGCACACGCATCAGGCCATGCAAAGCGCCGTGTGCCTCGTTCCGGTGACAGCAGCCAAACTCCGCAAAGCGGATCGGCAGGTCACGGTAGCTTTTGATGCCTTGTTTGAAGATCTGAACGTGCGCGGGGCAGTTCATTGGCTTCAACGCCATCAGCTTCGCGTCACCAGAGAGCACAGGTGCGTCTTCTTCGGTGCTCGGGATTTCATCGGGCACAACAAACATGTTTTCGCGGAACTTGGACCAGTGGCCAGACTGTTCCCAAAACTTGCTGTCGAGAAGTTGCGGTGTTTTCACCTCGCGGTAGCCTGCGCCTTGCAACCGGCCCCGGATGTATTTTTCCATCTGCAGCCAGATTGTATAGCCTTGCGGATGCCAGAAAACACTGCCCTGTGCTTCTTCCTGCAAATGGAACAGGTCCATCTCGCGGCCCAGCTTGCGGTGGTCACGTTTCGCGGCTTCTTCAAGGCGCAACAGGTAGGCTTTCAGTTCTTTTTTGTCGGTCCAACACGTGCCGTAGATGCGGGTCAGCATCTCGTTTTTGCTGTCACCGCGCCAGTAAGCGCCCGCTACCTTCATCAGCTTGAAGGCATCGCCCAGCTTGCCGGTTGACGGCAGGTGAGGCCCGCGGCACAGGTCAAGCCAGTTGCCTTGCTTATAGATGGTAACTTCTTCGCCCGCCGGAATGGCTTCGATCAGTTCGGCTTTATAGTGCTCACCGATCTTCTTGAAGTGCGCGACTGCGTCGTCACGGCTCCATACCTCACGGATGATCTCTTCATCGCGTTTCACGATCTCGTGCATGCGCTTTTCAATCACCTCAAGGTCTTCCTCGGTGAAAGGTTTGTCGCGCGCAAAATCATAAAAGAAGCCGTCTTCAATAACGGGGCCGATGGTGACCTGCGTACCGGGAAACAGTTCCTGCACCGCTTCCGCCATGATGTGCGCGGCGTCGTGGCGCATCAGCTCAAGGCCGTCATCGTCACGTTTTGTGATGATGGAAACATCAGAATCCACTTCAATCGCACGGCTCAGGTCCCACAGCTCACCATTCACTTTAATGGCAAGCGCAGCCTTGAGGAGGCCAGGACCAATATCTGACGCGAGGGTGGTGCCGGTCACCGGGCCATCAAACGTGCGCACGCTGCCGTCTGGCAGGCGCAGGTTGACCGGGTTTTTGACACTCTCGTTCGCGTTCATTGGTCTGGATTCCTTAAAATAGAAAATATGGAATTCGCGAGTTAACTAGCCCCCGCGCGGAAGTCAAGCAAAGCCTTGGGTTTTATACCCTACGGGTTGAAAAGAATTGCTGTGCGGTGACGGTTTCATCACAGCATTTTCTGATCAACGGAAAGGAATATTTCACGCTACTATACGGTTCGGTTCCCAGATTATTGTTGAAAAACACCTTCCGAGCGGATTTCTTAAAGGTGTGGCAGGTCGTGGGGACCGGCCATAACCTTATGGTGCGCTTATTTAATGGCAGTATTTCCCAAGACAATCTGGATGGTATGGCTGCAGGGCGAGCAAGCTGCACCAAGCCTCGTGCAGCAATGTATTAAAAGCTGGCGCGTCCATAACCCTTCCTGGGTGATAAATGTGCTGAACCAGGAAGATGTTGATCAACTGTGGGACACTGAACAGGAGCGCACAGCCGCGTCAAAAATGTCAGCGGCAGCGCTATCCGACTGGGTGCGGCTCAAGCTCCTTATGACCCGAGGCGGGGTTTGGGCCGATGCCACGCTTCTCTGTAAAACATCACTAGATTCTTGGCTTCCCATGTTTCTATCGGCTGGTTTTTTTGCGTGTAGCAGCCCGGCGCCGGACCGACCGATAGCCAGTTGGTTTCTGGCGGCCGTTCCCAAGCATTATATCGTTCATAAGTGGTATCAGGCCGCACTGTCTCTATGGTCCCATGAGAGGCTTGAAAAAGCTGATGGTGTTGCGGAAGCTGGTAAGTTTGTCGGAGATGCGGTTACTGAGCCTTTTGCCTGGCGCACTCGGCCTTTTTGGCAGACGTTGACTAGTGCGCCGTATTTCTGGTGCCACTATCTTTTTGATTTTCTGCTTCAGCATGACGCGCGATACGCTGAGATCTGGGCAAAAGCTCCCAAACTTTCAGCCAACCCGACGCACGTTATGCAACGGGGCGGTGTTATCAAAAAACAGCGCTGGAGCGAGAAAGAAGTACTGCGGCAGGCAAGCCTTGATATCGCACCCTTCTATAAACTTTGCTGGCGTACCATGAACCCAAGCGAACTGCCGACGCTGCAGGTGTTGCTTGATTATTGTAGTGAGAGACGCGAAAAACGTTCTGACCCATAATCAAGAGCATCTGGAAAATTCATGTCTGACCCCGATTTTTTGATCACGAAGCACGGCACACGGATTGCCTATCACCGCACAAAAGGCGCGGGACCGGGCGTTGTGTTTCTGGGCGGGTTCATGAGCGACATGGAAGGCTCGAAAGCCCTCGCGCTTGAAGAACAGGCGCGGCGCGCAGGCCGCGCATTTGTGCGGTTTGACTATCAGGGCCATGGCCAGTCATCCGGAAAATTTGCGGACGGGACCATCGGTCTTTGGCTCAAGGATGCGCTGGCGGTGATCGACCGCCTGACGACAGGCCCACAAATCCTTGTTGGCTCTTCCATGGGGGGGTGGATCGCGCTTTTGGCTGCGAAAGCCCGCCGCGCACGGGTGAAGGCGCTTGTTGGGATTGCCGCCGCGCCTGATTTCACGCTTTGGCACTGGGATGCGTTGTCAGACGAAGAGCGCAACACGATCCTCACGGAAGGCCGCTTGCTGGTGCCAAGTGACTATGGCCCCGACCCTTATGTTTTCACCCGCGCGCTCTTTGAAGATGGCTGGCGTAACCGCGTGAACCATGCCCCTATCCATTTGCATATCCCTGTGCGGCTCATCCAAGGCACCGCTGACCCGGATGTGCCGTGGCAAACCGCGATAAGCATCGCTGACAATCTAACGGGCGAAGATGTTGAGGTTGTGCTGGTGCCGGGGGGTGACCATAGGCTGTCACGCGATGTGGACCTCAAGCGCCTTGTGCGCGTCGTTGGCACCCTCGCGGAGGAAATCTGATGGCGGGTAAATATTCAAAGCTGAACCGGGCGCAGATTTTCGAGTTTTTTGCCCGCCTCGCGGAAGATAACCCAAACCCTGAGGGTGAGCTTGATTATGTGAATGAGTTCACGCTTCTGGTGGCTGTTGTGTTGTCCGCGCAGGCGACGGATGTGGGGGTAAACAAGGCCACAAAAAACCTTTGGCCGGTGGCTGATACGCCGGAGAAGATGCTCGCGCTTGGTGTTGACGGCCTCAAGGAACATATCAAAACCATCGGGCTTTATAACGCCAAGGCCGAAAATGTGATCAAGCTGTGCCGCGACCTGATTGAAAAACACGGCTCAAAAGTGCCGGAAACGCGGGAGGAGCTGCAGGCGCTCGCGGGCGTGGGCCGAAAAACCGCCAATGTGGTGCTCAATATCGCCTTTGGCCAGCCCACATGCGCTGTGGATACGCATATATTCCGCGTTTCAAACCGTACCGGCCTTGCGCCCGGCAAGAATGTAGACAGGGTTGAGGACGCCTTGATGAAAGTGATCCCCGAGCCGTTTCAGCTTCATGCCCATCACTGGCTTATCCTGCTTGGTCGTTATATCTGCAAAGCCCGCAAGCCGGACTGCGCCAAATGCAAGCTCACCGACATCTGCCTTTATAAGGAAAAGACGATTTGACGCCACGCGACCCGGAAAAACTGAAGAAGCGGCTGCTTTTTGGTCTGCCTTATGGCCTTTCCGTGCTGTTTGCGGCGATGGGGTTGCCAATGGCGCTTGGCATGGTTGACCCTAACCCGGTTTATGGTGTGCGGACCGCCCGCACGATGGCGGACCCGGCGGTCTGGTACGCCGCTAACACCACCGGCGGCACGGCGATGGTGGTGCTGGGCCTGCTCTCGCTGGTTATCGTTTATCTCCTGCACCGCTTTTGGGGTACGGACAGCGACAAAAAACTGATTATACCTATCTTTGTGCCGGTGGTTTTCACGTGCTGGAGTGCGGCTATTGCGCTCAGCCATGCGTGACCCTTGCGGGCCCGTAGCCCCGCCACCCTTCAAACAAAGCTCACAAACGGCCTCCCAAGCCGTCGTCTCCCTGATAGCTCAACAAAGGAGGCGATTATGGGTTCATCAATTTCACTAGTGCTCGCAGGCGCTGCAATGCTTGGTTTCACGACAGTGGGATCAGCGAGCAATGTGGTTTCAGACACGCAGCATGTTGCAAAGTCAGAGGCTCAGGGCCAAAGCTGCAGCAAAGGCAACACCGGCGTTGCAGGCATCAGTGTGAGCGGCAAGGAAGGCGACGCTTTCACGATTTCGCTCACATGCGGCAGTACGGTTGTCACCTCATGCACGGCCACGGTGAACAGTTCCGGCATCGGGCAGTGCCACGCACAGGCAACAATGCCAAACAGCGAGGCCATGACCTGCCCGGTGAAAGCTGCGAGCGGCAACTCCAAACAAGCAGGTGTTATCGCGACAAGCTGCTATTGATTGGCGGCGGGCTTGCCCCACACTATAGAGCTGACTAAGGCCGGAGATTCTCCGGCCTTAGTCGTCCAATGTTTCCCCGAACCACATGACAAATCTGGAATTGATGCTAGAACGCACTAGCTATCTCATCAGACATCTTGTGTTCTCAGGGGGACTATATGCGTATCTTGAAACTGCTTGGCCTTGGGGTTTTGGTGCTTATCACCGTTATGGTCACGCGCACCTTTATGATGCTGCCAGCGGGCGAGGCACGAACGCTTAGAAGTGCGGAAATAGATCCTGTTGAAGCCCGGCGCATTGGCGAAAACCTCGCTGCCGCCATCCGTTTCCAAACCATCAGCCACAGCCTGGACACACCTCCCGATGATGCGGCGTTCAAGGGTTTTCATACCTTCCTTGAAGAAACCTACCCCGGCGCGCACCGGGTGATGGAGAAAGAAGTCGTCTCAGACTATTCCCTGATGTACCGCTGGCCAGCGGGGGGTGAGAGCAGTAAAAAACCAATCGCCCTTCTGGCGCATATGGATGTGGTGCCAATCCCCGAATATGGGCTGAAAGATTGGAAGTACCCACCGTTTGACGGCGTGATCGATGAGGATGGTGTCTTGTGGGGGCGTGGTGCACTTGACGACAAGGGCATCCTGATCTCTCTGATGGAGGCTGCGGAACGGCTGGCGGCAGCCGGTTTCACGCCAGACCGGGATATCTATTTCCTTTTTGGGCATGATGAAGAGCTTGGCGGTGACCTTGGTGCCATCAAGATGGCCGAGCGCCTCGCGGCCAAGGGCGTACAGCTCGCGTGGGCGATGGATGAAGGCTCCGCGATGACAGATGGCATCGTGCCTGGCGTGGGGAGCCCGGTGGCGCTTGTGAGCCTTGGTGAAAAAGGATCAGTCACCCTCAAGTTTTCGGCCGAAGATGAAGGTGGGCATTCAAGCGCACCAAAAGAGTTCACGGCTGCAAGCCTTGCCGCCAAAGCGGGTGTGGCGGTGATGGACAACCCCTATGATGCGGTGCTGGATGAGCATCTGGAGGAGTTTTTATTTGCTGTGGCGCCCGAGCAGCCTTTCATCAACCGCATGATGATCGCGAACCTGTGGCTCACCCGCCCGCTTCTTGAGGCACAGCTTTCAAAAAGCCCGACAGTTGCTGCGTTCATGCGCACAACAACAGCCTTCACCATGATGAAATCGGGCACCAAAGCAAATATTTTGCCCCAGTATGGCGAGGCGGTTGTGAACTACCGCATCCACCCGCGTGATACGGTTGCGAGCGTGACCGAGCGCGCCCGGGCACTGGTTGCGGACGAGCGCGTGACGATTGAGAATTTGGGCGGCGGGCGAGAAGCTACCAGCCTTTCTAGCCCCATGGGGGAAGGCTATCAGGCGATTGAAGCCACCATCCGGGACGAGTTTGGCGATATTCCCATCGCACCAACGCTGACGGTACAGGGGACAGACGCGCGGCACTATGACGCTGTGGCAGACGGCGTGTACCGCTTTATGCCATTTGTGTTCAAACCCGATGATCTCAAGCGTATCCACGGCACCAATGAAGCTGTGCCGATTACGGTGATTGCCCGGCAGGTGGATTTCTTCGAGAAGCTCATGCGGCGTTCGGCGGGTGAATAGCACTATTGCGTGAGCATAGCCCTCCGCAGTAGTGGGGGGCTTCAAAGTACGCTAGTATACAGAGCGAGTATTCGACGAACTGAAGGTCATCTGAGGAGGGGAAGATGAAAAAGCTCCCGGTTATTACCAGCATTTTTGCTGCCTGTTTTGCTGTCTCAGGCTTTGGTGCGGCGCAGGCGTTTGATCACCACGAGAAGGGTGACATGCACGACGTGCACAAGGCGGCGATGGAAAAAGCACAAACCAAGTGCGACGCGGCGATGAAAAAGGCCGAAGGCGGGTCCGACGAGGACAGGGCCAAAGCCCAAGCCAAGTGCGACAAGGCCATTGCCAAAGCTCACAAGAAACAAGCCAAAGACATGGGCAAGGAACACAAGAGACACGCCAAGGATATGGCTAAGGCTCATAAAAAACATGCCAAGGACACGGCAAAAGAGCACAAGAAGCACGCCAAAAAGATGAAGGATAAGGCCAAAAAAGAGAAGGATGAGCACGAAGACGAGGAAGAGGAAGACCCCTCAGCCTAAGGTGCTCCCTTTATTCCACGTGAAACCGCTGCCGGGGCAACTTTGGCGGCGGTTTTTGTTGCTGGTTTTCAGGTGTTATCGATTTCCATCAGTATGAGGGTGCGGCCCGGCACTTTGGCTGTATCGGTGCCTGTCTCCCTAAAACCAAGCGACGCATAAACATGCCGCGCGCGGGCATTCTCTTCATACACATCGAGCCAGATGGTTTTGAGCGTCTGGTCTTTGGAGAAGTGCTTCAGTATGTCTCGCATGAAGGTGGTGCCAAGCCCGGCACCGCGCCGCGCCACAATGATCCGGCGCCATTCCAGGCGTTCGGGTGTGTTATAGGTCAGGATCGCGTAGCCCAGCGGTTTTTCTTCAACATCTTCTGCGACGAAGTAATGGAAACTGGGGTGCGCCAATTTTTCGCGGTGGGTATCTTCGTCCCAACTGTGTACATATTGATTTGCCGGGTCGAGCTCTAACGCCCGAATGAAAAAGATATCCTCCTCATTGGCTGGCCTGATCCGGTAATAAGGTGCCATATAAACAATCCCCCAATCGCGTTATGGAAAACCACTATGACAGAATTTGAGCTTCACCCGCAACTACTTGCAGATACGGTGGAAATCTGCACCCTGCGCCTTTGCCGCGTGCTTATTATGAACGACAGCACATACCCGTGGCTCGTTCTGGTGCCTGAACGCTTTGGGATGCGCGAGATACATGCGCTCAAGGAGGCTGACCAGCAAACCTTGATGCGGGAAATCAGCCATGTGGCATCTGTGATGGAGACGCTGTTTCAGGCGGATAAGATGAATGTGGCTGCGCTTGGCAATATGGTGCCGCAGCTCCATGTCCACATCATCGCGCGCTATGAGGGGGACGCTGCATGGCCCGGCCCGGTGTGGGGGAAAGTGCCTGCAAAAGCCTATGAACCAGCCGCCTGTGCTGACACGATCACTAAAATAAAAGAGGCGCTCGAAAGCGCCTCATGAATATGTCGTATTCTCGCCGGTCTTAGTGGCGGAAGTGGCGCATGCCGGTGAACACCATGGCAAGGCCCGCTTCATCTGCGGCGGTGATCACTTCCTCGTCGCGCATGCTGCCGCCCGGCTGGATGATCGCCGTCGCCCCCGCTTCCGCGGCGGCCAGCAGGCCGTCCGCAAACGGGAAGAAGGCATCACTTGCCACCACGCTGCCTTTGGCGAGGCTTTCGCTCTCACCCGCCATCTCGGCGGCTTCACCGGCACGGATGGCGGCGATGCGGCTGCTGTCCCGGCGGTTCATCTGCCCTGCGCCAATGCCTACGGTCATGCCGTCACGCACATAAACGATGGCGTTTGATTTCACATGTTTGCCAACCTGGAAGGCGAACAGCATGTCTTTAAGCTCATCGTCTGATGGCGCGCGTTTGGTCACCACCTTCAGGTCATCAAGCGTGATGCGGCCCGTATCACGGTTCTGTACCAGATAGCCACCGGCAACAGATTTCACCATTTTTGCGGCTTGCGCAGGGTCAGCAAGCCCGCCTGTGGTGAGAAGGCGCAGGTTTTTCTTGGCCGCGATGATGGCTTTTGCGTCATCTGTCACTTCAGGCGCGATAATCACTTCCGTGAAAACCTTGACGATCTCTGTCGCTGTATCCGCATCCAGCGTGCCATTCAGCGCCACAATGCCACCAAAGGCGGAAACCGGGTCACACTTCAGGGCCTTCTCATAGGCCTCCTTGAGCGTTGCGCCTTTTGCCACGCCGCACGGGTTGGCGTGTTTGATGATGGCCACCGTTGGCACGCTCGGGTCAAACTCGCTCACCAGTTCAAAGGCGGCGTCGGTGTCATTGAGGTTGTTGTAGGAAAGCTCTTTGCCCTGATGCTGGGTTGCCGTGGCGATGCCGGGGCGGGCCTCCGCGTTGCGGTAGAAAGCGGCGATCTGGTGCGGGTTTTCACCATAACGGCATTCCTGCACCTTGGTGCCGGATACGGTCATGCGGTCCGGGAAGGTGACGCCGTTTTGCTCGGCGTACCACTGGCTGATGGCGGTGTCATAGGCTGCGGTGCGCGCATATGCCTTCGCTGCCAGCGCTTTGCGCATGGCATGGCTTGTGCCGCCCTGTGTCTTGATCTCATCAATGATGGCCGGATAGTCAGCGGGGTCGGTAACAATGGTTACAAACCCGTGGTTTTTGGCGGCCGAGCGCACCATGGCCGGGCCGCCGATGTCGATATTCTCAATGCAGGTATCAAAGTCAGCGCCAGAGGCGACAGTCGCTTCAAACGGATAGAGGTTCACGGCCACAAGGTCGATGCCGCCAATCTCGTGCTCTTTCATGGCTTTCACATGATCGGCATTGTCGCGAAGCGCGAGGAAACCGCCATGAATTTTAGGGTGCAGGGTTTTCACCCGGCCGTCCATCATCTCGGGGAAGCCGGTATGGTCAGCCACTTCTTTCACAGGGATGCCCGCGTCGCGGATTACCTTGGCTGATCCGCCGGTGGAGAGAATTTCCACGCCATTTTCAGCCAGTGCCTTTGCAAGCTCAACAAGCCCGGTTTTGTCGGAAACTGACAAAAGCGCACGTTTGATAACAACTTTATCCATTGGTTATGGTCGCCTCTAAAAATAAAAAACACCTGACCTTCCGCAACCCAACAGCGGATGGTCAGATATTCATTTCACTCAAAACCCAATTGCAAATGGGTTGGTTTGTCCCCTCGCCTGAGCCCCTTTGGGCTCCTTCCTTTGAAAGTGTCACAACGATCTGTTTGCTCGCCTCCGGGCGGTCTGGTCGGCTGAGATAGAGGCTGTCCTCAATCTCGGCGTTGCCGCCGTCGGCATCAAAAATCCATGTTTTGCCAGACCGGGTTTCAAGCGTGATCCGCCCGTCCGGCGCCTTGAGCGCCTTGACCTGCGGGTGCAGGTGAAACCGCAGCAATACCTGTTGGCCGCTCAGTTTTTTGAGCTTGGGGCCAAACAGCCGGTCGCTGCCCTTAAGGCGTGTGCCGTCGCCTGAAAGCTCCAGGATGCGCTCGTGCTTGACACCAAACCGCTTGAGGTACCCGTCATGGGTGGTGCGCAGCCGCACGCTTTCTTCCATCACTTCCCGAATGGTCAGCGTCTCGGCCACACCGGCGCCCAAGCGGCCATCATCCATCAACCGGGTGGAGTTGCGGTCCCCGATCACCAGCGCTGAGTGCGCGGCCGTGGTGCGTGCAAGTTTAGCAAGCTGTGGCATTGGCCCCCGCCGTGAGGCCGGGCCAACGCTGACAATCAGCCGTTCCTGCCCGTTTGAAAACTCAAAGGCTGACGTGCTTGCGTGCCCGCGTGCCGCATAGTTGCCGCCGGGCGGTGGTCCTGCGTCCACAATCAAACAGGCTTTGCCCGCAACAATGCGCTGGAAGCCGGTATGAGCGGCGTTCTCGATGGCTTTGCCCTTGGCTTCGCTGGCGGCAAGGATGGCATTGGTGCCGTGCCCGCCTTCTGCCGTAACCCCGCCAAACTGGGCAAAGTTGCCGTCACCGTGGCGCATGGCGCGCACAAATGGCCCGATACGGTCCAGCGTGGTTTGCACCCATGCGGGCAGGTCGTCGCCGCGCTCCTGAAACGCGCCGCGCACAAGAATGAGAAGCTGCATGGCGCGGATGGCGTCTGCTGTATTTCGGCTTGCGGGCCCACCGTCCGGCAGGATGAAATCCTTGAGCGTGCGCTCAAGCTCTTGGGCGCCACGGTTGAGCCATGAGGCACCACCCGGTAGCAACAGGCCACACAGTGTCAGCGCCGCTGTGCTGTATACGCGCGGCAGCCCGGGCTCAGTATCGCGCCACACCCGCATAAGGTGCCGTGTCTGACGTGCAAAGCTTGTCAGCACTTTTGAGCGGTACACAAGATCATCAGCGGAGAGGATGAGCGGCGCGTGGGTCAGCCAATTGATGAGCCGCCGCGCCAGCGTTTCTGCGTCCCACGCTTCCTTGAACCAGTCTTCCCCGAACGGTAACCACCAGCCGAGAATGGTTTCTGCGGCGTCTCTCGCTTTAATCTGGTCGCCCACTTGCGCCAGATCCTGCAGCCAGTGGAAGCTGTGGGCATAACGCCGGAACGCGGGCGTTGCGCTATCAAGCCTGATCCAAAATTCTTCCTTAAGTGCGTGCTGCTCGCCTTCAAACAGCATGTCACCGCCAAAGATGGCTGAGCCGAGCGTTGCGTTGCCCGGTGCCGGGTCGTCCGGGCTGCCAAGAAGCTGGCCCGGGTGGCGGCCCCGAAGGCGGTGGCTATAAAGCGAGGTGGTATAGCCCCATTCGCGCACCGTACGACCAAAGCGCGACAAAAGGGTAAGCACAAGGGGCGTGCCGCTATCACGCCGCAGTGTTGAGCGTGACATGGGTGACCGGGCCGCATATTCGGCTATCTGATCAAAGGCCGCGTTCATCGCCGCCTGCTCCCTATCCTTAATGGTTCAATACTCTGAAAAATACTAACGCCGATTATACCCTGAGTGCCGCAATGTTTGACGCATAGGCATCCGGCCCGCCCTTGAAGGTCGCGCTACCGGCCACAACCACGTCTGCACCTGCATCCACAACGCGTTTGATGGTGCTTGCGTTCACGCCGCCATCAACCTCAAGGTCGATATCAAGGCCGAGGGCATCAATCCGCTTGCGGATCGCTTCAATCTTCCTCAACTGGCTCTCGATAAAGCTCTGGCCACCGAAGCCCGGGTTAACCGACATAACCAGAATAAGGTCCAGCTCCTCATAAAGATAGTCGATTGTGCTTTCAGGCGTTGAAGGATTGAGGGACACACCCGCTTTTACGCCCTGCGCGCGAATGGCTTGCAGCGTGCGGTGCGTGTGGGGGCCAGCCTCAACGTGCGCGGTGATGATATCTGCGCCTGCTTTTGCAAATGCTTCAATATAAGGGTCTACCGGTTCAATCATCAGGTGAACGTCAAAAACCTTGGCAGAATGGGGCCTGAGCGCTTTCACCACATCGGGGCCGATGGTGATGTTGGGAACAAAGTGACCGTCCATCACATCAATGTGGATATAGTCGGCGCCAGCGGCGTCAACGGCTCTTACTTCTTCACCCAGTCGGGCAAAATCCGCCGAGAGGATGGAAGGGGCTATTCTGAGTGGCTTTTGCATGGAGCCTCCATATCAGTTTGGCCTTGGTCTCGCAAGCGTGCGAGCGCCCCTTCTAGAAGGTTTTCAGGCCTGGTTGTGCTTTTCAATTCGTGCGGCAAAAAATCCGTCCATGCCGCCCTCGCTTGCGAGCGCTGATGGCAAGCAGCGCAGGTCGCCGTCCTCGGTGATCAGCTCCTGCAACCCGCCAACCTCTGCTGCGGTTATAACGCGTCTTTTGGCGTTTTCATGGCGGGCGAGGAAAGCTGTGATCTGATCCTCGCCTTCGGCCTTCTCAAGCGAGCAGACGCAATATATGAGCGTGCCGCCAACCGGCAGCAGGTTGAAGGCGTGATCCAGCATGCGAGCCTGAAGGGCGGTCAGTTTTTCAACGTCTGCCTCTGATTTGGTCCAGGTTACATCCGGGTTGCGCCGGAGCGTGCCGGTGGCGGAGCATGGCGCATCAAGAAGGATATGATCCACAGTTCCGCGCGGCCCAAAAGCGGTGGCATCAGCGGTGTGGACATCAGCAGCCAGCCCCGTGCGTTTCATATTGGCATGAAGGCGGGTCAGGCGGTTTTTGTTGCGGTCCACGGCGGTTACACGGGCGCCAAGGGCCGCGAGCTGCATGGTTTTGCCGCCCGGCGCTGCGCACATGTCCATCACATGTTTGCCAGCAACGTCACCAAGGAGCGAAACAGGCAGGCTCGCCGCCATATCCTGCACCCACCAGACACCATCGTCATAACCCGGCAGCTTGGTGACATCCGTCAGCGCGCGGCGGAGCGTGCCGTTTGGCATCACCACGGCTTCAAGTTTTTCGGCCCAGACGACTTTATCCTCACCGGGCTTCAGGCTGATATCGAGGGGCGGTGTATCTTGGAGGCTGCGGGCAATGGCGATCATGCCGTCCTGCCCGTATGCCTTGCGCCAACTGTTTTGCAGCCACAAGGGCAGGTCTGCCTGCGGCTTGGCGTTCAGCCGGTCAACAAGCGCGTCCCGCTCCCGCACCGCGCGGCGCAGCACAGCGTTCACGAGGCCCGCGAAGCCCTTTTCCTTGCCGGAGAGGTTTTTGATCAGCGTCACGGTTTCATTCACCGCCGCGTGGTCTGCCGTGCGCATAAGAAGGATCTGTGCGAGGCCGGTGATCAGCGCCGCGTCGGTCCAGGTGGCGTTGCGGGGCAAACCGCGGTCAACCAGCGTGCCCATCAGCGCGCGCAGGCTGCCAAGCCGCCGGAGCGACAGCATCACAAGCTGCATGACAAACGCGCGGTCCCGGCCATCAAGGCCCGAAGTGATATCATCCAGCGCCACATCAAACGGCCTGCTCTTGAGGGTGACGGCCATCAGTGTGCGCACAGCAGCCTCGCGGGCGCTGTTGGCACTGCCTTTTGGATTATTTGTTGCTTTTTGGGTTTCGCTTGTGCTCATGGCGCTTCATACTCTTAATTAGAGGCGAAAGAAAAGCCAAAACAAAGGTAAATGCGGCATTTGGCGGTTATAATGCGCCATAACGCCCGGCGGGGAGGATATATGCAGCAAAACGTGATGGTTGCGTCGCGCTTTAAAGGCCCACCAACAAGCGGAAACGGGGGCTATGTCTGCGGCTTGATGGCGGGCGTGGTTGGTGGCGCTGTTGAAGCCAGCCTGAAGGCCCCGCCGCCGCTTGATACCCCGCTTACGCTCGAGAAAACGCCGGATGGCGCGGTACTGAGGGGCGGGGAGACTATCCTCGGTGTTGCAAAACCAACCACCTTAAGCCTTGATGTGCCTGCGCTGCCGACCCCGCTCAAGCTGGGCGGTAACCCGGTGGATGCGCCGGGCAGACCCAAAAAATTTGAACCCTTCGGCACCTGTTTTGTGTGCGGGCAGGACCGGGAACACCCGGATGCCCTGTGCCTGCACTCCCGGCTGGTGGAAGGGGCTGAGGGCATGGTCGCCGCCACATGGAAACTTGACCAAGCCTTTGGAAATAAAGACGGATTTGTGGAAGGCGCCTTCATCTGGGCGGCGCTTGACTGCCCGGGTTATTTTGCCTGCGCGGCCGGTGAGCCTGCGCTTCTCGGCCGCCTGACGGCAGAGATTGTCGCCCCGCTTCGGGCGGCGGGCGAGGCCACGGTCATCGGCTGGGACCTTGGTGGCTCAGGCCGAAAAAGGCGTTGCGGAACAGCGGTTTATGATGCATCAGGCACGCTTGTCGCTAAGGCGGAAGGGCTTTGGATCACCGTGGATGCCAGTGTGATCACGGGCTAAGGCCATCCAGTTTGCGCGGGAGCCATACTTGTGCCGCACGACTAAAACTGTGGCGAAACGTGTGGCGGAATCCGTGTCATACCCGTGTCAAAACCGGGTTATGTGTGGCGTAAGTGTGCGCGTTTTTGCGGCGCAGGTGTGGCACCGCCCCGCCACAGGTGTTTGAGAGCGAAAGGGAGGGCCCGCGTGGCAACCTATAGGGACTTTATCGACGGGTTGAAACCATATGGTGACAAGCGCATCATCGCCACCTTCGGGCTTGGCATGGCAAGTGGCTTCCCGCTCACTTTTGTCATCTCGCTTCTCGGTATCTGGTTAAGCCGGGAAGGGGTCAGCAAATCCGACGTTGGCCTTTTTGCTCTGATCACCACTTTTTATACGTGGAAGTTCCTCTGGTCCCCCGCCATTGACCGGCTGCCCCTTGGCCCCATTACCAAAGTATTTGGCCAGCGCCGGGGCTGGCTGTTTGCCATTCAGGCCATGATGGCGGGCTCGCTCATCACCATGGCGACGCTTGAGCCCGCGACCGAGCTTTATAGCGTTGCGGTGCTGGCGGCCTTTATCGCTTTCCTCTCCGCCAGTCAGGATATCGTGATCGACGCCTACCGGATCGAGATTATTGACGATGAAGATCAGGGTTATAGCGCCGCGTCTTATGTGTTCGGCTACCGCACCGCCAACTTTATTGCGGGCGCGGGTGTTGTTGCTTTTGCCTATTTCTACGGCTGGGCGGCGGCGATCCTCCTGTTGCCGCTGCTCCTGATACCCGGCGCGCTTGCTGCTCTCTGGGTCGGGGAGCCTGAACGCCAGCAGGACGGGGAATTCATCAAGGCTGAACGCGCGAGCAACTCAGGCCTGCCGGTGGTGGTGGAACGCCTGCGCGAAGCCGTATACCTGCCGTTCAAGGAATTTACCCGGCGGGAGCATTGGCTCTTGATCCTCTTGTTCATCTTTTTCTTCAAGGCGGGGGATGCTGTCACCGCCATCATGACCGGGCCACTGATTGTTGAGCTCGGGTTTTCAGACCTCGATATCGCCACCGCGAACAAAACGGTGGGGTTCATCACGTTGATGGTGGGGGTGGCCCTTGGGGCTGTGCTATATAAACGCATCGGCATCTATCAGGCGCTTCTGTTCACGGGTATCTTGATGATGCTCACGAACCTCGGCTTTGCGTGGCTTGCCACCGGCCCCGCAGAAGGCTGGCGCCTTGGCCTCACCGTGGGGCTTGAAAACTTCGCCACCGGCCTTGGCACCACCGTGGTCATCGCCTATTTCGCCGGGCTCTGTAACGTGAACTTCACCGCCACGCAGTATGCGCTTTTGTCCTCGCTCGCCAATCAGGCACGCACAGTATTGGGCGCGCCAAGCGGCTATGTGGCAGAAGCTGTTGGCTGGGTTGAGTTTTTCCTGTATGCCACCGCCATCGCGCTGCCGGGGCTGATCCTCCTGATGGTTTTGTGGAAAAAATCGGTCGGAACAGCTACTCTTGCAACCGGCAAAGGGAAGGCCGACATATGACATCTGATGTCACGGTATGTTCAAGCGTCTGTAACAATACCGCCACTATGGGTCGCTATTAGGATTGCCTTATGAAAAAATACGCTCTCATTCGCCCCCGCGTTGCTGCCGCTCAAACCCTGGCAGGCGCGCCGTCCTATGTGCGACAAGGCAGCCTTGAGGTTCGTCTCGCGCGGTCTTTCAAGGAAATCAAATGGGCGCAAAAGCTGCGCTACAAGATCTTCTATGAGGAAATGCACGCCAAGCCCGATTGGCGCATGCGCATGACCAAAAGGGACATCGACCCTTATGATGCCGTATGTGACCACCTGCTGGTGATCGATCATGACCGTAAAAAAGGCAAGCGGGTTGTGGGCACCTACCGGCTACTCAGGCAGGAAGTGGCGGAAGCCCACAACGGCTTTTATTCAGGCGGTGAGTTTGACCTCACACCCATGAACTCAAAGGCCTTCCGTGCGCAAATGGGCGAAGGCCGCCAGCTCTTGGAGCTTGGCCGGTCCTGCGTGCACAAGGATTATCGCGCCAATTCCACCATCAACATGCTGTGGAAAGGTATTTCCGAATACCTCAAAGACCATAACATCGCCTATATGTTTGGCTGCGCCAGCTTTGAAGGTACAGACCCAGGCGAGTTCAAGGAAGCGCTGGCCTACCTCTATCACAACCATCTGGTGGCGGATGATTTCCACGTGCGTGCGCTTGACGGCCAGTATGTTGAGATGAACACCATGGCGGCGGATGAGATTGACACCCGCCGGGCCCGCCGCGCGCTGCCGCCGCTGATCAAGGGCTACTTGCGCATTGGCTGTTTTATCGGCGATGGTGCGGTGGTGGACAAGCAGTTTGGCACCACGGATGTGTTTATCCTGCTGCCGGTTGAACGTATCGCCAGCCGCTATTCAAAGCACTTTGATATGGGCACAGGCACACAAGCTAATGACAGCGCGGATGCAGGCCGGGAAGCTTCCGCCGTATAGGAGGGAAGTGATGTCTAAAGCACCATCTGGGCAGCGTATCGAGACGCTTGAAGCGCTTGAGGCACATTATGGTGTGCCAAGCCAGAAGGGCCTCAATAAGGAACTGCCCGCGCTTGATAAGCACTGCAAACGCTTCATTGAGCTTTCACCCTTCTTCCTTATGGCAACCGCAAGCGGCGCGAAGGTAGACGTTACCCCGCGCGGTGATGCGCCCGGCAGCGTGCAGGTGGCGGATGATACCACGCTCCTGCTGCCTGACTGGCCGGGCAACCGGCGGCTCGATTCCCTCAAGAATATCCTCATCAACCCAAGCGTCAGCCTCATCTTCCTTATCCCCAATGTGGGGGAGACGCTGCGCATCTTGGGCACGGCTGAGATACTCACAGATGAAGCCTTGCGTGCCCGGTTTGAAACCGGGCGCAAGAAGCCGCTTTCGGTTATTCGGGTGCGGGTGGAAACGGCCTTCCTGCACTGCTCAAAAGCTTTCCTGCGCTCCCGCCTGTGGGAGCCGGACTGCTGGCCGGACCGCTCCGCGCTCCCAAGCGCGGGTGAGATGTTCCGCGACCATATGGACCTTGATATGCCCATCCGCGACCTTGAGGCGGCGGTCGAGAACTTCAAGAACGAGCTTTATTAGGGTTTCGTAATATTTGGTTAAACCACCGAGACAAGCAGGTTTCTTAGCTCACATTACACCTACGATGTATGGCATGCGTTTGAGCAATAGTAACAACCGTTTGCTTTCGTATAGTGCTTCTTGGCCTCAGCGACAGCAGGTCCACAGGACGAAAAATCACCAAGATAGATTCGATTTTCCCGATTGGGCAAAAAAGAACATCCTGTTGTGTGAACTTCATGATCGCCGTTTGATTGGGCGTTCTGATTTACATAATAACTCGACATGGGATCACCTCATTTGTTTGGACGCTGGGTCAAAGCCGATGCAGCAGCGGTTTTCGCAGCTTTGCTTGATTTTGGGTCCCGGAGAATTTTACCTGCAGCAGAAGCCGCCTTCTTGCTTGTAACTTCACTGTTCCGTTTTTTGGCCACGTGATTTACCTTTCTTCTTTCGAATGTGTGTGCTAAATGCGTCAAAAAAATAACGCTATTACGATACTGAAATTAGTATCGTATTAACTATATTACAATACCCTATTTAAGGTTTCTTTTGGGAGTGGTGTTAAGTGTCTGATTCTTTTGGGAAAAAAATTCGAGAACTACGGTTGGCTGAAGGACTCAAGCTGGAGGAACTTGCGGAAAGATTAGAAACTACGAAGAATTATGTCTGGCAGCTGGAGAACAAATCGCCAGCAAGACCCTCAGGCCAGCTGCTGCTGAAACTTGCTGACATTTTCAAGGTGTCGCCAGATTTTCTCATTGACGATTCAACCGAAATGGAAACCGATAGTCATCGTCGGGACGCTCTGCTTCGAAGACTCAAGGACAAAGATGTGTCCAATAAAGACATAGAAAAAGCGTTGAAAATATTGGACATACTTGATGACTGACTATGTTTGCATCCCACCCATTAAGGAGGCAAATAGAATCACAGGGCTCTGGCGAAACCATGGTCCCAACACCTACCCTATCAACTTGTCACTGGTGGTTGAACATATTGTAAATCCAACGTTAGAGGGTGAGCGGTTGCACCTTGTATACAGCGAATTCGATACGTTTGAGGGAATGCTAAAAACTGATGATGAGAAGAAGTGGGGTGCTTTTGTAAACACTAAGATCCCATACAAAGGGCGAAGAAATTTTACTGCCGCTCATGAAATCTTTCATTTTTTAGCGCATCGAAAGATAATGAAAGAGTTTCGGTGCGGAGCACTCAACCTGTCCGACTATCAGCGCGACCAAATGGAAGTTGAGGCAAACGAATTCGCTTCCCAGTTGCTGTTGCCTCCTGACTTGGTGCGGCCTCATGTGGAGGAAGACTTTACATATAGTAACGTACGATCTCTTTCCGATGACATGGGTGTGTCGGTCTCTGCGCTGGCGTATAAATGGTTATCGCTGACTACTAAACCGATGGCTTTCTTCCAGTCACGAGATGGATTCATTTTACAAGGCTATGCGAGTGCGGCGGCATACAGACACGGTATCTTCTTTAAAGAAGGGAGAGAAGTTCCCGAAGCTTCGACTACCTTTAAATGTCAAGCCGCGCGAGTCCATGATGCTTCAGGTTTTGATCGAGGCCTATGGCACTCAGACCTCGGAGGTCACGAAGATGTATATCAAACGTCTTTTGGGGATTTCACATATACGTTTCTGCGGTTCTTCTAGAAGGAGATTGCCATATGGCGCGGGTATCCTTTGAGGTTTGTTATGACACGCTTGACGGCGACTACGGATCGGTTGATGGAATTACAGCGACTTGTTCAAAGTGTGGTCATCAGGTAGAGGTCTTCGGAACAGGAGAGGCTTCTATAAGGCGCGCAGCGATAAAGCTTCGAGATGAGTGCCCTAATGGAGAAGCAAACTTCTACGAAGACATTTAGCGCCATTGGGAACCATTAGAAAGTTTACTCCTTTGGCCTCAGGTCTTCTATCACCTGTGCGTCTACCCAGAATATATCGATATTGTCGGCATTTTCCGGGTGGCTCACATTCCTGTTGAAGAAAAGATATTTGCCGTCTGGCGATACATAGGCCGCTGATTCCATTGCGGCCGTGTTGACCTTGTCGCCCATATTGATGGCGTCACCCCAGGTGCCATCCGCTTTTCTGAAGCTGATGTAGAGGTCACCGTCACCTTGCCCGCTTTCCCGTTCACCATCCCACATGATGTAGCTTTCATCCGGTGCGATGAAGGGGTGGGCGTTCCATGTGCCGGTATTGATCGTGGCGGGCAGCGGTTTTGGGGCTTCGCGTTCACCGCCCTTTAGGCGGGAGGTGCGCAGCAGGCCCTTGCCGTCCCGCGTGGCTTCATCCAAAACATAGGTGCCGCTTGCGCTGGCTGTGAGGCGCATGATGCGGATATCTTCAAAGAGCGGGCCAAGGCTTTTGACCTCAGACCAGCCACCCTCCGTGCGTTCCCTATACTGTTTGCCGAGCAGCATGGTTTTGCCGTCTGGCGTCAGGATCGGGCGGCCAACCCGTGCCGTCACGCCGGCCTCATGCCACTGGCCGTTTTCCTGCTTCATGGTAACGAGCCACCATTTGCCGTCTTCCGGTGTTTTTTTGGTGAAATAATATTCTTTCATGTCGGGCGCGAAAAAACCGCTCAGGTCGCGGTGTTCTTTCGAGACAATGCCGGGTGCAAACACTTCCGGTGTTAGCCCTGGTGGTGTTTGCCCAAGGTAGGGGCCTTCGGGCGCGGTGCGGTCATCGCCCGCATGGGCACTTGCGGGGGCTGCGAGCGCGGCAAACAGCAAGGCTGCTGACGTGACTATACGTATCATCTTGTGTCCTTATCCGGGTGGTTAGGTCGGCCTTAGGGGGCCGACCTTAGGTCTTCGATCACCTGTGCGTCGACCCAGAAGGTGTCTGTATTGTCCGGGCCGACATCACGGTTGAAAAACAGATATTTGCCGTCCGGCGATACATGCGCCGCAAATTCGGACGCGCCGGTGTTTATCTCATCGCCAAACTTTATGGCCGGGCCCCAGGTGCCGTCTTCCTGCCGGAAGCTGATGAAGAGGTCCGCATTGCGGGTGGGGCTATCGCGCTGGCCGTCCCAGATGAGGTAACTTTCATCCGGTGCGATGAAGGGGTGCACATTATATCGCCCGGTGTTGATAACCTCGGGGAAGGGTTGCGGGGCTTCACGTTTGCCGTCCACAAGACGCGAGTAGCGAAGGAGCCCGTTACCGTCATCCGACCCGATCTCATCCAAAACATAGGTGCCTTTTTGTGAGACCATGAGGCGCATGATGGCGATGTCTTCAAACTCGGGACCAAGGCTTTTGGTCTCTGACCAGCCATCCTCGGTACGTTCCCGGTAAGATCGACCCAGATACATGATCTGGCCGTCGGGGGAGAAGGTGGGTGTTCCTCGCCGGGACCAGAGAAATTTCTCATGCCAGCGGTTGTCCACATTCTGGAAAACAACCTGATCCTGATCTTCGGTCTCATCGTTCCAGCGGATGTGATAAAGCTCTTTCATATCCGGCGTGAAAACCGCGCCATATTCCCAACCCGGTGTTGAGATAATGCCTGGAGCAAACACTTCCGGTGTTAGCCCTGGTGGTGTTTGCCCAAGGTAAGGGCCTTCAGGCGCGGTGCGGTCATCGCCCGCATGGGTACTGCCGCCGATCAATACTGAAAGAGCCAAAGCGGTTGATGCAAAAATGGGTCTCATGTTTCTCACCTATTTGGTAAACGCAGGCAGGACGGTTGCTTCGATCTGGTCCATCAGCGTGCCTTCATTGTCATGCCCGGTGACAATGACAACAAGATCCAGCGCATCCACCACAATCACTCGTTGGTCGCCGCCGCCCCATGCTAGGGTAGCATCATAGCTTTTGCCGCCAACCGTGATGGGCTTTTGGTACCAGAAATAGCCATAACGATAGCTTTCGGGCATCCAGTCCTGCGTTGGTTTCACAAGCCCGCTGGTGGCCTTCGCGAGATAATCTTCCGGGATAAACTGTTCGCCGTTCCATTTGCCTTCATTAAGCACCACGCTGCCAAATTTGAGCATATCACGCGACATTATGCTCACCATCCACCCCGCTTGGGGCAGGCCGCTTGGGTGCTTGTCCCAGCTATAGTTGGTGATGCCCAGTTTGCCGAGTACTTCGTTTTTGATGAAATCCTCCGCTGTACCGGGCACAACAGCATCAACGACGGCCATCACCAGCATGGGGTTGAAGTTGCCGTATTTATAAACCTGTGTCTCGGCTGTGATAGGCCCTGAGCGCTCAAGCAGGGCCTGCACCAGGCGCTGGCCCTTGATCGTCTCCGGGGTTTTCTGAAGCTCTTCCCACACTTCATCGCTGACGCTCAAGCCGCCGTGCATGGTAAGCGCTTTATGAAGCGTGATTTTCTCCGCGCCCTCTGCAAGGTTTGTGCGGTCAATATCCTTCAGGAAGCTGATAAGCGGCTTATCAAGGTCGTCCATGCTCAGGTAGCCAAGCTCGATCGCACGGCCGAGGATCAGGCTTGTATACCCCTTGGTGGCCGATGCTTGCGGATGCGCGAGATTGATGCGCCCGCGCCGGAAGTAGCTTTCAAAAAGAAGCTTATCCTTATGGGCAATGAGCAGGCTGTCATAGCGGCCATACGTGCCCGCTGCGATCTCTTCCGCGAGTTTGATAATGCTTTCTGCCTCGCCCGCGTCCACGCCCAGCTCACCCACGGGGGTTTTGCCGTCCCGCACCTCGGGTTCGGTGGTGATATAGGCTTTTTCAAGCAGGGTCAGGTCCCGGAAGGAAAGCGCAGCCTCCGCCGCAGTGGCCTCCGCTGTGCCGTTATGGTCATCGGCTATGCCAGCCGTGGTGACGCAGCTGATACCGCTCAGTAAAACCGCGGCGAGCAAGTGTTTAACGTTTGAGCTTTTCATCATGATATCCCCCGTTCGTGTTTAGTTTTTCGATCTTAAGGCCGCGAGCCACTTGATGCTGCGCTGGAAGGTTTCCGGCACCGCCGTTGTATGGTCGGTGTCCTCGATCACTTCGAGGCCAGTGAGCGACAGGCCGGGGTTGTTGTGGCGGCTGAAAACAGTGATCAGTTCTTCGGCCAGTTCCATCCTGCCGGGCCTGTCATTTTCGGCCATCGATATATAGACATGTGCGGTGAGCGTTTTCTGTGCAGCCGCCATTTCGGCCTCAAGATCATCCAGATATTTCATGCTCAGCTCGTCAAGCGAAGGGCTGCCAAGGACGTAATATTTGAAGGTTTCGGGCTGCGCGATAACCACGTAAGCACCAAATTCTGCCGCAGAGGAATACCCCCAATAGGCGCGCGCGTCCGGGTTTGCCCGGAAATGTTTCTCCACATAAGGGATGACATCACGGCTGAGGAACGACAGATAGTTCGCCGCCTCGCCAGTTGGGCGCTCAAGATGTGCGTATTTGATCAGCGTGAAATCACGCCCCCGGCTGCCGGGCACAATGTTGCCGTCCGCATCTTTTTGCCCGGTGATGCCAACGATAATTGCCTCGGGCATCAGAAATTCAGCGGTGCCCGACATGAGCGCCATCTGAATGTCGGCGTCCGTCATATAGACGACCGGATAGCTTTTATCCGCATCCTCCGAATAGGTTTCGGGCAGCTGGATATAAAGCTCATACTGCCTGCCGGTGTTGCTGTCCTTTATCGGTACCACCTCGGTTCTTGGCAGCTCGTAGGGTCGTGCTTCGCTCGCCTTATTGAGTACGAACGGTAACAATAGCGCAATCGCGAGCGCGGCGACTTTTCTCATGATATCCCCCATCATTCTGGCCTGTGCGCTGGTTCCGCGCACCTGTGCCTTAGTCGCATGTAGGTGCCTAAGCATAAGATATACAAAGGAAGTGCGATGAACTGAGCGGATTAAAAGATAAGATGTGATATCATAACATTTATGAGGGTAAAGGGGTGTACCCCGCTTTTGTGGCAAGGCCGGGCAGAGACTCAGCCCTTGGTGAATATCAGCGAAAAATTATTGGCAGGCATGGGCACAATCTCCTCAATGCCAAAGCCTGCAGCCTCGGCGTAGGAGATGACCACTTCCATATCGCGCACCCCCCAGGCCGGGTTTCTGCGTTTAAGAGATGCATCAAATTCGGCATTTGATGGTGCCGTGTGCTCACCGTGTCGCTTGTAGGGGCCATAAAGATACAGGACATTTCCACGGTTGAGTGCGTCACCTGCCCGTTTTAAAAGCGCTTCCGCCACAGCCCACGGTGCAATATGGATGAGATTGATTGCGGCAACCGCCGTGACCTGTTCCGGCAGGTCGTCAAAAGCCCAATCATCCTCAAGCACATTGAAAGCTTTTGCGGGCATCATGTTTTCCGCGTCAACATGGAAGCGCCAGGCATCAATGCTGCGAAGGTGGGCGGGCTCTATATCAGTGGGTTGCCAGTAAAGCGGTGCGAGCGCGGGCGCCATATAGGCCGCGTGTTCACCCGTGCCGGACGCCACCTCAAGAAGGGTGCCTTGGCGTGGCAGATGCGCTTTCAGCACCTTGAGGATCGCATCCTTGTTGCGTTCGGTCGCCGGGGCGTGCAGGCGGGCGTCCTCGCCCGGGTTGCCTGCTGACTGGGGGTCAAAAAACCGGGCCATCAGCTCCGCCGTTTGTTCTTGAGCTGCATGAGGAAATAAACAGGCACCACGATGGTGGCACCCAGAAGCACATATTGAAGCCCGGTGCCCACAAGCCAATCCCAGAAAGCAGCAAGGGTATTAATGACCCAGCCGTAAACGTCGCCGGGGCTCCAGTTCAGCCAATAGAGAAGCGCGCCAACAATAAAGCTATAGATGGCCAGCTTGATAATGGTTCGTGCGTCAACGCGCATGGACGTTCCCCTCTATCACCGCCATGCGGTGGTTACTCATCCGGCCAGTGGCCGCCCGGCAAATGGGCGGCAAGGCATTCGTCTGTTCCCACCTTTATACCGCCGGGGGTGCGGGCCGCAATATGTCGGGCTTCAAAATAGGCATTTGTGTTAGGTTCAAAAAACACCACCTCAAACACACATGCCGCGTTTTCAAACAGCATGACCTGCACGGTATCATCCCGCCGCACAAGGGTTGGGGCGCCCATCAGGTCCTGCACCGCCTTGGGGCTTTGGCCTATCAGGCGTTCAGGATTTGCGGGCTCACGCGGGTGAATTTCCGCGAGCGGCTGCGGTGCCGGTTCGATCACCGGGGCGGGGGCTGTCACCTCTGGGGCTGGTGTTGTTGGTCCGCACGCGGCCACAAGGCCCAGCGTCAGCAGGGCCAGATATCTCTCAGTTCGGCGAAATAGCACTCTCTGCACTTTAAACTCCTTCGCCCCCTCGCACACGGTCACCTGACAGGTGTTGGAAAACATGGGTCATCACCGCCGTGCCGATGATGGGTGCCAGAATATTGAGGAACGGGATGGCAAACAAGCCCGCGATGATGGCGCCCACGGTAAATATCCGCCCGCTGTTACGCTTGCGCATGCGGGCTACGTCCCGCGCGTCCATATGGCGGATGGCGACCATCTCGAAATATTCGCGGCCCAGAAGGAAGCCGTTGACGGCAACAAACAATAGGAACGTGCCGGTGCCAGCGGTGACAAGAAGCAGGATATAGGGAATGAGCGCGATCAGGTTGACGATGATCATAAGGAGCATGAGCTTGACCGAGCCAAGCACTACTTCAATTGCGGGTACCTTACGCATGCCGATACGGTGCGGGTAATATTCTTCCTCGACCGCAAGCGCGATCTTGTCGGTCAGGAAACCCATCACCATGGTAACAACTGCGGGGAACAGAACGTATGACCCCACGGCAACCGTGGCCCAGAAACCGGCTTCATCGAGCCACTCGAGCCAGCTGTAACCGTAGGACAGATCCGTCGGCCAATAGATCTTCAGCACATAAATAAGGGCCGCAAGTGTTGCGGTGGCGGTGAGCACAGCCGTGAAAAACACGCTGCGAAACTTGGGATGCAGCAATTGCTGCCAGGTTCTGTTGAAAGCTAGCCCGATCATGGTTTTCCTCGCGTTTTTATACCTTTTATGCCCGTGATGCCGGTTTTTCCTTGCTCCGGGCCTATTATATTTCTTAACCCAAACATAGGTAGCCGCATGAAGGCTTGCAATAACCTATGGCTTTTCTATGGTGCCGCATCACATTGCTGGCACGTGTGGCCGCACAGTTTAAGGAGATACCACCCGTGTCAGATTTTCAGGTTCTTTGTATCGGCAACGCCATTGTCGATATCTTCGCCCGCGTTGAGGAAGACTTCCTTACCGAGCATGAGCGCATCAAAGGCTCAATGATGCTGGTGGACGCAGAAACCTCTGCCCGCATTTATGATGGCATGCCCCCTGCGGTGGAACGCTCGGGCGGGTCTGCGGGCAACACGGCGGCGGGCATCGCATCGCTTGGCGGCAAGGCGGCTTATATGGGCAAGGTACACGCTGACCAGCTTGGCACTGTGTTCCGCCACGATATCCGTGCCATTGGCGTGCACTATGAAACCGAGGCCGCCACGGAGGGTGCACCCACAGCCACCAGCATGATCTTGGTGACCCCGGACGCGCAGCGCACCATGAGCACCTTCCTTGGGGCGTGCGGTGAACTGGCGCTCAGCGATATCGATGAGGGTATCGTGGCCCGCGCGGATGTCACTTATATCGAGGGGTATATGTGGGACCGGGATAACCAGAAAGAGGCCGTATTGAAAGCCATGGATGTGGCGCACGAGAACGGCAAACTGGTGTCGCTTTCACTATCTGACAGTTTCTGTGTTGACCGTTTCCGGTCTGAGTTTGTTGATCTGGTGGAAGGACGGGTGGACATCCTGTTCGCGAACGAAAGCGAGATTATCTCGCTTTATGAGACCGACACTTTCGAGGAAGCGGTGGAACGCCTGCGCCCGCATGTGAAGCTGGCGGCGCTCACACGGTCTGAAAAAGGCTCGGTTGTGATTAGCAAGGACGGTGAGGTTTCTGTGCCGGCGCACCCTGCAAGCGTGGTTGATACCACCGGTGCGGGCGATCTGTATGCCGCCGGTTTCCTCTTTGGCTACACAAGCGGCAAAAGCCTTGAAGACTGTGCGCGCCTTGGCGGCCTTGCGGCTGCAGAGGTGATCTCGCACCTTGGTGCCCGCCCTGAGGTAAACCTCAAGAAGCTGGCCGCAAGCGAGCTTGGGCTTTAGCGCTTCACCCTAACCCAGAGCAAAGTATTACCCCCAAGGCCCCCGGCCCTTGTCGGTTGAGTGGGTTTCCGGCACGCTGGAGCCCGCGCTGCGACCCTTTGCCGGGCGCGTGAAACCGCTGCGCTCGGCCATGTCTTCAAGCCGCATGATGCGCTCTTCCATGCGGGGGTGGGTTGAAAACAGGCTATCAAACGATCGGCCTGAAAGCGGGTTCACGATAAACATATGCGCGGTGGCGGGGTTTTGCTCCGCCCGTTCGCTGACGGTGGTGCGCGCACCCTGGTGCAGGCGCGCAAGGGCACTGGCAAGCGCCAGCGGCTGGCCGCATATCTCGGCGCCTTCCCGGTCGGCAGCAAACTCCCGCGTGCGGGAGATGGCCATTTGCACCAGCATGGCGGCCATAGGCGCCAAAATCATCATCAGGATGGTGCCAATGATGCCAAGCGGGTTGTTGCGGTTGCCGCCAAAAAACAGCGCGAAGTTCGCCAGCATGGAAATGGCACCGGCAATGGTGGCCGTGATGGTCATGGTGAGCGTGTCGCGGTTTTTCACGTGCGCCAGCTCATGCGCCATCACCCCTTCAACCTCATCATGGCTGAGGAGACGCAGAAGCCCCGTGGTGGCGGCGACGGCGGCGTTCTCCGGGTTGCGGCCCGTGGCAAAGGCGTTGGGTTGCGCATCATCCACGATATAAACCTTGGGCATAGGCAGCCCGGCCCGGCGGGAGAGGCGCTCCACAATGCTGACAAGTTCGGGGGCGTCATGCTTCGTAACCTCGCGCGCGCCGTGCATGGAAAGCACGATTTTATCCGCCCGCCAATAGGCCATAAAGTTAAGCCCGGCGGCGACCAGAAGCGCGATCAGCATACCGGCTTCACCGCCCAGCATCAGGCCGAAAAACAGGAACAGGGCCGTCATGGCGGCCATCAAAAGGGCAGTGCGGGCAAAACTCATCATGGCTCACTCAAATGTCGGTTTGTCGCGTTTGACTTGCGATTTGTTTCATATTTGGGCAGCGTGAGGGCATGGTTCAAGAGGTTTCCGTCGTGTTACCTTATGGGCCTGAAGGTCGAATAACGGAATTGAATATATATCTATGTCTGCGCCACACCCTGCCGAAATGACCCCTGAGCCGCTCGCGCGTGCTACCAGCATCAAGGCACTTTTAAGTTTTATTGTGCTTACAGCGGTTCTGTCGCTTGGTGCTTCGTGGCTTGTGATCGATATCGGGCTCAAGCGGCACTATATGGCGCTGCTGATGTGGACACCGGGCATTGCCGCTATTCTCGCGCTCAAGATATCGGGTGTCCCGCTTGCAAGCCTCGGTTGGCGTTGGGGGCCAGCGCGTTACCAGTGGCTCGCCTATATCCTGCCTGCCCTCTACGGCCTTATCGCTTACGGTATCCTGTGGGGTAGCGGTTTGGGCGGTGCGGTTGACCCCAAGTTTATTGAAGAAGCGGGGTATCACCTTGGCCTCGTGGGCTGGGGCGAGACGGCTACGCTGTTGATGGCGATTTTCATTTTTGCAGGCATCGGCATGACATGGCATATGGCCACAGCGCTTGGGGAAGAGATTGGCTGGCGTGGGTTTTTAACTCCGATGTTGATGCGTCACGTGTCGTTTCCGCTTGCCTCTCTGATCACAGGCGCTTTATGGGCGCTCTGGCATCTGCCGATCATCCTCTTCACCAAATATAATGCGGGGCCAAATGATCTTGGCATGCAGATCGCAAACTTCACGCTGATGGCTATCAGCTTGTCGTTTATCATGAGCTACCTGCGCATCAAGTCGGGCAGCCTGTGGACAGCAGCCGTGTTGCATGCGGCCCACAACGTCTTTATACTCAGCCTCTTGCAGCGCATGACCGTGCAGTATGAAGGCACATGGGCCTATGCGGGTGAGTTTGGCCTCATATTGCCGCTTGTAGCCGCAGCCTTTGCGCTCTATTTCTGGCGCAGGGCGCATGTGGAAGGCCTGACCGGCCGCGTGCAGAGCCCGGAGCCTGATGACAAAAGCGCGTAAGGACTTTGTTTCGTGAGTGATAAAACCACCAAACCGGCGGATAAAAACCCTTCTCCTCCGCCCGTGGATAAAACCGACAAGACCCAGCCAAAAGAGATCGGTGGCCGCAAAGGCCCTGAGCCGACCCGTTATGGTGACTGGGAAAAGAACGGCATTATTTCAGATTTTTAGGCTGCCTAACTTTCGCCCTGCATCAGGCTTTTTCAGCCTCACCTGATGCAGCGTCCGCCACGTCTTCGGCCTCGGTATCACCCGCGCTTTCACCCGTGTCGCCGTCAGCGTCCTCGGATTCAGGCTCTTCAGCGGGCGTGTTCGCCGGGCGGTTCATGCCGGCGCGCTCGAGAAGATCACGAAATGCTATCAACTCCGCCTCTGCCTTGCCGCGATCCATGCCCTTGATCAGGCCTTCGGTGAAACCCGGTTGTTTCATATAGATGCGTACCTGATGGTCAGCCCGGTCGCGGCAGTCGCCTGCGGTGAAATAATTATCCGCGAGCAGGTTGAGGATTTTTTTCGCCTTCTCCTGCAGGCTGATATCAAGCCCATGCAGTTTTTTGAGAATTTGCGTGTTGTCCATGATCGCGCGGCAAAAGGCGTCCAGCTTTTCAGCGATCTTGCGGCGGTGCATTTCCGTAAGGTCAGCTTCCATGATGCGCTTTTGCAGGTGCACAAGGTCGTGCATGCGCTGCATCGGTTGTTTGCTATCAAGGCCAACAAAGATGGATTCATACTCAGGCCGGGTTAGCACCGGCAGCATGAAATTTGCCACCATGCGTTTGTTTGAATGCCCGATGGTATATTGCTCCAGATCAAGGAGCGCATTCAGCTGATCGAACGGGTTTTTCATATCGAACAGCATTTCACCAACGGCCTGACTGTTCAGAAGCCGCCCTGCGCGCGAGGCCAAAGCCTCTTCGACGCTCTCGAGCATGCCCACATCATCCTGCAACTCGTCGATCGCTTTTTTGAGCCGGTCGAGGCCCTTGAGCTGTTCCACGAGGCCATCTGGGCAGATCGGCTTGGGCGCCTCAATCTCAAGCTTGAGCCGGTTAAAAAGCGCGCGCGCCACCTGCGGCATCTTGCCGTCAGACAGGAAGCCGTTCAGGCGCAGGATCTCATCTGAAAAACAGGGGGAGTGCTCGTCTTCGCCCATCAGGTTGAGCCGTCCGGCTTGCAGGTGGGCAAGCCATGTCATGAAACGGCCGCGGTCTTCCGGCTCACCAAGCATCTGACCAAGGATATTGGGATGCAGGAACATCTCACCGATCAACTGGTCGAGGATTTCCAGCACCCATACAGGGCGGTTGCCGCTTAGCATCGCAATCGCGCGGCCCACCTTGTCGGTGAGCGTTACGGCGGGGCGTAGATATTCGGTGATGGCGCATGTGAGCAGGAAGCGCTTGTTGGATTTTTCCTTCAGCTGCTCGATCAACGGGTTCAAGCGACCCACCTCAAGCGACGGCACGCTGCCCTTGGTGCTTTTCATGATGTCGACCGAGGTGTCGATCACCTTGGTGATTTTGCGCATGCGCTCTTGGATCGAGCTTTGGTCATTCTCGTATGATACCGCAGTGCGTTGCACCGCGTTCTGAAGCTTGGTGCCAGCGTTATAGAGCTTATAATAATGCTCAAGGCTGTGCAGCAGCTCAGTGGGGGTCATCATCCAGTCGGTCAGGGTGTTGCCTAAAAGCTCCCAGATGGAGCGGCGCCCGTCTGCGCTATACAGGTCGTCAGGGGTCAGGCAAGGCGAGATGGTACCTGTCTGGTCATACTTTGAGGTTTTGCGCATGCCGCCACGGGAATAGATCTCTACGCTGGCAAACTCGTGGCTGACCTTGTCGTAACTTTCCTTGATAACCCGCACACCAGTATAGCGGCGCGAACCCCAGGCCTCTTCCGCTTTGGCAACGGCGGCCTTACGGTCCTGCATCACTTCAAGAATGGTCCAGCGCGTACCGCGCCGCCCTATAATCTCATAGTGAACACTCTGGCCTAACGACACTCAGCTCTCCTTTACCCCTTTGTGTCGCTCCGCATCATATTTTGGCGGAAACAATCAACACACAGGTTTTTCAATATGTCTCATTTTCATAATAATGTGTGAAGGCGGCAAAGATTTTAGTCAATTTTAAATTGTTCCGTCTCGGCATGTGTTCGCTGGATATACTAGACCAGTTTTTGTTCCTTAAGGTACGCCACACATTCCGCGACAGACTGTTCAAGCGGCACGATGCGGTATCCCAGCTCCCGCACTGCCTTGTCGCTCAACGCTTCAACACGCTCAGTGGCGAAATAGGCTTCCTCGGGTGTTACCATCGGGCGCTTGCCTGTAATATTGCCCCAGAAACCAAGGATTTCCGCGAGCAAGGTGAGCATAAACGCGGACGTTGGCGCTTTGGGTTCCGGCAGGCCCAGTTGGCGGGAAGCACAGGCAAGGAAGCCGTGCATGGTCTCATAAGGCCCGCCAAGGATATAATTTTCCCCGCATTTGCCCTTTTCATACGCGGCAACAAGCGCTTCCGCAACAGCGCGGCCATTGGCAAAATTGCCCGCCCCCGGCGGCACACCCGGCAAGCTGCCATCCGCATGGCGGATAATCAGCCGAGCCCAGTTGTGGCTATCGTAACGGCCAATGATATGGGTCGGGTTGACAATCACCGCATCCATGCCGCGCCAGGTGGCTTCCTTGACCTTACGTTCGGCAAATGTTTTGGTGTTCACATAAGAAACCCAGCTGTCCGCGCCAAGTTTCTCGGTCTCTTCTGTCACAGGCTCTTTATGGATGCCGTATATACTGGTGCTGGAAACATGCACAAAGCGTTTTACGCTCTTGTCTGTGGCCAGTTGCAACAGCCCGGCTGTGGCCACCACATTCACCTCGTGCTGGCGGGCGGCTTCCGCTTTCCAGGAACTGGTGTCGGCGGCAATGTGGAAAAGTGCATCCAGCCCCTCCGGTACCTTGGCGGCATAGTCATGCGGGTGGGTCAGGTTTCCGCTGATATAGATAACCCGGTCGCCAAATAATTTTTCGGCTGCCTTTTTGTCGCGCACCAGAATGTGTATGGTCCAACCCTGTTCGGTTAGAACATCGATCAGATGGCGCCCTAAAAAGCCGGTGGCGCCGGTGACAAATGCGGATGGCATTGACGCTTTCCCGATTTTGACCCGTATTTGGCCTAATTTTTTGCCAGATTTTGGCTCAACGCTTGTGTTTCAAGGGAACTGGCGCTAAGTCACTGGCAAAATTAACACATGTCTCGCAAGGAATATGACGTTCATGCAGCTTTTTGGCAATGCGAAGAAACAGATTCTGGTAGCCTTTTTTGCACTCGCTGCCATCACGACAACCGCTGAAGTACAGGCGTCGGGCATGCCCACAGGCATCAGCGACATGCTGAAAACAGCCTCTGTTGCGAACGACAAAGCAACCTTTGACACTCTTCTGACCACAGCGCTCAACACATGGCCTGAAAAACGCATCGAGATTTTGAAGGCTGCACGCGGTATCAGCGAAAGCTGGATGAGCCCGGCTTATATGGAAGAACTGGCAGCTGCCAAAAAAGCAGAAGAAGCCGCAGAGGCAGCGTCCCGCGCCCGTGGCATCATGTATTATCTCGACCCGAAGCTCTGGAAGGGTCAGGCCCAACTTGGTGGCAGCACCAGCACGGGTGACACCGAAGAGCAGGGCATTTCTGCGGCGCTTAGTTTTGAGCGCGCCTTTGGCCCGAAATGGAACCACGCCATCGACCTCAAGTTTGACATGGCCCGTTCCGACGGTTCCACGACACGGCAGAAGTTTGTTGGTCAGTATGAGCTGATGTGGAAACCCTGGACGGATGTATTCCTCCTGAGCTTCTCTGAGTTAGAGCTGGATAAATTCTCAGGTTATGACTACCGGGTGATTGAAAACCTGGCGGTGGGTACCGAGATTTTCCGCACTCCGCGCCAAAACCTGCGGATTGAAGGTGGCCCCGGTATCCGGATCAGTCGCGTGGAGGCAACCGATTTTGCGCCTGCGATGACAGACAAGGAATTCCTCGGTCGTGTATCCAGCACCTATGAGCTGAAGTTGACCGACACCATCGTGTTCAAGGACCGCACCTCGGCAATTTTTGGTACAGATTCAACCACGCTCGAGAACTGGGCCCAGTTCTCAGCCCGTATCAACTCCCATCTTGCGGCACGGCTCTCGTTCGATATCAAATATGATTCCGTTGCCCCTATCGGTACTGCAAAATGGGATACCGCAACGCGCGCGTCGCTTGTATACGACTTCTGATAAAAACTTAGGTTAACTAATCATTAACTATTAAGCCCGTGACCAGCACGTCACGGGCTTTTGTTTTGCCGGTATATGTCAGTATGACAATCTGACACATTGGTGATAGAGTCTAACGGCTTTAGTATCGGCTTAAGATTTTTGCGATATCGTATGGACATTACGCGCAGGTCAGGGTGAAGCAAATGGACGCTAGTACTGAACACCGCCACGGTGATAAACAGGCACTGCTTGCAGCTGTGCCGCTGTTCAAAAACACATCTACAGAGGTTGTGGATGCGTTCTCGCGTGCCAGCGATATCTCTCTGTACCGCAAGGGTGAAGCCCTTTTCCTTCAGGATGACCCGACAGACTGGTTTTATCTTGTCCTCAGTGGCTGGGTGAAGCTTTTCCGTGAAACGTTAGACGGCAACGAAGCCGTGATTGATATGGTCTCCACTGGCCAGTTGGTGGCTGAGACGGCGATTTTCGAGAATAATGAGCACAGCTATAGTGCTGTTGCGATCGAGGATGCCACGGTTTTGCGGCTTCCGGTCTCTGTGCTTCAGGGCGCTATCGAGAAAGATAACCAGCTTGCGCTCGCCATGCTCAGTTCGCTGTCACTGCACCGTAAGCGTCAAACCCGCGAGATTGAGAGCCTGACCCTCCAGAACGCATCTCAGCGTATTGGGTGTTTCCTGCTGCGTCTGTGCCGCAGTGATGATGAAGGGCCGATTGAGTTGCAGCTCCCTTATGACAAGACCCATATCGCGGCGCGGCTTGGCATGAAGTCAGAAACATTTTCCCGTGCGCTCAACAAACTTCGTCAGGAAACCGGCATTACGGTCAAGGGCGCAACCGTGATGATCCCAACCCTTGATGTGATGTCCCGGTTTGCGTGCAGCGCCTGTTCCAATGAGTTTCCGTGCGACGATATGCACTAGGCTTTGGTCTGGCCACCACACTTCAACCATCGCCAGTCGATCAGTGACGGGTCTGAGATATATTTCTCAGGGTTTGCGAGCACGTCATCAATATATTGTTTACTGAGCCGGGTAACAGGAGGTGCCTCACCGTCCTCAGTGGCTCGTTCAATGTGGTGGGCTGAAAGGGTGATCCGGCACCGGGCTTTGGGCTCGTCATCAACAAGCGCCAACTCAACCGATCGGCCTTTAAGCGCTTCGGCTCCCGCCTCCCATAGCCGGTTATAGGGGAAGCGTTTGCTGTTGGCCTTCAGGGCCGCGTTACAGATACGCAGATATTCTTCAAGCTGGGCTTCAAAAGCCGTTTGTTGATCACCGTCTGGCAAGGTTCATCTCCGCCACCATTTGATCGGCAGTTCATCATATTTTTCCGCAGCTGTAGTTGATTTCCGTCAAGTCGCGCTAACGCCAAACCCGCTAAAGTACGCTTACGCACCACCACAAGAAGCGGGAGAAGGCCGTGACATCCATGATCCACAAGGCATTACTTGACCATAACCGGCAGGTGCCTCGGTATACGAGCTACCCGACCGCCCCGCATTTCGGACCTGATGTGATGGCTGATGTCTTCAAAGGTTGGCTCACGGCGTTGCCGGATGACGCGAGCTTGTCACTCTATGTCCATATCCCGTACTGCCGCCAGATATGCTGGTACTGCGGCTGTTTCACCAAAGCGACCCGAAAGTATGCTCCGGTGGAAGGTTTTATCGCGTCCCTTCTGGAGGAGATCAAACTCGCCGGTGGTGAGTTAAGCGGCGGGCAAGTGGTGAAACACATCCATTTTGGGGGCGGCTCGCCCAGCATGCTGAAACCCGATGATTTCTCAACCATCATGAAAGTGATCCGGGAAAGCTACACCGTGCACCCAGATGCGGAGATCGCCATAGAGCTTGACCCGCGCGAGGTAACGGAGGCCAAGGTCTCAGCCTATGCTATTGGCGGCGTGACCCGCGCGAGCCTCGGGGTGCAGGATTTTCATCTTGAGGTGCAGAAGGCCATCGGGCGCAGGCAGCCGTTTCATATGGTGTATGATGCGACGCGCTTCCTGCGCGACTATGGCATCAGTGACATCAATATGGATCTGCTTTACGGCCTGCCGGGCCAAACCCTCCAGATGATCGAGGAGAATGTGGATTTTGCCGTGGCGCTTAATCCGAGTCGGATAGCACTGTTTGGTTACGCCCATGTGCCGTGGATGAAAAAGCATATGCAGCTTATTGATGAAACCGCGCTCCCGGACGGTGCTGAACGGCTCAAACAGTTTGATCACGCATCCGCGCGGCTCGCGAAGCGGGGATATCAGGCCATTGGGCTTGATCATTTTGTCCGTGATACAGACCCAATGGCTGAGGCATTAGCGAGCAAGAACCTTCGGCGCAACTTTCAGGGTTATACGACGGACGCGGGCGATGCGCTCATCGGTTTTGGGCCGTCCGCCATCAGTGCACTGCCGCAAGGCTATGCCCAGAACACGCTGGTGGCAAAAGACTATGCAGAAGCGGTATCGGCAGGGCGGCACGCTGTGGTCAAAGGCAAATGCGTCAGCCGGGACGACAAGCTGCGGCGCGAGGTCATTGAAACCCTGATGTGTTATTTCGAGATTGATCTGGATAGCTTCTGCGAGGCGCATGACCTGCCGGTTGGTTATTTTGATGACGCAATGCCTGAGCTGACATCTCTGGCGTGTGAGGGGCTGATCCGCCTTCTCGGTCGGCGTATCGTGATAGACCAGAACGCGCGGCAGGCGGTGCGCCTGGCCGCTGCCGCATTTGATACCTATCTGCAACCAGCGGCCCATCGTCACGCGCAGGTGGCTTGACCAGCCCTTACTCCATTTGTCAGTTATCTGAAACCAAAAGGCCCGCAGCCATCACGGCTACGGGCCTTCTCCCCCTATGCCTACCCCGGCACCAGCCGGGGCGGGCATCACACTGTTGGTTTTAGAAGCGGTAGCCGAAACCAACGCCCAGCACCCATGGGTCCAGGTCTACATCAGCGGTGACACCGCCGCCGTTGATGGAAACATCGGTGTTGAGCCAGAGCTTTTTGGCATCCACGTTGAAATACCAGTTGTCCTTGATGCGGAAGTCCACACCCGCCTGAAGAGCGACACCAAAACCGTTTTCATAGTCAATGCTTGCCACATCCCCGGGGTCGGCATTGTAGAAGAAGGTATAGTTCACACCGGCGCCCACATAGGGTTTCACACCGCCCTCAGGGTTGAAGTGATACTGCATCAGAAGGGTGGGTGGCAGCACCCATGTGTCACCGAGGCTCAGGTTGCCCAGCGCTGTGCCCTTGGCGGATACATCATGTTTGGTGGTCGCAAGGATCAGCTCTGTCGCCACATTCTTGGACCAGAAGTAGGTGATATCCAGCTCGGGCACGACTGAGGAATTCACCTCGGCCTCACCACCGATGGATACGGTTGAGCTTTCTTGTGGCGCTACGTCAATGAGACGCAGACGAACGAGCCAGGGGCTTTCGCCGTCGGCTGCCATGGCGGGGCCTGCTGCAGCCTGCAGTGCAAGGGCACAGGTGAAGGCTTTTAAAACAGATGAGATACGCATTGGTTTTTCCTCAAAATTTGTTCTGAAACCGGTGTACAGAACGGGTGGGAAAAACGACTTGATAGTTGTCAATTATCCAGTAATTTCAAGGCACTATGTGGCGGAATGTCACACCTTGTCGGTGTTGGATTTGGGGTCTTCCGGGCCATCATCTTCATCGTCAAAAAGGATGCGGTGTGCGGCACCTTCAAGGTCGTCATACTGGTTGTTGCGCATGGTCCATAAAAACCCGGCAAGACCGATTAGACCGAGGGTCAGGGCGATGGGAATGAGATAGAGCAGGATATCCATCAGGGCCGCCCTTTCCCCAGATTGAGCCGGAAGGCATTGAGAATAACGATGAGCGATGAGCCTGACATGGCGGCTGCGGCCACAAGCGGGGTAACAAACCCCATTACCGCCACCGGTATTGCGATCAGGTTATAGAGAACGGCGAGCGCAAAGTTCTGCCGCACCAGCTTGCCTGAGCGCCCAGCGACATCAAGCGCGGCCAATATGGGGCCGAGCCTGTCGCCCTGGAAAACAATATCGGCGGTGTTTTGGGTAATATCCATGGCGCTTGAAGGTGACATGGACACGTGGGCTGAAGCAAGGGCCGGCGCATCGTTCATGCCGTCCCCCACCATCAGAACCTTGGCGCCCGACTGGCTGAGCATCTTGAGATACTCACATTTTTCAAGCGGGCTGGCCTCCGCTTTCAGGGTAGTTATGCCAGCTTTCTCCGCCATATGCGCCGCGACGATCTGGCGATCACCGGACAACAAGCGCACATCAAAGCCTGCACTGCGAAGGGCCGCGACCACGTCCAAAGCATCGTCACGAAGCTGGTCAGAGAAAGTGAACCGCGCGCGTGGGCTCCCGTCAGCGGCAAACCATAGCTCAAGCGATGTATCGTCAACCGGCGCAGACCCGTCGCCACACCAGGCACGGCTGCCAAGCTTGAACACCCACCCCTCGAACTCGGTGAACAGGCCCTTGCCCGGCACTTCCGTGATGCGCAGGTCAAGAAGGTCGCCGTCATAAGCACTAGCCAATGCTTTTGAAAGCGGGTGGCGGCTGTGCACCGCAAGCGATGCCGCGATCCGGAGGTCCGCGCGGCTATAGTCGCCTGGGTTCAATTTGGGTTTGCCGAGTGTCAGCGTGCCGGTTTTGTCAAACACCACCGTGTCGACCTCGGCCAGCTTTTCAAGTGCGTCACCTGACTTGAGCAATATGCCCGTGCGCATCAGCTTACCGCTCGCGAGCACCTGCACCACGGGGACCGCGAGACCAAGCGCACACGGACAGGTGATGATCAGCACTGTCACCGCATGCAGCAGCGACACCTGCCATGGTGCCTGCATGACTAGCCACCACCCGATGAAGGTCAGCGCGCCCATGGCATGAACCACTGGCGTGTATAGCTGCGCGGCTTTATCGGCCAGCCGCACATATCTGGCACCGCCCTGTTCGGCGGTTTCCATCAGCCGCACAATTTCACTGAGCAGGCTTTTGTCTGACGCCTTGGAGACCTGTATCTGCAAGGGGGCGGAAAGATTGAGGGTGCCCGCGAATACCTCACTGCCTTCTTCAATCACTTCAGGCACGGTCTCACCCGTGATGAGGGAGAGGTCAACATCCGAGCGGCCTTTTTGCACCACACCGTCAGCGGGGATGGTCTCACCGGTTGCGACAAGCACGATCATGCCCTGCCGCAGTTCGGTGATTGGCACCTGAGTTGCGCGTCCGTTTTCATACACAACCGCCATGCCAGAGAGTTTTGAGAGCAGGTTTGCGGCACTTTCGCGTGCCTTGCCTTTCGCGCGGGCGTCCAGATACCGGCCAATGAGCAGGAAAAACAGTAACATCACAGCGCTGTCGAAATAGACATGCTGGCCGTGGCGGATGGCTTCAAACACGCTCATGCCGCACGCGAGGATCACCGCGATAGAGATGGGCACATCCATATTGGTATGTCCTTCCCGCAGCACCTTATAGGCTGAGCGGAAGAAAGGGCGCCCGGCATAAAGAACCGTGGGCAACGCAATAAGCGCGGAAAGCCAGTGAAACAGGTCGCGCGTGGCCATGCCCATGGTGTTTGCGTCTGTGGTCCAGAGGCCGACGGAGATCAGCATCATGTTGCCAGCCGCAAAACCAGCGACGGCAATGGCTCTTAGAAGCGCCTTGCTGGCCTCGTCTGCAACTTCACGGCCCCTATCAAGCAGATGTAGCCGGTAGCCAAGTTTGCTGACCTTCTCCGCCAAAGCGTCGCCACGGGTACGATCACCCTGCCAGGTCATGCTCACGCGTTCGGTGCTCATGTTCACCCGTGCGTGGGTTACGTCGGTCTCCGATAACAGCGCGTTTTCAATCAACCGGATGCAGGCGGCGCAGTGGATGCCTTCAACGCCCAGCGTGAGTGTGTAGGTGCCGCCTTCGCTTTCGGTGGCGAGGCGCGAAAAACCCGTGTTCTCCGTCAGCGTGCCTGCGGCGGCATGGGCGGCCTCGCAGCCGGGGCAGCAGAAGTCCTGCCCGGCAGAGGTGTCCGCGCCGCAGTGTTTGCAGCTCAAGGTGCTGTCACTATCAGCCTTTTGTGGGCCTGATAGTCCTTGTCTTGCCAAAGAGCGTATATGCGTGCATCCCACTGGCCGTTGGCGGGGAAGCTTATGGGGGCCTCATAGCGGCCATCAGCTACCTGGCGCAGCTCAAGGGTAAAGTCTGCCGTATCGCCGATCGGACGTCTGATCACAGCCTTCACCGCAGCGTCCTTGAGGGCGGCTCCGTCACTATCTGTCAGCGTGAATATAAGCCTGCCGTCTTCATGGCTGATGCTATGCTGCCAGCCAAGGGCCGCCTGCTTTTCTGCGGCGGCCACAGTTTCATTATAGGCGAGGCCTCTATCATAGGCTTGCTCTGACACAACACCTGTGTGGGTTGAGGTGGCGATATAGACAAAGATACCGTCGAGGATGGCCACCACCACAAAAAAGGCAACGATATACCAGGGAATCAGGCGGTCGCTTTTCCGCATGCCGGTGTCTTGTGCTGTATTGCTCATCACGCTCTCCCTAGGGCCTGCCGCTCATGAAGATACCGTCATACTGTGCCGCTGTTTCACCTTCCACCTCTTCAACGCGCACGATGATTTCGCTGCGAATGGCTGTGGGTTTATCGGCGGTAACAAACACCCGGAAATGACCAACGCTGTCGGCAAAAACCGGCAGGTGGCTGGCTTCCAGATTGCCGGCGCCCTGCACGCGAATGTCTGCGCCCGAAAGCCCGTCAACGGATAGGCTGTATTTTTTGTCCGTATGGGTTTTGTTCAAAATCTTTACGTCATACCCGTTACGGATGCGCCCATCAGACATGGTGACAAAAAGCGGGTTGCGGTCATGCAGCACATGCAGCTCCACCGGGTCGCGGTGGGTCAGGCCATAGAGCATGATGCCGCCTACAAGCGCGAGGATGGCGGTATAATAAACGGTGCGCGCCCTCAGGAGATGCGACCGTTCTTTCACGCCCTCTTCGCGCGCTATTTGGTTGTTGGTGGTGTCATAGCGGATCAGGCCGCGGGGGCGGCCAACCTTGTCCATGATGTCGTCACAAGCATCCACACACAGGCCGCAGGCGATGCATTCCATCTGCAGACCGTCACGGATATCAATGCCCATGGGGCAAACCTGCACGCAGGCTGTGCAGTCCACACAGTCGCCGCGCCCGTCCCAGCTTTCGCCTTTTTTATGTTTGCCGCGTGGTTCGCCGCGTTTCTCATCGTAACCGATGATGAGTGTATCCCGGTCGAACATCGCGCTTTGGAAGCGGGAATAGGGGCACATATACATGCACACCTGCTCGCGCGCGAAACCGGCCATCACATAGGTGGAGAAAGTGAGCGCAATGATCCAGCCACCAACAGACCAAGGCACATCAAAATTGAGAATATGCTCCAGAAGCGTGGGCGCGTCATTAAAATAGAAAACCCAGGCGCCACCGGTCAGTAGCCCGATCACGAGCCACAGGCTGTGGGTCAGCGCCATTTTCCAAAGTTTTTCAAAGCTCCAAGGGGCGTTTGCGAGCCGCATGCGTTTGGCCCTGTCACCCTGCACGATGCGTTCAACCCAGACAAACAGGTCTGTCCACACGGTTTGGGGGCAGGCGTAGCCGCACCATACCCGGCCAAACAGGCTGGTGGCGAAAAAGAGCGCTACAGCCGCCAGGATGAGGATGCCGGTGAGATAATAGACCTCCTGCGGCCATATCTCGATAAAGAAGAAATAAGCGCGCCGCGCAGGCATGTCGATCAGGATAGCCTGATCGGGTGCATGCGGTCCCCTATCCCAGCGCAGGAAAGGCGCGAGATAGTAGATTCCAAGCGTGATGACCATCACCAGCCATTTGATCTTGCGGAACTTGCCCCAAACGCGTTTTGGAAAGATGCGTTCTTTCTTTTCAAAAAGCTGAAGGGGTGGCGCGTTATCGCTCATACCGGTTGCTCCTGGGCGGCCTATTCTTCACCGCCACCAAGTGAATGCACATAGACGGAAAGCTGACGGATGGTATTTGCGTCCAGCCGGGCTTCCCATGTGGGCATAACACCGTGCTTGGGCTTGCGTATCTGTGACATGATGTCCGCCTGCGCATCGCCATAAAACCAGATGGCGTCAGCAAGGTTTGGTGCACCAAGGCCAGGGTCGCCCTTGCCGTCGCTGCCGTGGCAGGCGGCGCAGTTATCCTCAAAGACCTGTTGCCCCATATCTGTGGCCACTACGTCCTTGGTGAAGCTGAGCACATAATCCGCCGCCGCTTCAATCTCTGCCTCGTTCAGCATGTCGCCAAATGCAGGCATCTCGGAAAAGCGGGTGTCATCATGGTTTGTGCGCACACCAAAGCGGATGGTGTCATGAATGGCGTCGATATCGCCGCCCCATAACCAGTCATCGTCATTGAGGTTTGGGTAGCCCGCGGAGCCCGCACCACCAGTGCCGTGGCATGTGGCGCAGTTATCCTTGAAAGCAGCTGCCCCACCAGCAACAGCAAAGGCATAGAGCTCAGGGTCTTCGCGGATGGCATCAAAGCTTGCGGCCTCAAAACGAGCGAGATACGCTGCCTTGCGGGCGGTGATTTCGGCCTGTTGTTCTTTAAGCTGGTCGTATTGGGTCCACCCCATGGAGCCTTTGGTGCCGCCCCGCTCTCCGTCGCCAGACAGGGTTGGCCAGGCTGGATAAACCACCCAGTATCCAACCGCCCACACTACGGTGATCAGGAAAACAATCAGCCACCAGCGCGGCGATGGGTTGTTCAGTTCCTTGATGCCGTCCCACTCATGCCCGGTTGTCTCGATACCGGTGAATTTATCAATGTCAGGTTTCTTGCTCATGCTTCATCCCCTCTGAGAGGAATTTCCTTGTGTGCTTCAAGCGTCTTTTTCATGGATGGCCGGTAAGCCCAAACGGCGATACCGCAAAACACCAGGAAGAAGAACAGAAGGCCGGTTAGCCCTGCGTTACCCGAAAGCCAGTCGATCATTGTCCTGCCTCCTCTTGGGAGCGGGCGCTGCCGTCATGCACATAGTCTTTAAGCTCCGCCATGGTGCCAAGCACCTGCAGGTAAGCGATCAGGGCATCAAGCTCCGTTGTGGTGGGTTGGCCGTCAAAGTTGCGGATGTTGGCTTTGCTGTAGCGTTCCATCAGGCCGTCATGATGGTCGCTTTCATCCTGTGCTTGCGCCATGGCGTCATTATAGGCGTTGGCGATCATCTCGTCTGTGTAAGGCACGCCCACCATCTGCAGGGCGCGCATGTCTTCAGCTATGCCACGAAGTTTGGCGCCCTTGTGTGCGAGATGGGCGTAAGGCGGCATGATGCTCTCAGGCACCACTTGCTGTGGTTTGATCATATGCTGCACGTGCCAATCGTCGGAATATTTACCGCCAACCCGCGCGAGGTCTGGGCCTGTGCGTTTTGAGCCCCACTGGAAGGGGTGGTCGTACATGCTTTCTGCCGCCAGTGAGTAGTGGCCATACCGCTCCACCTCATCCCGAAGCGGGCGAATTTGCTGGCTGTGGCAGTTGTAGCAGCCTTCACGGATGTAAACGTTTTGCCCTGCCAGTTCGAGCGGGGTATAGGGGCGTACGCCCTTCACTGGCTCGATGGTGGTTTCCATACGGAAGAGAGGCAGGATTTCAACGATGCCGCCGATGGAGATCACGATCACCACAAAGATCAGCATCAGGATGGAGTTTTTCTCCAGTCTTTCGTGTTTTTTAAGCATGGGCTGTCTCCGCACCTTGCGCGTCATCGTCTGTCCGTGCGGGAACCGCGTCCCCGCAGATGGTTTTATAGAAGTTGTAGACCATGATCAGGCTGCCGCTCAGGAACAGGATGCCGCCAAGCGCCCGGATCAGATAGAAGGGATGCATTGCCATCACAGATTCCACGAAGCTGTATTCAAGGAAGCCCATGCTGTCGTATGACCGCCACATCAGGCCCTGCATAATGCCGGACACCCACATGGCCGCGATATAAAGCACGATGCCGATGGTCGCGATCCAGAGGTGCAGGCTTACGAGCCGTGTGGAATAAAGCTCCTTCTTCTTCCACAAAACCGGCACGAGATAATAGAGCGCCCCGAAGGAGATGAAGGCAACCCAGCCCAGCGCGCCGGAATGTACGTGACCGATAGTCCAGTCCGTATAGTGGCTGAGTGCGTTCACGGTCTTGATGGACATCAACGGCCCCTCGAATGTGCTCATGCCATAGAAGGCCAGCGAGACGATCATGAATTGGAGCACGGGGTCTTCCCGCAGTTTGTGCCAAGCACCCGACAGCGTCATCATGCCGTTGATCATGCCACCCCAGGACGGCATCCACAGCATGATGGAGAAGGTGGCGCCAAGGGTTTGGGCCCAGTCAGGCAGCGCGGTATAGTGCAGGTGGTGTGGCCCTGCCCAGATATAGATAAAAATCAGCGACCATAAGTGCAGGATAGAAAGCCGGTAGCTGTATACCGGGCGACCTGCGCGCTTGGGCACAAAATAATACATGATGCCAAGGAAACCGGCGGTGAGGAAAAAGCCCACGGCGTTGTGACCATACCACCACTGAATAAGCGCTGATTGCACGCCGCCCCAAAGCGGATAGCTTTTCACTTCCGTGAAGGAAACCGGGATGGCGATATTGTTGCCAAGGTGCAGCACAGCAACGGTGACGATAAACGCGAGATAGAACCAGTTCGCCACATAGATATGCGGCTCCTGCCGGTTTTTGAGCGTCATCAGGAAAACAATCAGGTAACAAACCCACACGATGGTGAGCCAAAGGTCTGCGTACCATTCAGGTTCGGCATATTCCTTGGCTTGGGTTACGCCTAGCACATAGCCAAGGGCCGCCATCACGATAAAGGCCTGATAGCCCCAGAAGGTGAAGGTTGCCATGCCGTCACCCCAAAGCCGGGTGCGGCAGGTGCGCTGGATGACAAAATAGCTGGTGGCAAAAAGTGCGTTGCCGCCAAAGGCAAAAATCACGGCGGAGGTATGCACGGGCCGCAGCCTGCCGAAAGTGAGATATTCGCCAAAGTTGAGGCCGGGGAAAGCCATCTGCAAGGCGATAAATACACCTACAGTAAAGCCGACCACGCCCCAGAAAATGGTCGCGATCGTGAAGAGTTTCACGATCTCATCGTTATAGTTTGGTTTGTCAGCAAGAGTAGTCATTGACCTGCACCTACATGTTTTTTGGCATGTTTTCCGGAATGTTTCATGGCAACATCATGCCCCCAGCGATGGCAAAGAGGCTGAGTCCGTTAAAAACCATCACGCCCTGTGCGAGCGTCTCAAATCGAAATGGCAAATGGCGGAGCGCATACCGCCCTCCAATGCCGGAAAGCACAAGCGCAGGCACGGTGCCCACGCAGAAAGCCGCCATACCAAAGGCGGCGGACAGCGGGTTTGCGGTGGCCGCAACGGCCATCAGCGCGGCGGCGAGAAGCCCACAAGGCAAAAAGCCAAGCGTTAGCCCAAGCGCGTAACGGTGAAGCGGTGTTGCGCCTTTGAAAAAGGGAGTGGCGAAGCGGCCGATCAGTTGCCCGAGGCGGGCCAGGCCCTTGTGCCAGAAAGGCAGCACAACACGCGCCTTCAGGCTTGGTACGGCGCTAAAGAAGAAAAGCAACCCCGCAAGGCACAATAGCACAAACGCGATGCCGCGCTGGATTGGCACAGAAAATACAAGCCCCGATATGCTGGCCGCCAGGATGCCCAGCGCCATATAGGTTGTCATGCGGCCAAGATGATAAGGGATCAGCGCAAAGCCCCGTGCCCGTGCGAGGGCTGAGCCTGACGTCGGCAAATGGGCGGTTTGCGCCACAACAAAAGGCCCACACATGCCAACGCAGTGCGTGGCGCTGCCCATCAACCCGCCTAAAAACAGGGTGAAAAGCAACCCGCCATGCTCCTCAAGGAGGATCTGACAATGTGTGACAAAATATTCCAAAACGAACCTCTGCGCCGACTATGAGCACCGTCATAGCGCACTGGTTGCGTGATGGATTTGATATTGGTCAATCTTGGGGGCGGTGCGCGAGTTTTTCTATGCGCATGGAGGCGTGTTGGGCGGCCCGCTTGGGCTATTCGCCGATCAGGTGACACATCACCGTGCGCCGGTGGGGCGCTGTGCGGTGTTCAAACACATATATGCCCTGCCAGGTGCCAAACGCGGGCCTACCGTCCACCACCGGGATCGAGAGCGAAACATCAGTCAGGGCTGACTTGATGTGGGCAGGCATATCGTCGGGGCCTTCATCATCGTGGATATAAAGGCCGGGCGTTTTGGGGGCGAAGCGGTCAAAAGCATCGCAAAGGTCAACCTGCACGTTCGGGTCCGCATTTTCCTGGATCGTCAGCGAGGCACTTGTGTGGCGAATGAAGACAGTGAGCAGCCCTTCACGGATACCGCTACCCTCTACCCACCGACCCAGTTCCCGGGTGAACTCATAGAGCCCTTCCCCATGGGTGTTGACGGTGAGTTTTGTCGTGGCCTGCCGCATATCGAATCTAGCGGATCGGCACTGAGCGCACCAATTCCTGCGTTTGTGGGCGTTCAAGGTCGATGTTCAGGAGGCCGTTTTCCATATGAGCGTCCGCCACCTCCATACCGTCGGCCAGCACAAATTTGCGTACAAACTGGCGGGCCGCGATGCCGCGGTGCAGATAGGCGCGGTCGCCGTCTTCCTCAACCTGCTTGCCGCGGATGATAAGCTGGTTGCCTTCAAGCGAGACATCAAGCCCTTCCCGGCTGAACCCTGCAACCGCGAGCGTGATTCGGATCACATGGTCGCTGATATGCTCAATATTATAGGGGGGGTAACCCTCGCCTGCGTTTTTGGAGACTTTGTCGAGCACGTCTTCAAGCTGGTCAAAACCGAGAAGAAAAGGGCTGTTGAAAATGGACATGCGTGACATGGGCGTCTCCTTCGGAAAGCGAAACAGCGGTTACGCCCTCATATGAGCCGCGCAAACACCAACAACAGGCCGCACCAGATGGCCGCGCGCCTGTTCCTAGATTTTGGGCATCAGGCGCGCTTTCTTCAAGGTCAAAACGCACCTTTTTAGCTGTTTTGGGTAATTATTCCGCGCTTAGGCTTGCCGTGGTGACGCCTGACTTGCTCTCAGGTGCATGCTTTTCGTCAGGCAAGCTGCCTTCGCTTTTCTCGGGTGGTCTGATCCAGCAGTCCGTGCCGCGCGCTTTCAGCTCCTTACAAAGCGTGCGCGCTTGTGCGAGGGTTTTAAGGGGCCCCGCGTTCAGGCGGTAGTAAAACCCTTTTGGTTTGCCCTCACGGTCACCAAAATCCACCTCGGAACGCCGGGGCGGGATTTCAGCAAGAATATCTGCATTGGCGCGGAACAGGATGGTCCAGCCGCGCATCAAGGCTTTCACATTGCGGTAGGCCCCGATCTGAAGCGCCCAGCCGGTTGGCTCCACAAGAGGCGGAATTTCCTTCAGTTCATAATTGGCTACGTCCGGTTTTGGTGCGGGCTCGGCTTTTCGCGCCTCAGCCACCACAACAGGTTTTTCTTCAACCTTCTTGGCAATCACGGGGCCGGTCACGATGCGTTTTGCTGCGTCACGCGAGGGCTGGCTGTCGGCCATCATGAGATTGCCTGCTTCCTCCCGGGTCCATGAGGGGTCAACCGCGCCTGCCACAAGCGCTTGCATGCGCTTGTCTGTCGGCAGGCTGGAGAGAGAGCGGTAAAAAGTGAATGTCTCGTTCACGCTGGCAGGGTCGAGATCAAGCCGTGCCATCTTGAACGCATCCTCATCACGGCCCGCAAGCAGGTAGGCCAGCGCAAGGTTCTGACGGCCCTGCACCCCGGCGGAACCATTTTTCGCGAGCGGCTCGAGAATGTTGACGGCGGCCTCAGGCTGGTCGGTCATGGCAAACACCAGTGCCATGTTCGAGAGGCCTGCCGGGTCGGTCGTGTTGCGGAAAGCACCAAGCGCTTCTTTTGTGCGGCCAAGTGCCGCGAGGGTAATACCCCGGGCGGAGGCTAGTTTGCTATCACCCGGCAGCAGGGGCCCGGCCTGGTCAAGCGCACCAAGGGCTGCGTCAAACTTCCCGAGCGCAATACGGGTTTTGCCAAGCTGGTACCAGCCCGTGCTATCCAGCTCCTGACGGGCCGCGAGCCCCTCGAGAATTTCTTCTGCTTCCGCATGATTGCCAAGCGCGCTGAGGCTTGCGGCAAGGGCTGTCACCGCACCGGGTGCGCGTGTGGTGGTTGCCACATGACGGTAAAGCGGGATCGCAGCTTCATGGTCTCCCTTTGCTGCGAGTTCATCAGCGATCGCAAGAAGTCCGCCATTTTGGGAGGTGGCGCCAGCGGATTGCGGGGCCGGGTTTGATGCATAGACGCCCGCGTTTGACTGCGAGCATGCAGCGCTTGCAAGGGCACCACTGCAAAGCATGGTGCAGACCATTAAGTGCCTGATGGTGTTTCTACTTGTCATGTTAGTCTCGCTTTTCAGCGTTGGTTGCCTGATAGAATTGCCTAAATTCAGATCGACCATACAAAAGACAGGTGAAAGAAGCTTTAATTGACCCGTGGGCTTTTAAGGGTATTTTCTAATAAATTGTCTAAAATTAAAGGCATAGCTATGGCGCAGCCATTGTTCGGAAATATGTGGTTCAGACCCTTGCGGCGCGGATTTGCTTCTGTTCTCGCCGCATGGCTGCTTGTTGTGCCTGCCCCCCTTTCTGCGCAGGACGCGGAAACAGAGCCTGCGCCTCAGACCTCGACCGGTAGCACCATGCTGGAAGCCGAGGTTGAGGATGCGCTGCAGCTTATCCGTGATGGTCAGGTAGACACGGGGGTCGAGACCCTGCGCCGCCTGGGGGAACTTGGGAATGCCGACGCGTTTTTCCATCTTGCTGAAATCAACCGCCTGGGCGCTGGCAAGGAAGCAACGGAGCCGGTTGCCCTGATGTATTACCGGTTCGCGGCCCGGCTCGGCCATACCCGTGCAGCACTTAGCCTGGCTAACCTTCTGTTTTTTGAGGGCAGCGGTGAAGGCGATGTGAACGAGGCCGTTGAGATTTGGCAGCAATATGCGCTGGAGGCCGAGCCCGAGGCTATGTATCTGCTTGGCATGGTTTATTGGAACGGCGAAAGCGGCATATTGCCCGACCCCGTGCGGGCATATGGCCTCGTGTGGCGCGCGAGCCAGCTACAGTATGCACCAGCCGTGGAAGCCGAACCGGAGATGCGCTCTCAGTTAAGTGACGAGGCGCGGGAAACAGCCCTCGCATATGCCGCGACCATGCGCTCCAAGGGGTTTGACGATAAACCGCTTGCTCTCGAGTTGGTGACTGATGACGCCAGCGCCATCATCAAAAGCTATGAAGAATCCAAGGGTGATAAGGTCAAGCCAGAAGACTGGAATACGGTTTGGCACCTTGAGGTCGGCTTTGCCATGAGCAAAGAGGAAATTGAGAAGGTGCAGGCTCGCATCATGGCGAATGAGAAAACCGACGTGCAGGACCTGTTTTCGGAAGTGGTCGAAAACGCCAATCGGCCCGGCATGTACCGGTTGGTGTTTGGCCCGGTGGAGAGCATGCAGCGTGCGGTTAAACACTGTGTGGCGCTGAAACGGGCCGGGCATGACTGTTTCGCGAAACCGCCGTTGGAAGAGTAGCCAGAGATGGTTTAGCCGCCTCCCGGGTTACCGCCTAGCGGATGCCTCGGCCGCAAACGCAGCCCGTTTCATCAGACTTTTCCTTGATCAATGCTTTCACGGCTGCTTCCATCAGCGACTGCTGGGTAACACCGTCTCGGGCCGCCAGCATGCGCAGCGCACGGTCGGTTTCTCTCTCAAGCCGAAGGGATTTCTGCTTCCGGTCTGCGGTCGCGGATTTTGCGGGCGTACCGGTTTTGTGGGTGCGCGGCAAAGCCATAGGTTCGCTCTTGGCCCTTGCAGCCACGATGGGCAGAGGTGCGTGGGCCTGTGGTGCGTTTCGTGGTACAAACATCTCCTGCACGCGGTTGGCCGGGCGCGCGTCTCCCTTGCGGGCGAGCAGTGATGCACTTAAGGATGCCATTGTCATACTCTACTTCCTTTCATCCTTCATGGGTCGCGTGCTGGCTTAACCTGCGTGTTGCACACCGGGTATGTGCCGGGTGCCAAAAGCGCCGCGATGAATAGGCGTTGCTTTGAAGGTAGCCTTTACCGGCAGGCGTTTCACCCTGTCATCCACGTAAGCCCAGAGCGCTTCAATTTCTTCCGCCGAACGGCCGCCGCTTGCGGCTTCCATCACCGTACGGCCATCGATCATGCTGGCGGCAAAGTCCTGCCGGTTATGCACGATGGTGGGGGCAACAGTGCCGTGCTGCGACAATGCAATCGCGGCTTCGCCGGTTAGTCTCGCCCGTGCGGTTGCGCCGTTTACCACGAAGATGAGCGGCTTTTCCGCGCGCTCCACCAAGTCGACGGTGGCACCAGCGGCGCGCAGGTCATGGGGGCTTGGCCGGGTCGGGATGATCACCAGATCAGCTTTTTGTATTACTGCCTGAATGGAGCGTGTGATGGCGGGCGGCGTGTCGATAAACACCAGTTTAATACCTCGGTCTCTGAGGACCTGAAGATCATGCGCAAGCGCACCAATGTTGACACGTGCAAAAGCGGGCGCTTCCGCCTCACGTTCATTCCACCAGTCAGAAAGGCTGCCCTGTGGGTCGGTGTCGATAAGAGCGACGGGGCCAGCGCCCGCGCGTTCTGCTGCAACGGCTAGGTGGCCGGAAAGGGTGGTTTTGCCTGAACCGCCCTTTTGTGAGGTAACGGCGATAATCCGCATCCTTCATCTCCAAAATTTGCCTGATCGGAGTTTGATCCTGCGCCCAGCATGGCAGAAAGGTGTGAATCCAGCCTTAAGGATTGCTAAGTATTTTCCTCTAAATGACTGATAATATTGATTAAATTTTACTCTATTTTTCTCGGGCTACTTGGCTATTGTCTAGCTGGCGGCGGAGATGGTTTCGCGCTATTGAAAAGAGATCGGGATCAGGGGACCGGATTTGAACTATCTTTTTATTCATGATGCGCTGCCCGGGCAGTTCAAGCACTTGCTGAAAGAGTTGTTGATAGAGGGCCATACCATTGTGGGCGCGAGCCGCACCCGCACGTCTTCGAAACTGCCTTTCAGGCAGGTGCTATATGACCTGCCCGAAGGGGTGGACACGTCAAAGGCGGACCCAGGCAAGATCGCGGTAACGCTGGGGCTCGCATGTTATAAAGCGCTTCGGCCTCTGTGGCTTGAGGGCTTTCGGCCTGATGTGATCGTGAGCCACGCGGGCCGAGGGGCGGCATATTTCATTCGCGACCTGTTCCCCAACGCACGTTTCGTGACCTATCTGGAATGGTATGTCGCTACCAATTCAAAGGAAGGTCTGGAGCAGGTCGAGATCGCGCGTCACAACAAAGCGCATCTGCTCAATATGGCGCTCACGCAGGAATTTGCGCTCGCGGATGCGGCGCTTTCCCCCACCTATACCCAGCGCGCGCAGTTCCCGGCCCTGTGGCAGCCCGCGATTAACGTGCTGCATGACGGTATTGATACGGTGCTTTATCAGCCAGATCCGGATGCGCGATTTGAGTTTGGGGGCCGTACCTTCACCCGTTCAGACAAGATCATCACCTATGCAGCGCGCGGGATGGAACATACCCGTGGTTTCCCCGCGTTCATGAAGGCCATTGCGCTTGCGCAGAAAGCGGACCCGAACCTTGAGGTGCTGATCGCGGCGGCTGACCGTATTTGTTACGACCCCGGCGCCAAAGGTGTGGGGCTGAAAGCGTGGGCGGAAGCGGAAGTGGACTATGACCCAGTCCGTACGCACTTCCTTGGGGTTTTGAAGGAGGTGGAGTTCGTGAAGTTTTTGCAGGTCTCCCGCCTTCATGTCTACCTGAGCCAGCCTTTCGTGCTTTCCTGGTCGCTCCTCAATGCCATGAGCGTGGGGCTGCCTGTACTGGCGTCAGATAATGCGCCGGTACGGGAGGTTATCGCTGATGGTGAAACCGGCTATCTGGTGAGCGAGGGCGATGTTGAGGCTGTGGCAAACCGGATTGTTGACCTCACGTCCAATCTGGATGCTCATACCGAGGTTCAGGCGGCAGCGCGGGCCTTGGTGCTGGAAAAATATGAGCTTAAAAAGTGTGTGTCGGCCATTCGGACGCTTGTTGATGGAAAAGCGGGATAAACCGCGCCATTACCGCGTGATCAGGGATCATTATCCTCGTCCAGACGTTTATGGTAGTATGAACGCCTATAAAATAAATACAGCGAGGAAATATCATGAAAACCTTAGTTCTTGCGTGCCTTTTGGCGACGTTCTCTCCTGCCGCGTATGCACAAGTGGCTGAAGACAGTGATCTTTTCAAAACTTTAAAATCGCTTGATGAGGCAATTTTTGAACGCAGCTTCAACAGGTGTGATCACGCGCGGCTTATGGAGCTGATCCCGGAAGATTTTGAATTTTATCACGACACTGGCGGCTTTGAAGATTCAAAAGCGAACTTCATGGCGACGGTTGAGCAGAATATCTGCGGCAATGCGGCGGTCAAGCCCATCCGTAAACTGGTGCCTGGCAGCCTGAAGGTATATCCGCTTCATACGGGTGAGGGTGTGCTCTACGGTGCCATTCAGGAAGGTGTGCATGAGTTTTTCGTGCGCGAGGCAGATAAACCACTGCGCCACACCTCAAGCGCGCGTTTCACCCATGTGTGGATTCTTGATGGAGAGCAATGGACCCTCAAGCGTGTGCTGAGTTTTGACCATCAATCTCCTGAGCCTGCCGCTAATTAGTGGTTCATTTGATCCTTGGTATAGGGTGTATCATAGAGGCGAAGGGTTAATATGATGATCGAATTCTACGACCAGCTTCTTATTCATTTGGCCATTCTATATAGCGTGGCCAGCATCATCACGTTTCTGGTCTATGGGTTTGACAAGTTTGCGGCGGTTCGCCGTTCCTTGCGTGTGCGGGAGAGCACATTGCTTTTGCTTGGCCTGCTCGGGGGGTGGCCGGGTGCGCTCGTAGCGCAGCACGGGTTTAGGCACAAGACGCGGAAAATAGGATTTCGGCGCCCCTTCTGGGGCACCGTAATCCTCAACACGGCAGCACTTGTTTGGCTGGTATCACCCTATGGGGTGCGTTGGTTGCAGAGCGTTCTTTGAGGCGTGCACGCCCGGATCAGGCGATTCTTCGCGTCCTATTCCGCTGCGCTGGAGGAGGCTACGGCACGCTTGCCGGAGGTTAGGGCGACCACGACGGCCAGCGTCAGCAACTGTATGATGACGATGATATAGCTTGCTTCGGGCTTCAGTATCGCAGCAAGGCTGGCGCTTGCCGTGTAGACAAAGCTGAAAACAAGGCCAGCTTGCGGGTGTACGGACTTCATCAACAGATGATGAAGATGGTCGCGTTGCGGCAGGAAGGGGCTTTCGCCGCGCAGCTTGCGGCGAAATATAACGCGCAAACAATCAAATACCGGCAGCGCGAGCCAGACCACAATGGTGTCTGCATAGACGGTCGCGTTTGTCTCGCTGCCGTACATCATGATCGCTGACGCACCCATAACAAGGCCGAGCGCATATGCACCACCGTCCCCCATAAACAGCTTGCTGGGCATGTTGAAGTACAGGATCACGAAGAGCGTTGCTGTAATCGCGAGGAACACGACCGTGTTGTCGCCGGTGGTAAGGAAAGCAAAGGCAAGAGCCCATACAATGCCCTGAGACAGGATGCCGCCGTTAAAACCGTCCATCATGTTGAGAGCGATAACGAGGCCCACAAGGCACAGAGCGGTGAATGCGTACCCGCCTATGGTGCCGAGGTCACTGGTTTGTCCCCAGGACCAGTGCAGCGAAGTGATCAGCAGTTCAGGCGCCAATACCAGCATGAAACCGATGATCAGCCAAAGGGCTAGAAACCGGGAAACCCAGGAAAGCTTCAGGCGATCATCAATGATGCCGAGTGCGCCGACAAGGGAAGCGCAGAAGATGATAGGAATGAATTCCTCACCTGGGCCATAGAGAAAGGCTGCGAGACCAATAGCAAATAGGCCAGCAAAAAGGAGGACAGAGCCAACTTGCGGCACGGCGCTGACATGCGCTTTGTGCGCTTCCGCTTTGGGGTCATCAAGAAGCCCAAGGCTAACACCAATGGCCTGCGCTTGTTGTCCTGCAAAAAAAGCAGCTATCAATCCCAATACTATAATCAACTCATACATCATACTAATAGCCCTGATCCATAAACCGGGCGTATTATAGAGATGTTTTAAAGAAGCTCTAGCCTCGAAATATTTTCGTGTTTTCCGCGCTCGTGAAAGGCGAAAGCAACAGAATAGATCTGGAAGACATTTTCCGAGCCGCTAGAACTCCATGGTGATGGTGCTTAATTCACCAAGGCTGACACCAGCCAGAAACACGCTATCATCATCGCCGAGGTCGATCAAAACCCCGGATTGCCCACCAACTGTTGTGCTGGTGGCTGCCGCAAGAATATCATCCGTTGAGGTTAACCCTCGGCCTAGAAGGGTGAAGTCCAGTATGTCTTCGTCCGCATCGAAGTCGAGAATAATATCGTTCCCGATATAGTTTGCGAAAACGAAGGTGTCGATGCCGTCACGCCCTGTGAGGGTATCATTGCCCGCTCCGCTCCACATCGTATCATCGCCGCTTCCGCCATCAACAACGTCGTCTCCGCTGCCATTGAAGATCACATCGTTGCCGTTGCCACCAAATACTGTGTCATTCCCGCCGGAGGCATAAAGCGTATCGTCTCCGCTTTCCCCATCGAGATAGTCATCACCGAGGCCTGCTCCCATGCGGTCATTGCCATTGCCGCCTGCCAGCGTGTCACTGCTGTCATCCATGGCGCCAGCCCAGACGTTATCGTCACCGTTTCCTGCACTGAGGTTGTCACTGCCATCCCCGCCTTTTAGTCGGTCATTGCCATCTCCACCCTCAAGGCTATCGTTGCCGCTGCCGCCGACAATCTTGTCTTCGCCGGCGCCGCCGACAACTGTGTCGTCACCCCCCCCACCTCTCAGAGTGTCGTTTGTCTCACCACCGGATAAGCTGTCGGAACCGTCTGTACCGGTTATGGGTTCAGTCACGTCCGTCACAGATATGGTGACGGATGCAGAGCGGCTTAGCCCGACACCGTCTGTTGCCATAACTGTGATCGTGACCGTGGGGGTTGCCTCGAAATCCAGTGAAACCCCGGATTTAAGTGAGAGCTGGTTGCCGCTGATTGTGAAGCGTGTATCTGTTGTGCTGAACTGGATAGCGCTCCCTTCAGCATCGCTGGAGCTTAGGGTGCCAATCAGTACGCCGGCCTGATTTTCCGCAACGGTGCTGGCTGAGAGCCGTGGTCGGCTGGGTGCGTCATTCACCCCGGTGATGGTGATTGTAATATCCTGTTCGGTGCCATCGACAGACGAGACGGTGATTGTATCTGTGAGCGAACCACCGGTCCCCAGACCCTGCACCGTGGAGGAGGATTGATCGAGATCATATTCCCAGTCCCCGTTTGCGGCGATCACCAGTTCACCATAAGTTCCTTCAAGCGTATCGCTGTTGAAACTTTCCTGATCCTCGCCGTTTGCGTCCGTGATGGTGAGGGTGCCCTCTATAGTGCCGGTTTCATCCTCCGTGATGCTTGCCGATATATCTCCACCAATAACCGCCGGGGACAGGACAGAAACACCGTAAATGACGTAGGTTTCACCGCTGTTTACACCATTTGAGTCTGCGTAATAGGCTCCAATGATGATATCATCTACGCCATCACCGTTAATATCGGCTGAAGAGAGCGATATACCTAACCGGTCGTGTATATCGACACCCGCGATCACAAAACCAGTGCTTTGGTCACCATCTTCGAGGTCGGCGAGTTCAAAGGTTGCTGCGAAGGCGGCATCGGTTCCGTAAATGACATAAACTTCCCCAGCACCGTCGATAGAATATGGGTCTGCGGATGTCGCGCCAATGAGGATATCATTAAAACCGTCACCGTTGATATCTCCAGCACCGGCAACAGCCCTACCGCTGCCGTCATTGGTATCCACGCCGTTCAATATAAAGCCATTGGTACCATCAAGAGTGGACAGGTCGATTGCTGCGGCAAAGCTGTTGGTGCTACCAAAGACAACATAGGAAGCACCGCTTGAACTGCTGCTTGTATCTACCCCGTGACCCCCGACGATAATATCATCAATCCCGTCACCGTTGATGTCCCCGAGGTTTGCTACTGATGCGCCCACGAAATCACCAGATGATGGGCCGTTTAGTGCAAATCCGTTTGTTCCATCAAGGCTCGATAGCTCAAGAGCAGCGGCAAAGTCACTATCGCTGCCAAAGACAACATAGGCTGAGCCATTTTCGCTGCTGTTGGAGGCACTGCCTCCTATCAGAATGTCATCTATTCCGTCACCGTTCACATCACCCGCTGAAGACACAGACTGGCCAGTGTATTTATTCTCTCCCGTACCATTGATGACAAAACCATTGGTGCCATCAAGCGAGGACAGTTCGAGTGTTGCTGAAAAACCTTCGTCAGACCCGAAAACCACATAAGTTTCGCCGCTACTGCTTTCATTGGGGTCCGCGCGAAGTGCGCCAATCAGAATATCATCAATACCATCGCCGTTAATGTCCCCGGCGGACGAGACTGACCAGCCACTCAAGTCGGATGCGTCGATGCCGTTCAAGGTAAAGCCATTACTGCCATTCAGGCTTGATAGCTCGATAGTGGCACTGAAACCGCTGTCTGACCCAAACACTACATAGGATTCGCCACTACTGATTCCATTCGGGGCTGCGATATAGGCGCCGATGATAATATCATCTATTCCGTCATCATTCACATCACCTGCATCGGATACCGCGAACCCCGCATTGTCACCCGTCTCAATGCCGTTTAATACAAAGCCATTGCTGCCATCAAGGTCAGATAGGTCCAAGCTAAGGTCAAACCCGTCCTCGCTACCAAACACAACATAGGCTGATCCTGAAGATTCGCCGTTTACGTCAGCACCGCGAGCCCCAATGATAATGTCTTCAATACCGTCTCCGTTAACGTCCCCCGCTCTAGAAACCGAGATGCCACTGGCGTCATTTCTACTCACACCGTTGATGACAAAGCCTTCTGAAGAATCGAGCGTAAAGAGGTTCAGAACACCCGTTAGGTCATCGCTCGCATCATTGGTGACTGTAATTTCCAGCGCCTGCTGACCATTAAGCTCATCGCCGTCTGTCGCAAAAACTGTCACCTCATAGACATTATCCGCATCACTATCCGCGCGGGCCTCAAAGTCAGGAGCAGAGGCGAAGGTAAGTTCGCCGGTTTCATCGTCAATTTCAAAGAAGCCTGCGTCTTCTCCGCCGACACTATATGTCAGGCTGTCATCATTTGCCCCAACACCTATAGATGCCTGAACGTCAATGACTGTGCCTGTTGCGTTTTCTTCAAAGTTAACAGTGGATGCAGAATGGAAGGGAACCGCCGCTGTGCCCGGGCTGCCAAAAATCACATAGGTTGAGCCACTATCGCTCGCATTGATGTCAGCACCGCTTGCACCAACCAATATGTCATCAAAGCCGTCGCCATTGAGGTCGCCCGCTGCAGAAACACTGCCTCCAGCATTGTAGCCGGTGCTGCTACCATTGATAACAAAGCCGTTCGTGCCATCAAGGCTGGAGAGTTCAAAAGAAGACCCAAAGCCGGTCTCTGAGCCATATATCAGATAGGCTGAGCCACTACCGCTGCCATTCGGGTCAGCTTGTGGTGTGCCAATGAGAAGATCCCCATACCCGTCGCCGTTAATGTCGCCCGCCGCTGAAATTGATCCTCCGGCCCCATCATCAGCGTTGACACCAACAATAACAAAACCAGTTGTCCCATCGAGGCTTGAGAGATCAAGGGTGGCATCAAAACCACCCTCAGCACCATAAACGACATAACTTTTGCCCCGGGCTCCAAAGATAATATCGTCGTAGCCGTCGCCGTTGATATCCCCTGCAGATGATACAACAGTCGCGAACCGATCATCGCTTGCGCCACCACTGATGGTAAAGCCATTTGTGCCATCAAGGCTTGCTGCATTCACTGAAGCAGCAAAACCATCACCCGAACCAAAGACTATATAGCTCTGCCCGCTATATGAACCATTGGTGTCAGCACCATATGCACCAACGATAATATCATCGTAACCGTCTCCGTTGATGTCACCGGCAGACGACACAGCGGCACCAGTGAAGTCCTGATCATTAATACCGTGGATGACAAAACCATCGCTGCCATCAAGGGTGGAGAGGTCGAGAGATGCATCAAACCCCGCATTTGTGCCGAAGACAACATAGGCTTTACCTTCTCCGGACCCGCCAAAATATGGCAGCGCTTCAGTCGCGCCGATCAGAAGGTCGTCAAAACCATCGCCGTTTACGTCCCCGGCGGCGGCTACAGATAAACCACTGTTGTCACCCGAGGCACCATCAAGCACAAGGCCATTCGTGCCATCAAGGTCAGACAAGTCAAAACTTGCAGAGAAAGCGTCTCCTGAGCCGAAGATGAGATAGGTGTCGTTTGACCCAAACGCACCCAGCAGAATGTCATCAAACCCGTCGCCGTTGATATCACCTGCCGCAGAAACGCTCCAGCCCAGCACATCACCGGCGTTCAAACTGTTGACGACAAACCCGTTGGTACCGTCCAGGTCCGAAAGCTCATAGGATGCAGAAAAGTCGGCGTCCTGACCGAAAACGACGTAAGCGGAGCCAATAACACCGCCAAAAAACCAGAAGCCAGCCGCGCCGATGAGAAAGTCATCATAGCCATCACCATTGATGTCACCCGCAGAAGAAACCTGGCCTCCTGAAAAACCTTGGTTGTTATTGCCATGAATGACAAACCCGGTACCGCCATCAAGGCCTGACAGCTCGACCGTGCTATCCGCCTCCATCGTTGACAGGCTTTCCACGGCATCATTGCGGACAGTGATGACAAGGTCCTGGGTGTTGGTGTCTGAGCCGCCGTCGGTCGCAGTGACGGTAATATTATAGATATTATCAGCCCCGGCATCGAGCGGGTTTTCAAAATCGGGCGCGTCGATGAAGCTGATGGCCCCTGTTGTGCCGTCAATCTCGAAAAGCGCCTGATCGGCACCACCGGTGATGGAATAGCTTATACCTTCATCCGAGCCAGCCCCGTTGAGGGACGCCTCGACATTGCGCACGATGCCTGTGCCATTTTCCTCGTATGAGACAGTGCCGCTTGAACGAAATGTGATTGCCATACCCAATATCCAAATATCTATAAGCTTGTTAAAAACGCTCTATTCGCGCACCACGGACCGTTGCGGTGTGCCACTACGACGCTGTACCAACCTTGATCACCCTGCGAATTTCATCGGATTTGAAGCCCACAATTGAGGGGCTGCGCACCCCTTCCAGAAGGGCCACATCAAACAGCTCCGTCACCACGCCTTCCATCCTGAGCCAATGGACTGTGTCGCCGGTTTTCAGGTCCACCACGATTAGGCCACAGCGCGCTGCGGTTTGTTTTTCATCAAGAGCTTGCGAGAGCGGGAGGTCAGCAAAGGTTTTGTTGTCGCGCGCGAGCGACAAGCCGATAACCGCATGGTCACCCACAAAGGTCATGCCCCTCGCGTAACCAGGGCAAAAGGCGATGGGAATAAACTGGCCGGTCTCCGGGTCAAGCTTGCCAAACTCGCCTGTGCCACTGTTGAGAAGATAGAGTACGCCGTCCCTGAGGCGCGGGGAATGGGGCATGGACAGCCCCTTTGCGACAATTTCGCCAGACGGTACATGGATAACTACGCCGCTTTTCGCGCGCATGTCACGCCAGCCATCCGCCACATCGCTTTCAGACACAGCGGTAACATACTCAGGGCCATTTTCTCCCATGGCCATGCCGTTCAGATGGCAGCGGTCTTCCGCCGCCAATTTGCTCAGGAACGGAGGTTGCCAAAGGGGCTCAAAGCTCGCCGTCATTGAGGGCCGTGCGAGACAGCCAAACAGGGTGTTTACGAAAGTCAGGTTACCGTCAGCACCAACCCCCATGTCATGCACATCAATGTCCCCCGTAACATAAGACATCTGCGGCGCATAACAGGCATCAAAGCCGTCCCTGACCTCACCGGCATCCATGATATTTTCAAAGCGCCATATCTGATAAAGGCTGCTGACATAGAGGCTCTTCCCGTGGGCAGCCAAGCCCATACAGCGATCAATCGTGCGCTCAAATACACCCAGGATTCCATCAGGCTTGGCGCTGATCATAAAGAGCTTGCCAGCCTGATAGGTTGTCAGTGCTAGGCTCGACCCTATGCCCGCGAGCCAGCTGCAAAACTGCCTGGACGTTGTAATCTCAAGCCCTGTTGCGCTTAGGCCGGGCGTGGGTGGTGGTGTGGTAATAAGGTTCATGCTTTCCCTTGCTTTTGGGCGGGTGCGAGCGCAGGCGCGCAGACCCAAAGATACTCTTAAGCACTAGCGGCACCTCTCCCGGATAGACAACGCGGTTACTTTTGCCTTCTGTCTCAAAAGTGTTGCGATGCGTCTCAACGGGGTTGTCATAAAAGGGGCAAGGTCGGATTATTTAGCTTGCAGAACGCCAGAGAATGCCGAAAGGTCCGTTCGGTAGCGCTTCTCGGGGGGGAAGGTATGAATGCAGCACCACAAATAATTGACAGGTCGCTCTTCAGCACAAGTGCGTTGAGCGAACGAGACAAATATGATGCATGGGAAAGCAGCATCTCCGCTGTTTTTGATGTAAACCCCACCGAAGATACGCTTGGCACTTTCGAGGCCGAAGTCGAAAGCTATATGATCGGGCCAATGATGTTGGCGCAGTGTAAAACCAACGGCCAGGCATTTTCCCGAGATAAAAGAACAATCGCCCGACACAATATGGACCATATCCTGATCCAGTTTTATCTGGAGGGCGGAAACCTGCTGCGAACGCCGAACGGTGTGGTTCTGTCTGAAGTTGGCGATATTCAAATTATTGATATGGCGCAGGAACTTGATTCCGTTGCCAATCCAGCCGCGCGAAAGCCCGATAACACGATCGCAACTTTCACGAATATGAGCCTCGTTGTGGCCCGTGACCGGCTGGAGGCCCTGATGCCCGCGCTGCACCGGTTTCACCTTCATGTTTTCCGGTCAACTTCGCCGCTCAATCTGATTCTGCGAAACTACATCATGACTATGTTTACATGTGCCTCGGAGCTGACCCACAGCGAGGCTGAAGCACTGGTCGAACCGACCGTTGAGCTTCTGGCTGCAACAATCAACAAAGAAATCGAGCAAGACGCTGGCACCAGCAAAGCCCTGGATGTCGCGACCTTAATTACCGTCAAACAGTTTATCGACAATAACCTGCATGTCCCCACCCTCAACCCGGACACCATTGCCAAGCATCTTGGAATATCGCGTGCTTCCCTCTTCCGCATTTGTAACCCGTTTGGTGGTGTTATGGGGCTGGTGAGATCGCGCCGCCTTCTGGTGGCGCGACGGCTCTTGAGTACATCGCCGGTCAACAAATCAATCAAATCGATCATGTATGGCCTGGGGTTTAATGACCGAAGCAGCTTCAACCGGGCATACAAGCAGCATTTCGGTATTTCGCCATCTGAAACACAGGATTATGTGCTGGAAAATCTGGCAAGCAAACCTGACCCTCTTATTGAAGGAACAGCCATTGGCGACAGAAAGTATGAATTCTGGATCGCCAACCTCGTAAGCTAAACGGCTACGGATCAGGCCTCTCTGAGTTTTGGCGAGTGTTGTGTGCGTGGTAAGCTAGGCGGGACCCGGTGCCGCGTGTCACGGCACCGGGAATTCTCTTGATCTATTTGAGCTTCTCAACCAGCTCGATGCTATAACGACCATAATCGCTATAGCCGCTTGAGGTCACGCCGTTGGCGGTGGACCCTTGAATTTGCGGGCGTTGGTTGAACCGGCGATAGGTGATTTTGACCACACCAGCCTCACCTCTCTTCAGTACACCTGCATGGATAGCTGTCAGCGCGATGTTCGAATCTTCGTCATACATGTCTGTGCCAAGGACCCGGGCGCCGTCAGGCGGTGTCGCTTCTAGGATGACGTTGGTATATGTGTTCTGGTTCATGCGCATATCGCGGAACCGGTTCGGTGCCATGCCTGCACGGTGTTTGGTTGCCAACGCCTTGAGTGCGGCATCATAGCTGGTAATTTGGTCTACCAGTGCTTTTTTGGCCGCTGTGGCTTCGCCCTCCTTCTCCATCTGAATGGTCCAGCGGTCGCGCCCGCCGGCTTTCAAGACGCCGTCTTCCCCCATGGTCCAGACTTCATTCATATAGAGGTTCACTGCCTTGAGTGTGTTGCTGCGCGCCCGGATCTGGACTGACTTCCCGTCATCGGCAATGGTGAAACCTGCATTTACCGGCACACTATCGACCGGATTTTCGTGGACGTAGAGTGTCATTGGCACCACGCCCCTCGCCTCGTCTCCTTCAGGGAAGACCATTTCAACGCCAGCGGTGGATTTGCGGTCACGTCCGGTATAAACACCACCGTTTTGCATCATTGGGCCGGAAGCTGTCCATGTACCGGCCAGAAATTTGCGGAAGGCTGCAACACGTGCGGCTTTCTCTTCCTCGGCTTTGGCGATGGCTGCTTGGCGTTCTTCCTCGGCTTTTACAAGCGCGTCTTCATAGGCTTTCTTGAACTCAGCAGCTTCGTCTGTGCCCTCAAAGGCATAAGACCCCTCAGCATATTGGCTCAGCGCATTGCCTTGCACACGAGGGATATCAAACCGATCGGAGCTGACAGTCCAGCTTTCGCCTTTTAGCCGGGCCGATGAGATAAGCGTGCCTTTAAGCTCTTGGCCTTTCTCATACAGCTTTTTCAGGACGACTTTGTCGTCATAGCGCTCAACCGGCATGACAAAATCGTCGATGAATTCGAGTGTGATATTGGACCGGTTGCGGATCAGCGGCTCCACTTGCGAGCCCGCATTTTCCGTCACAAGAATTTCAACATCCGCAACTTCAAGGCCGCTTGGCAGGTTGAAAGCCACGGCGTTTTTGATGTCATCTTCACTTGGTTGATCACTGCCACCGGAACATGCGGCAAGGGTGATTAGGATCAAAGTGCTCAGAGCGGCCTTTGACCGTTTCATCCACTGGTTCATGATTTCCCCCATACTTCGCTTCATAGGTCTTCAAGTTAAAGCCGCCCCTGCTGAACCAAAAATGAACACGGACGGCGCTTGTGTATTCATGTTGCACAAATGTGCATGCAACTGCCTAATTTCACATATGAATTTCTACGATAGCACCTGTGACACCAATGGCAACCCAAAGTAGGGAGCGCGCCAACCACGGTACATGTTTTCGCGGTGCGTTGCCCGATTGTAGGGTGCTGTCCGGGGTCTGGCGGGCAGGGATGACAAGTCCGTTATGCACCGTCCAGAAAAGAAAAGGGCCCAGGAAATGTATCCTGAGCCCTCGGAATTCTTGGTGGAGCCGATCGGGATCGAACCGACGACCTCTACACTGCCAGTGTAGCGCTCTCCCAGCTGAGCTACGGCCCCATGTTAAAGAGGCCGCTGGAACATTCTGGCCTCTTGTAAATCTGGCGGCGAAATATCGCCGCCGGAACGGCGCGGACTATAGGCGGAGGCCCTAGTGCGCGCAAGCAAAAATTTGCCTCATATAGTGCTTCAATCGGCGCGTTGATCGCCGCTTGAAATCAAGGCTTAGCTGTCGTCATCCGACAGGGATGTATCAACGATGCCAGATACTTCGTCATCATCGTCGTCATCAAGGCTTACATCGCCGAGAACATCATCATCATCGTCGTCGAGGTCGATATCGTCGTCTGAATCCGTATCGTCGCCGTCTTCGTCGACTTTAGCCTTTTCTTCAACAACAATCGGCTGTTTGGCCTTCAGAACAGGCTCGGGAGCCCACTGGTTGCCACAGTCGATACAGGTTGCTGGATCGTCTTTTTGCAGATCATAAAAGCGTGTGCCACATTTCGGGCAGGTCCGCTTTGTGCCCCATTCGGGTTTCGCCACATCTCTCTCCTTGCGTTTGACCGCACTCATCAGGCCTTGCGCTCTGTGCACTTTTCGGCCAAGAATTCGGCGCATCCCTTGCCATGATCGGTAGCGCCTGTCAAAGCATTACTGTTCATATTACCTTCTAAAGCTGGAAATCTCCCTGTGCCAAGTCTTATTTCATCATCTCACACCGCTTTAACCGGAACCGCCCGTGTGCCGGGCGACAAGTCTATCTCTCACCGTGCCATCATGCTTTCGGCCCTAGCGGTGGGGAAAAGTGAGGTTACAGGCCTCCTTGAAGGTGAAGATGTTTTGGCCACAGCGGCTGCCATGCGGGCGATGGGCGCGCGCGTTGAGCGACTCGGCGCCGGGCACTGGGTGGTTGAGGGTGTGGGCGTGGGCGGTCTGATGACGCCCGATAATATTATCGACCTGGGCAACTCCGGCACCAGCACGCGGCTGATCATGGGCTTGATAGCGAGCCATGGCATCACAGTCACCATGACGGGAGATGCAAGTTTGCGTGGCCGCCCCATGGGACGGGTGATGGTGCCACTTGCCGGTGTGGGGGCAGAATTTAAGGCGCGGGATGACAAGTTCCTGCCGCTGACAATGACCGGCACCATGGACGCGATGCCTATCGATTACACAACGCCTATGGCAAGCGCGCAGGTGAAGTCTGCCGTGCTGCTGGCGGGGCTTAACGCGCCGGGCATCACCACTGTGCGGGAACGTGTGGCAACACGAGACCATACGGAGCGCATGTTGCGTGCCATGGGAGCAGAGGTTCAGACCACAGAAGAGGACGGACACTTTGTGGTGCGCCTCAAGGGCCAGCCTGAATTGAAGCCGGTAAACTTTGAGGTGCCAGGCGATATATCCTCAAGCGCGTTTCTTCTGGTGGCGGCAAGCATCATTCCAGGCTCAGATATCACGGTTGAAAATGTGGGCATGAACCCGCTCCGCACCGGTATTGTTTTTGCCCTGCAGGCCATGGGCGCTGATATTGAGGTACAAAACGAGCGAACCCTTGGGGGAGAGCCGGTTGCTGACCTGAGGGTGCGGGCCTCTGCACTGAAGGGCGTAACCAGCCTGCCGGTGGACCCTTCTACCATGATTGATGAGTTTCCGGTGCTTTTCTGTGCGGCTGCGGTGGCAGAAGGCACAAGCAGGTTTGAAGGGCTTGAAGAACTCCGGGTGAAGGAATCGGACCGCTTGGCCGTTATGGCATCCGGCCTCAAGGCATGTGGTGTTGACCTTACCGAATTTGACGACGGTATCGAGATCAGGGGCTGCGGCGGACAGGTGCCGGGCGGCGCAACGGTCGCAACCCACCTTGATCACCGCATCGCCATGAGCTTTTCCGTTCTGGGCCAGATGGCAGAGAGCAGCATCACCATTGACGATGCCGCCCCCATACAAACCAGCTTCCCGGTGTTTGTTGATTTGATGAAAAGCCTTGGCGCGGGCCTTGAGCTTGAGGGCTGATCAGCCTACGGCCTCTTCAGCAAACTGGGCAAAGGTCACCACATGCCCGCCGGGCTCACGGTAGCCAATCTCCCGCGCACCATAAAATGTGGTGCGCTCGGTCATGATCATATTGAAGCCTGCGAGCGCTTCCGCAATGGCATCAAGATCTGATACCGTGATGTAGATAAGCGCAGGCGTTCCGTCAGTCGCGTTCGGCAGCACGTCATGGTCGTCTTTGATGCTGGTGCGGGTCTGATACATGATCTGTATCTCCCCGTTCGCCAGAATAACAAAACCGAGATGATCGCCTTCAGGTACTTCGGTAATTTTCTCAAAACCGACACGTTCAAAAAACGCCATACTTGGTTCAATACGGTCCACCGGCAAAACCGGCGTCAGGCTGTTAATCATTGTCCCGTCTCCTCTTGTCATGACTTCATAATGTTCACTATTTGTTCTCATTTATCATGGGCGGAAAGAAGAGTCGAATCCTTTTCGGCTGGCGCTGGCGGGTGCAAATTTCTATAAGGCTGACAAGGACAGATGAAGGTGATTCGCAGTGATTATTGCAATTGATGGCCCTGCCGCCGCAGGCAAAGGTACATTGGCGCGCCGCCTGGCGGACGAGTTCGGTTTTGCCTATCTCGACACGGGCGGGCTCTACCGTGCAGTGGGCCTGAGTGTGCTGCGATCGGGCGGCAACCCGGCCGATGCAGGTGCTGCTGAGGTTGCGTCTGCCAACCTTGATCTCGCGCTCCTTGATGATCCTGCGCTTAGGGCTGAGGAAACCGGGAACGCGGCGTCCAAGGTTGCGGTCCTACCTGTTGTTAGGTCTAACTTATTGGATTTTCAAAGGAATTTTGCATCCAATCCGCCGGGCGATGCGGCGGGCGCAGTGCTTGATGGCCGGGATATCGGCACTGTGGTGTGCCCAGGAGCCGACCTCAAGCTCTTTGTCACGGCCAGCGCAGAGGTGCGTGCGAAGCGCCGCTACCGGGAATTGGAAGAGCGTGGCCTCGAGCCGGAATTCCATGTTATACTCACCGATGTTCGCGAGCGAGACGAGCGGGATATGAACCGCAAGGATGCGCCGCTTCGCCCCGCTGAAGATGCCCTCTTGCTTGATACGAGCAATTTGGATATAGACGCCGTGTTTTTAAGGGCGGCGGCACTTGTGAACGAGCACCGTTCGCCCCAATAACCGATGACGCTTTACGAGAGCGGCTCCCGGACCGGGTTTAACCTCGGCGCCGTGGGGCCAGAATTTGTTGGTGTTTGAGGCTTCCGGACCACAGAAAAGTGTGGGGTGGTCCCACGCTTGAGAAACCCGGAGGAAGACCGCCGGAGCCAACCGGCTGGCACGAATAGATATATACTTGAAAGGAAGACATACATGTCTGAAGCGGCAAAAATGCCGAGCCTCGAAGATTTTGAGGCACTGCTTAACGAAACTCTGCCTTCTGAAGACGACGGTTTTGAAGGCCGCGTTGTAAAAGGCACCGTCGTTTCCGTAGAAAACGACTTTGCGATTGTGGATATCGGGCTCAAAGCTGAGGGCCGTGTACCACTTAAAGAATTTGCGCCTGCTGGCAAAACGGCTGAGATCAAAGTTGGTGATACAGTTGAGGTATTTGTTGACCGCGTAGAGAACGCACTCGGCGAAGCCATCCTGTCCCGCGATAAAGCTCGCCGTGAAGAAGCTTGGGAGCTTCTCGAGAAAGCCTTCGAAGGCGACGCTCGTGTTGACGGTGTTATCTTCGGCCGTGTTAAAGGCGGCTTCACGGTTGACCTTTCCGGCGCTGTGGCATTCCTGCCGGGCAGCCAGGTTGACATCCGTCCGATCCGTGACGTGACCCCGCTCATGAACATCGAACAGCCATTCCAGATCCTGAAGATGGACCGCCGCCGCGGTAACATCGTGGTATCTCGTCGTGCGGTTCTCGAAGAAGACCGTGCTGAGCAACGTGCTGAGCTTATGGGTCAAATCCAGGAAGGCGACGCGGTTGATGGCGTGGTTAAAAACATCACCGATTACGGTGCGTTTGTTGACCTCGGCGGCATCGACGGCCTCCTGCACGTGACAGACATCAGCTGGCGCCGTGTGAACCACCCATCTGAAGTTCTCTCCATCGGTGAGACAGTGAAGGTACAGGTTGTTCGCATCAACCCAGAAACTCAGCGTATCAGCCTTGGCATGAAGCAGCTTGCTGCTGACCCATGGGACGGTATCGAGGCGAAATACCCTGTTGGCGCGAAATTCTCCGGCACAGTAACAAACATCACCGACTACGGTGCGTTTGTTGAGCTCGAGAGCGGCGTTGAAGGCCTCGTGCACGTATCTGAGATGAGCTGGGTGAAGAAAAACGTACACCCTGGCAAGATCGTATCCACCAGCCAGGAAGTTGACGTGATGGTTCTGGAAGTTGATCCTTCCAAGCGTCGTATCTCCCTCGGTCTCAAGCAGTGTGGTGAGAACCCATGGGAAGCGTTTGCTTCCAAGTTCCCACAGAACACGGAAATCGAAGGCGAAGTCAAAAACATCACCGAATTTGGCCTGTTCATTGGCCTCGACGGCGATGTGGACGGTATGGTTCACCTGTCCGATCTCGATTGGGAACGGTCCGGCGAAGATGCGATCCAGGACTACAAAAAAGGCGACATGGTCAAAGCTGTTGTCCTCGACGTCGACACCAAGAAAGAGCGCATCAGCCTCGGCATCAAGCAACTGGCTGGCGATCCTTTCTCCAACGTGTCCGCGAAGAAAAAAGGCGAGCAGGTTACCTGTGTTGTTAAAGCCGTTAACGAGAACGGTATCGAAGTTGAAGTTGGCGACACCGGCGTTACAGCCTTTATCCGCCGCTCAGACCTCGCCCGTGATCGTGGCGACCAGCGCCCAGAGCGTTTCGCTGAAGGCGACAAGGTTGACGCAATGGTAACCGGCATGGACAAAGGCAGCCGCAAGCTCAACCTGTCCATCAAGGCTCTTGAAGTTGCAGAAGAAAAAGCCGCTGTTGAGCAGTATGGCTCCGCCGATTCGGGCGCGAGCCTCGGCGATATTCTCGGTGCAGCTCTCGAGAAAGCCAAAGAAGACAAATAATCTGTTGATGCAGGTTAGAAATGCGAAAGGCCGTCCCATTTTGGGGCGGCCTTTTTGTATTCCGGCACAAAATTGACACGTAAAGGTCATGCCTTTTCCGCAAGCGCGATAAAACTTCTGTTAAAAGCCCTTTCCTTTGAAAGGCTTATCTTGACGTGGGCGTGATCAGGTGGCACGCTTGGCTTTCTGGACACGGGTAGCTTCGTTTAGAGTGATGCTGACAAAATTGCCCCGAGGGGAGGACATCGATGATAAAGTCCGAGTTGATTGCAAAAATTTCTGAAGCCAATCCCCACCTGTATTACCGGGATGTTGAGCGCATTGTTTCGAAGATTTTTGATGAAATCACCGCAGCACTCTCACGAGGAGATCGGGTTGAACTCCGCGGTTTTGGTGCCTTTTCAGTGAAAGAACGACCAGCTCGGGTCGGGCGCAATCCGCGCACCGGCGAGAAGGTCGAGGTTGCAGAAAAGCGCGTGCCTTACTTTAAAACCGGAAAAGACCTGAGAGAGCGCCTGAACAAATAAGCAATGCGGGCTTTACCGCCCGTTTCGCTGCCATCGCGCATCAGTAATTTTTTGAAAGAGTGTCATGGCAAAGTCGCTCATGTTGATGATTCGCCGCCTTTTCTGGCTTTTGCTGGCGGCGGTTCTCGTTATTTTTTCCATTGATAATCGCGCATGGTTGCCGCTTTCGTTCGAGCCGTTCGGCTTTTCGCTTGAATTGCCCGTGTACGGTATCCTCTTTCTTGGCATCTTCATTGGTCTATTGGTGGCGGCGGGTGTTACCGGTTGGTTGAGGCTCAAGGGTTTTGCCGCGAGGCGGCAGGCGGAGCGCCGCGCCGGTTACCTGGAAGATCAGGTTTCCGCGCTTTCGGAAGATGCACACAAGGCGCACGCCGATGTCGCACACGCGAGTGTGCGCGCAGCCACCGAGGTCTTGCCAAACAGCACCAAAGAGGGCTAATTGCTGGCAAGTTGAGGTTCACACCTGTGAGCCAGTCTCCAGAATGAAGGAAGCCCGCATGCAGCCCACGGCATCTCACCCAAAAGAGCGAATTTATTGTGCCCTTGATACGGTTGATGTGGCGGCCGCTGCAAAGCTTGCAAGAAAGCTTAAAGGAACCGTGGGCGGTATCAAGCTGGGGCTGGAGTTTTACTGCGCCAATGGTGCGGACGGATACAAGCGCGTGGCGGAAGAAGGCTTGCCCATCTTTCTTGACCTCAAGTTTCACGACATTCCCAATACTGTCGCGGGTGCTATTCGCGCGGTTGCGCCGCTCGCACCAAAGCTCTTTACCATCCACACCCAGGGCGGGCCTGAGATGATGCGCCGTGCGGCAGAGGCTGCACGGGAAGAGGCAGAGAAACACGGGCACACAAAACCCTGGGTGATTGGGGTGAGCGTGCTCACGAGCCTGGATGGCAGCGACCTGAATGCGATTGGTGTTAGGGATGCGGTCCCTGACCAGGTGGCTCGGTTGGCGGCCTTGGCTAAGGACTGCGGTATCGACGGCCTCGTGTGTAGCCCGAAAGAAATTACGCTGGCGCGCGCGGCTGCGGGTGCGGACTTCAAGCTGATTGTGCCGGGTATTCGGCCTGCGGGCGCGGTAATCGGTGACCAAAAGCGGGTGATGACCCCCTTGGACGCAGTGACGGCAGGCGCGGATGTTCTGGTGATTGGCCGCCCGATTACGCAAGCTGATGACCCTGCGGCGGCGGCAATGGCGATTGCGGAAAGCCTGAACGCCTAAATAACAGGAAGGCGGCCGATGTTTAAAACCTGCTATCTGCACATCGGCGGCGAGAAAACCGGCTCAACAACTATTCAGAAGTTTCTGGCTGACAATCGGGGGCGGCTCAGGGACCTTGGTGTGGTTTATCCCAAAGTGCCGGGGGAGCACACCCATATCCGCCTCGCAGCCTACGCGCAGCCGGATTTCGAAAATGCGGACTTTTTGCGCGGTGTGGGGGTGAAGGATGAAGCCGACCTCGCGCGTGTTCATGCGCGATTCCCTGAGCGATTCAGGGCGGAACTCACCTCTGTTGTCAGGCCGATGAGCGTTCTTTTGCTCTCAAATGAGCATTGCCAAACACAGGTTACCACGGAAGCTGGCGTCCGGCGGTTGCAGGAGCTGCTGCGCACAGTCGCAGAGAAAGTCCGGATTATCTATTATGTGAGGCGGCAGGACCATGCGGCGGTTAGCTTATATTCAACCGCGCTGCGGCGCGGTATGGCGATCCCGGCACCCGACCTTTCAGCCCCTGAGACATCTCATAGGTTCAATCATCTGCGCGTTTGTAAACTATACGCCGGTGTCTTTGGTGAGCAGGCGTTGGACGTTCGCCTCTTCGATGAAACCCGGTTTGCAGGAGGGAGCCTGATATCCGATTTCTGCGCTGCCACAGCCATTGACGGGAAAAATTGGCCCCGCGCCAGTGCTGAGAACACAGCGCTTGGTTCTGACGCGCAGCGGCTGCTGGTTTTTCTGAACAGCCTTCATGATGCCCCGTTCGCGCCCTTTGACGGTGAAAATCGCGATGCGCTAATCGCAGCACTTGAAAACGAAAAGTGCGACGGTGGGATAGTGCCCAGTTGCGCTGCGGCGATGGCTTTTGTCGAACGCTTTTCCGAGAGTAATGAAGCGGTGCGCGCGCAGTACTTCCCTCACATAGAAGGTCCGCTGTTTGGCGACGATTTCTCACGTTACCCTCAGGTGGCTGGTGATGCTGCTATGGAAAAGGTGGAAGCGATAGCCTATCTACGCCGTATACTGCCAACGCACAGTAGTGCGATCGACGTGCTGGAAGCGAGCCTAACGTAGCTCTTTGCGGATCACCAGCTTGAGGCCTGACCAGACCTCGTCAACGGCACATACTTTGACATCCACAAGCCCAAGCGGTAGCGCCACCTCGCGCACCACGTCTTCGGTCATGCTGGTTGGTACTTTGGACGCCCTTTTGGGCCAGGATATCCAGATCATGCCGTCACGTTTGATGGCATTCATCAGGCTTTGTATCTCTGAGGCGAAATCTGACCTTTCAATATAGAAGGCATGGATAAAATTGCAGCCTGTTTCTGCGTTTGTAACGCCGACCGGCAACGGCCCAAGAAGCTCGCCATAGTGCGCGGGTTCGTTGCGGGTCTGGATGTGAAAGCCATCCTTGATGCCAAGCTTCTTGATCAGGGGTGTGCCAGAGTAACCTGCCATCTCACGTGTCCCCTCAACGGCTATTGGATGCGGCTGATAACCGCGCCGCTCTTCTGTAGTAGGTCAATCACAGAGTTTTCGCCTACCAGATGGCCTGCCCCAACGGCCACGAAGTATCGCCCTGGCTGATCTAGCACCTGTGCGAGTTTTGAAGCCCAGTCTCGGTTCCGGTTTATGAGAAGGTGTTCTTCAAGTCCCGGCGCCAGTGAGAGCGAATCGTTTATGATCTGATCCAGAAGCTCAGTGTTGCCATAAAGCCAGGCCCCCTGCATCTGGGCATAGTAGACATCAAGTTCCGCGTTCTGTTTGAGGGTATCAACCAGAAGCGCTTTTTCCTGCAAGGGGTTCAGGGATGAAAAAAGGGCGACTTGCTGCTCTGCCACTTCAAGACCATAAACGGGCTTTCCGTCCGCTTCTGCCTGTGCAATGAAATATTTATCGGCGCCGCTTGCGGGATCAAAGCCGGCTTTCACGAGACCGATAACAGCCAGAGACATGCCCGCAAACCACGGTTTGCTTTGTGCAAAAGTCCCCGCTGGCACGTTGAGTTTTCTGCACAGGCGCTCCACATCGTTATAGATGCCGTTACCAACAAACGCGCGCAGGCTCTGGCCGTCCGGCAAACTCCCGGCTTCCGTAAACAAAGGACCAGCGCGGGAGATTTCGTCACCGCTCAGCTCCACGATCAATGCTTTTGAGCCCTCAAAGGCGGCCTTGGTTTCTATAGTCAGCCACTTGGTGTCAGCGCTCAAGACATGTAGCGTGCCGTATATATAGACCTCGGTATCGCTGTCGGCCATGCGCCACAGTGCGGGGTTCGCTGCCGCTGTGTGTGCGTGCGCGCCGTGCAATACCAGAACGGCCACAAAAACCCTAATAAAGGCAAGGGCTTGGCATCTGAGCGCGCTATGTAAAATTGATCTCATAACAGCACTTTCCCACGGAGGCACCCATGATGCAATATGCGTGACCTCGCGGACCCTCGAATCTGCTTGCAAACGGCGGCATCCGGCGCTATACACCCCACTTCATCGAACCGTCCGGCTATTTTAGGGCTGCCGCGCCGGTTCAAAAATGTCGAACTTGCAAGTAATAAGTGAGGACAAAATGCCCAAGATGAAAACGAAATCGAGCGTGAAGAAACGCTTCAGCTTGACCGCTTCTGGTAAAGTGCGTGCCAACCAAGCCAACAAACAGCATGGCATGATCAAGCGCACCAACAAGCAAATCCGTAACCAACGTGGCACAACTATCCTTGCAGATTGTGACGCTACGATCGTCAAGAAGTTCATGCCTTACGGCGGCTAAGCCCCGTTTAGGTCTTCAAGGTTAAGGAGAAAATACCATGGCACGTGTCACGCGCGGACTTACATCACACGCCCGTCACAAAAAGGTTCTCGAGCAAGCCAAAGGCTATCGGGGCCGTCGTAAGAATACAATCAAGGTTGCTCGTCAGGCTGTTGAAAAAGCCGGTCAGTATGCATACCGCGACCGTAAAGCTCGCAAGCGCACTTTCCGCGCTCTGTGGATCCAGCGTATCAACGCCGGTTCACGCGCTCTCGGTCTGCAGTACGGCCAGTTCATGCACGGCCTCAAGCTCGCTGGTGTTGAGCTTGACCGTAAGGTGCTGAGCGACCTCGCGATCACTGAACCAGCTGCTTTTGAAGCACTTGTCGAACAGGCTAAGGCCGCCCTCGCCAAGTAACGCTGGTTTCGCGACCACATCGCGACCACAAGATAATTGGGGGCCTGGCCGTCGGCGGGGCCCCTTTTTATTTGCGCCGCGCGTATTCCCTAGACATATTGTCGGCGCAGATATCACCAAATACATACTCGATCTGACCATCCCAAAGCGGAAGAGACATGCAGGAACAAATCTCAGCCCTCAGAGAGGACATCACAGCGCGCATCAAGGCTGCAGGCGATCTCGCCGCCCTTGAGGACATTCGTGTTGGTGCGCTTGGCAAAAAAGGTAGCGTTTCCGAGCTGATGAAAGGCCTTGGCCGCATGAGCCCTGAGGAGCGCAAGGAGATGGGCCCTGCGCTCAATGGCCTTAAGGCCGATGTGGCGAATGAGATCGCCAAAGCCAAGGAAGTGCTTGAGGAAGCAGCTCTTGAAGCACGGCTCAAGTCAGAGAAAGTGGATATCACCCTGCCGGTGTTTGATCACCCGGTGGGCAGCATCCACCCGATCAGCCAGGTGATGGACGAGATTGCAGAAATTTTTGCGGGCCTCGGGTTTGACGTTGCCGAAGGGCCGGATATCGAGAATGATTTCCATAATTTTACCGCACTCAATATCCCCGAAGAGCACCCTGCCCGGCAGGACCATGACACCTTCTACCTGAAGCCGGATGCAAACGGTGAGCGGAAGGTGCTACGCACGCATACAAGCCCCGTGCAGGTGCGGACCATGCTTTCAAAAGAGCCGCCTATTCGTATCATCGCGCCGGGCCGAACGTACCGCTCCGACTGGGATGCGACCCACACACCCATGTTCCACCAGCTTGAGGGACTTGTGATTGACCGGGACACGCACCTTGGGCACCTCAAGGGCACGCTTGAGGCCTTCCTTAAGGCTTTCTTCGAGGTGGACGCGGTAACGCTTCGCCTGCGCCCCAGCTATTTCCCGTTCACTGAACCCTCGATGGAAGTGGATGTGCAGTGCAGCTTTGAAGGCGGTACGCTCAAAATCGGTGACGGCAACGACTGGCTGGAGATTTTGGGCTCAGGCATGGTGCACCCTAAGGTGCTAACAGCCTGTAACCTTGATCCAAGTGTATACCAAGGCTTTGCTTTTGGTGTCGGCATTGACCGGCTGGCCATGCTGAAATATGGCATCAATGACCTGCGTGCTGTGTTCGATAGCGACCTCAGGTGGCTCAAACACTATGGTTTCCGCGCACTGGACTTGCCGACGATCGCAGGAGGGCTCAGCCGATGAAATTCACCCTAAGCTGGCTCAAGGACTATCTGGATACAGACGCAAGCCTTGAGGATATCCTCGCGAAACTGAACGCTATTGGCCTTGAAGTTGAAGATGTTGAAAACCCGGCTGAGGCGCTCGCGCCTTTCACCGTGGCACAGATCATTTCTGCAGAAAAACACCCGGACGCCGACAAGCTGAAGGTTTGCAAGGTGTCGGACGGCACAAATGAGATGCAGATTGTTTGCGGTGCACCCAATGCGCGTACGGGCATCAAGGTTGTGCTTGGGCAGCCGGGCGACTATGTGCCCGGGCTTGATGTAACGCTCAAAAAGGCGAAAATTCGCGGTGTCGAATCGTCTGGCATGATGTGCTCCTATCGGGAGCTTGAGCTTGGTGATGACCATGACGGCATTATCGAGCTTGCGGAAGACGCGCCGGTGGGTACGTCTTTTGTTGAGTATGCCAAACTTGATGAGCCAGTGATCGATATCGCCATCACACCAAACAGGCAGGACTGTCTGGGTGTTTATGGTGTCGCGCGCGATCTTGCCGCAGCGGGGCTTGGCGCGCTCAAGCACCCGTCGGATGAGAAGGTTGCGGGCACATTTAAAAGCGATGTTTCTGTTTCCATCAACCTGCCAGCGGGTCATGAAGCAGCGTGCCCTCATTTTGTTGGCCGCCGCTTCAAAGGTGTTAAAAACGGCCCGAGCCCGAAGTGGATGCAGGACCGGCTGAAAGCTATCGGCCTTCGTCCGATCTCTGCGCTCGTGGATGTTACCAACTATGTGTCCTACGACCTTGGGCGGCCGCTTCACGTCTATGACGCCACCAAGCTCAACGGCAACCTGCAGGCACGTTTGGCCGAAAAGGGCGAGAGCTTCCTGGCGCTTGACGGCAAAACCCATACCTGCAACGGCGGTGAAACCGTTATCGCTGACGACAAGGCTGTGCTTGGTTTTGGTGGTGTGATCGGCGGCGAGGATTCGGGCTGTGATGAAAACACCACGGACCTTGTGCTTGAGGCCGCGCTTTTTGACCCGATCTCAACCGCGATGACCGGCCGTACGCACGGCATCAACACTGATGCGCGCTACCGTTTTGAGCGCGGTGTGGATAGCCAGTTTGTGCGGCAGGGTATTGAGATTGCAACGCGTTTGATCCTCGATCTGTGTGGCGGTGAGGCAAGCGAGCCGTTTGAGGCTGGCGCCGTACCCACATGGGACCGCACGGTTCCCTTCCGCTCAGAGCGGGTGAAAACCCTTGGTGGTGTGGACCTGCGCGCGGAAACCAGCCTTGCGATCCTCGCGAAACTGGGCTTTACGGTCGTGGGCAATGATCCCTACACCGTGCATGTGCCGTCCTGGCGCGTGGATGTGGAAGGTGAGGCCGACATTGTTGAGGAAGTGCTGCGTATTCACGGGTACGACAATATCCCGAGCGTACAGCTTCCCGCCACCAACCATAAAGCAGGCACAACGCTAAGCCCAAGGCAGAAACAAAGCCGTGCGGCGAAACGTGCGCTTGCGGCGGCAGGCATGTGTGAAGCCGTGACATGGTCTTTCATGAAGCGTGAAGATGCCGTGTTGTTTGGTGGTGGTGATGAGATCCTCGTGGTTGATAACCCCATTTCAAGCGAGCTGGATTGCATGAGGCCCACGATTCTGGCCAATTTGATTTCCGCTGCTGGTCGCAACGCCGACCGTGGGGCATCAAGTGTGGCGCTCTTTGAAGTAGGCGGTATATACCGTGATGATACTGAGAAGGGTCAGCTTCTGACAGCAACGGGCATCCGCGCGGGCGACGCCATGGCGCGTCATTGGGAGCTTCAAAGCCGCAAGGTGAATGTATTCGACGCCAAGCGGGATGCTCTCGCGGCACTTGAGGCTGTGGGCGCGCCTGTAGCCAACCTGCAGGCGTTTGATGAAGCACCGGATTACTATCATCCGGGCCGGTCGGGCACCTTACGTCTTGGCCCCAAGAATATCTTGGCGAGCTTTGGCGAATTGCACCCGCGTATCCTGAAAGCGCTTGATGTGGATGGCCCTGTGGTGGGCTTTGAGGTTTTCCTCGATAATGTTCCTGCCGGGCGCAAGTCGGGCGCGGCGAAGGGTGCGCTTGAGGTTTCAAACCTGCAGTCGGTTGAGCGGGACTTTGCATTCCTTGTTTCAAAGGATGCCAAGGCGGGTGACCTTATTCGTGCGATCAAGGGTGCCGATAAGGTCCATATCGCTGACGTGCAGATATTCGACCTCTATGAGGGCAAGGGCGTGCCAGAGGGGCAGCGTTCTGTGGCGGTGTCGGTTCTTCTTGAACCAAAGGCCGAAACCTTCGCGGACAAGGACATTGAAGCCATTGCCGCTAAAGTGGTTGCTGCGGCTGAAAAGGCGGTCGGAGCGACGCTTCGGGGCTGATATGAGCCAATTTTACTAAAATTTTAATCGATCATGCTTGCAAAATGTTTCTGATCGGTTTTCATATCTAGGAGAGAAGAGACAGGACCCGATGGGGTGTGGTCCTGTTTCCATTGCGTGGGTGTGAGCATTGGCAGTTAAGCAGAAACCAAAAAAAGGTGCAGATGTACCGCTGAAATTGCGCTTGAAGGCCTGGTGGGAAGGCTATGATACGGAAGATATCAAAAAGCGTATCAGCAGCCGTGCGCCTGAAGCGCCAGCTGAGGAGCCAGCGAAAGCTGATGTGGCGCCGCCTAAAGCTGCGACTGCGGAAAACCTCGACCCTTGGGATACTGCGACCGTTGATATCGCCCAGTATATCTGGGGCAAGGGTTTTTGTGGCCCTGGAGGCCCGGACTATATCGTCTCCCTGTCCAAACTTCTGGCGCTGAGCCCTGAGATGTCCATGTTGCAGATCGGTGCGGGCCTTGGTGGGCCTGCGCGGGTGCTTGTGGACCGTTTTGGTGTCTGGATCACTGGTTTCGAAGAATCGCAAATGCTGGTGGACAAGGGCCGCAAGCTCTCGAAAATGTCCGGGCTCGAGAAAAAGGCGCAGCTTGAACAGTATAACCCTGAAGAATTTGACGGTTTCGACCGAAAGTATGACCGCGCCCTCTCTAAAGAAGCGCTCTACACCATCGAAGACAAAAATGCGATGGTGGCCAAGATTGAAGACAAGCTCAAACCCGGTGGGCTTTTCCTGCTGACGGAATATGTCATCTCAAGCGATGCTGTGTTGGGGAAAGACCGCTATAAAGAGTGGGTGGTGGGTGAGCGGCATCATCCTTATCCCGTTTTGTCGGACGATCTTGTTGAGATCCTGAAGAAGAACCGCCTGCAAGTGCGAGTCTCGGAAGATATCAGCATGCAATATGTTGAAATGATCAACAAGGCATGGGCGGGGGCAGATGAAGTCGCAGCCGCGCTTGCGAAGCGTGACGACGGCACCATGATGATCCAGACGCTGATGCGGGAAGCCGAGTTCTGGACCCGCCGCAAAAAGATGCTTGAGACGGGTGATCTGAAGCTGTGGCGGATCGTGTGCAACAAAAAATCCGGTGGCCCATCCATGATGTCTGACTGGTAGGCCTCAAGAACCAATCACATCCCTAGAATCGTGAAAATGACATCGTTGCCATAGTAGAGCTTGCAACGATTGCCTTCTGCCGTCATGATCCCCTCGGTTAACTGGCTCAGTTAATTGGAGGGAGTAAAGGTCATGAGCGAAGATTTAACGTTTCCGGTGCCACCAGCGGCACTTGATGGTACCCGTTGCACCAACGAAAAATATCTGGAGATGTATGAGCGTTCGCTTGTTGATCCGGAAGGTTTCTGGCGCGAAGAGGGAAAACGTATCGACTGGATCACTCCCTACACCCGCATCAAGAATACGAGCTTTGAGGGCGATGTTTCCATTCGCTGGTTTGAGGACGGCACGCTCAATGCTTCTGTGAACTGTATTGACCGGCACCTGCCGGAGCGCGCGGAAGACGTGGCCATCATTTGGGAAGGTGATGATCCGGCAGACCATAAACACATCACTTATGGTGAGCTATATAGCGAGGTTTGCCGGTTCGCGAATGTGCTGAAGGCACGTGGTGCCAAGAAAGGCGACCGCGTTACGATTTACATGCCGATGATCCCGGAGGCGGTATATGCCATGCTGGCTTGCGCGCGCATCGGTGCGGTGCATTCGGTAGTGTTTGGCGGCTTCTCCCCTGATGCGCTGGCGGGCCGTATCCTTGACTGCGAATCGACCCTTGTGGTCACCGCAGACGAAGGCCTGCGCGGCGCGAAGAAGGTACCGCTTAAAGCGAATGTGGATGCAGCACTTGAGAAATGCCCGAATGTGGCGAGCGTGGTGGTCGTGCGCCGCACCGGTGGTGCGGTTGAATGGACCAAGGGGCGTGACCTTTGGTATCATGAAGCGGCTGCAGGTGTGGACGCGGAGTGCGCGCCTGAGGAGATGAGCGCGGAAGACCCGCTCTTCATCCTCTATACCTCCGGTTCAACCGGTAAGCCGAAGGGTGTGTTGCATACCACGGGCGGCTATATGGTTTGGGCGTCGATGACACACGACTATGTGTTCGACTATAAGAAGGGCGAAGTTTACTGGTGCACGGCTGACGTGGGCTGGGTTACGGGCCACAGTTATATCGTCTATGGCCCCCTCGCGAACGGCGCCACAACGCTTGTGTTTGAAGGCGTACCAACCTATCCGGATGCGGGTCGTTTCTGGCAGGTGTGTGACAAGCACAAGGTCAATATCTTCTATACTGCACCAACGGCGATCCGGGCGCTTGAGCGTTTGGGCGATGAGCCTGTATTGAAGCATGACCTTTCATCCATACGCTTGCTGGGTAGCGTGGGCGAGCCAATCAACCCGGAGGCCTGGCATTGGTATCACCGTGTTGTGGGCAAGGAAAAATGTCCCATCGTGGATACGTGGTGGCAGACTGAAACCGGCGGGGTGATGATCTCACCACTTCCGGGCGCGACCGCCCTCAAGCCTGGCTCAGCCACCCGCCCGTTTTTTGGCATTCAGCCCGCGCTCGTGAATGAGAAGGGAGCGTACCTTGACGGGGCAACATCCGGCAATCTGGTGATCAAGGATAGCTGGCCTGGGCAGGCGCGCACGCTTTATGGGGACCATGACCGGTTCATTCAGACTTATTTCTCCACCTATAAGGGGCTCTATTTCACCGGTGATGGCTGTCGTCGCGATGAAGACGGCTACTACTGGATTACAGGCCGTGTAGATGACGTGATCAACGTGTCCGGCCACCGTATGGGCACAGCCGAGATTGAAGCCGCGCTTGATGAGCATGAGGCGGTTGTTGAAGCGGCCGTTGTTGGTTTCCCGCACGATATCAAAGGTCAGGGCATCTATGCCTATGTGACACCGCCGCACGGCGTGGAACCAAGTGAAGAGCTTCGGGCGGCGCTTGTGGCTTTTGTGCGCAAGGAAATTGGCCCGGTGGCAACACCCGATCATATCCAGTTTGCGCCCAGTTTGCCCAAAACCCGGTCAGGCAAGATTATGCGACGTATCCTGCGCAAAATTGCGGAGAATGATTTCAGCAACCTTGGTGACACATCAACGCTCGCCGACCCCAGTGTTGTTGATGACCTGATTGAAAACAGGTTGAATAGGTGAGGGTTTAAGGGGGCGCAAAAGCGCCCCTTGTTCTTTCTGGTTGAGTAGCTCAGCGATTAATCTGTACTGGTGTGCGCAGAAATTTCACGGATCAAGATATCGAACTTGATCGGTTTACTGACAAAACCGTTTATGCCAGCTTCTTTGGCCATCTGGCGCGTTTCAACAGATGTGCTCGCGGTCAGGGCAATCACCGGGGTTTGTTTCGCGAGGCCAAGCCCGGCTTTTTGCCTATTAAATTCAAAACCATCCATATCTGGCAGGTTGATATCCAGCAGAATCACGCCGAATGTGTCTGTTTTCAACTTCTCCAGCGCGGATTTGCCGTCACCCGCAAAATCAAGCCGGGTTATGCCCGCTTTCATGAGCATGCGGCGGACAATTTCCTGATTGAGCTCGATATCCTCAACGCACAGCACCTTGATGTCCTTGAGGTGTGAGGAATCTATGCTAGAGCCAACCTCTTTCTTGACCGGTTTTTCAACTGCTTCTGCTGAAAGATGTAGAGGCAGGCGAAACCAGAAACGACTGCCCGCGCCGAGCGTGCTTTTGACCCCGATCTCACCATCGAGGGCTTCGACAATCTTGCGTGAAAAAGCGAGGCCAATGCCAGAGCCTTCAACTTCGCTTTGTTCTGCGCCGAGCCGGGTGAACGGCTCCCACAGTTTGCTCATGTCTTCCTCTGCGATGCCGCGACCGCTGTCTTCTACGCTGAAGAAAGCATACTTCGCTTCAAGCGTGACCTTCACTGTCACTGTGCCGCCGCGCCGATTGTATTTTACGGCGTTGGACAGCAGGTTGAGCAGAACCTGCCGCAGTCTCGTGACATCCGTCCAGATTTGAGGCATCTCTTCAAAGGCGGCACCTCGATACTCGATTGTGACATGCCGGTCGGCGGCCAATTTTTCGACCATTTTGATTGTGCTTGCTACCACTTCCCCGACGTGGGTACGGCCGTAGTTAAAAGACAATGCACCAAGATCCAGCTTTGCAAACTCAAGCACTTCATCGACAAGCGCCAAAAGGTGCTCCCCGCTTGTGTGAATATGTTTGATCTGTTCCCTGTGCTCAGGGTTGCCTTGCACGGTTTTCTCGTCCAGTAGCAGTTGCGAAAACCCGATAACAGCATTGAGCGGTGTCCGCAGTTCATGGCTCATGGAAGACAGGAACACCATCTTGGCCTGATTAGCCTGTTCTGCCTGATCCAGTGCTTTGAGGACTTCAAGTTCCTGCGTCTGCCGTTTGCGGCGATTTCGGTGCTGCGCATAGGCCAAAAGCATAATCATGACTACGGTACAGGCTGCAAAAGTGCGGATAGTTGCCACGCTGGCTTCAAGCACGCCGTATGCCTCATCACTCGCCATTTCCGTTGCGATGCCAATGCCGAGGTCATCGTCCCATGCCCAGGTGCCAATAACATTCAGGCCATAATAGTTGCGGTAAGGTGTAAGGCTGGTGCCCGCATTGCCTTCTAGTGCACTTGCCGCCATCAGTGTGGGAGGTTTCGCAGCCATGTTGACCTCGCCGGAGCCGTCAAAAGCATTAAAACCGGGGTCGTGCACCAAGACGTTAAGCGTGCTGGTCTCGTTCGTGCTGACAAGCCCCAGGAACCGTAATCGGTCGATCGCACGGCTCTCGCTCAGCATGGTGCCGTTTCTATCAAATGCATAGGTTTCACCGGTCAGGCCGGTTTGGCCGCGTGCGAAAATAGGCGAAAACTCGGTCAGCGGGTTCATACGCAAGGTGAAAACCGCAATCACGTCGCCGGCTCTGTTGCGAATGGGCGCGAGCGAAAACATGGTTGGCGCCGCTTTGGAAACCACGCCACCTGCGCCTACGACAGGCACGTCTGTTTGCAATGGATGGGTGATGGTTGCTGAGCCGCTAACGGCTTGTTCAAACCGCTCGCGCGCGAGGGTTGCGATCAGGTTGGTCGTGCCGATGTTGCTGTCTCGCATGGACGCGAGGCTTGCGCCATCAGGCGTGATGATAAAAAAGCCAAGATAACCATAATTGGTAAGCAGCCGGGACAGATGCGAGCGTAGATTGGAAAGGGCTGAGGACTGCAGAATTTCCTCAGTAGTACTGAGCCTCATAAGAGCCTCGGTGCCTTCCAGAATTTCGATATTCTGGGCAATTGCCGATATCTGTGCGGTGTGGGTTTGATGCCATTTTCGCGCGGCAAGTTGGCTATCTTTAAGGGTGTTCTCAAGCGTTCCTTGAACCTGCCCCTGAAGGACCTTGGTCAGGTTATTTTCCTGCCACGCCGCAAAGATAGCGACAATAACAGCGAGTATGAGTGGCGGCAGTACTGCCCGCCAACTACGCTTGGTCATAAAATCTCTTTTTATTTCCACGCTACAACTCAACTATATCGCAAATAAGATGAAAGTATAGATTGTCCTTATACGTGACCGCATCGATCGCTTTTCAGAGAGGCTTCTAGGCGGCTATTGATGCCAGAAATGTTATCGTGTGTGACCTTTAATTCACCTGCAATACGGCTATCTTATCCACGCCTAAGCTTTTTTCTTAAACTCAGGAAGGCCCAAAACCATGATCACGCTTTATACAGCGGCAACGCCAAACGGGTACAAAGCCTCAATCGCGCTTGAGGAAATGGGCGTGCCTTATGAATTGAAGGTTCTGAGCCTGAGCGACGGGGAGCAGAAGAAGGACGCTTATCTCAAGATTAACCCAAATGGCCGGATTCCAGCCATTGTCGACCATGAAAACGATGATTTTGCGGTGTTCGAATCGGGCGCCATTCTGGTTTATCTCGCAGAGAAATACGGCAAGCTTATGCCGCAGGATGCTAAAGGCCGCTCAGTGGTCATGCAGTGGCTGATGTTCCAGATGGGCGGGGTGGGGCCGATGCAGGGGCAAGCCAATGTGTTTTACCGGTATTTCCCGGAGAAGATTCCTGCGGTGATCGAGCGATATCAGAACGAAACACGTCGGCTATACGGTGTGCTTGATAAACGCTTGCAGGCAAGCCCGTACCTTGCCGGGGAAGACTATAGCATCGCCGATATTGCCAATTGGTGCTGGGTACGTGCGCATGCCTGGGCAGGTGTTGAGCTGGATGGCCTTGATGCGCTGAAAGCCTGGCTTGATAAAATTGGTGAGCGTGAGGCCGTGAAGGCGGGCCTGAATAAGCCGCCGCGCCCTGACCTGGGCCAGAAGGATGCGAGTGAGAAGTTTGTAAAAGCCGCCCAGCAGATGCTGCAGCGGTAGACGTAATATTGAGGGATAAGGGAGAGACCTGATGAAACAGATGATGAAATGGGCCGTTGGCGCTGCCACAGCTGTTAGTTTATCCGTAGCGGCCTTCGCAGACGGGCATGAAAAAGATGCCATCTGGAAGGCAGTGCATGAAAACCCGGCGCGTGCGGAAGGTGAAGCCGCCCGTGACACCGCGCGTCACCCTGAAGAGTTGCTGCGGTTTTTGGGTATCACGCCCGAGATGACAGTGGCTGAGGTGAACCCGGGTGGCGGCTGGTATAGCCGTATCCTTGGCCCACTTCTCAAGGACAATGGTCGCTACGTTGGCCTTGAGCACCACCCGGAAGAATATAAGGAATACGCCAACTATTCTGCGAACTTGCGGGCCTATCCGGAGAAATTTGAAGCCCAGCGTGAAGTGTTTGGCCCAAACGCTGTTGCAACATGGATTCCGGCACAGGAGGGACTGCCTGTTGAGGCGGAGAGCCTTGACGCTATTATTATCGTGCGTGCTCTTCATAACTGGTTGCGGCGGGACTTTTTCGACCGTGGTTTTGATCAGGCTTGGTCCATGCTGAAGCCGGGCGGTGTTATTGGCGTGGTGCAGCACCGTATCGGTGAAGACTTTGACGGTGACCGTTTGGCGGCGGCTGGCAAAGGCCGCTGGAAACAAAGCGAGCTGGTCGCGGCAATTGAAGCCCATGGCTTCAAGCTGGTGGAATCGTCCGAGATGAATGCCAACCCGAAGGATGAAGCCAATTATCCGCAAGGTGTCTGGACATTGCCACCTGTACTTGCCCTCAAAGAGGTGGACAAGGAAAAATATGAAGCCATTGGTGAAAGCGACCGCATGACCCTCAAGTTCATGAAGGTGGCGAAATAAATTTTTAGCTGAAATGGGCGGCGATGGCATCCATCGCCGCGTTCCAGTTGCTTTCAGCCGTATGGCCCGATGCTTTTCTGGGGCTCAGGTCATGGTTACCATCTGGCGCCCAGTGCAGTTGGAAGTTTTTGGGTAAGTCTAAGCCGTTAACAAGGGCGCGGCCTCCAAAGGGGTCGCGCTCTCCTTGTATGATGAGGGTCGGCGCAGCAATATCGGCCAAGTGATCGGTGCGCAATTTTTCAGGCTTGCCTGGCGGATGGAAAGGGTAGCCAAGGCACAAGAGCCCGTCACAGAGGCCAGCCTCTTCGGCCGCGAGCATGCTGGCGATACGTCCGCCCATTGATTTGCCGCCGATGATAAGCTTACGGGTATTGGATGCCTGCGAAATCGCGGCTCGGAACGCTTCCATCAGTTTTGGCGCGCGGTCTGGGGGTCTTTTTTTCCCGTCTACCCTGCGCGCCGCCATATAGGGAAATTCGAATCGCACGACCCGAAAGCCACGGGCTGCAAGGCCAGCGGCGAAAAATTTCATAAACGGGCTTTCCATGCCAGCCCCTGCGCCATGGGCAAAAAGGAAGGTGGCTTTTTCCCCAGTGCCGTCGATCAAAAAATCTGTCATCATAGGAAAGCTCCGTCACCAAGGGTGGCATGTTGGGCGCGAACAATGAGACAGGAGATGGGCATTGGCAAATCTTTATTTGTTGCGGCACGCGAAGTCTGATTGGGAGGACATGAGCCTTTCGGATCATGACCGTCCGCTTAGCCCGCGCGGCGAGAAGGCCGCCGCGAACATGGGGCGTACGTTGGCCCGCCAAGGGCTTGCGCCGGAGATTGTTCTTTGCTCAACAGCCCTTAGAGCGCGTGCAACGCTTGATTTGGTGATGGAAGCGGGTGATTTTTCCTGGCCGGTACAGTTTGAACCAGCGCTTTACGGCGCGAGCGTGCAGGCGATCCTCAGTATCATCCGTGCGGATGCCGGGCCGTTCAGCCGCGCGCTTCTGGTGGGGCATAACCCGGGGTTCCACTATGTTGCAAAACATCTGGTTTACACAGGCGAGAGCGAACTTCTGACAGCGCTTGATTATAAATATCCAACCGGAACGTTTGCGGATATCGAATTTCCGGACGCTAGGCTCAACGATGTTTCACCTTCAACTGGTGTATTGAAACAGTTTTTGCGTCCAAGGGACCAAACCAACGCTTAGTTGCCTCACAACCAAAATGGTTATAGTGTAACCATTGCGCGATACTGTGCGCCACAAACATGAGCCAGATGCACGAACGGGGAAATAGTGCTATAGTGATGGTGTGCGTGGGGCGAGGAAGTGCGGGGAGCAGTGAAGTGGAGGTCCTTATGTACCAATTAATTCGTCCGGTCCTTTTTGCGGCTTGTGCGCTGGGTTTTGCCACGGCGGCGAACGCAGACAGGTTAGATTCTGGCAGTGCAATGAAGTTTGAAATCGTGATGCGGGCTTCAGAAAGCCTTGCGCGGGCTCACGATCTGATTCTGACTGGAGATAGCGCCGGCGCGCGGAAGATCTACGAACGTACGCTCGACAATAACCTGACCACAATGCAGCTCGCCCGCGTTCACAACGGTCTTTGTGTGACCTATATCATGGACGAGGAATGGGAAAGCGCGATGAAACATTGCGATAACGCCATCCGCATCGTTCCCAACAACTGGCGCTTCTACAATAACCGCGGCAACATCTATCTAGAGACCGGTGATTTTGACCGCGCTTATGAGCAGTATAAAGAAGGCCTGCGCTTTGCGCCCCGGTCTATGGTTATTCAACACAATATTGATCTGGCTGATGGCCGTCGTGCTGGGAACCAGTCGGGCAAACCGCAAGACGCCAGGCCGACCTAAAAGCTGACGCCCAAACAGAAAAAGAGCCGTGCCTGATCAAGCACGGCTCTTCCCACTTATAAGAATGGGTGATATGACGGGCATGAGGATAGATTGGGAGACAACCGCGTGCCTATGGTAACGCGCCTTTGTGTGGCTTTAACATTGGTGTTTCTGGCAGCGTGCGACCCGGTTGCGCGCGCCCCTGCTACGCCGAGCGCAATCGTCGGCACAAGGGCTGTCATCCAGCGTCACGGGCAGGAGCTTTTCGCCGAGGTCACCAAGGTTGCCGACAAGCTTGTCACCACCGAATATTTCTGGAACGACGAACGGGTAGTTGTGCACAACTATTATCGCGGGCTTTATAATGTCAGCGGTATCGAGTTTGGTTATCAATATGAAGCCGATTTTGATTACAGCACGCTCGAGAAACTGTTTCCGCTCAAGGTTGGTAAGGAAGTCAGCTTCAGCGGCAATACCAAGAATATCAACCGTGGCACCGCCATCGATTTCTGGGCCAATATCCATGTGATTGGTGAAAAAACCATTTCGCTCTCAAGCGGGGATCGGAAGGTTTTTGTGGTGGATATTGTGACGGAATACAAGAAGGGTAACGAAGCGAAGCGCAAAACCAACACGGTTTATTATGACCCTGAATTCTCCATGGTGCTGAAGTCTGTGATTCATGAAGACGGCTATCAGAGCTATTGGCGGGCGGTGTCTGTTGAACTGCCGGGCAATGCCCGCAAGCCCTCACCCACACAACAGCGTCGTGCTGGCACGGTGATGATCTAAACCCAATATTCGCTACAGGCTGTAAATAGCCCCGTCTCTGATCTCAATAGCCACAGCCCGAAGGTGGTCGCCCTTACAGGGGCCGCGTACGCAGCGGCCATCCTCAATCTCAAACAGTGCACCATGCGTGCGGCACAGAAGCCTTCTGCCGGTTATATCAACAAACTTGTCGTCAAACATATTGAGCGGCGTGCCCGCGTGCGGGCAGCGGTTCTCATACACGACCGCGCCGCCACCAAAACGTTGCACCAGAAGCCTGAGCACAAGGGTACCGTCTTTGAACACAAGCTCCTTGCCGCCATGCGCGGGTAGATCCTCAAGGCGGGCGAGCAGGGTCCCAGCCGGTGGCCCAGCGGGCACATCCTCGAGCTCTAAAGGGGAAGGTTTTAGCATGAAGCGTCCGGCCTAAAGGCCACCCTTTGCACAGATCAACTTCCAACTCTCTGCATCAATTTCAGAAACCGAAAGCCTGGATTGGCGCACGAGCGCAAGGTGGTGCAAACGGTCATCGGCTTTAATGTCGGCAAGGCTGACGGGTGCGGGCATTGGCTTCACGGCCTTGAGGTCCACAAGGCAAAAACGGCCTTTTTCATCGGATGGGTCATCATAAGGACCAACCGCAACCGTGCAGATGCCGACAATTTCACGCGCTTTGCCGGAGTGATAAAAAAACACCTCATCACCCGCTTTCATGGCACGCATGTTTTTTTGCGCCTGATGATTCTTAACCCCAGTCCAGGGTTCTTTATCCACGCTCAACTGGTCCTGCCAGGACCAATCCTCGGGTTCCGATTTCACCAGCCAGTAAGCCATGCCTGCCTCCTGTTTTGTGCCGATTATGCTTTTTTAGGGACCCAGTCGCCAAGCACGCCCAGCCAGTGTTGAATTTCAACGCTTTCAAAAAGCCCGGCAGTTGCGTATGGGTCATTGTCAGCAAAAAGGCGCACCGCACCTTCCGATGCCGCATCAATCACAATCATGCTGCCGATTGGTTTGGGCTCATCTGCGCCGTCAAGAAGGGGACCCGCAGCTTTCACTCTGTCGCCCGCGCCGCCCAGATACTTCAGGTGTGCTTCCCGGTTGGCCATGCGTACATCAAGGCTACCCGGTTTGTCTTTCGCCAGAATAACGAACAGCATGGCTGTCTCCTCGTGGTTAGGTGTTTTCACTTGTGAAGGGGCGCGCCATCAGGTCATCCATCACCTGACGCACATCCTTGCCTTCCTTCAAAATACGGTAAACGGCAGTGGTAATCGGCATGTCGAGCTTCTTCTCCGCCGCGATTTTATAGACAATCTCAACCGTATGAGCGCCTTCCGCGACCGACCGTCGGCCAGCCATAATCTCTTCAAGCGTTTGCCCCTCGCCAATGGCTTTGCCGAGCGACATGTTGCGAGACTGGGTGCTTGAGCAAGTGAGGATCAGGTCACCAAGGCCCGAGAGGCCCATCAGGGTTTCTTCCCGCGCACCATAGAGTTTGCCAAAGCGGATAATTTCGGCCAAGCCGCGTGTGATCACGGCCGCACGGGCATTTTCACCCACACCTAATCCGGCTGAAATACCGGTCGCGATTGCGAGCACATTTTTCACCGCGCCACCGATCTGCGCGCCAACAATATCGGCATTATAATAAGGGCGGAAGGTGGGACGCCCAAGCGCTTCCACAAGTTTCATGCCGGTAGTTTTGTCTTCGGTCGCAAGCGTCAGCGCACAGGGCAGGCCGCGCGCCACTTCAATCGCGAACGTCGGGCCAGAGAGAACCGCCACAGGGTTTCCCTGCGCTTCTTCCGCAACGGCCTGGCTCAGCAATTTGCCAGTCGCCACCTCAATACCTTTGGAGCAGATCACCAGCGGCACACCGTCCGGCACATGCTCCTTCAGGTCCCGCACCATGGTGCGCAGATGCTGCGCGGGTGAAACGAGCAAAATGGCGTCACGGTCCGCGAGGTCACTGAGTTCGCCGGTTGCTTTAAGCTTTGGGTCGAGCGTCACACCGGGCAGGAACGGTGTGTTCTCATGGGTCTTGGTGATGGCATCGACAACCTCAGCCTCCCGCGCCCACAGTACCGTGTCGCGGCCAGCGGCGGCTGCCGCAGCGGCGAGCGCTGTACCCCAGGCACCGGCCCCTAAAACACCAATTTTCTGCACGCTTGCTCTCCTGCCTGAATTCTTGTTCTAGATTGCCCGCAACGGACCGCGCGGGCAAGGGTGCTTATGCCTTTGCCCCTTTTTTTCCTTTGCCCACCATGGGTTTGGCGTCACCGTCCAGCGGCCAGCGTGGGCGGACAGAAACGTCCATGTCGTTGATCATGGGGTCCATCATAAAACGCTCTAATCCTGCCCATGCGATCATGGCCCCGTTGTCGGTGCAAAGTGCCATGGGCGGCGCGAAGAACTTAAGGTTTTCACGGTTCGCGAGCGCTTCCAGCTCGCCCCGCAGGTAGCTGTTCGCGGCCACGCCACCCGCCACCACAAACGGGAGTTCACCCGACCCCGCTTCTTCGCGGAAAAGCGCAATCGCTCGGGTGAGGCGGTCAACAAGGCAGGCGGCCAGCGTTTTCTGGAACGCGGCACAAATATCGGCTCTGTCTTTGTGGGTCAGCACACCCTCATGGGCCACACAGTCTTCCGCCAACCGGCGCACCGCTGTTTTAAGGCCCGAGAAAGAGAAGTCACACCCCGGTTTGCCAACCATGGGTCTAGGGAGCGTGAACCGCTCTGCATCACCCTCGCGCGCGGCGGCCTCAACGGCGGGGCCACCCGGGTAACCAAGCCCCAGAAGCTTCGCGGTTTTGTCAAATGCCTCGCCTGCGGCATCATCAATGGTGGTGCCAAGCCGCCGGTAGTTGCCGACCCCGGTGACGGACAAGATCTGGCAGTGCCCGCCGGAGACCAGCAACAACAGGTACGGGAACGGTACATCGTCAGCCAGCCGAACTGTGAGCGCGTGCCCTTCCAGATGATTGACGGAGACAAAAGGTTTGCCCGTCGCCTTGGCGATGGCTTTGGCGGTCATCACCCCCACCATCAGGCCCCCGACCAGCCCCGGGCCGGTGGTGGCTGCAACCGCATCCAGCTGTCCAAAGGTGAGGCCCGCGTCTTTCATCAGGGCGTCAAGCAGATGATCCAGGTGTGAGATATGCTGCCGTGCGGCGATCTCTGGCACCACACCGCCAAACTCCGCATGGTCATCAATTTGCGAGAGTACCCGGTGCGCGAGCAAGGTTTTATCAGCCGCAACGATGGCGGCGGCGGTTTCGTCGCAGCTTGTTTCAATCCCCAGCACAATAGGGCGGGCGAACGCCTTGGCATTTTGGCTTGGGGGTTGGGTCATGCGAATTCCTGTGTTTGGGGCTTGGGCGTCACGCTCTTACGCTCTATAAGCCATATCTTGAAGAGCATCAAAGAGAAGCGGCACCTGTTTGCCGCGTCCGATACCACTGAGAGAGGGTCTCGTGCAACAAAGCATTAAAATCGGTACAAGGGGTAGCCCACTGGCGCTTGCGCAAGCGAATGACGTGAAAGCACGGCTTCTCGGCGCGCATGACGACCTTACGGACAGTGACATTGAGATCGTGGTGATCAAAACCACAGGCGACCGTATCCTTGACCGGCACTTGATGAACGCGGGCGGCAAAGGCCTTTTCACCAAAGAGATTGAAGACCAGCTACTGGACGGCAGTATCGACTGTGCCGTGCATTCCTCAAAAGATATGCCGACCAAATTGCCTGATGGGCTTGAGCTTAAGGCTTTCCTGCCGCGTGAAGATGCCCGGGATGTGTTTATCAGCACCCAGTATGGCTCGTTTGATGACCTGCCACAGGGGGCAAACCTGGGCACTGCGTCGCTCAGGCGGCGCGCAATGGCGCTGAGGCTCAGGCCGGACCTCAAGGTGGTGACCTTCAGGGGCAATGTACAAACCCGGCTGAGGAAGCTGGGGGATGGTGAGGCGGACGCCACTTTCCTCGCGCTCGCGGGCCTCAACCGGCTTGATATGCGCGATGCTGCCACTGAAATCCTGCCACTGGATAATTTCCTGCCTGCACCAGCACAAGGGGCTGTGACGGTTGAGATCAGAAGCGCAGATGATGTGATGGCTTCGCGCCTTGCCCCGCTTCATTGCAGTAAAACGGCGCTGGCGGTAACGGCGGAACGGGCCTTCCTTGCCGCACTTGACGGCTCCTGCCGTACACCCATCGCGGCCTATGCCGAGATGCAAGGCGGTAGGCTCGCGATGCGCGCGATGCTGCTTTCCCTTGATGGCCGCACGGTGTTTGAGAAATCAGGCACATGCGAGCCAGAGCTTGATGCCGCCCGCGCTCTCGGGCAGGATATGGGAACCGCGATCCGGGGGGATGCGGGCGAGGCATTTTTCAAAGACCTCGCAAGCGCAATTGAAGCGGAGATCGAATGAGCACCGTACTTGTCACAAGACCGATCGATGAAGCCAATCCAACGGCTGAGAAGCTCGAAGCGATGGGCCACACGGTTATCATCGCGCCCATGATCCAGATCGATCCGGTTTCGTTTGAAATCCCGTCAGAAGATCGCAGCCTGATTGTCACCAGCAAAAACGGCGCGCGGCTTGGCCTCGCCAACATCGGCAACAAGGGGCGCCCCATCTTTGCGGTGGGTGAGCAAACCGCTGAGGAAGCGCGGGCGCTTGGGTTCACCAACGTCACCGTCGGCCCCGGCACCGCACGCCAGATGGTGCCGATCCTGCTGGAGTGTGGTGTTAGTGAAAAGCGCAAATATACTCATCTTGGCGGTACCAATATCTCCTATAACATCGCGGACGTGCTTCGCGGCGAAGGCATAGACGCCGAATATACCGTGACCTATCAGGCGCGGCCCATGCGCAGCTTCTCAGCCGGGGTGCAGGAAGCCATGGAAGAAGGCGAAATTGACATGGCACTCTTTTATTCGCCGCGCACAGCCACCATCTTTGAGGAAGCGGCAGCGGAATATGGCCGCTCGGACTGGCTGAACAAGATGGACGCCGCGTGCCTTTCAACGCGGGTGGCGGAAAACCTCATCGGGCCATGGCGGTCTGTGCGCTATGCCATTATTCCGACGGAAAAAGCGCTGTTTTCCCTGCTCAGCTAAGGCCGGGTAGATATCAGGATCAAGGGAGCTTTCTGTGGTCACAGAGCCCAAAAACACATCATCCGATCAGGAAACACCAGAGGCCCGCGAGCCGGAAACCGGCAAGCCAGAGCCCGAGTTTATCGACGCGGAAGTGATCGCGGAGCATGAACCGCCAAACCCTGCTGCCAAGCCAAAAAAGACAGGCATGTCCTGGGGCGCGAAGGCTGGTTGGCTCACCGCACTTGGCCTCAGCACCTTTATGGCGGGGGTGTATGTTGCGCCCACGTTCGACCCCGGCCTTACGTATCTTGGCCTCCGGCATGAACCGCCGCCACCACCGGCAAATGCAGCGGATACGGCCGGGCTGCAGCAAGGCGTTGAAGCCCTGACAGATGGCCTGAAGCGGCATCAGGAGATACTGGCCCAGCATGAGGAGGCGCTTCAGGCCGCGGATGACGCGCGGGCGCAACTGCGGGCGGATATATCTCAAGTGGCGGCGAGTGCAGCGGGCACTGGTGCGCCCAGCATGGCACCGGAGGAAATCGCCTCCCTTCAGGCGGATATCGCGCGCCTGCAGGGGGATATCACGCGGCTCTCCGATATTAGCACAACAGACGACCCAAAAGTTGAGGAGCTGAGCGGTGCGCTCGCACTCGCGCGGGCGGAAAGTACACACCTCAAAAACCGGCTGCAAGCGCTTGAGGGCGCGATGAAAGCGGTGGAAGCGGGTGCGTTGGAAGCCAACCCGCGGGGGCGGCTTGTGCTATCGCTCGGGCGGCTCAAGGACAGGGCCATCGCGGGCCTGTCGTTTGGTAGCGGGCTGGACGCGCTTAAAAGCGATTTTGCCGCCCTTCCGGCGCTTGACCAGCAACGCATTGGCGCTGACCTCGTAACGCTGGAGCGCTTGGGCGCGGGCATTGTGCCTTATACCCAGCTGGTGAGCGACTTTGACGCCATGGCCGCCGCCGCCCTTAAGGCGACCGAAAAGGCAGACGGCAATTTCCTCACCAAGCTTTTCACCGTGCGCCGCACGGATGCGGGCGCCACCGGGCTTGACGCTGCCCTTTTGAAGGCGGAGCGCGCGCTGGCCGCCCGCAATATCACCGGTGCGGTTGAAATTCTTGAGGGTTTAGAAGGCCCTGCCCTTGGCGCGAGCGAGCCTTGGCGCCATGCTGCCAAAGCGCATATCGAGACGCTTACGGCGTTTGATAACCTCATCGCGGGTGTGGCGGACGTGGGGCCAATGCGGGGCGAAGGTGTGGCGGTGCCAAATGCGGAAGGAAATGGCGCGTGACAAGGCTTTTGCTGTTGTTTGTGGGCATTTTGGCTGTGGCGGCAGGTGCGGCGTGGCTTGCGGACCACCCCGGCAATGTCACGATCGACTTTCAGGGCATGCGTTTTTACACCAGTTTTGCTGCCCTCACCGGCTTTGCGGCGGGGCTGATGGCGCTCGCGGCCCTTACCGTGTGGTTATATGGCTGGCTCAAGCGCGATATGCCGTTTTTTGGCAGCAACTCGGTGATCAAACGCCAGGGCCGTGGGCTCAAGATGCTGAACCAGTCGCTGGTAGCACTCTCTGCCGGAGACCACAAGCTCGCCGCCAAACTGGTGGAGCAGGCGGAGGTACTGCTGCCGCCCCAACCCATGGTGCATCTGATCGCCGCCGAAGCAGCCTCCCGCGCGGGCGATTACGCACGCGCCGCAAAACGCTATCAGGCGCTTGAAGCCTCAGACGACGGGCGTTTCCTTGGCCTGCGCGGCCTTGTGGGCGAAGCCCAGCGGCTGGGCCGGGAAAGCGAAGCCCTGCACCTTGCCCGCACTGCGTTTCAGGAAAACCGCAAAAGCCCATGGGTTCTAAAAACCCTGTTCTCGCTTGAGGTTGCCGCGGGCAACTGGGCTGAGGCAACCGCCGCCCTTGATAAAGTGGCCAAAGAAAAACTGATGAACGACAGCCGCGTTAAGAAACACCGCGGTGCGCTCGCGTTTGCGGAGGCCACGGAAGCTAACCTCAAGGGCGATGCTGCGACTGCTAAAAAAGGCTTCAAACGGGTGCTGTCGCTCCGGCCGGATTTTGCGCCCGCCACAGCCGCGCTCGTGAAGCTTGAGATGGCCTCGGGCAACAAGAAGCGCGCCACCAAGCTTATTGAGGATGCCTGGGCCGCGTGCCCGCACCCAACCCTTGCCCGCGTGTTCAAGGAGCTGGACGCCGCCGAAAGCGCAACAGACTGGCTCAAACGCGTGAGCACGCTCACCGCCCGCAAGCCGGATGATAGCCAGTCCATGCTGCTGCTGACCGACGCGTTGATGGACGCACGGCAATATGACGCCGCCAAACCGGTGCTGGAGAAGCTTATCAAGCTCGCACCCACCCGTGCTGCGTGGCAATACCGCCTGGCCCTTGCCCATGCTTTGGGTGAAAACCCTGACCCTATCGAAAGCGCGCTCAACCACGCTGAAGAGGGCGAAGGCTGGCTTTGTGAACCTTGCGGGCACACACCGCACGCATGGTCGCCGCTCTGCCCCAACTGCGGGGGGTTTGATACCGTTGACTGGCACGCCCGCACCGGCCACGCGGGCCCGCGCAAAAGCTATACGGCGGAGCAAACAATCTCGCTTCTCGCCAGCAGCGGGAGCGATACTGAGCCCATGGGCCGGGACACCCACACCCGGGATGAATAAGGTGGCTTTGAGCCGCTGAATTCTGCGCTTCCAGCGCACCTTTGGGGCAGCTTTCCAGCGGCTTTTGCGGGCGCGGCTGATGCCAAAAAACGCTTGCCCACACCCCGGCCATCCGGTATACAGCCCGCCTGTAGCGGCCCTCGCGCCGCCGCCTTCCCGTTCGGGACGCCGCTTTAGCTCAGTTGGTAGAGCACATCATTCGTAATGATGGGGTCACGTGTTCGAGTCACGTAAGCGGCACCACTTACCTGTGATTGTACTTGTAGCTATGGATTTATCTTCTTATATATCAATAGCTTACGATGCCGCAGTATGCAGAAATAACGCAAGTTTCGGTTATTTTTGGCCTGTTAGCCTTGACCAAAATAGATACTTTTCCACGAATTTCCGCTTTTGTACCTGAATTGTACCTTAAATTGGCCCTTGATACTGGTCCATATATTGTTCTGGTATGACAGTTCTAGCAAGAAAAAGGCCCATTATGTGGGCCTGCGGGAAATGTTCACTCAACAGGTCCTTTGCCGCCCGAAAGTGACTCCCCATAGACAGAACGTCATCCACGATCATTATGGTTGTAGGGGTGGGATGAATGAGTTCATGGTCAATGGTATATATATTTCGGAGCTCGTCCGGCCGTAGGCGCCGGGCGCCTTGTTCGTGCGATGCTGCGGTACTTTGGGTTTGGCGAATGAGGTTTCGCACGTCGATTGGAAACTCTTTCTGAATACCGTTCAAGACGGTTGACATTCTTTCGTCGTACTCGGGGTGGTCCGACGCTTTCGACGGCGGAATAGGAACGTAGGTTACTACTCGATGCCATTCGTCAGGAATAAGTTCTGAAATCAGCTTTGTAGCAAGGCGCATGGCACGAACTTTATGCTGCCATTGGTTTGTACCACGCGTGTTGGGCTTTTTTTTCAGATTTGTAATGAAGCGGTTACCTTGGCTGAAGTTCCAGGTGAGGCCATTAGTGTGCCTAAAAGGCGTGTACTCATACATATAACCGCATTCGTCATCCTCACCTAAATAGTGGTGAATATTTACGGTCTGGAGTGAGAGCCTAATAATGCGCATTTATTTTAAAGGTGTTTCCAGATATCGCTAAAATCTCTCACCCGAATTGCACCTTGTTTCAAGAAGCGCTCGGGCCACGAAATATCATCCCGCTCAAAACAGGAATTCAGAATAAATAATTTACGTTTTTGGTGTAACGCTTCGCGTGCTTGTACCAACGTGCCCGATGTATCGCTGGCTTCGACAATAATGGTTGCTTGAGAGATAGCGCTCATCGTCGCATTTCGTTCGGGAAAGAATATGCGATTGGATGCCCAGTGTTGCTCATAATACCGCAAGACCGGTACTTGGGAGATCAATAGGTGCTCGGTGGCAATTTTCTCCTGCAAGCTACGGCTTTCTTTCGGGTAGTAATCGCATATGGGGGTGCCGATTACTCCTACAACCCGACCGCCACATCCCATCGCGGCATCTAAGGCGGCTGAATCGATGCCAAGTGCTAGGCCCGATACGACGGTATAGCCTCGCTCCACCAATCCATGAGCTAATCGGCGTGCGCGCGCTTTCCCAGCATCGCTAGCTTTTCTACTGCCAACAACGGCTATGGATTTGGAATCCATGAGTTCCCATAGGCCCCGGAAATACAGTAGTTCCAATGGGTGTCTGGCTTCTCTTAGTCGAGGTGGGTAGTTAAGTGTTTGATTGAGCCTGACACCAAAAGCATGCAGCTCCTTCTTCTCGAAAATCTCTAAGATCTTCTTAAAACATTCCATAGCCTCAGACCGACTAACAAAATCGCTAGGAAGTGCTGTGGGATCATTGCGAAAACGATCAGCGATCTTTTTGAATGTAGCGCCCTGCTGCAGCCATAGAGCTTCATAAGCTCCGAGTTCTAAATCGGGTTCGACAGCTGCCTCAAAGGGCGAGTTTGTAGGTGGCGCAATTAGGTTCATTTAAACAGTATATACCGCCCGTATAAGTTATCAATTGGTTGCTGGTGGCCAAGGTAGATTGCCGGCCATCCGAGTCATTCCTGACGCACCATATGCTTTGCGACCTACTTTACAAACTGACCTGTGCCACTCACAATGTGTACAGAGTTTTGTTCCGAAACTCGGTTTTCGAAAAAGCGCGGAAAACCATATAAGCATTTGATAAACAATGATTTTCCGCAAAGTCGTTGCTATACCTAAATTGTACCAGAAAGGCTGTAAATCATTGAAAGTAAAGGGAGGTCTGCTGCACGTAAGCGGCACCACCTTCTTACCTCCCCCTCAGCAGCCAAACGCTTTCGGTTGACGGGCAGCGGCCTTTGAGGCCGCCGGGCACGTCTGCGCTGGTGAGTAGTTTGATCTCATAGGCTCCGCCATAATGCTGGGCGATTTCCGTACTGCTTACGGAAAACGGTGGACCGTCCATTCGGGCTTGGTCATATTCATAACTGATGAGCAGTTGCGGGGCTTTGTTTGTGATCATGCTCAGGTGCCCAGTATAGCGCGTGCGGGTGTCTTTCGGGAGCGCCACCAGCGCTGCGCGGTCGTATACCGCGTCAACGGCCCCAAGAAGCTCAGCGTTCAGGTTGAAGATATCCCCCACGTAAATGTCGATATCCTTCGCGCTATAGCGCGTGAGCGCGCCGTGGTTCGAGATGGTGGGCTGTATGCCAAGCTCAGCAAAAAGCTGGTCAACGGCGGTGCCGACAAGCTCAACTCCCGCAACCCTATATCGGCGCGCCAGCAGCCAGGCGATATCCCGCGTTTTACCGCACAGCGGCACAAACACACGGGCGGGCGCGGGCAAGGCGAGCGTATCAAAATACCCGGCCAGGAACCGGTTCGGGTTGCCTTCATGAAAGGCGATCTCGCCCGTTTGCCATTTGTTTACCCAGAAATCTGCTTCCATCATGCCACCAATCATTTGTTCATTTTTGCGAGTGTGATTAGGATACAAATTCAAGTTAACTTGAGGTCAAGCGTTAAATGAAGGCACAGCAAAATCTGGATATCGGGCAGGTGGTGAAGCGCTCGGGCCTGCCAGCTTCCACCCTGCGGTTTTATGAAGAGCGCGGGCTTATTCGCGCGGTTGGCCGGCATGGCCTCAGGCGTGTGTTCAGCACGGGCGTGGTGGATGAGCTGGCGCTTATCACCCTTGGGCGCAACGCGGGCTTCACGCTCGATGAAATCGGGGAGATGTTCAAGGCGGGCGAGGGGTTGGCGATTGACCGCACCATGCTGCGCACCAAAGCCGATGAGCTTGACCATAAAATCAAACAGCTTACCGCCATGCGCGATGGGCTGCGCCACGCAGCAGACTGTGGAGCCCCCAGCCACCTAGAATGCCCCACCTTCCGCCGGTTTATGGCGCTCGCGAGCAAACGCAACAAAGCGCGGCCGGGGCGAGCGCCCAAAAAGTAACACCCCCGCGAGCGGTCAGCACGCGAGGGTGTTTGAGGAGGAATGGGGAGAGGTTTTGGGGGTTGCTCAGCCTTGCTGTGGCTTAGGCCGCTTCCGCGTAGCGCTTGAAGCTGTTGAGGATGGCTTGCCAGCCGTCCCGCTGCATCTCAAGCGGGTTTTCGCTTTCCGGGTCAAACACGGTTTTCACCGTGGTAGCGCCGGAGGCCCCTTCAAACGTGGTGGTCACCACCCGGCCGTCGGGCATGGTGTAGGTCATGCTTTTCTCGGGTGTCACCTCGTCATAGGTGGCTTCAAAATCGAAACCGAAGCTGCCGTCTTTTGCTTCCATGCGGGCAGAATATCTGCCGCCTACACGAAGGTCGTTTGAGGCACTTGGGCAGCACCAGTCATCTGCCGCGAAGTTCCATTTGGTGATGTGGGCCGGGTCTGTCCATGCGGCCCAAACCTTCGCAGCCGGGGCGGCGATGGTGGTTTCAATGGTAATGGGTGTCGTGCTCGGGGTCATTTGTCGTTCCTTTATTTATTGAGTAGTTCGAGAAGCTCATCAAGCCGCTCGAGCGTGGATTTCAGGCCTTCTTCCATGCCCATGCCGATCACGGTTTCAAGGTCCTGAAGCGAGCCATATTGCACGAGGGTTTCCACCACGGTGCGCTCGGCTTTATCCTTGAACTGTGTGTCCCATGTTGCGCGCGGCAGGTCGGGGTTGATAGCGCCGGTCTCGTCCGAGAAACCGTCATAGGCCGTGTACCCGTCGATCGCGCTGATGGTTTTATAGTCCATGCGGCACCAGTATTCTGTGCCCTCCGGGTCTACCATCGCATAGTGCCAGTGCCCGCCCTCACTAAAGTCCATCGACTTGGTTTTGGTGGTGAAAGGCTTTGGGGCGAACCACCGGTCCAGAAGCTCGCTTTTTGTGTAGCAGTCCCACACCATCTGGCGCTCTGCATCAAATTCGCGCGTGACGGTGATGGTGTTTTTTGCCTTGTCTGCGACAAAGTCAAATTGAAGATCAGGTCTCATTTTTTTCCGCTTTCATTTCGGCCAACAGGCCATCTAGTTGGTTGAAACGGTTCTCCCAAAGCTTTCGAAATTGTTCTAGCCACATGTCTATCTCGCTCATCTTTTCAAGCTTGAGTTTGTAGTAGATTTCCCGTCCCGCCTTTTCCTGGTCCAGAAGCCCGCATTCATTGAGGATGCGGATATGCTTCGATGTTGCCTGACGGGTTATCTCAAAATGATCCGCCAGCGCGTTGGGTGTCATGGCGTTGATGGCTATCAGCACCATGATGGCTCTTCTTGTTGGGTCGGCTATCGCCTGGAATATATCTCGTTTCATGGGTCAAACTCACTTTACGCAACCAATTGGTTTCTTATAAATACATGAAACCGTTCGGTTGCGCAATAACTTTTTTTGCGAAAACGCAGATTGTGAGATTTGTTAGGCTGGCTTACAGTCCGCCCATGATTGAAATTGCAGGGCATATCCAGATTGATGAAGCTGAAATTCAGCTGAGCGCCAAGCGGGCATCGGGCCCCGGCGGACAGCATGTGAACAAGGTTTCGACCGCCATTGAGCTAAGGTTTGATGCGAGCGCCAGCCCCGCCATCAGCGCGGAGATGCTTGTGCGCCTTCGCAGTGTTGCGGGCAGCCGCATGACCCAGGCAGGTGTGATTGTGCTGACAGCCGACAGCAGCCGCAGCCAGATCGACAACAAACGCGCGGTGACAAAACGCCTTGTTGAGCTTTTGCGCGCCGCGACCAAGAAGCCCAAGTTTCGGGTGGGTACAAAACCCACCAAAGGCGCCAAGGAGCGCCGCCTGACCACCAAGAAGACCATGGGCGAGCGCAAGAAGATGCGCGGCAAGCTGAAACTGATCGATTGAGTGCCCACACGCCAGTTTTTTGGCGCATGCGCTTGACAGGCGCGGCCGCTTTCCTCATTACCCCCCGTAACGATTGTGCCTGCGAAGACATGCGGGCGTTTTGCTGACGGAGGTGAGGCAAGTGACAGACTGGCCTATTTATGCGCCGATCAAGGGTGCGCTCGTGATTGTTGGTTTTGGCTCTATCGGGCAGGGTGTGCTGCCGCTGATCCTTCGGCATTTTGATATTGAGCCCACGCGCATCACCATTATCAGCGCTGACGAAAGTGGCCGGTCGGTTGCGGAAGAATATGGTGTCTGTTTTGTGCATCAGGCGATTACGCCGGATAATCTGGAACAGATTCTGTCTCCGCTCTTTACCCGCGAGGGCGGTTTCCTTGTGAACCTGTCGGTTGATGTATCGTCCCTTGCGCTGGTGCGTTTCTGCCGCACGGTTGGTGCCTTCTATCTTGATACCTGTATTGAGCCGTGGAGCGGCGGGTACACCGACCCGGACAAGGAGATGTCTCACCGCACCAATTACTGGTTGCGGGAAAAATCGCTTCGCCTCGCGGAAGAGCTTGGGGCCGGGCCAACAGCGGTGATGGCGCACGGTGCCAACCCGGGCCTTGTGAGCCATTTTGTGAAACAGGCGCTGGTGAATATCGCCAAAGACACTGGTGTGGATGTGGATACACCCCGGACCCGTACTGAGTGGGCTGCGCTTGCATCAAAGCTGAACGTGCAGGGCATCCATATTGCGGAGCGTGATACGCAGGTGTCTGATATCCCCAAGGTGCCGGGTGAATTTGTGAATACATGGTCGATTGACGGTTTCCTCTCGGAAGGTATGCAGCCGGCGGAGCTTGGCTGGGGCACGTTCGAGGATACACTGCCCGAGGATGGTGGTGAGCATGAAGAAGGCTGCGGTGCGGCCATTTACCTCAAGCGACCCGGCGCCAATACGCGCGTGCGTACCTGGACCCCGCTTGCGGGCCCTATCCTCGGTTATCTGATCACCCACAATGAAGCGATCTCCATCGCTGATTATTTCACGGCGCGCGAGGAAGATGGCACGGTGGCGTACCGGCCAACGTGCCACTATGCTTATCATCCGTGCGACGACGCGGTGCTATCGCTGCATGAATTTGTCGGGGGCGGTTTTGTGCCACAGGCAAACTTCCGCCTGATGGGGGATGAGATTACCAAGGGGTTGGATGAGTTGGGCGTGCTGCTTTATGGGCACGCAAAAAACGCTTACTGGTTTGGCTCCCAGCTTGATATCCATGAAACGCGCGAATTGGTGCCTTACCAGAATGCAACAGGCCTGCAGGTGAGTGCGGCGGTGCTTGCGGGTATGGTGTGGGCGCTTGAAAACCCGAATGAAGGCATGGTGGAAGCGGAAGCCATGAACCATGAGCGCATTCTGGACGTGGCGGCTCCTTACCTAGGCCCTGTGGTGGGCAGCTATACGGACTGGACGCCGGTGACAGGCCGCACCGATGATCTCTTCCCCGCCGACTATGACACCAGCGAGCCATGGCTCTTCAAGAATGTAATCTGCCGCTGATCGTACCGTTTGGCGCGGTGATTTAATCGCGCCAGAAATGCGGGTCAAACAGCAAGAGAAGCGTGAAGATCTCAAGCCGCCCCAGAAGCATGGCGAAGCACAGGATCCACTTGGCCGCATCCGGCAACGGGGCGAAGTTGCCAGCGGGGCCGATGATGGGGCCAAGCCCCGGGCCTACGTTGGTGATCGCAGTTGCGCTGGCGGTCAGTGCCGTCACAAAATCGATATCGAGGGCGGCGAGCAACACGGTGATGACAGCCACAGAGGCCAGAAACACCGCCAGAAACGCCAGCACAGAAACAGGCAGTTCCGGCGGCAGGCGGCTGCCGTGATAGCGCATGACCACCACCCGGTTTGGGCTCCTGAGCTTTGAGAGTTGCTCCCTGATCGTGACCCAAAGTACCTGAAAGCGGTATATCTTGATGGCGCCTGAGGTTGAGCCCGCGCAGCCGCCCACGAAGGTGAGCATGAAAAATACGGCTGCAACCGCTGGCCCCCATGTGGTGTAGTCAGCGGAGGCAAAGCCGGTGGTGGTGACAACCGACACCACGTTGAAGGCTGTGAGCGTCAGCGCTTCAAAGAGATACATATCCTCTTCAAGCATCAGCCAAAGCGTGAGGGCAGAGATGGTGAAGGCGAGGAACTTGAGGAAGGTCCGAATTTGGGGGTCGGCCAAAAACGGTTTGCGGTGCCCGCGCACCACCTTGATGTAGCTGATAAAAGGCAAAGCACCCGCGAGCATAAAGATGGTGCCCGCCCACTGTGTTGCGGGGTGGGTGAAATAGCTGAAAGATGCGTCGTGCGTGCTGTAGCCGCCTGTTGAAACGGCCGTCATGGCATGGTTGATGGCGTCAAACCCTCCCATGCCGGTTATCATGAAGACAGTGGCGGCCAGCAGCGTGATGCCCGCATATACCCCCATGATCCATTTCACCATGTCGGTTGCCTGCGGCATGATCTTCTCGGATTTGTCCGAGCTTTCGGTTTTGAAAAGCTGCATGCCACCAATACGCAGGAAAGGCAGCATGATGATGGCCATAACGATGATGCCAACCCCGCCTATCCACTGCAGAAGCGAGCGCCACAGCAGTAGGCCGGGCAACAGCTCGTCAAGCCCGGTCATCACCGTAGAGCCGGTGGTGGTAAGCCCGGACACCGTTTCAAACACCGCATCCGTGAAGGTGAGGCCAATTTCGGGTGAGAGACCAAGCCCCAGAAGCGGCATGGCGGCAAACACCGGCAGCACAAGCCAGGACAGTGCCGTGAGGATGAACGCCTGGCGAACGTCAAGACTGAAGGGCTCATTATCGCGGGTGGCAAAGGTGGCAAGGAGGCCGATGATGGCACAGAAAGCGGCGGAGAAGATGAACTCAAGCGGCATCTGCTCGGTGATCACTTCTTCAACCACAGCGGGGATCGCCATCATCACGGCCAAGGCCGTCAGCATAAGCCCAAGCACATGGATGATGGGGTTGAATTTAACCGCGAGTGTCATGGCGCTCAGTTATTCCTGATCCCTGCCGTAAAAGCCATACTAGGGTGTAACCGGCTGGCCCAATTGTCAAATTTTAGCTGGTGGGTCAAGGTGCGAGAAAGCTTCAGGAGGTGATCTCGGGGAACTGTTCACGCAAGCGCTTGTTGATCTCTGCGCGGTTCTCCCACAGCTCTTTGTACCAATTGATGCGCTTGTGGATATGCTGCATCAGCATGCGGTTCTCGCGCACATAGCGGTTTGCGTTTCGAGCCATGCGCTGGCGGTATGGTGCATCAGTGATGAGCTTTTCAAGGCAGCCTGCCCACTCGGTCGGGTGATCGGCGATAAGGCCTGTCTCGTCATGGATGATTGTGTTGCCATAGACGGTAGGGCTGGCAATGGTGGCGGCTTCACAGATGCTGGCTTCAAGAAACTTAATATCGCTTTTGCAGGCAGTGAAGGGGCTCTCGTTGAGTGGCATCAACACAATATCATTCTGTAGAACAGCATTGAGATAATCATCATACCCGGGCGTATAGCGAAGTGTCTTTTTCTTGGTTTCAAGCGCATCAAAAAACTCGCGGTCCTGCAGCACCGTGACGTGGACGTTGTCGTGCTTTGCGATAACAGCGTTGAATGTTTTTATAAGGGGCGCCCAGGCATCGCGCCTGTTGAGGGCACCATAAAGTATGCGTACGTCTTTCGATTCTGGTTTGGGAGACAGGGGATAGCGGAACACCTGGTTCTGGAAGGCGGCCGTATAGGCGTTTTGGGCCTTAAATGTTTCGGCAAGCAGGGGCATGCTGGTTTGCACGCCGTGGCAGGCGGAAAATGCTTCAAGCCCCATCTCCGACATGAAACGCTCGCGCACACTTTCGGGCAACAGGTCAGGGTGATCGTCAAACTCATGAATGACGAGAAGATCGCGCTCAAGCGCCAGTTTCAGCACCTGAATAGCCGTGTTGCGGTCAAAAATAGCGCGCTGAATAATAACGGCTCGAATACTGCTTCTGGGCCAGATGCGCGGGATCATAACCTGTTTTGAGTAGCTGCGAACCTGACAACCAAGTGCCGCAAGGGCGCTATCGGGGTCCTGCACCCGCACATGCATAAAGTCCGGGCTCATGGCGCAACTGACGATGCTGAGGTTCTGTGGCACGCGAAAATCCCGACTAGGTTCAAGGCATTAGTTCCAATGCCATAAGCCGGAGGGGTGGGATTGTCAAAATATTCTCGGCATCGCCGTCAGAGTAACGATGACGTCAAAAGTACTAAACGTGGAAGCTTTCGCCGCAGCCGCAGCGACCCTTCTCGTTGGGGTTCGAGAATTTGAAGCCGGTTGAGAACATGCTGTCTTCCCAGTCCATCTCTGTACCCAAAAGGAACAAGAGGGATTTGCGGTCCACAAACACCTTTACGCCCTTGTCCTCCACAATTTCATCATCGGTGGAAGGTTCTTCAACATAATCAACCGTATAGCCAAGGCCCGAGCATCCATGGGTGCTGGTGCCGAGCTTGATGCCGACAGCTGCCTCGTTTTTCGCGAGGAGAGCGCGGATACGGTCCGCCGCCTTATCGGTGATGTTGATCACTGCCATTCTTAAAACATCCTCGGTTTCATAACCATTATCTGGGGTTAAAGCAGCCCCAGTTCAAGCCGTGCTTCGTCTGTCATTTTAGACATGTCCCACGCAGGTTCCCACACCAGCGCCACGTCACAGCCGTTCACACCCGGCACTGTGTTGACCTTAAGCTCAACCTCGCCCGGCATGCTTTCCGCCACAGGGCAGTGCGGGGTCGTAAGCGTCATGGTCACGCGCACGCGCCAGTCATCATCAATGTCCACACCATAAATCAGGCCAAGCTCATAGATGTTGACAGGGATTTCCGGGTCGTAAATTTCCTGCAGCGCCGCAACGATATTGGCCTCAAGCACCTCTTTGCTTTCGGGCACGTCGCCGGTGGTTGTTGCTTCCGCGTTGGTTGCCTCGGCCTCGGCGGCATCAGCGGCTTTTTTTTCCGCGTCGCCTTCAAGGAATTTATTGAGGAAATAACCGCCTTCCTGCGGGCTTACCCCAGCATCAAGGCGGGGTCGGCTGACGTCCGATTTTGGCATGTTTTCTTCCGGGTAGTCCGCCGTCTTTGGCGCGCCCACATCCAGTATGTCTCTTTTGTTTTTGTTATCCATCATCCAAAGATGTCCACTACTTTCTTGAGGCCCGCAACCAGGCGGTCCACATCCGATTTATCGTTATAAATGCCGAAGCTGGCCCGCACGGTGCCGGGTACGCCGAAACGGTCCATTACCGGCTGTGCACAGTGGTGGCCCGCGCGCACGGCAATGCCCTGCCGGTCGAGGATGGTGCCAATATCGTGCGGGTGCGCATGCGGCATGGTAAAGCTGATCAGGGCACCCTTGTCTGGGGCCGTGCCGATGATGCGCAGGCTGTTGAAGGCGGAAAGCTCTTTAGTGGCATAGCTGAGCAGTTCTTCCTCGTGCGCCGCGATATTCTCAAAGCCAAGCGCGGTGATATAATCAAGGGCCACTTTCATGGCGATGCCGCCAGCGATATTGGGCGTGCCAGCCTCAAACTTGTGCGGCAGGTCGTTATAGGTGGTTTTCTCAAACGTGACGGTTGAGATCATATCACCGCCGCCCTGCCATGGCGGCATGGCATCAAGGTGTTTTTCCTTGCCGTAAATCACGCCAATGCCTGTGGGACCATAAGCCTTGTGGGCGGAGAAAGTATAAAAGTCAGCGTCGATATCGCGCACGTCAATTTTCATGTGCGGCGCGGCCTGGCAACCATCGATCAGCACCAGCGCGCCCGCATCATGCGCGAGGCGTGTGATCTCTTTCACCGGGTTTTTAACCCCGATCGAGTTTGAGATATGCGCAACAGCCACGATCCTGGTGCGGTCGTTCAGGAGTTTCACATAGGCTTCAATATCCAGTGCCCCATCATCAAACATGGGGATCACACGGATCTTGGCGCCCTTTTCTTCTGCCAGCATCTGCCACGGCACGATGTTGGAATGGTGCTCCATATGGCTGAGGATGATCTCGTCACCCTCGCGCACATTTGCCCGGCCCCAGGTTTGAGCCACAAGGTTGATGCCCTCTGTTGCGCCGCGCACAAAGATACATTCTTTGGCTTTTTCGGCGTTCAGGAACGCCCGCACGGTTTCCCGGTTGGCCTCATACGCCTCGGTGGCATCCTGGCTGAACTTATACACACCGCGGTGAATATTGGCGTAATAGCCTTCATAAAGGGCGGTCTCGGCCTCGATGACCGCACGCGGCTTTTGTGCGCTCGCGGCTGTATCAAGAAATGTCAGCGGCTTGCCGTACACCTCTTGCGAGAGGATGGGAAAGTCCGCCTTGATTTTCTCTACATCGAGACCCGGCTTTATGGGCGTGTGTGTGTTCATCTTGCCTTCTAACTTATGCCTGTTGTGTGCCAGCAATGGCGCGGTCTTTACGGTCTGCCATCCATGCGCTGATACGGTCTGTCATGGCGTCTTTGACACCTTCATCGGCAATACGCTCAAGCGCGTCGGCGGTGAAAGCTTCCACCAGCATCTGGCGTGCTGTCACGGGGTCAATGCCGCGCGAGGTGAGATAAAAGATCGCTTTGGCGTCCAGCTCGCCTACGGTAGCGCCGTGGCTGCATTTCACATCATCCGCAAAAATTTCAAGCTCGGGCTTGGCGTTTGCTTCGGCGGTGCGGTCAAAAACCAGCGCCTTGAAGCTCTGGTCCGCAGCGGTGCTTTGTGCGTCTTTCTCAACCGTTACCTTGCCCTGGAACGCGGTTTTGCCGCGCGCATCTGCCACAGTACGGAAGATTTGGTCGCTGGTGGCAAACGGCACCACATGGCTCACGTGGGTCAGGGTGTCATGGCTTTGCCCGGTGGCTGCAAGCGCCACGCCGTCTACACTCGCGCTCGCCTCTTCACCCAGCAGGCGAACATGTGCTTCAAAACGCCCGGTTTTGCCGCCTAGGGAGAGGTTGGTGCACAGATACTCACCCTCTGTATCCACATTCACATATGTTTTGGCGGTGTGGAGGGCGTTGGCGCCTTCTTCCTGCAACCGTGCATGGTGCAGTTTGGCGCCCTGTGTGATGCGCGCCTGCACGATCACATTGCTCCAATAGGCGCTGTCATCACCGACGAAACGCTCAACGAGAGATAGTTTGGCACCCTCACCAAGCTCAATAACATGGCGCAAATGTGCGGCTTTGGCGCCCGCGTCGGTCATCAGGTGGATGATCTCGACCGGGTCATCAATCTCGATCCCCGAAGGCACGGAAATTACAATGCCGTCGCGCAAGAGTGCAGTGTTGAGAAGCGATACACCGTCTTGCCCGCGCACAATCTCGTCCACGCGGTCAGCGTTCGACATGAAATGATTGGCGAGCGGGCGGATCGATGCTGCCTGCCACAGGTCACCAAGGTCAGACAGTTCTTCCGCGTAACGGCCGTTAATGAACACAAATCGCGCCGCGACATCAGCAAGCGGGGCTGGCACATCGGGCGTTTTGCTGGCGGCTTCAGCGAGGCCAAAAACCTGCGCCCTGAGCGGACGCATGTCGCTATAGCGCCAGTCTTCCGTCTTGGGGGTAGGAAAACCGTGAGAGCCCAGCTCCTTCAGCGCTTTTGCGCGCAGGGCATCTGCACCTGGCACAGTACCGTTTAGCGTACCTGCCTGCGCTTCATATCCTGTTATCAGCTCGTCTTGCATGTCATTTCCTTTGGCCGGTCCCCAACCGTGTACTTCAGCACTAAGCGACGTCCGCGTAGCCTTTTTCCTCAAGCTCAAGCGCAAGTTCCTTACCGCCCGATTTCACGATGCGGCCATCAATCATCACATGCACCACGTCTGGCTGCACGTAGGAGAGGAGCCGCTGATAGTGCGTGATCAAGAGGATCGCCGTATCTTCGCGGCGCTGGGCATTGATGCCGTCCGCCACGGTTTTGAGCGCATCAATATCAAGGCCGCTGTCGGTCTCATCCAGCACAGCGAGCTTGGGGTCAAGCACGGCCATCTGCACCATCTCGTTCCGCTTTTTCTCGCCGCCCGAGAAGCCAACATTCACGAACCGCTTGAGCATTTCAGGGTCCATGTTCAGGGCTTTGGCTTTCTCGCGTACGAGCTTCATGAATTCTGCGGCGGATACTTCATCCTCACCCCGGTATTTGCGCACGCTATTGAGCGCGGTGCGCAGGAAGTTGAGGTTTGAAACACCTGGAATTTCCACCGGATACTGGAAGCCGAGAAACAGACCTTCGCCCACGCGCTCGTGCGGCTCCAGCTCCAGAAGGTTTTTGCCTTCAAACTCGATGGAACCGGAGGTTACCTCATAGTCGTCGCGGCCAGCGATGGTGGCGGCAAGCGTGGATTTACCCGCGCCGTTCAGGCCCATGATTGCATGCGTTTCGCCCGGCTTGATCTCAAGGCTCAGGCCCTTGACGATCTCTTTTTCAGCGACATTGATGTGGAGGTCTTTGATCTTAAGCATCACTTTTTCCAACTTTAACCAACACTGCCTTCGAGCGAAATGCCGAGAAGCTTCTGGGCTTCCACAGCAAATTCCATCGGCAAGTGTTGCATAACTTCCTTACAGAAACCGTTAACGATCATGGCGACCGCTTCTTCTTCATCCAACCCCCGCGCGCGGCAATAAAACATCTGATCTTCGGAGATTTTTGAGGTGGTTGCCTCATGCTCGATCTGCGCGGTTGGGTTTTTCACTTCAATATAAGGCACCGTATGGGCACCACATTCACTGCTCACCAGAAGCGAATCGCACTGGGTATAGTTGCGTACATTCTCAGCGCCAGACATCACGCGCACCAGCCCGCGGTAGGTGTTCTGGGACTTGCCCGCAGAAATACCCTTCGAGATGATGGTTGAGCGCGTATTGGGCGCCATATGGATCATCTTGGTGCCGGTATCCGCTTGCTGATAGTTGTTGGTAACCGCAACAGAATAGAACTCACCCACGCTGCCTTCGCCCGCTAGCACGCAGCTTGGGTATTTCCAGGTCACAGCAGAGCCGGTTTCAACCTGCGTCCAGCTCACTTTCGAGTTTTTGCCTTTGCAGAGTGCGCGCTTGGTCACGAAATTATAGATGCCGCCTTTGCCGTCCTTGTCGCCGGGGTACCAGTTCTGCACGGTGGAATATTTGATCTCGGCATCATCAAGCGCCACAAGTTCAACCACTGCGGCGTGGAGCTGGTTTTCGTCCCGCATTGGTGCGGTGCAGCCCTCAAGGTATGAGACGTAAGAGCCTTCATCCGCCACAATCAAAGTGCGTTCAAACTGGCCGGTGTTTTCTGCGTTGATACGGAAGTAGGTGGAAAGCTCCATCGGGCAGCGCACACCTTTTGGCACATATACAAAGGTACCGTCGGTGAACACAGCGCAGTTGAGGGCCGCGAAATAATTGTCCCTGACCGGCACAACGGTCGCGAGGTATTTTTTCACCATGTCCGGATATTCGCGCACCGCTTCGGAGATCGACATGAAGATCACGCCGGCTTTTTTAAGCTCTTCCCGGAAAGTGGTGGCAACGGATACGCTATCAAACACAGCATCAACAGCCACTTTGGCGGACCCCTGAACGCCCGCAAGCACTTCCTGCTCGCGGATCGGGATGCCAAGCTTCTCATAGGTGCGCAGAAGTTCCGGGTCCACCTCATCAAGGCTTTTCGGCCCGTCTTTCTTCTTGGGCGCGGCGTAATAGTAGATGTCGTTATAGTCGATCTTTGGGTAGTTGACCTTGGCCCAATCAGGCTCTTCCATCTTCAGCCACGCACGGTAAGCCTTCAGCCGCCATTCAAGCATCCATTCAGGCTCTTCTTTTTTGGCGGAAATGAAACGGATCACGTCCTCAGACAGGCCTTTTGGTGCCATATCCATGTCGATATCGGTGACAAAACCATACTTATAGTCACCGGTGACTTCTGCAATCTGTTTCTGGGCTTCAGCGGTTCCAGCCATGATGGCGGCTCCTTGACAATGTTTAAACTATACTCAGGCCGATTTTGCGCGTTTCTCGAAACGCTCGACCATTTCTTCCGGGGTTCCAAACGCGGCGATGGAAGAAAGCTTCACATCCGCGAGCGCGTTTTTTACCGCGCTATTGATCACCTGCCAGCGCGGACGCATCTGGCAAATCTCGTCATAGCAGCAGTCGCTTGTGCCGGTGTCGGCACAGTGGGTTAGCGATATTGGGCCGTCTATGGCCTCAATGATATCGGCGACAGTGATATCGTCCGCACTTTTCGAAAGCGCAAAACCGCCCTTGAGGCCCCGGTGAGACTGCAACAGCGCTGCCCGGCCCAGCGCGTTCAATATCTTGGCAACCGTCGGTGCCGGTATACTGGTCGCTGCTGCGAGGTCCTGCGCGCTGACACGGCCATCGGTGTGCGTCATCTCGCACATCAATACCACAGCGTAATCTGCTAAGTTGGTTAGCCGAATCATGATGATCGGTCCTTACTGGCTGCTTCTCTATCTTTGGGGTTTGATTTATGGCAGAAAACTGCCGTTTTTACCGACCAAAGAAGCAGGCCTTATAAATCATACCAAATTGCTCAGGATTTACATATGGGCAGTGATACCCTTGAGTCAATGCCGGAGTAACACAATCCGGTGAAGTCCGCCGCTTTTGGGCTGTTTTGCCGCACCTGAAGGGGAACTTGGGGGCTTATGGCGCATTTTCATCTCAATTGCACCAATTTCTTGATGCCGATCACGGCAGATACCCAAAAATGTCATGCACGCAGCCGATGACAGAGACCGTACCGTGCTGTTATACATGCCGGGATGAACCTGACAGATTTGAAAATATTATACGAGCGCGGCCATTTTATGCGCGCATTTGAGGAACGCATAGCCAAAGCGAGTGACGCGGGGCATGTGCCCGGCCTCGTGCATCTGGCATCCGGGGCTGAGCTTGTTGAGCTTGCCATTATTCACCAGCTTACTGGCCCCATTGATCAGGTCAGCGGCTCGCACCGCAGCCATGGCCTTGCAATTGCCTGCGGGGTTGACCCTCTTGCGCTGGCGCGGGAGATTTTGGGCCGGGCCGGTGGGCTTTCAAATGGGCTTGGTGGCACGCAGCACCTTCTGGCACCCGAAGACGGATTCCTGACATCAAACGGCATTGTGGGCGGGCAGGTGCCCTTGGCTGCGGGTGCGGCCCTTTCCGCCAAGACACTGAAAACAGGAGGCATTGCCGTCGCCTTCATGGGGGACGGTGCAGTGAATCAAGGTGCTGTGTTCGAGACCATAAATTTGGCGGTCAGCCTGCAGTTGCCGCTTCTGTTTGTCGTTGAAAACAATGGCCTCGGCCAGTCAACCGGTGCGAGCTATGCCACAGCCGGGTCGTTGATTGGTCGCACCCGTTCTTTCGGGATTGCCGCAGAGCAGGTGGACGGCAGCGATATGCCGCTTCTGTTACGTACCGCAGACAGGCTCATTGGCTGGGTGCGTAAAACCTGTAGCCCCGCCTTTATTGAAGCCAAGGTGCCGCGTATCAGCGGGCACTATCATGGTGACGGGCAAGGCTATCGCGGCGCTGAGAAGGTCAAGGACCCGCTTGATAGTTTCCGTGAAATTCTCATCAAAACCGGGTCTGAGGAAGAAGAGCTGAAGGAGTTGGAGCTGGGCGCGAGGTTGCGCGCAGAGGATGTCGTCGGCAAAGCTGAACGCTCAAAAGACAAAAGCGACACTGGGCTCAAGGCGTGGCAACAGGGCGGAGGGTTCTGATGGCCAGCATGACAATCGCGCAAGCCCTCAATAAGGCAATGCACCAGATCATGAAGGTGGACGCTTCCGTTGTGGTCATCGGGGAAGATGTTGTTGGCGGCAGTGGCCTGTCCGGCGGTGAAGAACTGGGCGGCGTTTTTGGGGTCACCAAAGGCCTCGCGCAAGCGTTCGGCCGCGAGCGGGTGATTGACACCCCCATATCTGAATCCGCTTTTGTTGGTATGGCGACAGGTGCCGCGATGACGGGCCTCAAGCCTATAGTTGAGGTCATGTTCTGTGACTTCTTTGGCGTGTGTTTCGACCAGGTTTTCAACCAGGCGGCAAAAGCACGTTTTCTCTCCAATGGACGGATAAAGTTGCCACTGGTTATTCGCACCACCATGGGGGCGGGAGACGGTTCCGGTGCCATGCACAGCCAATCGCTGCATGGTTTACTCGCGAGCGTGCCGGGGCTTGCTGTGGTGTGCCCCTCAACGCCCGCCGATGCGGCAGGGCTGCTGAAAAGCGCGGTGGCGGCTGACGGCCCCGTGGTGATTTTTGAACATAAGGGTCTTTACGGTGTGAGCGGTGAGGTGAAAGCTGCGCTGCCCGCTGTGCCGCTCGGCAAAGGCAATATTGCTCAACCCGGTGATGACATCACGCTGGTGGCGCTTTCCGCCATGGTGCCAAAAGCGCTTGAGGCCGCAGCAACCCTGAAGGCAGACGGTATATCTGTCGAGGTGATCGACCCCCGTACGGTACACCCGCTTGATTCGGATATGATTCTCGCGAGTCTCGCCAAGACCGGACGGCTTCTGGTGGTGGATGAAGGCGCGGCGTTCATGGGTTTTGCAGACCGGGTGTTGAGCCTTGCAGCAAGTGAGGGTTTTGCGTCCTTGAAGGCCGCGCCGCAAAAACTCACCCCGCCACATACACCGGTGCCTTATGGCCGAAAGGCGGAAGAAGAGTGGTTGCCTGCGGCAACTGATATTGTCGCGACCGTTAAATCCATGCTCATGTGAGGTGCATTGTGGCTGAGGAACAAAACCAACAGGTGAAGGTGTGGGACGCTCCGGTGCGTATTTTTCACTGGTTGCTGGTTATCGCTTTCGCGCTATCGGCTTATTCCGCGTTTCAGGACAAGTTTGATATCCATGCAGATATTCACCTCTATGCTGGCCTGAGTGTTTTGGCGCTGGTGATCTGGCGGGTTCTGTGGGGGTTTGTGGGGAGCGACACCGCCCGCTTCAGTCAGTTTGTCAAAGGCCCCAAGGCGACAGCCGCCTATTCCAAAACCGCCTTTGGCAGCGCACCCTATAAAAGCACGGGCCACAACCCGTTGGGCGCGGTGTCCGTTGTGCTGATGCTTCTTCTTCTTCTGGTGCAGGCCGGGCTTGGGCTTTTTGCAACCGATGCCATGTTTTTTGAGGGGCCTTTTGCGGGTGACATTTCCTCCCGCCTTTCAGAGGACCTGACGGAAATCCATGAATGGACCGGGTATACGCTTCTCGGGCTTATTGGCCTGCATATCCTGGTGATTGCATTTTACGGCCTCGTGCGGCGGGTGAACCTTGTGATGCCCATGATCACGGGCAGGAGCCGTCATGCGGCTACCACCCCTAAAATGGCGAGCTGGGTATTTGGTCTGACGCTCTTAATTCTGGTCGCTGGCTGTGTATGGTGGTGGGTGTTCGGCTGAGTAGCCTTAACGAATAAAGGCGCACCGTTGGCACGCCTTCTCCTCATTCATTGAACTAAAACCTGACAGCCGGTTATTTGCGATACTCGTCATGACAGGATTTGCAGTTGCCCATGGTTTTCTTGAACGCCGGGCCAATCTCGCTCATATCGCCGCCCTCTGCGGCGGTTGCGAGCGCTGCGGCATCAGCTTCAAATTTATCCATGCGGGTGGCAAAATCGTCCCAGTTTTCCCAGATCTCGTCGCGTGCGTCGGTTGCACCTTCCATACCGCGGGTGTCTTTCTCGAACGCGGTTTTTGCCATTGAGGCAGCCGTTGCCATGATCTGTGCATGTTTCGCGAGATGGCCGTCGTGCTCGGCGGTGCCTTTCATGAGCTGTGCGATATTGCCGTAAGCATATTTCACAAACTCCATCACATCGTGGCGATACTGCGATTCAGGGAAGCGCTTTTCTTCATCACCATGCGCGAAGGATACGCTTGAGATTGCGATGGCTGAACAGGCTAAAGCCCCTATGAACAACGAGCGGGCACGGTTTACTTGCATATGATCTCTCCCCTGATAACAACGCCTGTAACCACTGTATGCGGTGACCTTAAAGTGACGCAAGATAGACTTTATACGTAATCTAGGCCGCACAAGATTAGCGCTCGCCCAATTTTGGGCAAGCGCGATTTCCTGACAAATTTGTGATTGAAGCCTGCGGCCCCGACTCGAATCAGAGAATCGGTGGGCGTGGGGTCTGGCGGCGATCACGCCGTGGCGGTTGTGCCTGATAGGCTTCCGCACAGTGGCCGGCACAGTAAGGCATGCCCGGCTCAGACGCCTTGCCACAGAAGTGGAAGTCAGCATCACCAGGGTGCCCAAGCGGCCATTTGCACATGCGGTCGGTCAGGTCCAGAAGCGAGACAAGCTGCTTGTCTGCCTTCTTAACCACCCGTTTTGGCGCGGCTTTTTTCTTTTCTTTATCGGTCTTTACCGGTGACGGGCGGGATTTAAGCCCCAGCCTGTGCGCTTTGCCGATCACAGCGTTGCGTGTCACGCCTTCGCCCAGTTCCTTTGCGATCTGGCTTGCGCTCAAGCCGTCGTCCCAAAGTTTCTTGAGCTGATCGATGCGATCGTCCGTCCATGCCATGATGTTATCCTTGTCTTTATCTGGGGGCGGTGATCACACACGCCCGAGTCTCTCCCCGCTTATATCGCCCATGGCACCCTCTTGCCAAGGGAACAATCGACCCCATATGGTGAAGCCGGGTACTGCCCACCCATCTTTTTCTGTTATAAGCCTGATCGAGTGCACCAAATCTGACCCTTGAGGAGCCCTTATTTATGCCCGCGACTTTGCATACAAGCGATGAGCCTGATTTCCCGGTCCTTGGTGCCCGGACCATTGGTGCCGTTAACTGGGTTGGCCTGTGGACGCTATACCAGCGCGAAACCCGCCGTTTCATGAAAGTGTGGGCGCAAACGCTGGCTGCACCTGCCGTGACCACCATTCTGTTCATGATCATTTTCACGCTGGCACTTGGCGGAAACGGGCGTCTGGTGGCCGATATGCCTTACGCGCAGTTTCTCGCACCCGGCCTTATCGTGATGGCCATGCTGCAAAACGCATTTGCCAACACCTCAAGCTCGATCCTGATCTCCAAGGTTCAAGGCAACATCGTTGATACCTTGATGCCGCCTCTCTCTGCACTTGAGCTTACCATCGGTTTTGTGGCGGGCGGGGTAACCCGTGGCCTTATGGTAGGGCTGTCCGTTGGCCTTGCGTTCGCGGCCATGCCGGGCGTGCCGATGGTGATCGATCATGTCTGGTCGATCCTGTATTTCTCGGTTGCGGCTTGTACCATGCTCTCGCTTGTTGGCGTGCTCACCGGCGTCTGGGCCGAGAAGTTTGATCATGCCGCCGCCATCACCAATTTTGTGATCGCGCCCTTGAGCCTGCTTTCGGGTACTTTTTATTCGATTGAGCGTTTGTCCACCAGTTGGCAGGTCTTCTCCCACGCCAACCCGTTTTTCTATATGATTGACGGCTTCCGCTATGGTTTTATCGGTCGTGCCGATAGCGACCTCTGGGTTGGTTTTGCCTATACGCTCGCGATCAATCTGGTGCTCACGCTCATAGTGTACCGTGTGTTTAAAACCGGCTACCGCCTGAAAGCATAAGCTGGGCTTTGGCTGGCCATGAAAATTTAACTGGAAAAAGCCTGCTTTCAGCGGGTTAGACCCATTGACTTAAGCCATCCGTAGCGGCATCCTCACCTCCTGTTGAGCCGGGCGCTAAATGCTGTCCGGCCAATGCCTTTTTTAGAGCTTGCGAAAAGCCACCAAGGTCCCCAAGGAGAGAGAAGTGATTACGCCCCTGATGCCAGTTTATGCCCGTATTCCCGTTGCGTTTGAGCGCGGCGAGGGCATGTACCTCTATGATACCAACGGCAAGAAGTATCTCGATTTTTATTCAGGCATCGGTGTGATGTGCCTGGGCCATAGCCACCCGACACTTGTAAAAGCGCTGCAAGATCAGGCGGCCAAGCTGTGGCACACCGCCAACACCTATGAGATCCCGCATGGCGCGCGGCTGGCGGAAAGGCTTTGCGCTGCGTCTTTTGCCGATACGGTTTTCTTCACCAACTCGGGTGCGGAATCGATCGAATGTGCGATCAAGATGGTGCGCAAGTACCATTATGATAAAGGCAACAAGGGCAAATACCGCTTGGTCACCATGTCCAACGCCTTCCATGGCCGCACGCTTGCGGGCATTGCTGCGGCAGGCCAGGAAAAGCTCACCAAAGGGTTTGAACCACTGCCGGACGGTTTTGACGTGGTGCCATTTGGCGATATTGAAGCGGTGAAAGCAGCCATTAGCGATGAGACTGGCGGCATCATGGTTGAACCTGTGCAGGGGGAAGGTGGTATTCGTCCACTCTCAAACGAGCAGATGCAGGCGCTGCGTGACATCTGTGACGAAAACGGGCTCCTCCTGGTGCTGGACGAAATTCAGTGCGGCATGGGCCGGACCGGCAAGCTCTTTGCCCATGAATGGTCTGGCGTGAAGCCCGATATTGTGACAGCGGCCAAAGGCATTGGCGGTGGCTTCCCGCTCGGCGCGTGCCTCGCCACCGAAGAAGCAGCCTCCGGCATGGTTGTTGGCACCCATGGCAGCACCTATGGCGGTAACCCGCTTGGCATGGCTGTTGGGAATGCCGTGCTTGATGAAATGCTCAAACCTGAGTTTCTGCCTCGTGTGGCGGAGATGGGTGACTTGTTGCAAGCGCGCCTTGGCGCACTGCAGCAGCGTCACGGCGATTTCATCAAGGAAGTACGCGGTGTTGGCCTTATGGCGGGTATCCGCATGCCTGATGTGCCGACACGCGGCGCTGTGGTGGACATGATTGAGCGCGGCATGTGCCCTGCTGTTGCGGGTGATATGGTCATGCGCATGTTGCCGCCGCTGATTATCAACGAGGACCATATCGATGAAGCGATGGAGCTTCTCGATAGCGCCATGAATGATTGGCGCGACAAGGGCGTGCCAGCTTAAAGGCTGGCATGGGAAGGCCCGGCGATTGTCGGGCCTTTGTTAATTTTGACGTTTATAGGGATTTGACACCATGACACTTGCGCAGAGTTGCAACCACTTTCTCGATTTGAAGGATATTCCCGCGGCAACGCTTCGGCATATTCTTGAAGTAGCGAAAGAGTGGAAAGAAGCGCGACGTGGCATGCCAAAAGGCATGGTGGACGCTGGCGCGCCGCTTTCGGGTTATACGCTTGCGATGATTTTTGAGAAGTCATCCACCCGTACTCGCATCAGCTTTGAAACAGCCGCGCATCAGCTTGGTGCAAAGCCGCTGTTTTTGCACAGCGGCTCCATGCAGCTTGGCCGTGGTGAAACCATCGCTGACACCGCAAAGGTGATGAGCCGCTATGTGGATATCATCATGATCCGCGCCAACACGCACGAAGCCGTGGTTGAGTTGGCCGAAGAAGGCGACGTGCCCGTGATCAATGCGCTCACTGACCGTTCGCATCCCTGCCAGTTGATGGCGGATATCATGACGATTGAAGAACATCGTGGCCCAATCAAGGGCAAAAAGGTGGCCTGGCTTGGGGATGGCAATAATGTCGCCACTTCTCTGATTGAAGCGGCAGTGAAGTTTGATTTCTCGCTCGTGCTTGGGTGCCCCGAGGCTTTCGCCCCTTATGATGATGTGTTGTCGTGGGCGGAAGAAGAAGGCGGGGACGTGCGGGTTGTAACCAATGCCGAAGAAGCCGTGTGGGACGCGGACGCCGTGATCACAGACACCTGGGTTTCCATGGGTGACGACCGCACGGGTAGCCGCGTGCGGGCGCTTGAGCCATTTCAGGTAAACCGCGCTTTGATGGCCAAGGCGGCGGATGATGCGCTTTTCCTCCACTGCTTGCCGGCACACCGGGGTGAAGAGGTGACCAACGCGGTCATCGATGGTCCGCAGTCTGTTGTGTGGGACGAGGCGGAAAACCGCCTGCATGCGCAAAAAGCTATCCTTGCGTGGTGCGTCGGAAAGCTTTAAAAGCCGCGGCCAACAGCCCTTTTGAGTGAGTGTGAAGCATAGCCATGGTTAAAGCGTCCAAAAACGACCCGATCCAACGCCCGATTGTTATCCCGGACCCGGAAGGCAGCCGCGATAACGAGGTTCGCCCTTTTGCGATTGAAGGCATGGATGTGCGGGGCCGTGCTGTGCGCCTGGGCACCGTGGCCGACCAGATACTGTCTGCCCACAACTACCCGGACCCGGTGGCGCGGATACTGGGTGAGATGCTCACACTCGCGGGGCTTCTTGGCTCCATGCTCAAGTTCAAGGGCATCGTCACCCTGCAGGCCAAATCCGGCGGCGCCGTCCCGATGATTGTTGTGGACTATGAAGTGCGTGACGATGGCATCGGCCGGTTGCGCGGTTATGCACAAATCGATGAAGCCAAACTGGCGACTTATGGCAAGAACCCCAGCTTCAACGGCCTGATTGGCACCAAAAATGGTTACCTCGCGCTGACCATTGATCAGGGCGAGGATATGGACCGCTATCAGGGCATCGTTGACCTGAAGGGCGAAAATCTGGCCGAGGTGGCGCGCAACTATTTCATGAATAGTGAGCAGACACCGACGGAGTTGCGCCTGACGTGCGAGCGTGACGCGGTAACCGGCAACTGGCGCGCGGGCGGCATTATGGTGCAGCATCTCGCGCGCGGTGAAGTGGGGCAGGAACGTATCCTCGACCGTGAAACCAAGGAACAGTGGGAGCGGGCCTCTATCCTGATGAATAGCGTGAAGGCGGAAGAGCTTCTCGACCCGGCGCTTGATCTCGACCAGCTCTTGTTCCGGCTTTATCATGAGGACGGCGTGCGTGTCTTTGAAGCGGCGCACCTGATGAAAGGATGCCGCTGCGACCGCGAGCGTCTGCTTGCTGTGCTTGCTCAGTTTGGTGACGATGATATCGAGCATATGCTGGAAGACGGCAAGATCGGCGTGAACTGTCAGTTCTGTAACAAGACCTTTGATTTCACGCCGGAAGAAGCCCGCGGCCAGCAAGCCTAATAGGCTATGCTTTCAAGCCACGCGGCGGTATCGACCACGCGGGCCGGGACACCATTTTTCAGAGCATCCTCCAGCACATGACGGTTCCTGAAGCTGCCGAGCACAAGGATGCGTTTCTCAGGGTTCGCGAGAGCCACCTCAAGCGCGATGTTAGCCATATAGCCGTCCCACTCGGCCTGGTTCTCTGCCCCGCTCTCATGAAAAAAGCTGAACTGTACGCGCTTGTAGCCTTCCACAAGATCCCGGGTGTTGCCGTCGTGGCTTTGCGCAGGGCTCTCCCAATAAGATACGAGCGCCATTTCAAAGGCCGTGCGGTACCGCTTGAGGAAATCGAACCCCGCCGGGTTTTCTTCAGCGAAAGCCTTGAAAGCGGCGGAAGCCTGCCCTGCCATCCGTGCAAAATCTTCCTCGCCCGGCTCCATCGCAACAGCGGCAGGGCCATCTGATTTGAGCATTGGCCAGATAACGGCGGGATACTCAGGCCTGCCGGGCGTGTCCTTCAGCTCAGCCAGTTCGTCCGGCCGTACCTCGAGCACCATGATGTCAGGGTTCAGCCGTTCAATGATCTCCCTAAGCTTTTCATATGTGAAGCTGTCTTCCCGTTCGTGCAGGCTGTGCAGGGCGCCTACAACATAGATGCTGTTATCGTCCGCGCCGGATGCCGCGAGAATGGGGTGGGGTATCAATAGTGCTGTGGCTATCAGGCCGGTTCTCAACCAGTTGGAAATTTTCATTGTGTTCCTCGTTATCATGCTCGGTGATGCGTTTCTATGAGGGAGCTAACGCGGCGCGAATGCTCGCCACCAGTGGGAAATGATAAGCGGGACCGGAGAGGTGATCAGCGGGTTGGAGAATGCTGTAGAAGGGAAGCCAGCCTTTCTCTGTAACGGCGGCTCAGGCGTAGTTCGGTACCGTCCCTGAGCACAACAAGCGCATCCCCCCGGCCGAGGCTTTTCAGCTCAGCAATGGCATCAAGCCTCACGAGATGGCCCCGGTGGATGCGGGCAAAGCTGTCTTCCGGTAGCCTTGCCTGCACAGAGGCAAGATTGTCATCGGTGAGAAAATGGCCCTCCGCAGTATGCACCTCTGCATAGTTTCCGGCGGCGGCGATCCAGCTGATGTCATTGTATGCCATAAGGCGCACACGTCCCTTGGTGCGAAGGCGTAAGGCCTTGGGTTCAGGGTTGCCAGGCGAGCTGATCTGTCTGGCCCTGAGGGCATGCAGGCCAACACCCAAAAGGACAAGCGCGCAATAGAAAATAAGGTTGGTGTGCAGGTTTTGCACGATCATGCGTTCGCCCATATCAAGGCGTGTCGCGATACGGCCAGCATCGTTATAAACCGGCCAGAAAATGAGCACAAAAAGCGCCACATGCAATGGGTTGATGATGATGGCACCAAGGGCATAAAGGCCTATCCGGCGAAGACGGGGGAGGCCCCTTTCTTCAACCTGCCTGACAAGCCTGAGCACGGGTGGGCTGACGAGCGCCCAGATGGAGAAGATAGCGAGGGAATAGCCAAAAGAAGGCCACCATGCTTGTGGGCTGCCTCGATAGGCGCTGACGAGATACCCTTCAGCCGAGAACAGGAGCGCAAGTAAAAACCAGACACCGCCCGATAGTGTATAGGCGCGCAGAAGACCGCCCGTTTCCATGCGGTGTTGCAGGGTGGTCAGTTTTTGGCTCAATAGCGCAATCATGCCGGTAGCCTAAGCATAGCTTGGCGTGAAGATAAAGGCTGTTCTCATGAGGGGGCCTTAGAAGATCGCACTTTGAACGCCATTGATCGTTCACGGGGTGTCCTATGGTGGATGGGCATAAAAAAGGGCGCCCCGTGGGGCGCCCAAAAAAACTCGAAACACAGGAGTGGCCGGATCAGAACTTGAAGCCGACATTGAGGCGGACCGAGCGCGGCTGGGCCGCGGTGCGGACCGCGAGGAAGTCCTCGTTCGGGCCATCGAAGCTGTCTGTGATGATCTCATAGAGACGGAACGCCTTTTGGGTGTTCAGCACGTTGAAGATATCGAGGCCAGCGTAAAAATCGAACCCGTTGATCTCAGTGGTGTAATCAAGGCTCAGGTCAAGACGAACCTGCCATGGTGTGGTGCCATACTGGCCGCGCTCGATATACTCAAACACGCGGTCCTGGCTCGTCCAGACGCCATCACCCGGATCAAGGCAGTTATCAACACAGAGATAGTTGCCTTCTTTCCGTGTTTGGGTGTTGAACGGGTTGCCGTAGGCACGAGCGTTGATCGGCGCGCCTGAGAGGATGGACATATTTGCACCCGCTGTCAGCTCAGGCGTGATGGCATATGCGCCATACATCTTGAACTGGTGCCGGTGGTCGTTTGCCATCAGGCCATAGTTGGAGTTGATGAACATCACGTCATCACCAGATTCCGTCCAGCCCGGGATGTCGTTGCCGGTGTCAGAGTTGACGCCGCCCTCATAGTTACCTGTGCTTTTTGAAAGCGTGTAGGAGAAGCGTGCCATCCAGGTATCATCCCAGTGACGATTGGCAACAAACTCAAGGGCACGATACTTACGGATTGGGCGATCAGAACCAATCGGGTCCGGGTTGCCGTCACCATCAAGGTCGTAACCAAAGCTTTGTGCTTCACCAAGGTCAACCGTCACGGTTTGCACGTCGCCGCTGTCACACTCATGGTCGATGGTCAGTTCTTTACCAACGTTACCAAACACCCATTTGGAGATATTGCCGCAACCGGCCACATCTACATCGATGCGCATGTCCTCAATCGCGTCATGGAATTCACGGTAGATACCACGAACACCGAAGTCCCAGTCATCATTGACGGCCATCTCGAAACCGAGGATGAACTCGTCCTGATAGGATGCGTCCAGGTCCTGATCGACAACGAAGTTTTTGTCGTCACGGCCTTCACCGCTACCAAACTGGACCACCTGACCGATTTGAGCACCAAGCTGAGGCGTGATGTTGGTCAGGCCAGCGCTTGTCTCATTCTCAGCCAAGCCCTGAAGGGCATAGTAGGTGCGGGTGTCAATCGTGCCGCCACCTTCACGCGCGGCAAGGCCGTTGGCGATTGGGAAATAGTAGCGCCCAGCGTTGGCATAAAGCTTCATGTTGCCGTCGCCCTTCACATCCCACGCGAGGCCGAAGCGAGGCGAGAACATGTTGGAGACCTTGATGAAGGAATTGCCTTCAGCGTCCTTGCTGTCAAACCGGTCCCAGCGCACACCAAGCGTGGCTGTCAGGTCATCGGTTACAGACCAGATGTCCTCAAGGTAAGCGGCTGACGTGTTGGCATCAAACGTACCGCCCCGGATTTCCTTCCGTGCCAGCACATAGGCAAACACACCGTCAGGGACTGTGGTGTCGTTCACGCTGTCACCCGGTTGGGTGTCATAGATGGTGAAGTTGGCCTGCTCTGGCCCCACAGACGCCCGTTCCATAAAGGTGGTACGTTTCTCGTGGTCGAACCCGAAACGGAGCAGATGGCGGTCAAGTTGCCATTCCATATCAAGCCGCATGGCGTCGCGTGAGTTGATGCGGTTGTCGTTCCGGGTCTGTGTTGTACAGCCGATATGCTCGTCCACACCGTCCCGGTCATCATACACCCGGTTACATTCGGTTGAGATGTTGGTGAAGTCGTTCGAGTTACGCCTGTTGCGGCCATAAAGGGCTTTCACCGTGAAGTTATCGGTGATCTGGCCCGTATAGGTCGCAGCCCAGTTAATGCCGCCCCGCTCGCTTGTTGCGGTTTCAGCATAAGTACCACCCTGGAAGCGATCAGTTACTTCCTTGTTTTCATCGGAGAAAACAAAAGCTTCAAGGCTGTGGTTGTCGGTGATGAACCAGTCAACCTTACCGCCCCAGAAGGAGGTGTTGTTGTCAAACCGGCTGAGCGACGAGCCTGTGGTGTTGTAGAACGAACCGTCGTTGATACGCGGCTGGAACAAGGCGTAGAAGAAGACCTTGTCCTTGATGATCGGGCCGCTCAGGTGCAGGTTGGCGCTGAAGTTGTTTTCTTCATCGTCAGAGCGGTAGATGGTTTTGTCACCATCGCGGTTATAGAAGTCGTTTGCGTTGCCGCGCAGGAACTGAGGCTCATAGAAAACCTCTGCACCGCCATGAAACTCGTTGGTGCCTGATTTCAGCACCGCGTTCACAACACCACCGGTGGTGCGGCCAAACTCAACGGAATACCCGCCGGTCTTAACCTGAAATTCCTTGAACATGGAGAAGGGCACGTCAGAGAAACCAACCCCGGTTTCAACGTCGCTCACGTTCAGGCCGTTCACGAAGATGGAGTTTTCACCTACCGATGCGCCCCCAAAGGAGATGCCGCCAAAGGCTGGCCCCTGCACAACGCCGGGTGCCAGAAGCGCAACCGCGTCGGCGGAACGGCCGATTGGCAGGTCTTCAAGCATTGCCGCGCTGATGTTGAGCGCTGATTCGGTTGATGTCATGTTGATGCCGCTCAGCGCGGAGGCAGAGACGATAATCTCTTCCATCGCCATGTCGCCGGCGGAAAGTGCAACATTCAGGTCGGTTGAACCACCGATGGAAACACGTACATCTTCCACCAGTGTGCGTTCATACCCGTCTTTCGAGACCGTTACATTATAGGTACCCACCGGCAGGCGCGCGAAACGGAACTGGCCGTCGCTGTCTGCGGTGACAATACGGCGGAATCCGTTTTCCTTGTTGGTAACAGTAATTGTAGCACCGGAGAGGGCGGCGTTGCTTTCGCTTGTCACCATACCCCGGATTGAGCCGTCGCTGTTGGCAGCGAAGGCGCTATTGACGGAGAGAGCGGCGCAACTGACCCCCATCCCCAATATCAATGATAATTTTCGCAAGTTCCGTGCGTTCATTTCCTCACCCATAAGCTTTCTGTTGGTGCAACGAAGCCCCTCCGCCCCGTCGCAAGAATACTTGACGAATAATTTATGCGATGAATTATTCCTTCTGTAAAGAATTTTTATTCCAAGCGACACAAAATTGCCGAAAAAATAAGCTTCCCTGCTCCATTTCTATCTGGTAGAACCGGTTTGGGAAGATGGAATAAATAATTCCGTTACGGTTTTGGCGGGCTTTTGAACCTGAAAAAGGCCTTAATGACAGACAACTGATAGCTATGGGTATACCCAAAGGAATAAATTCGTCGGTCAGGGGAGAATAGGGCGGTGATTACAGACGGTTTCACGTATCTGGCGGTTTTGCTTCTGATTGGAGGCGGGATTCGCTTGCTTGAAACAAATTCAAAGCATCGTCTGTTTGATTATCTGCCCGGTGTGGTGGCGCTTTATATCATTGTGATGATGCTCAGCACTTTCGGGCTGTGGCAACAAAGCACCAGCGTGAACGCGACCTACAGCACGGTGAAGGGTAACATCCTGCCTGCGATGATTTTCCTCATGCTCCTAAAGGGTGACCTGCGCAAGATTGCCGCCCTCGGCCCGCGCATGCTGCTTGCTTTTGCCGCCGCGGCCATCAGCATAGGTGTTGGCTTTGTTATTACCTATGCAGTGTTGAATGCCTGGTTGCCAGCGGACGCCTGGAAGGCATTTGCGGCTCTTTCCGGCAGCTGGATGGGCGGCACCGGCAACATGGTGGCCATTCAGGGCGCCTTGAATGTGCCCGACAGCGCCATGGGTTATACGCTTCTGATGGATTCGATTGATTACGCCATCTGGGTCATCCTCCTGCTCGCTCTAGTGCCGCACGCAAAGCTCTTCAACCGCTGGACCAAAAGCGACACAGGCATCATCGACCGTGTGGGCGAAAAGCTGGATATGGGAGAGGACGCGGATAAGAAGATCGACTTCACTGCGATTGTATTCCTGCTGGGGGCGGGTCTGGCCGCATCCGCGCTCTCGCAAAACCTGGCTGGGTTGATGCCTGCCACCAGCTTTTTCACCGCCACCACATGGGCGGTGCTGATTGCCACGATTTTGGGTGTGAGTGCAGCGATGACGCCTATGGGCCGCATGGCGGGCTCTAACGAGCTTGCGAATGTTATGCTCTATGCCATCATCGCGCTTATTGCATCCCGCGCTGACTTTGCAGGCCTGACGCAGGCGCCGCTTTATGTGTTTGCAGGCCTGATGATCCTGATCATCCACGGCCTCTGCATGGTGGTGGCGGCCAAGGTGTTCAAACTTGATCTGTTTTCCTGCGGTATCGCGTCGCTCGCCAATATTGGCGGGGTGGCGTCTGCGCCTATCCTTGCGGCCGCTTATTCACAAATGCTGATCCCTATTGGGGTGCTGATGGCCATGCTTGGTTATATCATCGGCACCGGCGGTGGGTTGTTGGTCGGCAAAATATTGTCCCTGCTCTCCTGAGAGGCCGTACCTTTATGAGGAATGTGATGAAAAATCCGGGTTCAAAAATACTACTGTTGCTCGCGCTTGGCCTGACAGCCTGCGGGAGCGAGGAAGAAAAACAAAACACTGTCACACCGCCTAACGGGCTTGAGGACGCTTTTGTCTCAGACGTGATTGGCGTGCGCGAGAAACACCTGAGTGCGGACTATTGGGTTGATGCCCTGCCTGCGGGTGCGGGTGATGTGATTTTCACCGCCGATGAAATCACCGCCATGAATGCGGCAAGCATTGAAGGCGACCCCACGATGTTTGACCTCAGAAGCTTCCCCGATACGCTTCCGGGTGAAGAGGTGCGCACGCGCCTTCGGTCCATCAGCAATGTGCCGTCTTACCCACGTGTTTATATGAACGGCAACCCGGTGCGCGAGGCTGATTTTGACGCCTATGAAGCTAGCCTCAATCTGGATGCTATCGCTGACGATGTGCCGGTTAAGTTCGCCCTTGCGGTCCGGCGCACGCCACTTCGCACATACCCGACCATGGACAGGCTTTTCAGCGAAGGTGCCAGCAATACGGATATCGACCGGTTCCAGGAATCGACTCTTTTCCCCACTGACATAATGGCGGTGTTGCATGAAAGCGCAGACGGCAACTGGGCGCTGGTGCAAACCTATAATTACATCGCCTGGGTGCAGAAGAAGGATATCGCCACCGGGCCGCGTGATGAGGTTTTTGCCTATAAGGACGCGAAAAATGTGCTGGTGATGATGGGGGCCAAGGTACACACGGTCTATAACCCGGTGATCAAGGATGTGTCCGAGCTTCAGCTTGATATGGGCGTCGCGGTGCCGCTTGATCGCCCGGAAGAGCTTTCAACCAACCTTTATGGCCAGAACCCTTATCTGCACCATATGGTCAAATTGCCTGTACGGCTTGATGACGGCAGTCTTGATTTCCGCCATGCGCTGATTTCCCGCGCGGAAGATGTGCGGGTTGGGTATTTGCCGTTCACGCGCGCCAATATCATTCGGCAGGCCTTCAAGTTCCTTGGGGAGCGTTACGGCTGGGGCCATAGCTACAATGGCCGGGATTGCACCGGTTTTGTTTCTGAGGTGTACCGCAGCATGGGCATCCTGATGCCGCGCAACTCGGGCGACCAAGGCAAAAGCACGATCGGCTCCAACAGCCGGTTTGAGAAAGAGACACCACGCGCAGACAAGGAAGCGCTCCTGCGCACATCGCTTGTGGGTGACCTTGTTTACATCCCCGGCCATGTGATGATGATCCTGGGGCAGGAGGGCGACAAGCCGTTCGTCATCCATGACGTCACCGGTCTTGGCTATCTGGCCGAGGACGGCAGCATCTATGAAGGCACGCTCAATGGTGTTTCCATCACGCCGCTCCTGACGCTACAGTCTTCAAAAACCCGCACCTATGTTGATGCGGTGTATAATGTCAAATCGATCAAGTGATCCAAAAGGTAGAAGTGTTCCATGAAAATTACCGGCTATAAACTTGGGATGTTGCGCGTGCCGCTGGTGACAGCGTTCAAGACCGCGCTTCGGACAGTTGATCATATCGAAGACATTGTCATCATCATCGAGACCGACACCGGCCACAAAGGCTATGGCGAGGCCCCGGCGACGGCGGTGATCACAGGTGACACGCATGGCTCGATCCTCGATGCCATCCGCACCTTCATCATGCCGCGCCTGATTGGCATGGAGATCACATCGCTCAATGAGATCACGCAGATCATCCAAGGCGCGCTCGTCAACAATTTCTCCGCCAAGGCAGCGGTTGAGATCGCGGTGTATGATCTGTTCGCCCAGTTCTATGGGGCGCCGCTTTATAAAATCCTTGGGGGTGGGCAACCGCGCCTGTCGACCGACCTGACCATCAGCGTCGATTATATCGACAAAATGGTGGCGGATAGCATCCGCGCCTGTGACGCGGGTTATGAAACCCTCAAGATCAAGGTCGGTAAAGACATTGGTGTTGATATCAAGCGGGTGAAGGCCATCTATGCGGCAGTGAAAGACCGCGCACTTCTGCGGCTTGACGCCAACCAGGGCTGGTCGCCCCGCCAAACTGTGGCAGCGCTTCATGAGCTTGAAGAGGCCGGTATTGAGCTGGAGCTGATTGAACAGCCGGTGAAAGGCGAAGACCTCAAGGGCATGAAATATATTACCGAGCGCGTGCGCACGCCGGTAATGGCGGATGAAAGCACCTTTGGCCCGCGTGAAGTGATTGAGCTTATCCAGATGCAGGCGGCGGATATCATCAACATCAAGCTGATGAAAACAGGTGGCATTTCAAACGCCATCAAGATCGCTGATATCGCGTCTATCTATGGTGTGGAATGCATGATCGGCTGTATGCTCGAGAGCAGCATCAGCGTAACGGCTGCCGCGCACCTTGCCGTCGCCAAGCCAAATGTGATTACCAAGGCAGACCTTGATGGCCCGTCCCTTTGCCAGTTCAACCCGGTTGAAGGCGGCGCGACCTTTGATAGTTCAGAGATTACCCTGTCAGAAGAATCTGGCCTCGGCATCAAGTCGATTGAGAACCTGACCATGCTTGATGACTGATAAGGTCGTTCCGACTGGATAGAAGGAAACCCCGGCTCGCTTACCGCGCTGGGGTTTTTCATTGGCTTTATTCCACCCGTTTGAAATCAAGGTCCTGAAAGTCGAAGCTGAAATCCGTGTCAGGTGAGACGGGCCGCATGGTGATGCCAACTGCGTTGCCGTCAAAGTCGGTTTCAAACCGCACATAAGCGTCCGCACCCATCATGCGGTTATCCCAGCGCACGATGAAGGTGTTTTGCTCATAAGGCTCAAGCATGCCGGTAAGTTGTACAGACTTGCGGGACGAAAACCTCAGCCCATCTCCGTCCTTCATCACGGTTGCTTCACCAAGCCAGGCATCGCGGTAGGTGCCCATATAAGCCTCAAGGCTCAGGAACATCTGGCCGGAGCCTTTGGTGGAAACCTCTTCTTCCTCCGCTACACGGGCGCGGTAGGCAAGCTGGGCGTCATGATAATCCTTCACCCAGTCATGCTCAGGCTGGTCCATATAGGCTTTGATGATGGTGTTGGTGACGGCTGTGCGTGCACCGTAGTTTGAGCCGTTATTCAGCACGATAAGGCCAAGGTCCAGCTCCGGCACGAGGGTCAGGTAAGCCTGCATGCCGGAAAGCGTACCCGTGTGCGAGATCACCTCATGCCCGTGCACATCCGCCTTGCGCCATGCGAGGCCGTAGGTACGGAAATGCGTGTCGTCTTTCTCCCGCATGGATTTGGAGACAGGCAGGATGGTGTAAGATGCCCACATCTCATCGCGCCGGTCCTCAGAGAAGACGCGCACACCGTTTGGCCCCTCGCCGCCCCGAAGCTGGGTAAGCATCCAGGTGCTCATGCCGCGCACATTGCACACCATGCCGCCCGCTGCGGCTGACACCGTGGCCTTGCCGCCAATGGCATTCCTCGGGATGGTGACAAGCTTGCCGTCCATCATGCCGTGGGGTGTGGCGACATTCGCGAGGGCACTATCCGGCACGTCGCCTGAGTAGCAACCCATGCCGAGGGGGCCGAGGATGCGGTTTTGCACAAAGTCTTCCCAAGACATACCGCTCACGCTTTTCACCACTTCGCCCGCCACGATATAGAGGAGGTTATCGTAGGCATAGGAACTGCGGAAACTGGTCACGGGCTTCAGGTGGCGCAGGTTTTTGATGATCTCGTCACGGCTGAAGCCGGACGGCTCCGGCCATAGCATCAGGTCGCCCGCACCGGAGCCGAGCCCGCTGTTGTGCACCAGAAGGTCACGCACGGTAAATTCACGGGTGACCCAGGGGTCGAACATGCGGAAATCCGGCAGGTGGTCGATCACCTTGTCGTCCCAGCTTAGTTTGCCTTCATCCACAAGGATCGCAAGCGCAGATGACGTGAAGGCCTTGGTGGTGGACGCGATGCGGAACAGGGTGTCTGCATCCACCTTCTCTTTGCTGTAGATATCCCTGACACCATAGCCCATGAGATGCACAACCTCACCGTCTTTCACAATCCCAACCGCCATGCCGGGGGTGTTGAAGGTTTCAAGCGCTTCTTTCACCACATCGCGGATCTCAGAGGCTGTAGGAGCGTCTGCAAGAACGGCAGGGGCCACAAACATTAGCGCGGCAGCGAGAGCGGAGAGGCGGGAAGCAGGCATGGTCTGTCTTTCGGTGTTTGAGGCTGTGGTTACAGGAAAAAGGCGCCGGTGATCAGGTAAAGCACGATGGTGATACCGCCCGCGAACAGCGCATAGGGCAGCTGCGTGCGCACGTGATCAAGGAGATCACAGCCCGCCGCTAGTGATGATACGAGCGTGGTATCGGATATGGGCGAGCAGTGATCGCCGAACACACCGCCGCCCAGCACTGCGGCCAGAAGGAACGCGGGTGGCAGGTCAAACGCACCAACAAGCGGCATTGCAAGCGGGATCAGGATCGCGAACGTGCCCCATGAGGTGCCGGTAAAAAAGGAGATCAACCCGCCCGCGAGGAACAGAAGCGGCGCCACGAAAATTGGCGGCAATGTGCCTGAGACGATGCCCGCAATGAAGGTGCCGGTACCCAGCATCTTGAGGCTTGCGCCAAGCGCTATGGACAGCAGCAGCAAAAGCACAATGGGGAACAGCTCGTTCATGCCCTTGATGCCAATTTCAACAATATGTTTGTGGCTGAAGTTCTTGTCTGAAATCAGCAGAAGATAGCCCACAAGGCAGGCAAGGGCCGTGGCATAAAGGATGGATTTTGGCCCGCTGCCGGACGTGATGTCCCCGCCACCGGTCCAGAGCATGAAACCCGCCATGCCAAAAATCATGGTCAGAAGCGGCAGCACCATGAAACGTGCGCGGGTGGCTTCAAACACTTCTTCCTGCACTTCGGATTGCTCGATCTCGCTATTCGCTTTGTTTTCAGCTTGGGCGAGTGGCCCAAAAAACCGCTGGGTTGTGGCGGAATAGAAAACGATCACAAGCGTCACGATGGCGTAGAAGTTGAAGATGACCGAACCCCAGAGAACCTCCGCCGCTGTTACCTCAAACTCATAGGCGCTCAGAAGCGCGAGCACAAAGGCACCCCAACCGTTGAGCAGCAAAAGGATGCACACGGGCGCGGATGTGCTGTCGACAAAATAGGCGAGCTTGGCGCGGCTCAGGCCGTAGCGGTCAAAAAGCCCACGAGAAACAAGCCCTGCGGTCAGCACGCTCAGGTTCGATTCCACAAAGACCACCATGCCGATGATAGCGGGGGTGAGGCTGGCCTGCCGTTTTGTTTTCACGAACCCCTTGCCAACGATGATATCGATCACCGCGGCCACACCGCCGGAGCGATACATGAAGGCGAGCAGCGCGCCGATCATGAGCGCGAAGGTGAGGAGCCGGGCGTTATCCGCATCCGAGAACACGGCGACGATACGGTCGATCATCGCGAGGCCCCCCATCGGTATCGCGGTAGCGAGGGAGGAGGTTTCACCAAGGCCAGCCTGCAGCAGCACTTCAGAGGCGAAAATCGCCAAAATCAGCGCCAGCAGCACTTCCTTTCGCCACAGCACCACGGCGATCGCAATGATCGGTGGCAAAAGGGATATCCAGCCCATGAAATGTCCTCCCAAAAGATAAAACCCAAAAGACAGAAACCTCGGCGCGCCGCCCAACTGGCGCCCCCGATCGACCCTTATATGGGACCTTGCCGAAGATTTCTGTTGTCTTCAAGTCAATTATTCCATAACGAATAATATATTCGTGATTAAATCAACAATCTATTCCAAAGGGAATTTTTGATCGTGGCACTCAGGTATGAAAACGGCGCATTGATGATGGAAGACGTTGCGCTTGGCACCATCGCACAAGCTATCGGCACCCCGGTGTATGTCTATTCAAAAGCGTCGATTACCGCAGCATTTGGCGCTTATAAGGCCGCCTTTTCATGCTTTCCGGCGGCGATGATCTGTTACGCGGTCAAGGCCAATACAAACCAGGCCGTGATTGGCACACTGGCTGATCTGGGCGCTGGCGCCGACGTGGTGTCTGAAGGGGAGCTGAGGCGTGCTTTGAAGGCTCATATCCCCACGTCAAAAATTGTTTATTCCGGCGTGGCAAAACGCCCGGCGGAGATGGCCTTTGCGCTCAAGGCCGGTATTTTCCAGTTTAATGTAGAATCAGAGCCTGAGCTTCTTGCACTCAGCAAGGTCGCAAGCTCGCTCGGCCTCACCGCCAATATCGCGCTTCGGGTCAACCCGGATGTAGACGCCAAAACCCACGCAAAAATCGCCACCGGCAAGGCGGAAAACAAGTTCGGCATTCCGTGGAAACGGGTGCGGGACGTGTATGCCGAGGCCGCGCGGCTGCCGGGCATCCGCATTCAGGGCATTGCCATGCATATCGGCTCCCAGCTTCTGTCGCTTGAGCCCTATGATGCAGCTTACGCAAAGCTTGCCGAGATGGTCACAGCCCTCGGGCATGACGGCATTACGCTTGATACCATCGATATCGGCGGCGGGCTTGGCATCCCCTATGATGGCGGTGCAGCACCGGATGTCTCGGCGCTTGCGGCGCTTGCATACAAACATCTAAGTCATTTTGGTGCCCGCCTGATGCTGGAGCCGGGCCGGTCGCTTGTGGGGCCGTGTGGCGCGCTGCTCTCAGAGGTGATTTATGTGAAATCCGGCGAAAGCAGGGATTTTTTGATTGTGGATGCGGCGATGAATGACCTGATCCGCCCCGCCATGTATGACGCCTATCACGGCATTAAACCCCTGAAGGCCGAAGCCCGGGCTGACGCCACCTATGACGTGGTGGGCCCGGTGTGTGAAACCGGCGATACATTTGCCGTTGGGCGCACGGTGCCTGAGCTGCAGCCGGCCGAGCATATCGCTTTCACCCATACCGGCGCTTATGGCGCGGTGATGGCATCCACCTACAACAGCCGCTTGCTTGTGCCTGAGGTGATGATTGATGGTGCAAATTTCGGGGTGATCCGCCCGCGCGGCAGTTATGACGAACTGATCGGCACTGACACGCCCTGGCACAATGGCGAAGCGACGCGGAAAGCGGGTTAAGCTAATAAAGTCCTAGATATCTTCAACAGCCTGTTGGCTCAGGGTCACAAGCTCACGCCCGTGGGTGTTGCGGCTTGAGAGCACAAGGTACAGCGCGTCAATGAGGTGCTGGAGCGCCACACGCGCGATGATGTGCGGCGCACTTGAGGCAGCGGCAGGGCCAGAGCGTTCATCAAAGGTGAACAGGCTATAGTCTGACATCAGGCTCAAGGGGTTCACGTCATATTTGGTGAGCGATACGATGGTCACGCCCGCTTCCTTTGCGGCTTCGGCCAGCTCATTCACATGGCTGTTCTGGCCTGAGACGGAGAGCGCGAACAACACATCCCCGCGCCGCATGGATGCAAGGTTGGCTTTTTGCACAAAAGGATCACTTTCCGCGACGACGGATTTACCCATGATCATCAGCTTGAGCGCAAAATCCTTCACCACCAGCGAATAGCCGCCTGCGGCCACAAACTGGATGCGGTTGGCTTTCTCGATGGTGCGCACCACTTCAAGCAGCGCTTCTTCGCCGTTCAGCTCCGCAATGCCGCGCACAACGTCGGCTTTGGTTTGCGCAAGCTCCTCAAACACGGTGCCGGCTTCATGCTCGCCCACCGGTTTTTGCATTTGGCTTAGGTCAACCTGTGCGCTACCGCGCGCCAGTTCTTCGCTGACGGCAAGTTTCAGGGCGGGGTAACCCCGGTAGCCAAGCTTCTGGCTAAATTTCACCACGCTTGATTGGCTCACACCAACCGCTTCGGCGAGTTGTTGCGACGAATAATCCCTGAGAAGCGAGGCGTTGTTCAGGATAAATTCGGCAAGTTTCCGTTCGTTCGCAGACATTCCGTTAACTGCCCGCCGAATATTTGCCAAACAATCGTTCATGGACCTTATTCACCCCGTTTGCGTTTGCACTGTTGCCGGTGGCGCGTCTCCGCGCTCGCATCTGTGCCAAACTCCCTCTCCTTCATTTCGTTTAGGCCGAAAGCCGCCTGAACTCAAGCATTACGGTGAAGCCGCTTAATTCTCGCCGTTTGGTGGGAACCAATGCAGCCACCACCGGAGCACCTCATCCTCAGCCCGGTACATGGGTGTCACGCCGCTGCCCGGTGCCGGGTCGTCCGCCGTGCCGGTGATCAGCGCAATCAGCGCATCGCCATTTTCAAAATCGATCCAGAATTGCCCCATCAGGCCGTAGGCGTCGCCAAGGTGGCCTGTGAGTGTGCGGTCCTCATCCAGGCCCCACTCCGGCAGGTGCGCGATATGGGTTGAAAGCCCATAAGCCTGCATCAGCCCTTTTGAGGGGCCATCGGGGTTAATATCTTCGCCCGTGGTGTTGGCGTTCTCGGCAGCAGGGTTATAGCGCCAGACCGGTGTGGCCATCATCTTCACGCTTTCAGGGCTTAAGAGGCGAACACCGTCCACCTCGCCGCCACCAAGAAGTAAGCGCGCGATTTTGGTGAGGTCTTTCGCCGATGCCCGCAAGCCGCCTTGGGGCGAAAAAGCCGTGGGGTTATCGCCGGGTTTATAGCCTTCAAGCACCGGGCCGGGTTGTTCGCCGCGGCCAACAGGTTCCATGCCATAAGTGCAGGAGAAACGCTTGCTATCAAGCTGGGGCTGCCAGTCCCCTTCCGGGTGCCAGTTGCCGTCATCGTCGCGCTTGCGGAACAGCGTGGCCATGCCGTCCGGGTTTGTGGTGGTAACATCACAAACATTATAGCTTGCGCCAAGCCCAAGCGGCAGCAGCACCTCTTCGCGCATATAGCGGTCAAAACGTTTGCCGCTCACCTTCTCAATCACCCCGGCCATGATGCCGAAGTTGAGGTTGGAGTAGGTGAAAAACGCGCCCGGTTCTTTACCTTCGCCGCTGGCGAAATGCGCGCCGTTTTCATAATGCGCGCCGCCGGGGCGGAAAAAATCTTCAAACTTTTCGCCAACCTTCAGCCAATAATAGCTGGCATCACGGATAGACGAGCTGTGCGACAGCACAGTCTTGAGCGTGATTTTATCGTGCGGAAAATTGGGGTTCCTGAGCGTGAAACCAAGATAGTCGGACACGTCCGCATCCAGATCTACCTCGCCCTTTTCCACCAGCTTCATGAGCCCGATGGTTGCCACCAGTTTGGAAATGGACGCAATGCGCATCTTGTGATCAAGGGTGAGGGGAATGCTCTCACCCGTATCAACGCGCGCAAGCCCGGTCGCATGCGTGAAAACCGGCTTGCCGTCCCTGATGACAACCATCTGCAGCCCACTGATCTCGGGCGAGCCCTGAACCTTGCCTGTGACAATTGCATCAAGCGTTTCATAAGCCTCGGGGGGTAGGCTTTCGCTGGCTGCAATCCCTCTCGTCGTGCCGGTAAGGCCAAGGAACCCAAGCGTGGCGCACATCACAACAGCTCGAAAAGTCGGGAGGAATTGTCGTGACGCGTGCATGATACGGACCTGTGCGTTAGGGTTCTGTGGATTTATGAATACATTATTCTAAATCGGGCGCAGGCCCGTGGCTCAAATTGAATATATTATTCCATCAGAGTCAAGGCTTATTCGTGGGAGTTTGGGGCGTGCCCAGCTTCAGGGTTTCACCACTTTATAGCGGTTCATCACCAGTCCCGAGCCATAGCTCTGTGAACTCAGCAGTTTCAGGTCGATATCCTGCTCAATGTCCCCAAAAAGGCGAATGCCTCTACCGATGAGGACAGGGATCAGGGTCAGGGTGATGTCATCAACAAGACCAGCGCGCATGAAGGATTGTACCAGCCTCCCGCCATCAACATACACACGTTTCCAACCCTTCTCATGCAAGCCTCTCATCACCTTCGCCGGATCGGTCTCGCTCGTGATCTCGACCTTGCCTTTCAACTCATCAGGGATGTCCGCTTTGCTTAGGGACGTGCTCATGACCAGCACCGGTTTGGTGTAGAGCCATTTATCAAAGCTCAGGACCGTCTCATAGGACCCACGGCCCATCACCAGCCCGTCAACGCTGTCTATGAACGCATCATAGCCGTAGTCTTCGCCCTCTGTTGGTTGTTTCATCAACCAGTCAAGCGTGTGGTCTTCCCGCGCGACAAAACCGTCCAGGCTTGTGGCGATATATACGTGGCCTGTTGTCATCTTGCGCCTCTTCCTTCAACTGCCGGTGTGAGGTCTCTATTTGGCATGGTCGACCAGCGAGGGGAAGATGTCCTGCGGATAATTTTAATCAGGCTTGCTTACGGGGTTTTTGTGAGCACTTTCCCTGTGCGCTTACCCGTTGCTTTGCCATGTTCAAAAGCGCTTTGGCCGCGCACCAGCACCATGTCAAACCCGGTGGCGAGTTTGTGCGGGGTGGTGAAGTTGGTCTCTTCATGCACCTGTTCAGGCTTGAAGATGATGAGGTCTGCGGTCATGCCCGGTTTGATGATGCCGCGGTCTTCAATCTGCATAATCTCGGCTGGCAGGCCCGTGGCTTTATGGATAGCGGTTTCAAGGCTCATCAGGCCCTTCTCCCGCACATAATATTCAATCAGCCGGGCGTAGGTGCCGTACCCGCGCGGGTGGCGCATGGTGGGGCTGCCGTCAGTTGAAAGCGCAACCTCGTCTGCCGTTACCAGCTTGTCAACGAGCGCGCGGTCCATCACAAAATGCGCGGCACTACCGCCGGTGGGGCCAAGGTCTGCCATGAAATCGACCGGGCTTTTGCCTGCTTCCCGTGCAGCTTCAGCCATGGTTTTGCCTGCATAGGGGGCTGTGCCAAAGAGAAGCGCGTCAGGCCCGCCGCGCTTTTTTATGCGCGTGGCCAGATAGGCTTTCAGCTCATCTTCGCGGCTTTCCCGCAGCGCCTTATAGTCGGTTGGTGGCAGCGCCCATTCGGGGAAGATGATACCAACACCGGTAAAGCTGGCGGCATAGGGGTAAACGTCCGCACTCAGCCGTGTGCCGCTTGTGCGTTTGCCTTCCATAAAGGCCAGCAGTTCATCAGCCCGCGCGGCGCCTTTGCCGTACACCACCTTGAGATGCGAGATATGCACACGGCCCGAAGGTGCCATGGCGACAAGCTCGTCGATCGCATCTTCCACGTCCGCATTATCTTCGCTGCGCATATGGCTCATGATGATGGCGTCCTCAGCCTCGATCACTGCGCCAAGCGCTTTCATCTCGGCCTCCTCCGCATAGACGCCGGGCACATATTCAAGCCCGAGCGACAGGCCAAAGGAGCCCGCTGCCAGATCGTCCCTGAGCGCTTGTTGTAGGGCTGCGGTTTGCGTATTGGAGAGCGCCCGCGTGCCATCATCAATGCCTGCCTTGTGGCGCACGGTACCGTGGCCGGACATGGGGATGACGTTAAGCTCCAGCCCCTTCTCGGCGGCCTTGGTGCGCCATGCACTGAGCCCATCGCCTGTCAGGCTATCGCTGCTGCCATCCATGCCCAGCGTGACGGTGGTAACGCCTTGCGCGAGGAAGTTTTCAAACGAGTGTGTGAGCGGGTTACCGTGACTGTGGAGGTCAATAAAACCGGGGGCGACCACGCGGCCCTTGGCGTTGATCACCTGCTTGGCGGTGGCCTTCTCGTCCGGTGCCAGCACAGCTGTGATCACACCGCCTTCCACCACGATATGGCCGGGGTAGGCATCTGCGCCTGTACCGTCAACGATCATCGCGTTCTCTATCACAAGGTCAGCGTCCGCAAACGCGGCGGATGAAAAGAGCATAAGGCAGGCGAGCAGGCGCATGGTGTGGTCCTATTCTTCGGTCGCGCCAGTGTGCGCGGCGGGGAAAATATTTTCAAACATATCAGCGCGCACCTGCTCCCGTAGGCGGAAGGCATGGTCGCCCGCCGTGTTGTTATTATAAATGGCGGCGGTGCCAGCTTCAGGGTCGATATAAACAAAAGCGGTGAAACCGGCCTGATCGCCCGTGTGGCCGATATAGCGCGTGGGCGCGGCCTTGCCCTCCGGTGTGTTTTGAATAGTGAAAAACACCATGCCCATATATTCCTCGACCGAACTATCGTCGGTGCGGCGAAGGGCTTGCCACATCTCCTCAAAGCTCTCGCGGCTCAGGATAGCGGGGGTGCTGTCGTCAAGCCCGAGCCAAACGTTCAGCCATTTCACCATATCACCCACAGGCGCATTGAGGCCGCCGTTGCCCACCGTGGCACCGGTGTCAAAATCAAGCCCGAAGGTTTTTGTCTTGCCGTCCTCACGCCAATAGCTGTTCGAGCGGTCCTTGAGGAGGTGATAGGGCGTGGTGTCAAAATAGCTTTGGCTCATGCCAAGCTGCATCAGGATATTTTTTGTGAGATATTCTTCAATCGTGTCCCCGCTGACGATCTCAACCACCCGCCCAAGCATGGAGATGCCCGGGTTTGAATAGCTGTAGGCGCTGCCGGGCGGGAAGTGGAGCCGTGTGTATGGCATCATGGCCGCAACCTGGGACCAGGCTGTGGGCTCAAACGGTTGCCAGTCCTCACCGTCGCTCCACGGGAAGGTGGGGGAGCGGAAACCCGATGAATGGGTGATCAGGTGGCGGAGGGTGATGTCTTCCATGCTGCCGTAAGGGTTATGAACCGCGCGCACTTCGGGCAGGTATTTGATGATCGGCTCATCAAGGCTCAAGCGCCCACGGTCGCGCAGTTGCATGACAGCCGTGGCGGTCAGCGTTTTGGTGATGGAAGCCCAGTGGAAGATGGTGTTGTCATCTATCAAACGGCCAGTCTCACCGTCCGCCATGCCGTAGCTGTGCCGGGCGATAATCTTGTCGTCCTTGAAGAAGCCTACCGTGGCGCCAACGGTGCCCGCCTCCTGCATCATGCCGTCAAAGCGGCCCTCAAAAGCCCGCCAAGCCTCACTGAGCGCATCCGCCGCCACACCAGTTGATGTGAGGCATAAACAGGCCAGAAGAGAAAAAGCCTTGTATTTAAATGTGTTTAGCATGCGACACTTCCTCTTATATGCCGTGAAAACACCGCCACCCCCGTGCCATAGAAACGGTCACACTTTTGCCCACAAACGGTCCGGTTTCAGCGCACTCTCATCCACGCCAAAAGCCTTGAGCGCCGGATCCATCTCACCGTTCAGGATAAGCCCGGCGGCAAACCGCGCAAGGGCTGGCGCTGTCTGGATGCCGTATCCACCCTGCCCCGCCAGCCAAAAAAAGCCTTCCCGGTCAGCATCATAGCCCGCAACCGGCGTGCGGTCTGCTACAAAGGACCGCAGGCCTGCCCAGCGGTGTTCAATGCGGCGCACATTGATATTCGCGGCGGTCATCAGTCGGTCAGCGGCGATGGCAACATCCAGCTCCTCGGCTTGCGCGTCACATGCGGATGTTTCCGTTTCATCACAAGGGGATACAAGGAGATGCCCTGCATCGGGCTTGAAATAAAACTCCTCCCCAACATCCATCACCATCGGCCATTTTGCCGGGTTATGTTCAGGCGGCGGCGCCACCAGAATGGCAGTGCGGCGCTTGGGTTTGAGACCAATAGGCCGCGCCCCGGCAAGCGTGCCAATCTCTTCCGCCCAGGCGCCTGCGGCATTTACCACGATGGGCGCGCTATAGCTGCCCGCGCTCGTGGTGATATGCCAACCGCCGCCTTGCTTTTTGATTTCCCTAACAGCTGTGCCCGTCTGGATCTCGCCCCCCTTGTGGCGAATGTCCCTGAGGTACCTCTGGTGCAGGCCGTGCACATCAATATCCGCTGAGCCGTCCTCATATAGCGCGCCAATCAGCGCCTCTTCCTTCAGGATAGGGCAGTGGGATACGGCTTCTTTTGCACTGATCCAGCGGGTATGGGCGCTAACGTCTGGCTGGGCCTTCAGCCCATCCAGCGCTTCAGCCTGCAGGGCGGTTGCCACAAACATGGTGCCGCGCGGGTTAAGAAGCGGTGCGGCGGCAAACCCTTCAGGCGGGTTTTCAAAAAACGCCTTGCTGGCACGTGAGAGCGCGCGCACCGCCTTGCTGCCGTATATCTCTGAAAACAGCGCAGCCGAGCGCCCGGTTGAGTGGTAGCCGGGCTGTTCTTCACGCTCGATCAGAAGCACGTTTCGGTGGGGTGCCAGCGCCGCGCCAAGCGATGCGCCGGCAATGCCCGCACCAATGATGATGATATCGTATGATGAATTGCTCATGTAATCCAAACCCCGGGGCGTGGTGCCCCAGCCTCGTTTGGAATAAATTATCGAATAATTCTGAAAATAGGAATAAAAAATTTATATGGGATGAAACAGCGCGGTAACCTGCGCGTTAGAGCGGGGTCAGGGTTGCGGTATTTTGCTGCGCGCCACCTCACGAAGCCCCTCAAGGACCGTGCTTGTAAGCGCTTCGTCATGATCTTCAGCGAAGGCGATATAAACCGGGTAGGTGAAGGTGGGGGCACCTGCTACTGGCTCAAGCGCGCCACTGGCCAGAAAGGGCGCAGCAATGCGCAGCGGGAAATAGCCGGTGGCCTTGTTCTCGAGCAGAAAGGAGATACCCAGCGTGCCCACATTCAGGCTGATGTTTGGTGCGGCCGCATCGGGGAAGTTGAGCGCATGGTCTGCTTCAAACTCCGGCCCCCAGTCCACATAAACATAATTGTCACCAAGTGGATCGCTGCCCATGGTATCTTCGCTGGTAACCAGTACCAGATGTTCCTCGAATATCTGTTTGATGATGATGCCGGGGCGGGATACGGGCCGGTACAATATGGCAAAATCCAGGAGGCCATCCACAAGCTGGCGCATCAGGGCGCTTGAGGCCGCCATCATTTGTGCCCGGATGGCGATGTCCGGCGCGTGGGTATGCATCCACGGCAACCAGCGCAGCAGGAAGCCGTCCCACAGGCTGGGCTGGCCGCCCACCACCAGCATACGCTTCTGGCCTTCCGGCACCGCGAGGGTTAGCCGCGCCTGATCCCACATGCGCACGATAGCCGTGGCGTGGCGGGCGAACTCCTGCCCCACCAGCGTGGGCACAGCCCCCGACTTGTTGCGCACAAAAAGTTCCTGCCCAAGCTGGTCCTCCAGCGCCTTGATGCGGGTGCTGACGGTAGACTGCGCCACATTCACCTTCTCTGCGGCATGCAGAAATGATCCGGTTTCGAGAACAGCGAGGAAGGTGCGAGCCTGGGCTATATCCATGGAATTCTTCTTCTATCGAATATTCCGATATTATCTATCAAATATATCCGCTTTTCAAATATTATCCATAAGCGCAGAAGGAAAGCTACAGTGCAACCTTTGAGGATACTAGCGTGCGCCGTCCCGAGCTTTATGTTGAACGCCCCGCCTATGGTTATGGTGACAACCCTTGCCAGCATTTTGATCTGACGTGGCCGATCAGCGAAGTCATGCTTCATGCCGAGATGAGCTGTGAACAGTCTATCGAGGATATCGCCAGCAAGTATCATGTCTCGGTTGCGGAAGTGCTGAAACTGCGCGAAAGCTACGAGCTAGACTTTGGATAAGACCCATGTCGCCGCGAGGTGATGCTCCGTTCCTGCCGCATGCGCTCATTGGCTCCCAGGCAAAACCGTCAACCAATCTGCTGAAACCCTATGTTGATGAAGGGTTTCTGAGCGCGGATGAGTGTGCTCATTTGCGGGCACTTGCTACCGCACAGGCTGCCAGCAAGGGTCGGCTTGCCGGTGGTGTGCAGGCAGATGCGGTGCGGTCTGTCGGTGCCACATGGCTTGACGATACGGACGAGCCCTGGCTCGCGGCCAAGTTTGCGCGGGCGCTATCGCAGATATGCGCAAACGTATTCCCTTTCGATATCGACGGTTTTGATGAGGGTTTCCAGCTCTTGCGGTATGAAGGTGCCGCGGGCAAACCCGGTGATTTTTATGACTGGCATGCTGATATTGGGCGGGCCGGGTCAACAAAGCGCCGCAAGCTGAGCCTTGTGGTCCAGCTCAGCGACCCTTCCGCCTATGAAGGGGGCGAATTGACCCTGAACCCGGGCGGCAGCCATATGGTTGCCCCAAAGGGTGAAGGCACCCTGATCGCTTTCCCAAGCTTTGTGCTGCACCAGGTAACACCGCTTGAGGTAGGTGAGCGGGTATCCCTGGCCGCATGGGCGCACGGCCCGGCGTTTCGCTAGAACCCTACGCCGTGAAGCGCTTTACGGCGTGATCATCACCGCGCGGAAATCATTCACGTTTGTGCGGGTTGGCCCGGTGTAAACAAGGTCGCCAATGCTTTCAAAAAACACAAAGCTGTTGTTCTCGTCCAGCGCCTTTTTGGCATCAAGTCCCTTCTCAGTGGCACGGTGTAGCGTGGTGGCATCTATATAAGCCCCCGCCGCATCTTCGCTGCCGTCAATGCCGTCTGTGTCACAGGCGAGGGCGTGGATGCCGGGTGCACCCTTCAGGGTAAGCGCCAGCGAAAGCGCATAGGTCATGTTGCGTCCGCCGCGCCCTGATGGGTTGGTCACCTTCACAGACGTTTCGCCGCCTGAAAGCAGGATCACCCGTCGGCCATCCTGCCTGAGCTTGAGCGCGAGCTTGGCGTGGTCCGCGCCTGTGGTGGCGGCATCGCCTTCAAGGTCAGCGCCAAGGTTGATAACCTCATAGCCCTGCGCCTGAGCCAAAGTTTCTGCGGCCTGCAGGCAATCAAACCCGGTTGCGATAACCTTGCTGTGCCATCTGGGCCTGTTCACCTTAACGGTCTCAAGGGCGGGGTCAGACAGCAATCGGTTGATGAGCGGCAGGTCTGGTGCACCGTAGCGCGCGAGGATATCTGCGGCATCCCCAAGCGTCGAGGGGTCGGCCATCGTGGGCCCTGACGCCACGTCACACCCGATATCATGGGGCACGTCAGAGATCACATAGGTCAGCACCTCCGCCTCTCCGGCAGTTTCTGCGAGCCTGCCGCCCTTGATGCCGGACAGATGTTTGCGCACACAGTTGATCTCGGAGATGGTGGCACCTGAGCTTAGCAGGTGTTTCATCAGCGCCTGTTTGGCGCCAAATGGCAGGCCCGGGGCAGGCAGGGACATCAGAGACGACCCACCACCGGACGCGAGGAAGATAAGCCTGTCTTTTGCGGTAAGCTTTCCTGCGAGCATGAGCATGCGGCGTGCGGCCTCCATGCTCATGCTGTCAGGTACCGGGTGACTGGCCTCCAGCACCTCAATGCCCGGAATGCTACGCCCGATACCGTGCCCATAGCGGGTGACCACAAGGCCCTCACAGGGGCTTTGGTAGGCGCCTGTGAAGGCTTCAGCCATGGCGGCGGCGGCTTTGCCCGCGCCGAGCACGAGAGTACGCCTGCCTGTGAGCGGCCCTGTGAGCGGTCCTATGAGCGGTTCTGGTACATGCGGCGGCAAACAGGTGGCGGGGGCAACGCGGCTCAGCCCTGCGTCAAACAGGGAATGCAGCAACTTATACTCGGGCGTTGTGGTCTCTAGGCTCATGGTATCTCACATGCTGTAATCCAGCGCTGTATTTTCATGGCAGGGCTGTTAGTTTAAGGCAAGACACAAGAGGGGAGGCATCCATTTCAACGGGCAAAGGTTATAAGCTCAAGCTGCGCATCATGGTGGGGGACGAGATCGCCATGGGCCCCGGCAAGGCTGACCTTCTGGATAATATTGCCAAAACCGGGTCCATCGCTGCGGCGGGCCGCGCCATGGGCATGAGCTATAAACGTGCCTGGGACCTGGTTGAGCAGATGAACCGCTCCTTCACAGAGAAGCTGGTTGAAACTTCCAAAGGCGGTGCCGGGCGCGGCGGCGCAGTTGTCACAGCGTTTGGGGAGGAAGTGGTGCGCCAATACAGAAGCGCTGTTTTAACCGCCACGAGGGCAGCGGACGAAGAAGCCCAAAAGCTGCTCGTGCGCACCAAATCTGATTGACAGAAAGCGCGCTCCGCCCCACATTCGATATATTCTTGAGAATATATCGGGATAGATTATGTGGTTATATAGCCTGAGAGGCTGTTTTTTTGCCCTGGCATTGTTGGTGTTACCGTCCGCCTCGCTCGCAAGCGAAGCGCGTGTGGCGGTGGCGGCAAACTTCACGGAAGCGGCGCGGGCGCTCGCGGCGGCTTATGAGCAAGCAAGCGATGATCAGGTCGCGCTCAGTTTCGGCTCAACCGGGCTTCTCTACGCCCAAATCACACAAGGCGCGCCGTTTGATGCGTTTCTGGCGGCTGATAAAACCCGACCCGCCCGCGCCGTCGCAGACGGTTTTGGTGTGGCTGGTACAGGTTTTACCTATGCCACCGGGCGGCTTGTGCTCTTCACTTTGCAGGACGACTTGGAGCTTGGTGCTGACGCCTTGACCGGCGCTGGAGTTAGCCGTGTGGCCATCGCAAACCCCGCCACGGCGCCCTATGGCGCGGCAGCAATTGAGACCCTGACAGCGTTTAGCGTGCTTGACGAGGTGGCCCCAAAACTGGTGCGCGGCACCAATGTGGCGCAGGCCTATCAGTTTGTGTTTTCCGGCAGTGCAGAGGTGGGGTTTGTTGCCCTGTCGCAGGTGGTGGGGCGTTCAGGCGGTGCCTGGTGGCCGGTGCCCGGTAGGTTCCATCAACCCATCGCGCAAGACGCTGTGCTGCTCACCCGCGGGGCTGACAATAAAGCCGCAATTGGCTTTCTGGATTTTTTGAAAACCGATAGGGCGCGGGAAATTATCGCGGCCCATGGATATGCCCTGCCCTGAGTATGTGCCCTGAGTATGGGCTTTGGGAAGCGATGAGGAGACAAGACTGATGAACCATATCATTGAAGCCCTGATGCTCGGGGTCGGCGCCACTCTCTTTATGGACCTGTGGGCGCTGTTTCGCGCCCGCGTGCTGGCTGTGCCCTCCCTTGATTATGCCCTTGTGGGGCGGTGGGTCGGCCATATAGGAAAAGGCCGTTTTGCGCATGCGAGCATTGCTGCAGCTGAACCGGTGCGGGGCGAGGCGGCCCTTGGCTGGGCAGCGCACTATCTGATTGGGGTAGTGTTCGCGAGCGCGTTTCTCATGCTCACCGGGCCTGGTTGGCTTGTCCAGCCGTCGCCGCTTCCCGCGCTTGTATTTGGTACCGGTACAGTGGTTTTACCCTTTTTCATCATGCAGCCGGCGTTTGGTCTTGGCATCGCTGCCGCCAAAACACCCCACCCCGGTGTTGCCCGTATACGCAGCCTTATCACCCACGCGAGTTTTGGGCTGGGGTTATATCTTGCGGGCCTGTTGATGCAGGCGCTTCGCTAGGGGGTTAAAAGAAAAGGCCCGGACGAGATAGTTCATCCGGGCCTTCATATTTTCTTTTGTCCGCGCTTCTTAGAAAGCGTATCGGGCTTTCACTGTGATGCGGCGCGGCTCACCATAGGCCAACTGGCTGTAGAAGCCGATCTGGCTATAGTAGGTTTTGTCAAAGAGGTTATCCACATTGGCCTGCAGCGAAAGCTGGTCAGTGATGTCATAGCGCGCCATCAGGTTCGCGAGGGTATAGGACCCCTGCACCAGCCGCTCCGCCTGCGCGCTCACCGGGTTGATGGTGTCTGTATAGTTCTGGCCTTCCCAGTTGAAGCCGCCGCCAAGAGTAAGCTGGCCCACGCTATAGGTGGTGAAGACCTTCAAGAGCTTGCGTGGCTGCGAGGTGTTCACGCCAACACCGTTTGCGTCCTCTGCCTTGAACTGGGTGTAGCCTGCGCTCAGTTTCCAGCCGGGCAGTATCTCGCCGACAACTTCAGCTTCGAAACCCTTGCTTTCCGTACCTTTGGCCGCGCGGGAAGCTTCAAAGATCGTGCCGGGGATCAGGTGGCCGGGATCAGGCTGCGCGAGATTATCCTGCTCCACAAGGAAGAGTGAGAAGGTGGTGTGCAGGCGGTCGTCAAAGAATTTGCTCTTGAGGCCAACTTCATAGTTTTTGCCTGTCACCGGCGGCAGGAAATCGCCGTTGCGGTCCTGCGCGTTTTGCGGCTCGAAAATCTCTGTATAGCTCGCGTAGAGGGTATGATCGTCTGCGAGATCATAAAGCACGCCAGCATAAGGGATGAAGACACCGCTGTCGCCAAAGTCGAGCGGTGTGCCATAGAGAACGCCCTGCTGCTCCCATTTCGAGAGCCGCCCGCCGAGCACGAGCTTGAACGCCTCGCTCACATTCAGGCGTGAGGCCGCGTAAAAGCCGGTCTGCTTTGTATCATAATCGCCGCTGATGGCACGGTCGCTTGACCAGGTCGGTTCAGCGTATGAGCCGTCCCACGCGTTAAAGTCGCCAATGGGGTCGACATTGCTGGCGGCATAGGTGCCGCCTTCGGTCTTTTGTTTGCTGTGAAGGCCGCCAAACACCACTTCGTGCTCACGCCCAAACAGGCTGAAGATCCCTTGCAGCTGGAAGTCGATGCTGTTCTGGTTGCTTTCTGTGTCTGCGCGGTAAGGGGATGCGCCAAGGCCGATGCCTGTGTCGCGGTCCGGCACGCCATATAGGTACAGAAGTTTCAGGTCGGCTGAGGTTTCATTCCGGTTGAAGTTGACCTTCAGGCTCCAGTCCGGCGCGAAGGCATAGTCGAGGGTGGCAAAATAATTGCTGGTCTCGGACGCCCAGAAGGACCAGTCCGGCGCGATGGTTTTTTTGCGGTCCCATGTGGCGCGGCTCCCGTCCGCATACCATGTGGGCAAGCCGCCCCATGTGCTGCCGAGGGGGTCATTGTCCTGATAGCTGGCACCAGCGCGCAGAAGGAGATTATCGGTTACATCGGCTTCAACCGTGCCGTACAGCACCGTTTTTTTATCGCTGCCCCAGTCGCGGAAGCTGTCCCCGTCCTGATAGCGGGCGACCACCCGGCCGCGGATCGTGCCTGCGTCATTCAGCGGCGTCGCAACATCCGCCAGCACTCCATAGGTGTTCCAGCTACCGCCATCGACCGAGACAAAACCGGTGAAGTCCCGGTGTTTTGCGGTTTTACGCACAAGGTTGATGGAGGCGGACGGGTCACCGGCCCCGGTGAGGAGACCCGTGGCGCCACGGACGATCTCGATCCGCTCATAAAGGGCGGTGTCCTGCAGCGTTTCACCAGAATCGCCGCCCGGGCTCCATGCAAGCGGTACACCATCAAGCTGATAATTCTGGATGGTGAAACCACGGGCCGAGAAGCTGAAGCGGGTGCTGTCCAGCTCTTTCGCCGATACACCAACCGCGTTCATGACAATATCGGTGAGCGAGCGCAGGCCCTGATCCTCAATGCGCTGGAATGTCATCACGCTGACGGACTGCGGCGTTTCCTGCGGGGAGAGGCCAAGGCCGGTTGCGGAATCCAGAAGCTCGCTTGTTGTGTAGGAGCCTTCAACGATGATCTCTTCAATATCATCGTCTCGCTCGGCGGCCTCCTGGCCAAGAACGGGTGCGGTTAGCACGGCGGAGGAAGCCAATAGAGAAAGCATGATAGCGCGGCGACGGGCGCGAGGCGCACGGGCGAATTTTGTGGTGATTGCAGACATTTCCAAACCTTTTTGCCCCCGCCTTGAACGTGGGGAGGAAGGCGGAAGTTTTATTGATATTAATAATGATTCGCATTTTTATATCAGCAAGGCGGGCGCGTCCAGCGTTAATTTGGCCTAAGCGATCGGGATAGGTGATTGGGCTCAAAACCCGCGCGCCAACAGGCTTTTCGCGCAACTATTGTTCCATAGACCGCCTGTCCTTCTCGCTGTATTTGTTATTAAGTAACGGGAGGGCAGTGATCATGCAGTTGACGAGAAGAGCATTCTTTAAATCGAGCCTTGTGGCGGGCGGTGGCCTTATGCTCACGCTCTCGCTGCCGCTCACCGCTGAGGAGGAGACGGAAGAGGCCAGCTTTCAGGCGAACATCTACCTGCGCTTCAACCGAGACGGCACCATCGTTTACCGCGACACTAAACCAGAGATGGGGCAAGGCGTGTCTACCGGTCTGGCTATGGTGATCTGTGATGAACTTGGTGCGGATTGGGACCAGTTTATTATCGAGCGGCCACCCCTCACCTATCAGATGGAAATTCGCCATTCCCTCGAATCCTCTGCGGGCAGCAATGGCATGCTGGCGGCTTATACGCCCCTTCGGCAGGCGGCGGCGGGCTTGCGCCAGCTTTTCATTGAAAGCGCAAGCGAGCAGTGGGGTTGCCCGCAAGATGACTGCAGGGTTGCTATGAGCCTTGTGCACCGGCGGTCAACCAAAGAGACCTTGCCTTTCAGTGCCCTCTTTACTGCAGTCGCGAAAAAACAGGTGCCGGAAGAGGCGCGGTTGAAAGATGAGGCGGAGCTGCGCCTTGTTGGCACGCCCTTATCCATCCGCGAAAACCGCGCGATTGTGACCGGCGCACAGCAGTACGCGATCGATGTTGATCTTGAGGGCATGGTGTATGCGGTTATTGAGCGCAGCCCAACCACGGACGGCCATCTCGTCTCGGTAGACGATACAGATTGTCTCAAGCTTGAAGGCGTTACCGGGACCATCCAGATGCCTGCTTTTCCCTATCAAACCGACGCGAACAACAAGTGGCAGGAAAAATACCGGGGCACCAAAAGCGGGGTCGCGGTTATCGCACGCTCAACCTGGCATGCCATGAAGGGGCGGGAGGCGCTGAAACCGGTGTGGGCTGAAAGCCGATATGCCAGCCACGACGACCAGCGCATCAGGGAGGACATGCTGGCGGTCGGTGGTGATACCATCCGGGATGTAGCAAGCTTTGGCGCCACCAGCGCAGAGATTGCCAATGCGGCGCCAGGTAAGGTCTTCCGCAGCCGGTATTTCAACCCCTATCAGGAAAATGCCCAGATGGAGCCGCTCAATGCGGTGGCGAGTTATGATGGCGACACCCTGACCCTGTGGGCAGGCAGCCAGTCCCCCACCTTGGCCATCGCCTATGTGGCTGAGGTCACCGGTGTGCCCACCGAGAAAATCGTCATTCACTCCATGCGGTCTGGCGGCGGGTTTGGCCGCCGGTACTTCTATGATTTCATCGCTGAGGCCGGGTATCTGGCAGTACAGTTGCGGCAGCCGGTGAAGGTTACATGGTCGCGGGAGGATTGTATCAGGCATGGGCGATATCATCTGGCGCGCTTTGACGAACATACCCTTGTGCTTGATGATGCAAACAACCCGGTTGCCTGGGAGAGCCTGACCAGAAGCGGGTCAAACTACGGATGGCTTGGCCGTAATATCATGCTGGATTATTACGCGGGCGCCACGCCGCACCGCGCGACCCGGCACGCGGAGGGGGATAGCCTTGTGCTCTTTCCCGGCTCATGGCGCAGTGTGGATGCCCATCCGGTTGCGCTCGCGCGTGAGGGTTTTATCGACGAGGTCGCGGCCACATTGAAAATGGACCCTATTGCGCTTCGGCAGCAATGGCTGAAGGAAACGGCTGTCCTTCATGCGGGGGAAAACAGGCTCAATGAAAATGCCCTGCAGCAGCGCCGGGAAAGACAACAGGGCCTATGGTCCCTGCTTGAGATGGCTAAAACCACAACCGGTTGGGCCGAGCCGCCGGTGCATGGGCGAGGGAAAGGTGTGTCCCTCAGCTATTTTTACGGCACTTATGTTTGCCAGATCGCCTATGTGAGCCTGAGGCGAGACCGCATCCATATCGACAAGATCGTCTGTTTTTTCGATTGCGGTAAAGTCGTTAACCCGCAGCTCGTGAAGGCTCAAATTGAGGGCAGTATCGTCTGGTCGCTTTCTGCGGTGGTGAACCCGGCCATATCTGTGGAAGACGGTGAGGTTACCCAGACCAATTTTGACGACTATCCCGTTATTCGGGGCGACAGCCTGCCTGATATTGAAATCCATCTGGTGGAAAGCGCGCGCCCGCCCAACCGTGTTGGTGAGGCGGCGGTGCCAGACACAGCACCTGCGATCCTGAACGCGATCTTTGATCTCACTGGTGAGAGGATAAAGGAACTGCCTGCCCGGCTTGAAAGAGCGGTTTCCTAAGTCCTACCGGGCACTCTTTGGTAATCACCCGCAACACGCGAGCGGTGCTATCTGCTCGCGCCCCATACACCTTCCTGCCCTTCGGGATTGCAAAAAAATATTTATTCAACTATAAAAATATCCTCTAATAAAAAAATTAAACGGGTTGAGAAGGAACAAGCATGACGGGTTTGAGGGAGCGCCAGAAAGCGCAGCGTCGCGTGCTGATCGAGAAAGCGGCCGGTGAGCTTTTTGTCGAAAAAGGGTTTGCAGATACCACAATAGAAGAGATAGCGGCCCGTGCCGTTGTGTCTGCCCCCACCGTCTATAACTATTATGGCACCAAGGGTGACCTGTTGCTTGCGCTTGTGGCGCGCGGCGAAGAGGGTATCGAGGAAGCGCTGAGTGATTTCAGCAAACAGGCGGCCACCCACACGCCTGTTGAACTTGTTGCCAAAGTGATCCGCTCCAACGTTAACGACACCCTGTCGGCGCTATCGCGGGAGCTGTGGGGCCATGTGGTGGCTTTTGTTGCCACCTCAAGCGACCCTGAAGTGGCACCGCGTTACCTTGACACCATCGCGGGTGGCCTTGGGGCGGCGATCCTGTCGGTGCTGAAAGCGTATCAGGATATGGGCGCGCTCAGCGCGGACGTGGACGCGGAGGAGCTTTCCTTCCTGCTGACCCGCATGGAGCGTATTCACTTCCTCAACTATGTGTATCTGAAGGCCATGACGGTGGATGACCTGCACGGTGCCATCGCCCGCGATGTGGAGATCATTGTTGGCCCCTATGCGCGTCAATGATGATTTTACGTTAGTCACAAATATTATTTTAGTTGACTATAAAAAAATAGCCTGCCATATTTTTTCAAACGACATAAATATGGGAGGAGTAGCCATGTCGGCTATCGGGAAACTGTCCACACTGACACTCATGTCTTCAACGGCGCTTACAGGCCTGCTGGCCATGCCGGTGCTTGCGCAGGACGCAGAGACAGGTGGGGATATCACGTTGGAAGAGATTGTGGTGACCGCAAGCCGCCGGGCTGAGCGTATCCAGGATATCCCTTATAATATCTCCGCTGTTTCTGGCGCGCGCATTGAAGATGCCAAAATGCTCGATTCGGCGGAACTGCTGCGCTCTGTCTCCGGTGTTGCGATTGTGGACCGGGGGCCAAGGAACGCAGGTGCGGTAAACAGCATCCGCATTCGCGGTCTCAATGTGGATGGCTCTGCCCTTGGTGATTATGCCACCTCTGCGGCGGCGACCGTCTCCACCTATATTAATGACACGCCGATGTTCGCGAATATGCTGATTAAAGACCTTGAGCGGGTTGAGGTACTGCGGGGTCCGCAGGGCACGCTCTATGGCTCGGGCGCGCTTGGTGGTACGGTGCGCTATATCACCCAGAAACCACAGTTTGATGAGTTTTCTGGCAAGGTTTCCGGCTCACTGAGCAGCGTGAAAGGCTCGGAAAGCATGGGCTGGGCCGGTGATATTGTGCTCAACGCCCCGCTCGGTGACACGCTTGCTTTCCGCTTTGCCGGTACCCGCATGGATTACCCCGGCCTGACCGATTATGTGAACGTATATGAGCTGGACGCCAACGGTATCCCTGTTGCACCAAACGGTGTGCTGGACGACGCGGCGTCATACACCAGTGTTGAAGACGCAGACACCTATGATGTGTGGTTTGGCCGCGCCAGCCTGCGCTGGCAGCCAAGCGACAAGGTTGACCTCACGGCCACTTACACCCGGCAGTCTGACAACATGGGCGGACGCCGTGCGCAAACCGTGGGCAAAGACGGCTTTGGCAACGAATATGAGAAATATGAAGTTGGCTCTATCCAGCTCGAGCCAGCGGAAAGCGATGTTGAGATGGGCTCGCTTGAGGCCACCTTCGACCTTGGTTTCGCGACGCTGACCTCCTCCACCTCCTATTATGATCACGAGGGGGAGAGCATCAGCGAGAACACCGGCTTTTACGCACAGAACGGTTGGCTGGCCTGGTATTATAACTTCCCGCGCCCAATGGCGACGGCCGCGCGCACCTATGAAGACAAAGCCTTCATTGAAGAGGTGCGGCTAGTGTCCAACTCTGACGGGCCGCTCCAGTATGTGGTTGGGCTTTATTATCAGGACCAGGACCGCCAGGCGACGCAGGAAAGCTACCTTTATGGTGCCAATGCTTATGTGGACGAGTTGTTTGGTTTTGATGTGCCGTGGATCACCGGCGACCAGGACTTCCACTATGTGCTGGATGAAACCTTCAAGCAGAAGGCCGTCTATGGTGAGCTGACCTACTCGCTTTCAGACAAGGTGGATGTCACTGTTGGGGGGCGTTATTTCAAGAACACCAGCCGGTCAGACACCTTTATGGCGCTGCCGTTCTGGACGGACCTGTTCCCTGAGCTGACATCGACCTTCGAGAATGAAGAAAACAAGATGCTCTTCAAGGCGAATGTGACCTATCACCTTGATGACGATAACTTGCTTTACGGTACATGGTCGCAAGGCTATCGCCGGGGCGGTGCCAACGGTGTGCCCACAAGCGGCTATTATGCAGAAAATGAAGCCTGGCTGACCTATGAGGCCGACACGGTTGATAACTTCGAGCTGGGCATCAAGGGCACCAAGGGCAACACGCGTTACACCGTCAGTGCCTTTTATGTGGACTGGTCTGACCCGCAGCTCAACACATCAACACCGGCGTGGGGTTTCTTCGCGGTGCAGAACGGCTCCAAAGCCAGCACCAAGGGTATTGAGCTGGAGCTTGATGGGTATCTCTCTGAGGGGCTGCACTATACCGTTGGCTATGCTTATGCGGATGCAAAACTCGGTGATGACTTCTTCTCGCCCACAGGGGCATTGATTGCGGCGGATGGTGCGCGGCTACCTGGTGCGCCGAAGCATATGTTCAATGTGGCGCTTGATCACCGCTATGAGCTGAGCGAGAGCATGACCCTTGTCTCCCGCATTGATGGGTATGTGCAGTCATCCACCCGCAATGCGATCGGGACATCGGCGAAGTTTGACCGTACGCTTCCGGCCTACGGCATCTGGAACGGCTCATTGTCACTTGTTTACGGCAATATGGACTTCACACTCTGGGTGAAAAACATGTTTAACGCCGAGGGGGTGAGCGCCGTGTTCAAGAAGCAATATATGGGCACGCGCCCAAGCGAAGGCTATTACGGCAATGGCTCCAAGGAGCAGATCGCCCTGCCGCGTACGTTTGGGCTTTCCGCAACCTATCGCTTCTAACGCAAAAACTTGGCACAGTATTATACTGAGCACCTGCCGGGGCGGTATCGCCGCCCCGAACCGCCAGACAATGTTCAGCAGAAGACCCAACGTTCAACAGAAGACCCAACGTTCAACAGAAGACCCAACGTTCAACAGAAGACCTAGAGAATGCCTTCATCCCTGCCAGATATAGACCGCGCGATCGCAGAAGGGCATATCGCCCGGGCGCGCAGCCTATTGGGTGAGGCCGAAGGTCAGGCAGGTGATGTCGCTTCATTGCAGGCGCTCGCGGAACGCTATATCCAGCTTGGTTTGTTTCGGGAAGCCGATGCGCTCTACCGAACGGCGCTCAAGCTCGCACCCCATGATGCGGGGCTCCTTTATAACGCCGCGACGGCTGCGGTCGCGCTTGGCAATATGGCGGAGGCGGAGCGTTGGCTCGACAGGGTTATCACCCTACGGCCCGGTGATTATGACGCTTATTATAACCGCGCGACGCTTAGGCGCTGGCGTGAGGACGATAATCATATCGAGGCGATGGAAGCGCTCCTCAAAGCGGGGATCCCGGACCGGAAAGGGGCGGTGCAGCTTTTTTATGCGTTGGCCAAAGAATATGAAGATCTGGGGAAACCCGAACAATCGTTTGGTCACCTTCGGCGCGGGGCAAACCTGCGGGCTTCCATGATGCGCTATGATGTGCGCCAGGATGTGGAAACCATGGCGAAAATCGCGGCGGTGTTCACGCCGCACTCACGCCACACACCCGCCACAGATTCCGGCAGTTATGACACGGATCCCGCCACACTTTCGGCCACACATGCCACATCGGCGCCACACCCCGCAACACCCGAGAACCAAGGAAAACCGGTGTTTATCGTCGGGTTGCCGCGCACCGGCACGACGCTGGTGGACCGTATCCTAAGCTCCCACTCTGAGGTGGCGAGCCTGGGGGAAATCAGCGATCTGGCAAGCGCTATCGTAAGGCTGGCTGGCCCTGTGAGAGGTCGGATGGAACTTATTGAAAAGTCTGCGGAAATAGACTTTGTTTCGTTATCGAAACAATACGCCAGAAGCACGTCAGAGCGCGGCTTGGGCGCACCTGTTCTGATAGATAAAACCCCGGCAAATTTCCTCTATCTCGGCATCATTGCCCGCGCCATGCCACATGCGCGCATTATCCACCTCAAGCGGCACCCGCTTGATGCCTGTTACGCCATCTATAAGACCCTGTTCCGCATGGGGTATCCCTATAGCTACAGGCTTGATCAGCTTGCGGAATATTATATCGCTTATGACAGGCTGATGGCTCACTGGCATAACGTCATGCCGGGCCAAATCCTTGATCTGCAATATGAAAATCTGGTTCAGCACACGGAAGCGGAGGTTGGAAACCTGCTGAAATATTGCGGGCTCAGTTGGGAAGATGCTGTGCTTTCCTTCCATGAAAATACCAGCCCCAGCGCGACAGCCTCCGCCGCCCAGGTGCGCCGTCCTCTATATAGTTCGTCCATTGGCCGGTGGCGTGAGCATGCGGACGATCTCGCACCGCTCATTGAGCGGCTCGTCTCGGCAGGCATCGCGCTCGAAGGGGCGCCATCATGATCAAGACATTGATTTTAATATGGTTTTTTGTGGCTTCCCCTTTTGCCTATGCGGATAGTGCAAGGCGTGATGCACTGCTTGCGGGCGCTGACGGATATGACCTCGCGCTGCCATTCCAGGACTTTACGCCGCAGGAATTGGCAGCAGAAACCACACGGCTTGAAGGCCGCCTTCATCTTGATATGACCGCGCTCAGCGGCGGATTTCAACAGGTGCTCGACACATACGGTGTGGCCGATAACCCTGATACCCAGGTGCGGGTGATGCCCGACATCGATGTTGAATTGGTGCAGCTGGGGCGGCAGATAATTCCTTTAGATCAAGGCCTTATCGAAACACGCCACCCATACTTCGATCTGATTTTCACCCCCGGTACAACATGGACGGAGGCCGATGGCAGACGGTTCATCTCGCTGCCCTTCGCGCTGATGGAGAAAAACGCCAACTGCATCCACAATGGTGCACTGTTGGTTGCCGTTACAGTGGATGGACAGGCGTCGAGGGCGCTGATGCAGGTGGGGAGCGAAACCTGCGCTTACTTCCAGTTCAATTTCTGGGGTCAGTATGCTGCATCGTGGCAGGCGAGTGAGCTGGAGGGGGCGGATGAGATATTGGCGGATCACCGCCAGCATCTTGCGGCCCAATTGCCCAAAAAAGCCATAGAAGGCCTGACGCAAGACATTGATATAACGAAGTTTTCTCAAGTATCTGAGATTGCGCTAGCTTCCATGAGCGCCTTCGGTTTGGTGCTGGACGGTGTGCATTACCGCAGTGGGTGTGATACCCGCCTCGGGCCTTACCCACACTGCGAAACCATGGTGCTGCCGTCATACTCGCTGGCGAAGTCGCTCGCCGGTGGCCTTGGTCTCCTGCGGCTTGACGCGCTTTATGGCAATGTCTCTTCCCGGCCCGTTTCCAGCCTCATCCCGGCCTGCGCGGGCTGGGATGATGTATCCCTTCTGGATCTCCTGAACATGTCGACCGGACGTTTTGAGAGCCGCGCCGCACATAGTGATGAAGCATCAGAAGGTTTTGCGCCTTTTTTCACGCTGACAGAAGGTGCTCCGAAAACCGCCTTTTCATGCGAGCATTTCAAACCGCGTGCAAAGCCGGGCTCGCGCTGGGTCTATCACACCTCAGATACCTATCTGCTGGGTGTTGCCATGAATGCCTATCTGGAACACGAGGAAGGGCTGGGCGCCGATTATTATCGTGATCACCTGTTACCCATCTGGCGTGAGCTACACCTGAGCCCGCTTCTCAGCGTGATGCGCCGCACAGCCGGGTCTGATGCCGAGCCTTTCACAGGTTACGGTATGGCTTTCACGGCAGATGACATCGCCCGCCTTGCCCACTTGCTTGCGCGAGGCGATGAAGGGCTTTCGGTGAAGTTTGACCAAGCGGGCCTTGCCGCCGCGATGCAGCGCAACACGCGAGACCGGGGCCTGGAAGCGGGCGGCAAAACCCTGCGCTATAAAAATGGCTTCTGGGCGTGGAACGCGCGGGAAAGCCTTGGGTGCGGGGAGGATACATGGTTGCCGTTCTTCTCCGGCTTTGGCGGCATCACCGTTGTGCTGCTACCGGGCGGCAACGTTTATTATTATTTCAGCGATAGCGGTGTCCACAAGTTCGCTGAACCTGTCAAGGCTTTGTCAGCCGTTACCCCAATCTGCGGAGCAACACGATGACCGGCAATACCACGACCTCAACAGGGGGGCTGAGGCAAGCTTCCCCCACAGGGCATATCGCGCCGGTTTTGCTGGCATTCCTCACCACGGCGGGTCTGTTTTATGTCAATATCATGCCTGCGCTCGTGAGTGGCCTTGTTGAGGGGCTTGGTTTCTCAAAATCGACGGCGGGTTATGTCGCCTCTGCCAATGTATATGGTGCATCGCTTGGTGCGCTGGTGGCGGTTTTCGCTATCAAACACCTTCGCTGGAAAAAGGCCGCAATAGCGGCCCTTATTGGCCTCATCCTCGTTGATATCGCCTCAACCGTACAAACGGATGGCAATATACTCATCGCGATGCGTTTCCTGCATGGCTCCATTGGCGGTTTTCTGGTAGGCATTGGTTTTTCTGTGATCGCGCGCACGCCTGCGCCAGATAAAACCTTTGGCATGCTGCTAGTGGTGCAATATGGCCTTGGCGGTGTTGGGCTGATGACATTGCCAAAGCTGGTGCCGCTTTATGGTACCTCCGTGCTTTTCATTGCGCTGATGGCTTTCAGCCTCGTCACGCTCGCGATGCTGCCTTTCCTTGCCTCATATCCCGCCAAGGAAAAAACCGTAATGGAGGCAGAGCGAGACGGCTCAGGTGTGTATTTCAAGCCGCTAGTTCTGGCACTTCTTGCGGTGTTCTGTTTTCAGGCAGCCAATATGGGCCTGGCAGCCTATGTGATTGAACTTGGTAAACACGCGGGCCTCACCACCGGCAGCATCAGCACAACACTCGGTTTCGCAAACTGGATATCAGTGGCGGGGGCGGTGTTTGTTTATGTTATCGGGCTCAAAAACGGCCGGTTGAAGCCGCTTCTTCTTGGGCTTGTGGTCACCATTGTTGGCATGGTCCTGTTTCGGTTTTCATCGAATGCGACGCTCTTTTTTATCGCCAATGTGATCACCGGCATCACCTGGGCGTTCCTCATCCCGTATCTGTTGGGTATGTGCGCCGCGTTTGACGGTAAGGGGCAGATGGCGGCTCTATCGGGCTTTTTCTCAAAAATGGGGCTGGCGTCGGGGCCATTTGTTGCGGCGCTTGTGATTGGTGAAAGCAATTACACCCTGCTGATCAACCTGGCGATCATGGGTATTGTGCTGTGCCTTGTGACCGCCTTTATGCCAGCCCGGCTTCTCGACCAGAAGGCGGGCCGCGAACCAGACATTGCCCCCATGCAGCCTCAAACCGCACAAGAAGTAATCGAGTAGGGAGGGACCAGACCATGAAACCATTTGCTATTGCAGGGTTGCAGCTCGCGCTTCCGCACAGCGGTAATCTGGAGCTCGTGATCAAAAAAATCAGGCAGACCACCCTTCGGTACCCCTGGGTGCAAATGGTTGTGCTGTCTGAGCTGGCCATCTGTGGCGCCGCAGTTGGTACCGCAGAAGCCCTGCCCTCAAACACGGAAGACCGATTGAAGGCACTCGCGAAGGAACTGGGTATCTGGCTGGTGAACGGCTCACTGTATGAAAAGAAGGACGGCAAGGTCTACAATACCACCAGCGTCATCTCAGCCACTGGTGAGGTGGTGACCCGCTACCGCAAGATGTACCCTTTTCTGCCGTACGAAAAAGGCGTTGCAGAGGGGACGGAGTTCTGCACCTTTGATGTGCCGGATGTGGGACGTTTTGGCGTGTCTATCTGCTACGATATGTGGTTTCCCGAAACCAGCCGCGCGCTTGCGACCATGGGGGCAGAGGTGATCATTCACCCCACACTAACGAACTCTATCGACAGGGAGGTGGAGTGCGCAATGGTGCGGGCAACCGCTGCCCAGCAGCAGTGTTTTGTGGTTGATATCAATGGCGCGGGCGAGCAGGCCAATGGCCGTTCCGTTATCGCGGGTCCAGATGGTGATATCCTTCATCAGGCTGGTGAGATGGAAGAGATCATCGCGCTTGAGATCGACCTTGCCCGTGTGGCGCGGGTGCGGGAGCGAGGGCTGCTTGGCCTTGGTCAGCCGCTAAAGAGTTTCCGTGATGCAGGTCACAAGTTTCCGCAGGATGGCCTCGCGAACCGGGCAGAATACCTCGATACTTTGGGCCCGCTTGAGATACCAAAGCGCGGCGGTTAAACGCGCAGATACCCTTCAAAAAGGATAGTTTTGATGACCCAACATTTCCCGTTGGTAAAAGATTTTGCGGCCAAAATACCGGGCCTTGAAGTGCTGGACCCAGCCTCTGGCGCGCATTTGATGACAGTCGCGGACATGACCGCTGATGACGTGGCGCACCATATCGGCGCTGCTGAACAGGCGTTTCAGCTTTGGGCGAAACGCACCGCCAAAGAGCGGGCCAGCCTGATGATGGCCTGGCACCGGCTTATACTCGCGCACGCGGATGAGTTGGCTGAGATTATTACGGCGGAGTGCGGCAAACCTCTCTCCGAAGCACGGGGGGAAGTGCTCTATGGGGCCAGCTTCATTGAATGGTTCGCGGAAGAAGGCAAACGTGCTTACGGCGATATCATACCCAGTTTTGCGCCCGGCAAGCGTATCATGGTGCTTAAGCAGCCCGTGGGTGTTGTGGCCGCAATTACACCGTGGAACTTTCCGCTTGCCATGATCACGCGGAAGGTGGCGCCTGCGCTTGCCGCCGGATGCAGCGCGGTTGTGAAACCGGCGGAAGCCACACCGCTTACCGCCCTCGCGCTTGAGAAGCTCGCGCTGCAGGCGGGTTTGCCTACAGGGCTCTTCAAGGTTGTCACCACCACTAAACCCGATGAGATTGGCAAGGTGCTGACAACGCACCCAACCGTGCGCAAGTTCTCTTTCACCGGGTCAACCGCAGTCGGGCGGCTGTTGATGGCGCAGTGTGCGTCCACGATCAAGAAGGTCAGCCTTGAACTCGGCGGCAACGCGCCTTTCATTGTGTTTGAGGATGCCGATATTGACGCTGCGGTGCAGGGTGCCATGGCATCCAAATACCGGAATGCAGGGCAAACCTGCGTGTGTGCGAACCGGTTTTTTGTGCATGAAGCCGTGCATGACGAATTTGTCGCCAAGCTGAAAGAGGCGGTCGCGGGACTGACGGTTGGGCACGGGGCTGAGGCAAGCACGACGGTTGGGCCACTTATCAATAAGGCGGGTTGCGACAAGGTTGAAACCCTTGTGAAGGCGGCAGTCGCAGATGGTGCTCAAACAGTTATTGGCGGCGCACGGCATGGCGCGGGGCAAAGCTTTTATGCCCCAACCATCCTGACCGGTGTCACGCCGGCCATGGAGATTGCCCAGGCGGAGGTGTTTGGACCAGTTGCGCCGGTGTTCAAATTCAGCGATGAAGCCGAGGTTATCCGCCTCGCGAACGATACACCCTATGGCCTTGCTGCCTATTTTTATGCCCGTGATCTGGGGCGTGTGTTCCGCGTGGCGGAGGCCCTTGAGTATGGTATGATTGGCATCAACGAAGGCATCATTTCAACGGAAGTGGCCCCGTTCGGTGGGGTCAAACAATCGGGCCTCGGCCGTGAAGGTTCGAAATACGGTATCGACGATTATCTGGAATCCAAATATTGCCTCCTGGGAGGGCTGGACTGATGCTGAAAAAACTGAAATCCACCAATACAGAAACACTCAAAAATAAAGACCTTTGGGCCCGGCGCGAAAACGCGGTGCCGCGCGGTGTGGGCAGCATGCACCAGCGCTTCTCGGCTTATGCCAAAAACGCCGAGGTATGGGATGTTGAGGGCAAACGATATGTGGATTTTGCCACTGGGATTGCTGTCACCAACACCGGCCACGGTGACCCTCGCATTCTTGAGGCTGTGAAAGCGCAGATCGATAATTTCTCCCACACCTGCTTTCAGGTAACGCCGTATGAGAGTTACATCGCACTCGCGGAGAAACTGAACGCGCTTGCACCGGGCGATACGCCGAAAAAAACCATCTTCCTCACCACAGGGGCCGAGGCGGTTGAAAATGCCGTAAAAATCGCGCGCGCGGCCACAGGACGCCCCGGCGTGATTGCCTTCAAGGGTGGGTTTCACGGGCGGACAATGATGGGCATGGCGCTCACGGGCAAGGTTGCCCCCTATAAGGTAGGCTTCGGGCCGTTCCCCCAAGGCATTTATCACGTGCCGTATCCGGTGCCCTATCATGGTGTGACCGAAGATATGGCGCTTGAGGCGGTGGCGGACCTCTTTAAAGCCGATATCGCGCCCGAAGATGTGGCGGCTATCATTCTGGAGCCGGTGCAGGGAGAGGGTGGTTTTTACGCTGCTTCGCCGACGTTCATGCAGGCGCTGCGGAAGCTTTGCGATACACATGGCATGCTGCTTATATGTGACGAGATCCAGACAGGGTTTGCCCGCACGGGGCGGGTGTTTGCCACTGAGCACGCGGGCATTGAGCCTGATCTCATTACTGTTGCCAAGGCCATGGCGGGCGGGTTCCCCATCTCGGGTGTGATTGGCAAGGCGGCGGTGATGGACGCGGCAGCACCCGGCGGTCTTGGCGGTACTTATGGCGGGTCGCCGCTTGGCTGTGTGGCCGGGCTTAAGGTGCTCGACATCATTAAAGAAGACCGGCTTTGTGAGCGGGCGGATGAGATCGGCGCATTGTTTAAAGCGCGGCTTACCGCCATGCGGGATAGTGGCCTCAAGGAGATCGGGGAGATCCGTGCCCTTGGCGCCATGATTGCGATTGAAATCGTGAAAGACGGCGTTGCTGACGCGCCAGACCCCGCACGCACAACCGAGATCGTGAAAGCCGCGGCAGAAGCCGGGCTGATACTGCTGTCATGCGGTATCAGAGGAAACGTGATTCGTTTCCTGCCTGCCTTGACGGCACCGGATGAGATACTCAATGAGGGTCTTGATATTCTTGACGCGGTGATGCGTTAAAATAGGCGCAGGGCGGAGTTAAGCGGCTAGGGAGAAGGTCCCCCTAGCCGCTCTATTTTTACTTATCAGATATCCAGATTGCCGACACTGAGCGCGTTGTCCTGGATGAAGTTACGGCGTTCTTCCACCACATCCCCCATCAGTTTGGAGAAGATTTCGTCAGCTGTGTCTGCCTGGCTGACCTTCACCCGCAGCAGCGAGCGTACATCAGGGTCCAGCGTGGTTTCCCAGAGCTGTTCCGGGTTCATCTCGCCAAGGCCCTTATAGCGCTGAATGGAAAGGCCTTTGCGCCCGAATGCGAGCAGGATCGCGAGCATCTCAAGCGGAGTACCGACCGATTGGCTTTCTTCCTTGCGGGAGATGGTGATTGGTTCTTGGAACAGGCCGCGTACTTCACCCATGCGCTTGTGAAGTGACCGCGCCTCCTGGCTTTCGATGAAATGCGCGTCAATCTTGTGCATGTCAATCACGCCGCGCACCTCATGGGCAAAGCTATAACCGCCGTCATCCGCTGCGGTGCCGCTCCAGCCGTTTTCTTCCTCGGTGGTGGCAAGCACGTTCAGGCGCTCCGCAATACGGTCTGCCATCGCCTGCCTGCCAGCCTGATCCTCAAGCAGCTTTTCGTCAAAGCCGCCCAAGAGGCCCATGGTTTCAATCAGGTTGGCGTTGTAGCGCTGCGGTACGTTTTGCATGGTTGCCTTGATCGCCCGCGCTTCAGTTGCCAGATGTTCGATCTCTGCGCCCGCGTGTTGTGCGCCGGTGCTGTCGGTGATGATGACATCCGATGTGCCCTGGTTGAGCAGATACTCATCCAGCGCCTTGTCGTCCTTCAGGTAAACCTCGGACTTGCCGCGCCCTACCTTATAAAGAGGCGGTTGGGCGATATAGAGATGCCCACGCTCCACCACCTCCGGCATCTGCCGGTAGAAGAAGGTCAGGAGCAGGGTGCGGATGTGCGCCCCGTCCACGTCAGCATCGGTCATGATGATGATCTTATGGTAACGCAGTTTGTCGGCGTTGAAATCCTCGCGGCCGATACCTGTGCCAAGCGCGGTGATCAGCGTACCAATCTCATTGGATGCCAGCATGCGGTCAAAGCGTGCGCGCTCCACGTTCAGGATTTTACCCCTGAGTGGCAGGATCGCCTGGTTTTTCCGGTTGCGGCCCTGCTTGGCGGAGCCACCAGCCGAATCACCCTCCACGATGAAGATTTCTGAAAGCGCGGGGTCGCGTTCCTGGCAGTCCGCCAGCTTGCCGGGCAGTGACGCGATATCGAGCGCGCCTTTGCGGCGGGTCAATTCACGCGCCTTGCGGGCAGCTTCGCGGGCTGAAGCCGCGTCGATGATCTTCTGGATCACCATGCGAGCTTCGCTGGGGTGTTCTCCAAACCATTCGGCCAGCTTTTCGTTCACCAGGCCTTCAATGGCCGGGCGAACCTCGGATGACACTAGTTTGTCCTTGGTCTGGCTAGAAAATTTCGGATCCGGAACCTTCACAGAAACCACAGCGGTCAAGCCTTCACGGGCATCATCACCAGCGAGTGATACCTTGGCTTTTTTGGCCAGGCCGCTCTCATTTACATAGTTGTTGATGGTCCTTGTGAGCGATGTGCGGAAGGCCGCAAGGTGGGTACCGCCATCGCGCTGCGGGATGTTGTTGGTAAAACACAGCACATTTTCATGATAGCTGTCGTTCCACTGCAGGGAAATCTCGGCTGTGATGCCGTCTTTCTCACCGACGATGGTGATGGGCTCACCAATCTGGCTCGATTTGTTGCGGTCGAGATATTTCACGAATGCGGTGATGCCGCCCTCATAAAACAGGTCTACCTCTTTCACGTCCGCATGGCGGTTGTCCCGAATGAGGATATGAACGCCGGAGTTTAGGAAGGCGAGCTCACGGTAGCGATGCTCAAGCCGGTCAAAATCAAACTCCACAAACTTGAACGTGTTGAGAGACGGCATGAAGGTCACCGAGGTGCCTTTTTTGCCGCCTGCGTCACCAACAACAACGAGATCGTCAACCGGCTCGCCACGTTCAAAGCGCATGAAATGTTCTTTGCCATCCCGCCAGATGCGCAGCTCAAGCCAATCGGAAAGCGCATTCACAACCGATACACCAACGCCGTGCAAGCCGCCCGAAACCTTATAGCTGTTTTGGTCGAACTTACCGCCCGCGTGAAGCTGGGTCATGATCACCTGTGCAGCGGACACGCCCTCTTCTTCGTGGATGTCGGTTGGAATACCGCGCCCGTTGTCGGTCACAGTACAGCTACCATCCGGGTTGAGGGTCATGGTGACCAGATCACAGTGGCCAGCGAGCGCTTCATCGATCGCGTTATCGGAAACCTCGAACACCATATGGTGCAGGCCGGAACCATCTTCCGTATCACCGATATACATGCCAGGGCGTTTGCGCACGGCATCAAGGCCCTTGAGAACCTTGATCGAATCCGCGCCATATTCGTGTTCTGGCGTATTTGTCATTTCTTCACTCATGCCTTTGACCCTTCATCCTCTACTGGAGCGCCGGTTGGATCGAACCATCGCACACGTCAAAAAATTCTGCCTGGCCTTCGAGCGCCGCAAACAGGCTGCGGTCGGTGCCAGTTAGCCAGCATTGGCCACCAAGGGAGGCCAGTGCGGCAAAAAGCGCGGCTCGACGGCTTTCATCGAGATGCGCTGCAACTTCATCCATCAGCATCAAGGGCGCCTGGCCCTTCATGGCTGACTGTAGTTTCGCGTTGGCAAGCACAAGCGCGACCAGAAGCGCTTTCTGCTCACCGGTGGAGCACAGGTCGGCCCGCATCGCCTTGGGCGCATGGGTGACGATCAGGTCTGTTCTATGAACCCCTTCGCCTGTGCGGCCGTTTGCCATGTCTCTGCCCCGTAAGCTCAGGAGCTTGTCCCTATAAAGGGTTTCAGCTTCCACGGCGGCCATACCATCCGCAAGTAATCCCTCAAGCCAGCCGTCAATCGCCAGCTCCGCCTTCGGGAACGGTCCATCTTCCGCAGCTTCCAATTGGCCAGCAAGCTGCCCCGCATAATCAAGGCGCGCAGTCGCTACGGCAACAGCATGCTCAGCCATACGAGCCTCTATAGCGCTTAGCCACGCCGCATCGGCATGCATGCCCCTGTCACCAAGCAGACGGTTGCGTTCCCGCATCACCCGCTCATAAGCGCCAACCTGGCGGCTATGGTCAGGATATAGCCCCAGCACCAAGCGGTCGAGGAACCGGCGGCGGGACGATGGCCCCTCAATGAACAGCCGATCCATCTGCGGCGTCAGCCATGTGACGGACCATCGGTCCCCCAGCATATTGCTGCTCGATACGGTTTGGCCATCCATGCGAACAACCCGCTTGCCTGCGCCGTCTGTTGCGTCAGCGTCTTGCCCGGTACCGACCTTGATATCGTCGCCTGATACACCAAGCGTGGCGGCAACCACCCATGGTGACGTGCTGCCTTGTTTCGCAACCTCGGCGACGCTCGCCTGCCTCAGGCCCCTGCCGGGGGCAAGGAAACTGAGCGCTTCAAGCACATTGGTTTTGCCCGCACCGTTATGCCCGGTAAGCACCACAAGCGGGGTGGTGCCAGACGGTGCGACCGATGCGCGCGTGTAAGAACGAAAGTTTGTCAGCATCAGGTTTCGCACATAAACGCCACCGTTCACCTCGGTGCTCCAGGCCCTTTCTGCGTCAGCCATGGCAAGTCACCAGCGTCAGCACAGGCAGTATGGATTGGCGTTTCAATGCTTAAACTCGTCAATTGGGTTCAAAGCCAATGGGGCCTCATTAGACCCGCATCGGCATCAGAACGTAAAGGGCACCTTCGTCGACCATGTCGCGAAGGACCGTTGGGGCAGATGGGTCGGCGAGGAATACCTGCACGGTGTCACCTTCAACCTGCGCGAGGATATCGAGCAGGTACCGGCTGTTGAAGCCGATCTCAAGTGCATCTGCGCCGTATGAGGCTGCCAGTTCTTCCGTCGCCGTGCCACTGTCCGGGCTGTTGACCGACAGCGTGAGCGTATCATTGGCGATGGAAAGTTTTACGGAGCGTGTTTTGTCGGAGCTGATGGTGGATACCCGGTCGGTACCTTCCGCGAACAAGCGGCAATCCATCTCGAGCATCTTGTCGTTGCCCTTCGGGATCACGCGGCTGTAGTCAGGGAAGGTGCCGTCAATCAGCTTGGAAGTGATTACGGCGCCGTCGTAAGCGAAGCGGATTTTGGTGTCTGAGAGCGATATCTGGATATTGCCTTCAACTTCGTCGATCAGCTTGCGAATTTCGCCCACTGTCTTGCGTGGGATAATGATACCCGGCATGCCTGCGGCCCCGTCCGGCACGTCCTGCTCTACTTGAGCGAGACGGTGGCCGTCGGTGGCAACCGCACGCAGCGTAGAACCGTCTTCCGTGGTTGCAACATGCAGATAGATGCCGTTCAGGTAATAGCGGGTTTCTTCTGTGGAGATTGCGAAGCGTGCCTTGTCGATCAGGCGCTTCAGCTCAGCAGCGGCCAGCTCAAAGCGGTGCGGCATATCGCCTTCGCTCATCACCGGGAAATCTTCCTTGTCCAGGCAGGCGAGTGTGAAGCGTGAGCGACCAGCCTTCACGATAAGGCGGTCGTTCTCTTCTGCGGTCAACTCAACCTCGGCACCGTCAGGCAGCTTGCGTACAATGTCGAACAGGGTGTGCGCAGGCACGGTGATTGCCCCGCCTTGCGCCACTGACGCGCCCGTGCGTTCAATAATGGCTATATCAAGGTCTGTCGCTGTCATCGACACTATGTCGCCGTCGGCCTCGATCATCACGTTTGAAAGAATGGGGATGGTATTCCGGCGCTCTACAACTGACTGCACGTGGCCCAGTGTCTTGAGAAGGGAATTCCGTTCAATAGTGACTTTCATGGATAATTCTTCTTATCTGACTGTTGCTTCCGGCGCTGGTATCATTGCCCCCGTGCCGGACACTCCCGCCTCATTATCCCTGCCCGTTTGGGGCACTTATCCTTTGCTACTGACCGCCTCCCAGCCAGTGGCACAGAAATGGGCAAAAATCGCCCGAAACAATGAGGATTTATTTCATACGGAACAATAGCGATTTTGACGCCCAAACCAAACGAAAAAGCGCCAAAAAGGCGCTTTTTTTTGAGGTGGAGAATCTAAGGAAATCAGCCGAGTCGCATATCAGCTTTTTATCCCCCAGTCATGGGCGTGATATCAGCCTTCCAGCAGGCGACCAAGGCGGGTGATATCTTCATCCAGCTGGCTATCATCCCGGCGCAAATCTTCAATCTTGCGCACCGCGTGCATAACCGTTGTGTGGTCACGTCCGCCAAAGCGGCGACCAATTTCCGGCAGGCTGCGGCTTGTGAGTTGCTTAGAGAGATACATGGCGATCTGCCGTGGCCGGGCAATCGTGCGGGCGCGGCGCTCTGATAGCATCTCCGCAAGCCGCAGGTTGAAATAGTCGGCTACTGCCCGCTGGATCTCATCAATTGTCAGTTTGCGGTCATTGGCGCGAATAAGGTCCTGCAGCACGTCGCGGGTCATGTCCATTGTGATAGGGCGCCCAACAAGCGTTGCGTAAGCCAGTACGCGGTTCAGGGCACCTTCCAGTTCGCGCACGTTGGATGTGATACGGCGGGCAAGAAACTCGAGCACCTCTGCGGGTACGTCAACATTCTTGGACTGCTCGGCCTTCGACTGCAAAATGCCAAGGCGCAGCTCGTAGTCCGTCGGGTGAATATCAGCCACAAGGCCCCATCCCAGACGGGATACGATACGTTCCTGAATGCCTTCAAGATCTGTCGGTGAGCGGTCTGCGGTGATAACCACCTGGCAACGATTGTCGACAAGTGCGTTGAACGTGTGGAAAAATTCTTCCTGCGTGCTCTCTTTGTTGGCGATGAACTGAACATCATCAACCATCAAGAGGTCCACAGCGCGGAACTTCTGTTTGAAGGCGTGTGTGTCCTTGTAGCGAAGCGCTGCGATAAACTCGAACATGAATTTTTCGGCCGAGATATAGACGATGCGTTTGTTTGGGTTGTTGCGTTTGCTCTCCCACGCAATGGCGTGCATCAGGTGGGTTTTGCCAAGGCCAACACCACCATGCAGAAAGAGCGGGTTAAACGTTACATCATCTGATTCCGAGATGCGTTTTGCAGCCGCGTAGGCCAGCTCGTTGGACTTGCCAACAACAAAACTGTCAAAGGTATATTTGGGGTCGAGCGCTGAGCTTTCATCGGCCCGGCTGCCAATGGTTGCAGGGCTGGTTTTCTCGCCCTGTGCGGGCAGAGGCGCTTCGGATTTGGTGGCAGTGGTGGTAGCAGATAGACGGATACTGAGCGCTTTGACCTGTGGGTCCTCAGCCGTAAAGAAATCCTTCAGGCGCGGCGCATAGTGGCTCTGGATCCAGTCCCGTACGAATTTTGTCGGGGCTGTCAGCTCAGCTGTACCGCCATCAATGCCGTTATAACCCAATTGGCCCAGCCATCTGGAAAAAGCGTGTTGGCCAAATTCCTGTCTGAATTTTTCGCACACACGCGGCCAAGGCGACGCGTCGAACTTCTCGTTCAGCGTGGATGCAACCCCCCCGGTAGCCCCCATGGTATCCTGCTCCCTCTCTGACATCGGGCAATAACCCCCTTACTCTGAACAATTGTCGTCCCGATGCTTGTTCCGCAAAGCTATGACACAATTCCTGCATCACTGACGGTTATGCAGTTGCCCAATAAAAGGGGCAACGCGCCAGTCAGGGCACTTGCGGTCCCGATCTGCTATTTTCAAAAACGGTGGCGTGATCCCAGCTCAAATTATTTGCACTGTCTGGGGCCTGAACCACATTCGGACTGCTCTCTCGGAAGAGAAGGTTGGTTGTCCGACCGGCCCACCGCGTAAGGACGGAATGTACAGGCGCGAGGGGTCAGCCTCAACCGATTCTATCGCTTGACAGGAATAAAATTCACAGCCCTATGGCGCGATTCAGGGCGGTACACAATATCTTGATTCAGGCGGGTTTCACCCCCACTGGTGTGCCTGTTTTGTTCCGCCGTTTGTATACAATAAAAAAGCCGCACCAAGGTGGTGCAGCTTTTTTCAACTCATGCCGGGCAGATTGCTCGGCGAATCGGTCAGTCTTGATTAAGCGAGCGCTTTAACGCGAGCAGACAGACGAGAAACTTTGCGGGAAGCCGTTTTCTTGTGGATAACGCCTTTGGTTACGCCGCGCATGATTTCAGGCTGTGCGCTCTTGAGTGCTTCACCAGCTGCAGACTTGTCGCCAGATGCAATCGCTTCTTCCACTTTGCGAACAAAGGTGCGGATACGGCTAACGCGGGATTTGTTGATCGCGCGGCGACGTTCGTTTTGGCGAATGCGTTTCTTGGCTTGTACTGAATTTGCCATTTCTTCTAACCTTTTTAGGACTGCGCCTCAAAAACCGTCCAGCGCCACACGTCCACATTTTCTATCGTTTTAGGGCCGCAAGCAAATTAGGCGCGACCGCTATTGAATTCGAGGTCGGGTCTATATACCGCTTCGTACCGTGCGTCAATAGGGGAAGGCTATAAAACTTAGGGTCTCGTTAGCCTTCCGCCCTCCTCATGGTGCCACTAGCAGTTTTTAAACTGCGGTTGGCGTTTCTCGATGAAGGCATTCATGCCTTCTTTCTGGTCTTCCGTCGCAAACAGCGAATGGAAGGCCCGGCGCTCAAACAAGAGGCCCTCGGCCAGGCTTGTTTCAAGTGCGCGGTTGGTAGCTTCTTTCGCCAAGGCAACACTTGGGTTGGAGAGGCTGGCTATAGCACCGGCGATCTCCATCACACCGTCCAGCATGTCTTCCGTTGGCAGGATGCGGCTTACAAGGCCCGCACGTTCCGCCTCCACAGCGTCCATCATGCGGCCGGTCAGCATCATGTCCATAGCTTTGGACTTACCGACAATGCGCGTCAGGCGCTGTGAACCACCAATGCCGGGAATAACACCCAGCTTAATTTCAGGTTGGCCAAATTTTGCGTTCTCTGCCGCGATGATAAAATCACATGCCATGGCAATCTCGCAGCCACCACCAAGCGCATAACCGCTAACGGCCGCAATGACGGGCTTGCGCACACGAGCAAAAACGCTGTTGATATTGCCAAACATGTCACTTTTCGCGACATCGGCAAATGTCAGTTCAGCCATCTGTTTGATATCAGCGCCCGCGGCGAAAGCTTTTTCGCTGCCGGTTACGACAATCGCGCCGACCTCATCATCTGCGTCAAGCGCCAGAAGCGCTTCCCCCAGCTCACCCAGCAACGTGCTATTCAGCGCGTTAAGGGCATCGGGGCGGTTAAGCGTGATGAGCCCAACCCCTTCCTGCTTGTCGAGCAGAATCGTTTCAAAAGTCATCAATCAGCCTTTTCTTGATCCGACCTCGGTCGAGACTCCTACTGCGCTCAAGCCGGTTTGAAAAGACCTTTATGCGTGGGCGCTGAAAAGCGGGAAGATATGGTCATTCTATAGGCTCAAGGCGCAAGATGATGCGCTTGGCGTTTGCGCCTTCTTCCGGCGTTGAGAAGACCAGGCGATTCTCTTCGCGGGCACATGCCATATCACTTGGGCGAGACGTGCAGGCCCAGCCGAGCCCTGTGAGCGCTTCATTATAGGCCTGGTAAGCGGCAGGCGCCGCGACATTGATGTTGAGGATAAATTCAGCAACGGTGCCGCCGGGTGTATCAAACACAACGGGTTCACCCTCGATAGAGGTCACCACAGACAGTTGCGGCACATCAGGCAGTCCTTCTATGAACACATCCTCCGCATGAAGGGCAGACGTGACACAGAACAGGAGAAGAGCAACGTATCGCATAAAGTCCTCGGTTAACGTGTGGTACTTTCTAACTTTGACAGGTGCCGCAGAAGAAGCTTGAGCGTCCTTGTTGCACGATTCGCTCGACCGTACCACCACATCCCGGCTTCGAACAGCCTTCACCTTCACGACCATAAGCCTTGAAGCTATGCTGAAAATAGCCAAGCTCGCCGTCCGTGCGGGCATAGTCCTTGAGGGTGGAGCCACCTGCCTCGATGGCTTCTGCCAAAACGTCACGGATGATGGGCACAAGCTTTGAGGCCTCTTCCGCCGTGACCGACTGAGCAATGCGTGCCGGGTGAATGCCTGCGCGCCACAAAGCCTCGCATACATATATATTGCCAAGGCCCGCAACCAATTTTTGGTCAAGAAGAGCAGCTTTGATCGTGCTTTTCCGGCCTCTTAGCCCGTCCCCCAACACATCAGTGTTAAAAGCATTGCCCAGAGGCTCTGGCCCGATGTCTTTCAGAAGCGGGTGTGTGGCCATGTCGCTTACGCTCGTGAAGGTCACCATGCCAAAACGGCGGGTGTCATTATAGAATATATGATCGCCGCGTTCTGTGATGAGGATGATGTGGTCATGTTTCCCGGGCTCCGGTGTCGGTGTTCCCGCAGGCACAATGGTGACCCGGCCAGACATGCCCAAATGCAGTATAACGATAAGGCCGTCGGCACATTCTATAAGGATGTATTTTGAGCGACGAGTGAGCCGTTCCACCCGGTTGCCGCTTAACCTTGCGCTGAAGTCGGCGGGGATGGGTATGCGGAGGTCTGGGCGCCTTGCGACCGCGCTTTTTATGACGGCACCTTCAAGAACAGGCGCGAGCCCGCGACGGACAGTTTCTACTTCGGGCAATTCGGGCATTTTGTCGCGCTCATTTCTTAATATAAAAGGATGCTGGTATTTTAAGCGTGTGCTGGGCTATGGTCCGCCAAATTTAGCGCATGTAAAGCAACAAGGTACATGGCAGATGTCAAGCGGCAACAAAGAGACAGCAAGCAAGACGGCAAAATCGGCAACACACGCGCCGGGTGGCGAAGCTTCTACAACGCATTTTGGCTTCAAGACCGTCGAGGAGGGTGAGAAGGCATCGCTCGTGCGCGGTGTGTTCAACTCTGTTGCCGACCGTTATGACATTATGAACGATGTGATGAGCGCAGGCGTACACCGGGTCTGGAAAAATTCCCTGATCGATAGCCTCAACCCGAGAGCGGGCATGCACCTCCTTGATGTTGCGGGCGGGACAGGCGACATAGCGTTCCGTTTTCTTGATGCCTCTGATGGCGGTGAAGTAACGGTGTGCGACATCAACGCGGAGATGCTGCGTGTTGGCCGCGTGCGCGCCGCTGAGAAAGGTTATGCTGGTCGGGCGGAATTTGTGTGTGGTGATGCGCAGAAACTGCCGTTTGAAAGCCGCTCCAAAGACGCCTATACCATCGCTTTCGGTATAAGGAACGTTACCCGCGTGGAAGAAGCGCTCGCGGAAGCTTACCGGGTGTTAAAGCCGGGTGCGAAATTCTTCTGCCTTGAGTTCAGCCCGCAGGTGGTGCCTGTGTTGCAGCAGGCATATGATACCTATTCCTTCAACCTGATCCCTAAAATGGGTGAGGTGATCACGGGGGATGCGGACAGCTATCAATATCTGGTCGAATCGATCCGGCGTTTCCCGAGCCCGCCAAGGTTCGCAGATATGATCAAGGATGCCGGTTTTGGCCGTGTAACCTGGCGGACGATGTCTGCGGGTGTGGTGGCTATCCATAGCGGCACGCGACTTTAGCGGCGGCGGAAGGGAGCAGCGTGCGTACACTGTGGCATCTTTTCCAGCTATTTCGGCTTGCGGCGGGTCTGCGCCGCTACGGCGCTATCCGTGCGCTTTCAAGCATTGATCTGGTGCCCGCCTGGGCGCCGAAGCTGCTTCGGGCCACCACTTTCTATATCCCGCGCAAACGTAACCTGCCCACAAGCGATGGTGAACGGCTCGCGCGCGCTTTGGCTGCTATGGGGCCCGCTTACATCAAGCTTGGGCAAACCCTGGCGACCCGCCCGGATCTTGTTGGCAGACCAATCGCGGACGGTTTGACCACGCTGCAGGATAGTTTGCCACCATTTCCCTTCAAAGCAGCAAAAGAAGTGATAGAGGCAGAGCTTGGCGGCATACTCACAGATCATTTCCAGGCGTTTGATGAGACACCTATCGCGGCAGCATCTATCGCGCAGGTGCACAAGGCTGTGACCATTGCAGGCAAGCCGGTAGCCGTGAAAGTTTTGCGGCCGGATATTGCTCAGCGTTTCACGCGAGACCTCAGCCTGTTTGAATGGCTGGCGGGTAAAGCGGAGGCCAAGGTGCGGGAAGCTCGGCGCCTGCGGCTTGGCAAAGTGGTGGATAAAATTCGAGAAACCGTTCTCCGCGAGATGGACTTTCGCCTTGAAGCCGCGGCAGCGGCGGAACTCTCGGAAAACATGGCGGGTGAGGCAGGATACCGACTGCCGGGCGTGGAATGGGACCTCACCAGCAAGAGTGTGTTGACCCTTGAGTGGGTGGACGGCATTCGCCTGGTGGACCGCGGCGCCCTTGAGGCTGCTGGTCATGATCTGGCGGCCCTGGGAGAACGGGTTGTTCAGGTTTTCCTCACCCAGGCACTGCGGGACGGATACTTCCATGCAGACCTGCATCAGGGCAATCTTCTGGTGCAAAAGGACGGTACGATTGTCGCCGTTGACTTTGGCATCATGGGGCGTCTCTCAAAGGAAGAGAGGCGGTTCCTCGCGGAAATTCTCTATGGGTTCATCAAGCGTGATTATGTGCGGGTTGCGCAAATTCATTTTGATGCCGGCTATGTGCCCAAGGATCAAAGCCTTGAGGAGTTCGCGCAGGCGCTTCGCTCTATCGCTGATCCCATCATGGATCTGCCGGTTGAGGAGATATCAGCGGGCCAATTGCTCGCTCAGCTTTTTGCCACCACGGCGCGTTTCTCGATGGAGACCCAGCCCCAGCTCCTGCTACTTCAGCGGACCATGGTTATGGCCGAAGGTATGGCGCTTCACCTGAACCCGAAGGCTAACATGTGGCAGATATCCGAGCCGGTTATTGAAGCCTGGATTCGCGCGAACCTATCCCCTGAAGCCCGTCTGGCTGACGCTATCAATAACCTGCCCAGATTTATTGAACGCCTGCCAGCACGGCTTGAGCGCTGGTTGATGGAAGAAGATCAGCCGAAACAAGATTTGCGGGCTGATGCTCCTGAAGAAAAGCAGGCATCATCAAGACTTTACCCCTTCGGTTTTGGTCTCGCAATCGGCGCGCTGCTCGTAAAAATGCTGACATCCTAAGCTTACTTGCGCGAACGCCTGAACTGAGGGACAATTCCTCTTTCCAGTAGGGGAGATGGACATGGAAAAACTTATGCCAGTTGCCCATGTTTTGGGGCGCGTTATCCTCGGACTTATCTTTGTTGGTGCGGGGCTCAGTAAGATCATGGGTGATCACGGGGCGACCATGCAATATATGCAGCAAATGGGCGTTCCGGGCTTCCTGTTTTGGCCTGCGGCCTTGTTTGAGCTTTTGGCCGGGCTTGCGGTGCTTGTTGGGTTTAAGACGCGGATTGCTGGTTTGCTGCTCGCGGGTTTTTGCGGGCTGACGGCGGTATTGTTTCACGCGAATTTTACCGACCCCATGCAAATGGGCATGTTCCTCAAAAACTTCGCGATGATGGGGGGCTACCTGATGCTGATGGTGGCGGGTGCCGGCGGCTATAGCGTCGATTCGCGGAAAATTTCTGCTGATTAAGGCCTTTGGATAAACGTGTGCAAGGCGCTTTCCTTATGCGGGTTGGCGCCTTTTCTACTGTGGTAATGCCGGTTGAATGATTGCGGCACTGGGCAAAGACGCCTATATGATCCAGAGCAGAATAACTGTTCAACGGCACACAGGCGCAAGCATATGCTCAATGGTAAACGCATACTTCTGATAATCGGTGGCGGTGTTGCGGCCTATAAGTCGCTTGATCTGGCACGACGCCTGATGGAGCGCGGTGTGAGTGTGCGCGGGGTTCTCACCGCCGGTGGTCAGCAGTTCATCACGCCGCTATCTGTGGCGAGCCTGACCGGTGAGCAGTGTTATACAGATCTCTTTTCGCTCAAGGATGAGGCGGAGATGGGGCATATCCGGCTGAGCCGCGAGGCCGACCTTGTTGTCGTGGCCCCAGCGACAGCTGACCTGATGGCGAAAATGGCGAACGGCATTGCCAACGATCTCGCGTCCACCATCCTCCTCGCGACAGACAAGCAGGTGATGGTTGCCCCGGCCATGAACGCAGAGATGTGGGACAACAAGGCCACGCGCCGCAATGTTGATACGCTCAGACGGGACGGCATCCTGATGGTGGGCCCTGAGGCGGGCCTCCTGGCATGCGGCGAAGTGGGTGCCGGGCGCTTGTCTGAGGTGATGGATATTGTTGCCGCGATTGAAGATTATTTTGGCGGTGCGGGCCAGCCACTTGCGGGCAAACATCTGATTGTGACCGCGGGCCCCACGCATGAGCCGATCGACCCGGTGCGCTATATCGCCAACCGGTCATCCGGACGCCAAGGTTTTGCCATTGCCGGTGCGCTTGCGGGGCTTGGTGCATCGGTCACATTAGTGGCTGGGCCAACAGTGGAGGAGACACCGGCTGGTGTCCGCCGCGTGGATGTGCAAACCGCCCTTGAGATGCAAGCCGCCGTGACAGCAGCGTTACCCGCTGATGGCGCCGTTTGTGTGGCGGCTGTGGCAGATTGGCGCGTGGAAAACGGCGGTGTGCAGAAGCTGAAAAAGTCGAAAGACGGTTTGCCTCAGTTCACCTTCGCTGAAAACCCGGACATTTTAAAAGGCTTGGCCGGAATGACAGAAGGCCGCCCGACCCTTGTGGTGGGCTTCGCGGCTGAGACAGAAAACGTCATTGAGTATGCAAGCGCTAAACGGGAGCGCAAAGGCTGTGACCTGATCGTCGCAAACGATGTTTCAGGTGGCACCGGCATTATGGGTGGGCTTGAGAACGAAGTGCATCTTATCTCGGTGGATGGTGTTGAGAGTTGGCCACGCCTTGGTAAAACAGAGGTTGCTGTCAGGCTTGCCCAAAAAATAGCAGACAAACTTAAACAATAATCGATTTCAGGGATCAGGGGATTATGAGCGCAAAAGTAGCGATCAATGTAGTCAAGCTGCCGCATGGGGCGGACCTTAAGCTGCCAAAGTATGAAACCGAGCAAAGTGCGGGCATGGACCTGTATGCTGCTCTTGCTGATGGCGAGATTGTTACACTTGGCCCCCTTGAGCGCGCGATGATCCCAACTGGCCTCGCGATGGCATTGCCAGCTGGTTATGAAGCGCAGGTACGTCCGCGCTCCGGTTTGGCGGCAAAGAACGGGATCACCTGCCTCAATACCCCTGGCACAATCGATGCCGACTACCGGGGTGAAGTGAAGGTCATTCTTGTCAATCTTTCGAACGAACCCTTTGCTATAGAACGCGGTATGCGCATTGCCCAGATGATTATTGCGCCCGTAACCCAAGGAGAATGGGTTGAGGTTGAGGCACTTGATGAGACTGCCCGCGGTGCAGGCGGTTTTGGATCAACCGGTACAAAATAAGGAACCTGCAATGGCTCAGGGATGGACATGCATCAAGTGCGAAAGCGATGAGTTTGAGACGGATGAAATCACCGTCACGGGCAATGGCCTATCCAAGCTCTTCAATGTGCAAAACCGGAAGTTCACGGCGGTTACTTGCAAGCGGTGCACCTATACGGAGTTCTACCGGGGCGAAACCAGCACGCTTGGCAATATTGTGGATTTCATGGGTAACTAGGCCGCGATGGATTTAACCGACGAACAGCTGGAGCGCTATGCTCGTCATATCATCCTCAAGGAGGTTGGTGGCGCTGGGCAGATGGCGCTTCTAAAGTCGCGTGTCCTTGTTGTTGGCGCGGGCGGGCTGGGCGCACCGATGCTGCTTTATTTAGCGGCGGCAGGCGTTGGGACCATTGGCATTGTGGACGATGATGTGGTGGAGCTCTCCAACCTGCAGCGGCAGGTGATCCACACAACAAAAGACATCGGCAAAGCAAAGGCGCTGAGTGCTAAGGAGAAAATCGCTGCGCTTAACCCGGACGTAAAGGTTGAGACGCACACCGTTCGCCTGACCGATGAGAACGCACGCGATATCACCGGAGCTTATGACATCGTGGCTGACGGTACCGATAATTTCAGAACCCGACATTTGGTGAGCGACACATGTGTTGCGCTCGGTAAAACGCTGGTATCTGCCGCGCTTGGGCCATACGAGGGCCAGCTCGCGACCTTCAAGCCGCACGCAGGGAGTGGTCTGCCCTGCTACCGCTGTTTCCTGCCCGAAGCACCCGGGGCGGAGGCTGAACGCACCTGCGCGGATTTTGGCATCTTGGGTGCTGTGGCGGGCATGGTCGGCACGATGCAGGCCCTTGAGGTGCTGAAAGAGATCACCGGCGCGGGCGAAAGCCTTGCGGGCAAAATGGTGCTGGTTGACGCGCAAAGCATGATGGTGCGCAAGATTGGCCTGCCAAAAGACCCAGCCTGCCCAAGTTGCGGAGCATTATAGATGGCCAGCAAACGCCCTATGACCCTGATGATGATTTCTGCGCGGGCGGAGCGTATCCACATGGCGCTTATGACAGGTGCCACAGCCGCGGCCATGGGCCGCCCGGTTACCTTCTTTTTCTCTAAAGCTGCTGTGCGATTTGTCACCAAAGCTGGTTGGGCCGCCATGCAGACAAGTGAGGGTGAGCCAGCGACTGAGATGGATGCAGCTCTTGATGCGCGCGGTGTGGCAGATACCGAGGTGCTGCTCGACGGCATTTCAGCCTTGAATGTGCGTTTTGTCGCCTGTGACAGCGCGCTCAGGGAACATGATATCGACCCTACCTCACTTATCCCTCGGCCTCAGGTTGAAGTAGGCGGCCTTGCCGAAGTGATTGAAAAAGGTGAAGGCGGTGACTGGCTGACCTTCTGATTCTGTCTTTCCGATACGTTCATGCAATTTGCGTGGTGTGCTACCGCCACCACTGGCCGTGTCATTGGCCTCAGTGACACACAAGCATCATCTACTTGTCATTGAAATGTTACCATGGTACATAGATAACAAAAATCACGAAGAGCTGAAGCTATGAAAATTGAGCGGGTACAGACAGGCGTGCGCATGGAGAAGCAGCTGGTGAAGGTGCTTAAGGGCACCGCCGAGTATCTTGATATGTCTCTCGGTGACCTGCTTGAAGGCATTGTACTGCACGCGTTTGATGGCAAGGAACCAGCATTCTCAGCGGAGACACGTGCCAAGATCGCAGCGCTCAAGGCCATCTATGGCTGCACGCTTGATGCGACCATGAGCCATAAGCTCACAGAGTAAGGAGGCAAAATCATGAACGACCTGGACCTGTTTCGTACATTTGAAAGCGGCGTACTCTCGCGTGAAGCTTTCAGCCACAAGGTTCATGTACATCTGGCGTGGATCTATGTTTCGCGTTTCACGCTGACGGAAGCGATTGAGCGTTTCCGGGCACGGCTGATCAATTGGGCGAAACTGAATGGTGCGGATGGCCTCTATCACGAGACAATCACGTGGGCTTACCTGATGATCATCAACGAGCGGCAACGACGCGGGCACTATGCCGACTTTGAGGCATTCCTGTCAGATAACGAGGATCTACTTAAAAAGCCGTCCGTGCTGGAGCAGTATTACACCCTTGAGACGCTTGATAGCGACTATGCCAAGCATCACTATGTTATGCCGGACAAGGCCGTTGCCGCCAAAGCAGCGTAGGTTAGCTCATGCCGCGCGGGCGTTCCTGCCCATAGGTACCAAGGATGCGGACCCGTTTGGTATGGAAGCGTAGCTCCTCCATGGCACGGTGTACATTTTCCATGCCTTCGTGGCCTTCGATATCTGCATAGAACTCGGTGGCGGTGAAGCTGTCCGATTCGTAATAGCTCTCAAGTTTCGTCATGTTCACGCTATTGGTGGCAAAACCGCCAAGCGCCTTATAGAGCGCGGCGGGGATGTTTCGTACCTCGAAGGTGAAACTGGTCATCACAGGCCCTTCAATCTCGTCTACCGTCACTGGGGTCTGCGAAAGCACCACAAAGCGGGTGGTGTTGTGCCCTTCATCCTGAAAGTTTTTGCGCAGTATTTTAAGCCCGTGTACCTCGGCGGCCAACTCGCTCGCGATTGCGCCTAGCGTTGGGTCACCCACCTCAGCCACATGTTTGGCGGAACCTGCGGTGTCAGCAAAAGGCAGGCGCTCGAGCCCCATGGCGCGCAGGTTTTTGCGGCACTGTCCAATGGCCTGCACGTGGCTGGTCACCCTTGTCAGTGTTTCTTCGCTGGCGTCCTTGTGGCAAAGCAGGCAGTGGCGGATCGTCTCAAAATGTTCGCCGATGATATAAAGGCCGCTATCGGGCAGCAGGATATGAATATCTGCCACACGCCCTGCTGTTGAGTTTTCAATCGGGATCATGGCGAGCCGCGCGAGGCCGTTTTTTGTAGCGGCCATCGCATCTTCAAAGCTCGGGCAAGGCAGCACTTCCATATCGGGAAACTTGGCCAGGCACGCCATATGAGAATATGCACCCAGTTCGCCCTGGAAGGCGATCTTGTTCTCAGCGGCGCCGATTGGCGCAGTTGGCTGGCCTGTCATGATATTTTACTCACCCGGAAAATTTTGAAACAAATGAAAAGACCTTGTGCCAATGCAATCCGGCCAAGTCAACGCGGGAAGTGGCTCTTTATGGCCCTGTGCGCTTATGCCTCATGGAAAAGAAGCAAAAAAAATGCTGTTTTTTGCCAATAGGTGCGAAAATGGTGCAAATGACGACTTGAAAATCAGGGTCATGAGCGGCTATTGTCGCGCCCGAATTACCGGTCTGCGTCTGTCAGGGAAATCTAGGGGCGGGCCATTGTTATCCAGTTGCTCGCCTGCAAGGAGAAGAGCCTGTGTCCTTAGAATCGAATAAAGTATTTGCAGCTGTGCTTTCGTCTGCACTGTTGATCATGGTGATCTCAATGGTGGCCGAGAGCGTTTTCCATGAAGAACATGCCAAGCCAGCGTTCACTGTTGAAGTTGCTTCAACCGACGCTGCCGAGGAAGTTGTGGAAGAAGGCCCATCGCTTGCTGAGCTGTTGCAGACCGCAGACCTCAGCAAAGGTGAGCGCCAGTTCGCAAAATGTAAAAGCTGTCACACTGTTGAAAAAGGCGGTCGTGACGGTACTGGCCCGCACCTCTATGGCATCCTCGGTCGCGGTGTTGCGGCGGTTGACGGCTTCAAATATTCCGGCGCTCTCTCAGAGCATGGCGGCACATGGACATATGAGCTGCTCAACGAATGGCTCGCCAGCCCGAAAAACACCGTTCCTGGCACGTCAATGGCGTTTGCCGGTATCCGCAAGGATGATCAGCGCGCAGACCTGATTGCTTACCTTCGCTCCTTCTCTGACAACCCACCGGCACTGCCTGAGGTTGTTGCAGCAGAAGAAGCCGCTGAAGAAGTGATGGACGGTGCTGCTGAGATGGCGGATGAAGGTGCTGAGGAAGCGTCTCACTAAGAATTAGCTTCGTTCAAGGGAGCGGATTGGCGGCGTGCCCAATGGGTGCGCCGCCTTTCTTTTGTGCTGACAAGAATGGACGGCTAGAGCCTGCGATATCCGAGAAATGCCGGGCCGGTTTGATTCTTTCTCTCAAGGTCCGCCTGTACCCAGCCGGTCACTTCGTCCACGGGGTCAATGGTGACAGCCATGTTGGTGGCGTTTGCATGCAGCAGGTGCACACCGTCTATCATCCAGCCCACATGCCCGGGGAAGAAGGCGAGATCGCCTCTGCACGGTGCCTCGTCGCTTGCAAGAGGTCTGCCGAGACTCTCAAGCTGCGGCCCACTGTCACGCAGCACACGATAGCCAGTATGGGCGAGTGATACCTGAACAAGGCCCGAACAGTCGATGCCCAGCTTTGAGCGGCCACCCCAAAGATATGGTGAGCCGATAAACTGCTCGGCAATGGTGACAGGATCTTCGCCCGTATCCGTTTGGCCGATTGGCATCAGGTGTTTTTCATAGACCCAGCCTTCAAAAGCCGTTTCCGCAAAGCCGCCCTCGCGCGGGCCGGGCAGGGTAAGATAGGCGCCCATGGGCAGTATGAGCTGAGGCTCTGACTTGAGGGACGGCGCGATATAAACATGCGTAAGCGGTGCACTAACCCGGTGTGTGGGCAGCACCTCAAATTCAGCGACAGCACTTTCACCCACCCAACCCATATATCCATCAATAATAGACACCATGAACCACCAGCCAGGTACCTCTGCAAGCAACTGTACGGGCTCACCGTAGAGAACCTCGCTCAAGGTCTCCGATGTGCTTTCGGGACGGGCTTTCAGGGCCGCAACAGGACGGGTGATAACGCCGTCAATCTGTGTGGCGCCTAGAAGCCGTTTGGATGTTGAGAGGCAACCTTCCGGGTCATGAAGTGGCGGCAATCCGAAAGAATGAAGCAGGTCATTCATAATCGCCCAGGTCCTGATCGACGAGCTTTTCAGCCGCCAGAATGCGGTCAGACACTTCGCTTAAGTAGACAGCGCCTTTCACCGTGCGCTGCACCAGCACATTGCGGCGGTCGCTCTCGTCGCGCTTGCGCTTTATCAGGCCCATGCGACCCAGTGTATCCAGCGCGCGGGTAATCACCGGCTTGGTCACATTCATCCTGGCGGCAAGCCCCCTTACGGTGTGGGGATCTTTGGTCATATAAACCGTGAGGAGAAGTGTCATCTGCCGCATGGTCAGGTCAGGCTCGTCCGAGCGCACACCATTGAGGTTAGCGGTGTGCCAGATTTTCAACATACGCGGGTTCGTTTTCTCGGTCACGATATCCGTTCCTTTACCGGAATGATCCCCGAAAACGCTACACGGGATTGCCTTTAAGACTGCCCCTTTGTGCCTTAAGCGTCAAGCTTCAAGAAACTTTTTAGTGCATCATAACAGGCGCGCAGGCCCTGTGCTTCACCGCCCTTCGGCCGTCCTGGCTTGGCAGACGGCATCCATGAGAAGACGTCGAAATGCACCCAGGGTACGGACTTCTCAACAAAACGCTGCAGGTAAAGCGCGGCGGTGATGGAACCGCCAAACGGACCATCAGCCGTGTTGTTCATATCCGCAATCTCGCTTTTGAGCATCGCGTCATAGGGTGCCCAAAGAGGCATGCGCCATAAGGGGTCCTGAGCTTCTTTTGCGGCGTTCTCTAGCGCGCCCCAAAGTGCATCATCGTTTGCGTATGTCGCGGGCAGGTCCGGGCCAAGCGCGACACGCGCGGCACCGGTCAATGTCGCAAAATCCATCAACAGGTCAGGCTTTTCCTCACAGGCAAGTGCAAGCGCATCACAAAGCACAACGCGGCCTTCTGCGTCTGTGTTGCCGATCTCGACCGAGAGGCCCTTCCGGGTGGCGATAACGTCGCCGGGGCGATATGCGTTGCCGCTGACAGCATTTTCAACAGCGGGGACTAGCACACGAAGTTGAACCTTGAGGCCGGATGCCATGATCAACCGCGCGAGGCCAAGCGCGTGCGCCGCACCTCCCATATCCTTCTTCATGATCAGCATGCCGGACGCGGGCTTGAGGTCCAGCCCGCCGGTGTCGAAACATACGCCTTTGCCCACAAGGGTGAGTTTTGGCCCTTCCTCGCCCCAGCGCAGGTCAATCAGGCGGGGTTCCCGGCCTTCAGTGGCGGCGCGCCCCACGGCATGGATCGCAGGGAAATTCTCATCAAGCAGGTCTTCTCCGACGATTGTCTCACATGTGCCGCCAAACTCTTCAACCAGGGCTTCGGCGGTATCCTGCAGGTCCGCAGGACCCATATCCTCGGCCGGTGTATTGACGAGATCACGCACGAGGCTGATGGATGCCACAGCACGCTCAATTGTCGCAATATCCGTGCTTTCAGGAACGATCAATGTGCGAGGGCCTGTGTTCTCATAGGAGCGGTAGCGATCGAAGCGGTACTGAGCGAGGCACCAGCCAAGCCCGGCAATCTCACATTCATCCGCGCTGGCACCCTCAAGCGCATAAATGCCTTCATCCAAGTTCGTGACAGCGTCAGCAAGACTCCAAGGTGTGAGCGGCTCGCCGCCGGTGCCGATCAGGACTTCTCCAACACCATTTTTGCCCTGTATGCGCAGGAACTCACCCGCCTCCCCCTTGAAGCGGGACGCCTTGGCCCAGGCCTGAATGTCAGCAGGTTTCTCTGCAAGCATCTCTGCATCAACGATGCGGATGGGGATTGCTTTGGCGTCTGGTTTAGAGGTGAGAAGGCTTGGCGTCTGGGCCATGGTTTGCTCCTGAGGGCAGAGTGTGTTGGCTTAGGCTTCTGGTGCGATTGTAACCTTGAGGCCGTCCATCGAACCGTCTACTTCAATTTGACAGGATAGACGTGATGAACCGTCGCGGAAATGTTCGCTGTCTTCCAGAAGATATTGTTCGTCGTCTTCCATCGCGGGCAGGTCACTGTAGTTATCAGCGTCTACATAGACATGGCAGGTGCAGCAGCTGCAACAGCCCCCACAAATGGCGGCTAGGTCGTCAAAGTCATTGTTGCGGATATTTTCCATGAGGGAGAGACCCTCCTCGGCTTCGATCGTCTGGGTTTGACCGGCGAGGTTGGTCACGGACACTTTAACCATACTAAATTCCTAAATCTGACAGGGTTGGCCGTTAGCTTTGCTTCCATATAGCATTTCCCGCGCAATAAAAAAGAGTTGATCCCCATCATATATGGCCCAGATCGTTCTTCAGGTGCGATTGAAGGCCGCTGATAGCATGCGCTTTTCATCAGGGGTGGATTTCCACTAGCGTCTGCGACAGACTGCCTGCACGGCTCACATCATAAGAGCTTGAGGGGTTATAAAATTTAAGGGGGACGGGAGCATGAGAGCATTCTGGGTAACGATCGCAATGTGTTGGGCTTTGGGGGCTGTACCGGCGCAAGCGGTTGACGCTGAGGGCGGTGATCAACCGTCGGATGCCACGCTATACACCGGCATGTCTGTTATCGACGGCACGGGATCCCCGATGCAGCCCGGCATGGCCATTCTTGTTAAAAATGGCCTGATCGTGGAGGTTGGACCGTCCTTGGAAATGGCCGCAGAGGTGGACAGGGATACAAAGCTGGTGGATGCAAGCGGCTGGTATGCCCTGCCGGGGCTTATTGACACCCATGTGCATATGGCGACTGTGCCGAACCTCACACAGGCGCGGGCATTGATGCGCCGCTATATCTATAGCGGGATCACAAGTGTACGCGACATGGCGGGTGATATGCGAACGCTTGCGGAGTTGGCCCGGGAAAGCCGTTTGCAGAAAACACCTGCTCCTGACCTTTATTATTCAGCCCTTATGGCCGGACCAAGCTTCTTCAAGGACCCGAGGCCAGGCTCAGCCGCAGAAGGTGAGATTGCAGGCCAGGTGCCGTGGATGCAGGCGATCACGCCTGAAACCGATATGGCGGAGGCCGTAACGCTCGCGCGTGGTACATGGGCAACGGGCATTAAAATATACGCAAACCTGCCGGGCACTGAGGTGCGCCGTATTGCTTCGGAAGCAAAAAAACAAGGCATCAAAACCTGGGCCCACAGCATGGTGTTTCCCGCCACGCCGGGCGAAGTTGTTGGCGCGGGTGTTGACGTTATCTCGCACGTATGCCGCCTAGCGTGGGAACTGACCGAGGAAAAACCCGGTGAGTATCACCACAGCATTGCACTTCCCTACGATACGCTTGACCCGGCGGATGATCGCCTGAAAGCGCTCTACGCCAAGATGAGAGCCCAAGGCACAATTCTGGACGCTACCTTGTGGCTATACAGCCACCTTGAAGAGCGCCGGAAAAACCAACCCGCCCGCAAGGCCGGGCCTGCGATCTGCCCACCCGATTTTGCCGCCAAGCTGACCTCGTTTGCTCACGAGCAAGGGGTGGAGATTTCCACGGGCACAGACGTCGTGCTGCCAGCGGAGGCGAGCCATCCTGCCTTGTTTGATGAGCTTGAAACCCTGGTGGCAAGCGCGGGGCTGACACCGCTAGAGGTTATTCGCGCTGCAACATTGAACGGCGCCCGTGTGGTGGGGCTTGAAGATGATCACGGTACACTTGAGGTAGGCAAGCGGGCGGATATCATGTTCGTGTCCAAAAACCCGGTTGAGGATATCAAAAACCTGCGCGCCGTGGTTATGACGGTGAAGGGCGGCAAGGCGTACCCGCGCGCTGATTATGTGCCGATCACAAAAGAAGACCTGGCAAACTAGCAAAACCGTTTGCACATGGAAGGCAACATGAGAGGGACCAGATGATGAGTGATTTTAAAAATGGTGGCGCGTTTGCCCGACGCGATGTCTTGCGCTTTGGTATCGGGGCTGTAAGCACCTTGCCACTGATGAACATGAGCCTTTCTGCACTTGCTAGTGAGGGGGGATATACCGGGCTCAAGGATATTATCCTGATCAACAATCTTGGTGGTATCTCCAACCCCAACTTGCGCATGCTGCCAAGCGATAAAAAGGCGAACCCTGTCGCGGGGTCAAAAGCCCTGAGCCTTGACCCGCGCGCGCTTGAGGATGCTCTGGCGTCAGGCACCACGGCCGTTAACCAGACGCTCGGTTATGTGGCAGGGCCAGAAGACCCGTTTGAATATACGGTGGGGGAGATCGCGCGCTGGAACCGCATCATCAACCACCATAGTGACAAGCTCCTGAAGGTCTGGACCGCGGCGGATATTGAGCGCGCTAAGCGCGAGGGCAAAATCGGCATCATCATGGGCTTTCAAAATGGCGCGATGATGGGCGAGAACGCCGAGCGGGTCGATATGTTCGCGGGGTTAGGCGTCAAGATTATCCAGCTTACCTATAATGGCCGCAACCAGTTGGGGGACGGCAGCATGGAGGCGGAGAACAGAGGGCTCACGGAGTTTGGACGTGAGGTGGTGGCGCGGTTGAACGCAACAAACATTGCCGTTGACCTCAGCCATTCGGGCGAGCAGACCTGCCTTGATGCGATCCAGGCATCCGAACGCCCGATCTGCATTTCGCACACCGGCTGTCGGGCGCTTGCCAACCTGCCCAGAAACAAAACCGACGAAGAATTGCGCCTGATGGCGGACAAAGGCGGCGTCGCGGGCATCTATTTCATGCCGTTCCTCAAAGAAGACAGTTTCCCCACGGCGGAAGACGTGGTGCTTCACATTGAGCATGCCATCAAGGTTTGTGGTGAAGACCATGTAGGCATTGGCACCGATGGCGGCACTACAGCGATTGACGACATGGCGGGGTATCACAAGATTATTGATGACGAGATCAGCCGCCGCCAGAAGGCGGGCATTTCAGCCAAGGGCGAGAAGAAGGGCGTTGTGCCTTTCATCCCCGATATTCAGGGCCCGGGCCAGTTTCAGCAACTCGCTGACATGATGGCCGCGCGCGGGCATTCATCCACACGGATCGAGAAAGTATTGGGGGCGAACTTCCTGCGCTACTACCGCGATATCTGGGGCGCCTGACAACCTAAACCAAGCTAAAAAAAGGGCCGATCCAGGGAAGGATCGGCCCAGATACACCCATTTAGTGGACAGGGTGTGAGGGACAAACTTTATTCAGCGGCCTTGAACTGAGCGGTTTCGGTCGATTCGCCCATGGCTGTTGTTGATGCCGTGCCACCGCTGATGGCTTGGGCCACAGCATCAAAATATCCTGTGCCAACTTCACGCTGGTGGCGTGTTGCGGTGTAACCGTCTTTCTCTGCGGCAAACTCAGCTTGCTGCAGCTCCGAGTAGGCAGCCATGCCGCGGTCGCGGTAGCCGGTTGCAAGCTGGTACATGCCGTGGTTCAGGCTGTGGAAGCCCGCAAGGGTTACGAACTGATATTTGTAGCCCATGGCGCCAAGCTCGCGCTGGTATTTGGCGATGGTGTCCTTGTCCAGATTGGCTTCCCAGTTGAAAGATGGTGAACAGTTATAGGCCATCATCTTGCCGGGGAATTCTTTCTGGATCGCTTCCGCAAACTTCTTCGCGTCATCGAGGTTGGGGGTGGAGGTTTCCCACCACAGAAGGTCAGCGTGCTTCGCAAACGCGAGACCGCGAGCGATACAGTGATCAACACCAGCATCCAGGTGGTAGAAGCCCTCTGGCGTGCGGCCTTTGTCCTTGAGGATGAAGGCGTGGTCGCGCTCATCAATGTCAGACGTGATCAGCTTAGCGCTTTCCGCATCCGTGCGAGCGATAACGATGGACGGCACGCCGCAAACATCTGCCGCCAGGCGTGCGGCCTGCAGGTTCTGCTCATGCTGCTGTGTCGGGATAAGTACCTTGCCGCCCAAGTGACCGCATTTTTTCTCAGCCGCCAACTGGTCTTCAAAGTGAACGCCAGCAACACCGGCCTCGATGAAAGCTTTCATAATTTCAAACGAGTTCAGCTTGCCACCAAACCCGGCTTCTGCATCGGCCACGATGGGTGCGAACCAGTCACGCTGTACGCCGCCTTCTGCATGCTCGATCTGGTCTGCGCGCTGAAGCGTGCGGTTGATGCGGCGGGCAAGCTCTGGTGCTGCGTTCGCCGGGTAAAGGCTCTGGTCAGGATACATGGCGGAGGCTGTGTTGCTGTCTGCCGCAACCTGCCAGCCTGAAAGATAGATCGCCTTGAGGCCTGCGCGCACCATCTGCATGGCCTGGTTGCCAGTCATGGCGCCAAGGGAATGCACATAATCTTCTGTGTTGAGGAGGTCCCACAGTTTGCGTGAGCCACGGTCCGCCAGCGTATATTCAATCTTGAGGCTACCGCGAAGCCGCTCAACATCTGCGACCGTGTAGTTCCGCTCAATATACTTGTAGCGATCTTTAGGGGTGTTCGGGATCAGGTCTTCAAATGTCTTACTCATGGGTACTCTCCTTCTTAATCCAAGGCCCCATCGGGGATTAGTCTCGGGCAATGTCTCTAGTGGTTATTTGATCAGCTCATAGGCCGGGGTTGTGAGGAATTCCTCTAGCTCGTCCTTGAAAACAAGGTCGAGGAACAGCCGACCGGCTTCCGCAAGCCGGCTGCCCTCGACAAGGTCCTGGCCTAAGGACGCTGTCAGTTTCGTGATCTCATCGTCATAGAGGTCACGAACCAATTCTTCGGAGATGGTGCGGCCATCAGAAAGCGTGGCGCTAAGCTTCAGCTGCTGCCAGATCTGTGTGCGGCTGATCTCAGCCGTGGCTGCATCTTCCATCAGGTTATAGAGCGGTACAGCACCGCGGCCTTCAAGCCAGGCCGCGATATACTGGATGCCCACGCGGATATTTTCCCTGAGGCCCTCTTCTGTGCGTTCGCCTTCGTGCGGCGCAAGAAGCTCTGCCTGGCCAATCTCCACATCGAGACGGGTGCGGTGAATTTGGTTCTGGTGCGGCATCAGCCGGTCGAAAACATCTTTGGCAACCGGTACAAGCGCGGGGTGCGCCACCCAGGTGCCGTCGTGGCCAAAGCTGGCTTCGCGGTCTTTGTCTGCGCGTACCTTCTCGAACGCTGCGTCGTTTGCGGCTTCATCACCCTTAACCGGGATTTGCGCGGCCATGCCGCCCATGGCGTGCGCACCACGCCGGTGACAAGTGCGAATCAGCAGCAAGGAATAGGCCTTGAGGAAGGCGGTGCCCATGGTGACCTGCGCCCGGTCTGGCAGCAGGTACGCCGGGTTTTTCCCGATGCGCTTGATGTAGCTGAAAATATAGTCCCAGCGTCCGCAATTGAGGCCCACGATATGGTCCTTCAGTGTATGGAGAATTTCATCCATCTCAAAAGCGGCAGGCAGTGTTTCAATCAAAACGGTGGTTTTGATGGTGCCGTGCTTGAGGCCAAGCGTTTCTTCCGTGTATGTAAACACATCATCCCAAAGCGCGGCTTCCTTGTGGCTTTCCATCTTTGGCAGGTAGAAATACGGGCCAGTGCCTTTAGCGAGCAGTGCCTTGGCGTTGTGGAAGATGTAAAGGCCAAAATCGAACAGGGATGCTGAGGTAGGCTCACCGTCCAGGAGCGCATGGCCTTCAAGCATATGCCAACCGCGCGGGCGCACTTTCAACACGGCGGTCTTCTCGCCCATCCGGTATTGTTTGCCGGATTTAGGGTCCGTGAACTCGAGCTGGTCGCGGGCGTAATCATAGAGATTAAGCTGCCCGTCGATCATGTTTTCCCACACTGGCGCGCTGGCATCCTCAAAGTCTGTCATGAAAACATTGGCGCCTGAGTTGAAGGCGTTGATCATCATCTTGCGGTCAACAGGGCCGGTGATCTCCACACGGCGATCTTTAAGGTCATCCGGTGTGCCGAGGATTTTCCAGTCACCATTGCGAATGTCTTTGGTGTCTGTGAGGAAATCAGGCAACTCGCCTGCGTCAAAGCGTTTCTGGCGTTCTGCGCGGGCAGTGATCAGACCGGCGCGACGTGCGCCAAAGCGCAGTTCAAGGTCCGCGACAAACGCTAACGCATCCTCGCTCAGGATCGTCTCATAGCGGTCACGCAAAGGGGCGTTCAGCTCGAGGGTCGAGGTGCTTTCAAGGCGTTTGGCTGCTGCTGACATCTGAATTCCTTCCCAGAAACAAGTAACTTTATTGCGTTCAGCAGCACTCATATTTCACATTATTTCGTTCCTTCAAACAACAATTGATACAAAAAGTGTTCTTATGTATGCTTTTGTAAATGTAAAAATGTTGATATGTAAATTTTGTAAAATAGTGAGAATGATATGGTTGAAACGGCAACCAAGAAGATATTTGCAGGCCCCCGCATCCGACGGCTGAGGCGGGAGCTGGGGCTTAGCCAGTCCCAGATGGCGGCGGCACTTGGCTTCTCAACCAGCTATCTCAATCTGGTGGAGCGCAATCAACGTCCTGTTTCTGCACAGTTTTTGCTGCGGCTAGCAGAAGTATACGATGTTGAATTGACGTCTTTCGCTGGCACGGATGAGGCGCGTGCATTTGCAGACCTCTCTGAGGTACTGGCGGACCCCATGTTCAAGTCAATCGGTCTCTCGCGCGGCGAGATGCAGGACATGGCGGATGCAGCGCCAAAAGCGGTGGAGGCATTTACACTTCTTTACAAGTCGTTCGAGCAGGCCCGTCACAACGCAAAAGAGATATCGAGCCAGTTCGCGGAACGTGAAGGCGGCGAAGTGGAAACCATCTTCCCGGTAGATGAGGTGCGGGATTATATCCATGACCGTAAAAACTACTTCCCTGAGCTTGATGAAGCGGCAGAGACGTTGCATGACGAACTGGGGCTTAGCCGTGATGATGCCTTTATGGTGCTTTCAGGCAGGCTTGATGAGGAGCATGGCATTCGTGTGCGCATCATGCCGCATGAGGTGATGCCTGAGACGCTCCGGCATTTTGACCTTCACCGCAGGCAGTTGCTGGTGAGTGAAATGCTCGATGCGCCCGCCAGGGTGTTTCAGCTCGCTTTCCAGCTTGGCATGTTGGAGTTTAGGCCCATGATCCAACGGCTTGGCGACATGCACCCGTGGCAAACAGAAGAGGCCCGGCGGCTCGTGCGTATAAGCCTCGCTAACTATTTCGCGGGCGCGCTTCTCATGCCTTATGGGCGGTTCCTGCGGGACGCTAAAACCCTGCGCTATGATATTGAGCATCTTGGCCGCCGTTTTGGCACCAGTTTTGAGCAGGTCTGCCACAGGCTCACCACATTGCAGCGCCCGGGTGAGCGTGGCATCCCCTTCTTTTTTATCCGGGTTGATAAGGCGGGCAATGTATCCAAGCGTTTTTCAGCAGGGCGTTTCCATTTCTCCCGCTTTGGCGGCACATGCCCACTTTGGAACGTGCATGACACGTTTGCAAATTCTGGCCGCATCGCCACCCAGATCATCCAGATGCCGGACGAAACCACATATTTCTCCGTTGCGCGTACGGTAAGGCGTGTGGGGGCCGTTTATGGCCAGCCAGACCAACAGCTCGCCATTGGCCTTGGGTGTGACATCGCCTACGCGCGGGAGCTGATCTATGCCAAAGGTCATGACCTTGAGACGCTGGATGCAACGCCTGTGGGGCCAAACTGCAGATTATGTGAGCGCCCGGCATGCCCGCAGCGGGCGAACCCGCCGCTTACACGCAACCTTGTGCTTGATGAACGCTCGCGCGGCATATCGGCCTATCGGTTTAGCCAGGAATAAGGGCTTCTGAAACATTGTTTCTGGTATGAGTAATAATATTTCACGAGAATCAGGCTGTTTTCTGCGGCTTAATTGATAGTTGAAATTATATTACTCAAAACCGCTGCTTTTCCCGTTGCGAAAAGTTTAGCTGCCACGTAGCGTGTGGCCCGAAAAGCGAACCCCCTTTTTGTGAGGCGTGAGAGATCATGAGTACCAGCGTTCTTGACCTGTTTAACATTGGCATCGGCCCGTCGAGCTCCCATACCGTGGGGCCGATGAAAGCCGCGCGCGAATTTGTTGAAAAGCTGGATGAGGACGGCCTGCTGGAAGGCACGGCCCGGCTGGTGACCAAGCTATACGGCTCACTGGGTGCTACGGGGCGTGGCCACGGGTCGGACGGTGCGGTTATCCTTGGTCTTTTGGGCGAGTGCCCGCGTGCTGTGGATGTTGAAGGTATCCCAGACCTTATCGCGGGCGTGCGGTCAGGCAAAAGCCTCAATCTTATGGGTAAAAAGCCGGTCCCGTTTGAAGAGGATACCGACCTCCAGCTTCTGCCGCGTGAACAGCTGCCGTTCCACCCCAATGGTATGGAGTTCTGGGCTTATGATGCTGATGGCGCTGAGCTTTCCCGTGCCATCTATTATTCCATCGGCGGCGGTTTCATCGTGCATGAAAATGAAGCCAAGAAAGACAAGTTCGTCGAAGAGAAAGTGCAGTTTCCCTACCCGTTTAAAAGTGGGGTTGAGCTTCTGGAGCACTGTGAAAAAACCGGTAAATCCATCTCGGCCATCATGATGGCGAACGAGAAGAAGATGCGCAGTGTTCAGCAGATCAGGGCTGAGCTTCTTGAGATTTGGAAGGTGATGCAGGAATGCGTGCGTCGCGGCTGTAGCCGGGACGGTGATATGCCGGGTCTCAAGATCAAACGCCGCGCTGCGTCGCTTTACCGGCAACTGGCGGACAGGCCGGAAAGTGCGCTTACGGACCCGCTCACCATTCTTGACTGGGTGAACCTTTATGCCCTTGCGGTGAATGAAGAAAACGCTGTTGGTGGCCGGGTCGTGACAGCGCCGACCAACGGGGCAGCGGGCATCGTACCTGCGGTGCTGCATTACTACACGCGGTTTATTCCCGGCGCGAACGAAGACGGTGTTGTGCGTTTCCTTCTCACCGCTGGGGCTGTTGGCAAGCTTTTTAAGGAAAACGCGTCAATATCCGGCGCCGAAGTGGGATGCCAGGGCGAAGTGGGCTCGGCCTGCTCGATGGCAGCGGCAGGGCTCACAGAGGTGCTGGGCGGTACCCCTGAACAGGTGGAAAACGCGGCTGAGATCGGTATGGAACACAACCTCGGCCTTACATGCGACCCCATTGGCGGGCTCGTGCAGGTGCCGTGCATTGAACGGAACGCCATGGCGGCCATCAAGGCAATCAACGCGGCACGGCTCGCCCTCAGGGGAGACGGCAAACATTTTGTCTCTCTCGACAAGGTAATTCGCACCATGCGCTTGACCGGACGTGATATGCGCTCAAAATATAAAGAAACGGCGCGGGGCGGATTGGCCGTCACCGTGCCGATCGCAGCAACGGTGGTTGACTGCTAGGCGCTTGCTAAAACCAGAGGGGAGAGCGGGATGGAAAGCTATGTTAAAGGCGATACGTCAGACCCGCTCCTTCATGCGACCATTGGTGAGGTGCTTCGTGAAACCGCTGAGCGATTCCCTGACAACGAAGCGGTTGTTTTTGTCGAAGATGATATTCGCCTCACCTGGGCTGAGCTCTATCACGATGCCGAGGCCATAGCCGCAGGCCTCTTGGCGCTCGGGCTTGAACCGGGGGACAGGGTCGGGGTTTGGGGACCAAACCGTATCGAGTGGGTGCTGGCGCAGTTTGCAACGGCACTGGCGGGGCTTATTCAGGTTAATATCAACCCGGCTTACAGGCTTTCCGAGCTTGAATATGCGCTCAACAAGGTTGAGTGCAAAGCGCTTATCCTCGCGGATCAGTTCAAATCCTCAAACTATGAAGAGATGCTGCAAACACTGGCGCCTGAGCTGCCTGACTACCCGCACGGCAGGCTGGATGCTGACCGGCTGCCCTATCTCAGGTTTGCGATCACCATGGCAGATGAGGCACCGGGCGGATTTTTCTGCTTCGCCGATATCGCGGATTTTGCCGAAGATGAACATTTTGAAAAACTGGCTTTGGTCACGGCGTCGCTTAAGCCTGATGATGCCATCAACGTGCAGTTCACCTCCGGCACGACCGGTTCCCCGAAAGGGGCGACGCTCACGCACCTCAATATCCTGAACAATGCGCGATACTGTGCGAAGGGCATGCGGCTCGGGAATCAGGACCGGCTCTGTGTGCCTGTGCCGCTATATCACTGTTTTGGCATGGTGATGTCTGTGCTCGCGTGCATGACCGTGGGGGCAACGCTTGTGTTCCCCGCCGAAGCGTTTGAGCCAAAAAGCGTGCTGGACGCGGTTGCGCAGGAGCGCTGCACGGCCCTTCAGGGCGTGCCGACCATGTTTATCGCGGAGCTGGCGCACCCTGATTTTGCGGCTTACGACCTCTCAAGCCTGCGCACGGGCATTATGGCGGGCTCACCATGCCCCATAGAGGTGATGAAACGCGTCATTTCAGATATGCATATGAGCGAGTGCACCATCGCCTACGGTATGACAGAGACGAGCCCAGTGAGCTTCCAGACCGGCCTCGATGACCCGATTGAGCGGCGCACATCAACGGTTGGGCGTATTCACCCGCATGTTGAAGTGAAGGTGATTGATGAAGATGGCGGTATCGTACCGCGCGGCACGCAGGGCGAGCTGTGCACGCGGGGTTATCTTGTGATGCAAGGCTATTGGAACGACGAAGAGCGCACGGCTGAGTCAATTGACTCGGATGGCTGGATGCATACGGGGGACCTCGGTGTTATCGATGAGGAGGGGTACTGCCGTATCACCGGGCGGGTGAAGGATATGGTGATCCGTGGCGGGGAGAATGTTTACCCTCGTGAGATTGAAGAGTTTCTCTATGCGCACCCGGATATTGAGGACGTGCAGGTTTTTGGTGTGCCTGACGAAAAGTTCGGTGAGGAGCTATGCGCCTGGATCAAGGTCAAGGACGGGCGCAGCTTAAGTGATGATGCCATCAAAGCCTTCTGTGACGGGCAGATCGCACACTATAAAATCCCGCGATACATCCGTTTTGTGGACGAATATCCGATGACCGTAACCGGTAAAATCCAGAAATTTGAGATGCGCAATACCATGATCAGGGATCTTGGGTTGCGGGTGGTTGAGACCGCCTAGCAATCCGTCACTCCGTTCGGGTGTCGTCATATTGCCATTCATCCGCCGTAATCTTCCCTAGAATGAAGCGCGGGGAAGAAACGAGGATGACCGGTAAGATGTTACGTTTGTTGTGCATAGTATTTTCCTTCGCGTTAAGTGGTGCAGCCTTGGCTGATGCTGATGGGGACGGCGTGAGCAGTATCCCGCTCGCGAAGCTCTTTGAGGGGTATGATAAATACCTTGAAAAATCCGCGAAGGAAGAGCTGGCGCTGATGCCAGTTTACACGCTCTCGTCCAAGTTGGTGGAGCCGAGCGAGATAGAGCTGAGCTTCCATTATCAGGATCAGGACTATACTTTCACGCCTGAGACGGATGGCCGCCTCAGGTTCCGCCCGACCGCAGACATGCTTGAGGCCAACCCCGTTGTTTTCAGCAACCAGCCAAAAGACTCGCTTGCGCTTACGCTCAGTATCGACGTGGCGATTGTCTCGAGGACAAAATATAAAATCGACGACCTGCATGATCGGGTGCATCAGGCATGGGGTGAAGCAAAAAGCTTTCGCGGCGTGCTTTCCGTTTTTGCGCCAAACCACAGCAGGCTGAAGATTGCCTTCCCAGAAAGCTGCACCGACAGACAGTGGTCCGTGCTCAAGGGCTCAAAAGTGATGGTATCTGGTGAAAATGAAGCGGCATTTGTCCTTGATTTTGGCGACAAAAAGATCCGCAAGGCAGACCATGTCATGCTTTCTTGCCGGCCTTATCGCTTCTCGCTCAACTAAGGGCCTTGCATGCGGGCTTGGGATGTTTGAGGTTATGCACCGTCATAATCAATAACCCCGAGGTCAGACCTGATGGCGCGAACATACGCGAGCTTTCCCGCGATCTATGAACTGGTGCGCGAAATACCTGAAGGGCAGGTCGCGAGCTACGGCATGGTGGCAAGCCTTCTGCCCGGTGTTACGCCGCGCATTGTCGGTTTTGCCATGGCTGCCACACCTGCGGGTGAAGGCATACCCTGGCAACGCGTGATTAATTCCGCCGGGCAAATCAGCGAACGCGACGGGGCCGCACGCCAGCGCACCCGGCTCGAGGAGGAAGGCATAAGCTTCAAACCCCCCGGCAAAGTGGATTGGGCCAAACACAGATGGCAGGGCCCAAGCGAAGCCTGGCTTGAGAAGCACAGCATCGACTTCATGGATTTCCTCACCATTCAGGCCGGGTGGCCCGGCTAGGTTATGTCTCCGATTTTTCGGCTGGGTCGCCTGCCGGTTCTGAGGTGGCGTCATGCCCACCCAGTGCCCGGATATCTTCCACAATCAGCACAATCGCGGGCAAGACAAACAGCATCAACGTGCTGGAGATCAAAAGCCCGGTCGCAAGGCTCACAGCCATCGGTATCAGGAACTGCGCCTGTGGGCTGGTTTCCGAAATGATGGGCAACAACCCAAGCGCCGTGGTGATGGTGGTAAGGGCGATGGGCCGGAAACGCCGGAGCGTGGCCCGCACCGCTGCGTCGATCGGCTCGGTACCTGGTTCGGTCAGCTCAATATTATAGCGGTCCACCAACACAACAGAGGCATTCACCACAACTCCCGCCAGCGCCACCACACCAAACATGGACACAAACGACAGGTCAAAGCCAAGCGCCATATGACCAACAATGGCCCCCGCAATGCCAAGCGGGATGGAGACAATGATAATCACCGGCTGCAGGTAGCTTTTCAGTTGGGTTGCCACCAGCGCATAGATCACCAGAAGCGCCAGCACAAACCCACGCAGGAGGGAAGCGAAGTCTTCATTCTGCTCCCGCGAGCCACCTTCAAGCTGCCAGCGCAAGCCCGGGTGTGCGGCCATAATGTCAGGCAGGATGTTGGCCTGAATAAGCTCGTTTACCACATTGGGGGTGGTGACACTTTCATCAACATCAGCAGTTACCGTGAGGATACGCCTGCCGTTAACCCTCTCGATGGAGGTTGGGCTGCGGCCTTCTTCAATTGTGGCAACATGGCTGAGCGGCACCCCTTCGCCCGATGGCAGCCTGATACGAAGTTTTGAGAGCGCGGTGAGGTCATGCCGGGTTTCGCGCGGGTAGCGCACATAAACCTTGATCTCGTCCCGCCCACGCTGGATGCGTTGCACCTCATCGCCAAAATAGGCTTGCCTGAGCTGGCGTGCGAGGTCTTGCGGGCGCAGGCCCGCCGCATGGCCAGATGGGGTCATGGTAAACTCAAATTGTCGTTTGCCGAGGTCAAGGCCAGCGTCGATCTGGTCTACGCCATCAATAGCGCTCAGGCGGTCAGCCAGCTCACTTGCCGCCTTTTGAAGTTCCCGCTGGTCGGCATGGGTCATCTCATACCCCACATCAACGCTTCTTGGCCCGATGGTAGAGGCGTAGGTGAGCGTTTCTGCCCCCGGCACGGTTCCCACGGCAAGTTGCCAGCGGCGGCCTATTTCGCGAGACGACACACTGCGGGCATCGGTGGGCACCAGTTCAACGGTGATCTGCCCCAAATGGCTCGCAAGTGAACTGGAGGAGAGGGAGCCCGGCCCCGTGGCTTGCGTGTATCTGGCGCCAACGGTGATGGCGACGGCCTTGATCACGCTTTCGCCGGTTTCATCGCGAATCTCATCCGCCACCTTGTTGAGCGCGGTTTCCATCTGCTCAATCGCGGCAACGGTGGCGTCAAAAGGGGCGCCTTCCGGCAGCGCCAGGTTAGCGGAAATTTCAGTGCCCTCAATGCTCGGGAAAAACACCACCCGCACAAACCCCGCCCCCACAAGCGAGCTTGCAACCATAATAAAACCAACCGCGCCTGCGAGGGTCACATAACGAAACTCGCTGGTTTTAATGATCAGGCGCTGCAGTGGCCCGATAGCAAAAGCGTCAAGCGAGCGCGAGACCTTCACCTGAAAGCTGCGCAACATACCCTTTGACCATCTCTTCTCGTGAGAGAGGTGGGTGGGCAGAATGAGCATGGCTTCAATGAGTGAGACAAAGAGGATGGCAATCACGGCAACCGGGATGGGGCGGGTGATTTCCGCAAATGTACCCGTTTGAAACAGAAGGGGGGCGAAGGCCGCCATGGTGGTTAGCACCCCCACGAGGACGGGGGCGAAAATATTCTTCACCCCTTCAAAAGCAGCGCGGCGACCTTTATGGCCTGCCTGTTGTTCTGCGTAGATATTCTCACCCACCACAATGGCATCATCAACCACGATACCAATCACCACGATCAGCGCAAAAAGCGTGACCATGTTGAGCGACACCCCGGCGCTGCCAAAAATCAGGAAGCCTCCAAGGAAGCTGATGGGGATGCCCATGGCAACCCAGAAGGCGAGCTTGAAATCAAGGGTGATCACGAGCATGAGGAAAACAAGCGCAAACCCGAGAAGCGCGTTGCTGGTGAGGAGGCTGATACGGTCCGCCAGAATTTCAGTCTGGTCGCGGAAGATAATCAGCGCCTGTCCTTGGGGCAGTGTCACGGTGCTTACATAGTCAGCCACCTGGCTTTTAACGAGCAGGATGTCCTTGCTTTCATTCCTGAGAATATCAAGGAAGATCGCCGGGGCGCCATTATAGGTGTTGATCAACTCATCATCGGTGAGCCCATCTTCAACCCGTGCGATATCGCCTAGCCGGATGCTCTCCCCATTAGTGGTGGTGCGCAGGGTGATGTCAGCAAACTCGTCGCCCACACGGGCTTTGGCATCGGTGCGCAACAGTATTTGCCCGCCACCGGATTTGATGGTGCCGCCAGAAAGCTCAATGGAGGACTGGCGCACGGCTTGTGCCACTTCACCAAAGGTCAGCCCATATTTGCGGAGTGTATCCTCGCTCACTTCTATAGAGATTTCACGGGCCCGGGTGCCACGCAGGTTCACGGCAGACACCACCTCAAGCGCAAGCAGGTCCCGTTCCAGAAGTTCCGCCGTCTGGCGCAGGTTTTCCTCCGCCGCCTGACCTGTGAGCACAAGGGTCAGCACGTTTGAAAGGGACTGCGTGACGCTGACAATCGGCTCTTCCGCATTGCCGGGCGGGAAGTCAATAAGGGCGTCGATAGCTGCCTGCACTTCATCCTTCACCCGGTAAGCGTCGACAAAGTCTTCAAGCTCCAGCACCACGCTGGCGCGGTTCTCGAAGGCGTATGACCGCACACGCTCAACCCCGTTGATACCCAGCACCGATTCTTCCACACGCCGGGTAATACTGTCCTCTACTTCAAGCGGGGTCGCGCCCGGATAGGTAACGCTCACGGTGATGGTGCCAACGTCAACGGTCGGGAATACTTCCGAGCGCATGGTCACGGCCGTCATCAAGCCGCCAACGATGAGGAAAACCATCAGCAGATTGGTCATCACCGGGTTTTCAAGAAACTTGGCAACAAGGGTGAGAAGCCCGCCCCCTTCAAGCTTGTCGCTGCCGGGTTTATCTTCGCTCATGACGGTGCTCCGTCATGCCTGCGCACAGTAACCGGACGGTTTATGAAGCTGGTGGGTACCTCTGTGGTGACAACACCTTCATGTGCCTCGAAAGGTTTGGTGAAGATAAAACCGTCGGCAACGTCCACCACCTCAACCTCTGCGCGGCTTAGTTTGCCTGATTTCACTGTCCACACGCTGTTGTTGGTGGTGAGTGCGGTTTCCGGCAGTTGGTACAGCACGCCGTCAACGCTGGTTTCAACACCGATGCGCACAAAGGTGCCGGGCACTATGTTCAGCTCTTTCGGGACAGCGATAAAGATGGGTTGCAGGCGGGTTTTGTCGCTGAGCGCACCGCCAATGCTGGAGATGGCCGTTGTGGTTTCTGCCGTTTGAGCCATATCGCTTGAAAGGGTAACGGTTTTGCCGGCGCTGAGCTGCAGCAGTGACAGGTCTTCCGGCGTTGTGCTCGCGCGTACCCGCAAACCATCAAGCGCGTAGAGCGCGCCATACTGGCCATTTGCGGTCACGAACTGGCCTTTCTCCACCCGGCTCTCGGTGATGCGGGCGTCGTAGGGAAGGCTGTATTTGGTGCGGGATATATTTAATTTCGCTTGCGAAACAATTGCCTTAGCGGAGCGGAGTTTGGCTTCAAGCGCCTTGACCTGAGGTTCTTTCGCCACCAGCGCAGGCGCGGGCTCATTGGGGAAAACGCGCTTCCAGTCCTTGATGAAATTGCCCGCTGTGGCCTGAGTTTGCAGTAGTTCTGCTTCGGCGGCGGCCACCTGTGCTTCGGCTTGCTCAAGCGCCAGTTCAAAATCCGTGGGGTCAATCTCGAACAATGTCTCGCCTGATTTGACGATCATGCCGGGGGCGAGCTGAGGGTGGATGTTTATAACTCGGCCGGAAACCTGGGGTGTGATGGCGACACTCGCGCGGGCTTCCACCTCGCCAGTGAGGGTGCGCCTGAGCGTATGGTTCACCTCGCGCGGGCTAACGCTATCCACCACAACCTGTTCAAGGGACTGGGAAACCCCGGGGCCTGCTGCGCCGTTACTTCTGATCAGCTTGGTAAGCGCGATGGTGCCGCCCACAACCAGCACAACCAGTACCACCTGCAAAAAGCCGATGGACCGCTCAGACCCACGTTTCACATGGAATGCCTCGATAACCCGTTTCATAGGTGCCCCTTTGCTTGCGTCGCATCCTTATACGAAGCTAAACCACCAAAGCCGTCAAATTTTTTTCAAATTGCCTCAGTGCCGCACAGGAACTAGGGCGAAGTGTTAAGGGGCCAAGGGTTAGGGGCGCCTTTAGGCGTAAAACGCGCGGTACCAGTCGACAAAGTTTTTGATGCCAACCTCGATAGGGGTATCCGGCTTATAGCCCGTCGCGGCCTCCAGCGTTTCAACGCTGGCGCTGGTATCCGGCACATCGCCGGGCTGTAGCGGCAGGTAGGTCTTGATTGCCTTTTTGCCAAAACAATCTTCCAGAACTTCAATATATTTCATGAGCTTAACGGGTTGGCCGTTGCCGATGTTATGAATTCGCCATGGCACACTTGAGGAAGCCGCCGCCGGCGTTCCGCTATCCCAGTTCTCGTTCCTGGTAGCAGGATGGTCGAGCGTTAGCACAACACCGCGCACGATATCATCGATATAAGTGAAGTCCCGCATATGGTTGCCGTTATTGAAAACCTTGATGGGTTTGTCGTTCAATATGGCGTCAGCAAAGAGAAAGGGGCTCATATCCGGTCGTCCCCATGGTCCGTAAACCGTGAAGAAGCGGAGGCCGGTTGTGGGAATGCCAAACAGATGCGAATAGCTGTGCGCCATGAGCTCATTCGCGCGTTTTGTGGCACCATACAAGGCGACCTGATGGTCTGCAGGATCATGCACGGTGAACGGCATGTTGGTATTCGCGCCATAAACCGAGCTTGAAGATGCATAGACAAGATGGGCCACCTTGTTGTGGCGGCAGCCTTCAAGAATGGTGAGGAAACCAGTGATATTGCTATCGATATAGTCGAACGGGGCATCCAGCGAGTGGCGCACGCCAGCCTGTGCGGCCAGGTTTATGACCCCGTCGAACTTCTCAGCTTCAAAGAGAGTCGCAATGCCCTCCCGGTCCTCAAGGCTCATCTTTACAAAACGAAACGGGCCGGTGGGGGTGCCATCGCGCCTGGCGTCCGGATAGATATCATCTGACAACTCACCGCGCGCGAAGGCCTCAATGCGCGCCAGGCGGGCTTCCTTGAGCGATACATCATAATAATCGTTCATGTTGTCGAGCCCGACAACCTCGTCCCCGCGCGCAAGGAGGTAAAGCGCAACATGGCTGCCAATAAAACCTGCAGCACCGGTGACGAGTATTTTCATGAAACGACCTTCCATATTGGTTTTGCCATAACTTGCACCCAGACTATGACGGTTGCGCGTAATCTCCCGCTAAACCAGCATAAATTCAAGGCCTAAGCCGAAAATCAGTCTGCGGCGCGAACGTAATGCCGGCGTGGCGGGCGCAGTTTCCGTGCTGTTTCACGTGCTTTTTCATTGTCTTTCTCGGCCTCGCGGATCGCCTGCATCTCACCGGTTTTATACTGGATCGGCCAGTGGGGGTCCTTGACGCCGTAATGTGCTGCGGCCATGCGGGTAAAGGCAGGGTTGTTGAGGTGTGGCCGCGCAAGCGCCACAAGGTCCGCCCGGCTGGAGGCGAGGATGGTATTGATTTGTTCCGGTAACGTAATGTTACCTACAGTCATTACCGGAATGCCCGCTTCTGCCCGGATAAAATCAGCAAATGGCACCTGATACATTCGGCCATAAATGGGTTTTTGGTGTGGCACGGTTTGCCCGGTGGAGACATTAATGAGGTCAACGCCGGCATCCTTGAAGGCCTGGGCGATCACTTTCAGGTCAGCCCAGGTCATGCCGCCCGCAGCCCAGTCCCACGCCGATAAACGCACGGAAATCGGCCGGTTTTCGGGGAAGGCGTCGCGCATGGCACGGAAAACCTCAAGCGGGTAACGCACCCGGTTTTCCGCCGTTCCGCCATAGTCGTCGGTGCGGGTATTGGTGAGCGGTGAGAGGAAACTGGCGATCAGATAGCCGTGCGCGCTGTGCAGTTCAACCATGTCGAAACCCGCACGGGCCGCGCGTTCCGTGGCTTCCACAAACTCGGCCTTGATGCGGTTCATGTCATCCCGGTCCATGGCCTTGGGGGTCTGATTGACCCCGGCCTTGTAGGGAATGGCGGAGGCGCTGATCAGCGGCCAGTTGCCGGATGATTTTGGCAGGTCAGGCCCGGCTTTCGGGTGTTTGGTGGAGCCCTTCCGGCCCGCGTGACCTATCTGCATGCATACCTTGGCGCCTGAGTTTTCATGAATGAAATCAACAATTTGCGCCCAGACCTCTTCCTGCGCATCGTTCCAGATGCCGGGGCAATAGTCGGTGATGCGCGCGTCCGGGCTTGGGCAGGTCATCTCAGTGAACACAAGGCCCGCACCGCCCACGCCGCGTGCACCATAATGCATCAGGTGCCAGTCGGTTGGCATGCCGCCAGTGGCGGAATACTGCGCCATTGGGGCCACCACCACCCGGTTTGGGAGCGTCATACCGCGCAGGCGAAACGGCGTGAACATGGGGGTGGGGCGAGATGCGCCACACATGCCAGAATCTGCGGCCGAATCCGTGTCATAGTGTGGCGTAAGTGCGGCGTAGAATTCGTCCTCAACTTTCGCCAGAAAACCAGCATCCCGTAGGGCTAGATTGTCCCAGGTGATGCTTTTTGAGCGTGACATCAACGCGAAGGCGAATTCATACCGCTTTTTGGTGAAGTGCCGGGGCATATCCTCAAACCAGCGCAAGCTCACATCCGCCGCATGCTGGATGATCTCAACCGGTGTTCGCCGCTTGTCTTCATAGGCCGTGATGATCCCATCCCGGTTGCCGAAATTCTCCAGCACGCTTTCAGAAAGCCCGATAGCACATTCCATCGCCAGCTTGGTGCCGGAGCCGATAGACCAGTGCGCGGTGGCCTTGGCGTCGCCGAGAAGGATGGTTTTGCCAACAGCCCAAACGTCGCACCGCACCCGCGGGAACTGTCTCCAGATCGATCGGTTGGTAATTAAGCCATGCCCGGCCAACTCTTTTTCAAACACTTGTTCGAGAACGCGCGCACTTTCTTCCTCGCTCATCTGCTCAAAACCACAGTTTTTGAAAGCCTCGGGCGTACATTCAATCACCCAGGTGGATTTCCCGGCCTCATACTCATAGGTATGGGCGCAGAAATGCCCGTGCGGCGTTTCCTTGAAAAAGAAGGTGAAGGCATCCAGCGGCCGGGTGGAACCAAGCCAGGTGAAGTAGTTTTTGCGCATCTCAATGCTGCTGCCGAACGCATCGGCCCGCGCGTCGCGCACCGCACTGCCGATACCGTCTGCGGCGATGATCAGGTCGCTATCCGGGAAATCTTCTTCCACTGTCGCGGCATTCACGCGGGTCCCGAAGCGGAGCGTTACGCCCACATCGCGGCAGCGTTTGCATAAAATTTCTAGAAGCTTGAAACGTGAACAACCGGCAAAACCGTTTCCGCCAATAATGGTGCGGTCGCCGTCCTTCTCAACCACAATGTCCTGCCAATAGGCGAAGTGGTCCCTGATCAGGTCATAACTTTCCGTATCAACGGCAAAAAACTCATCCAGCGTTTCATCAGAAAATACCACGCCAAAACCGAAGGTGTCGCCCTCCCGGTTCTGTTCAATCACCTCAATCTCAAAATCGGGTCGCGCCTTTTTGGTCAGGAGCGCAAAATAAAGCCCGCCGGGCCCGCCGCCAATAACGGTGATCTTCATGATCTGTTTCCTCTTTGCTGGTCACGCGCTGTGCCAGTTGTTCTCCGGCCAATTTTTTCAGTCATTCCCGGCGAGCGGCCTCGGGCGCGAGGGAAGGGAATCCAGAAATTCGGTGTCATGGAAACCCTTTCTTTTTTGGCCCTTCTTGGCCCCTTTTTTGCCGTATAGCCTCCCGCCTTCGCGGGAGTGACGGTTTACCCCCTGCGCCAGTGCTGCGGTCACTTCACGCGTGCGGCAGCACGGCGGTGGTTTCAATCTCAACCCGGGCTTTTGGCTCCATCAGGCCAGAGACCGCCACGCATGCCATGGCAGGATAGTTCTTGCCCATCAGCTCACGCCATATGGCCCCCATGCCGGAAAGGTTCGCCAGATACTCCTCCCGGTCTGTCACATACCATGTCATGCGGGTGATATGCTCTGGCCCCGCGCCCGCTTCCGTCAGCACGGCCAGCGTGTTTTCAAGCGTTTGCCGCAGTTGGCCAAGGAAATCCTCCGCCTCAAAAACCATGTCTCCGGTTTGAGCATCAAATATCCAGCCAATCTGGCCCGCCACAAAAACCATGCGGCCTTCCGCCATTATGCCGTTTGAATATCCGCTCGGCCTTGGCCAGCCTTCCGGCAACAGGGTTTTCATGCGTTCTCTCCGTTATGGTTTTGGTGTGCATTCAGCCACGGTGTCATCGCCGCTTTTGTGTGCGCGGGCCATGGCAGGCTTTTGCCTGTTTGCATATCCATATGCACAATCACAAGGGTGGCCGAAAGCCGCGCTTCGTCGCCTGCGCGGGCGTGAATGTTAAGGGTGCAACTTGAGGTGCCAATGCGTGCCACGCTCAGGTCGAAGGTCAGTTCATCATCAAGCTTGCTGGGGGCGTGGAAGTTCACGTCAATGTGCGCCGTGGGCACCGCGCGGCCTTCAACAAGATGCAGCTGTTTGAAGCTTTCGCCAACGCCGCTCGCAAACCAGTCCTCCACCAGATCATTGATCAGCTCAAAATAACGCGGGTAAAACATGATGCCCGCCGCATCCACATGTTTGAAGCGTACCGCGATATGACTTTCAAAAACCTGCATGGCGGCCCGGTGCCCCTCGTGATGCTCTAATGGGTGATGCCTGAATGATTAAAATTATTTTAGCACTAAATTAAATTGCTCACAAGCATGCTCTCAGGCCCTATCCGCGCCATGACTGTGCCACAGGCGTAAATGCACAAGAAAAGATGATTCGCGAGCCCCATCCGCGCATGAGAAAATGCGAGCCTGCACTCGGACACGGGCGTGGTGCCCAAGGCCATTGGTGCAAGGAGTTTTCTGACATGAGATTGGTTATTCTGGTTGCGGCTTTTGGGGTTATGGGCGGCGTTGTTACGCTCTCCCCCACCCTCAGCCCTGCTGTTGAGGCTCAAAGCGTGTCTGAGCAGCAGACCGTACAGGCTCAGCTTATTGCCCTTGCGCAAGCGGGCAACTGGGCGGCCTTCAACAGCCTGGTTGATACCCAGGTAGCCGCCGGCCGGGCGGGCATGCTGGCCACAATCGCGGGCAATATCTCCACCATGGGCCTCACTATCGCGGATACCGATACATCGAGCGCAGTCGCACTTTCGCTGGCAGCAATGGCCATCGCAGACAATGCCACTGTGTATGGCGCGAACCCGGGCATCGGCGCCACCGTGGGCAATAATGTGGGCCAGGTGAAAGCCAAGATCGTTCGGCGCAGCCCGGCGGGCGCAGCCGCTTTGGCATCTGCCGCCGCGCGCAGCGGCGCACCGGGGCTTATGGTGGCGTACAACGCGGGCCAGTCCGGCACCCAGCAAACCGGGTCTACCACAACGGTTGTCACTGTGGTGCGGCAAACGCCGCCGCGCCCCACAACACCGGTTGTGCCAATTATTGTTGAGCCAAACCCGGACCAAGCTGGCAGCCCAACCTGAGAATAAGGTTCGTGAGGGGTGGCTGAAGGATGCTCAGCGCGCACCCAAGCGCACGTTTTTTCAGCATTGTCAATGATTTGACCATAACTGGCGCAGCCGCACCGGCCTGCGCCGGTGTTGCGTTGTTGCAACATCAATGTTTTTGACAGTCATGGCCATCTGTGGCATGGTTAAATCAATTATTCATGCGTGATGGGGCAATGCCTCCTCCACCCATAGACCAAACTGGCCCTTGGCCCACCTGACTGGAGAGCGATAATGCGTTTGGCAATTGTAGTAGCGGCATGCGGCCTTGTGCTCGCGGCACCCATGGTAGCCCCAACAGCCCTGATGAATAAGGCGGAGGCTCAGGCGACTGCCACGCTGCCTCAGGCAGAGCAAGCCAGCGTTGACGCGGCCATTGATGCGGTACTGGCAAACACCGCCCTGACGGCAGATCAAATTACGCAGCAGATCGCAACCATTGTGCAGAATTCGTCCAATCCTGCCGCCGCAGCCAAGCGCGTTTCAGCCAAAGTGGCCGGTACGTCTGGGTTGTCAACGGCGGTCGTACAAGCAACTGGCGCCGGTTTGATGCAGGTTGTTACTAACCTTCAAAGCTCGGACCCAGCTACGGCATCTGATATTCAGGTTACTGTTGCGATGAGCTCGTCAGCAGACTTCCAGATTGGCTATGTCAACGGGCCAACGACACAGACGCAAGTTGCCGGCGGCAACCAGCAGACAGGTACGACCACACCGGTTGTTCGCCGCACCACCACCCGGAGGGTCGCGCCACCACGGCCACGTATACCCACAACACCGACTGTGCCGATCATTATTGAGCCGAACCCCAGTCAGGCTGGCAGCCCAACCTAAGGCTTGTGGCCGCGCGAATCTGCGCTCACGAGATAAAGTTTCAGGAAGGTCGGGGTTTCCCCGGCCTTTTTAACTATGCACTCGCCCCCCCCTGTTTCCACCGTGTTTTCACCCGCATTCCCAGTGTGTTATCTGCCGCCTGACGGGTGTGGCCTATTTTAGGTTGCAGCCTGTAACTCAATAGAAACATTAATATTTTTGACAATATTTCCCCGCCATGGCATGGTGGCCCTAACTTTTTATGCCTGATGGGGGGCAGTGCCTCATGTGTATGGCACATAGAATCGGTCATTTTTTGACCCACTGAACTGGAGAGTGATAATGCGTTTGGCAATTGTAGTAGCGGCATGCGGCCTTGTGTTTGCGGCACCGGTTGTTGCGCCGACAAGCGTGATGAGTAAGGCTGAAGCGCAGGCGACAACCATGACAATGGAAGAACGAACCCTGCAGGCGCAGGTCGTTGCGCTGGCGCAAGCGGGCGATACGGACGGCATTAAGGCGCTGATCCGCACCAAGATCGCCCAGGGCAAGGCCGCTTTGGTGGCCAAGGTTGCCAAGTCAGTAGCTGCCATGAGCACGCAGCTTGCTGGCACTGATTCATCGTCGGCGGCCTCGCTCGCATCCGGGGCGATCGTGATCGCGTCTGATCCAAGCGTTGCAGCTGCGGACAGCACGGTTGAAGCGGACGTCGGCGGCAGCGCCGCCCAGACGGCTGCAGCACTGACGAATACCGACCCGGCTAGCTCAGCTCAAATCCAGCAGACTGCGGCGTCCGTAGGCAGCCAAAACCTTGTGGCAAGCTTCATGACCGGCGGCAGCAATACCCAGACGGCTCAGCAGACAACCCCCACGACACCGACTGTTCGCCGCACCGGCACCACCCGGCGGGTCGTGCCACCACGGCCACGTATACCCACAACACCGACTGTGCCGGTTATCGTTGAGCCCAACCCGGATCAGGCGGGCAGCCCAACCTAAGGCTTGTGGCCGCGCAGCGCGCGCTCACGAGATAAAGTTTCCGAAAGGTCGGGGTTTCCCCGGCCTTTTTTGTTGGCATGCTTGTTGTCACCCCCGCGAAGGCGGGGGTCCATAGTGCGGCAGTCAATCGTGAGGCGGTTGTTTGGCCTTTATAAGTTGGATTCCTTTCCCTCGCGCCCAAGGCTGCTCGCCGGGAATGACAGGGTATCCCCCTCGCTATTATCCGCGCAGCTTGAAGCGCTGTAGCTTGCCGGTTTGGGTTTTGGGCAGCTCATCAATAAATTCAATCGCGCGCGGGTATTTATAAGGTGCGATGGTGTTTTTAACGTGCGCCTGCAAGGTGGCCGCGAGCGCCGCATCACCCTCATACCCCTTGGCTGCAACCACAAACGCCTTCACGATCTGGCCACGGTCAGCGTCCGGCACGCCGATGACAGCGCATTCTGCCACCGCGTCATGCGCGAGAAGCGCCGCCTCAACCTCTGGCCCACCGATATTATAACCCGATGAGACGATCATATCGTCTGACCGCGCGATGAAGGTGAAATAACCGTCTTCGCTTTGGTGATACGTATCGCCCGTGATGTTCCAGCCCCCTTGCACATAGGTACGCTGGCGGTCGTCCGCCATATAGCGGCAACCGGTGGGGCCCTTCACTGCAAGTCGCCCGGTGGCAGGCGGGGTAAGGATAGTGCCATCGTCATCCTGCACACAGGCTTCATAGCCGGGCACGGGTGTGCCGGTGCTGCCGGGCCGGATGGCATCATAAGGGGCGGAGATGAAGATATGGATCATCTCGGTCGCGCCGATGCCGTCCATCAGCTTGAGGCCGGTTTCCGCATACCACGCGTGATAGGTGGCCTCGGGCAGGGTTTCCCCGGCTGAAATACAGCGCCGCAGGCTTGAGAGGTTGCGCCCTTCCATTTGCCCCAGCATGGCGCGGTAGGCCGTGGGGGCGGTGAAGATGATGGTAACACCGTGCCGCTCGATTGTGTCCATGAACGCCTCGGCGCTTGGCCCGCTTGGGAGCGCGACCGCCGCACCAAAGCGTGCGGGGAAGACTACAAGCCCTCCCAGCCCGAAGGTGAAGGCAATCGGCGGTGAGCCGGAGAAGATATCGCTGGCATCCGGTTTCACCACTTCAGCGGCATAAGTGTCTGCCATAATTAGCACATCGCGGTGGAAATGTATGCAGGCCTTTGGCTGGCCCGTGGTGCCGGAGGTGAAGGCCAGAAGGGCCACATCATCCTGCGCCGTGGCAACCGGGGTGAAATTTGCCGGTTTGTTTTTCATGTGGGCTTCAAGTTCCGCGCCTTTATCGCCAAAGCCCATGATTTTAAGCTTGCTGTGCGTGAGCTTGGCGGCAACTGCCAACTCGTCCATCAGGCTGTTTTCACTGAGCGCGAGTGTGATCTCTGCCTTGTTGCAGATGGTGACAAGCTCTGGCGCACGTAGAAGCGGCATGGTGGCCACAACAACGCCTCCCGCCAGCAGCACACCGTACCAGGCGGCCAGCATCATCGGGGTATTGCGCCCGCGCAGTAGCACGCGGCCCCCCGGCACAAGGCCCATATCGGCGGTGAGCACATGCGCGATGCGGCTGGCTTCAGTGGTCAGCTCCGCATAGGTCCATGCGCCGTCCGCCCACAGGATAGCGGGGGCATCCGGCGCGCCACTGGCCAGAAGGGCGGCCGCCGCGTTCAACCGTTCAGGATAGTTGAGCGCGGGCAGGGTGAACGTCAGCTCAGGCCACTGGTCTTCGCTCGGCAGGTTATCCCGCGTAAACGTGTCGATATGGGCACTCTTATACATCGTGATGGGCTCCCCTCCCAAAGTTCCCAAATGGTGGTGTTCTATTCAGACAAAAGCTGCCGGGCGATCACCAGTTTCTGCACCTCTGACGCGCCTTCATAAATGCGCAGCGCGCGGATCTCGCGGTACAGTTCCTCAACCTTCACGCCCTTGGTGACGCCCATGCCGCCAAACATCTGCAAGGCCTTGTCGATCACGGTTTGTGCGCTGTCAGTCGCATAAAGTTTTGCCATCGCAGCTTCGCGCGTGACACGCGGTGCGCCGCTGTCTTTTGTCCAGGCCGCGCGGTAGATCAGAAGCGCGCTTGCGTCGATATCAAGCGCCATCTCCGCCAGCCGCTCCTGCGTGATTGCGAGATCTGCGAGCGGGGCACCAAACAGCTGCCGCGACGTGGTGTGGTTGACGGCCTCCCCAAGGGCGCGGCGCGCAAAACCAAGGGCCGCCGCCCCGACGGTGGAGCGGAAGATATCCAGCGTTTGCATGGCAAGCTTAAACCCGCCCCCGCGCGTGCCGAGCAGGTTCCCTTTGGGGATCACGCAATCATCAAACTTGAGCCGGGCGAGCGGATGCGGCGCGATCACCTCAATGCGTTCCTTGACCTTGAGACCATCGGTGTTCGCGTCGACCACCACGGCGGATAAGCCGCGCGCGCCAGCGGCCTCGCCCGTGCGGGCAAACACGCAGTAAAAATCAGCGATGCCGCCGTTGGAGATATAGGTTTTTTCACCCCTCAGGCGGTAACCGTTCTTTTTCTCTTCAAGCGTGCTGGCGATCTGCGCAACGTCCGACCCTGCCTCAGGTTCGGTGAGCGCAAAGGCGGCGATTTTTTCACCCATTGCCACAAGCGGCAGGTAGGCCTGTTTTATCGCCTCATCGCCTGCGAGAGAGATAGCGCCGGAGCCCAGGCCCTGCATGGCGAACGCGAAGTCTGCGAGGCCCGAGTGCCGGGCCAGGGTCTCACGGATGATGCACAGCGAGCGCACGTCCAACTGGTCAAACATACCGCCATAAGCCTTGGGCACCGCATAACGAAGCCAACCGCCAGCACCCAGCGCGCGCACCAGCACCCGGCAGGTGTTGTCTACATCCTCATGCGCGCCGGGGGCATCAGTGATGGCGGGCAGGGTGCCCAAAGCCCAAACGTCCAGCTCGTGGGCTAATGTTCGGTGGTGGTCGTTAAAAAACGGCCACTGCAGGAAGGTTTTGTCTGTCATAAGCTTTGCCATCAGTCCCCCTCAAACACAGGTTTCTGTTTGGCAACAAACGCATGATAGGCGCGCTCAAAATCCTTGGTCTGCATGCAAATGGCCTGCGCCTGCGCTTCCGCCTCAATGGCGGCATCCAGGCTCATATCCCATTCCATATTCAGCTGGTTTTTGGTCATGCCATTCGCAAAGGTGGGCCCGGCCGCCAGACGGGCCGCCAGTTCTTTTGCCTCCGCCATCAGTTTGTTTTTGGCAACAATGCGGTTGAAGAAACCCCAGCGCTCGCCCTCGTCCGCGCTCATGGTGCGCCCAGTGAACAACAGCTCAGACGCCCGGCCCTGACCGATGATTCGCGGCAAGATCGCGCACGCGCCCATGTCGCAGCCCGCGAGGCCAACGCGGTTGAAGAGAAAAGCGGTGCGCGCGTCCTTTGTTGCGAGCCTGAGGTCTGACGCCATGGAGATGATGGCACCTGCGCCGACCGATATGCCGTCAACCGCAGCGATGATGGGCTGCGGGCAACCGCGCATGGCTTTGACAAGATCACCGGTCATGCGGGTAAACTTGAGAAGGTCGGGCATGTCCATTTTGACAAGCGGTCCGATGATTTCATGTACGTCGCCGCCAGATGAGAAGTTGCCGCCAGCGCCCGCCATGATGACCGCTTTCACTTCCGGCAGGTAAACAAGTGCGCGGAACGTATCGCGCAGTTCAGCATAGCTCTCGAAGGTGAGCGGGTTCATGCGGTCCGGCCGGTTGAGCGTGACGGTGGCGACACCATCCTCAAACTGCCAAAGGAAATGTTTGGGCTTGAAGGTTTTGGGGTTCATGTCGGCCATGGTGTGATCCTCTTAATCCAAATCAGGTGTGCTGAGTTTTTCCAGCAGGCTGTGCAGGGTTTGATGCTCATGGGCGGTCAGAGGGGCGAAGAGGTCTTCAACCCACAAGGCATGCTCTGCCGCCATTGCCTCAAAAGTTTTACGCCCCTTGTTTGTCAACCGCGCGACAGCCGCTCGCGCGTCATTAGGGCATGGTTTGCGGTCCACCAGCCCTTCTTTCAGAAGCGGGGCCATCACTTGCGTGACATTGCCATTTGAAACCATGAGCTGCTTTGAAAGCTCAGACAGGCGCACACCTTCATCGGCCGCACGGTAGAGATTCGCGAGCACATCAAAGCGGGAGAGGGAAACACCGTGCGCCGCTTGCATCTTTGCGGTCAGTGATTTGCGGATGGCATTGCTACTGCCAAGAAGCTTGAGCCAGCTTCTCAGCGCGCGCTGCTGCGCTTCAGTGATGCCCGGATGATTCGCCATCTTACCCCTCGACCTGATGCTTGAAATTTATTTTAGCACTAAATTAAATAGGACTCAAGCGAGTGCGAGTGGGTAGGTTGGCCTGTGGATGTGGTGGGGTGGTGGTTACATAACCTCGCCACACGCAACGGCGATAGCCTGACCGTTAATGGCGCTCGCCTTTTCACCAGCCAACCACAGCACTGTATCGGCGACTTCTTCCGGGCGAATCAGGCGATTTTCCGGATTATGATGGGTTAGCTCATTCAGGGCGGCCTTTGCACTACGCCCGGTTTTCTCCACAATATTCTGGACCGAGGTGCGCACGATATCGGTGTCCGTAAAACCTGGGCAAACAGCGTTGGCAGTGACGCCTGTGCCAGCAAGCTCGAGCGCAAGGGCCCGGGTCATGCCGAGGATGCCATGTTTGGCAGCCGTATAAGCGGCAGTGTAGGCATAGCCTTTGAGGGCGGCGGTGCTTGCGACGGTGATAATACGGCCAAACTGCTGGGATTTCATGTGTGGCAGCACCGCGCGGGTGCAGAGGAAGGCCCCGGTGAGGTTCACATCAAGCATCGACTGCCAGACCTTGAGGCTGGTGCGCTCAAGCGGTGCTGTTGCGGCAGCGCCCGCGTTATTGATCAGCACATCAGGCATCATGTCGGATTCCATGAGGGTATCAAAAGCCCTGGAGACGTCTTCCTCGCTGCTCACGTCGAGAGCGAGGGGATGCAGGGCAGGTGCTTTGGCGACTGCTTGCTGCAAACGGTCCAACGAGCGCCCTGCGATGATGACCCGAAAGCCTTCATGGGAGAGCATCTTCGCGACGGCAAGGCCGATGCCGGAGCCGCCCCCTGTTACAAGTGCTGTGTGTTGTTTTGAACGCATACCCTGACCCTCCATTCATACACCTTAGAGCTAATTTGAGAGGGGATACAAGCGCGGGCTTTTGCACCGTCAAGAGAAAGCGCTGATGCGACTGTGCGGCTTTTTTGTTGTGCCGCATTTTATTTGTTATAGCTTGGCAGCATTGTAATGACTGAGTTTGGGAGCCTGCCTGCGTGACGTTCTGGCGGAAAATCTGGAAAAGCAAACCGCAACCTGAAGTGCCCATGAAAGATTGGGCGCTACCGGAGGGCGCGCTGGTATATGCCATCGGCGATATCCATGGTCGTTTTGATCTCTTGCAGAAATTGCTCACCCAAATTGAAGAAGACCGCACCGCCCGTTGGGGCGTGGAAAACACCTATATTGTTTTCCTTGGGGATTATGTGGACCGGGGCTTTCAGTCCTATGAGGTGATAGAGTATCTGGCGAATTATGCCGCGCGTGGTGTTACCCCTATTTTCCTGCGCGGCAATCATGAAGAGCTGATGCTGCGCTTTATGGAAGACCCGGTTGAGGCACAGCTGTGGTTAAGTGTTGGTGGCCCTTCCACGCTCGTAAGTTATGGCATTGACCTCCAGTCGGCTGAACTGTCGGGCGATATCCTTATGGCGTCGGATATGCTGATCCAGAAGATGCCGGAGCATCATCTGCGGTTCCTGAAGAACCTGCAAACGAGCTGGCGGCTGGGCGACTATTTTTTTGTGCATGCAGGGCTTAGGCCGGGTGTGCCCTTGAAGGCGCAGCGTGCAAAAGATCTAACAACCATACGGCAGGATTTCACCCAGAGCCGCCACAATTTTGGCGTATGTGTCGTTCATGGTCACACAGGCGTAAAAGAACCGGAGCATGTTGGGAACCGGATAGGCGTGGATACGGGAGCGTTTGCGACGGGTGTTCTGACCGCTGTGGTGCTTGAGGGTGAAGAGGTTCGGTTTTTGGCGACAACCTAAATATTTTAGTGTTGCACTCACGCAACAAGACAAAATATTATTGATTCCATGGACTTCTGCACTCTAATGCAGTAAACAAATCAACAAGTATCTGTGTATATTGACGTAAGTTTTAAAGATAGCGTTATGCCGTGTATTGTCGGCATCCTCCTCCAACTGGGGTAAGATAGATGAAAAATCAAAAGACCATGATTTTGGCAACCTTGCTGCTCGGCAGCACCTCGCTTGCGCCTGCAGCTTTTGCTCAAGACGCCGCAGCTGAAGGCGATGCGGTGAAATCCGTTTATGAGCGTTCGCGGCCAGATTATGATGCACCGGGCATCCGCTCGGGCAGTTTCCTTTTTTACCCGACAGTTGGTGTGGAAGGTAAGTATAACTCTAATATTTATGCTGAAGAAAGCAATGTTACCGATGACTTTGTTGTTGCGGTGAAGCCTTCCTTCAACCTGGTGTCTGACTGGAACTCCAGCTACCTTGAAGTTTTCGCGAAAGCTGACATTGGCCGTTACCTTGATAATGGTGGCGAGAATTATGAGGATTATGGTTTTGGGCTTAATGGCCGCAAAGACATCTCTTATGGCACAGACTTCCATGGCAATGTAGCTTACGACCAGAAGCATGAAGATCGTGGTTCGCCGGATGCGGTTGGTAATGCTAGTGAGCCGACACAGTTTTCTGTGATGACAGCTTCTGTTGGCTTCAAGCGCGATGTATCCATTCTGTCATTCGCAGCGGACGCTGAGTATGTGAAACGTGATTTTGATGATGTTGCGCTCAACGGTGGTGGCTTTCGTGATAACCAGCACCGTGACAGGGATCGTCGCAAAGGTACACTCCGTATTGGCTATGAAATGGCGGATGGTTATGAAGCCTTTGTTCGTGGCTCGATGGACCGCGTCGAGTATGACGATTCCAAGCGGAACGGTGGACCACAGCGTAACTCGGACGGGTATGAAGCCGTTGCTGGTGCTGCATTTGACCTGACCGGTAAAGCCAAAGGTGAGTTTTACGTAGGTTACATGAAGCGCGCCTTCGATTCGAATACGCTTGGCAGCATAGACGGCATCAACTTTGGCGCTGAATTGCTGTGGAATGCGACGGGCTTGACCTCGTTCCAGGGTACAGTGAAGCGGTCGATTGAGGAAACAACGATTAAAGGTAAAGATATTAACGACCCTACTTTGGACGTTTACTCTTCTGGTATCGTGGCGACGCTCTTCTCCGGGCGTGTTGAACATGAATTGCGCCGCAATGTGCTTCTGAATGCTGATGTAAGCTATACTCGTCAGAACTTTGAGTTGACCACCCGTGAAGATGAACTTTGGGGTGCAAAACTTGGCTTGAAATATCTGCTAAACCCGAATTTCGACATCAATGCGGGTTATAGCTACGACTACCGCGATACGACCACGCAGGGTCAAGATTACCAGCGTCATTCGTTTAGGGTTGGTATCAAGGGCCAATGGTAAGTATACTCCTCAATCAATAACGTGTTCAGTTAGTCATCATTGGTTGAGGTAATGCAGACATTTCGTGTTTTGATAATCTTATGTGTGGCGAGCCTTGTGGGGCTCGCCCAAACTGTTTATGCGCAAACGGTTGCGGAAACCCCGCCAATCGTGGATGCAGAGCGGTATGAGCTTGGCTCCGGCGATAAGGTCAGGGTCATCGTATATGGTGAGGATGACTTGTCTGGCGAGTTTGAACTGGACGGTTCGGGCATTGTCGCTTTGCCACTTATCGGCCCGGTAAACATCGGTGGGCGTGATCTCGCGGTGGCGGAACAGCTTATCAGCGCTAAGCTGGCGGACGGGTACCTCGTAAACCCAAGGGTTAGCATCGAAGTGCTGAACTATCGGCCCTTCTACATTCTTGGCGAAGTAAAAAAGCCGGGCAGCTATCCTTACGTGAACAGCATGACGGTACTGAATGCTATTGCATTGGCCTCTGGCTTTACCTACCGGGCGAACGAGAAGAAAATTGTCATCACCCGCCGTGTTGATGGCGTAGAGAAAAAAATCACCGTTGAAGATACGACGCTGGTACTGCCGGGGGATATCATTCGCGTACCAGAGCGCTTCTTCTAATTTCAGGCCATGGCTGAAGGCGTGTGAAGATGCGCCCGGCGATGTTTAGGTTATAAGCATGTACGACAATCACTATTCAGACCCAGAGCACCGGGCATCTGCGACGGGGCAAAACACAGCGACGTCTCCTATCGATGATGGCGAGATCGATATCCGGTCTCTGCTGCTTGTTCTGTGGCGCCGGAAATGGGTGATCGTTAACACCGCAGTGTTTCTTGTTGTGCTATCGACCATCATTGTTTTCCAGCTCACACCTCGCTACACGGCCCAAGCGATGCTGGCCATTGAGACACGCAAAAACAGTGTGGTTGATCTTGAAGCTGTGATGTCAGGTGTGGGGACGGATCAGGCCGCGATCAAAACCGAGATTGACGTACTTCAGTCGCGCCGGCTTGTTGGCAAGTTGGTGGACAATCTGAAACTGACGCAAGACGCTGAGTTCAATTCGGCGCTGAACCAAAAAAGAAGCTTGCTGTCTTACCTCAACCCCTTCAGCTATCTGCCTGATGCTTGGACGGATGCGATTCTGGGGCGAAAAGATGATACCCGCTCCCCGGAAGAAATCGCTCATGCTGTGCGCGCCAAGGTGATTGATAATGTTGCAGCTGGTCTTTCTGTAAGCAATCCGCCACGCTCTTACACGCTTGAAGTCTCTTTTGTGTCCGTCGACCCTAAAAAAGCGGCTCGTATTGCTAATGCGTTGGCAAATCTCTACCTTACAGATCAGCTGGAGGTTAAGTTTGAGGCCACTCAGAGGGCTAATGAATGGCTTAATGAGCGCGTGTTTGAGCTTCGTGAAAAAGTGCGGCTCACGGAGCAGGCGGCGCAACAATTCCGCGAAGAACACCAACTTATTCAGACACAGTCAGCGGGCCTCGTGAACGAGCAGCAGCTCACACAGATCAACACGCAGCTCGTTACCGCGCGCACGGAGCTAGCGCGCATTCAGGCACGCCAGCGACAGATCGAACAAAATGTGGCTGAGGGCGATGTGGAAGATTCGGGGCTTCTTGAAGTTGTGCAGTCTCCGCTTATTCAGCGCCTTAAGGAGCAGGAATCGGAAGTGCGCCGCCGCCGAGCGGAACTGGGCACTCGCTATGGGCCCAAACACCCGCGCATGATGAATGTGGAAGCGGAGCTTGCGGACATCAAAAACAAGATTACGCTTGAGATTAACAAGATTGTTGCCGGCATTCGTGGTGAGGCGGAGGTCGCGGCAATCCGTGTGCGCACGCTTGAGCAAAATATGGACGCACTGAAGCAGGAAAGCTATTCGGTGAGCCGGGCGCAGGTGCAGATGCGCGAGCTGGATAGGGAAGCGGAGGCTAACCGTTTGCTTCTGCAAACTTTCCTGACCCGCTTCAAGGAAACCTCAAGCCAGGATGGTATCCAGCAGGCGGATGCGCGTATTATCTCTGAGGCAGACATTCCAACTGTTGCGTCTTTCCCAAAGAAAAAGCTCATCATTTTGCTTGTTGCCTTTGCGGGTGCGGGGCTTGGTGTTGGTCTCGCGTTCCTTCTGGAAGCGCTTGATAACGGCTACCGTAGCCCGGACATCCTGCGCCAGGATCTGCATTTGCGGCCGCTTGGCATGATCCCCCTTGTGGGTAAAGCCGTGCTCCAAAGCGGGGGGCCTGAAAAATATATCGTTGCAAAACCGACATCTTCTTTCGCGGAAGCGCACCGCAGCATTCACGCGTCGCTGATGTTTAGCGGAGCTGGAGGCACAACACCCAAGGTGCTGGCCGTTACCTCGTCCATTCCGGGGGAAGGTAAGTCAACCGCGACTTTGTGTCTCGCGCATATCCTTGGGCGTACCGGCCTCAAAGTATTGGTTGTTGAGGCGGACCTCCGCCGTCCGGTGTTGCGGAAGCGCCTCGGCCTTGATGAAGGCAAATATGTCAGCGTGAACAGTGTGCTCAGCGGTAAAGCAGCAAAGTCGGGCGGTTCGATTTACCAAGATGAAACATCAGGTGTTCATGTGCTGTGGGCAGAGCGTGACGATAACCCGCAGAAGCGGTTTGCCGGGCCGGAGTTTAACCAGTTCCTGGGTGAAGCACGCAAGCAGTATGATCTGGTGCTGATTGATACGCCGCCGGTGATGGCCGTGGCTGATGCTCTGATCATTGCGAAATATGCCGAAAGCATCATGTTTGTGGTGCAGTGGGAAGCAACCGCCAAAGGCATCGTCAAAACTGCTGTGAAGCAATTGCAGCAAACCGGTATTCCGATCGCAGGTGCCGTGCTCACACAGGTCGATATTAAGCGGCACCGCGGGTATGGCTACGGAGACCAAGGCTATTATTATGGTAGCAAGAGCAACTATTACACCAATTAGGTGCTCTCAAAAGTTTCGTTTAAAAAAGCGCTGCCCACGTTGGCAGCGCTTTTTTTGTCCGCCGCACAAGTACTTCGTGAAGGGCAACTTTGAGAAGGGGGTAGATGGCGGAGCCGGAGGGATTCGAACCCTCGAGGGGCAGGACCCCAACACGCTTTCCAGGCGTGCGCCTTAAACCGCTCGGCCACGGCTCCATAAGACAGCGATCCCGACCTGATATCCTGCTGAAGGTGCGGGTGCGGGGCGCACTATAGCCATCCTGTCCCTAAAGGCAAGGGGGAAATGCCTTGCTATTATACTTCTGCAATAGAGGCTGCGAAGGCGATATAACAGAAGCGTGACAAGCGCTTTAAGTGCGTGATAACCTTAACGCGTGATTAAGCATAATAATTATCACAGTTTTTACCGGATCCGGTTATAAATGGGTTGGGGAGACGAATTTTCTGGAGGAGGAATCGGATGATTTTTGCAGTGTTATTCACCGACATTGCGTTGAGACTGAAGCGGTTTGCCGCCCTGACGGCAGCTGCACTTTTGTTGCTGAATGCTGCGCCTGCGTTTGCGGATGAGATCAAAGACTGGCAGCGCGAGATCGTAAAAAAGATTATCAAGACCCATATCTACCCGCGTTCTGCGATTGCTCGCGAGATTGAAGGTAGTGCCAAGGTGCAGGTAACTATTGATCGCACCGGGAAGATCATGTCTTACGATATTACGGAGCCATCGGGTGAGGACCAGCTCGACAAGGTCATCCCGAAGATGATGGAAAAACTGGACCCGCTTCCAGAGCCCCCGGCCAGCCTGCCGGATGGCAACCTCTCGTTTGTCATTCCGATTGCCTGGCGGCTACAATAAACAATGCAACAGTCGTTGTATCGAGAAGGCCCGTAAGGGCCTTTTTTATTGCGCCGAGATAAGGAGGACTGATTCTCACGACCTCATCGAGAGGAGTTTAACAAACGTGAGGCTTGAGCCCGCTCCGTGGCGTAATGGAATACCTCTTGGTTTGCGCAAGTTACGCCCAATAAAAAGGGCCCACCAAAATGAGCCCTTTAGCATCTTGATAGAGTAGCACCACGTGCGGCGCCACCCTTTGTTTGATCTCTATTCTTCTTCGCGGATCGTGCGAAGGAAGTTTTCAACCTGACTACGAAGTTCGTCGGACTGCTGTGTCAGCAGTTGAGCAGCCGATAGTACCTCTGTCGCTGCTGACCCGGTCGACGTCGCGCCCTGGTTCACAGCGTGAATGTTTGAGGTTACTTCCTCGGTGCCGGTGGAAACTTCGGCAACGTTGCGGGCGATTTCCTGCGTGGAAGCATCCTGCTCTTCAACCGCAGACGCAATAGACACGGATGTGGACTCGATTGCCCCAATGATGCCTTTAATCTCATCCATGGCGCGCACCGCGAGGCTCGTGGCATGCTGCATGCCCTCAACCTGTGCACTGATTTCCTGTGTTGCTTTTGCCGTTTGGTTCGCGAGTGATTTCACCTCGCTGGCCACAACCGCAAAGCCCTTGCCCGCATCACCCGCGCGGGCCGCCTCAATAGTGGCGTTGAGTGCAAGCAGGTTGGTTTGCTCGGCAATATCGTTGATAAGCTTCACCACGTCGCCAATCTTCTGCGCAGCATCCACAAGCTCAGCAACGTCTTTACCGGCGTTCTCGGTACGGTTCACAGCGTCGCGTGCCGATGCAGACGACTGGTTGGTCTGGCCTGTGATCTCCCGAACAGACGCCGAAAGCTCTTCTGCGGCGCTTGCCACCATCTGTGCGTTAGAGCTGGCTTGCTGGGCTGCGTTTGCCACCACTTCCGACTTCTTGGAGGTGTCATCAGCGGTTTCAGCCATGCCGCGTGCGGCACCTTCCATCTCAGCTGCGGAGTTGGAAACACCCTGCACAACAGCCATAACAGAGGCTTCGAACTTGTCCGCAAGGTCGAGCATCGCTGCCCGGCGTTCCTCGCGAGCTTTTTCCTCACGCTCTTGTTCGCGGCGGCGGGTTTCTTCTTCTTCCTCACGCTTGCGGCGCTCAGCTTCTTCAGAGCGTATACGCTCTTGCTCTTCACGCTCGCGCTGCTCGGCTTCAAGTTTCTGCCGCTCAACCGCGTTTTCCTTAAATACCTGCACGGACCGCGCCATGTCGGAAACTTCGTCGCCGCCATCGGTATAAGGTACATCAACTTCCAGTTTGCCTTGTGCAAGCACCATCATGGTGTCGGAAAGCGCGTTCACCGGGCGAACCACTTTGAACATCACAACCCAGAAGGCCACACCGCCAATCGCGAGCACAAAAATCATCAGGATCACGGCGACAGTTACGTTGCCAGTTGCAGCACCCACAGCGGCTTCATTCAGCTCTTTTGATAGCGCACCGGCATAGTTTGCCATGCTGTTCACAGGCGCCGTTGCTTTTGACGCTTCCTGAATCCACTCAGCGGCTGTCATGCCGTAGTCGACATACATATTGCCTTCGTCGTCCATAGATGGATCGGCGGAAAGGTCATAAAGCGCAAAACGGGTGTTCGCGAACTCGTCAAAAAAGGCGGCCTGAATAGCTTCAAGCTGGGCCTTGCGTTCTTCTGGTGTGGTGTTTTCATTCACCACAGAACCAGAGTTGGCAATCGAACGCACCTGATCCCACGCCGCTTGCACGCGGCCAACATATTGTGAGCCGAGAGACTGTTTCACGGCAGAGATTTCTTCGCCCGACGCAACGTTTTCACCAAGAATGGCGGATTCAAGCGTCGCATATTCAATCATCTGCCACAGCTGATGCTTGAGCCGGATCACGAGAGAAATGCGGTCATCACCAAAATCATAGTTTTCCTCTAGGGCAAAACGGACATTCAGTGCTGCTTCAATCAGATTGTTCATAACCTTGGTTGCGTCGCGGCTGCGCAGTTCGCGGGCGTCAGACATCGCGTCAAGGTCCTGGTCGATTTGGGCCAGTTTTGATTCGTATTCACCGTAGGCGTCGCGGAATTTCTGTTTCGATTCTTCAAACTTTGCCACTACGTTTTCGTAGATGGCTGGGTTGAAGTCTTCCCCATCAAACGGGGGCAATTCGTCAAGGCGGGCTGCAACGTCTTCATACGCGTTTTCTACCACGCGCCGGTTGCTGCTTATCATATTGGTCAGGTAGCCATCGGCCGGGCCTTTGAAGCCATATCCCGCGTAGGTGGCGCTCCGTTCCCCACTAAGTGCCAGTTTAAGCTGGAGAATCCCATCAATGGCCTGGTTGATTTCCATTGACCGTTCTGCGCGCGCGCTGTTTTCAAGCGCACCGTCCATACGCAGGTAGGTCAGCGTGATAACGATGGCCATCAGCGTAGCGGTTACCGCCAGCAAAAGATTACGAATGCTGAAAAATTTATTTTGCAGGATATTGTCAAGCGCCGCCATTGTGGAGTGCCCCTTGTAATTTCGCGAACTCAGCTCTTAAAGTTTTAAGCTAACCTGCTCAATAGATTGCATATCACGGTTAACGAACCTTAAAGAGTTACGGATTTTATGGTGACTTTTTTACCGGCGTCACCTCCCCCTATGCGCGATAGTAGCGTTAGAATTCTTGTGATCAACCGAATCGTTATATAAATAGCGCGTTCCGTGCAGTTTTTGGCTGCAGGAAGGGGTAAAGGATCGCGCATTGGTTGATGAAGCTCTAGAAAACGTTGATGTTGTTATTGTTGGTGGCGGTGCAGCCGGTTTGATGTGCGCGCTCACAGCGGGTGGCCGTGGGCGTTCGGTACTGCTTGTTGAGCATAACAAAAAGCCAGGTGCCAAGATTCTGATTTCAGGTGGCGGGCGCTGCAATTTCACCAACCAAGATGCTGTGGCCAGCTCCTATATTAGCGATAATCCGCACTTCGCCAAGTCTGCGCTCAGCCGCTACACGCCGTGGGATTTCATGAACATTCTGGCGAGGCACGGTGTTACCTGGCACGAGAAAACACTCGGCCAGCTTTTCTGTGATCAGGGCGCCAAGCGCATCCTTGAAGTGCTGCTGGATGAATGTAAAAGCGTGGGCGCAGAGGTGCGGTGTGGTGTGAGCGTAAAGTCGGTCACATTTGGGTCTGATGGCTATACGCTTGCGACGACTGCAGGGCCGGTAAGGGCCAACAAGCTTGTGATTGCATCAGGCGGGCTTTCTATCCCCAAAATGGGGGCAACCGGTTTCGCTTACGATATTGCGCGGCAGTTTGGCCTTACGGTCAATACCCCGGTACCGGCCCTTGTGCCCTTTACCTTCAGTGACACTGACCTTGCATTCATGAAACCGCTCGCGGGGGTGGCGGCAATGTCACGCGTGAGCATTGGCAAAACGGCGTTCCGGGAAAGCCTTCTTTTCACCCATCGCGGCCTATCGGGGCCTGCGATCCTCCAGATATCCAGCTATTGGGACGAGGGTGTGCCGGTGCTTATTAACTTGCTGCCCGATGACGCTGATGTTGTCGGTTGGCTCAAGGATATGCGGGAGGTGCGGCCAAAAGCGGCTTTGAAAACCGCGTTGACTGAGAAGTTGCCAGCGCGCCTCGCGGACGCCATCGCGGAAAGCTGGGTTGGGACCATGGGGTCATTCTCAAACGCGGCGCTTGAGGCCGTGGCAAAACGGCTCACCGCGTGGGAGGTAACACCATCCGGCACGGAAGGTTTTGCGAAAGCCGAGGTAACCCGCGGCGGTGTCAGCACGGATGAGTTAAGCTCCAAAACGCTGGAGGCTAAGACGCAACCGGGTCTCTATTTCATTGGCGAATGTGTGGACGTAACCGGTTGGCTCGGCGGCTATAACTTCCAGTGGGCCTGGGCCAGCGGCTGGGCTGCCGCGCAATATTTGTAGTTGTATAGGAACTGTCCGTCGTCAGAACATTTGTCTCAACTTGAGCACGTTATGATGTGAGTGTTTGGCTCATCATTTATTGATATTATGCCGCTTGTTGTTGATGTTGCAAGCGACGTTGTTTGATGGTGTTTTGTTTAATCC
>NZ_JBLXCX010000002.1:0-992490 GCF_048264555.1 Kordiimonas sp.
GGTTAGCTTGCCATAAGCCTCTGCCATGTTCGCAGCCCCCGCCTCATGGCGGCAGGTGATGAACCGGAACCTATCCCCAACATCATGAAACGCATCAAGCGCCGCAAGGTAACTCTCCCCCGGTACACCAAACGCAATATCCGACCCATTCGACAATAAAGCCGATACAAGAGCCTCTCCACCCGTCGTTTTATGCTTATTCATCCTTATTTCACCCTGAAATTACGTAAACCTTACCTGTCCTGGAAAACCTGCATTTCCCTGGTGCGTCATGGTCATCTGATGTTTGGTTTATGATTTCTGCTTGCTGACAATCACGGTATTGCCGGAGCGCTGCACCTCAACATCCAGAAGGTTCTCAAGCGCAAATAAAAGCGCCTGACTATCACCAACCTTGAATGTTCCGCTAATGCGTTCGCTTGCAAGGCTTCTGTCGCCCAGGACAATCTTCTGCATGGCGTACCGGTTATGGTCTTTCACAGCCTCATCAAGGCTAATGTCATGAAAGACGATCTGGCCGCTGCGCCACCCGGCAATGCGGACAAGATCAACCGGTTGTTTTGCTGATACCGATGATGCGTTGGTGAGGGATACCGCATTGCCGGCCTCGAGAAGAGGGGCTGCTGCCGGCTGAGCCCTATTGTCATCTGCTGCATTCAGGATTGTAACAATACCCTCAAGCACGGAAACGGTGACGAGGTTGTTGTTGGTTTGATCCAGAAAGATATTAAACTCTGTGCCGACTGCACGCACGAGCGTATCGCCAATGTAAACATTGAAGGGGCGCTTTTTGTCTTTCTCAACAGAGAAGATCGCTTCCCCACGGTCGAGATAGATATCGCGCGCATCGTCAGAATACTGCACCCGAACCTGAGTGTTGGTGTTGAGGGTTATCTTGGAGGCGTCAGCAAGTTCAATGATCCTCTGGTCACCGACACGGGTTGCATAGGTATCAAACGGCACCGTCGTTGTTGGTGAATAGAAAACCACAGCAAGCAGTGCTGCGGCACCAGCCAGCGCAGCGGCAGGCTTAAGCCACGTGGAAAAACTCTCACCAAACAGGAAGGAATGCTTCTTTGACGTAGCGTTCACCTGACCGATTTCGGCCTGATAGCTTGCGACAAGGCTCTGGATGTCGGAATCGTTTTGCAGTTCACCGGTCATGGTCCAGATATAGTCGTCAAACTCAGCCTGAACGTCTTTTTTGTGCAGGGCGCTACCCTCTCCAAGACGATCGAGGCGTTTGCGTATGCCTTCGCTACCGCTTTGTTCCATGCGGGCTAGAATATCGTCCGGTTTCTGGCGACCCTTTATAATATTGAGCATTTTTTTAATCATCACTGTTCCGTTTATTCAGGTCGCTCTTTATCGTATCGAGTGCGGTAATGAGGTCTCGTTCCACTGTCCGCTTTGACACTTTCAGGTGTTTTGCGATGTCCGCCGAACTATAGCCCATAAAACGCCGCATAATGAAAACCTGTTTTGTACGGCTGTCCAGCTTCAGGAGAGAGGCCTTTACAGCATTAAGGCTGGCACTCCATTCAGCTTCTGCTTCTGGGGAGGCATTATCTGCTTCTATTTCGACAGAATTAATACAGACGTGTTTGGCTTCATGCCGGGATACTCGTTTGCGGATAAAATCTTTGGCGGCGTTCGTTGCCACCACAAACAGATAGCCTTTCACGTTGGCATCAAGGTCTTCGATGTTTTTACGGTTACAAACCTTTAGGTAAGTTTCCTGCAATAAGTCATGAGCGTCGTCATCTGAGCGCACCATCGATTTGATATAACGGTGCAGGTCAGCACGGTACCGGAGGAAAATGCGCTCGATATAGTTACGTTCGCGCTGAACAAGCTCGCCGTCGCGCTTCCCGTTCCGTATAAAGCTCTCGCCTTCCTGATTTATGTTGCTTTGAATATTCACTCAAACCTTGTGTTCAATGCGTGGCCACCCTGTAAGGGTCAACGTGTCTTGAGCATAAAACGTAGCGCAGTATGTAAATGCGACAAAATTTTTACGTTGATGGAAAGTTTTTTGTGCTGGTAATGCTATTAGCAAGCGCTAGATAGCTACAGGTTGTGCGAAGAAGGGAGGGAGTGCGAAGTGTTGCAAGTGTTTTGCCGCCGTTCATGCGCGCTCATTCTTTTGGCACAGCTCTTTACTTTCAATGCGTTAGCGGTTGATGCGGGCGCGCGTGTTGCGTTTGATATCGAAGGCAAAGCGCTTAGGGAACTGATTTTCCAGATCGCTGAGCGCGCCGGTGTGCAGGTGTTTTTTTTACCGCAGACGATGGACGGCGACAAGGTTGGCATGGCCGTTAAGGGCGAATTTACCGCCCGAGAAGCGCTGCAGACCGCTTTAAGAGGCACGGACTTTTCTGTCGTCGTGGACGAGCGCGGAACCTATATCATAAAAAAAGCGGCGCAAGCCCATACCGCCTCGGGCGATCCGCTGGAAAATTACGTTTCGCCAGAAACATCTACTTCTGATTTTCCTGAGGACACAGGACTAGCTAGAGTTGTCAGGCTCGATGAAATAATCACAATCGGCACTAAACGACGCGGGCGTACGGTGACCGAAAGCATGGTGCCCATTGATGTGTTTCAACTAGATAGTCTGAATTCTACCGGTTACACGGACATGAATGATGCATTTCGCACATTAATCCCAGCTTTTAACGCAAAACGTTTGCCGCTGAATGACGGCTCATCGCTTGTGCGACCGGTAACGCTCAGAAGCTCGCCATCCGACCATATTTTGTTGCTGATGGAAGGCAAACGCCGTCACCGGTCCGCCACCGTGCATATTGCTACTGGGCATGCCAGCACATCAGGGGCGCAGGGGCAGGATTTCAACGTGATCCCACCAATCGCGCTCAAAAGCCTTGAGGTGCTTAGGGATGGTGCTGCCGCGCTTTATGGCTCTGACGCGATTGCAGGTGTGGTGAACCTTACCTTGCGGGATGACGCTGAGGGGGCTGCCGTGTCTGGTCATATTGGGCAGTATTATCAAGGTGGGGGCGCCACGAAAGACCTTCAGGGCAACCTGGGGTTACCCTTGGGGGGGAAAGGTTTTTTGAACCTCAGCGCACAATATACGCACCAAAACGCGACCATCACAGATGGCAAACATGCTGGCGCGGAGGCCCTCATGGCTGCAGGTGTTCCCGGTGTGCCGGACCCGGCTGTTGGGTTTGGAGAACCTTTCTACGAAGCCTTTAAGAGTGTGTGGAACGCGGGTCTGCCAATCTCTGAAAACGTAGATGCTTATCTCATTGGGAACTATATGGTTTCAGATAGCTCGGTTGGTTTTTTCTATCGCCAACCTGTTGATGCGGGCGGGTTTGAACGCCACGTGACATTTGAACCTTCGGTTTTTGAAGGGACGGTAGATCACCCTGAAGACTTTGACCTGCAAACTCTATACCCTGGTGGCTTCACGCCAACGTTCAGCGGGCATCAAAATGACGCCAGCATGATTTTGGGGCTGAAGCGTGAGAGTACCGATCGCTTGAGCTGGGATGTTTTCCTGAGGTGGGGCTGGAACAAAATCAGCTATCATATTGATAACACCATTAATGCGTCGATGGGGGTGCGCTCGCCGACCTCTTTTGATCCTGGTTCATTGGAGCAGCGTGAATATGAAGCAGGGGCCGATATCTCATACCCCCTTCAGATTGCGGGCGTGAGCGACAATGCGGTGCTCTCTGCGGGGATTAGTTATCGTGACGAAGCCTACACTATCGGTGCCGGTGATGTGGCATCATACACCGTGGGCCCACTGCGGGACCTCCCCGCAGGCGCGAACGGGTTTCAGGGATACAGCCCAGATATCGCAGGGACATTCTCAGGCGACAGCTACGCTGCCTTTGCGAGCATTGATGCGGAAATTAACCCCGAGCTTAGTCTTGCGATTGCAGGGCGCTATGAGAACTATCAGAAGTTTGGTGATAATTTCAGTTATCAGATGTCTGGCCGGTATGAACTGAACAACGCAATCGCCTTGCGTGGATCAATAGGGACGGGGTTTCGTGCACCGGCGAGCGGCCAGCTTTATGGCACGAGCCAAACGTCCCAAAGCACGGTGTCGGGTAGCTTTATCCTCGACGCTGTATTGGTACTTGATGCTGAGACTGCCAAGATTTTCGGGGCCAAACCCCTCAGTTCGGAAACATCGTTCAGCATGTCTGCGGGCCTTGTGGCTACTACGGATTGGGGAACCACCCTTACGCTTGATTTCTATCAGATTGATGTGGACGATCGGCTTATCCTTATCCCTGAGTTTGAGACCACATTGGAGCAGCGACAGCAACTGGCAGCAATAGGCTATCCAAACGGGGATGCCGTGCAGCAAGTTCGTTTTTATCAGAATATTCTCGATTCTCGAGTCAAAGGCGCGGATCTCGTGCTGGTGCATGGGTTTGACTGGGGAGACGCGGGTAAAACCGGTGTGAACCTGTCGCTAAACTATAACCGGATATCGCTTCGTACACCACGCGCGGAGATGGTTTTCAGTGAAGAAAAGCGCATTGAGTTTGAAGCCGGTATCCCGCGCTGGAATGGGAATCTGTCGTTACAGCACTCGATTGGCCGCCTTTCGTTTTTGGCGCGAGGCACCTATTACGGAAGCTGGAAACGCCGCAGTGTGGTGGATGAGCGACCATTCCTAAAGCGTAATCCTGCGGTTTTGGTTGACCTGCAGGCCAAGTACCGCCTGACAGATTCCGTTGAACTCGAAGTGGGGGGCAGGAATATCCTGAACAAACTGCCGCCTCAGCGGGAGCCTGAGCTGATACGGAGCGGCATCAATGTGGATAACCACAGCGTTTATGGCGTGAGCGGGGGCTATTATTACGCAGGCCTTCGCATCGATTTCTAACACTTGTGAGGGTATGCTCATTTTCGGTGTCGCAACTTCAAGGCGCGTGCGTTTTATGGTGGATAGCAAAAACACCATAAAAGTGGAGGGAAGAGTTTCATGAGACAAATGGTACTAGGGGCTGCGGTTTCGCTAATGTTGGCGGTGCCAACAGTTATGGCAGCTGACTATGAGCATGGCCCTGTTCAGGCTGTTGCCGCAGATGGCAGCGCACTTTATGCGCCAGCCACGACACATCCAGCTGCGCAGAAAAAGCTTCTGGAAGCGCGGGCCGAGTATGAAGCCAACCCTGATGATGCGGATGCGCTTGTGTGGTACGGTCGCCGCATGGGCTATACGGGTGACTTCAGGGCCGCCATTGCCATCTTCACCATGGGGATAGAGAAGCACCCTGAGGATGCGCGCATGTATCGCCACCGTGGGCACCGGTATATTTCAGTGCGTGAGTTCGATAGGGCGATAGCTGACCTTGAGAAGGCCGCCAGCCTGATCAAAGGCACCGAGAATGTGATAGAGCCTGACGGCATGCCGAATGCCAAAAATATCCCCGTATCCACGCTGCACGGCAATATCTGGTACCATCTGGGCCTCGCTTATTACCTTAAGCATGATTGGGACAATGCACTGCGGGCATACCTTGAAGCGCGTGCCGCAAGCCGGCTTGATGACAATGTGGTTTCCACAACACACTGGATTTACATGATTTTACGCCGCATGGGGCGCGAAGAGGACGCCAAACAAGCCGTTAGCATGATCACCAAAGATATGGATGTGATTGAAAACTTTGGCTATTACGAGCTCTGCAAGATGTACGCGGGCCTACAGGATCTGGACGCTACCCTTAAAAATAGCCCGGGCGGCATCCAAGGCGCCGGTGTTACCTATGGCGTGGTTAACTGGCACCTTTATAATGGCCGTGTTGAAGAAGCAGCCAATCTCATTCAGTCATTTGTGAATGGCGAAGGTTGGGCGTCATTCGGTTACATCGCAGCGGAAGCGGACCAGTCCCTGTTCCAGTAAGATACTGACTATATCTCTATAGATAAGGCCCGGTCTTGCCGGGCCTTGTTTTATGCGGGCAGGCTTAGCTTCTTGCGGCTTCCGTCGCCAACTCGTCCTCATCTTCAAGTTTGGTGATCTTGAAGTTCAACATGCCATAAAGAACCGCCATAACAGGGCTGATGAGGTTAAAGAAGGCATACGGTGCATAAGCAAACGTGGCAACGCCAAGTGTGGTGGCCATAAAGGCCCCGCAGGTGTTCCAGGGCACAAGGGCTGAGGTCATGGTGCCAGCGTCCTCAAGCGTACGCGAAAGGTTCTGGGGGGCAAGGCCCCTACGTTTGAACTCCATCATATACATGCGGCCCGGCAGCACGATTGAGATATACTGGTCAGCCGCGATGATATTGATACCGATGGCGGTCAGCACGGTTGTCAGGATCAGGGAGCCTGTCCCCCGCACACCTTTAAGCGCGCTTTCCACAATGCGCCCAAGGAAGCCGGTTTTCTCCATCACGCCACCAAAGGTCATCGCGGCGATGATCAGCCATACCGTGTTGAGCATGCTGCTCATGCCGCCCCGCGACAAAAGCTCATCAAGCGTGGCATCGCCGGTGTTTGCGTTGTAGCCGTTTGCCATGGCAGCCCAAAGCGCTTTCAGCATGACAAAATCAACATCTGCCCCGCCGCCAAAGGCAGTGGTGGCCTCGGGTTGGAAGATCACCGCTACGATACCACCCACAATGGCACCGATGGTAATAGTGGGCAGCGCAGGCACCTTTTTGATGGCAAGTGCCAAGAGTACGATGAGCGGAATGAAGGCCGGGAACCCTATGTTGTACGTGGTGTCGAGCAGCGCACGGGTCATTTCAATACTGGCAACGGTCCCTTCGGAAACTTCCTGCCCCCAGCTGATCCACGTGAAGAGAATGAAAGAGATGATAAGGGAAGGGGTAGTGGTCCAGACCATATGGCGGATGTGTACAAACAGGTCCACATTCACCATTGCCGGCGCCAGATTGGTCGAATCTGACAGCGGTGACATCTTGTCGCCGAAATAGGCGCCTGAGATAACAGCGCCTGCGGTAATCTCCGGCGACAGACCCAGAATGCGTGAAATGCCAATAAGTGCGAGACCTACGGTTGCCGCTGTTGTCCAGGAACTGCCGATAGAGATGGCGACACAAGCACAGATGATAAGAACGGCAGGGTAGAAGAAGCCGGGGTCAAGCACCCCAAGGCCCAGATAGATAATCGCAGGGGCCGTGCCCGCGAGCATCCAGCTTCCGATCATTGATCCTACCATCAAAAGGATGAGGCAGGCTTTCATTGCCAGCATGATGCCATCAAGGATCGCGTTCTCCAGCACCTCATACGACTGGCCGCGCCAAAGGCTCAGGCCAATACCAATGGCGCCAGAGAACATCAAAGCGAGCTGATTGGGGCCAGATGAGGATGAATCCCCAAAAAGCAACACTGCGCCGGTGAGCATGACAACAAGGCAAAGAAGGGGGATAAGAGCGATCCAGAGCGGTATTGGATTAGACTTTATTTCACTGTGATTATGTATGTCCGCCACGGAAACTCCCCCGAACTCATTGGAATTAATTCTTTCTTGTGGTTCAGGCTCAATAATACGGCCTGACCATCCCCACGCACATCTTGCCGATTTTGGCTGAGCGTGCCAGCGATTTTTCGAGCGTTTGAGGAACGGAGCCGATTGCCGGGGGTATTTAAAGTGATCAGCGGAGTCGGCGTTTCAGAGAGAAAAATACCGTTTTTACAGGCAATTCGACGGATAATCAGTGAAATCCAATCAAATTGACCTAAGTCGAATGGTTGTTACTTGTTGATATTACAGGGGAATTTCATTTATGTGACAGCGCTGTCAGAAATTTATGGACATATTGTGGCTGTATTGTTATCAAAAAACAGACAGCGCTGTCATTATGTGCGGGAAGTGTAATGGCGTGCGTCGGGGAAACGCTTATCAGAGTGAGGGAAGGTATATGAGAGCTCGAAGCTTATACTATGGCTCTGTTGCGAGTACGATGTCGTTGATACTCGCTTCAGTGTCTGCGTCTGCGGCTTATGCGCAAGAAAGCGCGGCGGCGGACGAAAATATGGATGAATTGGAAGAAATCGTTGTAACCGGTATCCGCGGCAGCTTGCAGCGCGCGATGGATATCAAACGCGATAGCCGTGGTATCGTTGATGCGATCAGCGCTGAGGATATGGGTAAATTCCCAGATACTAACCTCGCGGAATCGCTGCAGCGTATCACCGGTGTTTCCATTGACCGGGTAAACGGTGAAGGCAGCAAAGTAACCGTTCGCGGTTTTGGTCCTGACTTCAACCTTGTTACACTAAACGGTCGCCAGATGCCTGTGTCATCGCTTGAAGACACAAACGCGTCCAGCTCCCGTTCGTTTGATTTTGCGAACCTCGCCTCTGAAGGTGTTGCGGGCGTTCAGGTTTATAAAACCGGCCGCGCAGCTATTCCAACAGGCGGTATTGGTTCCACAATCAACATTCAAACCACCCGGCCGCTAAATTCGCCAGGCATGAAAGCCAGCATTGGCGCCAAAGCGGTGATGGACACGTCTGAACTGGACGGTACCTCGGTAACGCCAGAGATTTCCGGCATCTACAGCAACACCTTTGCTGAAGACAAGATCGGTGTTGCTTTCTCCGGTTCGTACCAGAAGCGTAAATCTGGCTATACGCAGGCAAGTGCCGGTTGGCGCGGTGCTTTTGCGGGTGAGCAGAACGATTGGGGCACACTGCCGCAAATTCCTGCAGGTGGTACAGAAGCTGATATCAATATCACCAACCGCCCTGGGCCAGGTGATTTCTACGCAACCACGCAGAATATGGCCTATTCCATGACCGCCATTGACCGTGAGCGTATCAATGGTCAGCTGACCTTGCAGTATCGTCCGGTTGAGACGGTTACAGCGACGGTGGATTACACCTATTCACAAAACAAAGTGGCGACCGAGCGGCACGATATGTCTGTTTGGTTCAACCACGGTGCGACCACAAGTGAATGGACTGATGGCCCGGTTGCGGGCGTGCTTCTGTATGCTGAGGACTTTGGTGCAAGCCCAAGCGACCTCTCCTTCGGTGCGGCTGAGTTTGCAACGAAGAATGAGAACAAGTCCTTTGGTGCCAATATTGAGTGGACACCAACTGATCGCCTGACGCTTGAGCTTGATTATCATAACTCAAGTGCCCAGTCCGGTGCAGATAGCCCATACGGCAGCCACGTGGCACTTGGCACCGCAGGTTTTACACTTCAGTCTCAAGCAATTGATTTTTCTGAAGAACTTCCGGTTCTATCCGTTACTCAGATCGACGGCCTGACAGGCATTGATACCTCTCGTATCGTATCGACCGGTACCAGCTTCCGTAACAGCTACATGCGTACTGAAATTGAGCAGTTTCAGTTCCGTGGCTCATGGGAATTTGATGCAGGCATCGTTGACAGTGTCGACTTTGGTGCAGCTTATACCGAAAACAATGTACGTTCAGCATATGCAAACGTACAGCGTGACACATGGGGTGGTGCAGGCCCTGCGTCTGACATGCCGGATGACATCTTTGAAATCATCTCTGTTGCCGACAAGTTTGACAGCCTGAGCGGTAGTGACAACCCGAACCTCTTTAACGAGTGGGTTGTGTATGACTTCGAGACCATGATCGGCCTGATCGATGACCTATACGGCGCTTGCGGTGGCAATGGCCAGTGTTCGTCTGATGATTTCACGACCGACCGTCGTACGAAGGAAGAAAGCAAGTCTGCTTACCTGCAGGTAAACAGCAGCTTCGATATGGGCGATGTGCCTGTGAACATCGTTGCTGGCCTGCGCTATGAAGAAACCGACGTAACATCAGCAGCACTGGTGCCGGTTGCGACAGGCACCCAGTGGGTGGCAGCAAACGAGGCCGTTGTGATCTTCTCTGGCGAGCAGGACTTCACCGAGCTTGAGGGTAGCTACAAAAACTGGTTGCCATCGGTGGATGTTGACTTCCAACTGCGTGACCATGTTGTGTTCCGTGCGTCCTATAGCGAGACGATTGCGCGTCCACGTTATGATGATATCCAGGGCGGGCAAACCATCAACGAGATCTTCCGTGTTGGTGGTGGTACAGGTAGCCAGGGCAACCCGGCACTCCTGCCGTTCAAATCCAAGAACCTGGATTTCAGCACTGAGTGGTACTATGACGACGCAAGCTACTTCGCGGTTGGCTACTTCCGTAAAGATGTGAAGAACTTCATCGGTACCGAAGTGATTACAGCGCAACCGTTTGGTCTGCCCACCCCGTTTGGTGGCCAGCGCTATAACGACGCTGTCGCAGCGGTAGGAAGCAGTGATCTGACGGCGATCCGGAACTGGATCTTCGCGAATGCCGATCCGAGTACTTTTGAGATCACCGGCGTTGATTCAAACGGTAACACAACAGGTAATATCTTCGGTGTGCCGGGTGAAGATCCGACCCTTGATATCACGGTGACCATCCCGTCCAACCAACGCTCTGCGAAACTGAATGGTTGGGAGTTCGCACTCCAGCACACCTTTGGTAACAGCGGCTTTGGGGCGATCCTGAACTATACGATCGTGAACGGTGACATTGGTTTCAACAATGAAACTGAATGGAACACAGAGCAGTTTGCTTTGTTCGGCCTTAGCGATACCGCCAACATTATCGGCTTCTACGATAAAGACGGCCTGCAGGTTCGTGTTGCCTACAACTGGCGTGATGAATTCCTCTCGGGCATCATCCAGGGTGAATATGCGGTACGTCAGCCGATCTATGTTGAGGCATACGGGCAGTTTGATGTGAACGTGAGCTATGACATCACGGATCAGATCACTGTGTTTGCTGAAGGCATCAACGTGACGGGCGAAACCACACGTTCACATGGCCGGCATGAAAACACCGCGCTATGGGTAACGCAGGCTGGTCCGCGCTTTAATATCGGCGCGCGCTACAAGTTCTAGCGTTCAAAAAAATGGAAAGCCGTCAGGTGTGGCGGCCTTTCCTCTTCCCGGGGGGCCGTTAATTAAGATTAATTAGCGGCCTCTTGTTTTTTGGCGCTACTCGGTCGTAGCATCAGGGCAGGGTGCTAGCCGTTGGCTGGCGGGTGATGAGTGAAAGAGAGAGAAATGACACAGCACGTTTTGTTAAATAATATTGACCACAAGGACCTCAGGATCATCGCTGACCGCTCCGCGGTGCTTGGTGATGCCGTGATGAGCTGTGTCGCATTTCCAAATGAATTCAGGAACTTACAGGCTCACTATCCAATTTTTTTCCAGAAGGATCCTCAAAACGGGGCGTTTCAAGCTATTGCGCTCTTGGGGCTTGAGCGCGGTGAAAACCTGTTCCTGACCGACAAGGGATGGAACGCGCATTATATGCCTATGGTGCTGGAGATGCAGCCCTTTCTGATTGGCACACAAAGCCGTCCGGGCGAAGAGGCCGAGCGGGTTATCCATGTCGATATGAGCAGCCCGCGTGTAAGCGAGAGTGAGGGCCACGCGGTGTTCCTGCCGCACGGGGGAAACACACCTTTTCTTGAGTATATCGCAAGCCTGTTGGAGCAGGTTCACATCGGTGCGTCAGCCAGCGCGGCCTTCTATGAGGCGGTGGATGCACTGGGCCTTTTGGAACCTTTCGCGCTTGATATTGAGCTCAAAGACGGCAGGAAAAACCGGTTGACTGGTTTCTACACCATAAATGAAGAGAAGCTCTATGCTCTCGGTGGTGATGACCTTAGTGAATTGAATCAAAAGGGTTATTTACAGCCTCTCTTCATGGCTGTGGCGTCGCTATCGAACCTTCGCGACCTGATAGAGCGTAAAAACCAGAGACTTTAGGGATGAACGGCGTCATCAGCAAAATTCGCGAGATAAAAGACGCGTCAGCGGTTGACCTCACGGAGGACATTCTCTCCGGCCAACAGCCCGTGGTTTTCCGTGGATTGGTATCCCACTGGCCTTTTGTGCAGGCCGGGCAAAAGTCGGATGCCGACGCACAGGCTTATTTGCGGAGCCGGTATAATCAGGCCCCTGTCGTGGTATGCCACGGGGGACCTGAGGCGAACGGGCGCCCCTTCTATAATGACGACCTGTCAGGCTTGAATTTTGAAAGCCGTCAAGCATCACTGGATTTTTTTCTGGATAAAATACAAGAGCATAGCGCGGATGAGACACCGCCGCTCCTTTATATCGCCTCCACAACGATCGATGATTGCCTGCCTGGGTTTAACGATGAGAACACGCTGCCGCTTGCAGGGAAGCAGCCGCTTGCCAGCATCTGGATCGGGAACAAAAGCACGGTGGCCGCGCATTATGATCTGGCCGATAATATCGCTTGCGTAACGATTGGAAGACGGGAATTTACCTTGTTTCCGCCCGAGCAGCTTGAAAATCTCTATGTTGGGCCGATCGACCTCACCCCGGCAGGCCAGCCGGTGAGCCTCGTGGATTTTGACGCGCCGGACCATGAAAAACACCCCAAATTCCGCCATGCGCTTGAAGCCGCGCAGACAGCGACGCTTGAGCCGGGGGACGCCATTTTTATCCCGAGCATGTGGTGGCATCATGTTAAGGCATTGAATTTATTTAATGTTTTGGTGAACTACTGGTGGCGGCAGTCACCAGCCTTTATGGGCCCACCGGTTAATGCGCTCAATCTGGCGATCTTGTCGGTACGTGACCTGCCGCCGGCACAGAGAGAGATATGGCGGGGGCTGTTCAACCATTATGTATTTGAAAATACAGAGGAAAAAGTAGCGCATATACCGGTTGAACGGCGCGGCATTCTGGGCCCTGTCACCGAGATGATGGCCCGGCGATTGCGGGCGTATCTCCTTAACCGGTTGAATAGATAAGAGTATTTGGGGTGTGGCGAAACACGCCACACTAGGGGTAAAAGTGTGACTAAAAGTGCGGCGCAAGTGTGGCGTACAATGTTGGGCCGGGAAGGGCGTGTTTTGGGTGGAAAACATGAATAAAATCAATCGTGTAGTCATCGCGGGCGGTGGCACGGCGGGCTGGATGGCTGCGGCGGCCATGAGCAAGGTGTTGGGGAAGGCTGTCAGCATCCAGTTGATCGAGTCAGATGTGATCGGCACGGTGGGTGTTGGCGAGGCTACCATCCCCACGCTTCTCACTTACAACCGCCTGCTTGGCATCAATGAGCGCGAGTTCATGGCAGCCACCCAGGCCACCTTCAAACTGGGGATCGAGTTCGAGAACTGGAAAGAGAAAAACCACGCCTATATCCATGCTTTTGGTATCACCGGAAAAGACCACTGGACCGCAGGCTTCCAGCATTTCTGGCGACGGGGGCTTGATGTTGGGTGCGCGAGCGATTACGGCGACTATTGCCTTGAGCTTCGGGCCGCCCAGAAGGGCCGCTTCGCCCATATGAATGAAAATGGGCTCAACTATGCCTACCATCTGGACGCCAGCCTTTACGCCAAGTTTTTGCGTACCATGGCGGAAGCACACGGCGCTGAGCGCATTGAGGGTAAAATAGTTGACGTGGCGCAAGACGGTGAAAGCGGTTATGTCACGGCGCTCACGCTTGAGGATGGTCGGGTGATAGAGGGCGACCTCTTTGTCGACTGCTCCGGCTTTCGTGGGCTTCTTATTGAACAGACCCTTCACACCGGATATGAGGACTGGACCCACTGGTTGCCGTGCGATAGCGCGATTGCGGTACAAACGGAATCTGTGTCAGAGCCCATCCCCTATACCCGGTCAATCGCGCACGACAGCGGTTGGCAGTGGCGTATCCCGCTGCAGCACAGAACTGGCAACGGCCTTGTGTTCTGCAGCCGCTACCAGTCAGATGATGACGCCATCAAAACCCTGATGGATAATATCGAAGGCAAACCGCTGATTGACCCGCGGGTGCTGAAGTTCCGCACCGGCACAAGGCGCAAGCACTGGAACAAGAATGTGGTTTCGCTCGGGCTCGCCAGCGGGTTTATCGAGCCGCTCGAGTCCACCAGTATTCACCTCATCCAGCGCGGTATCCTGCGGCTCATGCGCATGTTCCCGTCAGACGGGATCAAACAGTCGGACATTGATGAGTTTAACGCTCAAACCAAGTTTGAGACCGACGGTGTGCGTGACTTCATCATCCTGCACTATCATGTGACAGACCGGCGCGACACGCCGTTCTGGCGCCAATGTGCGGGCATGGATATCCCTGATAGCCTGAGACACAGGATCGACCTGTTCCGTGAAACGGGCCGGGTGTTCAAAATGTCTGATGAGCTGTTTGCGGAGAATAGCTGGACACAGGTGATGCTGGGCCAGGGCATCATGCCGGAAACGCATCATCCGGTGGCCGATGTGATGAGCGAGGAGGAGCTGGTACGCTTCCTTGACCATGTTAAAACCAATGTAGAGCGCGCTGCCTCCAGCCTGCCCACCCACCAGCAATATATTGAGCGCTACTGCAAGGCAGCGGCGATGTGACGGTGCCCCGCGCGACAACAAGGTTAGGCGTCGGGTTTGGTCTGATTTTGCTGGCGGTAGGCGCGCCTGTTTCGTGGGCGGAAGATGCGCTCCCCTCTTCATTTGATGACCGCATGGCAGCGCTCACAGCAGAAATTGAAGCTGGCACGTTTCAGGAGGTCCATAGCCTTCTGGTATATGAGGGTGGTGAGCTTACGTTTGAGCATTACTTCAGCGGCAACGACGACCAGATCGACTTTGAAGGCGGCATCAAACGCATACCGGGCGCAGCCCCAGTGCAGTGGCACGCCAATCGCCAGCACTATATGGCCTCTGTCACAAAAACGGTGACGGCACTCCTCACCGGTATTGCATTGGGTGAGCTGGGCCTTGATGAGAGCGCGCGTTTGAAGCCGTTGTTGCCGCCGGAGCTGAAACCCCTTCTAAAGCCTGATGCCCATTATCTCACGCTCAAACACCTGCTCGCTATGCAAGCCGGTTTTGTGTGGGATGAGTGGACAGGCGATGACCTCAAACAGGTATGGCAAACGAAGGATTTTGGCGCCTATCTGCTTGCCAAGCCAAACCTAGGGCCAGATGCGCCATGGGTCTATAATAGCGCGGTGCCCAACCTTCTTTTGCGCGTTCTTGAGCATCAGCTTAACCGCCCGCTTGCGGATTGGGCGGGTGAGCGCTTCTTCGGGCCCTTAGGCATCACAAATTACACATGGCACCAACAACCCACCGGCACACCGGAGGGTTCAGCCCGGCTGCACCTTACCCCAAAAGCCATGCTCAAAATTGGCGTGATGATGCTAAACGGTGGCAAACATGGCGGAAAACAAATAGTGCCACCGCCGTGGCTTGAGGCGATGAGCCAAAAACACGGTGGCTCAGACGCAGGCGATTACGGGTACCTCACGTGGCTGCGTGAGCTGGACGGCAGGAAATATATTTCTGCCGACGGGGACGGTGGCCAGTATATCAACATCTTCCCGCATGAAGGCCTCGTGGTTGTGATGACACAGGGCAACTATCTTGAGTGGCCGCTTTATGCCAATCAGGCAAAGGCGATCATGCGGGATTATATTTTCCAGCCGTAAAAGTATCTAGCTCAACCCTGCTAAGCCAGAGCCGCTTCAGCGTGCTGCGCTTTCCGCCGTTCACGCCCATAGAGCTTCAGCTCAACCAAGTAAGCGCGCCAGAAGAATTTAACACAGAACCACAGCGTGGCCAGAAGTGCCGCAGCATATGCCGGAAGCCGCAACGGACCATTGCCCGCCAGCACCGCGAGGAAATAACAGGCAACACCAACCTCGCTACCGAGGAAAAGCGTAATGGCAAAAGCGCCAAAAGCGGGAGATAACCGCAGTTTTCTGAGCTTGTTCATGCGACGCCTCCCCGTGAAACTTGAGGTGTGGAGAGGCGAGAGGTGCGCGTTTGGCATTCAATATAATGGGATAAAAGCATGAGCTTTCCCTTTCGACATATCAGTATTGATTGAAGTGCCTGCCCGCGAACAGAAGCGCGGGGCAAGCCTACGTGACTATGCGAAGGGAGATGGGCGGCGCGCGGGTGCCGTGGCTCGTGTGCTGCGGTGTTGCCGGCCGGACGGTTGGCGCATGTGGCACGGGCGTTGCGACCGTGAGCGGATGCCGCATATCCGCCGGTTGGGCGGCTAAGGCATGATCATGACTGTCATCATCACCGAAAAGCTCAGGTAGGCGTTCTTGCGCAGCATAGGCTGTTGTCGCGTTATGGGCCTCTATAACCTGATTAAGGGGGCCGCTAACGGCTTCAAGCGTCGCATCACCCGCAGCGGCGGGGTGAATAAAGCTGAAGGGCGCGGTGAACAGCAGGCACAGCACAGCCGCAAAAAGCCGGAAGGCTTTACCACCATACACCGTTTTACTGTTGCCGTTCTGACGCATTGGGCCTCAAGGAATAGTCAATTGCTTGAGAGATAATGCGCCAGAGGGCGAATGTGAATGGTCTGTTTCAATTATTTTAAACCCGGTAGGCTAACGGCTTGGGGATGAAACCTTTTGCCAGACCTTGACCCAGTCGATCTCATACCGTGCTGGAAAGGCGCTCTCATCAACGCCTTTGGCACCACCCCAGTCTCCGCCTACGGCAAAGTTCAGGATAGCGTAAAACGGCTGGTCAAATGGCCACTCGGCGGAGGTAGCGCCGTCCTCGCGGGCAAAGGCGTAATATTCAGCGCCGTCGATGGTCCATTTCATGCCGTTTTTATCCCATTCAACCGAATAGGTGTGAAACTCGTCTGACGCCGTCTCAATCAGTGTTTCGCCACCTTTTTGAGCGCCAATGCGGTGGTTGTAGGCTTCGGTGTGGATGGTGCCGTGTACATGGTTCTGGTTATAGCCAACATGTTCCATGATATCGATCTCACCTGATTTGGGCCAACTGCCGTAGGTGCTGCTCATCGGCATCATCCAGAAGGCAGGCCATGTGCCAACGCCGCTCGGCAGTTTGGCGCGCATGGATATCTTGCCGTATTGCCAACCGCCGAGCGGCTGAGTGGTGATTTTAGCGGAGGTGAAGCCCTCATTGGCCTTGTGGGCCTCGATCACAAGCATGCCGCCTTCTGTGCGCAGGTTGCTATTGTCGCCCGTGTAGGTTTGTAGCTCGTTGTTGCCAAAACCACAGTGGTCCGGGCAGCCGTTCCCTTCCACGATATGCCATGATGCCTTGTTGAGCGGGCCGTCAAAATCGTCCTGCCATACGAGGGTCATGTCCTCACTCGCGAGTGTTGGGGCGCTCAAAAAAGCGGCAGAAGAAGAGAGGATAAGGGCATAACGCATAAGAAGCTCCGGATTGATTGGTTATTTAAGGCGGTCTTGAAGTTTGCTCACCAGATCCGCGTGGGACTTGGCGGTGATGGGGTAGAAAACCATCAGCGCGGCAGACGCGAGCAGGGCGCCAATGGGAATAAGCGTGAAAATATCGCGGATGCCATCCGCCGTTTCCTGCGATGCGGGCAGGTTGGCGCTATAGCCGGTCTGGTCCAAGAGGATACCAATCACAAAAGCGGAAACGCCGATCGATACCTTCTGGAAGCTTGAGGCAATGCCAATAAGGAAGGATTCGCTTTTGATACCGCTCAGATAATGACCATATTCGATGGTATCCGGCAGGACGCTCCAGAAAATGACCGCATAGGCGCTGAGCCCGACGACCGTGACGACGGTGCCCAGATAGGTAAAATAAAGGGCATTCATTGCTGCAAAATACAGCATGCCAAGGCCCACGGCACCGATGAGGCTCCCGAGAATCCAGGCGTTTTTCTTGCCGATACGGAGCGTAAGCGCAGACCACAGCGGTATGGTGATAAGGGGCGCGGCGCTCATGATAATGATGGCCGTGTTGCCGGAAGATCTGTCCCCGATATGGCTCTCGAAATAATAGAGCATGGTTTGGCCGACGGTGCTGGTGGCAACAGTGACAAGACTGATGCCACCAACCACCAGAAAAAATGGCCGGTTCCGCATGATGGCGCGGATGCTTTTTCGTGCGCTTGTGGGGGTTTCCTGCGTGTTGATGGGGTTTGTGCTTTCGTGGGATGTTTTGAAACACACGAGAAGCACAACAACCGCAATCACGCCCGCAATCATGGCCATTGAGCTGAAAGCAACCGCGTCGCCATAGGTTTCCTGCAGGGTTTTGGCCGTGAAGCTCACGCATACCCCGCCCAGGAAGCCAAAATACATGCGAATGCCCGCGAGCCGGGTGCGGCCATCAAAATTGCGGGTCACCCGCGCGCCTAGGGCAGAGTAGGGGATTGAGACCACCGTATAGGCGGTGCGAAACAGCATCAGCACAAAAATGGCATAGAGGGTAAGGCTCGTCTCGCTTTCAAATGAAACCGGGGTGAACATCAAAGCAAATGAGGCCGAGAGTGGCACACACCCAAACAGAAGATAGGGCCTATATGGCCCCCAGCGGCTTTTGGTGCGGTCTGCAATATAGCCCATCATGGGGTCAGAGACCGCATCCCAGAGGCTGGCGATCAAAAAGATGGTGCCGACAGTGGTGCCGGACAGGCCGCTCACATTGGTGAAGAAGTAGAAGAGATAAAAACCGGTGCCTTGCCAGAACAGGTTGAGCGCAAAATCACCGGAGCCATAGCCCAGAAATGTTGGCCACCGTGAGACCGCTGCACCGCCTTTTTGCATCAATTGGTCCGTCTCTTAAACGAAGGGCTTATGAACATTGGTGACAGCGCTATCATGTTCGCGTGACAAGCGCAATCTCCTTGTACTATAAACACATATGCGCATAGATGCATATCTGATGCATGGGGGTATGTATCGGAACGGGAGCAAAAATGGCTATTATCAAACCAAAAAACGCGACCATGAGTGATGTGGCACGCTTGGCTGGTGTTTCGATGAAAACCGTCTCCCGTGTTTTCAATAACGAAAAATATGTCAGCAAGGACAAGCGCGATAAAATCCTTGCGGTGGCCGATGAGTTGAACTTCCGGCCGTCCTTGCAGGCGCGTGGGCTCGCGGGCGCCAAGTCGCATATCTTTGGGCTTTTTGTTGATGACCCAAGCGGGGATTATATCTCCAAGGTTTTGCGCAGCACGCTCAACCAGTGTGAGGCGGCAGGTTATCATCTGGTGGTTGAAGTGTTGAAGGAGCGCGGCAACGAAGCCAAGCTCCGGCAGGTGCTCAACAGCATCAAGTTTGATGGTGTTGTGCTCTCCCCGCCCATTTGTGATGACACCGTGGTGCTCAATGCCTTGCGCACAAGTGGTGTGCCAACCGCGCGTATTGGCCCCGGTGTGCCCGCCGACGATATGGGCAAGGTGTCGATTGATGAGTTTCAGGCCGCCTATGAGATGACGGAATATCTGATCTCCATGGGCCACACCAAGATCGCCTTCATCAAAGGGGACCCGAACCACGCCTGTTCGCTTGATCGGGAGCGCGGCTATGTGCGCGCCATGCAGGCGAATGGGTTGCGGGTGCAGCATGATTATATGGTGCCGGGCATGTTCTCTTACGCAAGTGGCCGGGCGGCAGCCAACATGCTGCTTGACCTTGATGACAGGCCAACCGCCGTTTTTGCCTCAAACGACGAGATGGCAGCCGGGCTTCTGGCGGTCGCGCGGGAGCGCGGGGTTGATGTGCCTGGTGAGATTTCTGTCGCAGGCTTCGATGATGATGCTATCGCCACCACGGTGTCGCCCGCGCTCACAACGGTGCGCCAACCGGTGGAAGAGATGGCCGCCGCCGCCTTTGAGATGATCATGGGCGAGGGGGCTGATGAGGAAGACCATGAGCTCAGCGCCGTACACCAGTTTGAGATCTGCGTGCGGGATTCCGTGGCGGACATTCGCGCTCGTTAGTTTTTAACTGCCCGCCTGAGGGCTCATCGCGCCTCGCACTACCCACAAACTCGGTCAGAATAGCCGCTTCCAGCCTGTCATATGATTGCGCTGTCATATATCTTGGCGGTGAATTTATATTTTTTTCAAAAATAATATGACAGCGCTGTCTTATTGAGGCAATATCCCTTCAAGACAGGGTGGTGCTGGGGAAGGCGCTGCCATCATGTGGGGCTGCCGGGAGCAATTTTTCCCCGGGCCCGCCAAGGTTTGCTGGAGATTATCATGTTTTTGCGTCCTCGCTTTACCCGCGCCAAAAAGGTTTTGACCGGCGCCAGCATGTTGGCTGGTGTTTCGCTTGCGCTATCGGTCTCGCCCGCATGGGCTGAAGATGTTACCATCTGGCCGCAAGTGGAAAGCCGTGTGAAAGCGAACGCAGCTGAGGATGCTCAGGTTCAGGCTATCCTTCAGCGTATGAGCCTGGAGGAAAAAGTCGGCCAGATCATGCAGGTCGAAATCCAGTATGTAACGCCTGACGACATTCGCAAATATCATGTTGGTTCTGTGCTTAATGGTGGTGGTTCGCTCCCCAACCGTAACAAGCACGCCACGCCCGGTGAATGGCTCGCACTTGCTGACGGTTTCTATGAGGCTTCAACCGATACGTCCGATGGCGGTACGTCCATCCCCATCATTTGGGGAAGTGATGCCGTGCATGGGCACAATAATGTGATTGGGGCGACCATCTTCCCGCATAACATCGGCCTCGGTGCCATGCATAACCCGGCGCTTATCCGCAAGATCGGCGAAGTAACGGCGCTGGAGATGCGTGCAACCGGTATCGACTGGACCTTCGCGCCAACCATTGCGGTTGCGCAAAATGACCGTTGGGGCCGCGCTTATGAAAGCTATTCCGAAGACCCGTCTATCGTGAAGGCCTATGCGGAGCAAATGATCCTTGGCCTTCAGGGCACGCCGGGCACGCCAGCGTTCCTGGATGTGAACCATGTTGTTGCCACGGCCAAACATTTTGTGGGTGATGGCGGCACCGAAGGTGGTGACGACCAAGGCAACACCAAAGTATCTGAACAGGAACTATATAGCGTTCATGGTGCGGGCTATGAAAGCGCCTTGGGTGCTGGTGTGCAGGCAGCGATGGCGAGCTTCTCGTCATGGAACGGTGCCAAAATGCACGGTAACAAATATATGCTCACTGATGTGCTCAAAGACCGCATGGGCTTTGATGGGTTGATTGTGGGGGACTGGAATGGCCACGGGCAAGTGCCGGGCTGTACGAACGCATCGTGCCCGACTGCGGTAAACGCGGGCCTTGACCTTTTCATGACAATTGAGGAGTGGAAAGAGCTTTACGCCAATACGCTTGAGCAAGTGAAATCTGGCATTATCCCAATGAGCCGCCTTGATGACGCCGTATCACGTATCCTGAGGGTCAAGGTTCGGGCCGGGCTTTTTGAAAAGGGCATGCCGTCTTCACGCGGGGTGGCCGGGCAGGACGATATTATCGGCCGGGCCGAACACAGGGCAGTGGCGCGGGAAGCTGTGCGCGAAAGCCTTGTGCTTCTTAAAAATAATGGCGGCCTGCTGCCGCTTAAGCCGACGCAAACCATTCTGGTTGCTGGTGACGGCGCGGACAATATAGGCAAACAGTCGGGCGGTTGGACGATTAGTTGGCAGGGCACTGGCAACGTGAACAGTGATTTCCCCGGCGCGACCTCCATATATGGCGGTATCGAAAAAGCTGTGATTGAGGCTGGCGGTACGGCCGTTCTGTCCGCCGATGGCAGTTTTGAAGAAACACCAGATGTTGCCATCGTCGTTGTGGGTGAAAACCCTTACGCTGAGGGACAAGGTGACCTGGAGACGCTGGAATATGAACCAGGGGCCAAGAAAAGCCTCGCGCTGATTGGTAAGTTCAAGGAAGCGGGGATTCCGGTTGTAACGGTTTTCCTCTCCGGTCGGCCACTATGGGTAAACCCGGAGCTGAACGCATCTGATGCTTTTGTGGCGGCTTGGCTGCCGGGCACGGAAGGTGGCGGTGTTGCTGATGTCCTGCTTGCCGGCGCAGATGGTGCTGTGCAGCATGACTTCAAGGGCAAACTCTCATTCTCCTGGCCTAAAACACCGCTTCAGGACGTATTGAACCCCCATCACGATGGCTATGATCCACTGTTCGCGTTTGGCTATGGCTTGACGTACGCGGACGGTGGATCAGCCCTCGGTATGCTGCCCGAGGATGTTGAAGGCGTAGCGTCTGAAGCCCTTGGGGATATTGAACTATACAGCGCTGGCCGCACGCTCGCGCCGTGGATGTTCCTCTTACAGGATGGGCGCACGTCAGCGCAACTCAGTGGGGCTTATGCGGCGCTGCCGAGCGGTATCGCGAAGGTCAGTGTAGTGGACAAGGATATCCAAGGGGATGCCGTTCGCACGGAATGGGCCGGGCTCGGAACCGCAAGTTTGGTGATTGCAGCAGGCCCCGCGCTGGATTGGTCTGCTCACCTGGATGCCGGTGCGGTACTTGAGTTTGATGTGAACGCACGCGCGGTTGAGGGCGCGGGCACAAATGTCATCCTCGCGTGCGGCGCAGACTGTACCCGCCGCTATGACATATCAGCTGTTATCACTCAGGCTGAGGGGCAGGGCTGGCAAAAAATATCGCTGCCGCTGTCATGTCTCGCTGAAGACGGTGACAGTTTTGACGAGATTACCGAGCCCTTCAGGTTTGAGGCGCAAGGCACGGCAGATATCACCCTCGCCAATATTCGTCTTGATCTGCCGGATACAGAGACTACTACTTGCCCCTAAGGGGTAAGACAGGCAGATGGCGTAGGCATTGCTGCTATTCCCGTTACGCCATCTGCCTTTAATTCTTAGCCAATTTGATCGGCGCGCTCGATCATGGCTTTTTCCATCGCCTGGAAACTTTTATCCATGTCTTCTGAATGCGGCTTGGTACGCAGGCTCACCACCACCGCAGCAATCAGGCTGAGGATAAAGCCGGGCAGCATCTCATACACATGAGCGGATAGCCGTGCGCCTGCGATCTCAATCGGTGCATAAATCCAGAATAGAACTGTCACAGCCCCGGTTATCATGCCAGCAATGGCGCCAGCACGGGTCATGCGCCGCCAATGCAAGCTGAGGAGGATGATGGGGCCAAATGCGGCGCCAAAGCCTGCCCATGCGTTGCTTACCAGCGTGAGGATGGTGCTTGAGCGGTCAAACGCCAGCGCGATGGCTACAAGTGAGACCGCAAATACGGAAATGCGCCCCACCAGCACCAGCTCGTTCTGGCTTGCTTCTTTGCGCAGGAAGGTTTTGTAGAAATCTTCCGTGAGTGAGCTTGATGACACCAATAGCTGGCTCGAGATGGTGCTCATGATGGCCGCAAGGATAGCCGCGAGCAGGAAGCCAGAGATTGCGGGGTGGAACAGCACTTCCGAGAGGAAGATGAAAATCGTTTCCGGATCGCCAATATCGTGCCCACGGCTTGTTGCATAGGCGAGACCCGCGAGCCCAGTGCCAACAGCGCCAAGCACAGTAACAAGCATCCAGCTCATGCCGATATGACGTGCGGTTTTAACGTCCCTGAGCGTACGAATGGCCATAAAGCGCACAATGATATGCGGTTGGCCAAAATACCCAAGCCCCCATGCGAGGCTGGAGATAAGGCCCGCGAACGTGAGCCCGCTCATGATATTCATCAGTTCCGGGTCAACCGTGTCCAGCTGGCGGGTCATGCCGCCCACACCGCCAAGGTCAAAGAGCACCACGATCGGCACCATTATAAGCGCCACAAACATGATGCAGCCCTGCACAAAGTCAGTAAGGCTGACGGCCAGAAAACCGCCAAAGAGGGTATAGGCAACAACCACACCGGCCGTGGCGAAAAGCCCAACTTCATAACTAAGGCCAAAAGAGGCTTCAAAAAGCTTGCCGCCAGAGACGACGCCCGCAGATGTGTAGAGCGTGAAGAAGATGATGATCACAACGGATGAGAGCACGCGCAGGAAGTGAGAGTTGTCCTTGAAACGTTTCTCAAAATAATCGGGGATCGTGATGGCGTCGTCTGCCACTTCCGTATAGATGCGGAGGCGAGGTGCCACGAGCAGATAGTTGAAATATGCCCCGATCAACAGCCCAACGGCGATCCATGCAGCTGAGAAGCCAGCCACATAAACGGCGCCGGGCAACCCCATAAGCATCCAGCCGCTCATGTCTGATGCGCCAGCGGAAAGTGAGGCTACTGCTGGGTGCAGTTGCCGCCCGCCAAGCATATAGCCGGAAACATCGCTGGTTGACTTTTTGTAGGCATATAAGCCAATCGCCATCATCAGGACGAAATACGCCCCAAGGGAGATCATGGTTGCGATATGCATATGGTGTTGTCCCCTTATTTATGTACCGAGTGGTGTTTGGTGCTGGCCCGCGCTAGGCGCGAACCTGCCCGTTACCAAACACCTTATATTTGAACGTGGTGAGCTGCTCCAAGCCTACCGGCCCGCGGGCATGGATCTTGCCTGTGGCAATGCCGATTTCAGCACCCATGCCAAATTCGCCACCATCGGAGAATTGCGTGGAGGCATTGTGCATCACCACGGCTGAATCGATTGAATTGAGGAAAGCATCCGCCGCGGCGGCATCTTCGGTGACAATCGCATCTGTGTGATAGGAGGAGTATTTATCCACATGAGTGAGGGCATCTTCGAGGCCGTCCACCAGCTTCACTGAGATGACTGAATCCAGATACTCGGTGCCCCAGTCCTCGTCGGAAGCGACTTTCACGCGTTCGTCGGTCAGCACGGCGTCGCTGTCACCGCGAAATTCACAGTCTGGCATTGCGTCCAGAAGTTTTGGAATTGCTTTTGCTGCAACGCTGCGGTCAATCACCAGGCTTTCTGTCGCGCCGCAAATGCCGGTGCGGCGCAGCTTGGCATTCTTGACAATAGCGGTGGCTTTATCAAGGTCCGCGCCTTCATGGATATAGGTGTGGCAGTTGCCGTCCAGGTGTTGAAGGGTTGGTACTTCCGCTTCCTGGGTGACAAGCTTAACAAGCCCCTTACCGCCGCGCGGGATTACGAGGTCGATATATTCTGCGCATTTCAGCAAGTGTTTCACGGCAGAGCGGTCTTTCGTCTCGACAGACTGGATCGCATCCTCTGGCAAGCCTGCGGCCTTAAGGCCAGCCTTCATGCAGCCCACAATGGCCTTGGTGGAGTGATGGCTGTCGGAGCCCCCGCGCAGGATGATGGCGTTGCCCGATTTTAGGCAGAGCGAGCCCGCATCCGCGCCAACGTTCGGGCGGCTCTCAAACACCATGCCGATGACGCCAATGGGAACGGCAATACGCTCGATTTTGAGGCCGTTAGGCCTATCGAAGGTGGCAAGCTTGCGCCCTACGGGGTCGGGCAACTTTACAATGGCGTCAACCGCATCCGCTATGCCGTCAATGCGGTTAGCGTCCAGCATCAGACGGTCAATGAATGCCGCGTTTTTGTCTGCCTGCTTGGCGTAGGAAACATCTTTTTTGTTCGCTTCAAGGATGGCATCCTTGTTTTTGCGCAGTGCTTCGGCTGCGGCAGTGAGCGCCGCGTTTTTTGTTGCTTCGTCAGCAACGGCCAGCGCTTTCGCGGCCTTGGCGGCCTTTTCACCCAGGCCATGGATATAGTCTTTAATTTCGTCGGTCATGATCGTCACCGATCCTGCTCCTCTCATTCGGGGGATTTGGGGGTGCTATGGTTACTGCAGCTCAATCGCGCGCTTGTATGCGGCGTCAGTCGTCTCCCGCATCAGGGTGTCGAGCGCGCCGTTTGCGTTGAGGGCGTTTAGCCCGGCTTCAGTGGTGCCGTTTTTACTGGTTACAGACTCCCTCAGGGCACTGATGGCTTCGTCTGAGCGGTTCGCCATCTCTGTCGCACCAAGGATGGTTTGCAGTACCAACGCACGGGCTTCATCTGGTTTAAAGCCAAGCTTTTCAGCTGCCGCAATATAGCTCTCGATAATCTGGAACACATAGCCGGGGCCGCTGCCTGAAATAGCGGTTACTTTATCCAGCTCATCTTCTGAGCCGACCCAAAAGGCGCGCCCAACGGCCTCCATCAGGTCCTCGACCGTCTTTTTCTGTCCGGTAGAGCAAAGTGTATTGGCGTAGAGCCCCGTGGCACCAAGCCCGATGAGCGCAGGAAGGTTGGGCATAACACGCACAAGCGGTACATCGCCGAGGATCTTGCTGAAATTTCTAAGCGCGAAACCTGCGGCGATTGAAACAACAACGCCGCCATTTTTCAGGCTGTTTTTATAGTCAGGCAGCACGGCTTCAATCATCTGCGGTTTGATGGCGACAATAATCATATCGAATATTTCGCCGCCTAACTCCGACAGGTCAGCTTCAACACGAACTTTCTGGGGCAGGTCGGGTTTTGCGGGGTCAATCACCGTGAAGCTATGATCGCTCGCATCACACCAGCGGCGCAGCATGGCGCCACCCATTTTACCGCACCCTATCATCAGAATATTCATCTTCGCTGTCGTCTCCTGTTCATGTGGCAAGGCAGTGCCCGGGGGCACCTTTGTTTGTGCCTGAGGCTGCTTCGTGTGTTCCTGCCTTTCGGTCGCGGTTCATATAGGTGAAATATATTTAGAATACAAATTAAAAAGCTGTAACAGAGTAAATTCCTTATGGAAAATTTATGCCGGTGTATGGCTTTACTTGCGCCGTTAATGAGGCTTCTAAGTTCGGCCTGTCGATTTTGAATATATCGGCTTGGGTCCTTAGAGGTCTTATAATTAATTGTGGTCAAAGTAATATTATTGCGCTAAAAGGGCGCCGCTGACCAGAAATCGCCGGGATGCGCCCGCGCGAAAGGTTGGTAAATCTTCAAGGAGATTAAAGTTGAGTAGCCAGAAACGTATCGTCGTTAAAATCGGGTCCAGTTTGCTCGCGCACAGTCAGCAGCTCACGCTGCGCTATGCGTTCATGCACGGGCTGATGAGCGATATCGCCCAGTTGAAAGCTGAAGGATATGATGTGGTGCTCATGTCTTCCGGGGCTGTGGCGCTTGGCCTCAACACCGTTGGTAAAACGCCTGAAGATGCGGGCATTCTGGATAAGCAGGCGGCAGCCGCATGTGGGCAGTTGCTGCTTCTCAACGCTTACAGAAATGTAGCGCACGAGTTTGGCTTTGATATTGCCCAGATTCTCGTCACTATTGGCGACATGGAAGAGCGCAGGCGTTTCATCAACACCAAAAACACGATTGAGCGGCTCTTTGATCATTCGATCATGCCGATCGTCAACGAGAATGATACGGTGACAACGCAAGAATTGCGCGTTGGCGACAACGATAGGCTTGCCGCCAAGGTCGCGCAGATGATCCAGGCAGATCACCTGATTATCCTGACTAGTATTGACGGCCTTTATGACAAGCCGCCCTCAGCGCCGGACGCCAAGTTTATCGAGAAGCTTGAGGATGTGAGCGAATATCTGTCGGTGACAGAAGGCACGAGCGCGCTCGGCAGTGGGGGCATGCTCACAAAATTGCAGGCGGCGAATATGGCCCAGCACGCGGGCTGTAATACTATCATCGCCGAGGGTATTATGGAGCGGCCGTTATTGTCAGTTCTGGGTAACGAGCGGCGACACACCAAATGTGTGGCCTTTGGTACACCGGCTTCCGCCTGGAAAGTATGGCTCACGAACCGTTTGCAGGTGGCGGGCAGCATGACGCTGAACCAGAAAGCGGCCGACGATCTGGTTGCCAATGGCGGACCGGTCACGCACGCTGATATTGTCTCTGTCCATGGTCACTTCCAGAAGGGGGACATTCTGCACGTCTATGACGAAAACGATGTGGAGATTGCCCGTGGTTTGACTAACTTCTCGTCTGATGAAGCCCTGTTGCTAGCGCGTCACCCCGAGGCTGGCACGGCAGAACTGCTCGGCTATTCAGCGGCGTTACCAGACCTGATAGCAAGCAAGAATCTTGTGGTTCTGGAAGATAATCACCTGCCATGGGACGTGCCAACGGATGAGCTGCAATTGGTGTCGTCTACTCAGTAGATATAGCTGCCGTGCTGCGACATGAAGTCGTTGAGGCGCAAGAAGACATAGCGGCTGTGGCTGCTGATGTTGTGGGCGTCGCTCATCAGTTCATCCATGGTGAAAAAGCGGCGCTCAATCCCCGGTGCGGGGTTGAGCGGCAGCTCATCCGGGCGCCACGCGACATAACAACGGGCGCGTAACTCTACCCATGACAGGATAGGGTGCTCAGCGGTTGAGGTGACCGTTTGCACCAGCAGGCTTTCGTAATAGTAGCTGGCTTCAGTGATGCAGGTTTTCTTAAAGTCCGCATCCCACGCGGCGTCCATGGCTTCTTCGTCCTCACTTAAAGGGCGGTTGAGGCTGAAAGCTGGCAGGCGCCACTGGTCGGCATGTGCGAGGCCAAGAGGGTCTGGTGCAAAATCACGCGGTGGTGTGCAGTCGCCACCCGGGATAGCGCGCTCAAACAGAAAGCGGATATCTTCATCGCTGATGAGATATACACGTGCCGCAAACGCGGTTTTAAAGTCGCGTGGGCCGTAATCCTGTTTCAGGGGTAGTTTTGCCATCCTTGTTCCCTGTCAGCTTATGTTGGGGCAGGCCCTGTGCTGCCGCGTACAATTAGTTCAAATGGCAATACAAGGTGGCGGTTTTGTGTTTTGTCACCCGCCATCATGTCAAAAAGTGTGGCGATGGCGTGGGCACCAAACGCTGTGGATGGCTGCGAGACTGTTGTCAGGGCAGGGCTGGTGTAGCTAGCAAACTCCAGATCATCAAACCCGGTGACCGAGATATCTTCCGGCACTTTAAGTCCTGCCTTGCGGATTGCATGGAGTGCACCCATGGCCATCTCGTCATTGCAGCAGAAAATCGCACTTGGGCGATCATCTAGCGCAAGCAGGTTCTCTGCCGCGGCCTTGCCGGATGCGAGGGAATAGTCCCCGGCCATGACAAGGCTCTGATCAGCGCCAATGCCGTGCGCTTTGAGGGCTTGTGTATGCCCAGTTAGGCGAGCAATAGTGAGCGGGCTTTCTTCCGGTCCCGCGATCACGCCGATGCGTTTGTGGCCAAGGCCGGTCAGATGATCCGTTAGCGCTTTGGCGGCACCGCTGTTATCAAGCTGGATCGTAGGCATGCTGTCATCGTCAACACATTCACAGCAGTTCACGATTGGTAGAGTTTTGGCGGCCGCACGATCTTCATCGCTTAGCGGGTATCTTGAGCTTAGCTGGATGATGCCGTCCGCCTGGTTGGTGAGCAGCATGTGGGCCAGCTCACGCTCAAGATCAATCTTCCCCATGGTGTTGCCAAGGATGATATTGTGCTTTCGTGCGCGGGCTTCATGCTGGATCGCGCTGATCACGCGGCCAAAAAAGGGGTTCGAGACATCTGGCACCAAGACCATGATCGAGAAGGATTTTTTGGAGCGAAAGTTGCGCGCCATCATATTGGGCTTGTAACCTGCTTCTTCGACCGCCTTTTTTACCTTCTCACGCGTGGCCTCTGAGACCATATCCGGCTTCTGCAGCGCCCGCGATACGGTTGCCACTGAAACACCAGCCAGTTTTGATACGGCCCTGATATTGGTCATGCCTGCCCCTTGAAAGTTTCGCCAACTATATTGAAGATTAACTCATTTTCAATCTGTTAGCGCGGCAGCGGCCTTCTCATCTATCTGTTTTTCTTCCCTAAAGAGCAGGGAGAACAGAACCGCGACAACACCGGCAAACACGCAAGGTATCCACCAGATATTGGCCCAAAGCCGGGCGCCGTCCATTGTCATTGCTTCAACTGTCATGCCTGCGAGGGTGGAGCCTATGGCCAGACCAATCCCGTAGGTCAGAAGGGCAATAAAGCCTTGCGCGCTTGCGCGGTTCGCTTTCGGAGCTTTCTGGTCCACATATACCTGGCCGGTGACGAAGAAAAAGTCGTAACACACGCCGTGAAGCAGAATGCCGCCATAGATCATCCACATCAGATTGTCTGCGTCACCGCTCGCAAACAGGGCGTATCGTGCGGCCCATGCCAGCATGCCGACAAGCAGCATCCATTTCACGCCTAGGCGGCGGAAGAAGAACGGCATCAGCACCATGAAGGCCACCTCGGACATCTGCCCGAAGCTCATTTTCGCGGCCGCGTCCGTGACACCAAGGTCGTTCAGGTAAAGGTTGGTGAAGGCATAGTAGAAGGCGAGGGGAATGGAAATGAGAAGCGAGCACAGTGCAAAAATCGCGAACGAGCGATCTTTCAGCATGCCGAGCGCATCTGCCCCTAATATCTTGCCAAGTGTTGGTTTCTCTTTCGTCATGCTTGGTGGAGTGTGCGGCAGGAAGAAGCTGAACAGCCCGAGCAGAAGAGATGCGCCCGCCGCCATGCGCATGGGATAGGTTGAGGCTTCAACCCTCTCCACCATGCCGGACAGAATAAACGAGATGCTGAGGCCCGCGCATATCCAGCCCAAGGTGCCCCATACGCGAACGCGTGGGAACTCCGTATCCGGGCTTTCCATCACATTGAAGGAGACTGTGTTCACGAGCGCAAGCGTTGGCATGTAGCAGATGTTATAAAGAAGAAGGCCAGCGATGATTGCACTTGCCGAGGTGAGGTCGGACACAAAATAGAGCACAATAGCGCCAGTGATATGCAGGATAGCCATCACTTTCTCTGCGGCAAAAAAACGGTCAGCGATCAAACCAACCAAAAATGGGGCAACAATGGCACCAATATTGTTGGTGAGATAGGCGTTGCCAATCTGTGTGCCACTAAAGCCGATGCCCGCCAGATAGGTGCCGAGGGTTACAAACCACGCCCCCCAGATGAAAAACTGTAGGAACATCATTAAGCTGAGCTGTGAATAGATGCGTGCCGTCATAGCCGGTGCCCTCCCCAAGACATTAAGTGACGACCTCATTGATGCTCGTCACACAAGCCAGTTAATCAAACTGGCCAACCTTCCCATATGTTGTGAGCCTACAGTGATCTACAAACGCTTGACAAGTGAAAATGTAACCGGTTACAAATTTGCCTAAAGAAAAACTTCGGCACAATCATTTTGTGTCCAGCCGCAGGGGTAGGGCGTGCAGGTAGCAATCATCGGAACCGGTTTTATGGGTGTGACCCATGTTGAAGCGCTCAGGCGTCTGGGTGTCGGCATCGCGGGCATCCTCGGTAGCACAGAAGCCAAATCGGTTGAGGCTGCGCGAGAGCTCGGTATCAGCCGCGCCTACAAGGATTTCGACGATGTACTATCGGACGCTGCCGCTGACGCCGTTCATATCTGTGTGCCAAACGCGTTTCACTATGCTTATGCCAAAGCGGCGCTGATAGCAGGCAAACATGTGATGTGCGAGAAGCCGCTCGCGATGGACAGCAAACAGTCTGCGGAGTTGGTTGAAGTTGCGAAAGGCAAGTCTCTGGCTGCAGGTGTTTGTTATAACTTGCGTTATTACCCCCTGAACCTTCAGGCGAAAGCCATGGTGGCAGGTGGTGAGCTTGGCCGCCTTTTCCATATCAATGGCTGTTATATTCAGGACTGGCTGCTGCATGAAAGCGACTATAACTGGCGCTTGCACGCTGATATTGGCGGTCCGCTACGTGTGGTGGCCGACATTGGCACACACTGGATGGATATGCTGAGCACGATCACAGGCCTTGAGATCGAGGCCGTGTTTGCGGATATGTCTACCGTTTACCCCACCCGTAAACGCCCGGTAGGTGGCGGTGCTACCTTCACCAAGGCAGGGGATGCGTCTGGCGAAGATGCAGCGATTGATACGGAAGATTACGCCAGCATTCTCCTCCGTTTCAAAGGTGGTGTGAAAGCCAGCCTTTATGTGTCGCAGGTGGCTGCTGGGCAGAAAAATGCGCTGCGTTATGAAATTTACGGCGCCCAAAAGTCTGTGGCGTGGGATGGACAGCGTCCCAACGAACTGTGGGTAGGTGAACGTGACAAGGCAAACAATATTCTGATCAAGGATCCATCGCTGATGGCACCAAGTGCCGCCGCAGCAGCAAGCTACCCCGGTGGTCACGCGGAAGGATATCCGGATACCTTCAAACAATGCTTCCGCGCGTTTTATGACTACATTAGAGCCGGTGACTATGCTGCCGTGCCAACCTTTCCGACCTTCGCTGAAGGACACAAGGAAATCCAGCTTTGCGAAGCCATTCTGGAAAGCCACCGGCAAGAACGCTGGGTAACTGTTTAGACTAAGGACCATTTGATGAAGTTTGGGTTTCAAAGCGCGATCTTGGACGGCCTCTCATTCGAGGAGGTGATTGATTTTGCGGCTGAGCAGAAGTTTGAGTGTGTCGAAATCATGTGCTGGCCCAAGGGCAAGGCAGAGCGAAAATATGCTGGTGTAACCCACCTTGATGTTGCCGATTTTACTGAGGAAGACGCCGCGCGTGTGCAAGCCTACTGTGCGGCGAAGGGGGTCGAGATCAGCGCGCTTGGGTATTACCCCAACCCGCTGACACCTGATCGGGATGAAGCTGCGGTTTATATCGCCCACATCAAAAAGGTGATTGACGCTTCGGTGCTCCTTGGGCTTCACCTTGTCACCACATTTGTGGGCAATGACTGGACCAAATCCGTCGATGAAAACTGGCCGCGCTTCAAAGAGGTTTGGGGCGATATTCTCAGCTATGCCGAAGAACGCAAGGTGCGCATCGGCATTGAAAACTGTGCGATGTTCTTCACGGGTGATGAATGGCCTGCCGGTAAAAACCTGGCCTATAGCCCGGCGATCTGGCGGCGCATGTTTGAAGCGTTCAACACGCCATACTTCGGCCTCAACTACGACCCCTCGCACTTTGTGTGGATGCAGATGGATTATATGAAGCCGCTTGGCGAGTTCATGCCGCGCTTTTTCCATGCTCATGCCAAGGACGTGAAGCTTGATCGCGCGCGTCTTGACGACGTGGGTACGATGGCAACACCGCTTTCATACCATGACCCAAGAATCCCGGGGAGAGGGGATATCGATTGGGGCATGTATGTCGCTGGTCTTAAGGCGGCGGGATATGATGGTGCTTTCTGTATTGAAGTGGAAGACAGCGACTATGAAGGGTCGCTTGAGGACAGAAAGCGCGCGCTGGTCGAGAGTGCAGCGCACCTCAGGCAGTTTTTATGAGATGATGCCGGGCGGGCCTGAGCGGAGATAATCCTCCCCGGGCCTGCTCCGCATCTTTTGGTAACCGGTTTCATTGGGGAGGGAAGATGAAACCAAAAGGGTTAGACAGGCGGCGCTTGCTCATCGGCCTGTCCGCGCTTGCGGGCGGGGCCTTGCTACCTAGCTCTGAAGGCATCCTGAGCCGCGCGCTTGCGGCGGATGAGGTGACTACAGAGGGTGGAACGCTGAGTAGCAGCCAAAAGACGTGCATCAGCATCATTGCCGATATCATTATCCCGGAAACTGACACTGCCGGCGCGTTGGGGGCTGATGTGCCCGCCTTTATCGATATGGCGCTAACGAGTTGGTTAAGCGCTGAAGAGCGAATGTCTTTTCTCAGTGGGCTCGATGCTTTCATCGGTATGAATGCCGGGTTTATCGGCAGTAACGCAGAAGCGCAGAAATCCACCGTTCAATCGCTTGATGAAGCCCTTTGGGACGCTGACCATTTTTCCGGCTTTTACCGCAAGCTCAAGGAAATGACCCTGATCGGATATTACACCTCTGAGGTCGGTGCCTCCGTTGAGCTCGCCTATGACCCGGTGCCCGGGCCATATCACGAATTCAAACTGTCAGCCTCTGACAGAGGCTGGTCAACATAAAGGGCGCGCAGGTATGAGCACGAGTTACGATTTTGATGTGATTGTTGTGGGCTCCGGCATGTCGGGTGGCTGGGTCGCTAAAGAGATGTGCGAACGAGGGTATAAGGTTGCGGTGCTTGATCGTGGTACCCCGCTTGAGCACGGCGACGGCTACATAACGGAGCATGCCGCCCCGTGGGAGATGCCGAACCGTGGCCTTGTCAGCAAGGAAGAGGCTGCCCGCGACTATGAGCACGTGAAAAAATGTTATGCCTTTTCCGAGTATACCAAACACAATTTCATCAACGATCGGGAAAACCCTTTTGCCGTGAAAGACGGCAAACGTTTTGACTGGATCAGAAGCGCGCGCGTCGGCGGCAAATCCCTGCTGTGGCACCGGCAAAGTTACCGTATGAGCGAGGCGGATTTTGAGGCCAACAAAAAGGATGGTCACGGCTGTGATTGGCCCATTCGTTATGATGACCTCGCGCCCTGGTACGACTATGTGGAAAAGTTTGCGGGTATTAGTGGTTCGGTTGAAAATTTGCCCCAACTGCCAGACGGTGTTTTTCAAAAACCTTTTGAAATGAATTCTGTAGAGAAAGACGCGAAGGTAAAAGTTGAGGAAAAATACCCCGGCCGTAAGATCATCATGGGGCGATGTGCCCACCTGACGGAGCCGACCGATGAGCAGATCGAGCTTGGTCGCGGGCCGTGCCAGTCCCGCAATCAATGCCAGCGCGGGTGCTCGTGGGGCGGATATTTTTCCAGCCTTTCTGCAACGCTTCCAGCGGCAGATCGCACAGGTAATATGACCCTCATCCCCAACGTGCAGGTGCAAGAGGTGTTGCATGACAATGCGACCGGTAAAGCGTCAGGTGTACATATGGTGGACACGGAAACGCTCCAGCATGTGCGCATCACCGCGCGTGTGGTTTTTGTTTGCGCTTCAACACTTGCAACCGCGCATATTCTGCTGAATTCCAGATCGGCCAAATACCCAAGGGGGATTGGCAACGTTGGGGCCGCGCTTGGCCACTATCTGATGGACCACATCTCTGATGTTGGCGCCTATGCCGAGGTGGAGGGGTATGAGGACCTTTATTATCAGGGACGGCGACCCACAGGCATCTACGTGCCCCGTTTCCGGAACGTAACCGAACCTCACGAAGGTTTCCTCAGGGGATATGGTTTTCAAGGCGGGGCAGAGCGCGCGAACTGGTGGAACGCAACCTCAAAAAAAGGCGTTGGCGAGGATTTCAAGAAAGCCATACAGCGGCCTGGCACCTGGCGGTTCGGCTTGGGCGGTTTTGGCGAGATGCTGCCCGCTTTTGAAAATCATGTATCCCTGAGCAAAACCACGAAGGACCGCTGGGGTATGCCACTTCTGGAGGTTAGCTGTGCATACGGCGAAAACGAGCTGAAGATGAAAGATGACATGGAGAAAACCGCGATTGAGATTTTGCGCGCAGCGGGTTTCAAGACTGTCCATGGTTTCAAGAATGAGAGCTTCCCCGGCATTGCTATTCACGAGATGGGCACTGCGCGCATGGGTCATGACCCCAAAGACAGCTACCTCAACAAATTTAACCAGTGCCACGAAGTACCCAATCTATTTGTAACAGATGGTGCGGCAATGGCGTCGACCGCCTGCCAAAACCCATCGCTTACCTTTATGGCGCTATCCGCGCGGGCGGCGCATTTTGCGGCGGACCAGATGAAAGCAGGAGTTTTGTGATGAAAATGAATATGAGCAGACGGAATTTCCTCCTGAGTGTTGGGGCGAGCGCCCTCGCGGGTGTGGCAATAGGGAAGGGCATCATGAAACCGGCTTTTGCGCATGCGGATCAGGCGATTGGTGTTCAGCTCTACACCGTGCGGGACGCTATGGCGGAAGATATGGCAACAACGCTGGAACGTGTCGCTGCCATCGGATACCGGGAGGTCGAGTTTGCGGGCTATTTCGATAAACCCCTTGCCGAGATCAAGGCAATGCTTGAGCACAACGGCCTGACCGCGCCGTCAGCGCATATGAGCCCGGAAGTGTTTGAGAACGACTTTGACCGTGCGCTTGAAATTGCGGATGCGCTTGGCCACAAAAACCTGATCCTGCCGTGGCTACCGCCAGAGCAGCGTTCGCTCGACCGTTTCCGTGAGATCGCACATATCCTCAATGTCACAGGGGAAAAGGCCAAAGCAGCAGGTGTGAAGGTGGGATACCATAACCATGAGTTTGAGTTTATCGCTGAGGGCGGTGTCACGCCGTTTGATGTTCTGATGGCAGACACAGACGCAGATTTAGTGAATTTTGAGCTTGATCTCTTTTGGCTCGCGACCGCGAAGAAGGCCCCGCTGCCCCTGATGGAAAAACTGAAAGGCCGGGTGCCTTGCGTGCATGTGAAAGACATGGACGGACAGGGCAACATGGTTTCCGTGGGTGATGGTGAGATCGACTTCAAGTCTGTGTTTGAGCACCGCAAAGAGGCGGGCCTAAAACACTTCTTTGTGGAGCATGACAATCCGAAAGACCCGTTCGAGAGCATCAAACGGAGCTTTGAAGCCTTCTCCAAAGTTGTGGCGTAGGGGCTTTGCGGCCCTAGTTGTTCTGCGCGTCAACAAAATCGAAAAGAGTTGGAGGCTCGGGTTCAATCGCGCCTTCAATCTCCAGCAGCTTGCGTTTTGAGGCTGTACCGCCGGGGGCGGAGAAGCCGTGCATCTTCCCGTCAGCCGCCAGTACCCGGTGGCAGGGTACGATCAGCGGGATTTTGTTGTCCGCCATGGCGCGGCCTACTGCCTGCGCGCCACCGGGTTCGCCAACCTCCCTCGCAACCTCTCCGTACGTCATGGTTTTCCCAAATGGGATGGTCAGCACGCATTCATAGACGCGCCGGTTGAATGGTGTGGCGTAGCTGAGGTCCAGCCTGAGTTTGGAGAGGTCCGCACGCGTACCGCTTAACACTTGGCGCACGAGGGCGACGGTTTCCGCTATAAGTGGTGGAAGGCCTTCGGTGTTAACCGCTCCCACGTTCAGCTTGCCGTGCACGCGGCTTGCGTCCGGCAACCTGAAGCGGCAAATGCCGCTCTCGGTCCATTCAATCTCGCAAGCGCCAACGGCTGTACTGAACTTATGTCGCCCCTCGATTTCAGTCATGAGGGATATCGTGGCGCATTATCAAGCGGTCGAGTGCCATGCGGCCGCCACCGGTTGTGGCAAAGTAGAAACCAAACAGAATCAGGCATGCGGACGAAAAGCTCGCCCGTATACCGCCGTGCATATCCACCATCACAATAGCGACAATGAAATTGACCATGCAAAGCAGGCCCGCGAGCCGAATGCCGAGCCCGAGGATAAAGGAAACGCCGATCAGGAACTGCGCCCAGACCGAGAGCCGAGCCATAAACTCAGGCCAGGGGAATTTATGGGCTGTCAGGAAACTCACGAACTCCGCCATGCGTTCCGCGCTTAGTATATTGTCGAGTACGCCCCAAACGAGGAATGAACCAACAACAAGTCGCGCAATGAGGACGCTCGTGTCGGATAGCGATTGCAGTTGCGGCAGTAATAGTAATTTGTCCAAAGTCATAATGTATCCCCCTCAGCGAAGCGAACCCTGTCAGGCTCTGCTGAACAGGGAAGTAGTAACAACGCCTAGGCTAGGGCGCAATTTGTAATAGATCACTTACCTGAGAGGTTAAGGTTGTGCGTAAAACCTACCTAAACGCAGCTTTCGGGCATCGTGGAGATAGCCGTGCCAGTGTCATAATAACAAACGCATAACAACTTTATTTATACTTCATCGCTGTTTGTCGGGACTCGCAGCTGATTTCTTGTTGAGCGGCCCGCTAAACAGATTTCAAAACAGGATCAGATAAGAGTTTAGGGAAGACAAATGCCTTCAATACAGGCTGAGCAGGTAAGAACTTATAGTTTTAGTTGAATTTTGGGGGTGTTCGCCGCACCACTTTGCCTAAAATGCTACCTAAATTTTTGATGACTTGAATTAAATCATGAAACTGACTAGCGTTTTTGGGTCATTTTACGCTTTTGATGGGGGAGTTTATGACTAAGCAAAGTGTAACTATTGCAAGCCTTAAGCAGTTTGCATTTGTAGGTATGGCTGCGGGCTTGCTGTCCGCTTGTGGGCCGTCAGTTGATAATTCCGCTGGTGTTTCAACCATTTCGCAGGATCCGGGTCGTCAAGGCGCCGTTGCTGGCGTGGGTATCGAATCAAACGATATCCAGTCCATGACGGACCGTATGATGCGAGATATGCTTGCCAACCCGATGCTGGCAAATGCTGCCAATCCACCACAGGTGATTGTGGACAGCGAGTTCTTCATGAACGACAGCACACAGCGCATCAACAAGGACCTGATCACCAACCGGTTGCGGGTTAACCTGAACCGTGCTTCGCAAGGCCGCATGATCTTCGTCGGCCGTAACTATGCGAACATGGTGCAGCAGGAACGCAATCTGAAGCGTGACGGTGTTGTGGATACAGGCACAACAGGCATGACCGCGTCGCAGGCCGGTGGTGATTACCGCCTTGGTGGCACGATTGCCTCAGCTGACAGCCGGGATGCCCGCACAGGGATGATGCAGCGCTATACCCAGATCACCTTTGAAATGGTTGATCTTGAGCGCGGAATCATTGTCTGGAGCGGCATGTACGAGTTGTCCAAGGCAGCTGCGGATGACGTGGTTTACCGTTAAAAATACAGACGTGCGGCGGCCAGAGACGCCGCACTCCAAACATCATTGAAATTATATATCGCTAGAGGAGACGAGCGATGACTACGTCTGCTTGCCGAATTTCGGCCGTTGCTGTTGCGAGTGTGTTGTTTTTCCACCCTGCTTACGCTGATGACAGCGAGCGCCTACTTGAGTTGCGCTCTTCACCACCTGTCTCTGCTGAAGCTCTTTCCCGGGAACAGTTTTTAACCAGCCGCTATGCGGACTTGAAGCTGGCGCTTAAAAACAAAGACCTGAGCAAAGAAGAAAAGAAAGCTCTCAAGGACGAATATAAAGCCGTCGGAAAAGAGCTGAAAGCCATCAAGAAGGCGAATAAAAACGCCAGTAAATCTTACGACAAAGAAATCAAGAAGCTGGAGAAGTCTCTGGCGAAGGAATATGGCATGGGGCCATATCCCGCTGAGACACGGCTTTATGTCTCGGGCCGCCCCGAACCCCTACAGCCTTATTATCGCAGCCTTTATATTGAAGGCGAGCGTAATGCGGTGCTGAACTTCAACCGTTTGGGTGTCGCAGCGCTTGAGCTTGGCTACCTTGATCACGCCGAGTGGGCGTTTGACCGCTCGATCGATAAGATCGAAGCCATCTACGCCAACAATGATCAGGCTAAAGCTGCAAAATCCAAGTTTCAGGCTGAATCTGTAAAAGACTACAAAGGCGAGCCTTACGAGCGCGCGATGGCCTATTACTATCGCGGGATCGTTTATCTGGCTGAGGGTGATTATGAGAACGCTCGCGCCATGTTCCGCTCAGGCGAATATCAGGATACCGTGTCGGAAGCTGAAGACTTCCAGGCCGACTTTGCATTGATGAACTATCTGGATGGCTGGTCGCTGCAGTGCCAAGGCCGCAGCGGGGAAGATTCCTTCGCGAAAGCTGCTCAGTTCAGGAATGACCTTGTCGCACCTGCGCCTGACCATAACGTTCTGTTCCTGACAGAGCTTGGCACCGGTCCGGTGAAGTACGGTGATGGTGAATACAAGGAAATCCTGAAGTTCCGCACCGATGACCGTTTTGTTGAAACTGGCGCCCGTCCGCTTGCGCTTGATGGTGACGGTAACGTCCGTTATGAGCCCGCAGCCTATGTGATGGAAGACATCTACTGGCAGGCGTCAACGCGGGGCGGTCGCCCTGTGGACGGCATTCTGGAAGGTAAAGCCCAGTTCAAGGAAACAACGGCTGCAGTTGGCGACGTTATGTCTACAGCCGGTACGGTGACAGCGTTGGCTGGCCTATATGGGGGTGACAGTGACGCTGCGCTCGTAGGGGCCGGTATTGCCCTGATTGGTGGTCTCTTTGGTGCTGCATCTGAAGCCGCCAAGCCAGAAGCGGATACACGCCAGTGGGATAACCTGCCGCGCTATGTCACGGTGGCAACCGAAAGCATCGATAATGTTGGTGGCTTGCACTATGCCGCTGAATTTATGGGTGAGGGCGGTGAAATACCACCGATGCAGGATGCGGCTCTGGTTGCAGGCGGTGATGCCTGTACCGTTGTGTGGAACCGGTCTCGCCCCGCCACGATGATCGCGGAATCGAGCCCCGGCGCTCGTCTTGACTGGAAACAAATGCGAAAGCAGGACAAGGACGTACAACGTATGAACGTTGCATACCGGACCTGGCTTTCGAGTGAAACTCCAGGCATGCCAGCCGGCACTTCTGAAGGAGCAGAGTGATGAAAACTCACATTGGTCGTCTTGCGGTAAAAACTGTTATGGGGGCGGCTGCCGCCCTCTTGCTGGCGCAGGCTGCCTCAGCACAGAATGTCGTAAAATGCGATTTCCGTGCATTTAAAAAGCTGGGCCCTTCGGGCCCGGCTATCGTCTCCGGTGTACGGGGCACGATGACACCAATTGCACTCAATTCGGTGCAGATTATTGACAAGAACATCGCCAAGAAGATCCTGCCGCAGGGTGTTTTTGCCCGCCGCACAGACACAGGCACCCTTGAGGTGATGGCGCGCTTGATCAATTGCACAGACTATCCGCAAGAAGTGCTTGTGCGCACCTCTTTCATGGATGTTGACCAGTTCCCGGCGGAACCTGAAACCGCGTGGCAGCGTGTTTTCCTGCAGCCTCGTTCAACCGCTGTGTACCGCGAGATGTCTATCTCCATGGATATTGGCTATTATCTGATCGAAGTTGACGAAGGAGAATGACCATGAAACGCGCCTTGAGCTCTGTCAGTCTCGCCGCTTTGACCCTCGTTGCTGCGGCTTCGCTTGATCAGGTTGCGGTTGCGCAGCAGATGCGTGAGGGCGTACCAACAACGCTTCAGCGTCGTCCGCCACCACCTCTGCCCGACCAAACGCCATCGATCAATGCGTTCAGGGAAGAGAACAAGCGGGTAAAACGGCCAAGGTTCGTTGTTTTCTGGAACCGTGACTTCTCTGATGAGGTGGTAACCTATTATATCGACTATCAGGCGCGTGCACTTGAGGTGAAAACACCAACGATTACGCGCAACACCACCACCAGCACCAATATGCACACGCATGGCAATGGCCAGCTTCATGGCACACGGGATACGCGTACGACCACGAGCATGCGCCCAGGCAGCGTTGACGCGCAGGCTTATGAATACAGCGGCACGGTGCGCCTGAATAAAGATCAGGCCCGAAAAAACCTTGAAGAGATATTGAACTGGAAGGTTCAAGGCAGCTTCAAAAACACCATGATCAAGGGCGGGGCACGCCTTATCGACCGTGACATGATCACCCGCGTACAGGGCAAGGATGCCATGTCTAACGAGCAGGTGAACACCCACGGCCTTGAGATCAACGCCATGCTCGGCAAGGCAGACTATATGATCGAGATTTTGCTGGCCCCAAGCTATGAGAGCGAGTCTGGTCTCGCATTTCAGGTGAATGTGGTGCAGGTGGAAACCGGCGAAACCATCACCAGCCTGTACACAGAAGCCATGCCGCCAACCCGTGAGGTGAAGCGCTATGAGGCGACTGATCGCGGCTTTCAGGAATATTATGAGCAGGAAGGCTATAGTGAGCAGGCAGTGGGCGAAACGCTTGCAGTTCGCACCATGGAAGAGCTCACTGGTTACTGGCGCATGATGGCCGAATAACATCTGCGAAAACCAGATGTACGCGGAAGGCAGCCCTCGGGCTGCCTTTTCTTTTACGCCGCGCGTGATTTTACACCCCGGCTTGATCTGGCGAGCCCGTTCCTCCGTAGAAACCAGTATGAAAGCAGAATTACATAGAGACGACCCCCGGTCGGTGCAGGCATCGCGTGATGATCAGGGCGCGCGGTGCTTGACACCGTCCACCTCAAATGGTGAGGTCAGGCTTGGGAGCAACGCTCAAGCCGGGGTTATCGATATTTTTTCTGCCAGGAAAAAGCAGGCTGTGTCGCATGAAGAGTTGGCGCTAAGGGTCGCCGACCTTAGGGATAAGTCCGCTTTTGCACAGCTTTTTTCCTATTTTGCGCCACGGGTTAAGTCCCACCTCATGACCCTGGGGTTGGAGGATGAGAAGGCCGAGGAACTGGCGCAGGAAGTGATGGTTACGCTCTGGCGTAAGGCCGCGCAGTTTGACCCCCAAAAAGCCCGGCTTTCCACATGGCTTTTTCGTGTCGCGCGCAACAGGTTTATCGACCATACCCGGCGCCAGAAATACACCGAAGTTGATGTTGCAGGTCATCTGGACAGCCTTATCGCTGACGAAACCGCCGATAGTGCCGCGGTTGAGGGGCAGCACCGCAAGCTGGTGTCGCACGCGCTCACGAAGTTGAAACCTCCCCAGCGCGAGGTTATTGAGCTGTCTTTTTATCGGGAGCTATCCCACTCCCAGATCGCGGAAACGCTGGCCTTGCCACTCGGCACCGTCAAATCCCGAATAAGAATTGCCTTTGAGGCACTGCGTAATGAGTTGAGAGAACTGGCATGACAAAACATGGTCTGCTGAATGATGAATGGATGGTGTCTTACGCTGCGGGCGCGCTCAGCGAAGCGAAGTCTCTTGTTGTGGCAAGCCACATAGCTTTTCACCCTGATCTGCAGGAAAAGGTTGCGGACGCGGAAGCCATTGGCGGCGCACTTCTCGATGAGGTTGAGCCTGTCCGCCTGCGCGCTGGTGCGCTTGAAGACATTCTTGATGTCATCGACAATGACGATGTGCCTACTACCCAGGCTGAGCCCCGGGAGAGCGAACTGCCGGCGCCACTTAGGGACTATCTGAGCTGTGAACTGGATGACCTCAAATGGCAGTTCATGGGGCCGGGCATGAAAAAGGTCCGCCTGAAAAAGTACGAGTCCGGTGAATGCCTATGGCTCTTGCGGGCCCGTGGCGGTACCGAGATGCCCCTTCATGACCACAGGGGCACAGAGTTTACCCTTGTGCTCAGGGGCAGCTACGCTGTGGGTGATAAGCGGTTTACACCGGGGTTGATGGAACTTGCCGGGCCGGAGCTTAAAAACCATAGCCCCATCATTGATGAAGGCGAGGACTGCATCTGCCTTGTGGTCACCGACGCCCCCATCAGGCTCCACAGCGTGATAGGGCGCATGGTGCAGCCGTTTATCGGCCTCTAGCTTTCCCTTTTGGTTTGCCAGCTTTATTGCGGTTGCCGCGCGCGGGCCTGCCGCCTGTGCGGTTGTGGCGGGCACCAAGCTTTTTGTGCTGGTTTTTGCGCATGGCGGCCATTTCTTCTTCCGTGCGCACAAGTTCGAGTTTGAGGCCACCGGTGAAACGATTGGCCTCCGTGAGCCTGACCTTCAGCCTGTCACCAAGCTTGAACTCTTCGCCTGAGCGTTCACCCACAAGGCGGTGATGCGCCTCGTCATGGCTATAATAATCAAGCCCGATTTCAGAAATTGGGATCAAACCGTCCCCGCCTGAGGGTTCAATGCTGACAAAAAGCCCAAAGCGCGTAACACCTGTTACCCGGCCAAAAAACTCGTCGCCTACATGGTCGGCAAGATAGTTGGCGAGGTAGCGGTCGGTAGACTCGCGTTCGGCCGCCATGGCGCGGCGTTCCGTACTGGATATCTGCTCACCGATGGAAGCGAGCTTGTCGCGCTGTTCATCCGTCATGCCGTCTTTGCCAAAGCCCAGCGCGCGCACAAGGCCACGGTGCACCACAAGATCGGCATAGCGCCGGATTGGTGACGTGAAGTGCGCGTAACGGGGCAGGGCGAGGCCAAAGTGGCCCATATTGTCAGGCGAATAATAGGCCTGGGTTTGGGAGCGCAAGACCACCTCGTTTACCAGCGTCTCATAGGCCGTGTCTTTGACCTTCTCGAGGATGCCGTTAAACAGCCGGGGCATCATCACATTCCCCTTGGCGAGGTTAAGCTCCATCGTCGCCAGAAACTCGCGCAGGCTCTCAAGTTTTTCGAGAGGGGGTTCCTCATGCACACGGTACATGGTCGGTGTCTGGTGCGCTTCCAGCTCCTCCGCCGCGCACACGTTTGCGGTGATCATCAGCTCTTCAACAATCTTGTGCGCGTCAAAGCGTTCCCTGATCGTGATACCAGCCACATGGCCATTGGCGTCCAGCTCAATGCGGCGCTCAGGCATATCCAGTTCAAGCGGTTGGCGTTTGGCCCGCGCTTTCATAATGGCTTTGAAGGTGCCGTATAGGGGCTTGAGTACCGGTTCAAGGAGCGGTGCGGTGATATCATCGCAAGTGCCATCAAGTGCAGCCTGGGCTTGCTCATAAGACACATTGCCCGCGCTTTTCATCAGGCCGCGTACAAACTTGTGCCTGCGCTTCTTGCCGTCCTTGTCGAACCAGATGTGCACGGCCATACAGGCGCGCTCAACACCCGGCATAAGGCTGCAAAGGTCGGCCGAAAGCGCTTCGGGCAGCATAGGCACCACCCGGTCCGGGAAATAACAGCTATTCCCGCGTTTGAGCGCTTCCCGGTCAAGCGCGCTGCCGTTTGGCACATAATGCGCCACATCTGCGATGGCAACGATAGCGTGCCAGCCGCCTTCATTGTTCGGGTCGTCATCGGGCTCGGCCCACACGGCATCGTCATGGTCGCGCGCGTCAGCAGGGTCGATGGTGATGAGAGGAATATCCCTCAGGTCCACACGTTTACCCAGGGCAACTGGTTTCGCGGCCTCCGCTTCCTTGATCACCTCGTTGGGGAATTCATAAGGAATATCAAGGCTGTGGATTGCGATCATGCTGATGGAGCGTGCGCTGTCCACATCGCCAAGGCGTTCTTTTACCCGCACACGTTTGGGGCCTGATTGGCGTTTGCTTTTAACGGGTTCCGCCAGCACAAGCTCGCCTTCAACCGCACCCATCACATCGTCACGGTCGATCCAGTATTCATCGCGGTTTTTCTTGTCCACCGGGTGCAGGCGACCACCATTGGGGCCGCCATGAAACACGCCCATCAGGGCTTTTGGCGCGGGCTTCAGGAACTTGAGCACACTCGCGCGGTAGATAGGTGGCTCGTCTTTCACCGGGGTAAGGCGCACAAGCGCCCTGTCACCCGGTCCCATCGCAGGGGGCGCGTGTTTACCCTTCTTCTGGCTCAGGTAGATACGGGGTGGTGTGCCGCCGCCCTCATAATTCACAGGTTTGACAAGCGGGTCGCCATGGTCATCAAGCCCCGCAAACTCAACAACCTGCACACTTGGCAAGCGGTCAGAGGCTCTTAGCGCATGGCCTGTGTCTTTAGTGAGCAGCCCTTCTTCCGCCAGTTCGCGCAGCAGTTTTTTGAGGAATACCTTGTCAGGCCCCTTAACGCCAAAGGCACGTGCGATATCGCGCTTCGTGACTTTGCTGCCCGGAAAGTTACGGACAAAATCCATGATCTCGTCGCGGCTGGGCAGTTGTCCGGGCTCGTATTTCGCCAAGGGGCGGGTCCTTTCCTTTTGCTCAATTAAGCCCTGAATTCAGGCATAGAGCAACAGTCCTAAGTGGTTTGTGCAGCGTGCGGGGTCTGTATAACCGAAAAAGCGCCCCGGTCAGGACGCTTTTTTGCTTTTCGCTGATGCCTTTTTGGCGGGTGCTTTTTTAGCAGTGGTTTTTTTAGCAGCGGCTTTCTTCGGGGCCGCTTTCTTCTTGGGCGCACCCTTTTTGGAAGCCTTGGCCGCCAGCCATTCAAGCGCCTGTTCAAGCGTCACGCTTTCAGGCTCCGTGCCCTTCGGCAGTGTCGCGTTGGTGCGCTTGTGGTTCACATAAGGGCCATAACGGCCATCCAGCACGCGGATCGAGCCTTCTTCTTCCGGGTGTTCACCAAGTTCCTTGAGAACCGTTTTGGTGCCGCCGCCCTTTTTGGCTGCCGCATCAGCGATCACAGCTACAGCACGGTTGAGGCCGACTGAGAAAACTTCCTCCGTGGAGGCAAGCTTGCCGTAGTTGCCGTCATGCGCCACATAGGGGCCATATCGCCCGATGGATGCAGTGATAACCTTGCCTGTTTCGGGGTGCACACCAACTTCACGCGGCAAAGAGAGCAGGGCGATCGCTTGTTCAAGCGTCATGCTGCCTGCATCCATATCTTTCGGAATGCTGGCGCGTTTTGGTTTTTCACCGCCTTTTTGGGCTTCACCAAGCTGGATATAGGGGCCAAAGCGGCCTGTGCGAACGCTGATAGGCTCACCCGTTTCAGGGTCTTCACCCAGGTTGGCGGGCTCGTCGCTGCCTTCGCCGTTTTCATCTCCATTACTGCCAAACGGGCGCGTGTAGTTACATTCAGGATAGTTGGAACAGCCCACAAAAGCGCCGTAGCGGCTTGTCTTGAGGCCCAAACGACCGTCATCGCAGCTCGGGCATTTGCGTGGGTCTTTGGCGGTGTCGTCTGTTTCGGCAAAAAGCATCGGCGCGAGATATTCATCAAGCGCATCAATTACTTCTGCGTTGCGCACACCCAAGATTTCTTCCGTTTTAGGCTTGAAGGCCGCCCAAAACTCGCGAAGCACGGCTTTCCAGTCTTCCTCGCCGGCTGAGATATGGTCGAGCTGCTCTTCAAGGTTCGCCGTGAAGTCATACTCGACATAGCGCGGGAAAAATTTCTCAAGGAATGCTGTAACGAGCCGCCCTTTATCCTCAGGGATAAAGCGGTTGCGCTCCATATGCACATAATTGCGTTCCCTGAGCACCGACAGGATCGACGCATAGGTGGATGGTCGCCCGATACCCAGCTCCTCAAGCCGTTTCACAAGCGTTGCTTCTGTGAAGCGTGGTGGTGGGTCTGTGAAGTGCTGTTTTGGTGTTACCTGTTCGAGCGTGAGAACCTCACCTTCGGTGAGTTTTGGCAGGCGCGCGTCATCCTCGTCCGCCTCATCGTCACGGCCTTCCTGATAGACGGAAAGGAAACCCTCAAACTGTACAACGGTGCCAGTGGCGCGGAGTTCAGCGGTTTTATCGCTATTGAGGATCGTCACCGTGGTGCGTTCCATCAAGGCACTTTCCATCTGGCTCGCGATCGTACGGCGCCAAATGAGCTCATAAAGCTTCATCTCGTCGGCATCGAGCGCGTGCGCAACGTCAGCCGGGCGCCGCATTGGGTCTGTTGGGCGGATCGCTTCGTGCGCTTCCTGTGCGTTTTTGGCCTTGGTTTTGTAGACGCGCGGGCTATCGGGCAGGAATTTGGCACCGTAGCGTGATTCAATCACCCCGCGGGTTGCGTTCAGGGCTTCCTGCGCGATGGTCACACCATCCGTACGCATGTAGGTGATAAGACCCGTAACCTCGCCACCGATGGTTTTACCTTCATAAAGGCTCTGCGCCACCCGCATGGTGCGGTTGGCCGGGAAGCCATACTTGCGGGCTGCTTCCTGCTGCAGGGTTGAGGTGGTGAACGGTGGCTGCGGGTGCCGCCGCGCCGGTTTTCGTTCCACTGCCGTAACGGTGAGGGGCGTGCGGCCAACAAGGCTAGCGGCCTCGGTCGCTGCAGCTTCGTTGGCGATGCCGTATTTCTTGATCTTCTCACCGTTCAGGGCAAAAAGCCGCGCGATGAAAGACTTGTCAGACTGGCCGTTCAGCGCCGCTTCAACAGACCAGTATTCCTGCGCGCGGAACTTCTCAATCTCGCTCTCACGCTCACAAACAAGGCGGAGGGCTACTGACTGAACCCGGCCAGCGGACCGAGCGCCCGGCAGCTTGCGCCACAACACAGGCGACAGTGTGAAACCCACGAGATAATCGAGCGCGCGGCGTGCGAGATAGGCGTTGACCATCTCGTCATCAAGATCACGCGGCTCCGCCATGGCTTTCAAGATGGCGGATTTGGTGATCTCGTTAAAGACAACGCGCTTAACATCAACACCCTTGAGCGCCTTCTTCTTGTTCAGCACCTCAAGCACGTGCCAGCTGATCGCTTCCCCTTCACGGTCGGGGTCGGTCGCGAGATAGAGGCGGTCAGCGTCTTTTACCGCTTTTGCTATATCGGTCAGGCGTTTATTCGAATCACGGTCAACGACCCAGTCCATCGCAAAGTCTTCATCCGGCTTTACCGAACCATCCTTGGACGGCAGGTCCCGGATGTGGCCAAAGCTGGCTAACACCTTGAAATCTTTGCCAAGATACTTGTTGATCGTTTTGGCTTTTGAGGGTGATTCTACGATTACGACGTTCATACGTCCGTCTGTCCCTATCCTTGATAGCTATGCCTTTTTTGGCCCACTCTTTAAGCCTTCACCTAGTTCGAAGACGGCAGGAATGCAATGCCTTCTTGTAAAAGCCATAAAATTATCATGCCGCAGTGCGCCTAACTCAGGCTGACTTTCCCGCCCGCATGACGTGTTATTTTACCCGCCAGTTCAAGTTCCAGAAAGCCAGACAAAACCACTTCCGTGGGCATGCCGGAGAGGCGGATAACCTCGTCTATATGAACGGCGCTTGGGCTCAGGAGCGACAGCAGGGTCGCCTCATCCCCGGCTGGTGCAGAATGTTCCCGTGCTGGTTTTATGGTGGCGGGGGGTGAACTGAAATCGAAATTGCTCTGGGGCACCGGCTCTTTCCCACGGTGCCAGACGCTCAGCTCATTCAATATATCATCGGCGTTTTCCACGAGGATGGCACCGTCTTTCAGGAGCTTGTTGGCGCCTTGCGAGCGGGGGTCAAGTGGTGAGCCTGGCACGGCAAACACGTCGCGGCCTTGCTCAAGCGCATAGCGGGCGGTGATCAGGGAGCCGGAACGAAGCGCGGCCTCCACAATCAGCACGCCGTCTGAGAGGCCCGAGATGATGCGGTTGCGGCGGGGGAAGTGCCTGGCCTGTGGCTGGGTGCCCGGCGGCATCTCGCTCACAATAAGGCCATCAGCCTTAAGTGTATGATAAAGGCCGGTATTTTCGCGCGGGTAGATGATGTCGAGGCCGCCAGCCACACAGGCAATGGTGGCCTTGGGAGCCGCTTTATGGGCGGCGGCGTCGATACCGCGGGCGAGACCGGAGACGATGACGGTGCCAGCCTCTGCCACCTTGCCAGCCAGCATGCCGGTCAGCTTGATACCGCTTGCGCTCGCGTTCCGTGCGCCCACAACGCCAAGCGCTGAAGATGGGCTTAAAAGTTCAGTATTTCCAAGGGTATAGAGAACGGCTGGTGCATCCTCGGTGGCGGCAAGGCGGTAGGGGTAGGCGCTTTCACCCCAGAAAAAGACGTGAGCACCCAAGCGACCAGCAGCTTCAAGCTCGCGCGCGCAATCGTCGGCGCCCGCAATACGCAATGGTTTGCGCCGACCGCTGGAAGCCGCAAGGTCTGGCACTTGTTCCGCAGCCGTAACAGCATCACCGAAGCGGTGGATGAGCTGCCGAAACAAAACGGGGCCGATGCCGTCGGTGCGGATCAGGCGCAATCGAGCCAGTCGTTCATCGTCCGAAAATCTGACCAATGTTTCCGTTTTGTTCATGGTTGGACTGTGGCGAACTTCGCCACACATGTCAATAAAGTGTGCGCGAATCTGCGGCGTGTATGAGGCGTATGTGAGGCGCCAGTGCGGCGTAAAGTGCGGCGTGTTTCGCCACGCCTGTGAGGCCGGTGTTATTTTTTCTTGGAACCGATTTTGGGTTCTTCACCCTTCATCAGGCGGGCGATGTTCTCACGGTGCCGGATATAGATGACAAGGGTCATGAAAGCGATGGGCATCCAGCCGGGCCCGCCGTGCAGATAATAGGCAGCAAGCGGGGACAGAAGCGATGCAATAAGCGCGGACAGCGACGAGATGCGGAAGAGGGCAGCCGCCAGAAGCCAAAGCCCGGCAAATGCCAGCCCCAGCATCCATGAAATGGCAAAGAGCGTGCCGACAAAGGTGGCAACACCCTTGCCGCCCTTGAAACCCAGATAGATGGGGAAACAGTGCCCGATGAAAGCAGCAGCACCTGCGATGGCTGCAAGCTCTGGCGCGACAAAATACCGGGTCACAAGAACAGCGATGGCGCCTTTGCCAGCGTCGAGCAGCAGGGTGGCGAGCGCCAGATCCTTGCGGCCGGTGCGCAGCACATTGGTAGCACCAATGTTGCCGGAGCCGATATCGCGGATATCACCAAGCCCCGCGAGCTTGGTGAACACAAGGCCAAAGGGCACAGCCCCCAGAAGATAGCTCAAGGCAAGCACTGCCAGTGCTTCAATGGAAAAGCTCATGCTTCGGTCTCCCTCCCGCAGTGGCAAATGGCCCCTTGTTGCCCCGGGCCAAATTGTCACCCATCACTGACCTGTCAGGCAGAATATAGTGCCTTGCCTGCGACAATCGTCCGCCAAACCTGCCCTTGAACGGGCAGCGTGTCAAACGGCATGTTCTTCGCACTTGAAAGCAGGTCGTCCTGCACAATGCGCCACGGCTTTTCCGGGTCAAAGATCACGAGATCAGCGGGCGCGCCAGCCTCCAGCTTGCCGGACGGCAGGCCAAGAAGCTCAGCCGGTGTGCTGGTGATGGCTTTCAGAAGTGTCATCAGTTCAACCTTGCCCGCGTGTACACTGCCAAGCGCGAGCGCCAGCATGGTCTCAAACCCGACCATGCCTTCCGCAGCCTGACCAAAGGGCAGGCGCTTCACGTCTGCACTTTTTGGGTCATGGTCGGACACGAGGGTATCAATGGTGCCGTCCGCAAGGCCCGAAATCAGCGCCAAGCGGTCTTCCTCTGAGCGCAGCGGCGGGCGGACTTTCGCAAACGTGCGGTATCCCTCCAGGGCATTGTCATTGAGATGCAGATAATGCGGCGCGGTGGAGCAGGTGACCTTCACACCACGCTTTTTGGCGGCACGAATGGCGTCCACGCCTTCGCGGCTTGAAATCAGCGCGAAGTGAATACGCGCGCCCACAAGCTCCGCGAGCCGGGCGTCACGTTCGATCTGGATTACTTCAGCAGCCGACGGCACGCCGGAAAGGCCAAGCCGTGTTGCGATCTCACCCTCATGGGCAACCGCACCGTTCGCGAGGCTTTTGTCTTCCGCGAACTGAACGATGAGTGCGCCAAAGTAGGTTGAATATTCAAGAAGCCGCCGCATAACTTGACTGTCAGAAACCGGTGTGCGGCAATCGGTGAAGGCCACGGCGCCTGATTGCAGCATCTGGCCAATCTCGGCGATCTGTTCACCCTGCATGGAGCGGGTCGCAACCCCCATGGGGAACACATTCACCGTTTCGCTGTCTTCCGCGCGGCGGCGGATACGTTCAACAACCGCGTCCGTATCAATAACTGTGGTCTGGTCGGGCTGGAGGATAACGGTGGTGATGCCGCCCTTGAGCGCGGATTCCGCGTCCACTCTGTGGGCGCGCATATCAATAAAGCCGGGGCAGAGGATACGGCCCTTGCAGTCTACCACCTCGGCACCGTCCGGCACCTTGACGTCAGCGCCAAAAGCCGTGATCACCTCACCGCTGGTTACCAGCGTACCTTTGCTGTCCAGCCCGGTTTTTGGGTCCATCAGGCGGGCGTTTATATAGGCGATGCTCATGTGTCGCTCTCCCCCCTCAGGCCTTTTGTCAGGATATCAAGGCAGGCCATGCGCACAGCCACACCCATCTCCACCTGTTCCTCAATCGCGGAACGGTCCAGGTCATCCGCCACATCCGAGGCGATCTCAACGCCCCGGTTCATCGGGCCGGGATGCATCACCAGAACATCATCCTTGGCGTATTTCAGCTTTTCATGGGTCAGGCCCCAGAACTGGTAATATTCGCGCAGGCTGGGCAGGAAAGCACCCTGCATGCGCTCCTGCTGTAGCCTGAGCATCATCACCACATCTGCGCCTTCAAGGCCTTCGTCCATGCGGTGGAAAACCTCAACGCCAAGCCTGTCTACATCCTTGGGCAGCAGCGTGGGCGGGGCTACAAGCCGCACCCGCGCGCCCATGGCGTTGAGGAGATATATGTTGGAGCGAGCAACCCGGCTGTGTGCCACGTCGCCTGAGATCACAATGGTCTGGCCGTGGATCTTGCCTTTGCGGCGGCGAATGGTCAGCGCATCAAGAAGCGCCTGTGTCGGGTGTTCAGACCGGCCGTCGCCCGCGTTGATCACCGCGCAGTCCATCTTCTCGGACAAGAGCTTCACCGCACCACTGTCTGCGTGGCGCATTACCAGCACATCAGGGTGCATGGCGTTCAGCGTCGCGGCGGTATCAAGGAGAGTTTCCCCCTTCTTGATCGAACTTGAGCCGGTGGACATGGAGGTCACATCCATGCCGAGGCGCTTGCCTGCGATCTCAAAGCTCATCAGGGTCCGGGTGGAGTTCTCGAAAAACAGGTTGATCTGCGTCAGGCCATCGCATTTGTCGGTGGACTTTTTCGCCTGCCTGTTCTGCTCTGCGTAACCGTCAGCCGTATCAAGCAGATACTTGATTGCCGTGGGGTCTAGCGCCCAGATACCAAGGAGATGTTTGTGGGGGAAAAGCTGGCCCGAGGGCGGAGAGACTTCCGCGCGCGGGTAAGATGCCGTTTCGGTCGTTTGCTTGCTCATCAAGCTGGCCTTATAGGGGCAAATGCCGATGCTCGCAAGTACTTGTTCAAAACGAAATTTAACCGCTTTTCCCCAATCGCAGCCTAGCTGGTGTTCTATACAGAAAAGCGGGCTGCCCAGGCCTCGGGCGCGGCGCAGCAGCTATTGGCGACGGTGGCGATCAGGCGGTACCACGACACCAGCGTGATAAGGGCCATGATCTCAGATTCGCTATAATGTACGCCAAGCTGGGTTTTAACAGGCTCCGAGAGTATCGCGCGGCCCATGATGTCATCACAGGCGAGAAGGGCAGTGCGTTCCGCCGTTGTCCAGCGATTGTCATCCGACTTGCCTGAAGTTACCGCTGATATATCGTCTGCGCTCAGGCCGGCGGCATCCGCAAAGGCGGTGACATGCACGCCCCATTCATATTCACACTCTGCACGGGCGCAGGCGCGCAGGATCACCAGCTCCCGCGTGCGCAGGCTTAAGGGCGACGCTTTGCCAAGAAAATACCGCCCAAGCGGCAGCATGGCTTCCATCAGGCTTTCGTTTTTGCCGAGCGCGCGGAAAAGCGTAAGCGGCTCAAACGGGGCGCCCGGTGGCATCCATTTTCTGAGCGTGGCCTCCATGGCGGGTTCATAGGGTGGTTCAAGCGGTGCAACGGCTGGGGTGAAAGACATCTGAATTCTCCTAGATTGATACTGAAATTGTATCGATACTAAAAAAGTAGCGTTGAGATGCGAGCTTTCAAGAGGGGTAGGTGATTTTATGGGGTTCGTGGTACGCGGAGCGGTGGGGGAGAGATGCGGGGTGGGCTTTCTAGAATTCCTCCGCCCAGCGTTCCGCCCATGTGTGCAAGGGGCCAAAAGCCTTGATGAGGTCTTGTCCCGTGGCAGTCAGGCACCAGCGGCGATCTTCATCAGTAGCGATGATCTTGGCGGCTTCCAGTTCCTTTAGCCGGGTGGATAGAACGGTGGGTGACATGCCACCACACCGCGCCTGCATTTCGCGAAAGCCGACCGGGGCGTCGCGCAGCTCCCAAATGATGCGCAGGCTCCACCGGCGACCCAGAAGGTCAAGCGCCGCCATGATCGGGCGACCCGAAGTTGAGCCTTTCACCGGCTGACCGGGCAGGGGTATTTTATGGGGTTTGCGGGCCACTAGACTTTACTCCTCATAAAATGCACGCTCGTACACCACGCGGCCCGCATGGCCTTCAAGCGCGCCTTTCCAGCATTCAAGCGCCATGAAATGCGCGTTTTGGGCGTCATTGTCGCTGAAGGTGAGGCCAAAGTCTGCCGCGGGCAGAAAGCCCACTTTCCCGTAGAAGCTGGTGTGGCCCAGAAGTACAAGCGCATCCGCCTCGATCGCCGCGAGGCTTTCCTCCAGGAACTGACCACCAACGCCTTGTCTTTGGTGTGCAGTGTCAACGGCCATTGGGCCAAGGCCCCAGATTTGGCGTGTGCTATCGAGGCCCTCAATGCGCACGGGGCTGTAGCCAATATAGCCGACCAGCGAGCCCTGATCCCAAAGCCCGTGTTCCGCGCACATGCGTTCTGCCGTCCTCAGTTTTTTAACCAGATTGGCTTCAAATTCGGTGGGGAAGTTGGCGCGCAAAAGGCTGTCGATATTCGGGCCATTGTCAATGCTGATTTCCGGGTCAAAGCGCATGAAGGGCTCCTTGAAGGATGTATGCCGCCGCCATTTTATCGATTACGTCTTTACGGCGTGCGCGGCTGCTGTCTGCTTCAAGAAGGGTACGCTCAACCGCGCTTGTGGACAAGCGTTCGTCCCAAAGAACCTGCGGCAGGTCAAAGACCTTGGCAAGGTTATCTGCGAAGGCACGCACAGATTGGCAGCGTGGGCCTTCGCTGCCGTCCATATTCACCGGCCAGCCGATAATAAAACCCCCGATGTTATGCTCTGCCACCAAAACCTCCAGCCGCGCCACATCATCCTTGAAGCGCTTGCGGCGGATGATCTCAAGCGGCGTAGCGACGGTGAAGGTGATGTCCGAGAGCGCGAGGCCAATGGTTTTGGTGCCCGGGTCCATGCCCAAAAGGCGCTGGCGCGGTTTCATCCGGGCTTTCAGCTCAAGAATGGTAACCTGCGCGCTCAACGGTTGGCCTCCAGCCATGCTTTGGCGCGTGCGGCGGCATTGGCGCGGATGTTCATGTAAAAGAGGTTGATGTCATACCCGTGATAATTCTCACCGGTCATCAGGAACTCGCGCCAGCTACCCTGCGGTGGCTCGGTAAGATAAAGCGCGCCGCGCTGGCCACAGCGCGCACCCGTTAGGCCCTGAATGGGGGCTGAGATCGGGCCGGGGTCCGGCAGCAGCTCAATAGCACCAAGGTTGGCTTCGCGGCTGGCTTTGCCACCAACGTGCCAGTTGAGCGGGTTGGTGCAGAGCATGGTGGTGCCAGCGCGGGCTTTGCCGTTGAGGCCCGGTGTTTTTGCGAACATCTCAAGAAGGCTGCTTGGGTCACCGTCTTTTGAGAAGCTCTGATAAGAGATCACGCAGCCCGTTTCCTTCGCACTTTCACAGGCGCCGATGTCGTCAAGGGCAGCGAGGTCCCCTTCAATGCTGACGGGCCAGCCGATGATATAGGCCGCGACCATGCGGTCCCGCAGCTCAGGGATGGGGGAGATACGCTCCGCCAGCAAAAGGAGCGTATGCAGCGCCCCCTGGCTATGACCCGCGAGGATGAAGGGGCGACCAGCGTTATCGTTAGCCAGATAATAGTCAAACGCGGCAAGGACGTCAGCGTGGGCACGCACAATGGCCTGTACACCCTGGCCACTTTCATCAAAAAAGGCACCAAAAGCCGCCTGCCGGTATTTGGGGGCATATACCTGGCCCGCGAGGTTAAAGGCGCTGGCCTGATAGCGCATGGTGAAGTTACCGCGCCTGCGCACGGCGGCTTCATCGCCTTCCAGTTCCGCGTTCCAGCGGTCCTTGCTCATATAAGTGGTGGGGTGGATGTAAAAGACATCTACCTCCGGCAGCATCATGGTTTGCACAACACCTTCCGGCAGCATGGTGGCCTGGCTTTCGGCGCCGGGGCGCGCGGCCCATGCGCTCTCATCGGCATAATCCGGTGCGGTGCCTTGGTCTTCGCTTGCGATCTCATGCGTTGGTACAAAAGCCCAGCGCAGCATGGTGCCTTGATTGCTGGTAAAAAGCACACCGGCGATCAGGATCAATACGATGACCGCGGCAATCGCCAGCAGGAATTTCGCAGCAGGTGCGGTTTTATGTTTCGCCATCTTTTCTCTCCCCCTCCGGCGGTGCCTATATGGCTTTATTGAGCTTACCCGGCCAAAGCGCCATGATATGGTCATCAACAATGCGGCCGTCTTCATAGCGGACGGCATTTTTGCGTGTTCCCTCAAGCGTGAACCCAAGCTGAGTATATAACTCAATTGCATGGGTGTTGTCTGCGTGAACATGCAGCTCAATACGCTCAAGCGTCGGGTGTTTTTGCACCCAGACAATAAAATGTGAAAGCAGTTTTTTGCCCAGGCCCTTGCAGCGCCAGCCTTCAGCCACAGACATGGCAAAGGAGGTTGAATGCGCGACCCGGCGCCTGCGGTCTGTCCAGCTATCCAGCATGGCAACGATGTGGCCGTCGTGCGTTGCCACAAGGCAGCGCTCAAGCTTTGAGGTTGCCTTGCGGGCGATCCAGAAACGTTGCCGCCACACGCCCACGCCAAATTCATCCACTGCCGTCACCATATGCTGGGCGTTTTCATAGATGCGCTTTTGGTACGCGATCATGGCTTTTGCATCAGACGGCTTGGCGTCACGGATTTCGGGCAGGTTTCTCATGCAGTTAGCGGCTTCCTTTTGCCGATTTGGTGCATGCTGGCCGGGTTATTGCAAGGAGAAAATAGGCCCTGAGATCTCAGCTTTTTGTGATGCTGATAGTGCTGGACGGGTCATTTGGCAGGATGTAGTTTTAAGATTACGTGTATTTTATAGAAAATATGCCGGACAAACCGGCTTTGGGAGGCGAAAATTTCATCATTTGATTCAGAAATTGATCTGATCGGTGAGAAGGAAGGCTATGGCCTTGGCGACTATCGCCTGTTTGACGCGGGCGATGACTTGGGGCTTGGTGACGATTTTGGTGAAATTATCGCCTATTTCCGGGGCCGCCGCCAGCCAGGCAAGCTTAACCTGAAGTCAGATGTATCCCCCAAAGCCCTGAAGGACTATCTGCCCTGGATCGCGCTTCTGGAACCCATATGGGACGAGGGCGGCCGTGTGGTGAACGCGCGGGTTACCCTGCACGGTTCTGCCGCCGCCGCAGCCTATACGGACGTAACCGGCAAGCTGGTGCGCGATGTGCACAAGCCGGAGGTTGCGAACCGGCTGGTTGCCTCCCTCGATACCGCAAACAGCCGCCGCGCAGGTGTTATTGGTGTGAGCGAGGAACGGCATGGGCCGCCGCCCCATGTGCGGCTCAATATTCTCTATTTGCCGGTGACATCGGATGGTGAGCAGATCACCCATTTTTTTGCCTACGGACGGCTTGACCGGCTTGAGGATCACGAATAGCGCCAATTTATATAGTCCGAGGCGCATTCACGCTTGCCCGAAGCGCAATCTGGCGTTAAGTTCCGCGCTGATTTCTAGGGTTTTTCCTGACAGTTCATAGGGAATTTTCATGTCGAACATAGACAAGGCGACAGTGGCAAAGATTGCCCGGCTCGCGCGTATTAAAATTGAAGATGAAAAGCTGGAGCCACTTGCGGGTGAGCTTAACAATATTCTCGGCTGGGTCGAGCAGCTTGACGAGGTGAACACCGATAACATCGAACCGATGTCGAGCGTGGTGGACGCGAAGCTCCGTTGGCGCACTGACGAAATCACCGATGGCAACTGCCAGGAGAAGGTGCTGAAGAATGCACCGCGTGGCGAGTACGGCTTTTTTGCTGTGCCTAAAGTGATTGAATAGGGGCGGATGGTATGAGTGATTTAACCAAACTTTCGATTGCGGAAGCGCGCGACCTGCTCACGAGAGGTGAGCTTTCTTCCCGCGAGCTTACAGAAGCCCACATCAATGCTGTGGACGCAGCAGACGCGCTCAATGCCTATGTTGCCAAAACCCCTGACATGGCGCTTGAGATGGCTGACCGTGCGGACGGCATGATCAAGGCCGGTAACGCCAAGGGCATGACCGGCATTCCGGTTGGCATCAAAGACCTGTTTGCCACCAAGGGTGTGCACACACAGGCTTGCTCGCACATTCTGGATGGTTTCAAGCCAGAGTATGAAAGCTCCGTGAGCCAGAACCTCTGGGACGATGGCGCTGTGATGCTTGGCAAGCTCAACATGGATGAGTTCGCCATGGGGTCCTCGAATGAGACGAGCTATTATGGCCCGGTGAAAAACCCGTGGCGTGCCAAAGGCTCGAACAATGACTTTGTGCCGGGTGGTTCATCCGGTGGTTCTGTGGCATCTGTTGCCGGTTATGCCGCGATGGGCGCAACTGCGTCAGACACTGGTGGGTCTATCCGCCAGCCTGCGGCTTTCACCGGCACCTTTGGCATTAAACCAACATACGGCCGTTGCAGTCGTTTTGGCATGGTGGCGTTCGCAAGTAGCCTTGATCAGGCTGGCCCGATCACCCGTAATGTGCGCGACGGTGCCATCATGCTTGAAAGCATGTCGGGCTTTGATGTGAAAGACAGCACCAGCGTTGATATGCCTGTGCCAAACTTCGAAGCGGCGCTTACGGGCGACATTCGCGGTATGAAGATTGGTGTGCCAAAGGAATATCATCTCGACGGCATGCCGGCTGAGATTGAGGCGCTTTGGAACCAGGGCATTGAGTGGATGAAAGCTGCGGGCGCCGAGATTGTGAACATCTCCCTGCCGCACACCAAATATGCGCTGCCAACCTATTATATCGTGGCACCAGCCGAAGCCTCATCGAACCTCGCGCGGTATGACGGTGTTCGTTATGGCCTGCGTGAACTGGTTGAAGGCGGTGGCCTCGCCGATATGTATGAAGCAACCCGCGCGGCCGGTTTTGGTGATGAGGTGAAGCGCCGGATCATGATCGGCACCTATGTGCTTTCTGCGGGCTATTATGATGCCTATTACCTGAAAGCCCAGAAGGTGCGCCAGCTTATCGCGAACGACTTCAAGGAAGCCTTCAAAAACGTGGATGCGATCCTCACGCCAACGGCACCAAGTGCTGCGTTTGCGTTTGGTGAAAAGTCGGCTGACCCGATCGCCATGTATTTGAATGACGTGTTTACCGTGCCTGCGTCGCTTGCCGGTATCCCGGGCTCAAGTGTGCCCGCAGGACTTGATGCCAGCGGCCTGCCGCTTGGGCTACAGGTGCTGGGCAAGGCATGGGACGAAGAAACAGTGTTTAAAGTGTCAGGTGTGATCGAGGAAGCCGCGGGCTTTAAGGCCAAACCTGAAGAGTGGTGGAGGTAAGCGTCATGAGCAAATATGTAATTCAGGGCGCCACGGGTGATTTTGAGGTTGTTATCGGCCTTGAAGTGCACGCACAAGTGACCTCAAACGCGAAGCTGTTCTCAGGCGCTGCCACCGAATTTGGCGCGGAGCCAAACGCGCAGGTAAGCCTTGTGGACGCAGCCATGCCCGGCATGCTGCCCACCATCAATGCGGAATGTATCCGCCAGGCGGTGCGTACAGGGTTGGCGCTTGGGGCCGAGATCAATAAATTCTCCGTCTTTGACCGGAAGAACTATTTTTACGCTGACCTGCCGCAAGGATATCAGATCAGCCAGTTCAAACATCCGATCGTGGGTGAGGGCACCATCACGCTTGATCTGAGCGAGGGCCGTACCAAGGATGTGGGCATTGAGCGTATCCATCTCGAACAGGATGCGGGCAAGTCAATGCATGACCAGCACCCGCAATATACCTATGTGGACCTGAACCGCTCGGGCGTTGCGCTGATGGAGATCGTCTCCAAGCCGGATATGACAAGCCCTGAGGAAGCCGGTGCTTACCTCACCAAGCTTCGCACCATCCTGCGCTATATCGGTAGCTGTGACGGCAACATGGAACAAGGCAGCATGCGCGCAGACGTGAACGTTTCTGTTCGCCGCGCGGGTGAGCCCCTTGGCACACGTTGTGAGATCAAGAACGTGAACTCGGTCCGCTTTGTGCGTCAGGCCATTGAGTATGAAGCACAGCGTCAGGTGGATATCATCGAGGCTGGCGGCAAAATTGATCAGGAAACCCGGCTGTTTGACCCGAATAAGGGTGAAACACGGTCCATGCGGTCAAAAGAAGAAGCGCATGACTACCGCTATTTCCCAGATCCTGACCTGTTGCCGGTTGAGTTTGATGATGCGTTTGTGAACAGCGCACGCGAAAGCCTGCCCGAGCTGCCGGACGAGAAAAAAGCACGCTTTGTGAACGAGCTTGGCTTGCCTGAGTATAACGCCAGCGTATTGGTGGCAGAAAAAGAGTCATGCGACTATTTTGAAAACCTGATCGCCGCACTTGCCAAAAGCACAGGCAAGGATGCAAAGGGCCTTGGTGCCAAAGCTTCCAACTGGGTAACCGGTGACCTGTTCGGCGCGCTGAATAAAGCAGGCAAGACAGTGAACGAAAGCCCTGTGAGCGCTTCTCAGGGTGCTGAGTTGCTTGCGCTTGTGGAAGACGGCACCATCTCAGGCCGGATCGCTAAGGACGTGTTTGAGATCATGTTCGAAACCGGCAAGGATGCGGGCGTGATCGTCGAAGAGAAGGGCCTCAAGCAGGTTTCCGATACCGGCGAGATCGAGAAGATCATTGACGAAGTGATCGCGGCAAACCCTGGCCAGCTTGAACAGTACCGTGCGGGCAAAGACAAGCTGATCGGCTTCTTTGTGGGGCAGGTGATGAAAGCCACCGGGGGCAAAGCCAACCCAGGCATGGTGAACAAGCTTCTTAAACCGAAGCTCGACGGCTAATTATTGCCCTAAACTAACGATTTAAAGCCCGCCTTTTGGCGGGTTTTTTCGTTGAGGCGATGTTCTGATGCGACCAGCAGAGGAGACGGCTGGGCAATGCTCAGCTACGCTTTTCTCTCATACCGGGAGACTATAAATGGCTGAACTGCTACTTGATCGTCGTACAACTTTGAAACTCATTATGGCAACAGGTGGGCTTACTCTGGCCTACCCGCGTGCAGCGTTAGCGGCGGGGACGGATACCCCAAATTACCAGCGTGACGGTATGGACGTACCACTGGTGCGGATCAACGCCGACAATAGCGCTGTGATCTATTGCCCTAATCCTGACATGGGGCAAGGCACCTCAACGGGCATTCCCCTGATGATTGTGGAAGAACTGGACCTGGACTGGGCCCGTGTCACCATTGAGACGATGGAGCTCATCCGGCATCGCGCTGCCGACGGCACTATGCATTTCACCCATTCCAGGCAGGCGTCGGGTGGCAGCGGCAGCATCCGCAGGGGGTGGGGGAATTTGCCGAAAATGGGTGCGCAGGGACGGGATATGTTTGTGCGAGCGGCATCAAGCCTGTGGAAGGTGCGGGCAGAAGACCTGCAGACGCGCGATAGCCATGTTATCGATCCGGCCAGCGGTCGCCGTGCCCCTTACGCGGCCCTCCTGGAGACTGTTGCTGCGCTGAGGCCGCGCGAAAATGTCCGGCTGAAGGACAAAAGTGAATACCGCCTGATTGGCAGGCCACAACTCGCCAAGGCCGCGCGCGATATCGTGACAGGAAAGCCCATTTTTGGTCTTGATCAGGAAATGGCAGGCATGGTGCACGCGGTCATCGCCCGCTGCCCGCATTTTTCCGGCTCGGTCAAGTCCTTCGATGCAACAGAAGCCCTGAAGGTTCCGGGCGTACGAGAGATTGTTGAGATCAAACAGTCGGATCCGGACGGTCCCTTGGCGTGGCTTTTGGTAGCTTCCATTGCCGTTATCGCTGATAATTTCTGGGCGGCCAAAAAGGCACGCGATCTCCTTGATATCACATGGGATAGCGGCCCATTTGCGGGCTATTCATCTGCAAAAGTAGAGGCCGCGAGCATCGCCACCTTGGACCGTGGCGAGGGTTTTGAGCTTTTGAATCATGAGGGGCGCGAAAGGCGTGAGGGTGATTTTTATGGTGCCTATGATACCGCGGCCCATAAATATGAGGCAAAATATATTGTTCCCCGAGTGGCGCATGCGCTCATGGAGCCGCATTCTGCGATAGCAGACGTGCGTGAGGATAAGATATTCATCAATTATCCTTGCCAGTTCCCGGCGCGGGGGCAGGACCTGGCTCATCAGATGACCGGAATTCCTCATGAAAATATCCATGTGAAAGTATCTCGGTCTGGCGGGGCATTTGGCAGGCGTTGGGAGCTGGATTACCCGGCCGAGGCAATCCATCTGTCGCAGGTATTGAAAAAGCCAGTGAAGGTGACCTGGACCCGTGAAGACGAGCTAACCCAATGTCGCTACCGTGCCGCCAATCACTATCACATGTCAGCCGGGCTTGATGGAGACGGTAATCTTATTGCGCTCAGGCAGCGGCAGGCGTCTGACTATCCTAGTCTTCACAAGGACCGGGATGTAAATGTTGAATGGGCGTATGAAGATCTGATGGGTTGGCATTTTGAGGCCGGGATAGTTAAAAACCATCTGATGGAGCAACGTTTTACACCCGGCCCTGTGCCCCGAGGCCCTTGGAGGGCTCCAGGCAGTGTGAACACCGCCTTTGCTCAGATGAGTTTTCTGGACGAGTTGGCCCACGAGGCTGGGCGGGACCCGTTAGAGTTTCAGTTGCAGGTGCTCGGTAAACCTCGTTTTTTGCCAGAAGGCATCGAGGGACCCTTTGAAATGCACACTGGCCGCATGGCTGCCTGTCTTAAATTCGCTGCGGAGAAGGCTGGCTGGGGCGCGCCGCTTCCTAAGGGGTGGGGACGAGGCATAGCGGGGTATCACTCTCATCTTAGCTATGTGGCGCATGTGATCGAGGTTTCCGTCACAGAAGGAGAACTGACAGTGGAACGTGTGGTCTCAGCCGCCGACTGCGGGTTGGTCATCAATCCGTTGGGTGTGGCTGCACAGATTGAAGGTTCAATCCATGACGGCCTTTCGGTGGCGCTGGCGCAGGAAATCACAATAGAAAATGCGGCGGTTCAACAAGACAACTTCGATAGCTATGTAATGGCGCGAATGGATCGTGCACCCAAAAAAATTGAAATCCATCTGATGGAAAGTGACGGACATCCGACAGGTATGGGCGAACCTGCCATTCCACCATTTGCACCAGCCTTGATGAATGCCATCTATAACGCCACTGGAAAACGTATTCGCCGACTACCGATTGGGGATCAGCTTTCTGCGTAAAGCCTAGGCGAGCGCTATGCCTTTACTATGAGCCCCTCCCAACTCAGGCAAACCCAAGATATAAACCGGAAAGGCTGGCCCAAAAGGCTGGCCTTTTTGCGTTAGGTGGATAGCCGGATGCGGCGGGCTGACGCGACGAAGGCGCGCTATGGGTGTATTCTCTGATCATGCAGGAGGCCGTAGTTTAACGGAGCGAGGGATACATGACCAACTTTGAAACCACCCGCCGCACAGCGTTACAGCTGGTGCTGGCATCTGGTGCGCTGACGTTTATGGCGCCACGGGCGCTTTTTGCGGCCTCTCAGCAGGAACTGACCTACCAGGTGGACGGTATGACAGTGCCGCTTCTGAAAATCCATGCAGACAATAGCGCGACCATCATGAATGTGACGCCCGATATGGGGCAGGGCACTTCCACCAGCATGCCGATGCTGCTGGCCGAAGAATTTGACCTGGACTGGGACCGTGTAACGATTGACACCCTGCCGCTCCGGCGCGCGCGAAATGCGGAAGGGCAGATGCGCTACCGCTATCATATGCAAGGTGCAGGCGGAAGCATTAGCACCAGATACGGCTGGGAGCCGCTCCGTACCATTGGGGCGCAGGGGCGTGATATGTTTGTCCGAGCCGCAGCCGCGCGCTGGGGTGTGGCGCCAACCGGCCTCACGACCGAGAAGGCGGTGGTGAAAAACCCCGTGAACGGCAAGAGCCTGAGGTATGCTGACCTTCTGGATGATGTGGCGAAGCTGAGCCCACGTGACGATGTGCCCCTGAAGGCCCGGGAGGATTACCGGATTATTGGCAAGCCAAAACGCATGAAAGCCGTGCCTGATATTGTGCAAGGCAAGGCTGTGTTCGGGATCGACCAGCAAGCGGATGGCATGCTGCATGCGGTGATTGAGCGCTGCCCGCATTTCCGGGGGCAGGTGCGCACAGTGGATGATACTGCCGCGCGGCAGGTAGCCGGTGTGCGTGATATAATTGTAATGGAGTGGCAGGCGCCCGATAGCCCGGTTGTGGAAGAGCTGGTGGCCGGTGTGGCTGTGGTGGCCGATAGCCTTTGGGCTGCAAAAAAAGCCCGAGAGCTTCTTGAGATCGAATGGGATGCCGGACCATACGCCGGATATTCCTCCGCTGAGGCCGAGAAGCGCAGCCACGCGCTGCTCGCGGCTGGCGAAGGTTTTGATATCCTCGATTATGACGGTAACGTGAGAAACCATGGTGATGTGGCGGCTGCGCTTGAGGAAGCTACGCAGACCCATGAGGCGGTTTATACGGTGCGCCATATCGCCCATGCGCTGATGGAGCCGCATTCAACCGTCGCAGATGTGCGCACGAATGAAGCTTATGTAAAAGCGCCAACACAGTCCCTTGGTCGGGTGCAGGACATCACCAGCATCGTGACGGGCATTCCAGCCGAAAATATCCATGTTGAGCTTGGTCGGCCCGGTGGGTCGTTCGGGCGCCGCTATAACCGGGATTATGTGGCGGAAGCCGTGTGGCTTTCCAAGACGGTGAAAAAGCCAGTGAAGGTGACCTGGATGCGCGAGGACGAGCTAACCCAGTGCCGCTACCGCGCCGCCAATAACTATAAGCTGAAGGGGGGCCTGGATAAAAGCGGCAAGCTGATCGCGCTTGAGGAGCTGCAGGCGAGCCCGTACCAGTCGTTCGACCCGGACGTATTGCCGCCCGTTGGCTGGATGTACGAGGATCTGACCGGCTTTAATTTTGAGACCGGCATCATCCCCAACCATGTGATGAAGCAGAAGTTTTTCCCCGGCCCCGTGCCGCGTGGGCCGTGGCGGGCACCAGGCAGTATCAATTCCGCCTTCGCGCAGCTCGGCTTTCTGGACGAACTGGCCGAGATGGCAGGCAAGGACACGCTTGAGTTCATGCTTTCCGTGCTTGGTGAGCCACGCACCTATGGCACAGAAGAATACCCGATGGACACAGGCCGCATGGCAGCATGTTATAAGCTGGCTGCAAAAAAAGCCGGGTGGGGCAAGAAGATGCCGGAGAGCTCTGGCATGGGGATCGCGGGCTATTATTCCCACCAGACCTACGTCGCGCATGTGGTGGAAGCCCGCGTTGATGACGATGGCTATATCACTGTTGATAAGGTCACATCCGCCACAGATTGCGGGCTGGTGGTGAACCCAAATGGTGTGCGGGCGCAGATTGAAGGGGCGATCCATGACGCGCTATCCGTGGCACTGGGGCAGGAAATCACCGTTGTGAACGCAGCTGTTGAGCAGACCAACTTCCATGAATATGACATGGCGCGCATTGACCGCAGCGTGAAAGAGATCGATATCCACATCATTGAAGGGGCCGACAGCCCGACAGGGATGGGGGAGCCAGCCATGCCGCCTTTTGCGCCAGCACTTCTTGGTGCCATATACCGGGCGACAGGCAAACGGATACGCCGCTTGCCGATCGGTGATCAGCTTTCAGTGTAATCTTTGCGGCCCCGCCACAATTTTGCCATTAGCCTTTCCCATGTTAGCCTTATGAGGAGGCTGACATGCGGACACAAGCTATTGGCATATTAACGGTGCTACTTCTTGCAGGTGGCGGCGCAGGCGCGCAAGAGGCCGCCTGTGACGGTAACGCTTGCGACCTTTTAAGCCCGGCCCCGCAGGCGTCAGCTGATTTTCAGAAATACCAGATGCGCGAGCAAAGCCCCGGCTGGGCCTTGGCCCTTGGTACGCTATCAGGCGCGCTGATCGGTAATGAGATTGCCGATACGGCTGGTGCTGTTGGCGGTGCCGCGCTTGGTGCTGCGCTATCTCAGCAGCGGGAAGAGCGCTGGCGGGTGGAAGAGCGCGCGAAAGAGCGTGACGAGGCGCAGCGTCGCGGCGATGATATATATTATAATCCGGCGCACCGTATACCGGTTGATGCGCACTATCTGCATACTGCGGGCCCGCGCCGGAAAGTGAAATAACGCCCGCATGAAGGTTCATGCAGGGTTCAGTTTACTGAGGCTAAGCTTCAAGCAACCCTAATGGAGGTTGATATGTTTAGAAAATCTCTGCTCTTGTTATCGACCGTGGCAATATTGGTGCCTAGCGTTCCCGGCTTTGCGGACAGCAAAGACGAGCGCCGCGAGAAATACAGAAAAGAAAGCACAGCAAAACCGCAGCCTCAGCGGCAGCAAGCCCAAAAGCAGCAGGCGCAGAGACAGCGCGCACGCCAGAGCGAACCGCGCCGGGAACGGCAACGTGCCGCCCCGCAGCCGCGCCGCGAACAGGCAGCACCGCCGCAGCGTCGTGAGCGTCAGGCTGTAACTCCTGCCAGACGGGATATGGCATCGCCAAACCGTGCACAGCGTCAGGCGGCAGCACGTGCAGACCGTCAGGCTCGTGCAGACCGTCAGGCCCGTGACATGCGGGTGCAAAATACGAATGATCGTCGTCAGCGTAGCGCTGTAGTTGCTCGCGCTGACCGAGAACGGGCGTATAACTTCAAGGAAACTCGTGAGGCGCGTGGTCGTTCGGTTAATCGCAATGATCGCCCTGTGCGTGCCCGCACGCCGGACCGCCGCGACGTGATGCAGACCAACAAGTCTGTTAAAGGACGGAATAGCAGCGTGCCGGTGAGCTACCGTGACAGTCGCCATGATGGCAAGAAAAACTGGAACGGTGGCCGCGACCGTGGGCGTCATGTGTCATCAGATAATGGTCGCGGGCGAGGCAACGATCATCGTTCACGTGGTGATCACCGCGACCGTGACCGGAACTATCGTGGCAATCACAACCGTTACCGGGATCATGACCGTGGCCGCCGCAATGGCTGGCATCACCGGTATCGCGATCGTCCTAAAACACGCATCTATATTGGCCTTGGCACCAACCCATACGGTTATTGGGGTAACCCATATTATGGCCACTATAGCTATGGTGACTGGCCGTTCTATTCAGGCTATTGGCATGCACGCTCTCACTGGGCGTGGCATACACACCATAGCCACTATCACTACGGTGGCTATTGCCCGGGCTTAAGCCATGGCTATCAGGCAAGCTATCACTATGACGAGCCCTATTATGCGGGCTATTCATCAAACGCGGGCAATGAGGTTGCCGGCACCATCCTTGGCGGTGTGGTTGGAGGTATCCTCGGGTCCGAGATTGATGGTGGCCGTAACCGCACAGCGGGGATCGTGATTGGCTCGCTTCTGGGTGCCACGGTGGGTAACTCTATCGCGAAAAGCAGCAATAATAGCCGCATGGTTAGCAGCAACTACCGCTATACCGCAGACTATTATGATGATGACCCAACCATCTATCATTATGAAAATGAAGGCTATGCGCCGCCGCGTGAAGAAGTTCGCAAATGCATCGAGTATGATGTGCGCGGTGGTAACTATGTATGTCGCCGCTGGACGGTGGAATACCGCTAGGTTTTAGCTAAGATATAAAGCGATGAAAAGCGGCTTGTCGGGCCGCTTTTTTTGGCCGCTAGCTTGCGACCGAGCAAACAGCCTGCGCGATTGCGGCTTCAAGCTCCGCCTGATCAATCGGTTTGCCAACGCAGTCGTTCATGCCCGCCGCCAGATAAGAAGCCTTGTTTTCAGCGATCAGGTCAGCGGTAAGGGCGATCACCGGTATCCTGCCCTTATAGCCGGGAAGCTGACGGATCATTCTGGTTGCCTCAGGGCCCGAGACAAAGGGCATGCGCACGTCCATCAGGACGAGGTCGAAGTCCTCTTCTTTCACCTTTTCAACAGCTTGTTTGCCGTCGCAGGCAATCACACAGTCATGTCCCAGCTTTTTCATCAGCCCCTTGATGATCATCTGGTTGATTTCATTGTCTTCGGCCACAAGGATAGAAAGGGCGCGAACGTCCGGCAGGTGCATGTCGGCTGTGATGGTATTGTCTTCGATTTCGTCCTGCGGCACTGCCTCCTCATAGGGAATTGAAAACCTGAAACAACTTCCTTTACCCATTTCACTGGAGACGCTGATCTCACCGCCCATGCATTCAACCAGTCGTTTGCATACGGAAAGCCCAAGGCCGGTACCGTGATATTTGCGGCTGATGGAGGCATCGGCCTGAACAAAGTCCTGGAACAGTTTGGCGGCAGTGTCTTCGTTCATACCAATACCGGTATCGACCACTTTGAAGATCAATTGCTTCTTCTCGGCGTCATGCGCGCAAACGAGGCTGACATTGCCTTCGTCTGTAAATTTCACCGCATTTCCTACCAAGTTGACAAGAACCTGCCGCAGGCGTGTGGGGTCAGCCTTGACGATCTCTGGAAAACCCTCTTCCACATGTGCACTGATATGCAGCTTTGATTTTTTCTCAGGCGGGCAGGTCATGTAAAACAGGCGCACCACATCATCGGCAACATGCAGTGGGCGGAAGGAGATTTTCTCGATCACAAACTTGCCAGCATCGAGCTTGGAGAGGTCGAGGATATCATTGATGATGCGGAGGAGCGCTTTCCCGGTTTCCTTGATCCTTTTCACCTTGAAGAGGTTTTCTTCGGAAAGCTTGCCTTCCATCAGCATATCCGAAAGGCCAATGATGCCAGCCATTGGCGTTCTGATTTCATGGCTCATGGTGGCGAGGAAGCTGCTTTTTGCGTCGCTTGCCGCTAATGCTTCCCGTTCTGCAATGTGACGGTTTTTCACTTCCCGCAGCAGCCGATATAGGCCAGTACAATAAAGAGCCCCAATAATGGCGGCGATAAGCAGGATGGGGGCTACCTTTGCCCATCTTGCCTGCCACAATGTCTCAGCATCAATCATGGTGAGGGACTTAAGCGCGATGTTGTGCCGCACTGTTAAGGCGTCTGCCGCGACGGAAACCGTTTCCCATGTCCAGAGGCCGTCTGCCGTTTCATGCTGGCCGGATGAATTGACGGAGATGAGCGTCCAGGCATCTGGGTGTCTGGTTGCGAAGTTGTCTGTGTGGCCGAACATAAAGCCCCATTCGTCTTTAACGTCGGTGGCTTTTAGCCAATAGCCATCAGAATTCAGCAGTAGTTGGTCATTTGTCGTGGAAAACTGCGCGAGATGGTCCAGCATTTCCTGCGCACCGATATTCAGCACAAAGATACCGTTTGGCTCACCCGCGCGAGTGAACACACGAAGTGCCATCCTGACAACAGGCACATAAGGGACCTGAATTTCTTTATTTTCAACGTTCAGATCCAAGGGAGAAACATATAATTCGTTCCGCCCCAACGTAAGGCCCATCTGCACGTATGAGCGCTCGCTTTTGTCTTGAAGGGCGGTTGTGGGCACAGCGAAAGCAGTGTCGTGATCGCGCCGATCAACGCGGGCACGCTCCAAGCCGTCCTCACCTATCCATCTTGCTTGCAGATATTCTGGATTCCTGAGGAGGAGGGTTTTAAAAGCGTTTTCGATTTGCGGGTCTTTTGAACCATCCACGGTTTGAAAAGCGTTTTGAGCCGCGCCCTCCAGCAGTGCTATGCTGCGGACATGGCTTGCGGGCTTCGCCAGAGCTTCCCGCAGATACTGGCTGGTTAGCTTCACGGACAACTGCTCGCCCGACCCGAGTTGGGTATTGACTGCCTCAATCGCCAGCTTGGCTGCAAATGTGGCACCTAACGCTATTATGAGTAGGCCAAGGGTGAGCCAAAACAGGAAGTTTTTTCTGAAGCGCGACATAAACCGGGTGAGTTACCTTTTGCGTGATGGGTCAATGTTAACTCTACACACGATATCACTTTTCTCAGCAGCTTGAAGGTATCGTTAAAATCCTAACAAAATAAAAAGAGACGGTAACTTCTAGCAGGTGTGTTTCACCATAACGTGATGCAAGCCGGGTTTCTATCTTTTAAACCATTACTTTAAGAGGTGCGAAAAAAGAAACAGCGCTAGGGGGTTGAGGCCCTGGCGCTGTTGATTCTTTTCAGCCAAAAATGGCAAATTGATTAGGACTCCTAATTATATGTCGGCTGGGTATCCGTGCCGCTCGGCTCGATCACATCGTCTTCGCCAAAGGGTTCCATCGCGGGTACAGGCTCATAGCGGGTTGGGCCGTTGCCGCGATTGTCTTCATAGGCGCTATGATCAAGGATCACCCGGCTACGATCGCGTGAGAACACCACCATCACAGGCGTGCCTTCCGCGAAGGGATGCCTGTCCTGCTGAACGATGGAGATCAGGGAGCCGCTTTCCGTGCGGATCATATATTCAAAACCGCTTTTACGCCCGGCTGATTTATCAATGCTGTTACCAAGCAGCCCGCCGAGAAGTGCACCACCGATGGCGCCAATAACATTCTCAGCACCGCTGTTGCCGATGGTGGAACCAGCGGCGGCACCAACACCAACACCAACGGCTGTGCCAACACCGCTTTCGCTGTTGATCTCTACCCAGCGGTAGCTGTCCACCACGCCACGTTCCACACGGCGGGCTTCGCCAACTGCATGGGCATCATACCGGTGTGGTGACATATTCTGTGTGCAGGCCGTTGTTACCAGGGCGAGCGGCAGCAGTGCTGCGATTTTTTTATATGTGGGTTTCATGCTCTTTTGTCCTCACTTGCTTTCCTCCGGTCAAAGCTGCGCGCTGAAAGCGACCAAATGAAGGCATTCTGGGGGTCAATCTTCGGCGTCCAGTATGGCAGACGGGCCTGAATAGGCGATGAACACGGCCCGCGCACCGGCGGCGCGAGAAAATTTTCAGCCATCTTCCAGATTGTCATGTTTGCGTAATGCTTTGTCTGCATCTTGACCGATAAGTTAGGAAGAGACTGTATGAGTAACCCAAATATTATTTCCATGCCCATCCCGCCGGTCCCGCCTCATGCAACATGTGGCGAGGTATATGAGCGTTTTCATACAGAGCCAGACCTCGTGGCCATTCCTGTTGTTACCGGCGATAAACCAGTCGGCCTTCTCAAGCGTATTGATTTCCTGATCAAACTCGCGGACCGCTATGGCCGCCCGCTTTATGAAAAGCGCCCTGTAGCCGAGTTGATGGACAGCAACCCGCTGGTTATTGAGCACACAGTAGCGCTTGACCAATTGAACAAAACGTTGGTGGGCGAGAATAAGGACTCCTTGCAGGCGGGTTTCATCGTGGTTGAGAATGGTGCCTATGTAGGCATCGGCACGGCTTATACGCTTTTGAAGGTGAACATGCAGCGCGCTGAACAGCGCATGCGCGACCTGGACGTTGCACGCATGGAAGCGGAAGCCGCCACAAGGGCGCGCACCCAGTTCCTCGCCAACATGAGCCACGAGCTGAGAACACCGCTCAATGCCATTATCGGCTTCGCAGATTTTATCATGAGTGAAAATGCCCGTGGGCGGGATATCAGCAACCATCAGAGCTATATTTCCGACATCAGAGATAGCGGTTCCCACCTTCTGGGCATGATCAACTCGATCCTCGATCTCTCAAAACTTGAAGCCAGCGCTTTTGTGCTCAGGGAGGACTATGAGAGCCCACGTGAGATTGTGGAACAGGTGGTGCGCATGATGGAAGGCATGGCGAAAGCGCGTAACATCACGCTCAAGCACACGTCAGATGCCCATAATTTTGACCTCTTTGGTGATATTCAGGTCATCAAGCAGGTGCTGATCAACCTGATCTCCAACGCGATCAAGTTTTCACCGGAAGGCTCGACGGTGGTGATCAATGAACAGGTTGACCCATGGGGGCGTATCGCCTTTTGTGTGTGCGATAGCGGCCCAGGCATGGCGCCAGATGTGCTCAAGCGGGTGATGCAGCCTTTTGTGCAGGCGGATAGTGGCCTTGCCCGCAAGCACGACGGAACGGGGCTCGGCCTGCCGCTCGTGAAGGCGTTTGTTGATGCGCACGGCGGTGAGTTTATCCTCAAAAGCAGGGTGGGTGAGGGTACAGATGCCAAGGTGGTATTCCCCCGCGACCGGTGTATAGAACACAACACCGCGCAATACGCTGTTATCTAAATTTGTGGGTGCCCCGAATAATTGAGGGCTGAGGGTGCGCATTCTGTTTCAGGGTGCGCATTTTTTTGTTATGGTATTTTCATCAACCAGCCCGAAAGAGGCTGTTTTGCTGTCCGCTAGAATAAAAATGCCTGTGTGGACCTGCGGTTAATCCGCAGGTGCGAGAGGTGCGCGTGTGCCATCTCACGGACGGAGCAAAGGCATGGGACAGAAAGACAGGGATTTATATGACTATATAGCTGACCGGTTGGCCAAGGCGGAGGCGGGGGCAGCCGACGCCCTTTATGATCTTGGGCTTTTATACTCTACCGGCCACGGGGTGGACCGGGACTATATAGAGGCCCACAAATGGTTCAATCTTGCCGCTATCAGGGGCGTGAACCGCGCCGAGGTTGACCGGTGCGAACTGGCCCGCGACATGGATATGCGCGATATCGCGGAAGCCCAGCGGCAGGCCCGCAAGTGGCTCAGCACGCATTGAGCTTTCAACCGTAGCCATTTGATCTGGCTTCGATATACTGCCTCAAAATCGGAGAGGCAGTATGATCAACCTTCACGGACAAACTATTCTGGTAACCGGTGCGTCGCGCGGCATTGGGGCAGCGGCGGCGAGTGTGCTTTTGGCTGCGGGAGCCAATGTGGTTGGCTCATATGCCCGTGCACCGGGCAAGCTGACGGCGTTGCAGGCCGAGTATGGCACTGAGCGCCTTCATATAGTGCAGTCTGACCTTGGCACCAAAGGGAGTGCCACTGCGCTTTGGGAAACGGCGGAAGGGTTCAAAGGCCGTATCCATGGTTTGGTAAACAATGCGGGTGTGATGCCTGAGACGCCGATTACAGCGTCTGATGATATATGGGCGGACGATTGGGCCCATGTGATGGCGGTGAATGTTCAGGCTGTAGCTGACCTCTGCCGCGCGGCCATCCTCCATTTCAAAGAGGCGCAAGGCGGCCGCATTGTCACCATCTCAAGCCGGGCTGCCTTCAGGGGCGACGGGGCTGACTTTATGCATTATGCCGCCAGCAAGGGGGCTGTGGTATCGCTCATGCGCTCCATCGCGCGCGCTTACGCAGGCGAGGGCATATATGGTTTCACCATCGCACCGGGTTGGGTGAAGACGGATATGGCCGCGGTTGCATATGAGCCGGGAAATGAAGGCATGCTCAAGGAAATCCCGATGGGCGATGCTGCGCCGCCAGAAAATATCGCCAATATGGCCGCGTTTCTCCTCTCGGGGCTTATTGACCACGCAACCGGCGGTACTTTCGATATCAATGGGGCCAGTTACGTCCACTAATATAAAAACGGCGGCCAAAAGCCGCCGTTTTCCATACCCATAAGGGCTTACATTAAGATTCGTGTACCTCAAGCGCCTTGTCGATCAGGAAGGCGATATGGTCACGGTGTGCCCGGGTGGCAGCATCACCACGCCAGCGTGCCATGGCTCCCTTGAGCGTTTTCAGGTTCGAGAAGGCATTTGACTGCGCGATAAAGTCATAATCGTTGCTCCCCAGAATTGAGATCAGCATATTCACATACATGATCTGCAGTTCTTGCCGGAAGCTGTTCACCGCACCCCGGCTATCATCCTGGAAGATTGCGTCCGTGAGATCAGACATCACCTCGGTCACGTTATAGGTATTGCCATATAGCGCGGAATCCGTGATCCGCATGAGGGTACGCGGGTGCAAGAGATGGGACAGGATATCAGCCTGAATGGACGCCGCGCGGCCGTGCACTTTTGGATCTTCCGTACCACCATAGTGGAAGAAACCCCTGCGCTGGATCGCCAGTGACTGGAAGAGCATAGGGTCGGCGGCAAAAGCATCCGGCGCAAAGATATAGTCGCGCAGCAGCTTCATGGCCTGTTTCTGCTTTGCATCTTCCACCGGGCGGTAGGGCGCCTCAGCCCCTTTCTGGCCTTGCACTGCCCGGTCGACATATACGCCGCCGATATAACGCGACGCCACCCGGCCTTGCCACGCCATATCGCCCGTGAGGATCAGATAGGCATTTCTAAGCTCCTGATAGCTTTCGCCTTCTTCAGCAAATTTGCTGCGCAGTTTGCTCATGGCATCACGATCAAGCTTCAGCCTGTCTTCCGCGAACTTCACTGCGTCGTCGGTCATGTCGTAGATGTTTACGCGGGGGTCGATACCGCGCCCGGGTGCGCGCATATCATCTGCGTCATTGCCGAAAACGAGTGCTTTTTCGGTTGAACGGGCCAAATGGGCAGCCATTTTTTCCGGGTCGTCCAGATCGGGGTCATACCCAAACTGGATTGCCCAGATGTCGTAGGTGCCGGGGCGAACCGTGTAGTAGTGGGCTTGTTTCTTGCCGGGAGGGGCGAAGTTGATGCTGGGATAATCCATCACCGACCCGGCGAGGCCATCGCCCTGTGCACTTATATCATGTGCTTCCGAATAGGCGCGTGCCTGTGTTGCCTTCATATTGTGGTTGAGGCCGAGCGTATGGCCAACTTCATGCAACATCAGGTAATAGATCGACTCTTCAACCAGTTCCTCACTGGCCTCGGGTCCTGAAGCCATCACGGTGTTCAGGGTTTTGCCTAGCATGTTATTGAGTTGCAGGTGCCCGGCCATAGAGCAGTTACGTTCATGTGCACGAAGTTGCTCCATAAAGGATGCAGTTTCATCAGGTGTTTCCATGGTGCCAAGGGCAGCGGTTTCAAACACTTTGCTCGCGTTCATGCGATTGGTCAGGAAGGTATACTCGAGCATGATGTCCGCGCCGAGGATCTGGCCTGTGCGCGGGTTGGTGAAGCTGGGGCCGTAGCCACCAAAAGGTGGTTGCGGGCTGGATGTCCAGCGCAGCACATTGTAGCGGATGTCGCCAGCGTCCCACTCGGCATCATCAGGCTGAATTTTGACCTGCACCGCATTCTTGAAACCCGCTTGTTCAAACGCGATGTTCCATGCCTCAACCGCTTTTTTGATGGTAGGGCGCAACTCCACCGGTGTGGTGTTTTCAATCCACCATACGATGGGCTCAACCGGCTCCGAAAGCTCCGCGTTTGGATCTTTTTTCACCAAATTCCAGCGGTTGATCATGTCGCGCCATGGTGTTGCCTCCCGGCTGGTCATGTCGTTCACATAGTCAACAAAATACCCGACACGAGCGTCATCGAAGCGCGGCTTGAAATCATTCTCGGGCATCGCGAGAAAAGTATGTTGCATCTTCACCGTGACGTTGCGCGCATCAGTAATCTCAAAACCGTTGCCATAGTTCAGCGGCGTTGGGTTGCTGTACACATAATCAACCGTGACGGCGGTGTTTTCCGGGTAGTTCTTGACCTCGGAAATTTTTGTTTTTGAGCCTGAAAGCTTTCCAAGGTTAAAAGCTTCCCAGGGCTTTTGGCGTGGGTTGCCAGTAGGTTTCACCTGATCAAACGTTTCGGCTTTGAAAAGGCCGTCAGCCTTTATGAGGAAGCTATTCCCGTCCTCAGATTTCGCAACAATGTTGTGCACTGAAATACTGGCTGGGCTGATATTAGCGCTAGCCGCACGTGAGATGGCGTTGTCAGGATCAAAATAGAAGTATGGGTTCACTTCCAGAAATTCGATCTTGTCGAAATGTTTGGTGATCTTGAAAACTTTTTGGTTGCGGTACTGACCCCGGAAATGTCCGCCCTCGACCACACCATCCGCAGTGTGGGAGAAATAGATGAATTCCTTGTCCAGTTGATCAGCCCGGATCTCCATCTGCAGTGTGCCCTTTTCAGGGTCTTGGTACAGTTTGAAAAGCCCGTCCATGGCAGTCTGGTCTTCAACCAGATCCGCAATGGTTTTCTCTTTTTTCTTTTTGTCTTTTTCTTCTTTGTCGCCAGCTTCTTCACTGTCTTCAGTACCCGAGCTTTCAGTGTCGGTTTCGGCCTTGTCATCCTGCTTTTGCACAGGTGGTTTTGCTGGTTTTTCGTCTTGAGCGCTTAGCGGCGTTACAGCTGTCAATGCACCAAGCGCGACGCCAGCAAGAAGCATGCGGACGTTCTTTTCAAGGTCTATCACCTTTTTTCTCCCTGTTTATTGATGGCCCAATCATTGTTGGCATAGGGGCCACCCCTCGTGTGTCCATGCGGTATTTGCCGCCACGCGGGGGTTCTGTGAAGTTTGGGTTGAGTGGTGCGGGCGAGTCAATGCCCGGCATGTCACTTTGTCGTGCCGGGCGCTCGTTTTATCGCTTTTGCGGGAAGTGTGGCAGGTTGGCGCCGATCAGCGGTCCGCTTTTACGGCCTTTTCAAACTGCGGCAGGAAGGCGTCACAGCCGCCTTCTGGCGCCTTTACGCTGAGAGCAGCGAGCAGGTTTTTAAACTCAATTGCTGCCGACACCTTGTCATATTCATCTTGCGCAAGTGCTGCAATCTTGCCTTCGCTTTTGCCGATAAACTCGTCTACCAGCTCTTCGTCTGCTTTACAAAAACGAGCGCCGCCCGCGATGCGGGCAGTGTCACGCGCAACCTGCAGCGCACTTTCCTGAGCGAGTGCAGGGGAGGCAAAACCAATGCTTGCCGCGAGGAAAACCAATGAGACTGTCGTTGTTTTTTTGTTGGCTACCATTGCTATTCTCTCTGTTAACGGTTCCGAACATTAACCACCCAAATTATGGCAGGCAAGTGTTGAAAGTGGGCTGAGATAGAGGTTACTGGAACGAAAGTGTGGCCGGGCCCGTGCCTGTGCGGATTTCACCGCCCTTGCGTACACCGTCTATGGTCGCCATCACGGAGTTTACCTGTCCGGGCAATTCGTCAATGAAAAGACCATTCATGAAGGTGATTTCCTTCGGCTTTGTTGGCCAGTCGGCTTCCATATAGAAGAAGATCGTTTGGCCCTGCATTTCCATGCCCAGATACTCTAGCTCCACAAACTCACCATCGAGTTTAATAGCCAAAAGTTTCTTCGCCAGCGGGCCAACGGCGGCTTCCAGCTTGGGGAAATCATCCTCGCTCAGGAAGGTCAGGCGCTCACCAAGGTCCAGCGAAAGGCGCGCCTCAAGCTCATGGGCATGAAGCTGGGTGGTCAGTTCAATGGATTTATCATCCTCATTCCACTCGATAGTGGTGAAGGTGGTGTAGACATTATGGGCATATGTGGCGGATGCGATCACGCAGGAAAGCAAGATTGCAAATTGGAATCGGAGACAAGCCAGATAGCGCATAAGGGGACCCAATATTAGGATTAGCTGGAGGCATATTCGAAACCAACCACGCGGTTCCGGCCGTATGTTTTGGCGCTATAGAGCGCTTGGTCAGCCCGGTCTAGGGCTGGTTCGATAGTAATCTCGTTCGCGAGCCACTGGGCCACGCCGATGCTGGCGGTGAAGCGGAACTTCTCGTCATCACTGACCGTTTGGTGGTGCGCGGTTTGCCTGCGAACCTGTTCCGCGATGCGGATGGCTTCGTCCTGTGTGATGCCGGGCAGGATAGCCGCGAATTCCTCGCCCCCCATGCGCCCAACAAAACCCTGTTCACCCACGCCTGAGCTTATGATATTGGCAAAATCACGGATCGCAACATCACCGGCTGCGTGGCCATAGGTGTCGTTTACCCGCTTGAAATGGTCGATATCCATCATCAGGACCCAGATTTCCGCGCCGTCCTGCGCGTCACTCACAGCCTGTTCGCCAAGGGCGGTGAAGCGCCTGCGGTTATAAAGCCCCGTGAGCGAATCTGTATTTGCGAGCCGTGTAAGCTCCGCCTGTTTGGCTTCAAGCTCCGCTTTGGCGTGATAAAGCTGTTCTGCCATCTCTGCGGTGCGGGCGGCGTCAGCTTCCACCATCGTGCGGTGCATGGCGCTGTCACTGTCGGCCAGTTGCATATGGGTGATGTCGCGCAGCAGCCAAAGCCGGTGGCCGTGCTTTTCAAGTGGCCGGGTGGTGCGCTCGATAGTGCGCCCATCGCTCAGGTATAGGAGCTCAGAAAACTGTATGTCCGGTGAGGATAGGACCGCTTCAACCACCTGATCAGCCTGGCTGCGATCATTCAAGCTGCCATGCCATTCGTCGAACAGCGCTTTCACGTTTTTGCTGGCGTTCAGGCCGTCGAACAATGTTTTTGCGGCTGTGTTGATGATGCGGATATGGCCGTTTACATCCGTGACCACAACAGCGTCGGGCAGGTTGTTGGGGTCCAGCATCGGCTTTTCAGCCGAGGTTGCTTTTTGGCGTGCAACCTTCATTTCCATAAGGTGAAAAACGGTAAGAGCCGCAACTACAGCAATACCAAGCGCAAAAAGGACCGGGCCGACACTTCCGTCTGAACCCAAGCCTTTCGATAGCGCCAGAAGTGCGATTGCACCCAACCCCAAAACCGCTTTGACCGTTGCCCGAATAGCCATGTATTGCGCGCTTTGCCTCCAATCCCTGATGGGGAAGGGACCCCATGACCGTCCCTTTGTCAAGGGACTAAACCCGATAAGTTGTTATGCCCCTCGCTGACACCCAAAAGAAAAGGGGGCGAACCCCCTTTTATCACTCTATTCTGTGTCGAAAATCAGACGCGCCACACTAATTATTGCGGCTCACTGTCTTCAGCTTCATCACCCTTTGCTTCTTCAGCTTCCTGCGTTTCAAGATACTCTTTCATCAGGTTGCGCTGTTCAGCGCGGCGCTTATATAGCTCGACACGAGATACATGCGGTTTTGGAGGCCATACGTTGTTGGCTTTCTCCGCGTCTGCAATCTCGTTGTAGGGGTCAAGCGTGACAGATTTGATTTTCATGTCACGTACAAGGACCTTGGTGGCGTGCTTGGCATCGCTCCGCCAGATTTCAGCAGCCACACGAACTTCTTCATGGCTGCCGTCTTCAAACTCTACATCAAGCACAAGTGGCATAACGAGGCCGCCGATGTTTTCAAAGTCGATGAAATAGAGTTCATGGCCGAATTTCAGCAGTTCTTTCTGCCAGTCCTCCAGCCCCTTCAGCATGCCAGCATAGGCATCCTTCTGGGCTTTGGTGACGATGAAGTCATCGTTTTCGTTGTAGAAGTCCAGCAGTTCCGGGAAACGGTCCACACGGCGTGGCATGCCGTCTGCCTTGTTGCGCATCTCAGCAATATACCGCTGCGCCTCAAGGTCTTCCTCGCGTTTGAACTGGTTTTCCACTTCCGGGTCACCGGTGTTGATCTGCGCATGGGTCAGGCCCGTAACGGCGATATCAACGTGATCGGTGGTGTAGAACCAGCCGCGGAAGAACCAATCAAGGTCTTTGCCGCTGGCGTCTTCCATGGTGCGGAAGAAGTCAGCCGGGTATGGACGCTTGAACTTCCAGCGCTGGGCATACTCCTTGAAGGCAAAATCAAACAGTTCACGGCCCATAACCGTCTCGCGCAGTATGTTGAGCGCAACAGCAGGCTTGGTGTAGGCGTTTGGGCCGTAACCGATAATGCTGTCGCTCTGGGTCATGATGGGCGTTTGGTCAGGCGATACCATATAAGGGATGGCTTCTTTCGCGCGGCCATAGCGAGATGGATATTCTACTTCCCACTCACGCTCAGCTTGGCTCTGGAGGAAGCTGTTGAGGCCTTCATCCATCCAAGCCCAGTTCCGTTCGTCAGAGTTGACGACCATCGGGAAATAGATATGCCCGATTTCGTGAATGATAACGGAAATCAGGCCGTATTTTGCCCGTTTGGTATAGGTGCGGACTTCTTCGCCGTTATCTTTTTTCTCGATCACCGGGCGTGGGCCGTTTGATGTGATCATCGGATATTCCATACCGCCGCCGATGGGGCCGTTTACAGACCATGCAACGGGGTAGGGATACTCGAATGAGTAGCGGCTATAGGTATCAAGCGTATGCGCGATGGAATGTGTGGAGTATTTATCCCAAAGCGGCATGGCTTCATCGGGGTAAAGCGACATAGCCATGACTGTGCGACCGCTCTCCGGCATTTTTACGCCAAGGGCATCCCACACAAACTTGCGAGATGAGGCAAAGGCGAAGTCACGAACATTCTCGGCCTTGAAGTGCCAGGTTTTGGTTTGGTCTGTGCCTTCTTTCTCGTTCTCAAGCGCTTCCTCGTGGGTCACGATGAAAACGGGTCGTTCGGCTGTTTTGGCTTCTTCAAGCCGCTTCCGCTGGTCTGCGGTCAAAACATCCTTTGGGTTTTGCAAGACACCGGTTGAGCCGATGATGTGATCAGCAGGTACTGTGATTTCTACATCATAGTCGCCGAACTCAAGCGTAAACTCACCTGTACCGAGGAACTGCTTGTGTTCCCACCCCGCGAGGTCGGTGTAGGCTGCAAGGCGCGGGAACCACTGCGCAATGAAGAAAATATCGTTGCCATCGCGCTTATAGGGCTCATACCCGCCACGGGCGCCCATGGCTTTGCCCTCAGGAATGTTGAACCACCAGTCGATATCAAACTCGAATTTTTCACCGGGCTTGAGCGGCTTATCCAGGTCGATCCGCATCATCGTATCGTTGATGGTGTAGCGAACGTCCTTGCCGCCCGATTTCACTTTGGTGAGCTGGAAGCCCCAGTCTTCAAACTCGGTCCGCGCCAGAAAGCGCATGGTGGAGTAGGAGAGTTTTTTGGAAGCTTTCCGACCCATCTCCATGGTGGTGTAGGCGTCGGAGTGTTTTGAAAAACGGTTCTGGTCAAGCTGAAGCCAGAGGTAGCTCAGAGTGTCGGGCGAGTTGTTCTGATAAACAACATGTTCCGAGCCCGTGATGGTGCGCTCTTTCTCATTGAGCGCAACTTTGACCTTATAGTCTACCTCTTGCTGCCAATAGGCGTGGCCCGGTGCACCTGAGCCTGTGCGGTAAACGTTTGGTGTAGGAAGGTGTTCTTCCAGCTGTCTGAATTTATCTTCGAAGTCGCCCTTGGTTTGTTTGACGGCTTCCGCATGTGCCACCTGCAGCCCCAGGCTAAGCGACAAAACGATCCCCATGAAACGCATGTTTCAAGTCCCTTTTTTTGTTGTGAGTGTTGTCCTCGTCTTAAACGTCAGGCGAGAAGTTATGGCACAAATAGCCTAGGGGCAAGGTTTAGAGCGAAACTTTCCCAAGAATGTGAAACGAAAAACGAAGGGGGTGTGGATATCGCCGCGTAATAGGGGTGTAGGCACAGAGACTGAGCCAAATAGAAAAAGGATATACAGCGATGAAAACATCAACAAAGGTTATCAGTGTAGCACTCGCGGCTCTTATCACTTCGCAGGCCCAGGCCGGTGATCGGGGTGAACGTTTCAAGGAAGCGGATGCGGACGGCAACGGCGTCATCACCTATGAAGAGATGATGGCAACCGTAAAGACCAAGTTTGCCAAGTTTGACAAAAACGGCGACGGCTATCTTGAGCTTGCCGAACTGCCGAAAGAAATGCCGATCCCGGAGCATATGGAAAAGCGTATGAAGCGCCATATGGAGCGCATGGAAGAGCGTGCGGAAGAAAACGGCCATGATTTCGACCCCGAGAAAATGGGCGACAAGTGGAAACCAACCCGGATCAAGTTTATCGCCCGGCATGACCGCGACGGTGATGAAAAGGTCTCGGTAGATGAGTTTGCGTCCGGCGCCGTACGTCACTTCAAACGTGCTGATGTGAACGGAAATGGTGAAGTCACGAAAGACGAAATCAAGGAAGCCATGAAACAAAGGTTTGGCAAAAAGGGCAAAGGCCATCGCGATCGCGGTTGGCGTCGCTAGGGCTTAATCCCTTATCGGGAAAGTTCACACTCCTTTCCGCCAAAATGCGCGCTGCTCCTTATCGGGCGTTGGTCAATACCAACCAAAGAAGGGCGGCGCGCAAGCATTTCTATCGGGCTGGCGTAAGAAAAATCGCGTAACCTTAGGCCGCAAGCGCGCGCAAGCTATTGCCCTTTCAGGGGCTCGGCGCTAGGGTGCGCGATATTTTTGTACTGCAAGAGGCTTACCCCAATGCTTAAAGGCTCCATTCCTGCTCTTATCACCCCGTTTACTGACGAAGGCGACGTGGCTTATGACACGTTCCAGAAGTTTGTAGACTGGCAGGTGAAACAGGGCTCGCACGGTTTGGTACCTGTTGGCACAACAGGTGAAAGCCCAACCCTGAGCCACGAAGAACACCGCAAGGTTGTTGAGCTTTGTGTTGAGGCCGCTGGTGGCCGTGTGCCGGTGATCGCAGGCGCGGGCTCCAACAACACCCGTGAAGCCATCAGCTTGATGGAGCACGCCCAGAAGGTGGGGGCCGATGCGGCGCTTGTTGTAACGCCTTATTATAACAAACCCAGCCAGGCAGGCCTTTATGCGCACTTCAAGGCGCTGCATGATGCCTGTGACCTGCCAATTGTTATCTATAACATTCCTGGTCGCTCTGTTGTGGATATGGGCACGGGCACAATGGCTGAGCTTTTTGAGCTGCCGCGTATCATTGGCCTCAAGGACGCGACCGGCGATCTGGACCGTGTGGCCAGCCAGCGTGCAGCCATGGGGCCAGATTTCATCCAGCTTTCGGGCGAAGACGCAACAGCGCTCGCGTTCATGGCAATGGGCGGGCACGGCTGTATTTCGGTGACCGCAAACGTGGCGCCAAAACTGTGTAGCCAGTTCCAGGAAGCCTGCATGGCGGGTGATTATAAGACGGCTCTTAGCCTTCAGGATAAACTGCTGGACCTGCACCGCTGTATGTTCCTTGAGCCGAGCCCGGCACCCGCGAAATATGCAGGCTCCCTGATTGGTATTTGCAATGACAATGTTCGCCTGCCACTGCTGGCTGCGACCGATACAGCGCGCTCGTTCATCGCGGCAACGATTGCAGAACTAGGGCTTGATCCGGTCGATCTGGGATAATTAATGGCCGGTAAGAATAAAAATCAGAAGAAATCCCTGCCTTCACGCGTTGCGGCTGATAACCGCAAGGCGCGGCACCTCTTTCATATTGAAGAGGAGCATGAGGCGGGTATTTCCCTGCGCGGGACCGAGGTGAAATCCCTGCGCTCGGGGGAAGGCAATATCCGCGAGAGCTATGCCGAGGAAAAAGACGGCGAGCTGTGGCTCGTAAACGCCTATATCCCTGAATTTTCGCACGGCAACCGCTTCAACCATGAGCCGCGCCGCCCACGTAAGCTCTTGATGCACAAGCGTGAAATCTCGAAGTTGGGCGGCCTGATCCAGCGTCAGGGTTATACGCTCGTACCGCTTAAGATCTATTTTAACGATCAGGGGCGGGCGAAGGTCCTTATTGGCCTTGGTAAAGGTAAAAACGTGCGTGATAAACGCGAGGACGTGAAGCAGCGGGACTGGGACCGCCAGAAGGCTCGCTTGATGAAAGAAATGGGCTAGGCTAACGTTTCTAAAGGTCATCCTTAGGCGGAATCATAATCAGAAACCGCACCGGGCTGTCTGGCCCACCTGCAATCACATGGTTCCTGCCAGTACGCAGTTTTGCTGTGGCGTTCATGGCATATTTGCTGAGCTTTTCACCGTTCACGAGCGTGCCTTGCATTGAGCCAAGGTCTCTGATCCATAGAGCGCCGTCCCGCCTGACAATCTCAAAATGATTATCCGTGAGTTCATGCACGCCTTTCAGCGGCACCTTGAGGCTGGTGGCACCAATGACGCAGTGACCATCGGCTGTGGCGATGTTGCCAACCGTGAAAGGAAATTCTTCCAGCTCTACAAAGGTCAGAAGTTTGTCTGCCACCATGCGGGAGTGGCCTTCAATGGTGGGTTTGGTGCTCTTGAAATGATGCGCTTTGGGCTCTGTTGTGCCTTCAATCGCTTCCTTGATCGCGTAGGAACTACGCAGGCGCGTAGCCAGTGTGTGCACCACGTGACGTACAAGCGGGTCAGCAAAGCTTTTGCGGAAGGCATCGGCGGTAATAAAAAGGGCGTTAGTGGCTTTTGACGCCTTTGCGGTAACAGAATGTCGTTTGCGCTCAATAACGCTGACTTCCCCGAGCAGTTCCCCGCCACGCAGGCTTGCGATATGGTGGCCGGTGTCGCCTTCATGGCGCCATATCTCCACCTGCCCATCAAGGATCATATAGACCCCCTCTGACGCGCTCTCCTGTTCGTAGATCGTGTCACCTGCCTTGAACTGGACCTGTTCGCCCATCTGTCCGGTATCAGCCACGGTCATGTCCCCTTGGTTCCCCTATGGGTTGATTGCCCGAGTCTATCGCGAAATCGAGGGGCTGGCAATCGAGACGCATATCGCTAAGTCCATAAAAACAGGTGGTTAATTCAACATATAGTGGTTTTAGGCGAATTTTAAGGAATTTCTGGTGAGCTAAAACTGCCTTGATGAGAGCAGATAGAGTATCGCACCTGTCGGGGCCAACAAACGCAGTGCAACGCAGACATGTTCCTCCCCCTGATGTCTGCGCCTTTGATTAAAGGGATACTTGCATGCGAGCGCCCCAGAGTTTTTCGGGCGCACCGTGATGTGATGGAGAGCGGCACACAGGCGCCCCTATAACCTGTAAAGCCGCAGGCCGAACCAGACACGTAGCCAGTTTGGGTTGGCGCGAGATGATCCTGTCACACACGACTGGCTTTCGAGCCGGAAAGAGATGGCAAACGAGCTGGTGGCCGCCTGAGCAACGGGTTACCTCTCATACGCCCGAACTAGGTTATTGTTCTGAGTATCACGCTAATATCTGTTTCGAGTAGAGATGGCGGTCACCCCTGGTGCCGCCATTTTTGCGTTCAGTTCTCAAGGGCTATTTTCGTTTCCATCAATGCTTCCATGAACATGGTTTCCGTTAACCGCCCGGTGTTCACATTATAGCGTGAGCAGTGATAACTATCGATGAGGGTAAGCCCATTAGGCAGCAGGTGCTTGGCCTTGTGCGCGAAGGGATAGGCAGCAAGCCGAAAGCCGAAGTTCCTGAGCGTGGTGTCATGTGCGACCTTGCCGAGCGCAAAAAGTACCTTCAGCTTGGGCAGGGCATCAAGCCGCGCCATAAGGTATGGCCTGCAGTTATTTACTTCTGCACCGATAGGTTTGTTTTCAGGTGGCACACAGCGCACCGCGTTGGTGATCATCACATCATGCAGCTCAAAGCCGTCATCAGGCCGGTTTTCATTTTGCCCGTTTGACCAGCCCATCGCGGTCAGGCATCTGAACAAAAGCTCACCAGAAAAGTCGCCCGTGAAGGGGCGGCCCGTCTTGTTTGCTCCTTTGAGACCAGGCGCGAGGCCAATAACGAGTATTCGGGCCTGTTCATCCCCAAAACTTGCAACGGCGCCGTTGAAATAGTCGGGATAAGCCTTTTTGTTTGCGCGGCGGAAGGCAACAAGGCGAGGGCACAGGCTGCAATCTGGTTTTGGCTCAGGCGGTATTGTCTTGAGGCGGGGCATGGTGTCCCTACAGTCTGACGGTCAATATAAAAAGGCGGCTACGGGGCCGCCTTTATGGTTTTTAGCGCGAGTATCTTATGCGCTTTCAAGCTGTTCTTCATACCCGGCATCGAACGGGGCAGGGGCGTCAGCGCGGCGTGGGCCGCCGCCCTTGCGGCCAATAATACCGCGCAGGTCTTCAAGGTCCACAAACTGGTCCGCTTGCCGCCTTAACTCATCTGCAATCATCGAAGGCTGTGTCGAGTTGGAGCTTACCACCGTGGCCCTCACACCGCGGCGCTGCACGGCCTCAAGGAGGCGGCGAAAGTCCCCATCGCCTGAGAACAGGATAACATGGTCAAGCGCTTCAGAGATATTAAGCATATCCACAGCGATCTCGATGTCCATATTGCCTTTGATTTTGCGGCGGCCATGTTCGTCGGTAAATTCCTTCACCGGCTTGGTCACCAGCGTGAAGCCGTTATAGTCCAGCCAGTCAATGAGCGGGCGCAGGGGAGAATATTCCTGATCCTCCAAAATCGCCGTATAGTAGAAAGCCCGGATCAACCGACCCTGCTCGGAGAAGTGAGCGCGGAGGCTTTTATAATCAATTTCCATGTCTAGCGCGCGGGCGGTGGCATATAAGTTGGCACCGTCAATGAAGAGCGCAGTGCGTTCCTCTGGATAGAAAATCATCGCTGGTCCAATCACATAATCAAAGAATATAAGTCTGCGAGGCAAATCTGAAATTGCAGATAAACAAGCTTCTCGCCACGCGGTTAATTAATGGTAAATATTGGCAGTCGAGTCCACTGAAACAAGAGCCGTTCAAGTAATTGTTATATGGAAAAATGTGATCAAAATATTGAGGTTTTACTGGCGTTTGGTGGCAATTTGCCGTCTGCCGTTGGTACGCCAGATGCAACCATTGGGGCGGCGGTGCTGGCCTTGGCAAGCGAAGGTGTTGAGCTGATACAGTTTTCTGCGCTCTATCACTCACCTGCCGTAACACTTGATGAGAATACACATGCGCCCGCCTATACGAATGCGGTTGGCCTTTTTTCCACTAAACTGACCCCGGACGAACTGCTTGAAGTTACACAAGGTATTGAACGCAAGTTTGGACGTGCGGCGGGCGCGCGCTGGTCAGCACGTACGCTTGATATTGACCTGCTTGCATACGGTGGCGCGGTCCTGCCAAATCGTGGGATCTGGCTCGAGCTTGAGGCAAGCGATGATCCCGCCGCTATTCTGCCGGAACCGGTTGTGCCTCACCCAAGGCTTCACAAGCGGGGGTTTGTATTGAAGCCGCTGGCCGATATAGCACCTGACTGGCGACATCCCGTCCTTGGAAGCACAGCTGTGGCCATGTTGAAGCAAGCTGAGAGCCAAGGCTTGTGCGAAGGCATTGAAAAACTTGCGTACCAGCCCGGTGGTCAGGCAAAATAAGGCGATTCTCGGCTTTACACTGGGGGTGCGCGCCTGTATAAGCGGGCGCTCGTATCAAAGGCGGCGACATGCGCGCGTCTTTATGATCAAGAATTTTGGAGATATAGCATGGCTCGCGTCACCGTTGAGGATTGTGTAGATAAAGTAAGCAACCGGTTTGATCTGGTTTTGGCTGCTGCACAACGTTCTCGCCAGATTTCAAGCGGCGCTCCGCTCGAAGTTGAGCGCGACAATGACAAAAACGCCGTTGTTTCCCTGCGTGAAATCGCTGAGGAAAAAGTGGTGCCAGATACGCTGCTGGAATCTGTAATTCACGGCATGCGTAAGGTTGTGGAATCAGATGAGCCGGAAGAGGTTGATCTGTCCATCCTGATGGCAGGCATGGATGAAGGCGAAAAGAAAAGCGCTGAATAATCCTCGCCTTTCATAGCGAATTCAGAAACCCGGCCCTTGTTGCCGGGTTTTTTGTTGCCTGCGCACCAGCCCACCGGAAAAAAGCACATCCGGCATGGCAATAGGTGCTGGATAATTTTGCCAGAATAGTTATTTCTTGAAACTGTATTGGTTTCAAAGTTTTCAGATGAAGGTTTGCCGGTGATCCGTCAGTTCGAGCTCGTTGAAAAGGTTAAGGCGTACGACAAAAATGTCGATGAGGCGCTTCTCAACCGGGCTTATGTGTTTGCGATGAAGGCACATGGGCCGCAAATGCGCGCGTCTGGCGATCCGTATTTTTCGCATCCTCTTGAGGTTGCGGGCATCCTCACTGACATGAAGCTTGACGGTAACACCATTGCCACGGCGCTGTTGCATGACGTGGTGGAAGATACTGTTGCCACGATCCCTGAAATTGAAGAGCTTTTTGGCCCCAAAGTGGCTGAGCTCGTGGATGGTGTCACCAAGCTTTCCAAGATCGAGATGCAGACAGAAAGCCTGAGGCAGGCGGAAAACTTCCGCAAGTTCCTGCTGGCTATGTCGAACGATATTCGTGTGCTTCTGGTGAAGCTGGCTGACCGGCTGCATAACATGCGCACGCTGTTTTACATCAAAAAGCCGGAAAAACGCCGCCGGATCGCGCTTGAAACGCTGGAGATCTATTCACCGCTCGCGGAACGGATCGGCATGCATGCGATGAAAGATGAGCTTGAGCATCTTTCATTCCAGCATCTTGACCCAGAGGCGATGGAATCGATCAATGCACGGCTGCATTATCTGATCGAAGAAAGCCCTGATCTTGAAAAAGATATGGTGGCAACACTGACCAAGCTGATGAGCGAACACGGCATTGATGCCAAGGTCAGCGGGCGCATCAAGCGGCCATATTCCATCTGGCGTAAAATGGAACGGCAAAATATCCCGTTTGAGCAGCTCTCTGACGTTATGGCCTTCCGTATCAAGGTGGATGACGTTGAGACCTGCTATCGCTCCCTTGGCGTGGTGCACCAGCAGTACCCCATGGTTCCCGGGCGGTTTAAGGATTATATCTCAACGCCCAAGCGGAACTTCTACCGCTCTATCCACACTACCGTGATGGGGCCGCAAAATTACCGGCTTGAGATACAGATTCGTACCCACAAGATGCATGAGCAGGCTGAAATTGGTGTGGCTGCCCACTGGCAATACAAACAAAACGCCGACAATGTGGAAGGCTCGCAATACCGCTGGGTGCGCGAACTTCTGGAAATTCTGGAGCATACGGCTGACCCGGAAGAATTTCTCGAGCACACCAAGCTTGAGATGTTTCAGGACAAGGTGTTCTGCTTCACGCCGAAGGGTGAGCTTGTCTCCTTGCCGCGGGGGTCCTCGACCGTTGATTTTGCCTATGCTGTGCACACAGAGGTGGGTGACCACTGTGTTGGTGCCAAGGTAAACGGTCGCATGGTACCGCTCAGGCACCAGTTGGAGAACGGTGATCAGGTACAGATCCTGACCTCCAAGGGGCAGACACCATCGCCCCGGTGGGAAAGCTTCGTGATCACCGGCAAAGCGCGCTCCGCCATTCGCAGGCACGTGAAAACCAAGCAGCGCACGGAATATGGCCAGCTTGGCAAAACGCTGATCGAGAAGGCCTGCCGCCGGAATGGGCTTGATTTCTCAAGCGCGGTTATCACGCAAGCTGCCAAGGTGCTGAACCTTGAAGACGCGGATATGCTCTATGCGCTTGTCGGGCAGGGCACGCTGACGGAAGATGAAATCCTCCGCGCCGCATTCCCTGGCTTTAAGGAAGACGCACGGGCGGAAGGCCTACCAAGCGTGCACCATGACTGGGAAGCCGCAAACGATGGTGCGCTACCTATCTCGGGCATGAATCAGGAAAGTGCGGTGCATTTTGCAGAGTGCTGCCACCCTGTGCGCGGGGACCGTATCGTGGGTATCCGCATCCCCGGCAAGGGGGCGGAAATCCACACAATCGATTGCGCGCAGCTCACTGATTATGACGATCGGCCCGACCTCTGGATCGACCTGCGCTGGGAAGATGACGAGCAGGACGACGCATTTTATGCGGGCCGCCTGAGGCTTGAAGTGGTGAATGAACGCGGGGCGCTCGCAACCATTGCCTCACTCGTGTCAAAAGCCGGTGGTAACGTCTCCAACCTGGTGATTTCCGAGCGGGACCCCGAGTTCTACATCATGATCGTGGATGTGGAAGTAAGGGACGTGAAGCACCTTAACGATATCAGCCGCACGCTTCGGGTGAGCCGGGTAATCAGCCGGGTGGATCGTGTCGCGGGCTAAATGGCCGCACCACGGTGATTTTGCTTGACGATTGACCGCCCGCGCTCTATCCGCCGAAGGCGAAACGACCCCAACACCTGCGACAGGAGCACATTTCATGGATCAGGAAACCGTACTTGGCGAATTCCGCGATGCGGGCGCCCTTCTGGAAGGCCACTTCAAGCTTTCATCCGGTTTGCACAGTTCTGTTTACCTCCAGTGCGCGCGCGTGTTGATGGACCCAAAACGAGCAGCACGGCTGTGTGGCGCATTTGCTGATAAATTGCGCGCAACCGGCGTGGAGGTTGATCTGGTCGTCAGCCCGGCCATGGGCGGGGTGATTGTGGGTTATGAAGTTGCGCGGCAACTGGGCGTTGACGGAATTTTTACCGAACGGGTGGAAGGTGAGTTTGCCTTGCGGCGTGGGTTTGAAATTCCAAAAGGTGCGCGTATCCTGATGATGGAAGACGTGATCACAACGGGCCTGTCGTCGCGAGAATGTATTAAAACCATCCATGAATGGGGTGGTGATGTTGTGGCCGCAGGCTGCCTTGTTAACCGCTCTGGCGGTGACGTTGATGTCGGAGCGCCGATCACGTCGCTCGTGAATATCAACGCACCAGCTTATGAGCCTAATAACCTGCCGGACGAGCTTAAGGCCATTCCTGCAATCAAGCCGGGCAGCCGTGGCCTTAAATCTTAATGTGAGTAGCGCGAATGCTGTTCAGGCGGCGTACAGGACTGCCATGGTGGCGCAAACTGGTGGGTTGGCTTTGGCCAAGCTCAGGCTTCAAGCGTGCAGGCCAGTATCTGTGGCATCGCATCGCCCGACTGCCAGGCACAGCACATAGCATTGCCGCTGGCGTTGCGGCTGGTGCGTCCGTCTCCTTCACACCGTTTATCGGGCTCCATTTCCTGATGGGCTTTGCGCTTGCGTGGCTCACACGCGGCAATCTGGTAGCGTCCGCAATCGGCACAGCCGTGGGCAACCCGTGGACATTCCCGTTTATTTTCACCCTTACGGGGCAGGTGGGAACACTGATTTTGGGTGAGCATGTCTCAGGTCATGTGCCCAGCTGGAGCTGGGATGCATTATTTGATGCGCCGATAACCTATCTCAGCTCTTTCCTACCGGTTGTTTTTCCGCTTATTGTGGGCGGTATACCCGTGGCGGTGATTGTCTGGTTATTATTCTATTTCTCATTTAAAGGTCTTTTGACCGGCTATCGCTCCGCCCGGCAAATCAGGTTGCAAGAAAAAAAGCGCACCAGCGGGTCTGACGCAAGTCAGGCAGGCTAGATGCAACAAAGGCAGGCTATGAGAAGGAATAAACTACGTCTTGGCGTGAACATCGACCATGTGGCTACTATTCGTAACGCTCGCGGTATCAGGCACCCGGACCCTGTGCGGGCGGCGGGGCTTGCTGTGCTCGCGGGCGCCGACGGCATTACCGCGCATCTGCGTGAAGATCGCCGCCATATCTCTGACGAGGATATCGCATCCCTTTCAGATGTGCTTGCGGTGCCGCTGAACCTTGAGATCGCTGCCACTGATGAGATGCTTGAGATCGCGCTTCGGCATAAACCTCACGCCTGTTGCCTCGTGCCGGAAAAACGGCAGGAGCTGACAACAGAAGGCGGGCTTGACGCTGCGGGCCAGCACAATCGGCTCAAACATTATGTGGATGAGCTTAACCGGGCGGGTATCCGGGTAAGCCTTTTTATCGACCCTGATGAGGCCCAGCTTGATGCTGCGCTTTCGCTTGGTGCGCCGGTAACGGAAATCCACACAGGGGCTTATTGTGAGTTGACCGGTGACGCACGGGCGGAAGAGCTTGCCCGCATCAAGCGCGCGGTTGCATACGGTCACAGTAAAGGGCTTGAGATGCATGCGGGCCATGGTCTCTCGTATGAGACGGTGAAGCCTATTGCGGAAATTCCTGAGCTGATGGAACTGAATATCGGCCATTTCCTGATCGGGGAGGCTATCTTCCATGGCCTTGAGGCGTCGATCACCGAGATGCGGCGCCTGATGGATGAAGCGCGCGGTGTGGCCCCAGGCGGGGCAGCGAGCGCATGAGCGGGCGCAAGACAATAGCCGGTTACACCTTCAGTAAACCGAGCTACCTGCAGGAAGCGCTCACGCATCCATCCCTTTCAGGCACGCACAACTACCAGCGGCTTGAGTTTTTGGGGGACCGGGTGCTGGGGCTCGTGATCTCCACCTGGCTTCTTGAAGCGTATCCGACTGAGGCGGAAGGCAAGCTGAACAGGCGTTTCACAGCCCTAGTGCGGCGCGAAACCTTGGCCGAGATGGCCTATAGGCTTGGGTTTTCAGATGCGCTTAAGCTTACGCCTGGCGCGGAAGCAGAGGGCACGCGCGACAAGGAAGCGGTGCAGGCAGACGTAACCGAGGCGGTTATCGGCGCCATGTATCTCGATGGCGGCTTTGACGTGGCCAACATATTTATTCGCAAGCACTGGGCGCACCTGATGAAGGAAGGGCCGAGCGCTTACAAAGACTGTAAAACACTGTTGCAGGAATGGTGTCAGGCTCGCGGGCTTCCGCTGCCGTATTACCGGATGGTGGAACGGACAGGGCCTGATCATAACCCTGAGTTCACGATTGCAGCGACCGTAGAAAATCATGGCGAGGCGCATGCCACAGGCAGCGCCAAGCGACAGGCTGAGCAAGCAGCCGCAGGGGCTTTGCTTGCCAAGCTGACAGGAGAGAGTGAATGACAGAAGTAGCTGCGGGCGCACCGCGCTGCGGATTTGTGGCGCTTATCGGGGCGCCAAATGCGGGGAAATCCACCCTTCTGAACGCCCTTGTGGGCGCCAAGGTTGCGATTGTAACGCATAAGGTACAAACCACCCGCACCAAGGTGACGGGTATTGGTATGTACGAGAACACCCAGCTTGTGTTTATCGACACACCCGGCATTTTTGAGCCCAAGCGCCGCCTTGACCGCGCAATGGTCAACGCAGCCTGGAAAGGCTCTGAAGACGCAGAAATAACTGTTCTGCTGATCGACGCTAAAAAAGGTATGAACGAAGAAGTTGAGCGCATCATCAAGGGGCTCAAGGATGCTAAGCGGCGCGTTATTCTTGCGATCAATAAGATCGACACCATCAGGCGTGAGCAACTGCTTGAGCTGGCCCAAACCCTTCATGACGAAGGCGTGTTTGACGATATTTTCATGATCTCTGCGCTTACGGGCGACGGTGTGCAGGATCTTAAGGCGCACCTTTCAGGTATGTCGCCTGAAGGTCCGTGGATGTATCCTGAAGACCAAATCGCGGATGTGACCATGCGCCTGCTGGCGGCAGAGATTACGCGCGAGAAAATATATCTGCGCCTGCATGATGAGCTTCCCTACGCTACGACCGTTGAAACCGAAAAATGGGAAGACCGCAAGGACGGCAGTGTCCGCATTGAGCAGGTCATCCATGTGGAGCGTGACAGCCAAAAAGGCATTGTGATCGGTAAACAAGGCTCCATGCTCAAGCTTCTGGGCCAGATGGCGCGGGAAGATATGCAGGAAAATTTTGACCGCAAGGTTCATCTGTTCCTTCATGTGCGCGTGACAGAGCGCTGGGCGGAAGACCGCACCATGTACCAGGACATGGGCCTCGATTTCGTAGAATAGGGCTGGCCCGTGGAATGGCAGGATGAAGGTATCGTTCTTTCCGTCTCTCGCCATGGGGAGGCGGATGCCGTTCTGGAGGTGATGACCCACGACCATGGCCGGGCGCGTGGTTTTATCAAGGGGGGGCTTGGCCGCCGCAACAAGGCCAACCTGCAGGTAGGCAACCGGCTTTCCCTCAAATGGTATGCCCGGCTTGAAGCAAACCTTGGCCGTTTCACTGTTGAGCTGATCCACAGCCCGCTTGGGCAGATGATGGGCGAAGGCAGCCGCATCGCCGCACTTTCTGCGATCACCGCAGTGGTGGCCTCCACATTGCCGGAACGTGAGCCTCATGCAGATGTATTTGAAGCCCTGAAAGCCCTGATCTCGCTTCTGGAGCATGAGGACGGTGCCGCGCCACAATGGGGCGGCGCGCTCGCGCGTATGGAGGTTGGTATCTTGGGCGCGCTTGGCTATGGCCTTGACCTAAGCACCTGTGCGGGCACCGGTTCGCGCGACAACCTTGTCTATGTTTCCCCAAAAACTGGCCGGGCGGTTAGCTTGGAGGCGGGTGCGCCCTATAAGGAAAAACTGCTGCCCCTCGCACCGTTTCTGACAAGCGGGAAATTATCTGACGCAACTGCGGCTGATGTTGCCAGCGGGCTCGCGCTGACAGGCTATTTTCTTGAGCGTACCGTATGGACTGTCGCGGGCACGGGCCAACCACCGGCGCGGGACCGGTTTATAGCGACACTCAGGCGTTTGAGCCAATAGGGCTGTCTTTCAGGCTCAGCACCGCATACGCGCATTTTACTATTCGGAATAGATCGTGAAAATCTTTTGTGGATAACCACAACATCTTGTGGCGTTTTCGATTCCGATTGTTATAGTCGACACCATGACGACACATCCTGATTTTAGTGAAAATATCATCGAGGCGCCGTTCGCGAATGCACTGAGCGAACGCTACCTCGCGTACGCAATGTCTACCATCATGTCCCGGTCGCTACCGGACGTGCGCGACGGGCTCAAGCCCGTGCACCGCAGGCTTCTATACGCCATGCGGCTTTTGAAGCTGGACCCGAAAACCGGCTACAAGAAATGTGCGCGTGTGGTGGGGGATGTTATTGGTAAATATCACCCGCACGGTGACCAGTCTGTCTATGACGCAATGGTGCGCCTCGCGCAGGATTTTGCTGTGCGGTTCCCGCTTGTGGACGGGCAGGGCAACTTTGGTAACATCGACGGCGATAACGCGGCTGCAATGCGGTATACCGAAGCGCGCCTGACCGAAGTCGCGGCTACGCTGATGGAATGGCTTGATGAAGACGCCGTTGATTTCCGCGAAACCTATGATGGTGAAGATTCGGAGCCTATTGTTTTCCCCGGTGCGTTCCCGAACCTATTGGCGAATGGTTCAAGCGGTATCGCCGTGGGCATGGCCACCAATATCCCGCCGCATAATGTGGGTGAGCTGATCGACGGATTGCAGCTTCTTATTGAAGCACGCCGCGACCCAAGTCGTGAGGTAACGGTTCGTGACCTGATGGACCGCATACCGGGGCCAGACTTCCCGACAGGCGGCCAGATCGTTGAAAATCGTGATACTATCGAACAGGCCTATGAAACGGGCCGTGGTGCGATGCGGGTGCGGGCACGCTGGGAGCGCGAGGACCTCTCGCACGGCCAGTATCAGATCGTGTTGACCGAAATTCCGTATCAGGTTCAGAAGTCCAAGCTTATCGAGAAGATCGCTGAGCTGATCAACGACAAGAAGCTACCGATCCTCTCTGACGTACGCGACGAATCTACCGAGGAAATTCGTGTGGTGCTGGAGCCGAAGAACAGATCGGTAGACGAGAAAGTATTGATGGAGAGCCTGTTCCGCATGACGGAACTTGAGGTGCGTTTCTCCCTCAATATGAATGTGATCGCTTATGACGGCAGACCACGCGTGCTGTCACTCAAGGAGGTGTTGGATAGCTTCCTTGATCATCAGATTGATGTGTTGCTGCGCCGCAGCCGCTACCGCCTCGAGAAGATCGAGCGCCGCCTAGAAATTCTCTCTGGCTATCTGATTGCCTATCTCAACCTTGATGAGGTGATCCGCATCATCCGGGAAGAGGATGACGCCAAAGCCAGCCTGATGAGCACCTTCAAGCTTACAGACAATCAGGCTGAAGCGATCCTGAACATGCGTCTTCGCGCGCTCAGGAAGCTTGAGGAAATGGAAATCCGGACCGAGCATTCAAAGCTCGAAGACGAGAAATCTAAACTGAACGCTCTGATTGCGTCTGAGGCGCTGCAATGGATCGCAGTTGGTGATAAGCTCTCTGAAATCAAGGAACAATTCGGCCCCGAAACAAACCTTGGCAAGCGCCGCACCCGCTTTGGCGATGCACCAACGGCTGAGATCGTGCCCATTGAGGCCATGATCGAGAAAGAGCCGATCACGGTGCTCTGCTCAAAACGCGGTTGGGTGCGGGCACTTAAGGGCCACGCGAAGCCAGAAGAAGAGCAGAAATATAAAGAAGGCGATGAGGAGCGTTTCCGCTTCCATGCCTACACCACGGACAAGCTGTTCCTGTTTGCCACCAACGGCAAGATGTACACTCTGGGGGCAGATAAGCTTCCGGGTGGGCGCGGCAATGGCGAGCCGGTGCGCCTGATGGTGGATATGGATGCAAATGATGAGATCGTTGCGCTGCTGCCGTATCAACCGGGTGGTAAGCTTTTTGTTGCAAGCTCGCTTGGTAAAGGTTTCATCACTGAGGCAGACCAGGCCGTTGCGATGAAAAAAGGCGGCAAACAGCTTCTCAACGTGAAGGGCGATGTGGTGGCCACACACTGTATGGCCGCAGACGGTGACAGCGTTGCCGTGATTGGTGATAACCGCAAACTTCTGGTGTTTGACCTTGAGGAAGTGCCAACGCTCGCGCGTGGGCAGGGTGTCACGCTCCAGCGCTATAAGGATGGCGGCATGGCAGATGTGACCATCTTCCATAAAGCTGAAGGGCTCACGTGGCCGATGGGCGGTAATTCGGACCGCTGGCGAACTGAGACGGATCTCACTCCGTGGACAGGGAAACGTGGGAACGCGGGGCGCTTGCCGCCGATGGGCTTCCCGAGGAATAACAAGTTCCACTAGGATTATAGATGCCAAAAAAGCGCCGGAGAAATTCTCTGGCGCTTTTCTTTTTGGGCTTAAACCGCTTTATTTTTTCGGCTGTATGTTAAAGGCATTTAACTTGTTGCCTTCAATGTCGCGGAAGTAGCCCGCGTAAAAGCCCATCTCTTCCCCGCCGCGCAGACCCGGTTCACCCTCGCAGGTACCGCCAAGCTCAAGCGCTTTTGCATGGAACTGGTCAACCACCTCGCGGCTTGGGGCCGCCAGCGCAATCATCACGCCGTTGCCAACCGTGGCGGGCTCGCCGTTATAGGGTTTTGCCAGCGCAAAAAGCGGCACGCCGGGGCCTGTGGTCCAGCCCTTGAAAGTGTCCCAATCCCAGGTGCGTTTTGCACCTACGACTGAGAAAAGCTCGTCATAGAAGGCGGCCAGTTTGTCCATGTCGTTGGCCCCAAGTGTCGTGTAACCGATCATTGTTAATCCTCTCTCGTGTCCCTAAAGTGATCGCTCGTCCTGATATGGCGGTGTGAATGCTTGGTGGCAACACTATATTCCTGCATGCTAGGCTTACCACAGTTGTATGGGGCGAGGTTCTCGCTTGAATATTTTGACGCTCGGGTTGAGTATTTTGGAAAATATTAAGTATTTCAAAGCAATATGACCGGGTTTCTATCTGGTTCAACACCTTGGGGTTACCTTGAATAATCGCGACACATTGCAAAACAATGGGCAAGCTGATGGGGCGGAAATGCTCGCCTCGCTCAAGCGTAAAGAGGAACAGTTCCGTATCCTCAACAGCTTTGCTGTCTCCCTTATTCAAATCACCAATATCGAAGATTTGGCCTGGTATGTGGCCAAAGAAGTCGTAGGGCGCCTCGGATTTGTGGATTGCGTGTTTTACGAGTATGACGCGAACCAAAGGGTACTGGTTCAGCGTGCGGCAATTGGTGAGAAAAACCCGGAAGGGCGCACAATCCTTAACCCGCTCGATATCCCGCTTGGCCGGGGTGTGACCGGCAGCGTGGCCAAAACCGGCAAGCCTGAGCTGATAGATGATGTTTCTACGTGCGCGGATTATGTGGCGGACATTGCGGCACCGGGCTCGGAACTCTGTGTGCCGCTTCTATATGGGCGCGAAATTCTTGGGGTCATTGACTGTGAAGACCCGCGCATTGGCCACTTCACGGATGAGCACCTTGATGTGCTTCTGTCCGTTGCGTCGCTCGCCAGCTCTAAATTGGCGGAATGCCGCGTACTGCGGCAGCTTCAGGGGCAAGCACAGGTATTGAGCCAGGTACGCGAAGCGGTAGTGGTGACCGATATACGAGGGAATTTGACGGAATGTAACGACGGCGCCGCAGCGCTCTTCGGTGCATCTCGCGAAGCTCTTATCGGTACCAACATCGCGGGCCTCATGGCTAACGAAGGCAGTTGGCGGTATGACCGAGCCAATATCCTGCATCAAATTGGTGCCACGGGTGAGTGGCGCGGTTTTCTTGATCTTAAGACCGACGATGGTGAGCCACTCACGGTAGATGCCAGTCTGACGATCCTGACAGACGAAGCGGGGCGGCGGACAGCTGTGGTTGGAGTTGCACGCGACGTCACCGATCTTTTGCGGGCTGAACGCGCGATCCTAGAGAAGAATGAAGCGCTTGAACGCAAACAGATCGAGCTTGAGAAGGCACTGATTGAAGGCGAGGCTGCCCGGCGGGCGAACCGGGCGAAGGATGCTTTCCTCGCAAATACAAGCCATGAGCTGAGAACCCCGCTCGCGGGCGTGATTGGCATGATCGACCTTCTCGGTGACGAAGGGCTGACAGAAAAACAGCAAAAATTGGTGGAAACGGCGAATGTAAGCGCGCATACGCTGCTGACCATCATTGATGACATTCTTGACCTCGCCAAGATGGAAGCAGGCACGCTCAGCCTGCGTGCCAGTGAGTTTGACCCCAATGATCTGGTGGAGAAAGCTGCGGCTACGCTCCGCCCTGCAGCGGAAATGAAGGGCCTAAGCCTTAATGTGCATCTGGCGGACAATGCCCCGAAATGCGCGTTGGGTGACGCCAGCCGTATCCGGCAGGTGCTGTTTAACCTGATCGGCAACGCTGTGAAGTTTACCGATGAGGGACACGTTGACGTAAGCATGTCATTTCGTCCCGACGGACCCGGCGTTCGTATGATGCTGGAGGTGAAAGACACCGGCCCCGGTTTTAGTGCGAGCGAGGCAGAGAAGATATTCGGGCGGTTTGAGCAACTCGATGGTTCCGCCACTAAAAGCATTGGCGGTACAGGGCTTGGACTTTCCATCAGCCGGGAGCTTGCCCATATGATGCGCGGTACGCTTGAGGCCACAGGTAAGCCCGGCGTTGGCGCAACTTTTGTGCTTTCCGTGCCGCTCAGGCCAGTTGAGAAAGCGACAGATGATCGCGCAGTGTCTCAAGCCACTAAGCCCGCCTTGGCGGCGGCCAGCCGCAAACTGAAGGTGCTGGTGGCCGAAGACAATAACATTAACCAAATTTTGATCGTGAAACTTCTTGAGCGCTATGACTGGGAACTCAAGCTGGTTTCAAACGGCCTTGAGGCTTTTGAGGCGCTGGATGAGGCCGATGATTTTGACCTCATTTTGATGGATATCCGCATGCCTGTAATGGACGGCGTGGATGCAACCATCCTGATCCGCAGGCGGCGGGATGCTTATGCAAGCATGCCTATCATTGCCCTTACGGCAAATACGATGGAAAATGATAAAAAAACTTATGCAGAGGCAGGGATCGACGCGGTTGTTGGTAAACCGGTAGACCGCGAGCTTCTCATCAACACCATCGATGATGTCCTGGCCGCCAAGCACGCCAAAGCCAGCTAGAACAATAGGTTCGGCAGCCAGGTGACAAGCTCGGGCTCCAGCGCAATCAGCAACAAAGCCAGCAGCTGGATAATCACAAAAGGCACCACGCCCCGGTATATGGCCGTGGTTGGTACACTTTCGGGCACCACGCCCCGCAGGTAAAAAAGCGCGAAACCAAAAGGCGGTGTGAGGAAGCTGGTTTGCAGGTTCATGGCAATCAGCACCCCAAGCCAGATTGGGCCATAGGTGCCGTCCATCGCCAGCAGGGCGGGCGCCACCACAGGTACCACCACAAAAGTGATCTCGATAAAGTCGAGGAAGAAGCCAAGCACAAACATCAGCACCATCACAAGCAGGATGGCCGTAAACTGGCCGCCCGGCAGGCCGTGCAGCAAGTCTTCAATGGCCGCGTCACCACCCAAGCCGCGGAACACGAGGGAGAAAAGCGCAGCCCCAATCAGGATCGCATAGATCATGGTGGAAATACGCACCGTTGATTTCAGCACTTCGCCAAGCACATTCGCGCGATGGGTTTTAAAAAGCGCCCATGCGAGGCCAAATAGGAATGCGAGCGTGAGCGCGATAGCACCGTAATAGGCAATGCGATCACTTGTTGGCACCACGGCGCGTTCCATGCGCAGGTCCGCCACATTGCTGAGGCTGAGCAGCACAACAAGGCAGAGAAGAGCCCCAATGACGATGTTGCGGGTCCGGCCATCAAGCCGGGCAGCGCCGAGCATGATGGCACCAATAGCCCCCACAGACGCGGCTTCAGTAGGGGTGGCGATACCAGTGAGGATAGAGCCCAGAACAGCAATGATCAGCACCAGAGGCGGCGCGAGTGCGAGGAACAGTCGCCCGTAAAACGCGGCATCCAGCACGTCTGTTTCACTTTTGGGTATTGCGGGACTGGCACCCGGGCGCAGGACCGCAATTGCGATTTGATAGAGGATATAAAAGCCGACGAGGATAAGCCCGGGAATAAGCGCGCCCGCGAACAGTTCACCTGCGCTCATGGGCACAGGGGAGAAGTTACCTGTATTAAGCTGCGCCTGTTGCCACGCAGACGAGATCACGTCCGCCAGAAGAATAAGCACGATGGAGGGCGGGATGATCTGCCCCAATGTGCCGGCGGCTGCGATGGAACCCGTGGCAAGCGACGGGTCATACCCGCGCTTGAGCATGGTTGGCAGACTTAGTAGCGCCATGGTGACAACAGTAGCCCCAACAATACCGGTGGATGCCGCAAGAAGCGCCCCAACGATGGTGACGGATATACCAAGCCCGCCCCGCAGCTTGCCAAAAAGCCGCCCCATATTCTCCAGCAGGTCCTCCGCCACATTAGACTTCTCAAGCATAACGCCCATGGAGACAAAAAGCGGTATGGCAAACAACAGCTCGTTGCGGATCACGTTACCAAACAGCCGGTTTGGCAGGATTTCAAGGAAGGTGGCGTCAAGCGTGCCGGTCATAATCCCGATAAGGCCGAACAGCAGCCCCGTACCACCAAGCGTGAAGGCAACAGGAAAGCCGCTGAGGAGAAAGCCAACCAGCACCACAAACATGCTGAGCACGAGGAAGATATGCATATCCATGGCTTAATTCTTCCTCATAAGCGCGCGCGCATGGCGCATCAGGTCTGCCGCTGCATGCAGTGAGAGGGTGATAGCGAAAAGGAGCAGAGTGGATTTGAGGATATACACATACGGCAACCCGCTGGCTTCAACGCTGGTTTCCATGATCGCCCAACTTTCCGTTACATAAGGCACGGCCGACATCCAGAAAAGGATCAGGAACGGGATCAGGAGGAAAAGGGTGCCAAAAAAATTTACGCGTGCTTGTGCGTGTGGCGTCATCTTGGCGTAGAATATATCTACCCGCACATGCTCCCCCCGCACCGCCGTGTAACCGGCCCCGCCCAAAAACATCAACGCATTGATGTACTGAAGGCTTTCCTGTAGCTGGATGCTGCCTGATTTGAATACATAAACCAGCAGCACGACAGCAAACTGAATGAGGACAAGCAGAAGCGGCAGCACAGCCAGAACGCTGCCGCTTTTCTCAAGGAAAGCGTCAATCAGAGCAACTGGGCGCATGGTTTATCCGTCGATCAGGCTGCGGGCATGGGCAAAGGCCTGCTCTGAGATCGCACCCCAGCGGATGCCTTCCTGGCGCGCCTTGCGGAAGCTTTCAAACACTTTGCCTGTGGTTTCATCCGCTTTTGCAGCGTCTGCCAGTACCTCGGCGGACAGTGTACCAAGCGCGCGCAGGATATCGTCGCTGAAACGCTTCAACTGCACACCGTGTTCGTTGACGAGCGTGTCGAGCGCGCGGGCGTTGTTCGCGTTAAATTCCGCAAACATCAGGTCGTTTTCCGTGGCGGCAGCGGCGCGCACGATTTCCTGCTCACGCGGGCTCATGTCTTCCCACAGGTCCATATTCAGGCCGAGGGACAGCGAGGTGCCGGGCTCGTGAATGCCGGGGTAATAATAGTTTTTCACAATGGTATGGAAACCAAAGGCCAGGTCATTCCAGGGGCCGATCCACTCGCTGGCGTCGATATTGCCCTGGCTGAGCGCCTGGAATATCTCACCACCCTGTTTGGTTACGGGGGTTGCGCCAAAGCGTTTCATTACCTCGCCACCAAGGCCGGGCATGCGGATGCGAAGGCCTTGGAAATCCTCAACGGAATGGATGTCTTTTTTGAACCATCCACCCATTTGCACGCCTGTGTTGCCTGCGAGGAAAGGTTTTACGTTGAAGCGGGCTGATAGTTCGTCCCAAAGCTGTTGTCCGCCGCCAAAGCGGATCCACGCGTTCATCTCATTCGCTGTCATGCCCATGGGTACAGCCGCGAAAAAATTGAAGGCGGGCGACTTGCCTTGCCAGTAATATTCTGCGGCGTGATACATATCCGCCTTGCCTTGGCTGACAGCATCAAAACCACCAAGCGCACCAACAAGTTCACCCGCTGCATAAACCTTCACAGTGATTGAGCCATCTGAAAGTGCTTCAATGCGTTTCGCGAGCCGCTCTGCGCCGGTGCCGAGGCCGGGGAAATTTTTCGGCCAGCTTGTCACCATCTTGAGTTGGCGCTGTTTGGTGGCAATCCCCGGTGCGCCGCCAGATTGTGCACCGCCACTGTCACAGGCTGCCAACATTGCGGCGCTGCCGACAAGGCCCGCGCCTTTAAGAAGCGACCGGCGGTTCATCATCTTGTCAGACGCCTGCTGCTGCTTTGATTTGTTTGCTGGTGTGTGTTGGGCTTTTTTGCGCACAGATTACTCCCCCTGAACCGGATTCTTGGACAGCGGATATGCTTATGCAGCTGTCGGCGCACAGTATAGAGCGCGCGCGAGCTTGAGCAAGCAAAGAGCGGTTATTTTGGTGCTTCTTCGTCCTGAATTTCGAACCAGCCGTTTTGACCAAGCCGTTCAAGTGGCCTGAAGCGGCCTTTGTAGCTCATTTTCGGGCTGTCTTTGACCCAATAGCCCAAATAAACGTATGGCTGATTCGCATATCCCGCGCGGATGATATGGTCATAAATCAGGTAGGTACCAAGGCTGCGGGCTGTTTCCTGTGTGTCGAAGAAACTATAGATCATGGAAAGCCCATCCGAGAGCTCATCCGTGAGGGCGGTTGCCATCAGCTTCCCGTCTATCGCCCGGCGGTATTCAACAAGCACAGTGGGCACAGGGCTTGTTTCCACCATGTCGCGGAACTCCTCCGCTGTCATATCTGCCATGGTGCCATCTGCGTGGCGTTCTTCAAGATAAGTGCGCAACAGTTCATATTGTTCGTCAGTGACGAGGGGCGGGCGCACCTCCGCCTTCAGGTCTGTGTTCAGCTTGGCCACACGGCGCAAGGAACGTGTGGGTTTGAAGTCCTTCACCCGCACGCGCACAGACACACATTCAGAGCAGCCTTCACAGGCCGGGCGGTAAACCACAGACTGGCTGCGGCGGAAGCCAACGCGGCCCAAGGCTTCGTTTAGGGCGGCAGCATCAGGGCCCCGCAGTTCCGTGAAAACCTTGCGCTCAATCCGTCCGTCAAGATACGGGCACGGCGACGGAGCCGTGACGTAAAATTTCGGAAACTGAAGCCCTTGGTCTGTCATGGAAGCATGCTTCTCCTATCTACAGCAGCCCATAGTACCACGGAACGAACAGGGAGAAAGTAATCCAGCACACAAAAATGAGCGGAGTGCCAACTTTCAGGAAGTCAACGAAGCGGTAATGCCCCGGCGCCATGACAAGAAGGTTGGTCTGGTAGCTCATTGGTGTGGCAAAACTACAGTTCGCGCCAAAGATCACCGCCAGCAGGAACGGTATGGGGTCAACCCCCAGCTCGCTGGCGATGGAAACCGCAATGGGGGTAAACAGTACTGCCGTCGCGTTATTGGATAGTACGTTGGTCAGCAGGGCCACCAGCAGGAAGAAACCGGAGAGCAGTACGGCCACAGGCGCGCCACGCAAACTTTCAATCACTGCGTGGGCCAGCCAGGTGGCGCCGCCCGTTCCCTGCATGGCTGTGCCGAGCGCGAGCGCAGCACCAACAATAGTAAACACCCGGCGGTCGATCGCACGGCCGGCCTGGCGCACATTCAGGCACCGGCTTGCCATCATCAGCGTCGCACCCAGAAGCGATGAGACAACGATAGGCATAATCTCAAGGGCGGCGAGGGCAACAACGCCTGCGAAGATCGCGAGCGCACGCCACGCAAATTCCTGCATCGGAACGTCGCTCGCGGACGATTCCATCAGAAGTACATCGCGGTTGTCCCTGAGGGCCAGCACGGCGGAGCGACTGCCCATGACAAGAAGCACGTCACCAGCCTCAAGCCTGAGCTGAGAAAGGGCCGCGCGGATCATCCTGCTGCGGCGTTGCACGCCCAGTACCGAGACACCTGTGTCGGCGCGGAAGCCAGTTTGTGCCAGCGTGCGGCCATCCATGCGTGATGCGGGTGCCACCACGGCCTCGGCAATCACCCGGCGTTCACCGGCTTTATCGTCTACATCTTCGCCTTCGGCGCTTGAAACAAGGTCAGGGGACGCGTTCAGAAGCTCCGTCATCACAGAGCGGGTAGCCGCGACAAGCACCACATCGCCAACCTCAAGCGTGATATCATCATAAGGTGGCAGAAGCTTTTCGCGGCCGCGCTCGATCATGCGAACGGTAACATCCTTGAGGCCGGGGAACATGCCAGCAACGGCAGATTGGCCCACAAGGCCGTTGTCTGGTGCGAGTTCCATCTGGAAGAGGAACTGTTTACCGCCGCCGCCAGCCAGCCGTTTGGCAAGGCCAGCGCGGTCTACAAGGAGGCGCGGCGCGATGAGGATCACATAAACAAAACCCACGAGCGCGATGACGGCACCCGCGACCGTAAAGTCAAAGAAGCCAATACCGCCGCCGCCAGCCTGTTCATAGGCGCCAATGGCGAGAAGGTTGGTGCTGGAGCCGATCTTGGTCATGTTGCCGCCAAGGATGGCCGCAAAGCTGAGCGGCATCATAACCATGGCGGCTTTTTTGCCCAGCCGTTCCGCAAGGGCGGCGAGGATAGGGATAAAGATCACTACAACAGGCGTGTTGTTGAGAACGGCAGAGATAATCATTACCACCACAAGGCAGGCAACAATGATAAGCCGTGGGAAACTCTTGCCTAAAACCATGAGGAAACGCGCCGGGCCATTAAGCGCACCTGTTTGCACAAGGCCTTGCCCGACCACCAGAAGCGCCATGATGGTAATAAGCGCCGGGTCAGCGAAGCCTTGCAAAAGGTCGCGCCGGGTTATCACCCGCTCTCCGTCCGCCCCCATCATCGGAGCCAGCTCAAAAACAAGTAGCAACAGCGCTACTGTGGCGATAGATGAGATTTCAAGCGGAATGCGGTCATAGGCGTATGCCACGATTGCACCCAGCACAATCGCAAAGGTCAGCCACATCTGAATGGTTGGTTCAACAAGATCCATAAACTTGGGGTATCCACGCGTGTTTAAAACAGCTTAAAGGGAATTTTTACAGGCCAGCATGAAGGCCGACAAGTCAATTCTGAGCCTGAGGTGCCGAAGCGCCATAAGACTACACCCAACTGGTGCGCTATGGTTTTACCTATCAGAGTTGGTCAGGTTAGGTGGCACCACAGGCGCTTCCCTCAGTACGAGGATTGTGATCCTACGGTTTTCAGTTCTGTTAGGTTGGTCAGGGTAAAGAGGGTCTGTGCCCGCTTTGCCAATCACCTCTGAGAAGCGGTCCATCGATACGCCAGAGCTGTCAAGTTGTCGGCGGGCGGAGTTTGCGCGTCCCGCGCTCAGTTCCCAATTGGTCTCACCTTGGGGCCCGAAATATACGGCACCATCTGTATGGCCGAGAATAGTAATTCTGTTCGGCAGGGTCTGTACTGATTTGCCTATCTCGCCGATCATCTTTTTCGCGAAATCGTAAAGCTCATCCGTCCCGGATTTGAACATGGGGCGGCGATCCTTATCGATAAGCTGGATCTTCATGCCGTCTTCAGTGATCTCCATGATCAACTGGTCCGAGACCTGGGACAGTTCAGGCGATTGCTGGATCGCCATGCGGAGTTGTTCCTGCAATTGGCTGAAGGCGGCATCTTCCTGCGCCTGAATGCGTTTGGCGAGCGTATCGTCAATACCACCAGCTTCGTCGGTGCCACGGTTCTTCCCGTCATCCTCACCGCTCTGTGGTGGGCCGGGCACACTGATCGCCACAATAGGCGTGGGGTTGGACCCTATAGCGTCGGACGACGGGGCGTTTACCGCGTCTGCCCCCGTGCGGCCTGAAACAGCCGCAGTTGTCGGGCTGAAATAATCAGCAAGACCCGCAAGCGTTTCGGGCGGAGCTACATTGAGAAGCCACAACAGCATGAAAAACGCCATCATCGCCGTGGTGAAGTCGGCATAAGCCACTTTCCAGGCGCCGCCATGATGGCCGCCGCCTGAAACTTTCTTCACCTTCTTGATGATGGGGCGTACGTCATTGTCGTCGTTTTTCGCCACCCATATCTCCCAACTGTGGTGCGCATACTCAGCACACTATGGCGCCTTTGTCTTACCAAAAGGATAACCGCCTGATTTCATTCTGTTAAGGGGAATCTGACGGGATAGCCTTTTAGTGTGGGTGCAGGATGAGAATATCCTCCGCGCCCTCAGTTACGCCTTTGCCAGCGGGGATGGTGATATAGTCAACATCTCGCCAGCGGGGGAAAAGGTCGTCAAACTTGCCAGAGAAGGGGTTACCCGACTGACCTGTTGGCAGCACGTAAAGCGATGCGTCAAGGTTGCTCAGGTCAAAAATACCCCGGTAGCTTGGCCCAAAGCTGGACTGGTTGAGCGTTTTTTTGCCCTCACTAACGCCCGCAACATTGATGGTGTTGCGGCTGCCGGAAATAGGCGTTTCAATCTCAAAGAAGGATGAGATAACAGGCACTTGGCTCATGGGGCGATGAGACTGGGTGAGCACGTGCTCATCTCCCCACTTCCACGTCTGCCACCCGTCGTGTCGTCGCACGGAGAGGTTATGCACCGTATCCCTGAGTGCTGCCTTCGCCAGATCACCGCAGGTTTCCACCTTGTCGTCCGTCACCACATCATCGCACCACGCGAGGGCGCCGTCGCGCTCAATTGGGGCAAGATGATAATAGGCACCCGGTAGCTCAAACCCATCAGGGACGGAGAACAGCAAACTATCCCGAATGAGGCGGGAGCGAATGCCGGTGAAATCTTCCGCCATGCTGCCAAGCTCATCATTCATAAGCCGCGCCTGATAGGTGCGCATGAACTCATGGAAGATCAGCGGCTCCGGCCTGTTTGCATCCATGGTGCCGTCCCACGCGAGAAGGGCATCAGCCACATCACCTTCGCCCCGGAGGTGCGCACGAAGCACAGGCAAGAGGTCACGCGCCATGTCTGAAACCACATCACCGTGCAGCGCCTTAAAGCTCTCGAGGTCGTGTGGTGCACCGCTCTCGAGCTCAGCCCGGATGCGGTTGCCCCTATAAGGTAATGCCCAGTCTCGTGTGATATAGTGCGGATAGTCGCTATCAACGATCTTCTCGTTCGCGGTTGCGATCATGCCGCCTTCCGGGTTGAAGCGGGTGGGAAGCTCGTCATAGGGGATGAAACCCAGCCAGTCATACTTCGCGATCCAGCCCGGGGAGGGCAGGCGGCCCATGATCTCGTTGTCCTGATGCCGTACCGGTACCTGCGCTGGCGCGTAATAGCCGATATTACCGTCCGTGTCAGCATAGATCATATTCTGTTCCGGCCCGAAATAATATTGCCCGGCTGCTTTGAAGGCCTCAAAATCCTGCGCTTCGGAAAGCTTGAGAAGGCCGGTGGGTGCCGTGTCTGTATCGCCAAGAGCTGTCCACTGCAGGGCAAGCACATAACCTTCTTCGAGAAAGTTGGCACGCTCACCAAGTACGTCAGAGACCACAGGACCATGCCGGGTTTCCTTGACGGTGAGCTTAACATCTTCACCGCCTTTCACCTTGATCACCTCTGTGCGGGTGATGAAGTCGGCTGGGCCGTCAGGCGTCAGATACTGCGAGCCGTCGCCCACAAGTTTCTCGACAAAAAGATCCTGAATGTCGGGGGCGGTGTTGGTAAAACCCCAGGCGATCTTGTCGTTGCGGCCAAGTATGACAGAGGGCGTGCCGGGAAAGGTAACGCCAATCACATTGGTGCCCGTGGTGGTGTTGTGAAGTCGCGCCAGATACCAGATGCTCGGTGTGGTCAGGCCAAGGTGCGGGTCATTAGCCAGCAGCGGTTTGCCGCTTTTGGTCATGCTGCCATCCACCACCCAGTTGTTGGAGCCGTACCCCTCCTGCTTTTCAGGACCGATAAGGGCTGCGGCGCCCTCAACGTCTGCGCGAGCATAAATAGCCCCAAGGTCGGGGAAGGGGCTTTCTTCGTCACCGGGGTATGGGGGATAGATCGAGCGCACCTGTGCTGGGGTGAGTTTGCTCAGGAGCTTGGCGCGGGAAAGCTCTGACCGCATATTCCCGGAAAGGTCCAGCCACATCATCTTTTGCCACACCAGCGTATCAACGGGGCTCCACGGCTCCGGCGTTACACCAGTGAGGATAAACTCGGGCGGCAAAGCTCCTTTTCGGGTTTTGAGGTAAGCGTTCACACCGTCTGCATAGGCCTGCAGGGCAGCTTGGGTTGCGCCGTCGAGGTTTGCCCAAGCGCTTTCGGCCTTTTGGCGGAAGCCGAGGGTGCGGAAATACCGGTCGAACCCCAGGCCAGCTTCTCCGAGCACTTCGGCCACGCGACCATTGCCGATGCGGCGGTTCATCTCCATCTGCCACAAGCGGTCCTGCGCGTGCACATAGCCGACGGCGAACTGCAGGTCGTGATCGTTGGCGGCACCAATATGGGGGACGCCGTGGGCGTGCCGCGCGATCGTGATGGGGGCGTTCGGCCCTTCAAGGGTCACTGTGCCACTTGTTTTGGGGAGGCTGCTGCGCATCCACCCAAGGCCAAGAAACGCGACCGAGATTAGAAAAAGTATAACGACAGATGACCAGAATTTAAACGCGCGCATGTTTTTATTCTCCCCCGAAAATGCGTGCTGGACTTAAGGCAATGAGCCGCATAGGAACATAACCAAGCTTATCACCAACTAACCTTAATGGACCCCGAAGTCCATAAATAGTCAGCGAGGGAGCGTATCATGGCCAATGTTGCATTTCTGGGTTTGGGTGTCATGGGATACCCAATGGCGGGGCATCTTGCCGCTGCCGGGCACAATGTCACGGTTTATAACCGCACCGGCGCCAAGGCTGAGGCCTGGGTGGAAGAATACGCAGATAAAGCCACGGGTGAGCTTTATGCCGCGCCAACACCTGCCGGTGCCGCGGCGGATGCAGACATTGTTTTCGCCTGCGTAGGCGCAGACAAGGATGTCGCTGAGGTGTGCGTGGGCCCAGAGGGTGCGTTTGATGCCATGAAACAGGGTGCCATTTTTGTGGACCACACAACAGCATCAGCCGATTGCGCGCGCACCATGGCGGTCGCGGCGTCCGGGAAAGGTCTTGCTTTCATTGATGCGCCGGTGTCAGGCGGTGAAGCGGGCGCCATAAACGGCGCGCTGACGGTTATGTGTGGCGGTGACGACGCAGCGTTCAAGGCTGTGGAACCGGTGATCACGGCATATGCCAAATCGGTCAAGCTTTTGGGCGAAGCGGGTGCGGGCCAGCTGACCAAAATGGTCAATCAGGTTTGTATCGCAGGTGTTGTACAGGGCCTCGCGGAAGCGCTGCACTTTGCCATGGAGGCAGGGCTTGACGCCAAAGCGGTGGTTGAGGTGATCTCTAAAGGCGCGGCGCAAAGCTGGCAGATGGAAAACCGGGCGGCGACCATGATTGACGGCAAGTTTGACTTTGGCTTTGCAGTCGATTGGATGCGCAAGGACCTTGGTATTGTGCTGAATGAAGCCAACAATATGGGGGTCTCCCTGCCGCTCACCGCCCTTGTGGACCAGTTTTACTGTGACGTACAGAAAATGGGCGGTAACCGGAATGATACCTCAAGCCTGATCCGCCGCTTCAGGGGGTAGGTACCGCCCGGTTTCGGGTGCTGGAATTGGCCGGGCGGCGCTCTGCTGCCCGGTTTTTTTATCGCTTATATTTGCAATCGATTGCATATGCTGACATCCTGCTCCTCAGAATAGTCTTAGCGGAAGAGGGTGTTATGAGGCGGTATTGGAAACAGCTTGCTAAAGCAGCGGTGCTTGTGACTGCATTTGGTGATGCGGGTTTGGCGGTGGATCAGAAGGAAACGCCTGATGCCGCCGTTTCCGTGCCTGCATTCTCCATGCCGCCCTCTGGGTATTTGAGTGATGCGGCGAAGAAGCGCCAGGCTGAAAATATGCTGGTGCAACATCCGTCACGCGCGGAAGATATCACGGTACTGCGCGCCTTCTATGACGAGCAGAACAGCGCGCGGGCTGAGCTGATGCGGCAGAAATATGCGGTGGATGTGCACGCAGATACTATAGCGGGTGTCCCGGTGCAGATTGTGGAACCCAAGGCCGGAGCAAGGCCTGAACAGGCCGGGCGGGTGCTGATAAACCTGCATGGCGGCGCCTTCATGTGGGGTGCGGGCAGCGGGGAGCTGGTGGAAGCTATCCCAATAGCCGCCATCGGTCGTATGAAGGTCATCACCCTTGATTATCGTATGGCGCCTGAGCATCGTTTCCCTGCGGGGTCTGAGGATGCGTTTGCGGTCTATAAAACATTGCTTGAGAGCCATGCTGCGACAGCCATTGGCATCTATGGCTGTTCCGCCGGTGGTGTTCTTACCGCGCAAACAACAGCCTTGATCCTTGAGAAAGGCTTGCCCGCGCCGGGCGCTATAGGGACGTTTTGCGGCACAGGCATTGACTATGGTGGGGACAGTGCGGTTCTTGACGCGGCCCTTAATGGCCATGTGCCCTTTGAGCCACTGACGGTTGGGCGCCTGCCATACTTCAGCGGTGTGACTATGCATGACAGGCTGGTCACACCCGGTGCTTTCCCGGATATGCTGTCCCGGTTCCCGCCAACCCTGTTGGTGGCCGGATCGCGGGACTTTGCCGCAAGCGCCCTTGGCAAAATGCACCGTAATATGAAAGCTGTGAGTGCGGTGTCTGACCTCGTGCTGTTTGACGGCCTGTGGCACGCCTTTTTCATGGATGCTGACTTGCCGGAGTCAGAAGAGGCTTACCGCATTATCGTCTCGTTCTTTGACCAGCACCTGTCGCGGTAAGCCTTTAGTTTCAGCACTATTGATCGTGATCGCGTGAAGCTTGGCAGCAAATTCTTGCGCTAGGTCTTGAAAGTATTTTGTTAAGCATTATACTATAGGGGGTATAGTATATTAAGGTGCATAAAATGATCAACGCCAAAGATAAATCGTCCATGAAAGCTCGCCTTGCCCGCATTGAAGGGCAGTTGCGGGGGGTTCAGCGGTTGATAGACGTGGATGAGCCGGACTGTGAAATGGTGGTGCAGCAGATGGCTGCTGCCCGGAAGGCGATGGACAAGGCCGCACACACCATGCTGGCCTGTATTATCGAGGCGCACATCAAGGCCGGTGAAACCGATGATTTGAGCGACCTTGGTGCATTGATTAGCAAATATGCGTGAATGTCAGGAGTTTGAAATGGTCTTACAGGTTGATGTTGCTGACTTCTGGTCAGAGTATGAGTTGAACAGGGAGCTTTTTGTTATCGACGTACGAACAGAGGCGGAATACGCAGCATGTCATGTGCATGGGGCAAAGCTATATCCGCTGCAAGACTTTAACCCAGTCTCTGTTCTGGCAGCGGCCGACAAGGCCGGTGCCGACGCACCCATTTATATCCTTTGCAAGGGCGGCGGAAGAGCGCAACAGGCTGGTGCCAAGCTTGTTGCCGCTGGGTCTGCTCATCCGGTTGTCGTCGTACAGGGCGGTACCGATGCATGTGCCGCGTTAGGCATGCCAGTGAAAGAAGGCAAGCCGGTAATGTCGCTAGAGCGACAGGTGCGCATAGCCGCCGGCGGCCTTGTGCTGGCGGGTGTTGTGCTCGGGGTGCTGGTGAACCCCGGGTTTTATGCGCTCTCCGGTTTTGTTGGGGCCGGGCTGATGTTCGCGGGTATTACCGATACCTGTGCCATGGGCATGATGCTTGCGCGCATGCCTTGGAACAAAGTGCAAGCGTAGGAGGGGCCAATGTTTTTCAGGCAACTGTTTGATCAAGAAAGCTGGACCTTCACCTATCTGCTCGCCGATAAGGAGACGCGGGAGGCCGTCATGATCGACCCGGTGCTGGGGCAAATGCCGCTGTATCGGAGGTTGCTTGATGAGTATGGCCTCACTCTTAAGTATGCGGTGGATACCCATGTGCATGCAGATCATGTGACGGCCCTCGGGGCGCTGCGTGACGAGTTTGGCGCCGAGAGTGTGCATGGTGTCGGCTCTGGCGCGGCTTGTGTTTCCCGCTTCATTGCTGATGGGGAGGAGCTTGCGTTCGGCCAATACAAGTTGCAGGCCATAGCCACGCCGGGCCACACGGATGACAGCTTCAGCTTTTTTCTCAAGGCTGACGGGCGCGCCATGGTGTTTACGGGCGATACACTGCTTATTCGCGGCACGGGACGGACCGACTTTCAAAATGGTGACGCGGGCATGCAGTATGATAGCCTGACCAGAAGGCTGCTCACCTTGCCGGATGACACTGTCGTGTATCCTGCGCATGACTATAAAGGCATGAATGAAAGCCGTATTGGTGAAGAAAAGGCTTATAATCCGCGCCTTCAGGTGGCGGATAAAGCGGTCTACATCGCGCTGATGGACAGCCTAGACCTGCCAAACCCCAAGTTTATGGATGTGGCGGTGCCTGCCAACCTCAAGTGCGGGAATGTGTAAATCTGCTGTTTTTTCGCGGTTTTCTGCACTTTGTCGTTGACTTTACCCCGGCTTTCCCATATTCCCCGCCCGTTAATGAATGGCCAAGGCAATGGTGATCTTGGCCGCACGGGTACCATAGTGCATCAGTTTTCGGACCGCACACGCCCGTGGCGCTTATATGAAAGGAGCGATTCGCATGTCCAAGCGTATCCAAGCGAAGTATAAAATTGACCGCCGTATGGGCGAAAACATCTGGGGCCGTGCCAAGTCTCCAGTGAACAGCCGCGAATACGGCCCAGGTCAACACGGTCAGCGCCGTAAAGGCAAGCTGTCTGACTTTGGTATCCAGCTGCGCGCCAAGCAAAAGCTGAAAGGTTACTACGGTAACATCACCGAGAAGCAGTTCCGTCGTTACTATGATGAAGCTGACCGCCGCAAAGGCGACACCGGTGAAAACCTGATCGGTATTCTTGAGTGCCGTCTGGACGCTATCGTATACCGCGCCAAGTTTGTACCAACCGTGTTCTCCGCACGTCAGTTCGTAAACCACGGCCACGTTCTCGTGAACGGCAAGCGCTGTAACATCCCATCACGCCTGCTGCGTCCTGGTGACGTTGTAGAAGTACGTGAGAAATCACGCGGCGTTCCAATGGTGATTGAAGCAACTCAAAGCCCAGAGCGTGAAACCCCGGAATACGTAACTGTAGACGGTTTCAAAGCAACCTACGTTCGTATCCCGACACTGGACGAAGTACCTTACCCAGTGATCATGGAACCGAACCTCGTGGTGGAATTCTACTCCCGTTAATCCGGGGGATGAGCCACTCCGAAAGGTCTGGACATTTTATGAGAAGGCCGCTTGCATCCGCAGGCGGCCTTTTTCTTTGAGGACACATCAATCTCGAGAGGAGGGGGTGCTGCGCCTCAATTGGCGCCGGCCACCGTTTCCTGAGAGTGGCATACTGTTGCGCCATGCATTGGTGCTTTTGCAGCGTCGACAAACCCTCTGGCCGGACCACTCGCTGAGAAACGGTGTCTCACAGCGCAGGCAGAGCCGGTCTTTAGGGGTGTCCCATGCGGGTCGTTCCTCGGTCACTATGCGAGCGGCAGGGCGAGGCTCGTGGGCCTTGCTGTTGCTCTCTCTTCTAATGTCAATCATTGTCAACACACTGGTCTTGTTCACGCCGCAGTGGTTTTGGGCAGGTCCAGTCATTGCCTGTATAATCGAGGTGAGCGCCTGTTGGCATTTTAATCGCGACACAGTCAGTGCGTGTCGCGCGGTATCCGCGCTCACACTTGAAGCCTGCGCTGTAGGACTCATCAACAAAATAGCCGTTCGTGGGAATGGGGATAAGTACGCAGGTGTTGGAGACATTCTGGTATCCACGGTCACATTTCCAGCCAAGCCCGAATGATGATCCCGTGAGGTAGGCGTTCCTGGGTACAGCAATGGCCTTGCAGCGGTCGTTTTCCTTCTGGAAGCCGCGTTCGCACTGCCAATCTGTTTCATAGGAAGAACTGCCTAGAAATCCATTCTCAGGAACGTTGATTGCGACACAGGCATCGGTTGTTGCTTGAAAACCGCGTTCACATTCCCAGCCGGAACCGTAGGTGGTGTCTGTCAGATAGGCATTTGGTGGCACGGTGACCGTGACACACTGGTTTTCATGTTCTCTGAACCCGCGTTCGCACTTCCAGCCCGAGCCATAGGTGGTTTCAGCCAAATAGGCTTTGTCGGGTATTTCAATAGCCAGGCATGCCGTGCCGCTTTCTCTGAACCCGCGCAGGCATTCCCAGCCACGCCCATAGGATTTGTTGGTCAAATAGGCATTGTCGGGGAGCGCAACTGCAAGGCATTCGTTGCCTGATTTCTGGTAGCCGTTATCGCATTCCCAGCTGTTACCGTAACCCTGTGCGTGGGCATTCGCCGGGATTCTGGTCGTTTGTTCTTCTGCCATCACGGTTGCGCCAGCATATAGCAGCAGCATCGAAAAGGCGAAGATATAAGCGGCGATATCACGTGGCCTGTATGTTGTGGTCATGATTTTTCCTTGGGTCAAACCCGCGCCTGCGCGATTGCGCCAAAGTAAGGTAAGGCTGGTTTAACTGTTGTGCCGGGGGCGGAGGCCGTCAGCGTGGTGTGGTGATAGATCCCCGCAGTCCTGCGGTAGCGTATCACTCACCCACATCATGCCTTCGTCCTCTCCGCGTTCAATAGCATCGCGGTCTGCCTTGGCGGTTTTCTTTGCGGGTCTCGCAGCTTCAAGCAGCTTCAAGGTGGTAGCCTCATCGCGCTTGAGAGCCGCCTCCAGCTCTTTTGGTGAGATCGTGAGATATTCCATCACGCCGGGATGGGCGACCTCTGCATGTAGATGCAGCGTTGCCTGCGTGCGGCGAAAGGCGGGGAAAAAGAGGTTGGGCAGAAGATCTTCTTCAAATGCCACCTTGTAAGTGCCCGCAGGCAGGCTTTTTTTATAGCCGTAAACAACAAAGGGATGTTGGAATGTCACCATATTTTCAGTTGAACGTGTAATCATGATCGCCCTCTCGGGGGTATAATGTGTCCGTGTATGGTGAACTATTCCGCCACCACTCGGACTATTTGGATTTAGCCACGACAGGTGTATCGGCAGTTGTTGCTTTGATGTCAGCGGCAGGTGTGGCGTCTTTATGAGGCGCAGTTTGATCTTTTTTCCTGCCGGTTTTTGAATTGAACATATCTTTGAATGTCATATTGTATACCTTTTGTTTTTATTTAAATCACTGTTTATTATGTTGGTATTAAATTTTTATTTACAATGATTTGTGATTTTATTTATTTTATTAAATAATTTGACATTGTATTTTCTTATTTATTTTGATTTTATTTAGATATTGTCTGCTTGTGTCAGGTCGTGTTCTGTATTTATATACGTCCGCAAAATCGAAGTTGGCTCGAAGGATATGCTATGCGTGAACCAAACCTCAGGCCTGTACGGGACGAAGATGGCCCCGCGCTGATTGCGCTGATTGGCAGCATTTTCAGCGAGTATGAAGGTGTTTATATTGAGCCGGACGGCTTGGACAGCGACCTGAATGCCTACGCAAGCTATATTGCGTCCGAGGGCGGTGAGGGTTTTGTGGTTGAGGGGCCGGGCGGTTTGCTCGCCTGTGTGTCCTATAGCCAGATTGAGGGTGACCGCTATCAACTCAAGCGTATTTACCTGAGTGCAGACCTGCGTGGTTCCGGCATGGGCCTCAAGCTGCTTCGCCACGTGGAAGGTAAAGCCAAAGCGCGGGGCGCCGCCACGATGGAGTTGTGGTCGGATACGCGCTTCACCCGCGCGCACCGGTTTTACGAGCGCGAGGGGTATGTGAAGCAGGCGGAAACCCGCGACCTGAATGACAGCTCCAACACCACCGAGTTTCAGTTTATCAAGCAGCTTTAGTGCCGCAGTGCCGCCGGTACGACCTATTGGCGCATTGGGGCAACCAATCTGATCGCACTATCAATGCGGCACCATGGTTCTCCGTTAACTATGAGCCGCCGACTGCGGCGAGTGTGCATGCTTCCTGAGTGTCTTAGGTTGTGTTTCAATTCTTAAAGATTGCAAAATTATTTCGAATATGACCTAATTTTTTGTTAACTATAAAAATAATTACCCAACACTTTGATAATTAGTAAAATTTTAAACTATTACGGTAATCTTTGGACCTAGAGGCTAGTACGCCCTCAAGAGTAGATAAAAGCACGAAACTTTGCGCTCACCACGCAAAGACACCCTGGGGGTGATGGCTGACCAGACCTCGCTTTGACTGCATCAGCATTCCGAAGAGGTCCTTATGTTGAAACTAAATGGGCTCCGTATATCTACCCGTCTGCCCCTAGTTGTTATCCTGATCGTTATTCTCACCTCCGCCGTCGTGTCCCTTTTCGCTTTTTTTCAGGCGGGCGGCGAAGTCAGCTCTCAAGTGAAGGACCGGTTGTCAGCGGTTCTGGATGCGAGAAAATCAGAGCTGCAGGGGTATCTGTCTTCCATCGAAGAAGACATGAAGCTGGTAGCCTCCAATCCGCACACCCGTGAGGCGCTGCGCGCGTTTTCCGCCGGGTGGCAGGAGATGGGGGACAACCCGGGCCCCTTGCTGCAACAGCTTTATATTGCAGACAACCCGCACCCCACAGGGGAGAAAGATAAGCTCTATAGCGCCGGTGATGGCTCGAGCTATAGCGCGGCGCACGCGCGTTTTCACCCGTGGTTTCATGCGCTGCAACAGCGCCGGGGGTATTATGATGTTTTCCTCTTCGATCCTGAAGGCAACCTTGTTTACACCGTCTTCAAGGAACTGGACTATGCCACCAACCTGAACGGCGGCAAATGGCGCGCGACCGACCTTGGCAACGCCTTCCGGGCCGCCATGAAAGTGGGGCCGGGCGGCAAGGACAGCTTCTTTGATTTCAGGGCCTATGCCCCAAGCCACGGCGCACCCGCGAGCTTCATCTCCCAGGCCATAGCAGATGAAAACGGCAACACAGCAGGCGTGCTTGTGTTCCAGATGCCGATCGAGCGCATCAACAACATCATGCAGAAAACCGCTGGCATGGGCGAAAGTGGCGAGACTTATATCGTTGGCACAGATGGTCTCATGCGCTCTGACAGTCGTTTTTCAGACGAGAGCACTATTCTTAAGGTCAAAATAGACGGCAAAACCGTTGAGGCGGGGCTGCGCGGTGAAGCTGGTGTGCAGGAGATTGAGGACTATCGCGGCATCGACGTAGTGTCCGCGCATGTGCCGTTCGAGTTTCTTGGCACCAAATGGGTGCTGATTGGTGAGCTTGATGTGGCAGAGATGGATGCGCCCATTGTTTCCATGGGGTGGTTCTTGTTGCTAATTGCAGCCCTTTTTGCGCTTATAATCGGCGTTCTCGGCTTTTTCTTTGCCCGTACTATCACGCGCCCCATCCACAATATGGTGGGGGTGATGGGTGAACTGGCGGACGGCAACGATGAAGTCACCGTCCCGCATCAGGACTATCAGGACGAAGTGGGCGACATGGCGAAAGCTGTGGGCATCTTCAAAGAAAACCTGCTTGAGCGTCGGCTCTTGCGTGAACAGGCTGACCGTGAAGCCGCAGAACGGGCTGAGCTTGATGAACGCCACCGCCGTGAAGAAGCTGCGCGCATTGAAGAAGAGCGTGAGCGTGAACGCCGCGACGCAGAAGCCAAAGAAGCCCGCGTGAAGGAAATGAGCACGCTTATCCTGGCGTTTGATGAAAAAACCTCCGAGCTGCTCACAACCGTATCCGCTGCCGCCGCGGAGCTCGAGCGCACGGCCCAGTCGATGACCGGTACGGCGGAGCATACCAATGAACTTTCCGCCACTGTGGCTGCGGCCGCCGAAGAAGCAACCGTGAACGTTCAAACGGTCGCGAGTGCAACCGAGGAGTTGAGTGCGTCTATCACCGAGATCGGGCAACAGATCGAACGCTCGAACGCCGCCAATATGTCCGCAGCTAATAAGGCAGAAGAAGCGGGCGGTGTGATGGCCGAACTTGAGGAGGCCTCACAGGAGATCACCGAGGTCGTGAAGCTCATCAACGATATCGCTGAGCAAACCAACCTTCTGGCCCTTAATGCGACCATTGAGGCCGCGCGGGCGGGTGATGCAGGCAAGGGTTTTGCTGTTGTTGCAAGCGAGGTCAAGTCGCTCGCCGGGCAAACTGCCAAGGCGACGGACCAGATCGAGCAGCAGATCCGCGCGGTGCAGGAAAAAACCACCGTCGCGAGCCGTTCGATGGATGCGATCCGCAATGCGGTGCAGGAAACGGCGGAGCTGGCCTCAGCTGTCGCCGCAGCGATTGAGCAGCAACGTGCCGCTACGGGGGAGATTGCCCGCAATGTGCAGGAAGCTGCTACCGGCACGCAGGACGTGAACCGCAATATCGTAAGCGTGTCAGAGGGGGCATCTGAAACCATGGCGGCGTCAGGGCAGGTGCTCACCGCGTCCCATGAGGTTTCCGGCGTGTCCACATCGCTCAAAACCTCGGTTGAGGACTTCCTCGGCAACATCCGCAACGTGATGAGAAGCTAACGGGCTTCCCCAATACTGCCTTTCAAGGAGTTGACTATGAGAACACAACACCAAAATCCCCCACGCGGCGGCCACACCAAGGTGCAAGCCGCGTCCGGCGCTGGCCGCATCAAACGCGCGCTTCTCTGGCTTATTGTCGGGTTTGCTATCGCTGGTGCCATGGCACTGAACGCGCGCGGTGCGCGGGCCGATGAAGGTTCTGGCCTCTCTCTTTCCGCCAACGCAGCGATCGCTAGTGACTACCGCTTCCGGGGCATTTCGCTTTCAGACCGGGATTTTGCCATCCAGGGCGGTTTTGATGTCGAGCATGAAAGCGGCTTTTACCTTGGCACTTGGGGCAGCTCGATTGAGAGTTATGCCGGGTCCGAATTTGAGCTTGATATCTATGGCGGGTACGCAAGCGAGATCGGTGGTCTCTCAACCGATATTGGCCTTCTGGCTTATACATACCCCGGCTCAAGCGGCACTTATTATCTTGAGGTTTACGGCTCTGTGGGCGGCAACGCAGGCCCCGCAAGCTGGACGCTGGGCGGTGCTTATGTGTGGGGGCAGGAAAACACCGGCAATCAGGATAATATCTATCTTTATCTGGACGGTGAAATGCCACTTGGCGACAGCCCGTTTTCCCTCATGGGGCATGTGGCTTATGAAGACGGTGCCTTTGGTACCAACAAATGGGATTGGCACGGCGGTGTCGCCTATAATTTTGAGCAGTTCACACTCTCCCTCAAATATATAAAAACAAACGTGGATGCGCGCGAGGGCAAGGGCGCTGTTGTGGCTATGGTAAGCGCCAGCTTCTAAGGGCAGGGAAGCAGGCGTCATCAGGCGGGGTGGGTGTGTGCTAGGCACGCCCGCCTCTTTTATGTTAGGGCTGGGATGCAGATATCAGCCACCCGATTTTTTGGGGGAAAGCGCTTGCGAGCGCGCGCCTGGGGGCGTACATAAGGCACTTCACTTAACCGCGTTCCGAGGGGAGCCCGCCGCACCCATGGCAAAGGGCTGAGAGTCTGCAAACATTGGCGCAGAGACCCTTAGAACCTGATCTGGCTAACACCAGCGCAAGGGACGGAGCAATCAAATGCCTGATACAGCAAACCAAAGCTTTAATGTTACGACCGGCGAACTGCCGGGCTCGAAAAAGATTTATGTGCGGTCTGAACTCGACCCCACCATCCGCGTACCCATGCGGGAAATTTACCTGCACCCATCGGCCAACGAAGTGCCCGTGCGTGTGTATGATACATCCGGCCCCTATTCGGACCCATCCGCCAACATTGATATCTATGAAGGCCTCGCAGACCTGCGCCGTGCCTGGATTGAAGGCCGCGGCGATGTGGAAGAATATGAAGGCCGTGAGATCAAGCCGGAAGACAACGGCAAGGTGGAAGGCGACTATCTGGCGCCAGAATTCCCGGTGAAAAAACGCCCGCTGCGCGCCAAGGATGGCGCCAACGTGAGCCAGATGCACTACGCAAAAAAAGGCCTTATCACGCCTGAGATGGAATATGTGGCGGTGCGGGAAAACCTTGGCCGCAAGGTGATGGCCGAAAAGCTGAAACGCGACGGTGACCCCATGGGCGCCAATATCCCGGATTATATCACGGCTGAGTTCGTGCGGGACGAGATCGCCGCTGGCCGCGCCATTATCCCCGCCAACATCAACCACCCGGAAACCGAGCCGATGATCATTGGCCGGAACTTCCTCGTGAAAATCAACGCCAACATCGGCAACTCGGCGGTCAGCTCCTCCATCGCGGAAGAGGTAGACAAAATGGTCTGGGCCACACGCTGGGGCGCGGATACGGTGATGGACCTCTCCACGGGCCGCAACATCCACAACACGCGGGAATGGATCATCCGCAACTCTCCTGTGCCCATCGGCACCGTGCCAATCTATCAGGCGCTTGAGAAGGTGGACGGTGTTGCCGAAGACCTGACCTGGGAGATTTACCGCGATACGCTGATTGAACAGTGCGAGCAGGGCGTTGACTATTTCACCATTCACGCCGGTGTGCGCCTGCCGTTCATTCATCTCACCGCCAAGCGGGTGACCGGCATCGTCTCCCGTGGTGGCTCCATCATGGCGAAATGGTGCCTGGCGCACCACAAGGAAAGCTTCCTCTACACCCACTTCGAGGAAATCTGCGAGATCATGAAACGCTATGACGTTTCCTTCTCCCTTGGTGACGGCCTGCGCCCGGGCAGCATTGCGGACGCGAACGACGAAGCCCAGTTTGCGGAGCTGCGCACCCTTGGGGAGCTGACCAAAATCGCATGGAAGCATGACGTGCAGGTGATGATCGAAGGCCCGGGCCACGTGGCCATGCACAAGATCAAGGAAAACATGGAAGAGCAGTTGAAGCACTGCCATGAAGCACCGTTTTACACCCTCGGGCCACTCACAACCGATATCGCACCGGGGTATGACCATATCACCTCGGCCATCGGTGCGGCGCAGATCGGCTGGTACGGCACCGCCATGCTGTGTTACGTCACGCCGAAGGAACACCTTGGCCTGCCGGACCGGAACGACGTGAAAGTGGGTGTGATCACCTACAAGCTCGCGGCCCACGCGGCAGACCTCGCCAAAGGCCATCCGGCGTCGCAACTCAGGGATGACGCAGTTTCCCGTGCGCGGTTTGAGTTCCGCTGGGAAGACCAGTTCAACCTGAGCCTAGACCCCGAAACAGCACGTGATTATCACGACCAGACGCTTCCAAAAGAGGCGCACAAAGTGGCGCACTTCTGCTCCATGTGCGGGCCGAAGTTCTGCTCGATGAAAATCACGCAGGAAGTGCGGGACTTCGCCGCCGCGAAAGAGGAAGCGGAGACCGGCATGAAACAAATGTCGGAAGAGTTCAAAAAACGCGGCGCAGACCTCTACCTGCCTGCGGACGAGGTAACTGCGGCGGAGTAACAAGCCTACCATGCCCGCGTAGGCGGGCATCCTCAATCACGTCATTCCCGCAACCACAAATGTCATTCCCGCGAAGGCGGGAATCCAGTGCACAGGGCGAGCTTTTCCCAACCCCTTCTGGACCCCCGCCTTCGCGGGGGTGACGGCATGAGTAGGTTTTACACTTACACGCTTGACGAGAACAGAAAGACCGGGGCACCATGCTCCGGTCTTTTTTATTGGGGGCTGTATGCAGACTAGATATTTGGGTGACACGCATGATTGCATTAAATATGCCTTGTTAAGGCATTTGGTTCGTGAGACCGGTTTATCCCTTGGGGTCAATTGGTATCTGACCGATCCAGCAGAGGTCGACGCAGCAGGCAATAATCATGGAGAGAAGCGCCATCACTTGAACGGCCCACGCTGGAAGACCTTGGACGCCGAGGTGTTGACCCACTTAGCTCGTTTTAGTGAACCGGCTGAACGCACACTGGAAAATATACAAACGGCTGGCGTACTGCCCAAAAATAGTCAGTTTTACGGGGATGTTTTGGGATGGGAAGGTCGGGAGGCTTGGCACCAAAAGGCTTGCCGGGCTATGCAATCGTCCGATCTGGTTTTTCTTGACCCAGACAATGGGTTTCAGGTGCCATCAATGAGTAGAAGTAAAGCCCCCAAATACGCCCTGTATGAGGAATTTCAAGACTATATTAATGCCGGAAAAACAGTGGTTTCGATTCAGTTTGCGCGCCAGTGCGACCCGATTAAACGAGCGACCACGATAAGCCAGTTCCTCAGTATCATGATGTCAGACGCCGATATTTTTCCGGTCGTGCGTGGCCGGGTCGCTCCCAACATTCTTTTCTTCACCGCTTCCCCAAAAGGGCAAGGAGAGGAGGTCAAGCAGGCTCTTCACAGTTTTGTAAGACAGCACCAAGAGAAGATCACAAATGGCACACCATTGGTAGAACTTGTGACTGGTTAGAATTATTTGATAGGTTTGATGTGGTCGTTTTCAGATGAGTGAGAATAGCAAACCTTGACGCTCTCCCTCTCCACCAGCATGCTGCCCGCGTTTGACAGAAAAATAACGCGGGAGGATGGCTATGACGAACACACTCAACAGGCGTGGGTTTCTGGGGGCTGTGGCGGGCACAGGCGGGGCGATGCTGGTGCCCGGCACGCTGGGTGCCACGCTCCTTAGCCTGTCTGCCTGCGGCAGTGCGGCGCGGCCGAAGCTTGGGCCGGGTTTGAAGCCTGACCCTGACGGCGTCGTCGATCTGCCCGAAGGTTTCACCTACAAGGTGATCTCCATGGCGGGGGAGCTGATGTCAGACGGCCTTGAGGTGCCCGGCTATCATGACGGCATGGGCGCGTTTGAAGGCCCGGACGGGGAGACCGTTCTGGTGCGCAACCATGAAACGCCGCTTTATTTCCCGTCAGACCCACCCTCACCAAAGCCTGATATGGCGTACGACCCCAAATCTTCTGGCGGCACCACAACCATCTGGCTTGATGGTGACCTCAATGTGCTCAAGCATCACCTGAGCCTCACGGGCACCATCCGCAACTGTTCCGGCGGCATCACGCCGTGGCGCACGTGGGTAAGCTGTGAGGAAGCAGGCTATGACGGCTGGGAAATGGGCAAACGCCATGGTTACGCCTTTGAGGTAGATCCGTTCTCCCCGCTCAAACGCATTGAGCCGATCAAGGCCATGGGGCGCTTCAACCATGAAGCCATGGCGGTAGACGGTGCCGGGGTGGTGTATGAAACTGAAGACAACACGGTTGGCTGTTTTTACCGCTATATCCCTCGCACGCCGGGACGGTTGATGGAAGGCGGCACGCTGCAGGCGCTGGCGTTTACTGACGGCCGCAAACACACGACCGATGAACCGCTTGAGCCCGGCCGCGCGTATGACTGTGACTGGGTCACCATTGATGAGCCAGACCCGGAAGAGAACACTGTGGCGGAAGAAGCGCAAAGTAAGGGCGCAGCCATTTTTGTGCGCGGTGAGGGCATTGTGACAGCACCCGACGGTATTTATTTCACCTGCACCTCAGGCGGGCGTGAAAGCCTTGGGCAGATATTCAAATATATCCCCGGCGCAACCCCGGCGGACGGCGGGCAGATCATGCTGGTTTTTGAAGCGAGAGAAGAGGGCGCGCTTGAGATGCCGGACAATATCGTCATGAGCCCATGGGGTGACCTTATCATTTGTGAGGATTGTGACCAGGACAGCCAGCGCCTTGTGGGCCTTACGCCAGACGGCAGGCTGTACCATATTGCGGGCACCACGATTTCCGAGTGGGCAGGGGCGTGTTTCTCCCCAGACGGCAAAACGCTGTTCGCCAATATCCAGAAAGACCCGGGGCGCACCATTGCCATCCGTGGGCCATGGGAAAGCTTGCGTGGTTAGGACTACACCTGGTGGTGGGGTAGGTGGGTGAGGCTGGGCCTAACCAATCACCTCACCACCATCCTCAAACCGGCGCAGGCGGTTAAGCCAGCCGCTCTCTGGCCTTAGCTGGAGGGTGTCACCCTTGGCGACCAAGCCAAAATCCGGGTTATTCCCGTCAAGGCTCAGGGCCACCTCCATATTGCCGCCAAGGGATAACATGGCTTTCACGTCTGTCACGCCTTCGGGCAGGATATCGAGGTCAATGGCGTCGCCCGCATAAGCCGCTTCATAGAGAAGGCGCTGTTTGGGCACCGTTATTTCGCGAAGCTCCGTATAGGTCACGCCCACATTCAGGCTTGCGGGCACGTCTTCGTCGATCACCCGGCCTGAGGGGTTACGCACACATTGGCCTGCGTTTTCAAGCTTGGCTTTGAGCTGGAAGGCCTTCTGGCTTACAGCCTCAATGCCGCTGAACAGCGCTTTTGCGGCTTTCTGTATGACGCTTGTTTTGATCGTGCTGGTGTCGATGATCCAGCCTTCCGCTGCCTCGACGCCCCACATAAGGTCTTCGCTTGGCGTGCAGGGCAGGTTGGCGCTCTCAAACGTGCGGTTTACCGTGCGCCGCTCAACGCTTGATGCAGGCACGCTGCCATAAACCTTGATGCGTGCGGGCTCGGGTGTCATGGCGGCGATGATATCATCGCCGGATTTATCCACCACCTCCGTGGGGCCAAAATAGCCGGGGCCCGCAAGCCGCGTTACATAGCGGAAGGGGATGATGAAGTTATTCTGCGCGAAGCCGCGTTCCTGCCCTTTAACCACCCCAACGATACGGCCATCTTGCAGGTACACCGGGCTGCCGCTTTGGCCCGCCTTGAACTGCATGTCGGTAACCCACAGGTAAAAGTGCCCGCTGGGGCCGTCAAACGCGTTGATCTTGCCGTCCCCGGTCATATAGCTGTAGCCCTCTGGGAAGCCCATGGTGTAGACCGGTGTTTGCGCGAGCGTGATGTCTGACTGATAGGCGAACTCACGCCGTACATGGTTGAACTGGTGGCCAAAACTGCCGCGTACCCTCAGGACCAGAAGGTCTTTCATGGCGTCCAGAAAATCAACTTCTGCCGGGCGTTTCTCGCTCGCATACATGTCGCCCATATGCACGGTGATCGCCAGCGTTGACGGTTCATAGTTGCCAAGCGCCTCCAGAACATGATGGTTGGTCACCATGGTGCCAAAGCGGTCGATAAAAAAGCCGGTGGCGTGGCTTTCGACCGGCACGCCGGGGGTGAGGCTGTCGCCCGCCATCAGGGCCTTGGCAACCACATAACCAAGCGCTTTTGAAACCTGTTCATGCGCTTTCTGCACGTCTTGAGCGTGAAGGGGGACCGCCATGCTGATCGCCAGCACAGCGGTGAGGCTCAGGGTAAGGAACGAGTGTTTCATCTTGCGTGAGCCCGGATTATTAAGGCGCGCCATAGATGAACTGGATACCCGCGATATCAAGCGGGCTCAATTCGCCATCGTTGTTATAACGCTGGTTGCAATAGTTCATCACCGAGTCCGGGTCATATTCGGTCAGCATGGCGTCACCGTCCGTGCCTTGCGGGGCCAGTTGGCACTCACCCGGCGTATCCCAGCGGTTATGCTCATGCGCGAGGCCAATGGCATGGCCAAATTCATGCACCGCGATGGAGTAGATGCAGGACTGGCGCATATCGTCAGGCGACGCGCAGGCGCTGCCCCAACGGCGGAAGGTAAAGTTCAGCACCATACCGTCTTTCACGCCGTCCATATATTTGCCGAGCCCTTTCACATGCGGGCCGTTATCCGGGCTGCTGTCGTCAATACGGATGCGGATGCCGCGCGCATTACCCGCACACTTTCCCCAGCCCACAAACTTGAGGCCTGAGTGTGCCTGCCAGCTGTTGTCAACCGCGGCTTTCACGAGCATGCGGTCAGCCTCCGCCCCGCCTTCAGGGTTTTCCCAGCACACAAAAATGGTGTTTTGCGGCCATTTCGCGGGGGTGAGGAAAAACGACTTATTGTCGATCAGCAGCTGGTTGCCTTCCTTCACGATCTTGACCGGGCGGTTGGCGGCCGCCATTTCAGGCGCCATGGCCTCTTTTTCAACACCGCCGCCGGGTGTCATTGCGGCATCTGGTGCGGGGGCTGCGGGTGCGGGTTCAAGCACGCCGATGATGCTGCCGCTGCCCAGCTCTTCCTCAAGGTTGGCTTTGGCAATATCATATTTGGCTTGGGCGTTGGCAACCTTCAGCTCCGCCACAGCTTTATTCTGGTCACAAACCGCTGCACTCACGCCGTCTGCGCAGGTTTGCGCTACGATCAGCAGGGCCTTGGCTTCCGCGAGGGCAATTTCTGCGTCGCGTTTGGCTTGCTCAAGCCCTTGAATTTTAACGGTTTCTTCCTTCTCGGCAGCCTGGCGCGATTCTGGCAGGATTTTCTTCGCGATCTCAGCCGCCACGTCTTCTTTCACACCGTCCAGCACCTCGGCGATAAACAGCCCGGTTTTATTGGCGGCCTCAATTTCCGTGAGCCGGGTAACGAGCCGCGCGGGCGCAAAGCCGTTCATGCTTGTGTCCCCCGCTTTCGCGGCCTTCAGATACGCCACGCGGGAATGATAGGGCAGGCCAACTGTGCGCACCCAGCCGGTCTCCGCGCCCGGTTTTTTACCGCTCGCAAAATCATCCGGAGTCATCTTCTTGCCGCGTGCTACGTCTCCAAACCCGAGCGCGATCAGCGCATAGCTCGAGCCGTCTTCTTCCGCCGCCGGGCCTTTGATCTCATACATCAGCGTCATGCCACGCGATTTATTGCTGGTGGTAGAGTCAAGCTGGTTAACCTCCAGATACTGGCTTTTAAGCTGGAAGGCGGTTTTGTCGTTTGAATAGGCAATGCGGCCTTCATAGACGATCTTGGGTGTGCCCTTGATCTTGATGCCGTTATCTACAAGGCGTTGGCTCACCATGGCCATTGAGTTCTGGGCTGTGAAATCAACCGGGCTTGATTTATTCACCCGGCGCAGCTCAAACACATCGTTGACCGCTGCGTCCTCAAATTCGCCCACCACGGTGGTCAGGCAGCCGAAATTGGGGTTCGGCAGGATAGGCTTAAGCGTTGGCGGGGTCGCGTTCACATCCGGCGCCGCCACATAAAGGTTAAAGGTGTCCTTGTCCGTCAGTGTGTGGCTTTTTTCCTTAGAGGCTTCGCGGATGCTTTTGGCAACACCGCCGATCACCCACTCAAGCGCCATGGGCACAAAAATCCCGGCGAGGAAACCAAGCACCTTGTCGTCCCCGTTGGGTGAGAGCACACACTGCGGCGAGATATAGGATCGCACCTCGGTTTTGGCTTCGACCTGGGTTGTTGAAACTGTTGCCACGCAACCGGCGAGCATGAGTGTTGATAGGCTCCTGAACAGCATGGTTACCCCCTATGCATGTGTTTCCAGAACTTGAGACTTCGATTTTTTTCGGGCAGGACGGTTACTATAGGTTGTTTTTGAGGAAAATTCTACTGGTTATTGGTGCGTGCGCGGGCACATATTCCCGCTTGGGCTTGGCAACGGCGGCTGATTGCATGTATCCTGCACGCGGGGAATACAGGGGAGAGAAGCATGCGCAACAGTCTCGAAAACGAAGAGGGCACGCGGCGGCCTATGGGCGCAGCGCTGGCTGTGGGTGCGGGGCTTGGCACGGCGCTCAGCGTCGCCATCGCGCGCTATACGGGGGACTGGGCCACGGGCTATGCCATTGGCATGCCGGTTGGTATCGGCCTCTCGCTTTTCATCACCATGCTTTTCACCCGCCGCGGCGAATAGCCGGACGGGTGAACGTTGTTTCTCAAACCTAGCATCTTTGAGCTTGCTTAAGCCTGTACCTCAGGTGTGCGCAGCATGGCGGCACCGATCCAGATGAACCACACAATCTGGCCCAGGCCAAAAATGGCGCCCAGATCGCCAAGGCCGGGGACCGTGCTTACAAGGCCCGCACCGCCGACGATCAGCCCGAGATAGTTGAGGAAACGCGGCAACGCGGCGCTTCTCAAGCCCGCAATGCTCAGCAGCAATACCCAGATACCACCCACAATCTCATTGCCGCCGCCAAGGCCGTTTTGCACGGTGCTTGTTGTCTTCAGCAGCATGGCCGCCGCGTCCGTATCGGTAGCACTGAGCGCAAGGGCGGATTCGATCCCTACGTTACCAAGCATGCCGCTTGCAATCACCAGCGTTGACCACACGATGCCAAAACCCGCCGCCGTTAGCGATAGTGCGGGCGCGAGCGCTTTCATGCGCTCATAAAGCGCGAGGGTCAGCACAATAAGAAGCGCACCAAAACCCACATAGATGATCAGGTTCTGAATGAACAGGATCGTGCTATTGGCTTGGGTAAACGCCAAAAGCCCCATCGGCCCGCCCGTTACCGGTTCAGCGAACACGGTGAAATAGAGGCTAAAGCCAAAAATATAGGTCGCAGCTTCAAGGATAGCGGCCAACCCGCCAAATTTCTGGAATATTTTCATGTCTCAGGTTCCCTCTTACGTATGCCCGGCCGCAAACGGGTGCAGCAAAGCGTATCGCCCCGCGCACGGCAGGGTGTTATTGGCCCTTATGGGGCGGATATATGAGGAAAACATTGTTTCCCCCGCTCGTCGTCATCCGGTGTGGGCTCATGGTCCCGCACTCTGATTATGGTTGAAGCTTAATGCGTGTGGCTTTGTTTGTCAAAACAAGGGTTTAGTGCACAAAGAGCCTAATGCACAAAAAGGAGATATGCGCTTGATAGCGTGATCCAAAGGCTCGCGAATATCTTCAAGCGCCGCGCCCCCAGCATAAAGGCAAAATGCCGGGCCACAGCACCGCCGACGGTGCAGCCAAGCGCCAGAAACATCAGCATGCCCCACGGCTGCGGGTCGCCCATGATATGGTGCCAAACACCCGTGAGCACACTCAGGCTGCTGGCCATCACCGCAACACCCGCAGCGGTCACCAGCGGGAAGTTGCGGATGAACAGGTAAAGCGCCACCAGCTCCCCCACACCCACGGAGAAAAACGCCGTCGCCACCCCGCCAATAAGCCCAAGGGCGGCAAGGGCGATATAGTCTGCCACGCCAACCTCAAGGCGCGGTAGCGCGTTCTGGCGCGAGATGAGCGTGGTGATCAGAAGCGTGAGCCCAAGGCAGATGGAAAGCGACTTGAACCATAAAAGCACAGCCTCAGGCGGCGCGTCAAAGTTGGCCTGTGTGAGCAACAGCGCGGGCAGGGCCATCACCATCACAATGCCGAGCAGCCGCCAGAAAGCCGCGGGCCGCACGCCCGTATCTGCCGCCCGGTGGTCATAAATGCGCGCGAGCCAGTTGAGGGACCCGGTCGTCATGCCAAAACACTGGATGATGAAACTCATGCCCACAATCTGGGCGGCGGTGATGCTCACAAGGCCCGCGCTTCCCAGATACTCAAAGGTGGGCAGAAACACCACACCGCCCCCAACCCCGGTTGCGTTAGCGATCGTCGCGCCGCCCACGGCCACGAGAAACAGGAGGAAGCTGGTCATGCCGTCCAGCATCACAGCCCAGCCAAGCCATAGAATGGTGAAAAACGCCAGCGCAAGCGTGACGGCGCCAAACACAATGAAACGCCGCACTCGTACAGGCAGGCGTGGTTTGAGCTCTGTCGTTATCTCAGGCGAGATTTCAGGTGGTATTTCAGTATCGTGCATCAACGCAAAACCAGATCAAATGGAACCCCAAGGCATCTTGGCATAGGCGAGAGCGCAGGTCATGCGGGAAATCAAAACCCCTTCAACTCCGCCTGAATATTGGCGCGGGCGCGGGCTTCGAACTTGTGGTTAAACCACGGCGTGAGGAAGATGGCCTTGCGGCGGAGGCATGATTTGAGGAAACGCCTGCGGCCCCAGGCGTAGCGCCAGCCGCTGATGTGGCTGAACTCCTGCCGGATATCTGCGGCATAGCGCCTATAACGCTCCCGTTCCGCGCCCAGAATGGCCATGTCGGCATCCAGGAAAAGCTGCACGTCTTTATCTTTTGTTTTGTGGGTTTTGGTGGCGCGAATGGCGGCGATGGTTTTGGCCTGCTCGTCGCCTTCCATGCCCATCACGGGCAGGGCTTTGCCCGCCAAGCGTGCGCTCAGCTCCTCATTATCCTTCGCGCCGGGGTGATACACCGCATCATGAAACCAGATGGCGGCGTGGAACCATTTATCGCTGATTTTCGCGGCTTCTGCGAGGGCGAGCAGCTCATCAATATGGTCCATGGTGTGGTAGAAGCGGCCGTCCCCGCTCATGCGGGTACAGAGGTCGTTAAACACCATGATGCTGTTCTCATGCGAGCCGAAGCTTTCACACCAGCGGTTGCGGCGTGCCTCCCCCGTGGTTTCAGGGGGTGCGGGTGTTTCGGTGCCTGTCGTGCTTTTGTTAACCATAAGGCGAGTATGCCTGATATGGGGCATACCCGCCAGCCTTATTGGCTAATCTTGCGTGTCTGGCGCGCCCACTTCCCGCATCGGCCTGATCATCAGGCTGATGGCGGCGGTGAGCGTGAGCATAAGCCCCGCACCGAGGAAGAAGGTGGTGATATCCACAAAGCTTAGCACCCACCCGGCGGCGGAGGCCGAAATGGGCGCCATGCCCATAACGATGAACATGAAAAAGCTCATCACCCGGCCCATTTGCGCAGGCGGGGTGCGGCCCTGCAGCCATGAGAAGATGCGCACCTGCACAATGCCGCCCAACACGCCCGCCGCCGCCATGATGGCCCCGCCGGTGAAGGTGGTGGTGACATAAGCAAACGCCGCAACCGCAAGGCCGATGAGGATATCGATGCTCAGGAAAGTTTGCCCCAGCGTGCGGAAGCCGAGCTTGAGCCCCGCACCTGCCGCCAGCACGCCAATGAGCACCCCGGCGCCGTGGGCGGCCATGATGGTACCGAAGGAGGCGGCGCCGCCGTCCAGGTGGCTTTCCGCAAACACGGGCAGGCCCACCTGCATGGGCCCCACCACAAATATCTGGATAAGTGCCATATAGGCGAACAACAGGCGCAGCTCACGGTCCTTGAGGATAGTGCGGATGCCTTCAAGCATGAGGTGCAGCACACCGCCGGGCGCGGTGCCTTTCTCCGCCTTTCGGGTATGCACCAGGTGCAGCATAAAGCCGGAGAGGAGGAAGCTGAGCCCATCAAGCGCGAACACCAGCGCGAGGCCGGTGGCCTCTGCCGCCAGTGGGGTTGCGGCCTGTTCACCGCGGTTGATGCCGTCTGGCCCAAAAAGCGCGATGACAAAACCGGCAATAAGCGGCCCGATGAAAAAGGTCACCTGCCGGGTGGCCATGGTGAGGCCATTGGCCTGCGCGAGCTTTTCACGCGGCACCACAAACGGCAGGATTGACGTGCCAGCCGGGTAGGCAAAGGCGCTGGCGAGCCCGATGGCGGCGGCCAGCACATAAAGCACAGGCAGCGTGAGCCCGCCGGTAAACACAAACCACGCCAGCAGGCCAAGAAGGGCCGTGTTGATATATTTGGAGGCCAGCAGCACCCCTTTGGGGGAGTAGCGGTCCACTATCGCGCCGCCGAGCAGGATGAAGATGGCGCGCGGCAGGCCCACAACGGCCAGCACAAAACCAAGCGCCATGGCGTCGCCCGTGAGCTTGAGCGTAAGCCACGGCAGGCCGATGAGCGTGAACTGATCCCCGATCATGGAGATGAAACCGCTGACGATTAGCCAGAAGAAACTTCTGTTTTTGGGGGCTGGGGTGGCGGAGACAGGTTTTTCCAAACCGGCGGAATTCGGGCGGTTTTCACCCGTGGTTTCAAGATGCTCTGTCATTCTGTCCTCGTGTCTTTTATTCGTGCGGGCCTGTGCTATGGGATTTTTTCTTGTGGCCTTGCGGGCGCGATGACGCCAGCGTTTCAGCCGTTTTGCAAGCAAAAATTGCGCATCCGCGCAATATTATTGCGTGCGAGATTAGAAATACTGACTTTAAAGTCACACCTCCCATCCCTAAGTGGGAGGGGAGTGCGAGGATCAAAAAGGAGGAAAGCCAGTGTCTGACCACGGCTTGAAGGGGCAGTCTGCCGCCGATTATCATCTGGCCCAGCTGAATGTGGGCAAAATTTTATATCCTCAGGATAGTGAAGAAATGTCTGGCTTCATCGGTGCGCTTGATGAGATCAACGCGCTGGCGGAAGCATCGCCCGGATTTATATGGCGGCATCAGGATGAGACCGGCTCCGCCATGAGCTACACCATGTTTGATGATGGCACGCTCACCAACCTTTCACTTTGGGAAAACAGGGAAAGCCTGTTCGATTATGTGTACAAATCGGCCCACACGCATTATCTCGCCCGCCGGAAAGAATGGTTTGAAATGCCCGCTGAAATGCACATGGCGCTGTGGTGGGTGCCGAAGGGGCATATACCCACCCTGGAGGAGGCGGAGGAGCGACTTCTCTATTTGCGGGAGCATGGACCAACCCCGATGGCTTTCACCTTCAAACGCGCGTTTGATTTTGATGGTGAACCTTTGCCGCCAGCGGGCGTGATGGCAAAGGCCTGAGCCGTGATTTGAGGGTGTGGCGAAGGTGCCCGAATGTGTGGCGTGTTTTATGCCACACCCTTTTTTAAAGGGTGAGCGCGGTTTTATATAGCGGTTTCAAATGCTTGCAGCACGCTGTTACTATAAAATTCGCGCCACGCTTGCGCCGCAAAAACCGTCACACTTTCACCATGTCTGTGGCGCTCTGGTAAACGCTGGTTTGTAAACGCTGTTTGTAAACGCCGGTATGTAAACGAAAGTCCCCAATCTTCACGGCATTATTACTTGCTTGTGGCGGTGCGCCTCATAGGGTGGTTGCACAGCTAATTTCCTATCAGGAGTGGGGATTTATGAAAACGCATTTGAAATATACGGCAGCGGCACTTGCGCTGGGCCTTGGTTTCACAGGGCTTTCCGGTGCTGTGATGGCAGAGCATCACGGCAAGGCAGCCATTGAAGCGGCGGTGATGAGCGCTGAGCGCAAGGATGATGAAAAAGCGCGCGATGCAAACCGCAAACCCGCAGAAGTGCTGGCTTTTGCAGGGCTTGAGCCCGGCATGGTGGTGCTCGATATCAACTCGGGCGGGGGCTATTATTCAGAAATTCTCGCACGCGCCGTGGGTGATGACGGCATGGTCTATGCGCACAATGGCCCGGTTTACTGGGCGTTTGTGAAGGACGAGATTGCCAAGCGTTACGAAGGCCGCTTTGATAATGTTGAGCTGATCCATGGGGACAGTGAAGCCGTTGACCTGCCGGAGGGCAGCGTTGACCTGGCGATTATGGTGCTGGCGTATCATGACTATTATTTCCAGCATGAGGCGCGTTCTACCCCGCAGGCGGATGTGCCAGCGGCGCTGATGTCATTCCGTAAGGCTTTGAAACCAGACGGTAAAATCGTGATCATCGATCATGTTGGCCCGGCGGGCGCCGATGCGGAGGCTATGAACAAGCTGCACCGGATCGACCCGGCGCTGGTGAAAAAACAGATGATGGAAGCGGGCTTCACCCTCGCAGCGGAAAGTAACCTGCTCGCGAACCCGGATGATGACCCGAACTCAAGCCCGTTTGCGCCTGAGATTCGCGGTAAAACCAACCGCTTTATCCATCTCTATAAAAAGGCCATGTAAGCGGGAAACCTGCTTAGGCTTTGAAATATAACGGAAAAGGCGCCCAGGGTTGGCGCCTTTTTCATGAGCGCGGCCTTTAAAGTGGGCAGAGCATATAGCTCGCGGTGCCGTCATAGGACGCGAGCTTTTCTTCAAGCTTCGCACTGGTGTGATGCTCAAACCCGTGTTTCTGCCAGAAGGGTTCGGTGCCGTTGACGGCCACGATGCTGATGCGCTTATAGCCTGCGAGTTTTCCCTTTTCTTTTATGAGCTTAAGCGCATTTCCTGAAGCGCCGGTGCCGCGTGCCTTGGGGCTGAGCGCGATATCATGGATATGGAGCGTATCGGTACCCTCCGGTGCTGTGCCGATCAGCGCATTCAGCGCCGGTGGTTTTTCAAATTCCGCAGGATGCACAAGGGTATAGCCCAGGATTGCTTCTTCGGCTTGCAGCACAAAACAGCCCTCGGGGAAGAAAGTTGGCCGCTCGATGATCACATCATCATCCTCCGGGTGATCAAGATGGATCTCGGCTGCGAGTTCGATCACCGCGCGCATGTCATCTGCTGTCATTTGGCGCCAGAACATGGGTAAACACCTGTTTTAAAAGGGTAAATACAAAGCCTTGATTACGGGCAGGGGAAGGTTATCTCATCATCGATGCGGTTCAGCTCCTTCAGGAGCTCCGGTTTCAGCTTGATCTCCGCAGCACCCAGAAGTTCATCCAGCTGATCAAGGGTCGTCGCGCCAATAATTGCTGATGTTACAAAGGGTTGGCTCAGCACAAAGGCGATCGCAAGCTCTGCGCCCGAGAGGCCGTAGCTCGTGGCTTTGGCGACGTAGCGCTTTGTTGCCTCCATGGCCTTGCCGGTCCAGTAGCGGGGGAACTGGTCCCCCCACAGGGTCATACGTGCGCCTACGGGTTTGTTATTATTGAGGTATTTGCCCGAAAGCACACCAAACGCCAGCGGGGAGTGCGCGAGCAGGCTCACCTCTTCACGCATGCTGAATTCCGCCAGCCCCACCTCATAGCTCCGGTTCAATAAACTGTAAGGATTTTGGGTACTTACGATGCGCGGCAGGCCCATGTTATCCGCCAGTTTTAGCGCGTGGCTGATGCCCCACGCCGTCTCGTTCGAGAGGCCGACCATGCGCACTTTGCCCGCATCCACCAGTTCCTTGAGCGCAGACAGCGTCTCTTCAAGCGGGGTGGTGTCATCATCCGGGCGGTGCTGGTAGCGGAGGTGTCCGAAAAAATTGGCGTGTCGGGTGGGCCAATGCAGCTGATAAAGGTCGATATAATCGGTTTTTAGCCGCCGCAGGCTCGCCTCACACGCCTCTATAACGGAAGTTCTGTCGGGTTTAGTGATGCCGCCGTGAAGGTGCGGGCGCATATAACTTAAATCCCGCCCCACACTTGCAACCTTGGTCGCCAGTATAACGTCTTGGCGACGCTTGGTTTTTTCAAACCAACTACCGATAATCTCTTCCGTGCGGCCATAGGTTTCGGCGCGCGCCGGCACCGCATACATCTCTGCCGTATCGATAAAGTTCACACCCGCCGCAAGCGCACGATCAATCTGGGCATGCCCTTCCGCTTCCGTGTTTTGCTCGCCCCATGTCATGGAGCCAAGGCAAATTTCGGAAACGGAAATGTCGGTATTGCCCAGAGTGCGCCGTTGCATTCGGGTGTTCTCCCAATCGCCAGAAGGGCAGAATTATGCGGCTTTTACGCCCTTGTCAGCAAAAAGCTGTTGCAGCTCGCCGCTCTCAAACATCTCACGAACGATGTCACAGCCGCCAACAAACTCACCCTTCACATAAAGCTGTGGGATGGTTGGCCAATCGGAGAAAGCTTTGATGCCTTCGCGCAGGTCATAGTCCTCGAGCACGTTATAGCTCTCATAGGGCGCGCCGATATGGTTGAGCACCTGTGCAACCACGCTGGAGAAACCACACTGCGGGAAGATTGGCGTGCCTTTCATGAAAAGCACAACATCATCTTTGTTTACATATTCCTGAATACGGTCATGAACCGAATTTTCACTCATCACGAATGTCCTTTTGTTTCAGTCTTAGCGCTACAAATAAGGCGCAGCGGCCCGTATGCCAAGGGGGTCACGCAAATTGTGACCACGTATAGTGTTTGTTAGTCAGGTACGCTTGTCTGAAGGGCGAGCGCATGAAGCTCACCGCCCATGCGGCCCTTGAGGCTTTTATATACCAGTTGGTGCTGCTGCACGCGGGAAAGGCCACGAAAGCCTTCGAATATTACATGCGCTGCGTAATGGTCACCATCGCCGCGCAGGTCCTCGATCCTGACATCAGCACCAGGCAGGTCTTCCTTGATCAGCCGCTCAATCTCGTCTGCCACCATGGCCATAATTTTTCCCCTCAAAACAGGTCGTTAAGCGTGTTCTTCAATTGCATGCACGCAGTATAGCAGGCGGGCATTGCGATAGTCACCTTTTGCTTTGTCTCTTTCATACCGGCGTCACATTTTGCTGGCAATCTCTCTCTCGGTATAAACCTAAAGTTTTTCTAGGTGTATGTGCCCTGGTGTGACGATAAGTTGCTGCAGCGTTAAGTGCGCGAAAGACATTTTATGCGGCCTTGCGCCGCGGGGGTCGGTTTAGGTTCAGAATCTGGTTTTATTCGCCAGACGCCTGACCGAAATTTTCAAGGGAGCCGCTGAGAATATTCCGGCGTTTTTCCAATTTTATCTCGATCTGAGCCGGCGACCTTTCGTCGGCTCAATTCGTTTTAGCGACTTTATGGTTGACGACAAACGAGGCAATTGGTCTCCTGTTCTTTCAGGAAGGATACCGCCCTATGCCCGATGTGAAATGTCTAATTGTTACAACGCATTACAAGCCGCTGGTTGGTGGTGCGCAAGCGGTTTACGACGCGCTGGCGGACAAGGCACCACATAACTTCGGGGTCCTCACCGGTCGGCGCGACTTTGTTGCCAGGCGCGAGGTCGCGTCGTGGAAAAGCTTCGACGAGAAAGCCAAATACCCGATCACTCGTATCGAAAGCATGCGGCCAGACATGCTGGCAGACAAACCGAATATTGTCGCGCGGGTGGGAAGCCATCTGGTTGGCCGCAAGATCCGGCGCGAGGTGATGCGTAGGGTAATCGATAGCTGCAAAGCGGAAGATTATAATGTGGTATGCATCGGGGCGCTGGATGCGCTTGGCTGGCTGGTGACACCGCTGAAAGAAGAGCTGGGCATCAAGGTGATCCTCTACACCCACGGAGAAGAGATATCGCAAACAGCCTATAATGAACGGGCAGAGAGAGCGCGCCAGCAGTATTTAACCGCGGCTGATGGTGTGATTGCCGTTTCGAGCTTCACAGCCAGCCTTATTGAGCAGAAGTACGGTGTGAAAGCTGGCAGGATTAAATGCCTGGGGAACGGTGTGAACCTTGAGAAGTTCCGGGCCCGGCCGACAGAGAACGTGCGGGTACCATTGGGGCTTAACGCCGGGCCGCTTGTGCTATCCGTTGGGCGGCTTGTGCCGCGCAAAGGGTTTGACCAGCTATTGCGGGCTTGGCCCAAAGTGTTGACAGCAGTGCCTGAGGCGCAGCTCGCTATCGTTGGCTCCGGGCCGCAAGAATCTGAGCTTGAAGGAATAATTGCTGAGCTGGGGATCACTAAGTCTGTGCATCTTCTCGGTCACGTGGCGGACGGCCAGTTGCCCTCGCTTTATGCAAGTGCAGACGTGTTTGCCATGCCAAACCGCACAATGCCGGACGGTGATACCGAAGGCTTTGGGCTAGTATTCCTTGAAGCGGCAGCGGCGGGCACGCCTTCCATCGCGGGGCGGGCAGGTGGCGCCGTGGATGCGGTGATTGACGGTAAAACAGGCAAGCTGGTGGACGGCAAGGACACTGGCGCCATCGCGTTTGCGGTGACGGAACTTCTGACCGACGAGGTGCAGCGGCGCGAAATGGCCGATGCCGCCCGCGCACATGCGTTAACCCAAGGCTGGGAAGAGAAGGCCAGCGAGTTGTTGGCTTACCTCAGCGGTTTGCTTGAGGGTGAAGCAGACGAGGGGCGGCACGCGAGTGACTGACGGTGTTTGGCATTCCCTGACGACCGAGAGCGGCGCTATTGTGCCTGTGCAATTGTTCAAGCCGGGGGCTGAGCATGCCGCCACACTGCTGTTGCTGCCTGCGCTTGGTATCAAGGCAAGGTTTTACCAGCGGTTGGCCGTTGGCCTTGCGGAAGTGGGCATTCAGACGACCCTTTTTGAACAACGCGGCCACGGTGAAAGCCCATACCGTGCCAAACGCGGCGAGACATTCGGGTATGACGCCTTCCTTAGCGAAGATATTCCAACAGCCTTGGCTTTTGCCAAAGCGCAAGCGCAGGGCAAGCCGTTTTACCTGGGTGGACATAGCCTTGGTGGTCATTTCAGTGCGATTACGGCGGGTCGAAACTCATCCGGCATTGATGGTGTGTTGCAACTGGCGTGCGGTTTCCCGTTTCACAAGCTGTATCACGCAAAAGCTGCCGGGAAAATACGCACCCTATGCCGCTTGTTGCCGCCGCTTTGTTTCCTGTTTGGGTATTTCCCCGGTGAGAAGGTCGGCTTTGGCGGCCGGGAATATCGGCAGCTGATGATGGACTGGCGCCGGTGGGCGCTTGGCGGCACCTACGACTATGGCGGACATGAAGCCATTGAAGACGATATGGCGACATATGATGGGCGTTTGCTGTCTGTCAGTTTTGAGAAAGATTTCTTCGCAAGTGATAAAGCAACCGAATATAGTCGCACGCGACTGAAGGCTGCGGATGTTACGGCGCTTAAGCTGGGCGCCGCCGAGCAGGGCAAGCATCTGGGCCACTTCGATTGGGCCCGTAAGCCTGACGGAGTTGTAGACGCGATTGTGGCATGGATGAAAGCATAGCTGCTCGGCAGAGGCACTTTATGCCGAGAAATAGGGGACGGGGCGTTCATGTTGAAGTTTGATCACCGAAAACTGATGTTTTTCGCAGCAGCAGCCCTAGCGTTTCTTGAGCTTGGGCTGTTGGAAATCAAATTTCAGGTTTTAAGTGGCGGCGGTTTTTTGCAGTCTGCCCCTCTTGTGAGCGTCACAAGCCGGGTTATTTTTGCGCTCTATTTTTTTGCAAGCTTTCTGGTTCTTCTTACCGGCTGGATGGCGCTTTACCGGGCATTTGCGGTCCGTATCGGGCAGTCGCGCTCGCGCGCTGATTTTACCTCGGGCACGTTGTTTGTTGGAACATACGGCCTGTCTCTCCTGTTAACCTTCCAGCTTCATAAATACTTGGCGGACCATGTAGATGCGACCGTTGTGCGGGCAATCGCGGGCGACAGTCTGCAGACGGCTGTGGCCTATGCGAGCGATGAACTGGTTATTCTTGTGCTTCCTGTTTTGTTGGTGCTCGCGCTTTTCATCTGGCTATACCGCCGTGTGGCGGTGAGCAATGTGAAGGCCGAGCGCTTCGTGCGATTGCGGCTGGCCGGCGTTGCGGTCTTCCTTGTAGCTTTTGTGTTGCTGGAAGCCTCCAGCAACTGGCCGCTTAAACTAAACCTTAGCAGATCGCTCTCATACGGGGCCCTTCGCGCTGTGGCGCACACCGTTGTTGATGTGGATGGTGATGGCAGTTCTATCTTTACGACGCCGTCCGACCCGGCACCTTTTGATGGTTCCATCCATTGGGGGGCTGTGGACATACCGGCGAACGGCGTAGATGAAAACGGATTGGGCGGTGACTTGCCGAATGGCGCGGCTGATCAAACACTGGTTGAGAGCCATGTGCTGCTGACACCCTATAAACATCTGGTTGTTATTGTGGGGGAAAGCACCCGCGCGGATATCATTGGCAAAACGCTTGACGGGAAGGTGGTTGCGCCCAACTTGGGCAAGCTCGCGGCTGAAGGTAGCAGTTTGTCACGCGCTTACAGCCACGCAGGCTTCACCTATAATAGCTTGCTAACGCTGTTTTCCGGTCGATTTACCTATCAGGAGGGCGTGCCAAGCCTTTTTGAGAAGGCGAAGGCCGTGGGCATGCAGGTGTCTGTGATATCGGGGCAGGATGAAACATGGGGCGGCCTTGATAGCGAACTGAACACCCGTAAAAGTGCCGACTTCTTCTATGACCCGCAGGAAGACCCAGAAAAAAGGGTGTTCCCCTCAAAGCTGCCGTCAAGCATCAAGCTGGCGGGTGAAACGCTGGTTGAGGCTTTTGATCAGAGGCTCGAGGGTTTGGACTGGTCAAACCGGCAGTTTTTCTATTTGAATTTACAAGCTGGCCACTTCCCTTATAGCCACAAGCTGATGCAGCCGAAGTTTGTTGATGATGCCATCCCGCGCGGAGAGATCGGGCCTGAGAATGTCCGCTGGCTGCGCGACACCTATTGGAATTCAATGTCCTATATGGACCAGAATGTGGGCAAGTTGATTGCCGGCCTCAAGCGTGCCGGGGTGTGGGAGGAAACTCTTGTCATATTCCTTGGCGACCATGGAGAATCGCTCTTCCATGACGGCAGCCTCGGGCATGGGCAAAGCATCAATGACCAGCAACTGCGCATTCCTGTTGTAATGTCCGCTCGTGGCATGGATTTCACCGAGCCAGTGGGGCTTAGCGATATATCCGGCTGGTTGTTTGGTTTTGTTGAAAACCCGTCTGCGCCATTTGAGAAACGTGGGCGGTGTGTGCTGATGTATACGGGCTTTTTTAATGAACCGGCGCAAGTGGGGCAGGCCTGCGCGGGCCGCGCCGGGCTTGATGTTTACACGGTGCGGCAAAAGTCTTTCACGTCTGATACAGACAACAGCGAGGCGGCCAAGCTCGACCTTATCCATAACTGGGAGCGCCAGCTCTACAGGATGGCACTGCCGCTAGGTGATGCGGAAGCTCAAGACTAGGCATTGTCGAGGGCGATAAGTGCGCTAGTTCATGCCCTGAAACAAATATCAGGAGCATATCTTATGGCAGGCAGTATCGACCCGGAACGCGAACAGTTTGAAGCATTCAAAATCCTGCCGCGAGACACGCCGATCAATATGATCAACCTCATCCGCCTACGGGCCGAGGCGGTCTATGAGGATGGCACCAAAGCCACCGGCGCGGAGGCTTACACCACCTACGGCAAAACAAGCGGGCCCATCTTCAAGCGGGTTGGTGGCACGATCATCTGGCGTGGTGAGCCCAAGCTGGTTCTTATCGGCCCATCTGATGAGGCTTGGGACCTTGCTTTCATCGCACGTTACCCAAATGCCGGGGCTTTTATGGAGATGGTGACAGACCCTGAGTACCGGAAAGCGGTAAAACACCGGCAAGCGGCCGTTCTTGATAGCCGCCTGATCCGCTGTGAGGAGCTTGGTGGCAGCTCAGAGTTTGGTTAGCCATAAACTAAAAAAAGAGGCGCCCTGGGGGAGGGCGCCTTCTCTAGGGCTTCTTCGGGTGGCGGCTGTTAGCCAGCCATGACAAGGACGTCTTCATAAGTTTTGCCGTCCAATTTTTCGCCCAGCTTGTTGTAAACAGTCTCAGCCAGCGTTTTATCAACGGTGAGTGCCTTGCCGTCTGTGCTTGGCATCGCTGTAGCTTGATCACCTGAAAGTTTGGTCAGGGCTTTGGTAAGCTTCATGCGGTCCTCTTCAGAAAGCGATGCTTTCATGAAGGCGAGGCTGGTTTTAAACTCGTCAAAGCTCTCTGTTTTCAGGGTCACTGTCGGCACAGCTTCCGCAACATCTGATGTGGCTGCGCCGTTTGCTTCCGTGGTTTCTGCGGTGCTGTTCGTATCACCGTCACATGCGCCAAGTGCCAAGCAGGCGCCAATGGTGGTGACTTTGATCAAAGTATTCATAATGCTCTCCCTTGATCGGCACGGCCGATCGTCGTGTATCTGATGGCCTGATTAGGCCTCCGATCAGATCAGAAGAAAATACGGATTGGCGTTGAGCAGTATAAGAGCGTCATAAAGAAGTCGTTTCCGCTTGTTCAGGCCTAGTTCTGAACAAACCACTTGAGCCCTCTGTCCCCATTGGTTGCGAAAATGGCTCGCCACGGGGTGTCACGCAGTTCTACGTGCGCTGGGTCAACCGATGGCTTTTGGCCGGAAACCATGGGGATTTGTGCGAACACCTCATCTTGCAGCACGGTGAGAAAGCTGGCGTCTATCACATGCTGCACGCGTGTGCCAGCCCAGTAAATGCGCACGGGTTTGCCTTCAACTACAGCAGCGATGAGAGCGTCTTTTGAACCCGCAAGCGCTGTGCCGTCTTTGTCGTGCTCATAGGCGAGTTGCCAGCCCGGTGGCGTGCTTGTGTTCGCTGTAGCTGTGAATGATACGGCGATCATCGCGCCAATGAACGCGGATGACAGGGCGATAAGAAGTGATTTCATGACTTTCCCCGCTATTTAGAGTTTTATTGGGGGAATGTGCCACGAGGCCGCGGTCGCTGATAAATCACAATGGTGTTAGGATGGTGAGGCGCAGGCGGCTGCGCCTCAGGATAAAAAGCGGCTCAACGTTAGTTTGCCATGGCGAGTACGTCTTCAAACGTCGCGCCGTGCAGGTCGTCCCCCAGCTTCTCATAGAGAATATCTGCGATGGATTTCCCGCTGCCCATGTTTTTGGCCATGTTGGTTGCGCTGTCCATCATGCTTTCACCGCTATCGCCGCTGGCTTTTTTGGCGAGGGCGGCCAGCGCTGAGGATAGCTGTGCGGTTTTCTCCTCATTGAGGGAGGCCTTCATGTTGGCGAGGCTGGCCTTGAAGTCTTCCAGCGAGGTGGCGTCAAGCTTTAGGGCTTCGGCCACTTGTGTCATGGCGTCCTTGGCGGTGTCTATGCTGCTTTCCGCAGGCACTTGCGCTTCCGAAGCCATGTCGTCGGCTTTTTTCTTATCGGATTCATTGTCACCGCAGGCGGAAAGCGCAACGATAGTCGCGACGGTGGTTATTCTGATCAGTGTGTTCATTGTATCGTCTCCCAATTTTAAAAGCCCTTAGAGGTGCTCAACTCAAGACAGATACTGCATGAGGATTATACCACACCGATGCCGGGCGCGGGAAGTGCCTGCGCTGATTATGGTTTTGACCCCAGATATTTAAGCGCATAAGCTCAGGCTCCAATAAGGGGAGGGATCATCATGAATATATCTCTGAGCCGCGCAGGCCTTGTGACAGCTATTGGCGCCATTCTCGCCATTGTGGGTATTTATTCGCCAACGCTTGACATCGGCGGCCTCGGCACGGTGAGCTACGCTGATGTGGCGGAAACAGACGCCTATATCATCACGGCGCTTGCCGCTGTTGCCATTATTGTGCTTCTGGCAGGTAAAGCAAAATTTGCGCTTCCCGCCGCGGTTGGTGCATGGCTTTTGCTCCTTTGGCCTGTGCTTAAAAACATGGGTGGCGGTGATGACGGCGGCCTCGTGGGCGATATCAAGGATATGGTCTCAAATCCGGCGCAAAAGGCGGCTGAGCAGTTGACAGAAAAGCTGTTCACCAATGTTCTTGACCTGGAGTGGGGCGGTTTTGCGTTCCTGATTGGTATGCTTTTGCTGCTTTTCGGTAGTGTTGCGGTGTTCGCATCAAAGAAGAGCTAGGCTTTCAGCCTGCTGGATATCTCAAGGAGAGGGCTAATTGCTGAGGCTTGCCGGGCGCGATAAGGCCTATGTGATAGGGGCTATTGCAGCGATTGTTGGTTCTGTCGCAACCATGTTTGGTGTATTTGGGCCTTTCCTTGAAGTGAGTGGCCTCGGCGGTGTGAGCTATCATGATGTTGCGAGGGATGAGGCCAATATTATCGTTATGCTCGCCGGGATGGCTCTTTACCTCAGCGGCATGAATGGCTCCAGCCCTCGGTATATGTTTCCCGCCGCTGTTGCTGCATGGGCTGTGCTGTTGTGGCCAGTGGTCCGACTTCATGGGGGGCTGGACGACGCACCTTTGTCTCCCTTGATGGAAGAAGCGACAGAGGCAATCATTGGGCGACTGTTTGCCAATTTCCTGAATATGGAGTGGGGCGGCTTTACCCTTCTTGTCGGCATGTTGATGCTCCTGATCGGCAGCGGCGTGTTGCTCGCATCGGAGTTGAAGCGATAAAAAGAAAAGGCGCCACATAGGGCGCCTTTTGTGTTTCCAGCTTTTGCTGAGCTGATTAGCTGGCTTTGGCCATAAAGGTTGGGAACCAGCCCTCAAACGCGTCCGTTAACGCCTTCAGCTCCAGCTTCACAGTACCGTCGTTCACGCTCAGGCTATCGCCACCTGTGGTGCCCAGAACGGTCACCGGAATGCCTGCGTCCTTGGCTTCCTTACGGATTTCCTCAGCTGTCTCAGCGTCGGTTGCCACAAGGTAACGTGCCTGCGTTTCCGAGAAGAGGGTAACGTGCAGCGGCAGGTCATCACCCACATTCACGGTCGCACCCACGTGGCCCGAAATCGCCATGTCAGCCAATGCTGCGACAAGGCCGCCATCTGAGAGGTCATGACAGGTGGAAACTTGCCCGTTTTCAATCAGCGCACGCACAAAGTCACCATTGCGGCGTTCGATGCTCAGGTCAACGTGTGGCGGTGCACCTTTGTCTTCACCGAGAATCTGGCGCTGATAGAGGCTGGCGCCAAGCTCATCCTTGGTTTCGCCGATTAGGACGATGGTTTGGCCTTCACCCTTGAATGCGACAGTTGCCATGCGGTCAGCGTCCTGCATCACGCCAACACCACCAATGGCAGGCGTTGGCAGAATGCCGGAACCGTTGGTTTCATTGTAGAGCGAGACGTTACCGGAAACGATCGGGTAATCGAGTGCGCGGCAGGCTTCGCCCATGCCTTCAAGGCATCCAACAAACTGGCCCATGATGTCCTTGCGTTCCGGGTTGCCGAAGTTCAGGCAGTTGGTGATGGCAAGCGGCAGTGCACCAACGGCTGTGATGTTGCGCCACGTTTCCGCAACAGCCTGACGGCCACCCTCAACCGGGTCAGCGTAACAATAGCGCGGTGTTACGTCTGTTGAGATGGCAAGGCCCTTTTTGGTGCCGTGCACACGCACAACGGCGGCGTCACCGCCTGGGCGCTGGATTGTGTCGCCCATGACCATATGGTCGTATTGTTCCCATATCCAGCGACGCGAGCAAAGGTTTGGCCCGCCGATGAGGTCAAGCACAGCCTTATTGAGGTCCGAGGGTGCCGCAACAGAAACCGCGTCACGCTTGGGTGTGTATTCATAGGGGCGCTCATACTCGGGCGCGTCTTCCACAAGGCTGTTGATTGGCATATCGCCCACCACTTCACCCTTGAACTTGAGCGTCAGGTTGCCTGTGTCGGTAATATGCCCGATAACAGCGAAATCAAGTTCCCACTTCTCGAAGATCTTTTTCGCCATGTCTTCGCGGCCTGGCTTCAAGACCATGAGCATACGCTCCTGGCTTTCAGACAGCATCATCTCATAAGGCAGCATGTTTGCTTCGCGCTGGGGCACCATATCGAGGTCCAGCTCAAAGCCAACACCGCCTTTGGAGGCCATCTCCACGCTTGAGGAGGTGAGGCCAGCGGCGCCCATGTCCTGAATGGCGATGATGGCGTCTGTGGCCATCAGCTCAAGGCAGGCCTCGATCAGCAGTTTCTCGGTGAACGGGTCACCAACCTGAACTGTGGGGCGCTTTTCTTCGCTGTCTTCCGTGAACTCAGCAGACGCCATGGTGGCACCATGGATGCCGTCACGGCCGGTTTTTGAACCCACATACACAACAGGGTTACCAACACCGGCGGCAGCGCAGTAGAAGATTTTATCTGCGTCTGCGAGGCCAACGGTCATGGCATTGACGAGGATGTTGCCATTGTAGGATGGGTCGAAATTGGTTTCACCGCCTACGGTTGGCACGCCCACGCAGTTGCCGTAACCGCCGATGCCCTCTACCACACCCGCAACAAGGTGGCGGGTTTTGGGGTGCGACGGCTCACCAAAACGCAGTGCGTTCATGTTCGCGACAGGCCGGGCACCCATGGTGAACACGTCGCGCAGGATACCACCAACCCCGGTGGCTGCACCCTGATAAGGCTCGATGTATGACGGGTGGTTGTGGCTCTCCATCTTGAAGATAGCCGCCTGACCGTCACCAATATCAATTACACCGGCGTTTTCACCCGGACCCTGAATAACCCACGGCGCTTTGGTGGGCAGTTTTTTAAGGTGAAAGCGTGAGGATTTATAAGAGCAGTGCTCAGACCACATCACGCTATAGATACCAAGCTCGGTATAGTTAGGTTCACGCCCCATGGCGCTTTTGATGCGCGCGTATTCTTCCTCGTTCAGGCCATGTTCCTTGACGAGTTCAGGGGTGATTTTAATCTCGTTACCGTTGTTCATCTGTCTCTACCCCTTAGCCTAGCCGGTTCATCACGGATTCGAACATCTTGCGGCCGTCTGAGCCACCAAGAGCAGGTTCGATCATGCGTTCAGGGTGGGGCATCATGCCAAGCACGTTGCCTTTGCCGTTGAGAATGCCTGCGATGCGGCGCTGCGCTCCGTTGATATCCTCAGCGTATTTGAAAGCGACCTGGCCTTCACCTTCAAGCCGGTCCAGCGTTTCATCATCAGCAAAAAAGTTGCCGTCATGGTGGGCAACCGGGATCGTGATCTCCTCACCTGCACCATATGCATTGGTGAAGATGCTGCTGTTGTTTTCAACGGTCATTTTCACGTCTTTGCAGACAAAGTGCAGGTTTGCGTTCCGCATCAAAGCACCGGGCAGGAGGCCGCACTCTGTAAGGATTTGGAAGCCGTTACATACGCCAAAGGTGGGTACACCGTCTTCTGCCCGCTTCACCACTTCTTTCATGATGTGGCTGCGCGCACTCATGGCGCCACAGCGTAGGTAATCACCGTAGGAGAAGCCGCCGGGCAGGGCGATGAAATCAACTTGCTCGAAATCATATTCCTGATGCCAGACCATAATTGGCTTTTGCCCCGTGATCTTCTCAAGGGCGACAGCCATATCCCGGTCACAGTTTGAGCCGGGAAAAACAATCACTGCGGATTTCATGAGTTTTACTCCAGCTCGATGGAGTAGTTTTCAATAACCGTGTTCGCCAGCAGCTTGCGGCACATCTCATCAACGGATGCTTCTGCTTTTGCGCGGTCGGTCTCTTTGAGGTCAAGCTCGATATATTTACCCTGACGTGCTTCGTCTACACCGCCGAATCCCATGTTGGAGAGGGCGTGTTCGATTGCTTTGCCTTGGGGGTCCAGAACGCCATTTTTGAGGGTTACGTGGATACGGGCTTTCATGGGGCTCACTTTCTTCTCAAGTCAATTTTGCCTGAAAGGCTGTCTGAAATAAAAACAGACCAGAAGTATTACTTCTGGCCCTTGTTGTTTTTATGGTCTGCAATTTCGGTGATGTCGGCGCTTGGCAGGATACCGAGACGACGCGCGACTTCCTGATAGGCTTCCATCTCGCCGCCAAGGTCACGCCGGAAGCGGTCCTTGTCCATCTTCTCGCCGGTTTCCATATCCCACAGGCGGCAGCCATCGGGGCTGATCTCATCCGCGAGAATGGTCAGGCATTCTTCACCTTCATAGAGGCGGCCAAACTCAAGCTTGAAATCAACAAGTTTGATGCCGATGCCAGCAAACAGGCCCGAGAGGAAATCATTGATGCGGAACGCATAATGGGTCATTTCCTCGAGCTCCAGCTCATTGGCCCAGCCGAAGGTGAGCACATGCTCTTCCGCGATCAGCGGGTCGCCAAGTTCATCAGACTTGTAGCAGAACTCAATCAGCGGGCGGGGCAGGTGAGTGCCTTCCTCGATCCCCAAGCGGGTTGAGAGGCTGCCAGCCGCGATATTGCGGACAATGACCTCAACCGGGATGATCTCAACCGCTTTTACGAGCTGTTCCCGCATGGAAAGGCGCTCGATAAAATGGTTGGGGATACCGATATCGGTAAGGGCGGTGAAAATATACTCAGAGATGTGGTTGTTCACTACGCCTTTGCCTTGAAGAGTACCTTTCTTCTGGGCGTTGAAAGCCGTAGCGTCATCTTTGAAATATTGAATGATAGTTCCTGGCTCGGGCCCTTCGAAAAGTACTTTGGCCTTGCCTTCATAAAGCTTGTTGCGGCGGGACATATATTGCCTCTTCCTCAGCTTGAGGGATGTCAGTGGGTTGCGCGGGCGCGAACATAACCGAGAAGGTCCCTCTCGACAATCTTTCTGTAATAATTTGCAATAAGTTTTGTTTAGGCTATGGAAATGAGCAACCAAATTACCTTTATCTAAGGGTGTAGTGTGATATTTTACCGGTTCTCGGGTGAGACTCGGACAGGAGGAAGTAAAGTCATGACAACTTTTGACGGCCGCGAAAAAGCGTTTGAAGATAAATTTGCCCACGATGAGGCCATGATGTTCAAGGCGCGGGCGCGCCGGAACCGCCTTTTCGGGGAGTGGCTTGCGGGTGAGCTCGGCCTCGCAGGTGAAGAGGTAAAGGATTATGCGGCGTCTGTTGTGAAGGCAGACCTGGAAGAAGACGGTGATGCGGACGTGCTCCGTAAAGTGATGAAGGACATTGAGGCAAAGGGCCTTGATCTTTCAGAGCACCGTATCGAGAAGCACCTAGAAGAGTTTTTTGCGCAGGCGAAAATTCAGATCATGTCTGAAGCATAAGCCACAGACGGAACGGAACTAAAAGAAAACGGGGCGAAGAGCCCCGTTTTTTGTATCTAAAGCGCTGGTGCGGTTTTGCGCCTCGACCTGCGTGCGATAAATGCGAGGCCCGGGATGAGCAGTAGCGCGCTCATGGGCTCAGGTACGCTGGATGGTGGGGTCACAGGCGATCCACCACCTTCAGACACCGTGAAGGTGCCAGACCAGTTCCAGTCGCTATCTCCACCTTGGGCGTAGCCGCCGCCGGGAAGTGCAATTGTGTCACCGTATGAAATGAGGTGCAGGCCAACAAAATAAGTGCCGGGCGTGATAAATACATCCGCACCTTCCCCTGTGGCCAGGGTCATCTGCAAGTTAGGGGCGACCTGACTTTGGTGGAAAGTATATTGCTTCAGCCATTCATCGTAATTGTATTGTTCATTCTTTTTCAGAATGAACCATTCAATGCCAAACTTGTTGGTGCTTGGCAGGTCGCAGATGGAATACCCGGCGAATGTGGAGCCACAGGCGTTCAGGGTGATGTTCTCCCCGAGCACGATAGGCGAATAGGTGCCAGCATCGGCGACGGCATCACCGTTAGGGTAGGTGGCCTGAGCGGTGTTTGACATCAACACCGAAGCAAGCATACCAATTGCAGGGATAAAGCGGGAAAATTTAAGGGCCACGATATTCATCCTTTAATGTGACCAAACCTATAAGCTAGGCTGTTGCCGCTGCCTGGCGTTTTCGACGACGTTCGCGGCGTGCGATCAGAACAATACCAGGTAAAAGCAAAAGTGCAGCAGCAGGTTCTGGAACAGAGGTTGCTTCAGTAATTGCAAAACTGCTTGACCAGTCGAAACTATAGTTAGTTGAGCCGTCATACGCGAGGTCGCTGTCGTTGCCGGTGGCGCCATAACTACCCGATGGCAGCGCGATATTTTTGTCGCTGTTCACATAGACATAAAGTCCGATGTAATAGGTGCCTACTTCGCTGAAAAACGTGCCATCGCCTGTGTTCACATTAACCGACAGACCATCATCGGCAGAATAGCCGGAATACGACCCGAGGTATGTCCACTGGTTATCGTGCCAAGCTTTCCAGGTCAGGGTGAACTGCGTGAGATTACTGAGGTCGCAGAGAGAGTAGCTTTGTGAGCTACCATCGGCACGGTGAAAGGTGGAGCCGCAAGCGTCTAGCGTGATGTCTTCGCCAAGTGAGATCGGGCCGTATGTGCCAGCGTCAGCCATAACATCGAAATAGTTATAGTTGTATGTTGCTTGCGCACCAGAGCTTGCGCCAAGCACACCTGCCGCGACACTCAAACCAGCCAGTATTTTTTTCATCTTACCAGTCATAACCGATGCATCTCCTGCATATCTCACTTTGTTAGCACGGTCGCTTTTAACAAGAAGCTAACAGCTAACCACGAGGTCTCTCAATTCAATGCCTCGTTCTTCAACGCCTCAATCCCATGATCAACAACATTGCACATAATTCAAATAAACGGAATATTCACATAAAATTTTAGTAAATTCCTTGCTTTGTGTACATATCCCCTTAACTTTTTCTGATGACTTAAGCAATCTTTTTGATAATGCTTCTCAGGATTATCAGCATCTTGTCACTAAACTAGAACGCTGGGTAAGGGGCGGAGTGATAATGCTGAACATGAATAATTTTCGTGTTAGCATGACGTTTTGCAGGTATTTTGTATTTGTCGGCATCAGTTATCGGGGGGAACCATGGCCAAATTTTCGAAAACCGTCGCTCTCGCTGGATGTGTGCTTCTGACCGCATGTGGCGGCAGCCCTGAGGAGCAAGAACAACAGAAAATCGACTATGCGAGCTATGATGATGCCGCCCTTGAGAAGTTGGCGGCCGACGGTGAATACCAGCAGGCGCTTGATATCATCAAAGGCCAGGTGGAGCTTGAGATAGCGGACAGCAAGGATTTCCTGATAGAAAGCGATATATATCTGACCTTGCTCGACGGCGTGGCGGCAGAAGTTTCACTCGAGAAAGCGCGTGAGGCCGGGGCGCCAGAGGAGGAGATTAGCCTGAGGCTTGCGCGGGCCTATCTCCTGCAGCAGAAAGCCACAGAGGCTAAAGAAACGCTTGAAAAAGCTGAGTTCGAGGGCGAAGAGCGCTATCAGGCCATGCTGCTTCGCGGTGATATCGCGCAGGAAGAGCAAGACCTTGAAGGCGCGCGTAGCTATTTTCAGCACGCCGTTGAAGAAAACCCGGAAGATTTTCGCGGACACCTTGGTTTGGCACTTCTGGCGCTGAATCAGGGGCAATTGGCTGAAGCCGAACGCTACGCCGCGGATGCGGCAACTCTTGTTGAGGACGATCCGATTATCCGCTATGTGCGCGGCTCCGTTGCCCGGTATCAGGGTCGGATCGAGGACGCCAAAGAGCATTTGCAGAAGGCTGTCGAGCTGCATAATGCCAATCTGCTCGCCTATTTTGAGCTGATAAGCTTGTTCATCGAGTCAGGTGACACGGAGCAAGCCCAGAAGCAGTTGGATGCAGTTTATGCTCTGACGCCGAATAGCCCTATGGCGCAATATTATAGTGCACTCATGCTAGCAATCGAGGGCAAGCCTCAGGAAGCAGAGTATCTGTTGCTGAGGACAGGGGATTTTACACGGGCTTTCCCACCAGCTGCGCGTGTTTATGGGCATGTGGCTTTTGCTCTTGGGAAATATTCAACAGCGCAGCCATATCTGGAGCGCTTTTTAAATAGAGTGCCTTCGGACCGGGTAACCCGGCTCGCACTCGCTGAGTGTCTTACCCGGCGCGGCCAGTCAAAAAAAGCACTGAAGGTTCTTGAGCCATTGATCGGCGAAGGAAGTCAGGACCTGGAAGGTCTGTTGCAGGCTGCTGCTGCACACGGTTCAACCGGGCAGGTGGCTGACGCACGGAAATATATTGAGCAAGCACAAGCTGTGGCGCAGTCGGGCGAAGTGCAGGACCAGGAACTGATTGGTCTTATCGGTCAGCGACTCGCCCTCACGCAATTTATCAGTGGCGACAACGAAGGCGCCATTAACCAGCTTCGCTCTCTTTACGCGGATGATGAAGCGGATGTGGAGAGCTTGTCCCTTCTCGCCAATATCCAGATGGAAAGTGGTGACCTAGCGGGTGCTGAAGAAACCGCAAACCGGATTTTGGCGCTCGAGCCCGAGAGCGCGGTAGGGCGGAACTTTATAGGCGCTCTTCGCTTCCGTGAACGCAACACAGCAGCAGCGATCGAAGAATATACTGCGGCCCTAAACAGCAAGCCGGATTACCAATCCGCGCTCAAGAACCGTGCCCTTGCATACCTTGCAACCCAGCAGTTCGATTTGGCGAAGGCGGATCTTTTGAAGCTAGAGAATGCAGGTGTTGAAGACGCTCAGGTCCACGCCATGCTTGGCCGGGTTTACCTTGAGCTCGGTGAAGGACGGGAAGCTGCGAATTCACTAAAGCGTGCAGAGGCGATCATTCCCGAATCTGCAATTATCGCGACTGACCTCGCGGAAGCAATGGCGCTATCGGGCTTCCGGTCGTCTGCCATAACTCAGGCAAACAAAGCCAAAAAGCTGGCTGTGCGTGACCCAAACCTGGTGCAATATCTGGAAGACCTGATCGTGACCTGGCAGAAGCTTGAGGCCGAGGAGAAGATACAGGCGCAGGCGGATAAGGAAAAACAGCGCGAAGAACTTGCAAAGAAACGCGCAGAGATGGAAAAGGCCCGGAAGGCCCTGATTGAAGAAGGCCGCGCTGAAACTCCTGATGAGAAAAAGGAGGAGGGTGCGGACGAAGAAGAGCCAAAGAGCGAAGAAGACGACCCGCCTCAGAACTAATATTAGGTTTCGCATTTTCTGAAATATCTTGAGCCATACCCACGGGTATGGTCAGGTGTCCCCGCTTGTGAACGGTAAGGACACCTATGCCCATTCTTTTTCTGGTAATTTTTGTGGTGATGGGTAGCTTCGCGATGTTGCTGCCTTCCATCATGTTTGTTCTCAAAAACCTGGGTGCCAGCGAAGCTTGGGCCACGCCAATATTGGCGAGCTACAGTTTTGCGCAGTTCCTGACAGGTCCCTATTGGGGCAAGGTCTCCGACCGGTGGGGGCGAAAGCCAGTTTTGATCGGTGGGTTGATTTTGGCAGCCTGTGCGTACGGCTTTATCGCCTTCTGGGCAGACAGTGTGCTCCATATGCACATGAGCCTCGTGCTCGCTGGCGCCTGCGCCGGAAATTCCGCCGTTTTATACGCGGCAGTGACCGATATCACCGGGCGCGAAGGGCGAGCAAAGGGCATGGGCATCATGGGGGCTGGTGTTGGCCTGGCTTTCACGATTGGCCCTGCGATCGGGGCTATATTAAGCGGTGTTAGCGCTGAGGCGGCAGATATAACGGCGCCCGCAGCTGTTTCGGCACTGGCTTGCCTGGCCGGAGCCTGCATTGTCGCCATTTGGTTCAAGGAGACATTACATCGCGAGAGCGATGGTGCGCCTGAAACGCACACGGGGCGCATTGCGGCTTTCTTGAAGGTCAGCGCAAAACCCGCCCTCATGCAGCTTGCTGTCGCAATGTGCTTTTTCACGTTAGCGCTTTCGATGATGGAAGCCATCATGTCCTATCTTATGAACGCGCGGCTTGGGTGGGGGCCAAAAGACCTCGGTATCATGTTCTCGTATTTCGGCGTGGTTTTGATTGTGGTTCAGGGTGGACTGGTTGGCCGCTTGGCGCGGCGTTTTGGCGAAGAGAGGCTTGCTCTCGCAGGGGTGAGCATGATGGGGGTCGGCCTTGCCGTTATCGCGCTATCCATGAGTACACTGGGGGTGTTTGTTGGCTTGGGTTTTATAAGTGCGGGTACTGGCATTTATAATACCAGCGTGCTGGCGGTAGGCTCCTATCATAGCGGAAAGCTTGGACGAGGGCTGACGATGGGGGTTTTTCAGTCCATGCAGGCACTTGGTCGGTCCGTTGGGCCGCTAATCGTTGGGTTACTTTACGTGGCCCAGCATGAGTTGCCTCTGTTTGTTGGCTGCGCCGTGATGGTTGTGCTTTTTGCGTGGTTGTTGGTCATCTTTCGCCGACTTCAGGTTGGCGAGGCCGCGCGAGATACCATGTTGACCAGCCAAGGTGGCGCTCAGAGCTCTTGATGTGATCACTTAATGGGAAATTAAGAGATATCGTAACTGCATGGTTCATGCAGATCGGACTTGATTGTGCGTGAATTCTTTGTCACCATTGCTGAAAATGTGATCACATTATTGGGGAGGGAAACCATGAACCGTATTCTAACTTGTGGTGCATCGCTTGCGATGGCGCTGTCGTCATCGACTGTTTTTTCAGCTGAATTACCAGCAGATTATGTGCTGACAGGCGGCACATTTTATACGGTTGATGGGGAAAACCGCGTAGCAGAAGCGATGGCGGTACGGTCAGGCACTATCGTGTATGTTGGCGATGTCTCAGGTGTGGCGGGCTATATAGGGCCCAAAACTGAACAGCGTGATATGAAGGGGCGGGTAATATTCCCCGGATTCACTGATAGCCATGCGCACCTGCCTGATGGCGGTGGCACCATACTTGGTTTGGGCCTTGCTGGCTTGACATCGGCAGAGGCTGTTCTGTCCACAGTGAAAGCCTATGCGGATGCGCATCCCGATATGCCGGTGATTGTTGGTGCAGGGTGGGAGTTGAGCCTGTTCCCTGAGGCCAATCCCTCCAAAGAGATGCTGGATGAAATTGTAAGTGATCGCCCAGTTTTTCTCACCGCCGCTGACGGGCATAACGGTTGGGCGAACACCGCGATGCTTGAGCTTGCAGGCGTGACGGCGGACACCGAGGACCCGGAGAATGGCCGTATTGAACGCGATGAGGCTGGAAATCCGACAGGTACGTTCAGGGAAGCCGCGATGGGGCTTTTTGCCGCCTATATACCGCAACCGAGCCTTGCGGAAGTAAGCAAGAACCTGCGTGCGGGTATTGCGTATCAGCTCAAAAACGGTATCACGGCAACGATTGATGCCGCCATCATGAACGATGTGAACGAGAAGGCCTATCTCGAAGCTGCACCTGATAAGGATTTGCCTCAACGGGTGCGTATTTCGTTGCTGGCGGCCGATGAGATGGTTACCTCCAACATTACGGAAGAAAATGCCCTTGGTGCAGTCGCTCGTCTTGAGAAACGTCGCGCAGCCTATCGGAATGCTGCGGCTGGGCGAATTGACGCCGAGGCGGTGAAAATATTTGTGGATGGCGTACCCGAGAACCACACCGCAGCCATGCTGGAGCCTTATATTGATGCGCCACTTGGGCCGGATCATCGCGGTGAGCCAAACCTTAGTGAGGCTGCGCTCGATAAATATGTTACCGCACTCGAGGCCGCTGATTTTCAGGTTCATATGCATGCGATCGGGGATCGGGCCGTTCGAATGGCGCTTGATGCGCTGGAGGCTGCCAAGGAGAGCAACGGTGAGCGCGCTCGCCGTCACCAGATCGCACATCTGGAGATCGTGCAACCAGAGGATATCGCTCGTTTCGCGCCCTTAGGCGTTAGCGCAGACATGCAGTCGCTCTGGCACTACCGTGATGCCTACATCACAGACCTGACAGAACCGTTTTTGGCAGAAAAACTACACCGCTGGTTATACCCTGCACGCAGTTTCAAGAATGCTGGCGCGCGCTTTGTCTGGGGCAGCGACTGGCCTGTGTCCACAAGCGACCCGTTTGATTCCATGGAAGTGGCCGTGCTGCGCCGCGACCCCTACACCAACGAGGGAGAAACCTGGAATGAAGCCGAGACCCTAACGGTTGACGACATGATCCATGCCCTGACTATGGGCGGGGCGTATTTGATGGGGCAGGAAGATATTCGGGGCTCTCTCGAGGTAGGTAAGCGGGCCGACTTTATCGTGATAGACGCGGACCCATACAAAATTGACCCGTCAGCGATCAGCGACATCTCTGTCATTGCGACATATGTGGATGGACGAAGGGTTTATTCGTCATCCGAGTAGGGAACAAAAAAGAGCGCCGGAAACGGCGCTCTTTTCCTGTCTCAATAATGTCATGTGACAGCCCTAGATGTCATCGGGGCCAGCCATGTTTTTGTCGTCTGTGAAGGCGTTAAGGCCAATAATCGTATAGGTATCTTTCACGCCCGGCGCGACTTGCACTGTCTGGGTAATAAAGCGCCCGATCTCTTGTTCGGGGGACAGCTGGAACTGTGCCAGGAGGTCATAGTTACCGGAGGTCGAATAAACGCTTCTTACCTCCGGGACATTGTCGGCAAGGTGGGCGGCCACATCATAGGTGCGGCCAAGCTCGCATTTGATCATAACAAAAACGGTTTTCATTGGGAGCCTCTTTCTCGGGTGCCAGCGTCTTCTGATTATCCGACTTTGATACGCTTGTATCGAATTGAATCTGGCTTGTGAAGCGAAGATGCTGCAACATGCCGAACAAAATATGAAGGTGCTTAAAGCCCTTGGGGGAGTTTGTTTATGTATGATGCAGTAATTGTAGGGGGCGGTCATAACGGCCTGACGTGTGGCTACTATCTGGCGAAGGCGGGCCTTAAAACCCTCATTCTGGAGCGTCGGGATATTGTCGGCGGTGCCGCAGTCACCGAAGAGTTTCACCCGGGCTTCAGGAACTCAACGGCATCCTATACCGTGAGCCTTCTCAATCCCAAAATTATCGCGGACCTTGATCTGCATCGGCATGGTCTTGAGGTGCGCGAACGGGCCGCATCCAACTTCTTTCCGCTAAATGACAGTCAGTATCTTATGTTTCCGGTGGACGGCGCAGAAAAGCGCCGGGAGTTTGCCAAATTCTCCGAGAAGGATGCCGCAGCGCTTGAGCGTTATGAGGCGGACATTGAGGCGGTAGCCGACGAGTTGCGGGCACTTCTCTTGAAGTCGCCGCCCAATGCAGGTGGTGGATTGTCGGACATATTAAAAGCGGGGGTGCTGGGTCTTTCCGCGCTTAAAAAGCCGATTGAGGCGCAACGCTTGCTTCTGGATATGGCAACACAGTCCTGTGGTGACCTGCTTGACCGTTATTTCGAGAGTGATGTCATCAAGGCGGCTTATGCGTTTGATGGCATTGTTGGCGCCTATGCTGGCCCCAAGTCACTCGGCACCGCCTATGTCTTGCTCCATCACTGCTTCGGGGAGGTAAACGGCAAAAAAGGCATGTGGGGCCACGCTGTTGGCGGCATGGGGGCTATTACCTCTGCAATGCGGAAAGCAGCGGAACGGGCGGGTGTTGAGATCAGGACCGGTGCGGCTGTCTCGGAAGTTATAACTACCGACGGTAAAGCAAGCGGTGTTGTGCTGGAGGACGGCACGAAGATCGAAGCCCGGGTTGTGGTATCCAACGTCGCACCAAAACTGTTGTTTGGAGAGCTTGTTGACCCAGGCGTTGTGCCCGATGATTTTTTGCGTCGTGTCCGCGGATTAAAGAGCGGTTCAGCAACATTCCGGATGAATGTGGCACTGGATGAGTTGCCGCAGTTTACTTGTAAACCCGCAGAAGGACAGGCAGAGCACCACTCCTCAGGCATCGTGATTGGCCCAAGCGTTGACTATCTTGAGCGTGCTTATCTGGATGCTCAGCTTTATGGCTGGTCGAAAGAGCCTGTTGTGGAGATGCTTATTCCGAGCACTTTGGATGATAGCCTCGCCCCTGCGGGCAAACATGTAGCCAGCCTGTTTTGCCAGCATTTTGCGCCGACATTGCCTGACGGAAAATCATGGGATGACTGCCGCGAGCAGGCAGCAGACTGCGTGATTGATACGGTGAATAAATATGCACCAAATTTCAAGAAAAGCATCATCGCCCGACAGATTCATTCGCCGCTTGATCTGGAGCGCAAGTTTGGCCTGATTGATGGCGATATTTTCCATGGGCAGCTAACGCCAAACCAGTTGTTTTCTGCGCGTCCAATGTTGGGGCATGCCGATCACAGGATGCCGGTGAAAGGCCTCTACCTTTGTGGCTCTGGCGCTCACCCGGGCGGTGGGGTTACCGGGGTGCCGGGTCATAACGCAGCAGCTGTCATCATCAAAGACTGCAAAAAGCGTGTAGCTTAAAGTAGCGGATTAAAAATAGCTTAACTAAATAGTTGTAGTTTCAGGTAAATTGCTTGTGGTTGAGCGTAGGTTGAATATTATAACTCCGTATCTCAAGCTGTAAGTATGCCAACAACTCTAGCCTTGTATGTAGGGGAGCGAACATGGAATACCGCATCGAAAGCCGCGACGACGGCACCGCACGGGTTATCTTCAATGGCGACATTACCTTCTCGGAGAATGTGGCATTTCGTCAGCTTCTGAAGGACTTGTCCGAGAAAAATATTCAGGCCTGTGTATTTGACCTTTCAGCCGTTGAAATGGTCGATTCCGCGGGCCTTGGCATGTTCCTTATCGCGAAAGAGCAGGCTGATACCGGCGGCTGGAAACTTTCAGTATCTGGCGCTCAAGGACATGTGGCGAGCATGCTCAAGCTAACCAAGCTTTCTGATCTTCTGGAAGGCTAGCTGCACGAGCACGCCAAACAATGGCTTCAAAAGACGGCATCCATATCCCCGGACGTGTATCGGACGTTGCTGATGAAGTAAGCGCGGCTCATATCCTTGTGGTTGATGATATGCCGCTCATGCGCACCATGATTGGCAATTGCCTGAAGCGTGGTGGGTTTAGCAGAATCGATTACGCAGCTGATGGCGCTGAGGCGCTGGAGATGATTACGCACGAAATCCCCGATCTTGTGGTGCTGGACCTGAACATGCCGCGGGTCTCCGGCTACGAAGTATGCCGGGCTTTGCGAAGTGATCCAAAAACGGAGCATCTGCCAATCCTTGTGCAGTCTGCGTCGGAGACACCGGAAGAACGGGTTGAAGTATTCGCGTCCGGCGCGACAGATTTTGTCTCCAAGCCCATCAATCAGCCCGAACTGCTTGCGCGGGTGTGCATGCATCTCGAAAACAAGTTTTTGATCAATAGTTTGAGCGCTTTTCAAAGCCGCATTCAGGCGGAACTGTCTATGGCGCGCGAGATGCAACATTCTCTGCTGCCTGACCCTAAAACCATCTCCAAGCTTGAAGATTTCAGCGGCGGCACGATTGAGGCCTTTTATAAGGCTTCGTTTGAACTGGGCGGAGACCTCTGGGGCTGTTGGCCTATCTCGGATGATCGGGTGGGTATTTATGTTCTTGATATCGCGGGACACGGTGTTGGCGCGGCGCTTAATACCTTTCGCGTGCACGCCACCATGGCACGGTTTGAGGCGGCACGAGAGGACCCGGCCACCTTCCTCACCGTGCTGAATACGGCCTTGCAGCCCAATTTTCCGCTGGGACAGTTTGCAACGATGTTCTACGCGGTCCTCAACTTCAAGACTAACGAACTTGTGTACGCCGGTGCAGGCGCGCCGAGGCCGATGATCCTCTCACCGGACGGTGATGTCCGCTTGCTTGATAGTTCTGGCTTGCCCGTGGCGATCTTACGTAAACCCGAATATGAGAACCGGTATGACAAACTGGAGATGGGTGAGAGCCTGTTTTGCTATTCCGATGTTTTAACGGAGGCACCGAATAGCAGCGGAGATTTTATGGGCGAGGACGGCCTTGTTGATTTTGTGGTGGAATGTGAACGTGAAGGTGCGCGCATAACACTAGTCGAAAGGCTATTGGAGCAGTTCTACATCCGGGTGCCGGGCGCTCTGCCAGATGACCTCACCGCCGTTGCTATTCACCGTGCACCTGATTTTGCTGCGCTAAGTTCGAGTGCATCCGATGGTCGGTTTGAATTTCAATCCCGCCGAGAAGCAAAAAAGGTCGCGACTAAACTTGCCGCTTCCACTTCCGACCCTGTGGGTGTGTCGATCGGGCTTATGGAGCTTTTCGTTAACGCTATTGAGCACGGATGCCTTGGTATTGGCCACCAAGAGAAGGGTGGGTTGATCGAGCAAGGTACATTAAACGAAGAGATTTTGCGGCGGAGGGGGCTGCCTGAATTCCAAAGCAACTATGTTGCCGTCTCCTTCGAGCGGAAAGAGGAGGATCTCTATGTGGTTGTGCAAGATCCGGGTGACGGTTTTGACTATTCAGTCTTCACAGAGGGGAGCATTGGCCATGAGAAGAAGCATGGCCGCGGTATAACCATGGCCAAGAGCTGTTTCGACACACTTACCTATCATGGTAATGGCAGCGAAGTGCATGTGCATTACCGCAACAAGAAAAAAGCCAGCTAGTCCTCAAAGCAAGGTCGGCCAATCCTTCATATCAAGCGTGTCCCGCGCTTCAGCACAAACTTCGAGTACCTGCGCTAGTTCATGCGCTTTAAGGCTGGCGTTGACGGTAAGCCGTAATAGCATGCGGTTTTGCGGCGTTGCTGGCGGGCAGAACACTGAACCTAGAACGCCCCTCTGGTCAAGAAAAGTGCGAAATGCGACGGTGTTCTCAAGCGTGCCGGTAATGATGGAAATAATCTGGCTATCGCTTTCCGTGACATCGTAACCAAGAGCGAGCAAGCCGGTGCGCAAATAGCGATGGTTGGCGTGAAGCCTGCTTCTACGCCAATCTTCTGCGCCGATTATGTTGAGGGCAGCGTTGAAACCTGCCACTTCGTAACCCAAAACCGATGTGCTGAATATCATCGGTCGGGCCTCATACCGAAAATATTCCATGTTTCGTGCAGAGCCGAGAACCACCCCGCCACGCGCCGCCACGGCTTTTGAAAGGCCGACTGTGCGGAAATGAATTCGGTCCGCAAGCCCAAGCGCTACGGCCATTCCGCCGCCTCTGGGGCCATGGCAGCCAAAGGAATGGGTTTCATCAACGACAATGGCGCATCCTCCATCTTCTGCGACATCAACGAGGTCCGCCAGCGGACACATGTTGCCATTTGTACTGTAGAGAGAGTCAACAACGACAAGCCCCGGGCCGTAGCGTTTAATTTTTCTCCGCAAGTCGTCAACGTCATTATGCCTGAAAGGTCGGGGTTTTGCTCTCGCGCACAGGATGCCTTCCCAAAGGGAGGCGTGTGCCATTATGTCGATATAGATCGGTGTTTCCGGCGTTGAGAATGCTTGTACGAGGCCAGTGTTGGCCGTGTAACCCGACATGACGAGCACCGCGTCTTCTGCTTGTGTAAGCGAGGCAATTTTGTACTCAAACAACCGATGTGCATCTTCCTTTGCATGTGAAAACACCCGGGAGATAGCGTCGCCGTGGCCCATCCTGCATAGCGCGTTGGCCTTTGCGCTTGATATGCGTGCGTCACCGGCGATGGCCAAATAATCGTTGGATTGCATATGAACTGCAGCCTGTAGCGGTCGGCTGTTGGTTAAAACCGCTCGTCCCCAATGTTTGTTTTGAGGGTCAGTAAGCTCAGCCTCAGTGATCTGGGTTATGAAATCAGGTTCCCGTGGGCAGAGCGGGGGCGTCGTTTGGCTCAGTTCACATGTTACCGAATTTGCCATCTGGTGTTTCCTCATTGTTGGACGTTGAGCAGTTTTATGTTAGATATGTATTTTTACACACATAGGTAGCATTTTAGCCTAAATTCCATGGAAGATGGCGTATAAATGGAAATAGGGGTGTTTCAGAAATTTGCGGCCAACTTTGAGCTGACGCGCTCAAAGATGCGGGCTGGTGCCATAGTGGGGCTGGGTGGCTTCCCGCTATACTATTTTATATGGCAGGACGTTTTTCCCCAGGGATACGAGAATGCAATGTTGCGAGCGCTGTGCGTTGGCGTTCTTGTCCTGTGGCTGGTTGCAGATCGTCTTCTGGACGACCGGTCCCGCGCATTTCAAACGCTCTCCTACCTCACGCTGACTATCTGTTTGCCCTTTTTCTTTTGTTATATGTTTCTGCAGAATAACGCGTCGGGCATTTGGTTGGGGTCCTTGATCTGCGGTATGCTCTACCTCGCTGTTGCGGTTGAGATCAGCAATTTTTTTGTGATGTTTTTGCTGGGCTGCATAGCCGCTGTGACCAGCTACCTTCTCCTGCCCCATAACCCCCTTGAGCTGTACGCACTTTACGAGACAATTCCGGTGATTTTATTTGCGTTTGGGGGTGGGCTTATCCTCAAGTTTGCAGAAGAATGGACCATTCACCACAATCAAAAACGAGCTGTCGCCCTTGCGGGGTCAATTGCCCATGAACTGCGGACCCCCTTATTGGGTATTCGTCTGGAGCTCGAAAATTTTTCCCGGCTGTGTAAAGAGGCAGGATTCGCGGACGGAACCGACAACTCCAAGCATTGCGATGAAATCAGCTCTCGCGTGAACAGGCATGTTTTGAAGGCTTCTCATATGGTGGAGTGTCTGCTTCTTAATGTGCGTGACGAGACGTTCGACAGCCGAGGCTTTACCCATCAGTCGATGAAGGCGGTGCTGGAGGATGTGTTTGCCCGTTACCCAATGACAGAGCGGGAGAAGAAGATTGTCCGTGTGCGTGAACATGAAGATTTTACCTTCTGGGGTGATGGTTTGTTGATGTCCCACGTCGTGATGAACCTGCTAAAAAATGCGTTTGAAGCGATTGCTGCGGCCGAGAAAGGACACATAGAGATATATTTTTCTCGAATAGAGGGCAAAAATGCTATGTGCGTTAGAGATACAGGGCGAGGTATCGCGGCGGAGACTAGGGCCAAAATCTTTGATCGGTTCTATTCCAACACCCAAGGTGGTGCTGGTCTCGGGCTTGCTTTTTGCAAGCGTGTTATAGATAGTTTTGGTGGCGCACTAGAGTGCAATTCCGAAGCCGGTGAATACACCGAGTTTAGAATCTGGTTACCTGCGGGGGAGGCAGCATGATCGGACCATACTATTATCCGGAAATTCCTGTTTATCATCCATGTACAGCGCTTCTGCTCGATGATGACGAGGATTTTTTGGCGTCGCTCAAAGCTGTTTTGGGCCAGGAAGCCGCTATACTCGGATACTCCTCACCGACTTGCGCGTTGAAGTGCCTGACGCATGCGCAGGAGATTGTCGATGCTACCTTTGATATCTTTGCTCACTACGGCAGTAGGGCAGAAGGTGCAGGCGCCGAAGCGGGGGACCATCTTCTTCTTCTGAAATCTTCCAGGTTGCGGCAGCTCGCCATGTCGGGCTCTCGGTTCGAGATGATCTCCGTGGTGATCGTTGATCAGGTAATGCCTTCGAAAAGCGGGTTGGAATTCTGCGCAGAGATAAAAAATCTCGGGGTGAAAACTATTCTTCTTACCGGGCAGATGAGCGATGAGGCGACAATCGCTGCCTTCAATAACGGTTTGATCGATAGGTTTGTCTCAAAGAATGACCCAGCAGCACTTACAAAAATCAAATCTATGATGGGAGAGCTGCACAAAGAATATATGGCCGATAAACTTGAGCCGCTCACTAAAGCATTGCAGGTTTCTGGCAATCATAGCCTTGGCCGTTACGACACTGTGGAGTTGATGCGCGAAATTCACGGTACATTTGACTATACCGAATATTATTATCTGCCGAACTCACGCGGTTTTCTTTTGCGGGATCGTGATGGAACCGAGAGGTTTTGTTTGCTTGGAAACCTAAGGGAGCAGGCAGAGCTAAGCGAAGTTGTGGAAGATATTCTGGGACAATGCCAACAAAGCATAGGGCTTCGTGAGGGCAAGCTTATCGCATGGGATTTTTTTGATGATTTTGGCGATAGCGAGCCATGGCATACGCGCGTTGCAGACCTCATCTTCCCCTGCAATCAGACCGGGGATTTGGTTTGGAGCTTAATCCCGCCAGAAAACCTGCCGTTTCAAACGGCGCATGTAGACTCATGCTGGCGCAGTTATCACGCGCATGTGCAAACCAAACCCATCAATTGGCTAGGCAGTGCCGCTTAACGCCAACTAGGCGGCGGATGCGGTGATACGCCCGCTGAATGTGTCAGCGTTGGCCACAAGCATATCGCCCAGAAAGTCAAACATTGCCCTGATGCGTGCACTGCGGCGGAGTTCAGCGTGGCTTACAAGCCAGATGTCTGTACTGAAGACCACGAGATCATCAAAAAGCCTAATAAGATCAGGCTCCTCAGCGGCCATTACACAGCTATAAGCACCAATGCCAAAGCCTTCCTTCACGGCCGTCGCAAGCGCCATCATGCTGTTTGAGCGGAACGCGGCAGAGCGGGACAGCGCATATATTTTGCGCGGATCCGTTTTTGTGTGAGTGAGGATTTCATCATGCGGCAGGATGAAATTATGATCCTTAAGTTCAGAGAGACTTTGGGGAACACCACGTGCTGCGAGATATTTTTTGCTCGCGTAATAGCCGTAATTCATCGTTACCGTGCGTTTGGCAACGAGGTCATTTTGCACGGGGCGGAACATCCTAAGCGCAATATCTGCTTCGCGCCGCAACAGGTCTGATACGGCGTTATCCACTTTTACGTCGACGGTAATGCCCGGGTACTGTTCGCTGAAAGGCTTAAGGTTCTTTATAAGCCAAACTGCACCCACAGCTTCAATGCAGGAGATCATCACACTACCAGAAAGGCTGCTGTCGTGGCCGGTTACCAGCCGCTCGATCGCATGAACATCATCCTGCATATGCCGGGCATGATGGCGCATTTGTTCGCCAAGCAGGGTCATTTCTAGTCCGGTTCTTGTTCGCGCGAACAGCTCGGCACCGATGTTTTCTTCAAGCGCGGTCAGGCGCCGAGACAAAGTGGGTTGGCTTACGTTCAGCTTGCGGGCGGCCGCCGATAGGCTGCCGTGCTCAGCCATTGCTAAGAAATATTTGAGGTCTTCCCAGTCCAACATCGCAGGTCCTTCCATCAGCAATTCAATTATGAATACCTAAGCTGCATATTTTGTCAATTACTATCCAGATACGTATTCCAATATAGGCTCTATCCCCAACACGAATGAAGCGGGATCACAACCGATAGAGGCGTGAAGAACGCGAGGAGACAAAAATGTTCAAGATTTCAAAAGCAGTAGCGGTAGCGGGCCTTCTGGTGGCTATTTCAGGTGTTGCAGAAGCACAAGCAACCAAAACACTATATTTAAGTGAAAACGGTAACCTCGAGCGTGGCATGGAGTCGCTGCGTCAAGGCAATCTGGAGGTGGCGGCAAAACACCTTCGTCGTGCCGTGAGGGCAGACCTTGGCACAGAGCGCCTTGTGCCCGCCTTGTCCAACCTCTGTGCTGTTGAGTATGCGCTAGGCGAGCTTGCTGAGGCGGAGAAACACTGCAGTAAAGCCATCGGTGAAGACCGCCATTTTTGGCGCGCCTACGTAAACCGCGGAAATGTGTATAAAGCGCAGGGAAGCTATGACGCAGCCTACGCTGACTACAGCCGTGCGGCCGATATCAGCTCAAACGACCTGACGGTGAATGCTCTCGCATCACTGGAAGCAGATCAAGATCGGCTCGTCGCGCAAGCGAAGTAAGGCGGATGACATTAAAGATTGCGGAAGATCGCGCCCCAGTACGGTCTTCCGCATCTTTATGTTTAGCTGGCGTTGTTGGGCTGCGGAAACCCGCCAGCATGGGTGACCATAGCGGGGACGGAACGACCAAGCACAGTCCCCACCCATTCGCCCAGTTCAATAGCTTTATCAAGATCCACGCCCGTCTCGACGCCTGAACGATCAAGCAAGTAGAGAAGGTCTTCTGTCCCAATGTTGCCCGTTGCTCTGGGCGCGAAGGGGCAACCGCCGAGCCCAGCGATAGAGCTATCAAGAATGTGTACACCAGCTTCATATGCCGCCCAGGCATTAGCGATGCCTGTATTTCGGGTGTTGTGGAAATGGGCCCGGAGAGTGATACCCGGCACAGCAGCCCTGATCAGGCCTACGAGTTCTGTCACGTCTCTTGGGGTGGCGACGCCGATCGTGTCCGCAATGGCAATTTCCCGTGGTTCGGCATCAGCGAGTGCTTTCACTATATCAACCACGGTCTGTTTGGAAACCTCACCTTCAAACGGGCAGCCAAATGCAGTTGAAACGGTGACTTGGGCCTGAAGCCCGTCACGTTTTGCAAGTTTGATGATCTCTTTAGCAACCAAGATGGATTCTTCGCGGGTTTGACCCTGGTTTTTTTCACCAAAAGTGTTTGAGGCCGTCACCACACAACCCACTTCATCCACGCCCCGCTTGTTGCCCTCTCGCGTTGCCAACGCGCGCAGGTACCCACGTTTGTTCAGAACTAACCCAACATACTCCACACCCTTGATGTCCGGCAGGCTCTCGACGACCGCTTCGGCGTCCGCCATCTGCGGAACGAGCTTGGGGTGGACGAAACTGGCTACCTCCAGCCGCTTCAACCCTGCATCCATCGCACGCGTAATCAGTTTGTGCTTTTGCTCTGTCGTGAAGAGGACCTTCTCGTTTTGCAGGCCGTCACGAGCACCAACTTCAACAATTTCAACAGGGGGGAGCTTAAGCATTATTGTCTACCAATCAGTTCAGCGAAGTTGCCTCTTAGATAATGTTGCACTGCAAAAATAGCAATGCTGGTGATATGGCCTATCGCGACTCACATAAGCGCATTTGACTTCCTGGCGATAGAAAGGGCGGATTCTGCCCAATAAAAACATGAAGGAAAACAACGACGTTTAGGCTGTGTATTAGACGTGCCTGACGAATTTTGGCAAATGGCGGGTGCTCTGGTACCATCTTCGTCCGCTCATTCTACATGCCTGTGTCCTGAACCGACGGAGCATTGCTTCGCCATAGACGGTTGAATCCTGGGACGGAGGACATAATGACCAATGGCACTCAGAAAAGCCCGCGGGTGGTTGCGCTCGTGGGCCCTTATTCAAGTGGTAAAACCACACTTCTTGAAAATATTCTTTATATGACAAATACAACCCGCCGCCGTGCAAATGGTGAGCGGGTTTTTGGTGATGATAGCATTGAGGCGAAAGCACTATCTATGGGCGTGGACGTGAATGTAGCGAGTGCGGAATATTTGGGTGACCGCTATATTTTTCTCGACTGCCCAGGCTCTATCGAGTTGTTGCAGGAAACGAGGTTCGCAGTCCATGCGGCGGATGTGGCTGTTGTCATAGCCGATCCGGAGCCAGATAAAATCCAGTCTCTGACCCCGCTTCTGCATGAGCTTGAAGCAGAAGGCATCCCGCATCTCCTTTTCATCAACAAAATTGATCATAGCAACGTGCACATAAGGGATATTGCAAAGGCGCTAGATGAGGTGAGTGCACTTCCGTCCATTCTCCGCCACGTACCGATCAGGGAGAAGGGGGAGATCAGTGGGTTTGTCGACCTTGCTTCCCGCCGGGCCTACTCTTATGGCGCAGATGGCAGCCGTGAGATTACGGAAACTGCAGCCACATATGTTGAGCAGGTAAAAGATGAGCGTTTTGAGATGATGGAGCGCCTCGCTGACTTTCATGATGACCTTATGGAAGAGCTTCTGGAAGACATTGATCCACAGGCTGAGGAGATATTCACCGACCTGGCCAAAGACCTGAAAGAGGGCCGCATCATGCCAGTGCTTATGGGGAGCGCTAGCAACTCATTTGGGCTCAGGCGTTTGATGAAGGCACTACGTCATGAGATGCCTGGGTTTGAACTGGCCGCAAGCCGTATGTTGCCAAAAAAAGTCTCAGGAGCCGCAGCCTATGTTCTTAAAACCAAATACCTTCCTCACATGGGCAAGCTTTCTTTCGCGCGTGTGTTGAGCGAGGGTTTATCAGACGGCATGACCATTGACGGCACCAAGGTGAGTGGCCTGTTTGGTGTTGATGGAACGGATATAAAGAAAGCGTCGAAAGCAGAGGTGGGGGACGTCATTGCCATTCCGCGTCTGGACGGCATCGTTACAGGTGACACGCTTGGAGCGCCGACTGCCCCGCATCCGCAGAAACTCCATCCTGTCTATGCGCAAGCGATAACGGTGCATGACCGCAAAGACGAAGCTAAACTATCGGATGCGCTCAGCCGTTTGGTGGAAGAGGACCCATCTCTTGAGGTTGAACACCGGGAAGATACTGGCCAGCTACTGTTGTGGGGGCAGGGCGAAATTCATATGAGAGCCGCCAAGGCCCGTCTGAGCGACAAATACGGTGTTGGTGTCACTTTCAAGTTCCCGCAAGTACCCTACAAGGAAACGATCAGGCGGTCGAAGGTTCAGCATACACGATACAAAAAACAAAGTGGCGGCCATGGCCAGTTTGGTGATGTGGTAATCGAGGTCCGGCCAAAAGGGTTGGGGCAGGGCTTTGAGTTTTCTGAGAAAATTCACGGTGGGTCTATCCCCAAACAATATATCCCTAGCGTTGAGGCCGGCGTTAAGGAGTATCTGAAACAAGGGCCGCTCGGGTTTCCTGTCGTTGATGTGTCCGTCACCTTGCAGGACGGCCAATATCATAACGTGGACAGCTCCGACATGGCTTTCAAAACCGCAGGGCGTATGGCGATGGCGGATGCGCTTCCGGGCTGTGAGCCGATCCTTCTTGAACCAATCGAGCATGTGCGCGTGATGGCACCCAGCAGTTATATGGCTAAAATCAATGGCATGATCACAAGCCGCCGAGGGCAGATCATGGGCTTTGACGCCCGTGATGGCTGGCCTGGTTGGGACCAAATTGAAGCGCAGATGCCAGCCTCTGAGATGCAGGACCTGATTATCGAACTACGGTCAGTTACGCAGGGAATAGGTACATTTGAGCACGAATTTGATCACCTGAACGAATTGGGTGGGCGCCTCAAAGATCAGGTGCTGGAGGGCATGGAAGAAAAGCGGCGGATGTAAACGGGTCGTAGGTTTATGCCAGTTTTCACCTGGCCCTAAAATAAATCTGTAAGGTTTTTCTCCTCAATGTGACTGAAGGTTTATGAGCTTCGGTTCTTAAGGAGATGACTGTGAAAAAAATAATCCGAGTTGCGACAATAGTAGCTTGCACGCTGTGTGCGCCGATTGCGGTGCAAGAGGGTTGCGTGCAAGCGGAGGAAACGCCTGAATTCAAACCATGTTACGTGCGGGGGCTGAAGGAAAGACTGGCTTGCACCGACATCAGCCTGCCAGAAAACTACGCCATCCCAGACGGGCCTCGGGTGAACATTCATGTTACACGCCTGCCCGCAAAGGCCGGTTCGCCAGAAAAAGACCCGTTTGTGGTGTTTGCAGGTGGCCCGGGGCAGGCGGCCGGTGATTATGGGCCGTTGGTTCGTTTGGCTTTTCAGCATATCAGGGCAAAGCGGGATATCTTGTTGATTGATCAACGAGGTACAGGACAGTCATACGGCATTCGCTGTGAGAGCGACGAGATGCCATATCCGCTTGAGCGTTTTACGGCGCTTGCACGCAACTGCATGGATGAGACACCAGCGAACGTGGCCGCGATAACGATGGAAAACGTGGTCAGGGATACAGATGAAATACGCCAACGTCTTGGCTATGAGCAGCTTAACCTTTGGGGTGGGTCATATGGCACCAGAACGGTCGCCTTGTATCTGAAAAGATACCCAGAGCATGTGCGCAGCATCATAGTGGACGGTGTGCTTCCGCCCGACGTTTCCTTATTTGAAACGGCAGCGGCGAGTGCGGAACGCGCGGTGCAGAAGATAATCGAAGACTGTGGGCAGAACTCATCCTGTGCGGCTGCATACCCTGAGCTTGAGGCGCAACTCGATGACCTTATTACACAGGCAAAGGGTGGAGAACTGCGTTATACAGGCCCAGATCCGGTTAGTGGTGAAGATATGGATTTCATCCTTGGCTACGGCATTGTGGTTGAAGCGCTCAGGTCATCCTTCTACACGGCAGATCAAACCACCTATATCCCCTTCACGATCAATGCTGCCGCGGACGGAAACCTGAAGCCGTTGATCTCGGCGCTTCTCGGGGGGACCGCAGTGTCCGACAGCATGTTCTTGGGCGCGACGTTCTCGATCCTCTGTGGGGATGAGATTGACCGCGCCAATGTCGAAGAAATTGAAACCCAAAGCGGGCGAAGTTTTGCTGGCGATACCTACTATCAGTTCTGGAAGGCTGGATGCCAGGGCTGGAACAGCGGTGCTCCTGCAGATGATGCGTTTGAACCGATTGGCGGAGATGTGCCAGCGCTTGTGCTCTCTGGCGACCTTGACCCGATAACACCGCCAAGCATGGGTGAGCATTTTGTCAAAGGCTTTCCGAACGGCAGGCATATCGTGGTGCCGGGCACTGGTCACAACACAAGCTATGTCGCCTGCATGCCAAAGGTGATGGCTGATTTTATGGACCATACGGATGTATCCGCCTTGGACACTTCATGTTTTGACCATTTGAAACGGTTGCCGTTCGCAACCGGCCTCAATGGCGCAGTGAACTAGGGGGCTGAGATGATTAAAGTAGAGAATATTGCAAAAAACTTTGGTGATGTTGTCGCCGTACGAGACCTAAGCTTTGAGGCGGGTGACGGCGTGATTACCACCCTGTTGGGCGCCAATGGTTCGGGAAAATCCACAACGTTGCGCGCTGTTTCAGGATTGATGAAGCCCGCAACGGGCAGCATTCATGTGGACGGTATAGATGTGGCACAAGAACCACTGAAAGCACAGTGCAGGCTGGGCATTTTCCCTGATCAGTTCGGTCTATATACCCGGCTGACGACACGCGAGCATATTGGATATTTTGCGGAGTTGCATGGCTTGTACGGCAAAGCGCGTGATGAGGCCGTGGAGCGGGTGGCCGAACAGCTTCATATGGCAGACATTCTGGACAGACGCACCCTTGGTTTCAGTCAAGGTCAGCGGATGAAGGTTGCTCTCGCGGGCGCTATCGTTCATCAGCCACAGAACGTTGTCCTCGATGAACCAACCCGTGGTCTCGATGTCATGGCAATACGTCTGCTTCGGGAGACACTGCTGCAGCTCAAGGCGCAAGGACACTGTGTTTTACTATCATCCCATGTGATGGCGGAGGTTGAAATACTATCTGACCAAGTGGTGATGATAGCGGCCGGTGAGCTTTGTGCGGTCGGTACACCGAAGGAGCTTATCACTGAGAGTGGACAGCCAAACCTCGAAGAAGCGTTTGTGCACCTTACCGAGGCACATACCAGCACCAATCAAACTCAAGGGAGGGCAATCGCATGACCGCTCAGATCCTAACAGTATACCGCAAGGAGATGCGGGATATGACCCGCGACAAACGCGCGTTGGTTGCCATCTTGTCCTATGTGCTTGGTGTTCCTCTCATGTTTGCGTTTCTCTTCTTCCTGATGTCAGACGAGCGGGGCGATGACGTTAAATCAACCGTCGCTATTCATGGCATGGCGCAAGCTCCGGGCCTTGTCGCTTACCTTGAACGCGAAGGATATTCGATCGTCGATGCATCGGATGAAGAGACAGCTGTGCCAGAGCAGATTCCGGGTAACGCGGATGCCTTCCTGATTCTGGGCGCAGACTATAATGCCTCGATAAAGCAAGGCAGGCAGGCTGAGGCTGTGCTCTATGTGGATGAGACTTCGAGGGTATCCACAGATAGGGGGAGAGATATCCGCAGCGCCATATTGTCATACGGCAATCATATTGCAGGCATGCGTGTGGTCAGCAGGGGCGTGCCGGTTGGGTTGTTGTCCCCGATCTCGCTTTCGCTGGCAGACATCTCAAAAACCAGCTTTATCAATAAAGTAATGGGCAACATGTTGATGCTGATCTTTGCCCTTGCTCCTTTTGTTGTTGGCCTAAGCGTGGCACTTGATGCGCTTGCGGGCGAGCGTGAAAAACAAAGCCTGGCGACGCTGATGGCGCAGCCGATCAGCGGCATGTCCCTAACCGTTGGGAAATGGGCAATGGTTGCTACCTTTGGTCTCGTTGGGACGGTTGCAACCGCAACTCTCAACCTCGTGACCATTACGTTGCTACCGCCCGACTTGTTACCGTTTGCGCTCAAGGTGTCAGCCACAGGCATTATTGTTGCCGGCCTTCAGGTGCTTACGCTCTGTATGTTCGTCGCGTCCCTGCAAATGGCCGTTAGTATCCACGCCAAAAGCTTCAAGGAAGGGCAGACCTATATGTCCATGATGATGATCGTGCCTGTTTTTGTGGGTTACTCAAAAATATACGGGGAGAGCAAGCTGCCGGAGTTTGTGAACTATCTGCCAATCTTCTCAGATATGGAAAGTTTAAGCAGCATATTCTTTGATGGTGTGGTGAATGTGCAGGTGACCATCTCCGCGATGCTCGCCGGGCTTGCGGGAACGTTGCTTTGCCTTATGCTGACATCGAAACGGCTCTCCAGCGAACATATGATTGCGGATAGCTAAGGGTATAACGAAGGCGAAACCGGGCGTGGACTTTCAAGCCACTTTGCAATCACACGGGGCTATGCTGGGCCGGATTGTTGCTTCTTATGAGGCTGATCCGGCCCAGCAGCAAGAGCTGCTGCAGGAGGTCTCGCTCGCACTCTGGCAGGCGCTGCCTAAATACCGTGGGGAAGGTAGTTTGAAGGGCTATATCGCCCGAGTTGCGCAGAATAAATGCATCACACATGTTTCCCGTGCCGCCAAAGCGCCCCGCCGCACTGTTCTGGATGAGCGGCTGGAAAGTAACGCGCCACCCCTTGATGAACAGGTGGCAAAAGAGCAGATGCGCCAGAAGTTGCTGGCGTCCGTGCGCGAGTTACCGCTGAACTTAAGGCAGGTGACCACACTGGCGCTTGAAGGGTTTTCACATAAAGAGATCGCGGATGCTTTGGACATATCTGAGAACAACGCCATGGTCAGGTTCAGCAGAGCGAAGGAAATGCTGAAAGTGGCGATGCGAAAACTTGATCACCCGAAGCACACTGTGGCGGCACAACACAGGACAGGAACTGGCCATGGATAATAATCAGGACCTGATGGACACGCCTGAGTGGGATAACCTGCAAGAGCTATGGCAGGATAGCCCTTCCGTTGATATGGAAAAAATGGCCAGGAAGGCTCGGTTCGTTTGGTGGCGAATGCGGGTGAACTTTGTCATTGAGCTTTTGATGTGCGGCGCAGGGCTTATCGTGACGCTTTATCTTATGTACCGCGCGACCACGATAGCGACCTATGTTTTTGCGGGTGCGGCTGGCCTATTGAGTGTAGGGGGCATTTATGCAGCGTTTCGTATCAGGCGTGGTGCCTGGGGCGAGCCGGGTGATACGGCACTGTCTTTGATCGAGTTGCAGATACGCCGGGCGAAATCGGCCATTCTTTATGTGAAGGCGAATTACTGGTTGGGAATTGTCTCGTTTGCCATGTTGCCGCTGGCGTGGTGGACAATCACGGATGAGGACCCAGGCATCGCAGCAGATGAGTTGCAACGGGTGAGATATATCATCGTTGCTGCTCTGGCTGCACTGATCATGGTTATGGTGGTGTTGTGGCCTTATATGAAAAAGAAGCAGCGCGAGCTTATTGAACTGGAGAAAATCGCTAAACAGCTTAAGGAGGACGACCTTACCTAAGTACCTCTGATAATCGCCCTGATCTTCTGCCTAAGCGGGTGAAGCGACGGGATTTGATCTGCGGGTAGGGGAAGGGGGTCGTCACAAAGGCTCGCCGCCAGAAATTCACCGAGCAGGGGACCATACTGGAACCCTTTTGACCCAAGTCCGGTGAGAATAGAGATGCCATCCAGAGGCTCTGCCGGCCTTAAGCCCGTCGTCTTTGCATCTTTTGCCAGTGGGGCATACTGAGCAGATATTTGTTTCGAACAGTAAAGCGCCCCAACAAAAGGCAGATGGTCTGCCGTTGTGGCACGAACGCCGGCCCAACTCTCAACATAAGCGTTATTTGGCAACTTAAGGCCTGTCGCGTTGGAGAATTGTGTTTCGATGGTTGCGCGGCTTTTCGCGCTCACCTGATAATCCTGCGCGCCTATTTCAGCGAGTTTATCGAATGTCGATCCCAAGGTGCGCAAACCATCAATCTCAGCGGTTAGATAACCACCAAAACTGATGGAGGTTGAGGGTAAGTCTGCTGCGTCTTTTGCATCAAGGATTTCGACCTGACCACGGTTTGGACGAATTTCCGACCAAATAAGACTGTCAGGCAGAATTGAAGCCTCAACACCTGTTGCGATCACTACATGGGCCGCATCTATATGCTCGCCAGAACTAAAGTTATTCAGGCGCCAGCCGTCATCTGTTTGTTCCAACTCATCTACATGAAAGGTGCGAACCTCAATGTTGCCTGCGAGAGCTTTCAGCACACCAGAGGTCTTCACTGTACCGCCTCGTGGCAGGTTTAGCGTTTCACCGTCCCAAGTTAACCAGTCGGCAGACCAACCCAATTGGGCAGCCAGCTTTGCATGGCGTTCTCTATCTGCTTTGTTTTTGCCTAATAGGTTTACACCTTTGATTGTCGCCCAGTGGGGAGCGAACGCGGAATGAGCAATCGCAAATGCGTAGGCGCTTGTGAAAAAGTCAGCGTGGGACTGTGTATCCAGAATGAACCTTGGTGCGATGATTGCTGAAGGGACTGCGCTTGCGCATGGTGATACAGGGCTCTGGATCAGGGTAACTTTTTTGCCGCGCCGGGCTAACGCATAGGCTACCGACCGTCCCGCGATACCTGCGCCGACAACGACAAAGGGCCCTTCTGCTTGTTTTGGTAAGGTTGCCCATTCAGGAAGCTGGGTTCGGCCCGTGTTGGAAAGGGGGGCAGGTAATTTTGCCTCGCCAATCAGGCGTTCACGTTTGCGGCCATATCCGGGTGCTTTGATGATATCGAAACCTCGTTCCTGCAACCCGCGTCTCACGAAACCAGCGGCTGTGAAGGTCGCGAGCCTAGTGCCAGGTCTGGATAGCCGCGCGACTTGATCCAGAATTTCGTCGGACCACATGGCTGGGTTTTTGGCCGGGGCAAATCCATCGAGAAACCAGGCATCGACCTGTGCGTTTAGCCGGGGCAGGGTTTTTGCGGCATCCCCAAAAAGTAGGATAAGCGTAACGCGGCCATCCTCAAATATGCGTGGGTGAAACCCGTCCGCCGCAGGAGGCCAAGCGTCGCATAATTGCCCAGAGTAGATGCTAACTTCCGGAAAGGTTTCGTGCGCGCTTCGCAGTGCACCTTCAGTGAGAGGAAAGCCTTCAACTGAGATGAAGGTCAACCTGCCTGTTGCGCCGCTCGCTTTGAAAGCCCGCCATGTCGCGAGAAAATTGAGCCCGGTACCAAAACCGGTTTCGGCGATAACATAATGATCCTGCCCCATCCACACATCGGGCGCACCTATGCCGTGCAGGAAAACGTGATCTGTTTCCTCGAGCCCATTGTCTGCCGAATAATAGACATCGTCGAACACAGTCGATACGGGGGAGTTCCCACGCCATGCTAGTTCGTTCTGTTCGATCTTTTGTGCCATTGGGTACCAGTTTTCATGCTACTTTTGGGCTTAGTAAACGATTGTTTTGCATTTGTCCGCATTGATTTAATGTCAAGAAAACGCCATCCTAGTGAACAAGCGCCTATGTGGCGAACCAATCTGGGGGATTTATGCTTTTTGAACTTAATGGAGTGAAGCCGCAGTTTGAGGATGACAGCGTGTGGGTGGCCCACAACGCGAGCGTTATCGGCAATGTGAAATTGGCTTCAGAGTCCAGCATCTGGTTCGGCGTTACCATCAGGGGAGACAATGACCCGATCTCAATCGGGAAAGGCTCCAACATTCAGGATCATTCCGTCCTGCACACAGATATCGGTGCTCCCATTGTAATCGGGGAAGATGTTACCATAGGGCATAAGGTTATGCTGCATGGGTGCACAATCGCCGATAAAACGCTTATTGGCATGGGAAGCACGATCCTGAATGGCGCAAAAATAGGAACCGGTTCAATCGTTGGCGCGAACAGCTTGATCACAGAAGGAAAAGAGTTTCCGGACGGTGTACTCATTGTTGGCTCGCCAGCACGTGTGATGCGGGAGCTGACAGAGCAAGAACGCCAAATGATAGATATGTCGGCTAAGATATATCAGGATAACGCAAAACGTTTTGCAAAAGGCTTAAAAGAGATCACTTTTTCCTAGGAATTTTCGTGCAAAACACGTATTCGCACCGCGACAGTATTGAAAAGGCAAAAAGCCTGAGTGGATTAGGTGATCCTGAATGAGTATCGATATTTCGCAGATGGAAGAACTCAGAAACATCGACCAGAAAGCGCGCGAAGAAATTGCGCGGAAAGTCGGCAGGATTTTAGCCCGGCAGGAGAATGGTAACGGCAACGAGGATGCGCTGCAGCTTGCGCAGCTTCTTGTTGAAGATGTTGCTGTGTCTGTGCGTGAGGCGTTAGCGAAAGAACTGCGGGCATGCAGTTTTCTGCCGCTTGACCTTGTCTCTAAGCTCTCGAAGGACATTGATCAGGTTTCCATGCCCTTCCTTGTTGCGTCGCAAGCGATTGACGATGCTTTTCTGGAAGAGATTGTGAGAAGCTGTGGAGCGAGCGCCCAACAGGCGATTGCCCAACGCTCAAGCCTCTCCGAAGCTGTCAGCTTTGCCATCAGCGATGTGGGGTCGCTGGGCGCGGTCACTACGCTGATCGCAAATGGTGGCGCGGAAGTTTCAGAACGCAGTTGCAATCGCGTGGTTGAACGCTTCCCTGAAGAACGTAGCCTGATGGAAAAGCTGGCGGAGCGGGCGGATTTGCCCCCAGCAGTTGTTGAGCAAATCATCTTCAAGGTATCCAAACGGTACGGCGAATATCTCTCCGAGAAATTCGGGCTGGCGACGGATTATGCGTCCTATCTCGTTTCAATGGCGAACCGGCAGGTTTTCTCTCGCACGCTTGAGATGGCGCCGCTCTCAGAAATTGATAACTATCTCAAGCAGTTGATGGCGATTGACGGTCTGACCTCAGATGTGTTGCTCAACTATCTGCAAAATGGCAATGTGCGCCTGTTCACCATGGCTGTGGCTGTGCGGCTGGATCGCCCCTATGAGGCTGTTGAGGGCAAGCTGGCTCAAGGCGACAAGAAGATTGTGGCGCGTTTGCTTGAAGCTGCAGGATTTTCAAAGTCGGTCATTGGTGTTTTGTTGATTGCATACGAACGATTGATCCGGGGCCACTAGAATAATATCGGCCCTTTAAGCGAGGGCCTATTATGATACTTCCGTCTCAACGTCATCTGTTTGATATCCCCAGAGATGTTTGCTACCTGAATGCGGCCTACATGACGCCGCTCACCCAAAAACAACACAGGGTAGGGCAGGAAGCCCTCTCGCTTTCCATGCACCCGTGGGAGGTTTCCGCGGAAGACTTTTTTCCGGTAGTGGAAGAAATCCGGGTTTTGGCTGGCCAGATACTGAACGCAGATGCTGATAGCATGGCCATCATCCCGGCCGTTAGCTACGGTATGGCAACGGCGGCGAAAAACCTGCCGCTTAAGCCTCGAGAGGCTGTCCTCGTGCTCGAAGAGCAGTTTCCGTCCAACGTTTATGAGTGGCGGGCTCTAGCGGACCGGGTTGGTGGTGAGATCATGACCGTTGCCACACCAGATGATGATGACTGGTCCACGGCTGTTTTGGATACGCTTGAACAATTTGGTGGCAGGATATCCATTGTCGCACTGCCGCACGTGCATTGGTCGTCAGGTGCTGCGCTGGATCTGGTTTCTATCTCCGCAGCGTGCAAGCGCATCGGTGCCGCGCTGGTGCTGGATTTAACTCAGTCCATAGGTGCGATGCCGATTGATATGCAGAAGGTAGACCCGGACTTTGCCATTGCGGGCGGCTACAAATGGATGATGGGCCCCTATAGCCTGGGGGTGATGTATGTGGCGCCGCGTTGGCAAGACGGAAAGCCGCTCGAACAGAACTGGATTGCCCGTAAAGGCAGCGAAGATTTCCGGGGTCTCGTGAATTACCAGTCAGATTATCAGCCGGGGGCACGGCGCTTTGACATGGGGGAGCGCTCGAATTTTATTCTTGCCCCAATCTATAAAGAGGGGCTGAGGCAGCTTCTTGAGTGGGGTATTGAAAATATCGCTGAGACGTTAGAGGCATTAAACAAAAGGCTCGCGGCACTAGCCAGCGAGGCGGGTTTTTTGCCAGTGAATGAAGCCTTCAGGGGCCCACATTTGCTTGGCGTTCATATCGGTGCGGCAGGTGAAGAGCTGCTCGCGCGCCTCAAGGCAGCGAACGTATCAGCGAGTGTGCGGGGAAATACGCTTCGCGTCGCCCCTCATTTATGGATTGATGAGCAGGATGAAGCCGTGTTTGCGCGTGCACTAATCGCATAATCTCGGTGTTTCATTCTGGTGCGGCGTTTCAAAATGAGACATTTGGAACAGGATTGAGACGTATCAAATTGGGACCACGTCCCATAATGCTTTGATTCTTCAACAGAAAAAAACTGGCATATGGCTTGCGATGATAGAAGCACCTAAAAGATTTTGCCTGAGATCTGATAGGGACTCAAAAGAGTATAGCACGGCCCCATTTTGCCTGAGTGGGGTCGTGCTCTAACTTTAGGGCGGATAGCAACTGCTTGTCCGCCTTTATTTTATGGACTACAGCATCACACGCCCAGTTTCCCCATATGGATATAATACCCGATGGCCAGCAGGCTTATTTATCAAAATCGTTTCTTTACTGGCCTTTTGTATCAAATAGGCCGAGTGGTTTTACGCCTCGGTGGCTGGAAGGTCGTTGGGGAGGTGCCCAACATTCCCAAATTTGTCGCAATAGCTGCGCCTCATACCAGCAACTGGGATTTCCCGATATTCATGTCGGTCGTTGGTGTGCTCAGGCTGCGGGTTCGTTTTCTTGGCAAACATACTCTCTTTAAAGGACCAATTGGCTGGCTTTTCTATTGGCTCGGCGGCATTCCGGTAGAGCGTGAGGGCAATGATGTGGCGGATGTTGTAAAACGTGCGGCCGAAGCCTTTGCATCGCGGGACGAGTTGATCCTCGGTCTAGCGCCTGAAGGGACACGTTCAAAAGTCAGCAAATGGAAAAGCGGTTTCTACCGAATTGCCGTGGCTGCGGATGTGCCGATCGTACTCGCGTTTGTTGACAGCAAGAAACGTGAGGTTGGCATAGGCCCGGTATTTATGCCGACGGGTGATATGGTCGCAGATATGGCGAAAATACAGGCTTTTTATGCGGAAAAGGCAGGCCTGAAACCACGCAATCAGTAGAGGTTAGGTGAACAGGCAGCCGGGGTTCATGATGTTATGAGGATCAAGGGCTGCCTTGATAGCCTTCATAGCATCCAGTTCTGCTGCGGGTTTAAGCCGCGATAGTTCTTCTTTTTTCAATGTACCAATGCCGTGCTCTGCTGATATGGAGCCGCCAAACTCCATAACAACATCATGAACAAGCGCATTCATCTCTTCCCAGGTAGAAAGGAAGGCGTTCTTGTCGCCGTCTGCAGGCTGCATGACATTGAAATGAATGTTGCCGTCGCCTAGATGGCCGAAGGCAACCAATCTGGCTTCAGGGCTGAAGTTTTGCACCGCACGCGTCGCTTTCTCTAGAAACACCGGTACCCGAGAAACCGGTACTGCGATATCGTGTTTGATGCTGCCGCCTTCAATCTTCTGGGCTTCAGACATGCTCTCCCTTAGTTTCCAGAAATTATCAGCTTGCTTGAGCGAAGTCGCGACCGCGCCGTCAAGAATGTTGCCGCTTTCCAGTTCCGTCTCCAGCCACGACGAGATGTCAGCCTTAAGGGCAGGGTCCGGCTTGCTGGTTGCAATCTCGGTTAACACATACCACGGATAGGGCACGCCTAAAGGGTCTGACGTGCCGGGAATATGACGCAGGACAAAGTCGAGCCCTATACGAGGCATCAGTTCAAATGCTGAAACACGGTCTCCGCTAGCACGTCTGGCTGATGTCAGAAGTTTAAGGGCCTGTTCAGGGCTGCCGACCGCCAAGAGACAGGTATGTTTCTGTGCTTCCTTTGGGAATAGCTTGAAGGTGGCTTTGGTAATGATCCCTAGCGTCCCTTCGGCGCCGATAAGCAACTGGCTAAGGTTATAGCCTGTGTTGTTTTTCCTGAGGGCTGTTAATTCGTTGATCACTGCACCCGTTGGCAACACGGCTTCAACACCAAGGGTGAGGGCTCTGGTGGTGCCGTAGCGCAGGACGTGAATGCCGCCAGCATTGGTGGATACCACACCGCCCAAGGTGCAACTGCCTTCGGAAGCAAGCGAGAGGGGAAACAACAGCTCGTGTTCTGCGGCTGCCGCCTGAAGGATGGCAACATTGCAGCCAGCAGATGCGGTGATCGAGAAATCGTCAGCGTCAACAAGGCAGGTGTCAGTCATTCTGCGCGTGCTGAACAGCACCTCATTGCGCCCCTTCAGGCCTGGAATGCCCCCACCCACAAGGCCCGTGTTGCCTCCCTGAGGAACCACAGCAATATGATGTGCGTGGCAATAAGCAATCAGCTTGGCCGCTGTTTTTGTGTTCTGCGGCATGAGCATCAAGGGGGTTTGACCATTGAACTTGTCGCGCCACTCCCTCAGGTGCGGTGCGATTAAAGCACCATCTTGTGTCGCGCCCTTTGGGCCCGCGATCGCATGTAGCTGTTCGAGGTGGGCGTTTTCAAGCATTACTGGTTCCTTGGTGCTGCCGCACGGCGCAGCCTGTCGTTTATTGCGATACCAACACCCTGATTGGGGATAGGGGCGATAGCAATACAATTCGGGTTTCTTTTGTCAGCTTTTCTTATAAATTTAAATAAGTTATGCGCCGCTTCTTCTAAGTTAGATGAGGGGCTGAGGTTCAGAACACCCTCAATTTCACCAAAGCCTATCAATACCTCGTCGGCTTCTTGCTCTGTGGCATTCAACCTGACATGTGACGAGGGTGCATAGTGGCTTTCCAACTGGCCGGGTGCGGTAATCTGCTGGCTGTCACGGTCAAAAAACGGGGTGTGCACAGCGGCGGTAATGTCATCAGCCGTAACGCTGCCGGGACGGAGCAACGTGATTTTTTCATCCACGATGCCGATGATGGTAGATTCGATACCCACCGGTGTGTCGCCGCCATCAATGATCAGTGGTATCCTGCCACCAAGCCCTTGCAGCACATCGTCTGCGGACGTTGGGGATAGTTTGCCTGAAGGATTGGCGCTGGGGGCGGCGATGGGCCTCCCAAGCTCACTGATGATTTGCCGTGCTGTTTCGCTTCCTGGGCAGCGTACTGCGAGCGTATCAAGACCGGCCGATACAGGCGCCGCAATCGCGAATCCCGGACGCGTAGGCAACACCAATGTGAGCGGCCCGGGCCAAAAAAACTGCATGACCCGGGTTGCGAGCGGGGAAACAACCACGTATTTTTGAGCCATGTCTATATCAGCAACGTGGCAGATCAGGGGGTTGTTTGAGGGACGGCCTTTGACAGTGTAGATATGCTGCACCGCACAAAGTTCCGTAGCGTCCGCGGCAAGCCCATAGACTGTTTCTGTTGGAATAGCGACGAGATTTCCGCGCGCCAACTCCTCGACAGCGAGCGAAATCGCACCATCTTGTCTGTCAGAAACGACTTGAGTTTTAAATGTTGCCATGCACAACTTCCGCTCAACGGGACAAAGCAAAAAAACTTCCAGCCGCGGGGTTCCTCCGGCTGATAACTCTTATAGCTGATAGGCGACTGCGCCTCGGCTGACAACGCCTTTGTGGAAATGCAGGCACTTTTGACGGGAAGTAGATGAATGAGTGACTATATCGCGCCACTTGAAGAGATTGGCTTTGCCCTTGAGACCGTAGCCGGAATGAAAGAATGGGCCTCTATGCCCGGCTTTGAGGAAGCGAGTGAAGAACTGGCAAGCGCCGTGCTGGAGGAAGCAGGCAAGCTTGCGAGTGGTATCATCGCCCCCACCAACAAGATTGGTGACGAGATTGGCGCGAAGCTTGATGGTGATCGTGTTATTACCCCGGACGCCTTTAAACCCATGCATCAGGCCTATGTAGAGGGCGGGTGGTCAACCCTGTCAGCAGACCCGGAGTTGGGCGGGCAGGGCCTTCCGAATGCCTTGTCTATCGCGGTGACGGAGATGGTCACCTCGGGCAATATGGCCTATAGTCTGCTCTCGCTACTAACTGCGGGCGCGATTGAAGCTATCGCGGCCCACGGCACTGAAGAGCAGCGCCAAACCTACCTGCCAAAGATGATCACCGGCGAATGGTCTGGCGCCATGAACCTGACGGAACCTGGCGCAGGCTCTGACGTTGGTGCTTTGCGCTCTAAGGCTGTGCGGTTGCCTGATGGCAGTTATAAAATCTCCGGCCAGAAGATTTTCATCACCTGGGGTGAGCACGACCTGGCGGAAAACGTTATCCACCTTGTGCTCGCGCGGCTGCCTGATGCCCCGGCTGGTACCAAAGGCATATCCATGTTCGTGGTGCCGAAGTTTCACCTTGATGCGAATGGGAACCCCGGTGAGCGCAACGATGTGCGCTGCGTAAGTCTTGAGCACAAGCTTGGTATCCACGCGAGCCCAACATGCGTGATGTCATTTGGGGATGAGGGCAACTGTATCGGCTACATCGTTGGTGAGGAAAACCAAGGCATGCGCAACATGTTCACGATGATGAACCACGCGCGAATTGGTGTTGGGCTGGAAGGTGTATCGGTCGCGGAGCGGGCATATCAGCAGTCGGTCGCGTTTGCGCGGGAGCGGCTGCAGTCGGCAGAAATAGGCGCAAAAAGCCGCGAAAGCGTGACGATTATCCATCATCCTGACGTTCGGCGTATGCTGATGACAATGCGGGCTACAACAGAGGCGGCGCGTGCCATTGTTTACCGTAATGTGTGGGCGCTTGACCGGGCGCATACGCTTGAAGATCTCACGGAAAAAGCTAAAGCAAAAGGTGAAGCAGATCTGCTAACCCCTATATCTAAAGCATATTCTACCGATATTGGCGTGGAAGCCTCGTCGCTTGCCATCCAGATACATGGCGGTATGGGCTTTGTGGAAGAAACCGGTGTTGCCCAGTTCTACCGCGATAGCCGAATTGCCCCAATTTATGAAGGCACCAACGGTATTCAGGCGCTTGATCTCGCAGGTCGTAAACTGATGATGGATGGTGGCAGCCATTGGCGTAATTTAATTGCGGAGATGCGTAATTTTGTTGCCAAGGGGTGTGGCGGAAGTGAGGCACAAGTGCGGCGGCTCTCTGAGGGGGTGGAAGCCCTGTCGGAAGCCGCGGAATTCCTGCTGTCTAACGGCTTTGAGAGGGTGGTGGACACTGCGGCGGCCGCAACCCCATATCTGCGGCTGTTTGGTACAGTGGTTGGCGGTTACCTTCTCGCTGTGCAGGCGGAGGAGGCCAAACGCCGCCTTGAAAACGGCGAGGGCAATCCAGCGTTCCTTCAAGCCAAGATCACAACAGCGCAATTTTTCATAGAACAGCTTCTGCCCCCGGCGACAGCCCTTCTTGGCCCCATCAAAGAAGGCGCTGGAACATTGATGGCGATGAGCGAAGAAAGTTTTGCCCGCCAATAAGCTGGAAGGCTGCACCGGCCGGTCTATCTCAGGAAGACGCGAAGAAAAAACCGGGAAGCAGGAAGCCCATGACGAGTAAAAAAGGTACGGCTGCCGCAGGCGCCAAAAGTGAAGAACTTGATGGCTCCGACGTTGCGGACCACCGGAACGCAAAGGATGCAGCGGCGGACGAGCGCGAGATGAAGCGCGCCCGCAAAGAAGGGCTTGTTTTTCCGTTTACAGAGAAGCCAGACGGCACCACAACCATTGAGGTGGCTGATGGTGTCTATTGGGCACGCATTCCGCTGCCGTGGTCGCTTGATCATATCAACGTCTATCTGTTTGATGAAGGTGACGGCTGGAGCGTGGTTGACACTGGCTCCAACGGCAATAGGGGGCGTGAGGCTTGGGAGGCGCTTGATAAGGCACTTCTGGGCGGCAAACCCATCCACCGGGTGATAGCCACCCACATGCACCCGGATCATCTCGGCCTCGCAGGCTGGTTGGTTGAACGGTATGGTGCCGAGTTCACCACAACACAAACGGAATATCTGCTGGCATCCAGTCTATGGCTTGGGGGTACAGCCACCATGCCAGAACATGAAGTGGACTTTCTGTTCAAGCACGGTGTTGACCGGTCGTTTGAACCGATGATCCGCGCAGCACGGTTTGATAACTACCGTCGCGGGGTGCATGAACTGCCCCATACCTATACCCGGATAGAGGATGGTTCGCTTATCTCGCTTGGGGGCAGGCGCTGGCGCGTTGTTGTGGGGCGCGGTCACAGCCCAGAGCATGCCTGCCTTTCGTGCCTTGATGAGCCCTTGTTCATCGCGGGAGACCAAATCCTGCCCAGCATTACCTCGAACGTGTCGGTTCACGCGCGGGAGCCTATGGCAAACCCGCTCGCGCATTGGCTCACGAGCCTTTCACGCATGAAAGCGGTGCCGGGCGACCCCATGGTGCTCCCAAGCCATGGTCGCGTGTTCAAGGGCTTTCAGGCACGGCTTGATGCCCTGATCGGTGGTCATATCGAAAAGCTCGCGTCCCTTCATGAATGGTGTGCAGAGATGCGAACGCCAGTGGAGACTTTCCCGGCGCTTTTCCGCCGCAAGGTATCCGGCATGGATTTCTACCTCGCGCTTGGCGAGTCTATCGCTCACCTGCATTTGCTTGAATCCATCGGCTTGATGAACCGGACGATGACAGACGGCGTATACAGCTTTCAGGCTAAAGGCACGTTAATTCAGGAAAAATTGCTCGCTGATGTCTCCGCGTTGCCTGGAGTTGAGATGCGCGCAATCTCGGATGTCTACTGAGGTAGTTATTGAGAAACATTCGCAGCAATAATCTTTGCGTCCTGCGGATAGCGGGCCTATAACAGCGGCATATTTGTGATCAGTATAAGTTTGATGGAACTGGTGGGGTAATACGCATGGGCGATACAGCGGATAACAAGATGGACCTCGAGGCCATGAGCTTCGAGCAAGCCATGGGGGCATTGGAACAGGTGGTAGCCAAGCTCGAGTCCGGTAATGCGTCGCTTGAACAGTCCATCGAGCTTTATACCCGCGGTACAGCCCTGAAGGCGCATTGCGAAGCCAAGCTTAAGGATGCTCAGGCCAAGATTGAGAAGATCACCCTTGATTCCGCTGGCAATGCTGCGGGCACAGCGCCGCTTGACGTCGAATAAGCGGGGTTCTCGTGGAAGATAATGGTCCCCTAAAAGAAGCACTTGCGGCCACCTCTGGCGCGATTGAACGTGTTCTTGACCCTATCATTGCGCTCACCGGTGGCCCGGAAGATCGGGTGGTGGAAGCAATGCGCTATTCGGTTTTCTCCGGCGGCAAGCGTTTGCGGCCTTTCCTTGTGCTGGCGAGTGCCGAGCTATTTGATGTTGACCGGACGCAGGCCCTTCGGGTTGCGGCGGCGGTTGAGTGTGTGCACTGCTATTCCCTGATCCATGATGACTTGCCTGCAATGGACGATGATGACCTGCGCCGGGGGCAGCCAACGGTGCATATGGCGTTTGACGAGGCCACAGCCATTTTGGCGGGGGATGCCTTGATGAGCGTTGCTTTCGAGATTCTCGCCAAAGAAGAAACTCACCCAGACCCCAACGTCCGGCTGGAGCTTATTCGGGAGCTCGCTCGGGCATCCGGTCATCACGGTATGGTGGGTGGACAGATGATCGACCTTACGGCCAATGAGCATGATATGGACGAGATGTTTGTCCACCGGCTGCAGCAGATGAAAACCGGCGCACTTATCAGTTTTTCTGCCGAGGCAGGTGCTGTAATGGGGCACGCGGGCAAACAGGCCCGGTCGTCGCTGCATGGTTATGCCCGTGATCTGGGCCTTGCGTTCCAGATCGCCGATGATCTTCTTGATGTTGAAGGCTGCGAGAATGAGCTTGGTAAAGCGGTCGGCAAAGATGCCGATGCGGGCAAGGCAACGCTCGTGAGCCTGATGGGCGTTGATCGCGCGCGTCAACAAGCGCAAATTCTCTCTGATCAAGCTATTGAACATTTGGCGGGCTTCGACGATAAAGCATCGCTTTTGCGCGCCGTCGCGCATTTTGCTATAAATCGACGCACCTAGGGCGCTATCGGCTAAAGAATACTATAAAAGCATCATGGCCGATGCCGAAGAAGGATAAGAAGTTGAGCGTACGACCTGAAACGCCTTTGCTGGATACGATCCATACGCCAGAGGAGCTGCGCAAGCTGCCCGCGAACAAGTTGCGTCAACTTGCTGACGAACTGCGTGAAGAGATGATCAGCGCAGTTTCTGTTACTGGTGGTCATTTTGGTGCAGGGCTTGGCGTGGTCGAGCTTACCGTTGCGCTGCATTATGTTTTCAACACGCCTGAAGACCGGCTGATTTGGGACGTTGGGCATCAGGCCTATCCCCACAAGATTCTGACCGGGCGGCGTGACCGTATCCGCACAATTCGCCAGCCTGAGGGGCTATCCCCCTTCACCAAACGGGGGGAAAGCGATTTTGACCCCTTTGGCGCGGGTCATTCATCAACATCGATCAGCGCGGCGCTTGGTATGGCGGTTGCGAACAAGATGTCTGGCAAAAAAGGCAAGGCCATTGCTGTTATTGGCGACGGGGCCATGAGCGCGGGCATGGCGTATGAAGCCATGAACAACGCCGAGCAGGCGGGAAACCAGCTTATCGTGATCCTGAACGACAATGATATGTCGATCGCACCCGCTGTTGGGGCGCTGAGCGCATATCTCGCTAAAATTATCAGCTCACGACCGTTTCTGAGCCTTCGGGACTTCGGCAAGAAAATGATTGCCATGTTGCCGAGGCCATTGGCTGATCGCGCCCGGCAGGCGGAAGAGTATGCCCGCGGTATGGCGGCAGGCGGCGGTACGCTTTTTGATGAGCTTGGTTTTTATTATGTTGGCCCCATTGATGGCCACAATATGGAACACTTGTTGCCGGTCCTGGAGAACGTGCGGGACGCCATTGATGGCCCGATCCTCGTGCATGTTGTGACTGAGAAGGGCCGTGGCCATCCGTTTGAAGAGCCAAACCAGGAAAAATATCACGCGGTGCCGCAGTTTAATGTGGTGACCGGTGAGAAGAAAAAAACGACCCCAAGTGCGCCAACCTTCACCAATATCTTCGCCAAAGCGCTCACGCAGGCGGCTGAGAAGGACGAGAAGGTTGTGGCCATTACCGCCGCAATGCCGTCAGGCACGGGCCTTGATAAATTTGGGAAAACCTTCCCAGACCGTACCTTTGATGTGGGTATTGCGGAACAGCACGCGGTAACATTCGCTGCCGGTATGGCGACAGAAGGCTTTAAGCCCTTCGTTGCTATATATTCAACCTTCCTTCAGCGTGCCTATGACCAGATCGTGCATGACGTGGCGGTGCAGAAGCTGCCGGTACGTTTTGCGATTGACCGTGCAGGCCTTGTAGGGGCGGACGGCCCAACCCACGCGGGCAGCTTTGACGTTACCTATCTCGCAAGCCTGCCCAATATGGTTGTGATGGCAGCGGCTGACGAAGCTGAGCTGATGCATATGGTGGCAACGGCACACGCGATTGATGACCGGCCATCGGCTGTGCGTTATCCGCGCGGTGAGGGCTCAGGCGTTGAGTTGCCTGCGGAAGGCAAGGTGCTTGAAATCGGCAAAGGCCGTATTGTCAAAAAAGGTAGCAAGGTTGCGATTATCTCCCTTGGCGCTCGCTTAGGGGAGGCGATGAAGGCTGCTGAGGACCTGGACGCCAGAGGGCTTTCCACAACTGTGGCCGATGCTCGCTTTGCAAAGCCGGTTGATGAACAGCTTATCCGTGATCTGGCGGCAAGCCATGACCTTGTGATCACCCTTGAAGAAGGGTCTATCGGCGGATTTGGTGCGCATGTGATGGATTTTCTCGCGGAAGAGGGCATCCTGGACGGGAACCTCAAGGTGCGGGCCATGAAACTGCCTGACACTTTCCAGGATCACGGCAAGCCGGAGCAGATGTATGAAGACGCGGGGCTTAACGCCTCTGGTATCGTGGCAACGGTGCTGAGAGCGCTTGGTCGCAATGACCTTGGCGACAGCGCCGCAGAAGCCGCCGCAGGCAAAGCCTAGAACTCAGGGATCACTCGATATGGCCGCAAAAATCCGGGCTGACGTAGCGCTGGTGGACCGCGGCCTTGTTGAAAGTCGCGCCAAGGCCCAAGCGCTTATCATGGCGGGTGTGGTCTTCACAGGCGAGATCAAAATCCTCAAAGCTGGTCAGCAGATCAAGGAAGATCAACCCCTTGATGTGCGTGGCAAAGATCACCCGTGGGTGAGCCGGGGCGGTCTGAAGCTTGAGAAAGGTTTGGCAGAGTTCCAAGTCGATGTGTCTGATGTGGTGGTGATTGACGTTGGCTCCTCAACCGGCGGCTTTACTGATGTGGCGCTCACAAATGGTGCAGCGCGAGTTTATGCTGTGGATGTGGGCTCTGGCCAATTGGCGTGGAAACTGAGGAACGACGAGCGGGTTGTTGTGCTTGAAAAAACCAATGCGCGTTACCTGACGGACGCCGAGATCCCCGAGCCAGCCGACATGGTGGTGTGTGACGCGAGCTTTATCTCTCTCAAAACGGTGCTTCCTGCAGCGCTTGGCCTAGTGAAGACGGGTGGTAAGCTGATTGCGCTGATCAAACCCCAATTTGAGGTCGGACGTGAGAATGTGGGCAAGGGTGGTGTGGTCCGTGACCCCGCCTTGCACGAGGCTGTATGCGAAGATATACGCGCGTGGCTCGACGCGCTTGAAGGGTGGCGGGCTGTGGGCATCACCGAAAGCCCCATCAAGGGACCAGAAGGTAATGTTGAGTTTTTGATCTACGGTGAGAAAAACGGTGGCTGAGCTTCTGGATATTGAGATCATGAGCCTCGGCGCGCAAGGGGACGGTGTGGGCACACATAACGACACACCGGTTTTTGTGCCCTTCACCATGCCGGGCGACAAGGTCCGCGCCAAGGTGAATGAAAGCCGCCGTAACGGCCTCTATAGCGAGCTCGTTGAAATACTCTCCCCGAGCGCTGAACGGCAGACACCGGCCTGTGCGCATTTTGGCGCTTGTGGTGGTTGCCAACTCCAGTTTTTTGATGACGGCACCTATAAGGCTTGGGTGCGAGAGCGGGCGCTGATGGCGCTTGGCCAGCATGGGTTTGAGGATGTTACGGTATTGGAACCGGCAATCAGCCCGAAAGCGAGCCGTAGGCGCGTGGCGCTCAAAGCCCTCAGGACTGCCGCAGGTGTGGTGCTTGGTTTTAATGAGCGGCAAAGCCACACGATCATTGATGTGAGCATGTGTCCGGTGACGCGCAGTGAGCTGACCGCGCTTTTTGCACCACTTCGTGCCCTTCTGGTTGCCATTCTGGATCAGCGGATGGCGGCAACCGTCCATATGGCCCTGACGGCCAGCGGTGTTGATATGCTGATTGATGCGCCGAAGGCGCTTGATCTTGCTGCGCGTGAAAGCCTGAGTGAGTTTGCGAATGAGCATGACCTCGCGGCGCTGCACTGGCAAGAGCAGGGGTTCCTCGACCCCGTGGCTATTCGGCGTGAACCCGTGATGGATTTTGCCGGCGCGCGGGTCGTGTTGCCGCCTGCGAGCTTTGTTCAGGCCACCGAAGAGGGTGAGGCTGCGCTCACACGCGCTGTCACCAAAGCCTGCGAAGGTTTTGGGCGTGTGGCGGACCTTTTCTGCGGGTTGGGAACCTTCACTTTTCCACTCGCGCGTAATCATCAGGTGCTGGCTGCCGAAGGGGCTAAATCGTCCCTTGATGCCTTGACTGCTGCAGCGAATATCTCCAGCGGTTTCAAGCAGATTATCCCGCGTCACCGTGACCTGTTCCGCCGGCCTTTGACTGCGGCGGAGCTCAAGATTTTTGACGCCGTGGTGTTTGATCCGCCGCGTGCTGGCGCATCAGCGCAGGTGGCCGAGCTTGCGAAGTCGGAGGTGCCGCGCATCGTTGCGGTATCCTGCAACCCCAATACCTTTAGCCGTGACGCGCGCACTCTTGCGGATGGCGGATACGTGCTTGAGAGCGTACTGCCGGTTGATCAGTTCCTGTGGTCACCGCATCTTGAACTTGTGGGTGTTTTCTCCAAAATCTAGAAGACGATAAAATGGGGAGGTAGGCTTGAAAATAAGGCTGGAAGTTCTGGTTTCCATTACGGCGATGGTGACTGCTGTGGCGGCAGTGGTGGTTGCCATCTTGCAAACTCAGGTGATGCACGAAGAAGCCAGCATGGAACGTGAGCACCAGCGTCTGTCCGTTATGCCTGCGCTTCTGGTCTACACAGGCAGCCATATTGGTGACGACAAAGGCAGTTTTAACGTGGGCCTTGTAAACCAGGGCATCGGACCGGCCGTGATCGAGAGTTTTTCAGCAAAGGTTGAAGGTGTTGAGAGCGCGGATTGGGAAGAACTGGTTGCTCAGGGCACCGGCGGCCAGGTGCAGATTGCGGGTGATGCGAGAAATGTGGACGGCGTGACACTTTCAGATCTGACGCCGGGCACGGTTGTGCCTGCCGGTGAGAATGTTGTGCCCATTAAACTCGACACCACACCAGAGAATGCAGCGATCCTGAGGGACTTTTCAGACCGGCTTGTTGTGAGCGTTTGTTATTGCTCGCTTTACGAGGAATGCTGGAACACAAGCAACCAGCGGGCGCGCCCGACACCTGTCAAAATGTGTCCGTCAAGGCGTGGTGACGCAGGTTAACGGCCTACGTCTTCATCTGTAGTGTCTGTGGTTTCTGGCGCATTATCAGGCACGGCAGGCACAGGTGCATTAAACTGGTTCAGGAAAGCCCGCACAGCATTCGCGGAAATTGCGGGAATTTCTTCCATAGGCAGATGGCCAACATCGGGGTAGGTGATCAGTTCGCTGCCATCAATCATTTCATGCATGAGTGTACCGGTCTCAACCGGGATAAGGCTGTCATCTTCACCCCAGAGGATAAGGGTTGGAAGTTTAATCGGTGTGATGTCCAGCGAGGAGCGACCGTCGCGGTACCACGCGAAGCGCTTGCCTGTGGCCTCACGGTTGCCGGGGTGTCGTGCCAGTTCCCAATATTGAGTGATTTTCGCTTCGGTGACATTGCTGTTGTCCGAGAAGCATTTTTTGAGGCCTTCCTCAACAATGCTGCGAGGGGTGATATTCTCCAGCACCCAGTCACTATACCAATGGCCTGCGAGCTCAAACGCCAGCGGTCTGCTGGTTTTGATGCGGGTGTTCTCAGGTGTTGGGATTCCAGCGGCGTCAACGAGAATAAGACCATCTGGCTTATCCGGGTATTTGAGTGCGTAGGCGAGGGTAACGCCGCCGCCCATGGAATTGCCGCCCAGGATGAAATTCTCAAGATTGAGGGTTTCTACAAGCTCATCGACGAAGGCAACCATACCGTCATAGGTATAGTTCTCAGAAGGGATAGGGCCGGTGAGACCGTGGCCGGGGAGGTCCGCAGTAACGATGAAATAATCAGCCTCAAGTGCATCAACCCACGGCTCCCAGGTATGGAGGGACGCGTTTGAGCCGTGCAGCAGGATAACGGTCTTTCCTTCAAAATTGCCACGAGTGCGGATATGGGCACGTGCCCCTGAAGGTAGGTCAATAAAATCAGATGCACCTGTGGCATATTTTTCTGCCAACTCGTCATGAGGGATGTCTGGGGTCCAAGCCTGGTAGATAACCACGCCGAGTGAGAGCACAAGTGCGCCGACACCATATCTGATCCATTTATTCATATGCATCCCCCTTGATGGCGTGAAGGTTAGCTCACTTATTTGGCGGGCGCTAGCCGTAGCACGATCTGCGGTAAACCAATTGATACCTGCGATGACGGTTTTATTATGTTATTATGTAATGAATTTAAAGCCTCTGAAGGATAATTCTGTGAGAAATAGGAGGGCGATATGTCCCCAACGCGACGGGCGATTCTCAAGTCTGCACTAGCACTTGGTATTATGCCGTGGGGCTTAGGTGCTCCTTCATTCGCGCGTGAGCTGATTGCCAGAACAGCCCCTGACGAAGGCGAATCCATACCTGCCATTGGCTTAGGCAGCTGGATCACCTTCAATGTTGGCAATGATCCGGTAGGCCTCAGGCGATCGACTGCCGTCATTGAAACTTTTTTTGAAGCTGGCGGAAGGCTTATCGATAGCTCGCCCATGTATGGTTCAAGCCAATCGACAATTGGGCACGCACTTAAAACACTCCATTATCCAGAAGGGCTTATCGCTGCCGACAAGGTCTGGACCAGTGGCGATGGTCGCAGCCAGATAGAGGAAAGTACCCACCGTTGGGGTCTTGACCGGTTTGCCCTTCTGCAGGTGCATAATCTTCTGGACTGGCGTCAGCACCTGCCCATGCTCTTTGAAATGAAGGAGGATAGCCTTCTCCGCTATGTTGGCGTAACCACGTCCCACGGTCGCAGGCACCGCGAGCTGGAGCAGATCATCCGGTCAGAGAATATCGATTTTGTTCAACTCACCTACAATCTGGCGGATCGTGAAGCAGAGAACCGTATTCTTCCGCTTGCGCGGGAGAGAAATGTGGCGGTTATCGCGAACAGGCCGTTTCAGGGCGGGCGGCTGATAAGAGCGCTTAAAAGAGAGCCTATGCCTGATTGGGTAACTCGTAGCGGATTTCAAAACTGGGCCGATTTCGCTCTGAAATATATCATCTCACACCCCGCCATAACCTGCACGATCCCCGCCACGACGAGGGTTGAGCATGTGCGGGAGAATATGACGGCCTGCCACGGCAGTCTTCCCGATGCTACGCTGCGACAGCGGATGGTTGCCTATGTCGAGGACCTCTAGTGGAAGACCTGCTGAGTTATAGCATCAGCGATTTTCTGATGTATTCACCGGATATCTATTATCGGTTGCTGGGCCGATACAATTACGCGGTATGGCCGATGCATTGTGCAGCCTTTGCACTCAGTATCGCTGTGGCGTGGATGATATATTGGCCGAGGCGTTGGTCTGGGCCGCTTGTGTGGCTTTGTGTGGCTTTGGGGTGGGGATGGACAGCGGCGGTATATTTTTACGGCTTCTACGCCACCATTAGCTGGGCAGCGCCATACTTTGCTGCATTGTTTATGCTTGAAGCGGTACTTCTGGCGGGTGCCGGGTTTGCTGGAAAACTGGTGTTTAGTGAACGCCCACGAAACCTGAAGCTTGTCGGGTTGGTTCTGTTTCTTCTGGTGTTGTTCCTGGCTCCGTGGCTCTCAATTTTCGAAGGCCGGGCTCTTGGGCAGGATGAAATGGTTTGGCTGACACCGGACGCAACCGTTGTTGCCACCTTATGTCTTCTCCTGGCCGCCTCAAAAAGCCATTGGCTGCTTTATGTGGCCCCAATCATTTGGGCAGCACTAAATGGCGCGCTTTTGTGGGCAATGGAAAGCCCCACATGGTGGCTAATGCCAAGCTTTGCGGCGCTGGCTGTTTCAGGCGCTTTATATAAACGTTATTCGCCGCACTGGGCGCGGTGAAGGAGTTTATGATCTGCGAGTACGAGCGCCATCATGGCTTCCGCGATTGGCACCGCACGAATGCCCACACAAGGGTCATGCCGGCCTTTGGTCACTACGTCTGTGGCGTTGCCATCAATATCGACACTCTTGCGAGGTGTCAGGATCGAACTTGTGGGTTTGACGGCAAAACGCGCCACAATGGGTTGGCCCGTTGAAATGCCACCCAATATCCCGCCCGCCTTGTTTGATAGGAATTCCGGCTTGCCATCGGTGCCGGGGATCATTTCGTCAGCATTTTCTTCGCCTGTGAGGCATGCAGCTTCAAAGCCAGCGCCAATTTCAACGGCCTTGGCCGCGTTAATGCTCATGAGGGCAGTCGCTAGATCAGCGTCCAGTTTGCCGTAAATCGGCGCGCCCCAGCCTGCAGGTACGCCTTCAGCGACAACTTCAATAACAGCGCCGATAGAGCTGCCGGACTTTCGAATAGCTTCCAACTCGCCCGCCCATACTTCAGCGGTTTTTGCATCGGGGCAGAAAAACGGGTTGTTATTAACTTCAGCCCAGTCGAACCGATCATAATCGATTTTGGTGCGGCCCATTTGCACCATTGCCGCACGAATGGTGATGCCGCCCCCTAAAACCTTGCGGGCAACTGCACCGGCTGCAACCCTTGCCGCAGTTTCTCTGGCGCTTGAGCGGCCGCCACCTCGGTAATCGCGGACGCCATATTTGGCCATATAGGTATAATCTGCGTGGCCGGGCCGGAATGTTTTAGCAATATCGCCATAGTCCTTGGAGCGCTGATCTGTGTTTTCGATCATCAGCTGTACAGGAGTGCCGGTTGTTTTGCCCTCAAACACACCGGACAGGATTTTCACAGCGTCTGGTTCGCGGCGCTGGGTGGTGTATTTGTTCTGGCCCGGCTTGCGTTTGTCCAAATACGTCTGAATTTCCGCTTCGGATATCTCCAGGAGGGGAGGCACGCCATCAACCGTGGCACCAAGGGCTGGCCCGTGGCTTTCCCCCCAAGTGGTGAAGCGAAACAGTCTTCCAAACGTATTATAGGACATTGTGTCCTCCGGTTACTCCCGCTTAGTCGAGCAGCGAGATGAAGGCTTTCATGGCGTCATCGTCGGTGGGCATACAGGTGGTGTTGAAACCGCCATCCACATAGTGGGTCTCACCTGTTACACCGGAGGAGAGGTTGGAAAGCAGGTAAAGGCCCGCGCCTGCGACATCATCAAGGGTAATGTTGCGGCGAAGCGGCGCGTTTTTCTCATTATACTTCAACAGCATACGAAAATCACCGACACCTGATGCAGCAAGCGTTTTCATTGGGCCTGCGGAGATGCAGTTTACCCGGATGTTCTGCTCGCCAAGGTCGCGGGCCATATAGCGGGTGCTGCACTCAAGCGCTGCTTTTGCCACTCCCATGACGTTATAGTGCGGTACAACTTTCTCCGCCCCATAGTAGGAGAGCGTCAGCATCGAGCCGCCATTGTTCATCAACTTCTCAGCGCGCTGGGCAACAGCCACAAAGCTATAGGCTGAGATGTTCATGGTCATTAGGAAGTTGTTGAGTGTGGTGTCAACATAGCGGCCACGGAGCTCCGATTTGTCTGAGTAGCCGATCGCATGCACGATAAAATCGAGGTTGTCCCAACGACTGCCGATGGTCTCAAAAAGTGCATCGATGGAGGCACCGTCAGACACATCACATTCTGCCAGGAAGTCACTGCCGATTGACTGAGCAAGAGGACGTACGCGCTTCTCAAGCGCTTCACCCTGATATGAGAACGCAATCTCAGCACCTTGGTCTGCACAAGCCTTGGCAATACCCCACGCCATAGAGCGGTCGTTTGCCACGCCCATGACCAGGCCGCGTTTACCTTCCATCAGTTTTGTCATCATAGCCCCCTTATATATCTGTTAGGCTCAAATTTCGGCGCATCCTACACCAAGAATGTCCGTCGTCAATCGCTTTAACCGCTTTGTTACGGCTTGTTTTTATCGCCATCAGGCGGTGTATCTGTGGCGTCGGTTTCTTCTTCCGACCCTTTTAGCTGGCTGGTTGCCATATGCTCCTGATAATCTTCGGGCATCTCTGGGCTCTCTGTCTCCGCTAAACTATCCAGCTCCTTGTTCTCACGGCCTTCGAAAGTATAGGCGGCATTCAACTCTGCTCCCAGCACAAAACCAAGGCTGACGAGGAAACAGAAGAGCTGCATGATCACAACACCAGCGAGGGAACCATAGGTGACATCATAGTTGCCAGCATATTTCAGGTAAACAGACAGGCCGCGCGCGGTTGCGATCAATACCACGAGGCTCAGGAGCGTGCCGGGTAGCCGAGAGGGTTTATACACCCGCCGTGGTGTCAGTGCTGCAAACATGGTGTAGAGGCCAAGTGCGAGCACAGCAGGGCTCACGAGAAGGCTCAGATATTCCCAGAGTGCGGTTAAACCGTCCGAGACAGCTTCCGGAAACAGGCTGGTGAAAGCTTTAAAGAGCGGCGGTCCCAAGACCTGAACCGACATGCCGATCACTACTGTGATTGCGCCAAATATAACGATCCCGAGGCTTTCAAGCCGCCTGATCCACATGGCGCGGGCATGTTCCTTGCCAAAAGCCTTGATAAGTACTTCGCGTGCAGCTTCGACGCCATTTGCGGCAGTCCATATGGCGAAAAGTATCGACCCTGTGAGAATTTCAGCACCAGTGTTTTTGATAATGCCACGTATGGGCCCGTCAACCACTGTGGCGACCTCCGGCGGCAACACCGATAGCATGAAAGCAATTGCTTCAAGGCCGCGCTCCGTCTGACCCATAAAGCCTGATACGGCGACAAGAAAGATGATGAAAGGAAACAGGGAAAGCATGGTGAGGAAGGCCATGTTGCCTGCGGCTGCCATGCCATTGTTGCCGAAGAAAAGCCCGAGAGCCCTTAGCCATACTTTTTTGTGCCGTTCGTAGCTTTTGGCGGGGGCGGTGATCTCTTCAGGCAACAGGTCGCTCATTAGATCAGGCCTGCCTTACGCCGCAGCGCGTCACCGCCTTTGCCGCCCCAATCCTTCACTAGCTTTTCGAGGTTCGTGTCGCGCTCAGATGGCAGCATCAGCTTGAGAGTGACATACATGTTGCCCACTTCTTCTCCGCGTTGCACGCCTTTGCCCTTGAGCCGCAAACGTTTACCGCTTGAACTGTTCTTGGGGATGCGAATGGTAAGCCGGCCTTTGGGGGTAGGGACCTGAATGTCACCGCCGAGCACAGCCTCATCAAGCGATATCGGCAGATCAAGAAGGATATCCAGCCCATCCCGCTTATAGTAGGGATGTGGCGCAACGGTCACTTCCACAAGCGCGTCACCCTTGGGGGCGCCACCAACGCCGGGGCCGCCTTGGCCTGAGAGGCGAATAACCTGTCCGTCTTTGATGCCCGATGGGATTTTGATATCGAGCGTACGGCCGTCGTTCAGCGATATGCGTCGCGTGCCGCCGATGATCGATTCCTCAAACCCGACGGTGATTTTATAGTTTATGTCTAAGCCCTTGCGGCGGCCGGATGTCTCAAAAGGGTTTTCCCTAGGGCGTTTGGTGCCACTCTCAGCGTTTCGGCGGCTTGTTCTTGCACCTGCTGAGCGGAAGAAGCTTGAGAAAACATCGCTGGCTTCCTCAAAATCAAATGGGTCAAAGCGGCCTTCGGAGCTATAGCGCCCGCTGCGACTTCGGTTCGCGCCAAAGCCATATGGGGATGGGCGTTCGGAGCCGTTTTCGTCGATTTCCCCTCGGTCATACCGGCTACGCTGCTTGGCGTCACCTAGAATGCCGTAGGCCGCCGATACGCGCTTGAAGCGGTCAGCAACATCGGGGTTATCCTTGTTTCTGTCAGGGTGAAGCTTTTTTGCCAGTTCGCGGTAGGCTTTTTTTACCTCGTCCTGGCTTGCATCACGCTCGACACCCAATATTTTATAAAGGTCGCTCATAAGATTGTTTCTGAGTGCAAAACTATATACTAAATCAACTGCTTGGCTATCATATAAGCAGTCAGGCAAGCCGCGCAATAATGCAGTGTATGGTGTGACACCATGACAGCGGGAAAAGTGAACAAAACCTGTTATATTCAGCGAGATTTTGAGGGAATGGCATGAGCGAAAAAACTGCAAAATTTATCGAGCCGTTTGACAGGTTGAATGAATGGCTCAAGGAAGCCGAGGCAAGTGAGCCGAATGATCCGACCGCTGTTGCGCTGGCGACGGCCACAAAATCAGGTCTTCCAAGTGTGCGTATGGTGCTGATGAAGGGCTGTGACGAACGTGGCCTCGTATTTTACACAAACCTGGATAGCCGCAAAGGGCAGGAACTGATCGCCAACATGAATGCGGCAATGTTGTTCCACTGGAAGTCCCTCAGGCGACAAGTGCGTATTGAAGGCCCGATTGAACGGGTTTCAGATGAGGAGGCCGATGCCTATTTTGCGTCTCGTCCGCGCGCGAGCCGTATTGGCGCCTGGGCGTCAAAGCAGTCACGTGAGATGGCCGGACGATTTGAATTCGAGGCCGCGATTGCACAATATACGGCGAAGTTCGGAGCAGGGGAGGTGCCAAGGCCTGAGAACTGGTCAGGCTTTCGTTTGGTGCCACAGTATTTTGAGTTTTGGCGAGACCGTAAATTCAGGCTTCATGAACGTGTAACATTTAGCCGAGACGAGGCCGAAGAACAATGGAATTTGGCCGAACTTTACCCGTAGATAACCACTTGCAACTCGTAATTTCCTTCATGTGCACAGAAGTGTGATCGTCGTTTAAAAAAAGTGTCACACGAGGCACGTATGGTCCCCGCAACAATCACGAGAGGGCGGTATTTCGCTGTGTCTACCTCTCGATAAGCGAGGGTCAAAAGATGCGTTTTTCTGTTCGCCTTAGAATTCTTCTCGGTTTCGCTGCGGTTATTGTCACGCTGGCGACCGCTAACCTGATTTCTGCCTTTGGCTTGCGTGGGCTGGATGGGGCATCAAGCCAGATTATTGCGAAAACAGACATTGTACGTTTGGTGAACGATTATACCGCTGATGTGAGCGAACAGACACTAGCCCTTCGCGCATTCGCCTTCTCAGGTCTGGATGCTGACAAGGAGCGTGTGGCGGAGTTGCGTACCCGGGCTGACACTAGCCGCAAGCAAGTTGAGAAGCTTCTGCTTGCAAGTGGTGAAACGGGTACGGTTGGCAAGCTTACAGAGGTGGCAACTGCCTTTGACGAAGTGTTCACCGCTATGGAAAACCGCCTCGGCAATGAAAATGACGCCTTGCAGGTGGTTGTCATTGGGGTGGGGAAACTTGAGCAAACCTCCCAAAGCCTTGTTGAATTTTTGAATGGTCAGGAGGGTGAGGCAAAAGCACTCGCTGCAAAGGTGCCGCCGCTCGTCGCCAAGTTCAACCAGTCAAGCATCGCTTATATCTCCTCCGGCGCGGAAAGCGATTTTGAGGCCGCGATTGAAGCCGGGCAAGACCTTGATGATCTGGTGAAAGAAGCTGCTGTTGCCCTTCGTGCACTCCCGCGCCGTCAACAGGCGGTCGTGCGGTATGTGCGGCGTGATGGTGACGTCATCCGTCAAAGTTTGCGCCAGAAACAGGCCACGGCAACCGCGATGCATGACGCGCTTGATCAACTGGATGATGCAGCACGTCAGATCGAACGTGTGACGGATCAGGTTAAATCAAGCGCGCGTGCGGGCCAGACCTTGGCGCTCAACAATATGATGCAAGCTGTAAAAGCATCCACCAACCAGAGTTTTGTTGGTCTTTTGATCGGCGCAGCCATTGCTGCGGCGCTCGCGTGGTTTATTGGCCGTTCGGTGGCCAATCCTCTTACGAGAATCACCAGTGCGGTTGCAAAACTTGCTGCAGGCGACAAAACTGTGGCGATCCCGGATACGGAGCGGGGGGACGAGCTTGGCCGTATGGCTGAAGCGGCGGCTGTGTTCAAAGACAAGGCTTTTGAGCTTGAGCGCATGGCAGAAGAAAAGCGGGCTTCAGAAGCTGCTGCCGCTGAGGCTGAGCGCGCGCGTGAGCGTGAACAGGCAGCTCTTATTCGGGAGCGTGAGCATGAAGAAGAACAGCGCCGCACCGAGCGTAGGCAGGCACGTATGCAGCAACGCCTTCAAATGGCTGACGCGTTTGAACGCCGTGTGATGGGTGTTGTTGATGCTGTTGCAGGTGCCTCTCGCCGCATGGCTGAGGCGTCATCATCACTGGTTTCCAATGCGCAGCAAACCAACTTGCAGGTTGATAACACCCATAACGCCACAACTGAGGCTTCTCATAACGTGCATGCAGTGGCAGGTGCGACCGAAGAGCTGTCCGTTTCCTTCCGTTCGGTTCGGAGCGAGCTTGGCCATAGCGCGAGCGTGGCCCAAAGCGCAGTGACCGAGGCCACTCGCACCACGGAAACTGTTGCTGGGCTGACAAAAGCGGCGGATCAGATTGGCCTTGTGGTGAAGATGATCAAGGATATCGCTGAACAGACCAACTTGCTGGCACTTAACGCAACGATTGAGGCCGCAAGGGCAGGCGAAGCAGGCAGGGGTTTTGCCGTGGTGGCGCATGAGGTCAAAAACCTGGCCGCTCAGTCTGGCCGGGCGACTGAGGAGATCGCTACATATGTGACAGAGATTCAGCGTGTATCCGGTGATGCAGGGGGTGCCATTGAACGGATTGGCCGGATTATCGGTGAAATGAATGAAGTCAGCCAGTCTGTCGTGGCTGCGGTTGAACAACAAGTCGCTGCAACCGAAGAGATTGCGAAAAACGTTCAGCAGGTCTCAAGCGGCACGGAGATGGTGCGCGAGAGTGTAACAATCGTGGGAGCTGCCGCGACTGAGACTGAAGCAATGACGTCCGACCTTCAGGATCACGCGCGTCATATGATGAACGAGGCTGATGCGCTCAAGCATGAAGTTGAACGCTTCCTGGCTGAGATACGGGATACTCGGGAGGAGGATGGGGAGGGTGAAGCACCAATCCCCAAATTCAGGCTTCTCAAGTCCGCTTAACAAAAAATCGCCGCAATAATGCAGAATAAATGGCCTCGTTCAGTGGGGCCATTTTATTTTGGACTTTGAAGTCTAGAAAATGCGGACTAGATTTAGATCATATATTTCGTGATCCATTGTGGGAAGGGGAGTGACCATGGACGGCACGCACAAGGTCGAAACACCAAAAGAAGAGATTGCTGCAATTCTTGCCACACAGCGCGCGAGCTATATTGCTGAAGGCTTTGTGTCTGCTGCGGTGCGAAAAGACAGGCTCAAGCGCGCGCTAACCTGCCTTCTGGATTATAAGGACGATTATATTCGCCTGATCTCTGAGGACTTTGGCAACAGGTCGGCGGAAACGACCTTGTTTGCCGATGTGGTGGCTTCGGCGGGCGCGCTTAAAGACGCAATCAAACACGTTGAAAAATGGATGCGGCCCAGCAAGCGCTCACTTCAATTCCCGTTAGGACTATTGGGGGCGAAGGCAGAGGTGGTGCCACAGCCAAAAGGCGTTGTGGGGCTTATCACACCCTGGAATTTCCCCCTCACCATGGTGTTTGTGCCACTCGCGCAGATGCTGGCTGCAGGTAACCGTGTGGTTATCAAACCGAGTGAACATACCCCGCGCACGTCTGCCTTTTTCAAGGAAGTTTTCTCCAAACATTTTGGAGAGGAAGAAATCGCTGTGGTGAATGGTGCCGTTGAAACCAGCCAGGCTTTCTCTAGCCAGCCATGGGACCACCTGATGTTTACGGGTGCACCGGTTGTGGGCAAGTTGATCATGCGCGCTGCGTCTGAAAACTTGACCCCAGTAACGCTTGAACTTGGCGGGAAGAGCCCCGTGGTGGTTGGTGATAGCGCCGATATGGACCGCATGGTAGAGCGCGTGGCCACATTCAAGCATATGAATGCGGGCCAGATCTGCCTTGCGCCCGATTATCTCAATATCAAACGCGATAAACGCGATGAGTTTGTGGATCGTTACACCCAAAAAGTATCCGCGATGTACCCGAGCATGCTGGCGAACGATCAGTATACATCCATTATCAGTGCGCGACACCGCGAACGACTTGAGGGGTACATTGAGGACGCGCGCGAAAAAGGCGCTGACGTTCGGATCATTAACCCGGCGGAAGAAGACTTTGCGGGCCAGAACCAAGCAAACAAGCTGCCATCAGCTCTGATCCTTGACCCGACAGATGACATGAAGGTGATGCAGGAAGAGATTTTCGGGCCCATCCTGCCTGTTCGTACCTATGAGAAAGTTGAAGACGTTATTGATTATATCAATGATCGCCCGCGGCCACTCGCCCTCTATTATTTCGGTCAGGATAAGGCGGAGGAAGGCGAGGTGCTGAGCCGTACGACCTCAGGCGGTGTAACCGTGAATGACGTGTTGTGGCATGGTGCTCACGAGAACTTGCCCTTTGGCGGTGTTGGGAATAGCGGTATGGGCCACTATCACGGCTATGATGGTTTTCTGGAATTCAGCCACCAGAAATCCGTGCTTCGCCATCCAAAAATGTCGATCGGGGGTGTTCTAGGCATTGTACCGCCCTATACTGATAAGCTGCGGAAAAATGTGGAACGCCAGCTAAAGTAACCAGCAAACGTTGGGCGAAGCTGGCAGTAGGGATGCCAGATGATCGCATTTAATTTCAATAGTGTAGCTTCCGTTCTCGTGGAGGACGGCGCCGCGGAAAACCTTGGCAGCACCTTGCGTGCCCGCTTCGGCTGTGAGCGTCCGTTTGTGATCTCGGACGCGGGGCTTGTGAAGCTGGGTATTGTTGGCAAGGCCCTCAAGGCGCTTGATGACGCGGAACTAAGCCACGCGCTTTTTGACGGCGTTGAGGCTGACCCGTCTGAAGCTGTTGTTCTTGCCGCAACTGACGCCGCAATTGCGCATCAGGCAGACCTTGTGGTTGGGTTTGGTGGCGGCAGTTCAATGGATGTGGCCAAACTGGTAGCCGTGCTTGCCAGAGACGAACAGGGCCTTGCTGACATTTACGGTGTTGATCAGATTAGAGGCGGGCGGTTGCCGCTCGTGCAGGTGCCAACAACGGCTGGCACCGGTTCTGAGGTCACGCCGATCTCGATCATAACAACAGGTGAAACAACCAAAATGGGGGTGGTGGACCCAACGCTTCTTGCAGATATGGCCATACTTGATGCAACGCTGACGACAGGTCTGCCCGCTCATATTACTGCGGCGACAGGCATTGACGCCATGGTGCACGCCATTGAGGCTTATACCAGCAAGATCAAGAAAAACCCTATATCAGACGGTTTGGCGAAACAGGCATTACTTATGCTGGGCAGTAATATCGTACTGGCCTGTAACGACGGCGAGAATCTGGATGCGCGGCGGGCGATGCTTGTCGGGGCGATGCTTGCGGGGCAAGCTTTTGCAAATGCGCCTGTGGCGGCTGTACATGCGCTGGCGTACCCTCTTGGTGGGCATTTTCATATCCCGCATGGTTTGTCCAACTCTCTCGTGCTGCCGCACGTGCTGAAATTCAACGAACCGGCAGCGGCACATGAATATGCGGAGCTTGCCGCCCTGATGGGACAGGAGCGGAGCGCACCTGCCTTCTTCCGCTGGGTTGACCAGGTTGCAGAAGAAACTGGCGTTGTGCGCAGATTGAGGGATATGGGTATCAGCCACAATGACTTGCCTATGTTGGCTGAAGACGCCATGAAGCAAACCCGTTTGCTGGTCAACAACCCGAGAGAGGTCACCCTCGATGATGCGCGTGCGATATATGAGGCAGCATGGTGAACGAAAAGCCAAACCCTAAGCAGATTCAAGCCTACAAACATATTGCGCCTATCCAAACCAGATGGATGGATAATGACGTATATGGCCATGTGAATAACGTGGTTTACTACAGTTTTTTTGACACTGCCGTGAACCGCTTCCTGATTGAAGGCGGTGTTCTTGATATCCATAACGGCGCGGTTATTGGGTTGGTTGTTGAAACCAATTGTCGCTACTACGCGCCGCTCGAGTTTCCGCAAACTTTGCGCGCAGGCATTGGTGTCAGCCATATTGGCCGTTCAAGTGTACGATATGAAATCGGCTTGTTTTCTGAACAGAGCGACCTTCCCGCTGCAGAAGGCTATTTTGTCCATGTTTATGTGGACAAGGAGACAAGGCGCCCCACTTCATTACCTGAAGAGTTCAAGGCGCTTTTGGAAACCATCCTGATAGGCGCCTGACCTAACGGTTTGGAGGGAGCCTTTATGGACGTTAAAGACAAGGTCATTGTAGTCACAGGTGGCGCAAGCGGTATTGGTGCGGCACTGGCCAGATGTTTCACGAAGGAAGGTGCAAAGTTTGTCGCGCTCGCCGACATGGACGAAGCTGGAGCAAATGCTGTAGCCAAAGACATCGGCGCGTCAGCCAAAGCTTACAAGCTTGATGTTACTGATGAGGCTGCTGTTGAGGCGTTCGCGCGCCAGGTTGAAGCAGATGCAGGGCCGATTGACCTCTATTTCTCCAATGCAGGCATTATCTTTTCCGACGCGCCAGACTGGACGGTGATCAGCCAGTCGAACGAGCAGTGGCAGAAGATCTGGGAAGTGAATGTTTTTGCCCATGTGTTGGCCTGCCGGGCGGTTCTACCGGGCATGCTAAAGCGCAAAGGCTGCGGCTTTATCGTTACGGCAAGCGCCGCCGGGCTTTTGAGCCAGATTGGGGATACAAGCTACTCGACCACCAAACATGCCGCGGTTGGGTTTACCGAAAGCCTTGCAATTTCCCACGGCGATGATGGCCTATATGTGGCCTGTCTTTGCCCGCAAGCGGTTGTATCAAAAATGACAGCTGGGGCGGAAAATAGCTCAGCCGCAGGGGACGGCGTGATGCCAGCAGAAGAGTTTGCTGCTCGCGTGCTTTCCGGCATGCGTGAGGGGCGTTTTATGATCCGCCCACATGATCAGGTGGAGGGATATTTCCTCAACAAAGCCAAAGATTACGACCGCTGGGTTGGTGGCATGCGTAAGTTTCGCCGCCATCAACTCGCGACAACCGGCCGGCCAATTTAAGGGAGGGGGACTAAGGTGGACTATACAAAGCTCATGGATTTTAGTGGCAAGGTTGTTTTTGTTTCCGGTTCCTCCCGAGGTATCGGGGAAGCGATCGTTCGTGCGTTTGCGGCAAATGGTGCGAAGGTGATTGTCTCTTCCCGCGACCAAGACGCCTGTGAGAAAGTCGCGGAAAGCATTCGGGCGGACGGTGGTGATGCCAAGGCCAAAGCCGCGCATGCCGGTAAGATGGATGATGTGCACGCGGTTTTTGATTGGATCAAGGCCGAATATGGCAGGCTTGATGTGTTGGTGAACTGTGGCGGCACCAATCCATTCTACGGCAATATCGGCGACACGCCTGAGGCGGCATTCGATAAAACCATAGACGTTAACCTCAAAGGGCCATTTTATCTGTCAGCCGAAGCGGTGAAGATGATGAAGGCCCAAGGTGGCGGCGCTATCATAAACGTAGCGTCCATCAACGGAATCTCTCCTGGGCATCTTCAAGGCATCTATTCGATGACCAAATCTGCCATGATAAATATGACCAAGGCGTATGCGCGGGAATATGGCCATGACGGTATCCGTGTGAACGCTATATGCCCGGGTCTTGTTGATACCAAGATGACGGCTGTCTTTACATCCAATGAAGATATGCTTTCCAAATATACCAGCCAGTTCCCGATCCCACGTGCAGGCAAGCCGGAAGATATGGTAGGCGGTGTGCTTTATCTGGCATCTGATGCGGCGGCATTCACCACCGGTACCACGCTGGTGATGGATGGTGGTTGGACGGCTTAAGGGGGAACAAGGTGGCAGAAGAGCTGAATAAAACGGTTCAGGTTCGTGAAGGCGAAGAGCTGGACCCGCAAGTGATAGATAAGGTTATCAAGGACCGCATTGGTGGACTTGAGGGCACACCGACCATTCGCCAGTTTGCGAGCGGGCATTCAAACCTCACCTACTCAATACAGTATGGAAACAAGAACTTTGTTCTGCGGCGCCCGCCTTTTGGTACACGCCCGAAGTCGGGTCATAGTATGATCCGTGAATTCAGGGTGATGAACGGGTTGAAGCCCACTTTCCCCGCTGTTCCCGAAACCTATTTTCATATGCCGGAGGAAGAGAGTCCACTCGGCGCTGAATTCTACGTGATGGAGCAGGTTGACGGTCGAAAGCTGGACCGCACGATCCCTGAAAGCTGGGGGTTTGGCGAAGAGGAGGGGCGGAAGCTGTGCCTGTCTTTCTTCCAGAAACTGATCGAGCTTCACAAGGTAGATTTCAAAGCCGCAGGCTTGGCTGACTTCGGCAAACCCGAAGGATATGTGGAACGCCAGGTCATGGGGTGGAATCGCCGATATGAGAAGGTGATAACTGACGACGTTGAGAGTTTTGAAGACGTTCGTACATGGCTCGAAGATCACATGCCGCCCGGTGAGGTTGGCCACTCAATCCTGCATGGGGATTACCGGCTTGATAACGTGATCTTGTGCGAGGAAAACCCTTTTGAAATCAAGGCAATACTTGATTGGGAGATTAGCGCTCTCGGTGACCCACTGATGGATCTCGGTAACACCTTGGCCTATTGGTCTCAAAGGGGAGACCCGGATGAGATGATCAAGATGTGCATGCAGCCTTGTCTCTCACCCGGCATGCTAACGCGGGAAGAGATTTGCGAAATCTATGCAAGAGAGACGGGGTATGACCTCGCTAAATTTGACTACTATCTTGTTTATGGGGTGTTTCGTCTGGCGGTAATTTTGCAGCAGATTTACTACCGTTATTATCATGGGCAGACGAAGAACAAGGCGTTTGCAGGCTTTGGTGTGCGTACGAACCAGATTGGCAACTATGCCCGGTATCTCATTGAAAAATCTAACATCTGACGCCAATCGCATCGGATGAATCATCGAAGTGCACCGTGATGCAACTCATGGTGCATTTTTTGTTTACCTTTCTGTGTTCAAATGTTTTTGAAGCCGAGGTGGTTGGATTCGATTGATCCACCCGCCACTTCTTGTTTATGTTTGCTGCACTGAGGCGGGTGGGGCCCGACTGAGGGGTAATATATTGGCAGAGAAACTAGCGTTTTCGCTCGCGCTTGACCTGATGTTCAACGGTCAGGATATGGATTATTGCGAGCGACCTATAAGCCTTTCCATTATTGATGAAATGGCCATGTTCCAGGACCTTCCGAAACGCGCAAACGTAGGCGTTGTTGCGGCAGGAGGGGGGCGCCTTGTGCGAACCTTGGCTGAACGCGGGTTCACGGTAGATGCCTTTGAGGGGCGTCACGAATGTGTTGAACATCTGGAACGGGTGTTCCTGACGTCAAATGCTGTTCGTGTCTTGCCTGCGAGCCAGTTGGAAGACCCAACCCGGCGCGAAAAATTCCGCTATGATGCGCTTTTCTGCATGGACGATCTTCGCGCGTTTCGCGAGGATCAGGAATGGACAGAGCATGTGCAGCAGATGATCAAGCCGAGCGGCTATTTTGTCTATTCACAGGTATCCAACAATCTACCAACCAAGAAAAACACGCTGGCAAGATACTTCGATCTGGCAGGTAACTATAATGTTTCTGAAGAAACATCTCATCTGGTGCGGGACAGCTATATGGGGCTGGCTGATTGGAGTCCGGACGAAAGTCAGAAAAGGACCGCCCTTGAAGCTCTGGATATGGTGAAAACCGGTCGCCAGCTTCGTCGCAGCATCCGTGACGGTGTGGAAGTACGGTATGTTGTCTGGCGCAAAAAAGGTGGGCAAAAGCCAAAAGCGACAAAACCTGCAGTGAAATCAAAGATATGGCCAGCTGATTAAGCTGGCCACCGGCTCATTCCTCTTTCTTGAGCCTGAGCAATGCCTCCTGCGAAGTGGAGGCCAACAGCCGGCCAGAGCGATCATAGAGCGCGCCGCGAGCAAGCCCTCGACCTTTGCCAGTCCAGTATCCGTCTGTGCGATAAAATACCCAATCATCTACGCGGAAATTTTCACGGTGAAACCACATTGCGTGATCAAGGCTGGCGACTGTTTTCAAACGTGGGTCACGGGGGATCATGGCATGTGGCCGGAGGTTTGCAGATAGGAAGGCGAAGTCTGATATATAGGCCATCAATCTGCCATGCAGGGCCTGATCACCATCGATATTTTCTTTAAGCTTGAACCAATAGCCCGTTTCCGGACTTTTGGGCGCCGGGTTCTCAAGATTCATTCTATCGATTGAACGCATCTCAAACGGCATGAACGGTTTATCTTTGGGTTGTTTTCCGAACGCACGAAGCACACGGGCATAATAGGCCTCGTCATCTTCCAGTTCTTCCGGCATCGGCACATCTGGCATATCGATCTGATGCTCAACGCCTGTCTCGCCGACATGGAAAGATACGGAAATAGTGAAGATTGCCTCACCATTCTGGATAGCAACAACGCGGCGCGTTACAAAGCTGCGCCCGTTTCTGATCGGGTCAACATCATAGATGATCGGCTGCCCGGCAATGCCCGGTCGCAGGAAATAACAATGCAGCGAATGCAGCTTGTATGCAGGCTCTACCGTCAGTGTCGCCGCTTCCATTGCTTGTGCGAGGATATGCCCACCAAACACATGTTTGTTTGGCCAGTCGTTGGGGTCACCTCGAAAGAGCAGATTGTCGAGCCGTTCGACAGCAAGTGCATCAATGATCGGTTGTACCGTGTTCATAAAACCTCATAGGGTAGGGGGAATTGGGGGTTAATCTCTAAAACTTGGGTCCAGCCGGTCCATCTTGCGCAAAACCGCAGGCCAAACGAAATTATCTGCACCATTGGCACCCGCCACCACCTGTACATCCCGAATGGCGTTATCCAGCGAGCTCTTGCTAGGGGCATGAAGCGGTACGCCAGCCGCTTGGGTCAGGACTTGTATCTTACAGGCTTTCTCAAGGAAGAACATCAGCTCAAATGCCTTTGCAACGCTCGAGCCCACCGTAAGGGTGCCATGATTGCGCAAGATAAGCGCGTTTTTCGTGCCCATATCAGCGACAAGTCGTTCCTTCTCACCGTCATTTACGGCGAAGCCCTCGTAGTCATGATAGGCCACGCTCATCCATGGTGGAATTGAGCTTTGACAGATGGGCAAGAGCCCATCTTTCTGGTTGGATACTGCAATGCCGTAATCCGTATGCAGGTGCAGAACACACATGGCGTCGTCACGGGCTTCGTGAATAGCGCTGTGGATCACAAACCCTGCGGCATTGGGGATGAAGGGGGTGTCCATAAGCTGTTTGCCGTTAAGGTCTACCTTCACAAGGCTGGAGGCCGTGATCTCTTCAAACATCAAACCGAGGGGGTTGATCAGGAAATGGTGGTCCGTGCCCGGGATGCGGGCAGAGATATGGGTGTAGATCAAGTCGTCCCAACCCAAATGCGCCACCATACGGTAAGCAGCGGCAAGATTGACGCGTGTTTCCCATTCGGTTGCGGATACCTTATCTTTGACCGAACCGATATCCAGCATTCCAGGTTTTGCCATTTTCCCCTCCTGATCAATAACGACACCGGCCAACGTGAATTGGCCTTCGTGAATAAAAACTAGAGCAATTTAGTATACAGTCCAAAGGTGATTGGGTTTTAGATGTTTATTCAGGTTGATTGCCGTTTTTCTTGCCGAAGAAAGTACGGACAGTACCGCGACTGACACCAGCCACAGACTGCAAAGCCAGCGGCGCGTGAGGATGAGTTTCAAGCTCGCTCCAGTCGATTTTCCTAAACCGCAGTATAAGCAGGGTTGCCTTGATCAGATAGTCCGCGATGATCACCGAATACATGGCTTCAACCGGCGCTCCAAGCGCACGGATAACGAAGCCGATTGAAAGACGCCCAACAATCATACCTGCGAAGGTTACATAGAGTGGGAAGCGAGTGTCTCCCGCGCCACGCAGTGCTCCACCAATGGCAAACTCAACAGCCATTAGCGGCTGTACAATGGCGAGAATGAGTACGAAGAACTCTGTGTGGGCTCTCACGCTCTCATCGACTGAAAGCAGTGCGGCAATAGGCCCGCGGAAACAAAACGTGAGGATTGCGAGCGCAGTCATGCCCAGTACCGCGAGGCGGGTTGCTGCCCAACCACTGGCAACAGCGCCTTCCGCATCTTTGGCGCCCAAGCGCTGTCCCGCCAATGTGGCGCTTGCAGTGCCAAAACCAAGACCAACAACTATAGTGACACTGAGAACGGTGATGCCGATGCCGTAAGCGGCAAAGGCCGCTGTACCATAGCTTGAAAGTAGCATCATGAAGAGGAGAAAGCTGACCTGAATGAGAATCTGTTCAAGCGCGGCCGGCGTGCCAATACCGACCAGTAGACCGATCCGCTGCGGGTTGAGTGCCTCTCCCGGTTGGGGTGTCAAAACATACCTTCTCAGGAACCAGCGGACCAGAAACCAAAGCACGATGGCGGCTTGGCCGATAGCCGTGCCCCAGGGGATGCCAGCCACACCCATTTGGGGCAGCCCCATGTAGCCGTGCACGAGCATAAGGGAGCCAACAACGCTGAAAAGGGTACCAAACGCAGTAAACCTGAGAGGGCGAATGACATCACCAATAGCGCGAAATGCCGTCGCAACTGTCATCATCAGCGCGAAAACAATGTTGAGGAGGCTGGCGGGCTGTATATAGGCAACAGCCAGTTCTTCTGTATGCGCGTCCAGATTGAAGAGGTGCACGATATCGGGGGCGAGCAAAAATGTTGTTGCCCCCAGGAACAGGGAAATTAATACCGCGAGCACGAGCGAACTTGTTGTTGCGGCAGATGCTTCTTCCCGGTCATCCCCGCCCCATGCGCGCGCGACGACCGCCGTGGTTGCTACAGAAAGTGCCATCGCGGCAGCCATAAGCAGAAAATGTATGCGCCCGCCTGTCACAACTGCTGCGCTGGCCTCACGCCCGAAGGGCGCAACAATCCACAGATGTGCAAACGAGATAGAGACCATTAGCACGTTACTAATGATATTTGGCCCCGCGAGGTTCCAGACAGTTCTATATGAGAAGGCCGCCATATAATCTCGTGCTTCGAAGTTGTGCCAGAATGGCAGCTTAGCGGAATGAGTTAGGGCAATTTTCCTGTCTGGCTAGAGTGCAAACATAAATATCCCGCTTGTACAAAAGAATAACCACAATCTTCGCTTCCTGGCCTTGAATAGAGGGCAAACCGCCTTACTCCTTACCATTAGCTTTTCAGGCGGGCGTAACGTCCTGCGCTGGAAAATCGGCTCCGGGAAGAGCCGGTGGGAGATTGGAGAGGGGTAAGTATCATGAGTGATCTAGAAGCTTTTCGTGCCGAGGCGCGTGAATGGCTAGAGGAAAACTGTCCTGCATCTATGCGTACGCCGATGAAAGGCGAGACAGATTTCTGTTGGGGCGGGCGAAATTTTGTTTTCCAGAGCGATGACCAGAAACTCTGGCTTGAACGTATGGGCGCAAAAGGATGGACCGTGCCAACATGGCCGGCGGAATACGGCGGCGGCGGCTTGTCGAAGGAAGAGGGCAAGGTGCTGGCAGATGAAATGCGCCGTATCAAAGCACGCGTTCCTCTGGTGTCCTTCGGTATCTGGATGCTCGGCCCAGCCCTCCTGAAGTTTGGTACTCATGAGCAAAAGCTTGAACACCTCCCCAAAATCGCGCGCGGCGAAATTCGTTGGTGTCAGGGTTATTCTGAGCCAAACGCAGGATCGGACCTTGCGAGCCTTGCCACCAAAGCAGAAGACAAAGGCGATCATTATATCGTAAACGGCCAGAAGATCTGGACCTCCTACGCCGATAAAGCTGACTGGATATTCTGCCTGATCAGAACGGATACGACGGTAAAACACGAGGGTATCAGTTTTGTTCTGTTTGATATGCAAACACCGGGCGTCTCGACAAAGCCAATCAAGCTGATCTCAGGCAGTTCCCCTTTCTGCGAAACCTTCTTTGATGATGTGAAGGTTCTTAAAGAGAACCTCGTGGGCGAAGAAAACAAGGGCTGGACGATCGCTAAATATCTGCTGACACACGAGCGCAGCAATATCGGCGATATGGGTGTGCCGACGCCGCTCAGCATGTTGGCTAAGCAGAAGCTGGGAGATAAAGATGGCCAACTGCCAGATAGCATGCTTCGGCACCAGATCGCGGAACATGAAATTGATGCAGCATCCTTCATGTTTACGCTTGAACGAGCAAAAGATGCAGCCAAGGCAGGCGGTGACCAAGGGGCGTTCTCCTCGGTCCTCAAAGGATACGGGACTGAGCTCAATAAAGAGCGTCATGAGCTGATCGTGAAGGTGAACGGATCCGACGCTTTTGAATGGGAAGGCCAGTTCTCCAACAACGGTGAAGTTGCGCGGTCTTGGCTCCGGACAAAAGGCAATTCCATTGAGGGCGGCACCACCGAGGTGCAGCTTAATATCATTGCTAAACGTATTCTTGGTTTGCCGAGTTAAGGGGGAGATGGATCATGGCACTTGTACTTAATGAAGAACAACAGCTCCTCAAGGAATCAGCGGAAGGCTTCTTCAAGGAAAAGGCGCCCGTGAGCCAATTGCGCCGGCTGCGTGATGACGGGAGCGAACTGGGATATTCAAAAGATTTCTGGGCTGAGATGAGCGAAATGGGTTTCGCAGGGCTTCTGGTTGACGAAGATCACGGTGGCACAGCGTTTGGCTATGTTGGTGCGGGTATCGTGGCTGAAGCCATGGGTCACACATTGTCAGCCTCTCCTTTCATGGCGAGTGGCGTTTTAGCGGCATCAATCATTGCGTCCGCTGGATCTGAAGCTCAGAAAGAAGAGCTGTTGCCTGCGATTGCGTCAGGCGAGATGATCGTCACGCTGGCGATTGATGAAGGGAGCCGCCACAACCCTGAAGATACGGCTCTCAAAGCTGAAAAGACCGGTGAAGGATTCAAGCTCAATGGCCTCAAGACCTTCGTTCCCGAAGGAAGCGGCGCGGATAAATTTCTTGTGCTTGCGCGCACCGCTGGTGAGGCCGGCGAGCGTGATGGCTTGAGCTTGTTCCTCGTTGATCGTGGCACAAACGGTTTAATTGTCGATGCTATCGTGTCTGTGGACAGCCGAAACTGGGCAAAGGTGACCTTTGAAGGTGTTTCCTTGACCGCAGACGCCTTGGTCGGTGGCGAGGGCAAGGCTCTCGAAGGGCTGGAGCCTGCGCTTGATCGTGCACGTATTGTAGTTGCGGCTGAGTTACTGGGCATTTCGCAACATTGCTTTACGGAGACGGTTGAGTATCTGAAGGAACGCAAGCAGTTTGGTGTGCCTATTGGCTCGTTCCAGGCGTTGCAACATCGGGCCGCTGAGCTATACGGCGAGATTGAAGTCACGCGTTCTGCGGTGCTGAAGGCACTTCAGATGGCAGATACTGGTGGCGATGTTGCATGGTTCGCAAGCCTCGCGAAGGCGAAAGCAAGCAAAACGGCGGAACTTGCAACCAACGAAGCCATTCAAATGCATGGCGGCATCGGTATGACGGACGAGTTTGATATGGGTTTCTATATCAAACGTGCTCGGGTCCTCCAGCACCTCTATGGTGACTTTAACTATCACGCGGATCGTTTCGCCCGCCTCTCCGGATATTGAGGGAAAGATGGCCAGCATGTTTGACTCGCTTCAGCTTCCCACTGTGGACCCGGATCTTCCGCTCGACCATGTAATCGGCATGCTCACACGGCCCGAAATGCCATTTGCAACGCAAGAGATGGACATTGGTGGCGCCAAGCATATCGCATTTGTGAACCAGCCACCCAGTTTGCGGGACGCCTTCATGATGTTCCTGGGCCATGCGGACAGAGAATTCCTCGTCTATGGAGAAGACAGGTATACATACACCGAGACCATCACCATGGCGTCACAATTCGCGCAGGCCCTTGCCGACGACTATGGCGTCAAGAAGGGGGACCGTGTAGCGCTAGCCATGCGGAATTATCCTGAATGGCCGATAGCCTATATGGGGATTGTTGCTGCGGGCGGTATCGCGGTCCTCATGAACGCCTGGTGGACAGAAGAAGAGCTCGCGTGGGCAATGGATAACTGCGGCGCCACCCTCGCGGTTACTGATGCGCCGCGCGCTGAACGCCTTCAACCGCTTGTGAAAAGCGGCGCTGTGAAAGTCATTATTGCGCGAGATTCTTTCGAGGCTGGTGAGGGGCTTTCTTCATTCAGTGCTGCTCTTGAAGGCAAACCGCCGATGGTTTGGCCAAGTGTGGAGCTGGGCCCTGAAGATGATGCAATGATGCTTTACACTTCAGGCTCTACAGGCTTCCCGAAAGGTGCGCTTTCGACCCACAGGGCCGTTGTTTCTGTGTTGATGAACTGGGTGTGTATTGCGCTCTCGCTCAAGATGCTGGGGCGGCTCAATATGGACCCTGATTTCCAGCCTGTGATGCTCGCGACCGTACCGTTCTTTCATGTGACAGGGCTTTTGCCCGTATTGCTTGTCTCAGCCACCTTGGGGCGGAAACTCGTGCTGATGCATAAATGGGACGTGGAGGATGCTTTCCGGCTGATTGAAGCCGAGGGCGTGACGGGCATGACAGGTGTGCCGACAATGTCTTTTGAGATGGCTTCGTCTCCGCTCCGGCATAAATATGACCTGTCTACTCTTGTTGATCTTGGTGGTGGAGGGGCCGCGCGTCCGCCAGAGCATGTGAAACTGATCAAGCAGGTATTCCCGGAATCGAACCCGGGTATTGGATATGGGCTGACGGAGACAAACTCCCTTGGTGCGGTTTTGTCCGCGGATGAATATGTGGAGCGGCCAACAAGCACAGGGAAACCCACCCCACCACTCATTCAGGTGAAAATCATCTGCCCCAATACGGGTAAAGAACAACCCGCCGGGGCCCCAGGCGAAGTCTGCATCAAGAGTGTTACCAACATTCGCAAATACTGGAACAACCCGGAAGCGACAGCGCGCGCGTTCCGTGATGGTTGGTTCTATTCCGGTGATGTGGGCTATCTGGATGATGAAGGTTATCTCTATATCGTTGACCGGTTGAAAGAAATCATCATTCGCGGCGGCGAGAATATCAGCACACTGGAAGTTGAGGGTGTCCTTCACGGTATACCCGGCGTTCATGATGTGATGGTGCTGAGCTTGCCTGATGAACGTATGGGCGAACTTGTCGGTGCTATTGTATACGCTGATGAAAATATTACAGAACAAGCGCTTAAAGCTGAGGTGGCCAAACATCTCGCGGGCTTTAAGGTGCCAGAAAAAATCTGGATCACACATGAGCCGCTACCGGTTATTGCATCAGGCAAGATCGACAGAAACGGCATCAAAACAACTTATCGAGACCTTTGGCGGTCTTCTGCGAAGTAAAGGGGAACATCATGTCGATGGATTTAGGACTGACAAAACGTGGCGCTGAGCTTCGGGAGCGGGTGCGCACATTTATCGATACGTATGTTGTACCGGTAGAGGACGAATATCATCACGAGGTGGGAGGCACGGGCAACAGGTTCGAATTTACACCGCGAATGACGGAAATTCTTGAAAGCCTGAAGGCGCAGGCACGTAAAGATGGCCTGTGGAACTTTTGGCTGACGGGATCTGATGCTGGGTATGGTCTGACGACGGTTGAATATGCTTACCTCGCGGAAGAAATGGGCCGGTCCCAGCTGGCGGCTGAGAGCTTCAACTGTTCAGCCCCTGATACAGGCAATATGGAAGTTATTGAGCGTTATGGTACGCCTGAGCATAAGGAAAAATGGCTCAAACCGCTTCTTGAAGGGAAAATCCGGTCGGCTTACCTGATGACAGAGCCTGAGGTGGCGTCGTCTGACGCAACCAATATTGCCATGAGCGCTGTGCTGGACGGCGACGACTATGTGCTGAACGGTGAAAAATACTGGGCATCTGGCGCGGGCGATCCTCGCTGCGCAGTATATGTTACCATGGTGCGCACAGACCCAGACGCGCCGCGGAAAAACCAGCACAGTATGATCTTCGTGGATGCTAAGACACCGGGTATCGAGATTTTGCGGCCGATGATGGTGTTTGGCCATGATGACGCGCCACATGGTCATATGCATATTCGCTTCACCAACGTGAGGGTTCCAAAGGAAAACCTTGTGCTTGGGGAAGGGCGCGGTTTTGAAGTGTCACAGGGGCGCTTGGGACCAGGCCGCATTCACCACTGTATGCGCTCAATTGGGGCGGCAGAGCGGGCACTTGAGCTTCTGATAAAACGCTCACTCTCGAAAGAAGCGTTTGGCAAGCAACTCGTCAAACTCGGTGCCAACTATGACATCATCGCTGAATGCCGTATCGAGATTGAGATGGCTCGCCTCTTGTGCCTCAAGGCCGCACACATGATGGATACTGTGGGTACGCAAGCCGCACAGCCTTATATCAGCCAGATCAAGGTGGTTGCCCCAAGAATGGCGCTGAAGGTTATTGACGAAGCCATGCAGATGCATGGCGGGCAGGGCATCAGCCAGGATTTCCCACTCGCCAACATGTGGCATGGTCAGCGTACTCTCAGGTTTGCGGACGGGCCAGATGCGGTGCACCGGATGGTTATTGCGCGTACGGAGCTTAAAAAATATCGTTCTAACAGCGCGTAAGGCCATATGATGGAACTCGGTACGCTATTTGAGATCAAAGGCAAGGTTGCGTTGGTGACGGGCGGCGGGTCCGGCATCGGCGCGATGGCTACGGAAGCACTCGTTCGCGCTGGATGCAGGGTCTATATTGCATCCCGGCGACTTGAGAGCTGCGAAGATGTGGCAAAAGAGCTCAACGCCATCGGCCCCGGGGAAGTGATAGCGCTTCAGGCAGATCTGTCTACAGCTGAGGGCACAGAAGGGCTGGCAGATGATATTGCCAAGCGCGAAGGCAAGCTTGATTTGCTTATCAATAACTCAGGGATGACATGGGGGGCTCCGTTTGAGGACTTCCCACGGCAGAAGTGGGATGATGTATTTCGCCTGAATGTCACGGCTGTGGCGGACCTCACGCGTCTTGTTCTGCCACTTCTTAAAAAAGCGGGCACTAAGGATGATCCGGCACGGGTTATCAACCTGGGCTCGGTGGTGGGCACAAGGCCGGTTTCAAACAGTGCCTATTCATATGGCGCCTCTAAAGCTGCTGTGCACCATCTGACCAAAATCCTGTCAAATGAGCTCGCGCGTTTTCATATCACCGTAAATGCAATCGCGCCTGGGCCTTTCCCGAGCCGCATGATGGCTTTTGTGACGGATAATGAAGAACGCAGGCGCGCGGCCGAAGAGCGGGTGCCGCTGCACCGCTGTGGTGAGCCGGAGGATGTCGCGGGCGTGCTCATCATGTTGTGCTCCAGAGCGGGCAGTTATATCACAGGTGGCGTCATTCCCCTTGACGGCGGCATTTCCGCGCTACCTTAAGTTTGAAACTTTTCATACGGGATCAGACAATGGCGATCATTGTAAATAAAGACAAAATTCAGGATTACATCGGTAAAGAGACGGGCGTTTCCGACTGGTTCAAAATTGATCAGGAGCGTATCAACGCTTTTGCTGATGTTACCCTTGACCATCAATTCATTCACGTAGACCCGGAGAAAGCGGCAAAAACGCCCTTCGGGACAACAATAGCACACGGCTTTCTTACGCTATCGATGGCGCCATACCTTATGGCGGACGCTGCGATCGGCCTGGAAGGTGCGGTGATGGGCATCAACTATGGCTCAGACAAGGTTCGTTTCATGAGCCCCGTTAAGGTTGATAGCGAGATACGCGCTCGCTCCAAACTGTTGAGCGTCAGCGAAAAGCCAGGGAACCGGTTCCTCCTTAAAACCGAATTGACAATGGAAATTAAAAGTGAGGAGCGCCCGGCGCTTATCGCTGAATGGCTGACCATGCAGGTGTTGGCTGGTTAATCGAATAGTGTGGAGAGTGAGATGAGCATTCGGTTTGATGATCGTGTAGCAATTGTAACGGGCGCGGGTGGTGGCCTCGGCCGTACCCATGCACTGGAGCTTGCCCGTCGGGGTGCCAAAGTAGTTGTGAACGACCTTGGTGGCGACGTGCATGGTGTTGGTGGTTCGTCTGCTGCTGCGGAAGCTGTCGTGAAGGAAATTACTGACGCGGGCGGCCAGGCTATTGCGCACGGCGCTAACGTTTGTGATGCCGATCAAGTCGCTGATATGGTTGAAAAAACCATGGCGAAATGGGGCAGGGTTGACGTGCTGGTGAATAACGCCGGTGTTCTGCGCGACAAGACCTTCGCCAAGATGACGCTTGAGGATTTCAACTTCGTGCTTCAGGTCCATGTCATGGGCTCTGTGACCTGCACGAAAGCCGTCTGGGAAATCATGCGTGAGCAAGCCTATGGGCGGCTGGTGATGACAACATCGTCCTCCGGACTTTATGGCAACTTTGGTCAATCCAACTATGGTGCAGCCAAAATGGCGCTTGTGGGTTTCATGAATACCCTGTGTCTTGAGGGCGCGAAATATAACATTCGTACAAACTGCCTTGCGCCGATGGCCGCAACGCGCATGACGGAAGGGCTGCTGCCTGAGGCTGCGCTTAAACTATCGACACCTGAATCTGTGACTGCTGGTTTGATTACGCTGTGTGATGAAGATGCACCCAACCGCACCGTGCTTTCTGCTGGTGCCGGCGGTTACGCGCGTGCCGTGGTTTATGAAACCGATGGCATTTATCTGAAGCCAGAGGATCAGACACCTGAGAATGTGCGCGCGCAGATGGGTGACATCAATAACGCTGAAGGGCAGCAGGAACTTGTGCAGGGCGGTCAGCAATCAATGAAATTTATCGGAAAAGCCGCAGCAGCGCTCGGCATCAAAATGGGTTAAGGAGCAGTATCATGCGGGAAGCAGTCATCGTTTCAACGGCGCGTACGCCAATAGGAAAAGCATACCGTGGCGCTCTTAACGCTACACTCGCCCCAACACTTGGTGCTCACGCCATCTCACATGCCGTGAAACGTGCTGGCCTTGATGGCGGGGAAGTGGAAGATGTCATCATGGGATGTGCGCTTACCCAAGGCTCGTCAGGCACCAATATCGGCCGGCTTGCGGCGCTTCGTGCCGGGTTGCCGGTCACCGTATCGGGTATGACAATCGATCGTCAGTGCTCAAGCGGTATGATGGCTATTGCGACTGCCGCGAAACAGGTAATGTATGATGGTATGGACATTGCCGTTGGTGGTGGCCTTGATAGCATTTCTGTGGTCCAAAATGAGCATATGAACCGCTGGCAGGTGATTGACAAAAGCCTCGTCGAGATGCACCCGGACACCTACATGCCAATGCTGCAAACCGCTGAAGTGGTTGCGGATCGTTATGGCATCAGCCGCGAGGCGATGGACGAATACAGCCTGCAGTCCCAACAGCGGACAGCCGCGGCGCAGCAAGCTGGTAAATTTGATGACGAGATTGTGCCGATTGCGACCAAGATGGTGCAGGTGAATAAAGAAACCAAAGAAATGACCTTCCATGATGTGACGCTCGATAAAGACGAGGGTAACCGCCCGGAGACTACCATCGAGGGTCTTTCCGGTCTGAGAACGGTTATTGAGGGTGGCACAATCACGGCAGGGAACGCGAGCCAGCTTTCTGATGGTTCATCGGCAGCCGTGGTGATGGAAGCCAAGGAGGCTGAAAAGCGCGGTCTCAACCCTCTTGGTTACTATCGCGGTATTGCTGTAGCTGGCCTTGAGCCGGATGAGATGGGTATTGGCCCGGTTTATGCCATTCCTAAACTTCTGGAAAAGAATGGCCTCAAAATGGATGATATTGGCCTATGGGAACTGAACGAAGCTTTTGCTGTTCAGGTGCTTTATTGCCGTGACAAACTTGGTATTCCGAACGACCTTCTCAACGTAAACGGCGGCGCGATTTCCATTGGTCATCCGTATGGTATGTCAGGCGCGCGCATGGTTGGGCATGCTCTCATCGAAGGTAAACGGCGCGGTGCAAAATATGTTGTTTGCACCATGTGTGTTGGCGGCGGTATGGGCGCTGCTGGCCTCTTCGAAGTCGCATAGGGTATCAATATACAAACACGGGCGAGCTTGACGATTGGGTCGGAGGCTCGCCCGGTCTGTTTGAAGGAGAAGAGTGATGAGAGCAGTTCGGTGCCATGCGCTAGGCTCACACGAGCAACTTGTTGTTGAAGACATTCCTGTACCAACACCGGGTAAGGGCGAGGTATTAATTGATGTGAAGGCGGGAGGGCTAAACTTTCCAGACATCCTCATGGTCGCTGGCAAGTATCAGTTCCAGCCGGACCTGCCGTTCACACCGGGAGGTGAAGGTGCTGGCATCGTTGAGGCTCTAGGGGAGGGTGTCACCAATGCCAAAGTGGGTGACCGGGTCATTTTCTTCAATCAAACTGGAGCATTTGCCGAGAAGATTGCGGCTCCGGCTCTTACCCTTGTGCCAATGCCCGACAAAATGCCATTTGAAGTGGCTGCTGGTTTTACAATCACATATGCCACCAGCTATCACGCGCTCAAGCAACGTGCAGCCATACAGCCCGGCGAAACTTTGTTGGTATTGGGTGCTGCTGGGGGGGTTGGGCTTGCCACTGTTGAGCTTGGGAAAGCTATGGGGGCGGTTGTAATTGCCGCAGCAAGCAGCGATGAAAAGCTAGAGGTCTGCAAGAAAACCGGCGCTGATCACCTGATCAATTATTCAAGCGAAGACCTGAAAGCGCGTGTGAAAGAAATCACAGGCGGTAAAGGTGTGGACGTTATATATGACCCTGTAGGGGGCGACTATACCGAGACCGCGCTGAGGACTATGGCCGCAGGCGGTCGTCATCTCGTTATTGGGTTTGCGGCAGGCGACATACCGCGCCCGCCTCTCAATCTGTGTCTTCTCAAACAGTGTTCTATTGTTGGTGTGTTCTGGGGAAATTGGGCTCGGGCGAACCCGAAACTTCAAGTGCAGAATACGATGGAAATGTTCAAGATGTTTGATGAGGGCACCATCGACCCGCTGGTGAACGATGTATTTGCGCTTGAGCAGGTGGTGGATGCTTTCGGATGCCTGAGCGAACGACGCGCGAAAGGCAAGGTTATCCTCAAGCCGTAAGGCAATTTGTTGATGAAGAGGCCGCTGGATGCAATAACGCTCCGGTGGCCTTTTTATATGATAGTTATATTTCTGGACTGATTGGTCTTGAAAAAGCTGGGGAGCCACATATTTTCTCTCATCAAAGGAGATTGGGGAGTTATGAAGGCCCTCAGACTGGTCGCCGGGAAAACTGCGCGCAAGAGGATTGAAGAAAATGGCCTGACACCAGAGATGGTGCGCATGGTTGTTGGCGCGTCAGGTGGTCCCAAATGGCTTGTGCTCAGAGGGTTGGATCAATTCGTCTTTGGTAATTGGTTGGCCCAGTCAAACAACCACATTGACATGGTTGGCTCTTCCATCGGTGCATGGCGCATGACGATTGCAAGCCACCCAGACCCAGGCCTGATGTTCAAGCGTTTCGAAGACGCTTATTTTGGATACCAGAAAGAAGACGGTGCAAGCCCCCAAGCGGTAACGCGCGCGTCGTACAAGATATTGAACCAAGTGATGGGGCCAGAGGTTTGTGAGCAGATCATTTCGAACCCTAAGAGGAACCTGAATATTGTAGCAGTTCGCTGCGTCGGCCCAACTGCAAGCGGCTCTAGGATGGTAGAGGGAGCGGGCTTATTGGCTGCCGCATCGCTGAATGCCATCAGTCGCTCAACCCTTGGTGCATTCTTTAAGCGCGCCGTATTTTATAGCGGGAATGAGGTGGCGTGTTCGGGCCTTTGGCAGGATTTTGACCGTATAGATGCTAAACTTTCCCCCAACTCCTTGCATGACGCCTTGATGGCGTCGGGGTCTATTCCTTTTGTAGTTGATCCGGTAATTGATATCGAGGGTGCTCCAAAAGGTGTGTATCGGGACGGGGGAGTGATCGATTACCACTTCGATGTGCCTTGGTCTTATGAAGAGGGTATCGTTCTTTACCCGCATTTTTATGACCATTTGGTGCCGGGCTGGTTCGATAAGATGCACAAAAAACGGAAAGCAGGCGCCAGGGCGCTTGACCAACAGCTTGTGTTAGCGCCGAGCGATGAATTTGTGGCTTCATTGCCGTATGGGCGCATTCCAGACAGGAAGAATTTTTCCGATATGGAAGATACGGAACGTAAACCATATTGGCGCAAAGTGGTGGATGAAAGCTACCGGTTGGCTGATGAGTTTTCATTGTTGCTGGAAAAACCGGATTTACTTCTGGAAAGGCTTGAAGCTGCGCCAGAATAATGGGTTACTATAGAGTAGGGAGTGGGAGATATAATGGAAGGTGCAGTTATGAATGGGGTGTCTTTTACCTCGGAAGATATGCTCGCGGGGCATCTTGGGGAGTTGGTTGATATCTGTGTTGCTGAGCATGGAACCAAACCCTCGGTTAGCTGCATTTTGCCAACGGGCCATTCACATACGCTTACGTTTGCTGATATCGGCCGTGATTCAGACGCTGTGGCTGCCTATTTGCGTGAAGACCTGGGCTTAAAACCAGGGGACGTGGTTGCTATTCAATGCCCGAACACTCTTGCCTACCCTGTGCTTGCGTTTGGCATTCTGAAAGCCGGTCTTATTGTCACCAACGTCAACCCACTTTACACACCAGATGAAACCAATCATCAGCTCAAGGACAGCTGCGCCAAAGTGTGGTTTGTGATTGATGTGTTTGGTGACCGTATTAAGCAATCGGTCGAAGGTACTGAGGTTGAGCGTGTTTATACACTCTCGCTTGTCGATCTTTTTCCTGGCTTACCTCGCGCGCTCTTGGGGTTTGCCCTGAAGTATGTGAAGAAGGCTGTACCCAAACAAAACTCGGAAACTGCAGGCACACTGGCATCTGTTTTGAAAGCAGGCCAGAAGCGTATTGCGCACGGCGCGAATGTTGCGGCTTACCGTGCGGGCGCTGGCGTTGAAACTAACGCGATATATCAATACACCGGCGGCACAACAGGACGCAGCAAGGGGGCCGAGCTTACCCACGGAAATGTGGTGAGCAATATTTCACAGGCCAATAAACGTGATGACGGGCTGGAGCGCGAAGATGGTGATCATCTGATGCTCGTCCTACCACTTTATCATGTGTATGCGCTGGCGGTAGGCATGCTCAACAGCATGTACACTGGCACGCATGTCGTGCTTGTGCCGGTTCCGAGGCCTCTGTCTAATCTCAAACCAGTGTTTGAGAAGTTCAACATTACGATTATGCCTGGGGTCAATACCCTCTATCTTGGCCTTCTGCAGGAAAAATGGTTTGTTGAGAACCCGCCCAAAAACCTGCGGCTGTGTTTCTCCGGCGCCGCCCCTCTGCAGCCGGCAACCGCCCAGAAATGGGAAGAACTGACTGGTGCATATATCTATGAGGGGTATGGGCTAACAGAAGGTACCTGTGTGGTATCCTCAATGCCGTTTGATCGTCCACCCAAACGCGGGACATGTGGTATTCCCATACCAGGTACTGAAATCCGCATTATTGACGAAGATGGCAACGAGATGCCGCAGGGTGAACCCGGTGAACTTCTGGTTCGAGGCCCCCAGATCATGCGCGGTTACCTCAATAACCCTGAGGCCACATCTCTAACGATTACCGAAGACGGCTGGTTGATGACAGGTGATGTTGCCGTGGTTGATAATGAAGGCTATCTTTCGATCGTCGACCGCAAGAAAGACATGGTGATCGTGTCCGGCTTCAATGTGTACCCAACAGATATCGAGGACGTTCTCACCCGTTTTGATCGCGTGGCTGAGGCCGCGGTTGTTGGCGCACCGGACGATGAGAGCGGCGAAAAAGTTGTCGCTTATATCGTTCGGAAGGATCAAAACCTTTCAGAAGCTGATGTAATTTCCCATTGTCGTGAGCATTTGACGGGGTACAAAGTGCCCAAGGTTATTTGTTTTATTGACGAGCTTCCAAAATCGCCAGTTGGTAAGGTGTTGCGGCGCGAACTAAGGGATATGGCCCATGCGGATGCAATTGCGTCCTGACTTAGTTAAAGGACAATAGCTATGGACCTTGGTCTTAAGGGTAAACGTGTACTTGTAACTGGTGGAACCCGAGGCATAGGCGCCGCGATTGTGCGATGCTTTTTGAATGAGGGCGCGGATGTGGCCTTTTGCGCGAGGAATGCGGAGGAGGTTGAAGCCACCAGCAAAGAGTTGCAGAGCAGAGGGCTTAAGGTCCTTGGTTCCTCGTGCGATGTTTCAGATGCTGCGGCGCTAGCTGGATGGATACAGGCGTCGGCGGAGGCTCTCGGTGGCATAGATATTTTTGTCCCGAATGTAAGCGGCGGCGCACAACAAGGCGAAGAAGGCTGGAAATCTGCTTTTGAAGTTGATCTGATGGCGACAGTGCGAGGGTGTGATACCGCTCTGCCATACTTAGCCGCGTCTGATGCCGGAGCAATCGTGGTGATTGCCAGCATTGCGGGGCTTGAAGCCTTCGGCGGGCCTTCCGCTTACAACACGATTAAGGCAGGACTGGTTTCCTATGCCAGCCAGCTTGGCGCTGCTGCGGCACCGCATGGCGTGAGGGTAAATACTGTCTCACCTGGCCCAATACATGTTGATGACGGCTTCTGGGGGGCTGTTCAACGCACCAACAAAGAAGCCTATGATGCTACAGCATCTCGTCACCCGATGGGGCGGCTTGGGTCGGTGGAAGAGGTGGCAAACTGTGTTGCTTTTCTCGCGAGCCCAGCGGCGAACTGGGTGACCAGGGCAAACCTTGTGGTGGATGGTGGGTTCCTGCACCGGGTTCAGTTCTAGCGGGCAGACCATCTGTTGGTTGCGCATCTGCGCACATGCAAGTAATCTTCGATAGAAACTCGGTCTGGCCAACATGTTTACTGAGAGTTTATGTCGAACATCTTAAAAGCATTACCATGGATTATCGGGCTTGTCGCGGCTGGCGGTGCGTGCATCCCGCAGATGCTGCTGCCGGAGATGCCGGTCTCTCTTGTCGCGGTTTTGTCGGCAGGTTTTTTGGGCGGCATAATCGGTGTCGTGCTGCAGATGACGTTCGAGCGCCGCTATGTCCGGCCAGTGGAAGCATTCGTCGGCAACCTGCCTGAGGGCACCAAGCAACTGGATACTTTGAGCGAGGAAGTAGAGGCGACGCTGGAAACACGTGAGGACCTCCTGGAAGCTCTCCTTAAGGTCCGGGCCGACGCAGAGAGTACACGCCAACGTCTGGCAGAATTTTCTGAGGTCGAATATAACCTCCAGCAGGTAGTGCAGGATAAACGTAGAAACGAAGCGGTTCTCAAGGAACAGCGTGAGGCATTTGCCAAACTCGCAAATGAGCTTTCCAAAGCCCGAGATGCAGCCGAGTCCGCTAACGTTGCGAAGTCTGAATTTCTGGCGACAATGAGCCATGAGATACGCACACCGCTAAATGGTGTGATCGGTATGATCGACCTGCTTCTTGATACGGAACTGGACGAAAACCAGCGGCATTTTGCGGTTACTTTGCAGCAGTCCGCTGAGACGCTGCTAACGGTCATCAACGACATTCTGGACATTTCCAAGCTCGAAGCTGGAAAGGTAGAGCTGGACAATCAAGCCACCAAACTTGAGAAGGTCATTTCTGATACGGTGCACTTCCTGGAACCCAAGGCGACCGAAAAGGGGCTAAGCGTTACATGGCAGTGCGATAAGCGCCTGCCAGAGGTTATTTTCTCTGACCCTACACGTCTTCGGCAGATTCTGTTCAACCTCGTTGGCAATGCTCTCAAGTTCACCGAGGATGGTGGGGTCATTATCAAAGCGGAGCAGGAGAGCAAATCCGGCAAGGACATCCGCGTCCGGGTATCCATTATTGATACCGGGATCGGGATCAGTAAAGACGCGCAGCGAAAGCTCTTTCAGAAGTTCACACAGGCTGATGCATCCACGACCCGCCGTTTTGGCGGCACGGGGCTGGGGCTTGCTATCTGTAAACAGCTTTGCACGCTATTGGGGGGCGATATTGGCGTTGACAGTGACGAGGGGGAAGGAGCGACCTTCTGGTTTACCTTCGTATGCGAGGAGGGCAACGCCGACGATGTATCGGATAATCCCGCTTTCGATCCTAGGGCCGCTGTGCTTGACGCTCAGGCGAACCGCAAACTTAAAATTTTGGTGGCCGACGATAATCTGATCAATCAGCGTATTCTTGCCAATATGCTTGGCAAGCTGGGGCATGATCTTACCGCTGTTGAAAATGGTGCCCAGGCGTGTGGCCTTGTTGAGGAAACGGACTTTGACTTGATCTTGATGGACATTCAGATGCCCGTTCTTGGTGGTATTGATGCCACAAAATGGATCAGGGCAATGGACGGGGAGAAAGCCAATGTACCGATCGTGGGATGTACGGCAGATGCCTTCCCGGAACAGCTTGAGCGCTTTAAGCAGGCTGGCATGGAAGACGTTGTCACCAAGCCAATCAATCGTCGACATCTATTGTTGGTTATAAACCAAGTGCTTGGCGAAGAAATTCACGGAACAGCGACAGAGGCGCCGGCAAAACCCAGCAGGAAGAGCAGACCGGTCAAGGAAATGCGCGAAGAAACGCCAAAAGCAGAAAAGGTCGAGCAGAAGACACAGGAAAGACCGGCTGTTAAGGAGGCTGACACCGTCCCCGCTCCTCAGGAGGGAAGCGATCCGCTAGACGCTCTCCTTGATGAGCTAGGCTAGCTCGAACCTACCCAATTTCTCTTTGGCTTGAAACACGCAATATTATAGCGTAAGTTCCTCGCTGGTATTTAGGTTCGTACTTTGGGTTTGTTGCTGACGATGAAGTCACCTCGCATCATTGAGAACAGTATTGCTCGCCTGGGCCTTGCAAGAGTTGCTCCCTGGCTGGCGGTTCTTTTTGTTGCCGCTCAATTGATCGCTACGGCACACGCGGCTGCGTTTGGTGATAACGAGCATACGCACGATGGTCACCCATGTATTATAGCGACCGCCTGCAAGCACACACCCGATGTAGATACAGCCAAACCGGTTGTCGAGATCGCTATACCTGTTTGGCATATCGCTTATATTGCAGAGGTTGCGGCTCCCGTATATTCGCCGATAGCGACGAAGCGGAGCGCGAGAGCTCCTCCTCCTTATATCTGATCTATCACTCCTTGAGTGATTAACGCAGTCAATCTGCGTCCGAACTCCTGTAGGCCTAGAGCGCCTATCTGGTATTCTTCTCAGGTATAAGAGACGGGCATTGAGACAAGCCTCATTCTTCCATCGTTGTATTCGGGTGTTTGCGGTTATTGCGTATCTGGCAATATCTGCCGCGAGCAGCGTGCATGCCGCAAAACATGAAGCGGATGCGCCATACGATAGCGTGTGTGCGTTATGCAAATTTGCCGATCAAACTCCAACACTTAAGGCTCATGCCGCGCATTTGGCGTTGCCTGAGAATACCCCAGCTTCTTGGTGCCCGATCGCCAAGGATGCAATTCGTACTTTCATTGATGGGATTGGCGCAATTCGAGCGCCGCCACGTTCTGTAACCCCTTTCTAGATTCTAAAAATTCAACGCCGTCAGACCGTGACTGATTTCATGACCTGCGGTGTAAAATCAGGGTTACAGGAAACAACCATGTATAATGAACGCGTTAAATCAGTATTTCGTATAAATAGAAGAACACTGCTTACCACCACGGCTATTGCCCTCGCTGGCGTATGCTCAAATGCAACACTTGCTGCCGCGCCACCACTTGATGAACAGCTTGAAGAGATTGTGGTTTCTGGCGCTTTTGAAGGACGAAAACTCGGGGAAACGATCCTGGGCGCCACAGTGATGCGTAAGGAAGAAATCCTGCGACAACTTGATGGCTCGATCGGGGAGACGCTGCGGCGTCAGCCCGGCATGTCGTCCACCTTCTTTGGACCAGGCGCAAGCCGACCGATCATTAGGGGTCTAGGTGGCGACCGTATCCGCGTGCTTGACGCTGGAATTGGCTCCATCGATGCATCGTCTACAAGTCCTGACCACGCGGTTGCTGTTGAACCAGCGCTGGCGGAGCGTATTGAGATCCTCCGGGGTACCGCCATGTTGATGTATGGCAGCTCTGCGGCTGGTGGTGTCGTCAATGTGTTTGATGGCAGAATACCAAGCACCCTGCCAGAAGGCGATGTGGATGGCGGTATACGTTATGGGCACAGCACCGTTGATGACGGGGATGAGATGACGGGTGCGATAACGGCAAATGTAGGCACTATTGGCGGCGCAAGCGTAGTGCTTCATGGTGATGCCATGTACCGCAAAACGGATGATTACAAGATCCCCGGTTTCGCAGAATCTGAAACTCTCCGCGCTATGGAGGAGGCCGAAGACGACCACGACGATCATGAGGAAGAGGATCACGATCATGAAGAACACGAGGAGGTTTTTGGCGTAGCGGAGAATTCAGCGACCAAGAGCACGGGGGGCTCTGCTGGTCTGAGCTTCGTGTTCGACAACGGCTTTTTCGGTTTTAACGTGCGCAAGTCCGATAGCCAGTATGGTGTGCCAGGTGGGCATGAGCACCACCACGATGAGGAAGAAGGAGAGGGTGAGGACGACCATGACGAGCACGAAGAAGAAACGGTAACGATCGACCTCGATCAAATTCGCTATGACCTGCACGGCGAGGTTAGTGGCGATTTCGGTTGGTTCAAGAAGGCAAAGATCCGGTTTGGCTATGCTGACTATGAACACACGGAGCTGGAAGGTGACGAGATTGGAACGGTCTTCTCGAACGAAGGATGGGAAGGCCGCCTCGATATGATCGAGAAGGGCGGGGAAAGCTGGAACGGCGCATCCGGTATCCAAATCAAGCACCGTGACTTTTCAGCTGTTGGTGATGAAGCCTTTGTGCCGGGCACGGTTAGTACGCAATATGGTCTTTATAGCGTGAAAGATTTCTCCTCCGGTGCGTGGCAGTTTGAGGCTGGGGCACGCTATGAATATACGAAATATGCTGTTGATCCTGCTGCGGCTGGACCATCTGGCAGGTCGTTCAATGGTGTCAGCCTTTCTGCTGGTGCAGGGTACGATATTTCCGACGCTGCGTTCATAGGCATTTCTGTCTTCCGCACAGAACGGGCTCCGTCGACCGAGGAACTATTCTCGAATGGCCCCCACCTGGCAACGGGCGCTTATGAGCTCGGTGATGCTAACCTTGGTTTGGAAACAGCTCTGGGGTTGGAGGCAACATATAGCTATGCAACTGGGCCGCTGAGCTTTGTACTCAACGGTTTCTATACCTCATATGATGACTTCATTTATGAGTTGGCCACGGGTGATGAGCTCGATGAGCTACCTGTATTTGCTTTCACCGCGAATGATGTGGCGCTCTATGGTTTTGAGGCCAAGGCGGAACTGCATGCGGGTACATACTCAACCAAAACATTTGGTGACATTGACCTTCATTTTGATGCTCAGGCCGACCTTGTGCGGGCGGAACTTAAGGATGTCGCGGGTAACGATAATCTGCCCCGTATTCCGCCCATGTCGGCTTTGGTTGGTATCGAGGCACGCGCAGAGCTGTTTGACCTTCGGACAGAGCTTGAATATGCAGCCAAACAGACCCGTGTAACGGCGAATGAGTTGCCGACGGATAGCTACATGTTGTGGAACGCTTATCTGACCGTGCGCCCGTTTGATAACAAAGACCTGTCTTTTGAAGTCAGGGGTAGCAACTTGGGTAATGTGGACGCGCGGCAACACACGAGTTTCCTGAAAGACCTGGTCCCGCTTCCGGGGCGGAATGTGAAGGTATCCTTCCGCGCGGCTTTCTAGTCGGCGATATAAGCAGAAAGAGCGGGCAAATGCCCGCTCTTCAGTCTCTCTTTTATCTGGATACTTTTAGTCTTTATAGATCGAAACGTCGGCTTCAATGTTGCTGCTGACCTTGCCGCGGAACATGCCGGCCGTGTTGAAAGGCATGACCATGTTGCCGTCTTTATCGACCGCAATAATGCCACCATCACCTCCCATTTCGACAAGCTGCTCCATAACAATGCGGTTGGACGCCTCCTCAAGGCTAAGGCCGCCATATTCCATCAACGCACAAATGCTGTGCGCCACTGTCGCGCGAATGAAAAACTCACCATGTCCGGTAGCGGAAACGGCGCAGCTCTTGTTATTCGCGTATGTTCCCGCCCCAATGATCGGGCTATCACCAACTCTGCCGTGTGACTTGTTCGTCATACCACCTGTTGAGGTGCCAGCTGCAAGGTTGCCATGTTTGTCCAACGCGACAGCGCCAACAGTCCCGAACTTATAGTCACCCCCGGTTTTGTCCTGAACACTTGAATGCTCTTTGCCGTCGTGGTCCAGAAGCGGGCCCTGTTGTTTCGCTTTTGCGTCCTGCAGTTGGCCCCAGCGGTATTCTGTATAAAAATAGGCATCCTCGGCGCGCTCTATGCCTTGTTCATCCGCGAACTGCTCAGCCCCATTCCCTTGCAGCATTACATGCACAGACTTCTCCATAACTGCGCGCGCAAGTGTAATGGGGTTTTTGACGTTACTAACGCCAGAAACCGCACCTGCATTGAGGGTGGCACCGTCCATAATCGAGCTGTCGAGCTCGTTTTTGCCCTCGGCGGTGAAAACCGCGCCTTTACCTGCGTTGAAGTGCGGCGAATTTTCCATCACCTGAATAGTTGCCGTTATGGCGTCAAGCGAGGTGCCACCAGCCGCGAGGATATCCTGCCCGGTGCTTAGCGCCTTGAGCAATGTTCCGCGGATTTCCTTGTCTAACTCGGGCGTTAACTTGTCTGGTGTTATGGTGCCTGCACCGCCATGGATTACGAGCGCATACTCTGGTTTTTCATCTGCGAAGGCCATGTTGGCGCTCCCCGTGATTGCGAACGCTGCGAGCGCAGCAGCTTTTGTGATCGTTTTGAGCCACATATATCCCTCCCTTTTGACTTGCGCGCGATTGTTTCGCATGGAAGAAATAGTTTCAAGGCCGGAAACACCATCGGCGTATAATAATTCAGGACTTACGGGGAGGGACGATCGTGGGATCAAAGTTCATTAAGCATATTATTGCAAGTTTTTGCCTAGCAGCTATTGCCGCTGCAGGGGCGTTTGCGGCGCCAAGCAAATCTGAGACAGATGCCCTATATCGGCTATTTCAAAAAGAGCGCGATAATCATTACGCCGAAAGCCCTGGCACGGGGCCACGCGGAAAGCCTCGCCCCATAGCTGACAGGATGCCCGGTGTTTCACCGGAAGATCAGGCGCGTCGTCAAGCGGCGAGTGAAGCGTTTCTCAAGGAGCTTAATAAGATCAAGAGGGATAAGCTCTCGGAAGAAGACCAACTGAATTACGATATGTTCCGCTTCATGGTTGAAAGCGACTTGACAGAGGCCAAGTTCCGTACGTGGCGCATGCCGCTTTATTCAGATAGTGGCTTTCACACTTGGCCCGTCCGTATGGGGCAGTCGGTAAACTTCCGGAAAACGGAAGACTATGAAGCTCATATCCGGCGACTTGCTGATCTGCCGCGTTATCTGGAAGAGAATATTGCCAACCTCCGTACTGGCATGGCGGAAGGGTTCACCATGCCGAAGGTGGTGTTGGACGGCCTGCTGCCTAGCTTCGATGCCATTGTTGAAGACAATGCAGAAGACAGCCCATTCTTTCAGCCATTTGTATCAATGAACCAGATGGTTTCTGGGGAGGTGCAGGAAGCACTGCGAGCGAAGGCGAAGGCTGTCATCATGGAAGATGTTATGCCTGCTTATGCCGCGCTTCGCGATTTTATGCGGAACGAATATTACCCAGCTGCGCGGGAAAGTCTCGGTGCCTCTGAAATGCCAGGCGGGGCTGAATATTATGAAGCGATGGTACAATACTACACCACGATTTCTGGGCTGACAGCTAATGAGGTGCACGAGATTGGCCTGTCGGAAGTAGCGCGTATCCGCGCGGAAATGGAAGAGATCATCAAGGACGTCGAGTTTGAGGGAGATTTTGCTGCATTCTTGAACTTCCTGCGCACGGACGAGCAGTTTTACGCCAAAACTGAAAAAGAGCTGCTTATGCACGCGAGCTATATTGCCAAGAAGATTGACGGCCGTTTGCCTTCGCTTTTTGGAAAGTTGCCGCGTCAGCCCTATGGTGTTGAAGCTGTGCCTGCTGTTTTGGCACCCAACTATACGACGGGGCGATACTCCGGCGCGCCACTGGATGCGCCGCGCGGCGGATACTACTGGGTGAATACCTACGCATTGGATAAACGCCCGCTTTATACGCTTCCGGCGCTCACGCTCCATGAAGCCATGCCTGGCCACCATCTGCAAATCGCGCTATCGAAAGAACTTGAGGGTGTGCCTGAGTTTCGTTTGGGTATCTATCCTCATGCCTTTGGTGAAGGATGGGGGCTCTATAGTGAACGGCTCGGTCTTGAGATGGATATCTATGAGACCCCCTACGAGCAGTTTGGCCGCCTCACGTACGAGATGTGGCGCGCTTGCCGTTTGGTGATTGATACCGGAATTCATTCCAAAGGCTGGACAAGGGAACAGGCGATCAAGCTGTTGGAAGAGAACTCAGCCCTTTCCACGCATAATATTCGTACTGAGGTGGATCGCTATATCTCGTGGCCGGGTCAGGCGCTTGCCTATAAAATGGGGGAACTCAAGCTCGTGGAGTTGCGGAAACGCGCAAGTGATGAGTTGGGTGATGCCTTTGATGTGAAGGCCTTTCATGATGCTGTCATGGAGAATGGCGGCCTACCACTCTTTATTCTCGAAGCTCACATCAACACCTTGATCGAGGAAGGGAAAGCCGAGCTTCAAGGGAACTAGGAGTAGGGAGCGGTCTCAGACTTGAAGAGAAACTGGATCGACCAGAGCATACAAAAGCGGCGTCCAACCTTGGGCGCCGCTTTTTAAGTTGCTGGTGTTGTGGTTTGAAAAAATATTCCACTCCGCAGGCAATAATGTCTTGAATGTGGTCTTGAAATATTGCATCGCCTCTCCAGTTAAGAACATAATTCTTTTTTGTGGCTGAGTGCCTTGGAGTGAGCGGAGATTTGTATGGTTGAACGAGTAGGGGCTTTGGCGGGCATCGGAAACACGCCGCTGATAAAACTGAAGTATGCGTCAGAGCTCACCGGCTGCACCATTCTTGGGAAGGCGGAATATGCCAACCCAGGCGGGTCTCTCAAAGACCGCCCAGCGCTTAACATCGTTGAAGATGCGGAAAAAAAAGGGCTGCTGGAACCGGGTGGCCTGATTGTTGAGGGTACTGCAGGAAATACCGGTATCGGGCTGACGGTCGTCGCGAACGCGAAGGGGTACCGCACCTTGATCGTCATGCCGGAAACTCAGTCACAGGAAAAAATTGATACACTTCGCATTATGGGTGCGGGTCTTAAACTTGTGCCCGCTGCACCATATTCAAACCCAGGCAACTTTAACCATGTGGCGAAGCGATTGGCGGAAGAGCTTTCAAGTAGTGAACAGCATGGGGTTATTTGGGCAAACCAGTTTGACAATGTTGCGAACCGTGAGGCGCATATAAAGACAACGGCGCAAGAGATCTGGTCACAAACCGGAGGAAAGGTGGATGCCTTCATTACGGCCGTTGGCTCAGGCGGCTCGTTGGTCGGGACAGGCATGGGATTGAAAGAACATAATAAAGATGTCGTCGTTGCACTTGCCGACCCGATGGGGGCCGCAATCTACAACTATGTAAAGCACGGTGAGTTAAGGGCTGAGGGTAGCTCAATCACTGAAGGAATTGGGCAGGGCAGGGTTACAGCCAACCTCGAGGACGCGCCCATTGATGAAGCTTTCCAGGTACCAGATGAAGAGGCTCTTCCTGTCGCCTTCGACCTGTTGCGCAAAGAGGGGCTGTGTGTTGGGTCATCCACAGGTATCAACGTTGCGGGCGCTATTCGCTTGGCGAAACAGATGGGGCCAGGGCATACGATCGTGACACTCTTGTGTGATAGTGGGCTGCGTTACCAATCGAAGCTCTTTAATCCTGAATTTTTGAGAGGCAAGGGGCTGCCAGTGCCAGATTGGCTCTAAACGTCCTGACGGTTGATAAGGTTGTTTGATTGTTCCGCGTGCTAACGACGGACTTGCTTTCTTTGGTTATTTTATTATTCTCCAGTCTCTGAATTTATTGGGTGGAGGATATCGGTGAAGATTTTAGATCTAGGATTTTATGCTAACAATATCAAATATATTGGTTTATTATCCCTTCTTATTAGTGTGGTTGCCTGGGCGGTAGACCTCACAGGGGTGGTATATGAGTGCCCCTATTGTCGTACTCAACGCACGGTCATTGGTTTGCTTGGGATCATCATGTTGATACCCAATCCAACGCATTGGATACTCAAGTATTTAACTAGTGTTTTAGCGTTCTTCGGTGCCTTTGTGGCAGCCTCGCAGAACTTCATGGGCTGGAAAAAGATCTCAGGCGGGACCTTCACCTTTAATGAACAGATCTACATAGATCCGTTCATTCTCTCTGGGTGCGCACTGTTTTTCATTATAGGGCAGGCATGGCTCCTGCTCCTCGCGCGGGAGCCCAAGAGTGAGGCGGAGCACGATTAGCCTTGCGCGCGTAGCGGCAGGCGGGTGCGTTTCAGTACCGTCCTTAACGCGAAACTTGAATGGATACGCGCAACGCCGGGGAGGCGGGTGAGGGTGTTGTGGATGCGCTCATAGTCGGGCGCACCCTTCACCACGACCCGGATCATATAGTCCACATCGCCGCTCATGAGGTAACACTCCATCACCTCCGGTACAGAACGCACGGATTCTTCGAACTTCCGCAGCTTCTCTTCCTGTTGGTCGACAAGGGAGACGCGCACAAAAACCGAACCTGGCAACCCAACAGAGGCGGCGTTCAGGTGGGCGGCATAATGGGTAATGACGCCTTTTTCATCGAGATTTTTGACGCGACGTAAGCAAGCGCTTTCGGATAAACCGACGTGCTTTGCCAGTTCAACATTGGATAACCGGCCATCTTTTTGTAGTGCGTCCAGGATCGCACGATCAATCTTATCAATTTCAATCATTCGCAGAATCTTGCGTCTGTACTAATAATATTCATGTTTTCTTGCAAAAGTGTGCGACGGAATGCCTCTCTTTGCAAGGACATTCTGTATTGATTCCAGTAAATTCTCCAGCAAGCAGGGAGGGCTGGGCAATGCCTTCCATCCATGCAGGCAATCAGTATTATTTTGAGGAGGGCAGTATGCTTGTAGGTGTTCCTAAGGAAATCAAAAATCGTGAATATCGGGTGGGGCTGACGCCCGCTTCGGCTCGTGAGCTTATTGAAAATGGCCATGAGGTCATTGTTCAGCATAACGCAGGTTTCGAGATTGGCTTCACCAACGACATGTATGAAGCCGTTGGCGCAAAAATCATCGACACAGCAGCGGAGATTTTTGCCAAAGCAGATATGATCGTGAAGGTTAAAGAGCCTCAGGCGGTTGAATGTGAGATGCTGCGCGAAGGCCAAATTCTTTATACCTACCTGCATCTCGCGCCCGATCCCGCTCAAACTCAGGGTCTTATCAAATCTGGCGCAATTGCAATTGCGTATGAAACTGTCACGGATCAGTTCGGTGGTCTGCCGCTTCTTGCGCCAATGTCTGAGGTTGCTGGCCGCATGTCCATTCAGGCTGGTGCTCATGCGCTTGAGATGAGCCAAGGCGGCCGTGGCATGTTGCTTGGTGGTGTGCCTGGTGTGGCGCCGGCAAAGGTAACCGTAATTGGTGGCGGTGTTGTTGGCACCAACGCAGCGCGTATGGCTGTGGGCATGGGCGCTGACGTTACTATTCTCGACCGTTCCATTCGCCGTATGCAGCAACTGGACGATATCTTCAAAGGCCAGGTGAAGACTGTGTTCTCGACCAACGATGCGGTTGAAGAAAACGTTTTGGCGTCTGATCTCGTTGTGGGCGCGGTGCTTATTCCGGGCGCTGCGGCCCCTAAACTGGTTTCCCGCGAGCAGATTGGCAAGATGATGCGTGGTTCCGTGCTTGTTGATGTTGCGATTGACCAAGGTGGCTGTTTCGCGACCTCAAAAGCAACGACTCACGAGAATCCGACATATATCGTTGATGAAGTTGTTCATTACTGCGTGGCGAACATGCCGGGTGGCGTTGCGCGTACCTCAACACTTGCGCTCAATAATGCGACACTTCGTCACGCCGTGGCAATTGCCAACAAAGGCTGGAAGCAGGCGTTGGCTGATGACAAGCACCTTCTGGAAGGGCTGAACGTGTGTGAAGGCAAAATCACATATGAAGCTGTGGCTCGTGACCAGAACCTTGACTATGTTCCTGCACTGGAAGCTATTGGCGCATAAGCGCAATTAGTATAAAAGGCGGGCATGACTAAAGCGCCCGTAATTCAGGTTTTTGCCCTAGGCGGAACCATAGCGATGACCCCCGGTGATCAATCGGGGGTCACGCCTACTTTATCAGCCACAGACCTGATCAGGGCTGTGCCTTCCCTTCAAAACCTGGCTGATTTTAAGGCAGACACTATTGCCCAGCGAGGCAGTGCCAATCTGGCTTTCCCCTTGATCGAGAAGCTGTGCCGTATGGCGGAAGAGGTAACGGCAGACGCTGTTATCGTCACGCAGGGTACAGACTCGATGGAAGAAACATCGTTTCTGGCAAGTCTCCTCTATAAGGGCGATAAACCGCTTGTGTTTACAGGCGCAATGCGAACCCCGGATCAACCTGGCGCAGATGGGCCCGCGAACCTGCATGCTGCGGCGCTTGTTGCTCTTGATGCTCAGGAAGGTAGTGTATCCCTCGTAGTGAATGGCGAGGTGCACGATCCGTGGTTGGTTGCCAAAGAACATACCTCAACTCTTCAGGCGTTTTCCTCTGAACATGGGCCCATTGCTACCATTGTTGAGGACAAGATCTGGTGGCTGCGTGGTGCGCGTATGGGAATGGGGCTGCAAACGAAGAAGTTTGCGCCTGTTGCGTTGTTGTCTGCCGTTTTGGATGATGATGGGCGCCTGATCGATAACCTAGCAAGTCTGGGGTATGAGGGCGTTGTATTTGAGGCCTACGGCGCAGGGCATTTATCGGAAATGTGGGCTGACAAGGCGGAAGCCCTGTGTGCCCATATGCCGGTGATCTTAGCCTCCCGCGCACGTGAGGGTCGTGTGTTTGAAAAAACTTACGGCTATGTGGGGGCGGAGATTGATTTGATTGGAAGAGGGCTCATCCCATCTGGTGGCCTTCGGGGCCGCAAAGCCCGTATATTGTTGTCCCTCCTCCTTGGGCAAGATGACAAGAATTGGAAAGAGACCTTTACGGCTGCTGCTAAAAGTGTTTGAGTTGCCTCAATGACACATAATAATTGCAGACAGCTTGAGGGGTCGAGTGTTGCCTGACGATTCGCTTTATCCGCATGTGGCTGGTCTTGGTCATGCGTTTTTCTGGTGCCCGGACGACATATTGCGCGACCGTGTTCGTGCCGCTTTGTCCATGGCAGACATCATTGAAGTGCCACTAGGGGAGCCGGGTGTTGTTTGTTTTTTGGCAGACGATATGGAGAGCCTATTGCCGGTGCTTGAGAGCAAATTTTCGGTAGCCGAGCGACGCAGCGTTCGGGCATTGCTTTCAGCCAGTATGCGTCCTGCGCTGGGTGAGTATGGCTCCATGCAATCGCTCGAGGAACTGAGCTTGCGGCTTTCCGCTCGGTGGTTAGGAGAGATGCTGGCGGATCGGCGCTATAAATCTCTGATGCAGCCGATCGTGCATGCTGACAATCATGCCCGAGTTTTGGGGTACGAGTTCCTTGTCCGGGGCCTGCACACCGATGGTACTGAAATTTCAGCGCCAGCCCTTTTTGATACTGCTGAAGCGGCGGGCATGCTCTACGCGCTTGATATGGCGGCGGGTGAAAACGCGGTCCGCACAGCTCGGAGTTTTAATATATCCGAGAATGTGTTTGTGAATGTTCTGCCCTACAGCATCGATTGCGAAGCAGGGCTTAATGCCTGGTTCGAAAGTGTTTTGGGGGGTCATGGTTTCGAGCCGGAGCAACTGGTGATCGAAATCGTGGAAAGCCAGCAATTTCCTGATTTCGAAACTCTGCAGGCGCTTGTACGGCGGCTAAAAGAGCGCGGTATTCGTATTGCTTTGGATGATTTTGGTACTGGGTTCAATAATTTAGCGACCATCACCCAAATCCAGCCCGACTTTATCAAGTTGGATAAGTCTCTTACCAAAGACCTGATAGCGGATGGTCGGAAGTGGACTCTGGTGGCCAATATTGTCGATTCTGCCAAACAGTCTGACATCAAAGTAATAGCAGAGGGTGTTGAAGATAAAAAAACCGCCCGCATGCTTGAGAGTGCCGGGGTTGATTATCTTCAGGGTTATTTCTTCGGTCGTCCAGCCGATAAGCCTCTCTGAAGCCTGCCCATTGTTACCTAGGTATGGAGCTGGATGTCTTCAAGCTTGTCGAGCAGGCTTGTAAGCGCCTGACGTTCCACTGGTGTGAGCTTCTCCATGATGCGGCTCTCGTATCCGAGTGCTATGGGAATAATCTCTCTATAGATTTTTAGGCCGTCCTCAGACAGGGCGAGCACGGAGCGGCGCTTGTCTTCAGGGGAGAAGTGACGTTCCAGTCGGCCATTTTCCAGCAACTTGTTTACCGCCCGCGACACTGCAACCTTATCCATCGCTGTGCGTTCAGCAACCTGAGCTGCGGACAAGTCTGGTTCACCACCCAAGACGGCCATCACCCGCCATTCTGGTAAGCCAAGCTGGAAACGCTCCTCATAGCCGTCGGCAATTGCACGGCTGATACGGTTTGATAGTACCGAAAGGCGGTAGGGTAGAAAATCTCCCAAGTGCAGCGTGTCTTCGTTTTTTTTCATCAGTCCCTCGTTCACGCCTTGCAATTAGTTTCCAATGTAACTAATATGGCATCAAATAATTTGCGTCAGCCTATAATCGCGAAAAAGCGATCCGCTGCAAACAGCAATTGGCCTGACCTCACACTGTATATAGAGAATGATGGAGTGAATGAACATGGGTGATCTCTTTGAGAATCCGATGGGTCTTTGTGGTTTTGAGTTTGTAGAATTCACGGCACCTGAAAAAGGCCTGCTTGAAAACGTATTTGAAACGCTTGGCTTTACGAAAGTGGCTCGTCACCGTTCAAAGGATGTGGAACTCTGGCGTCAGGGCGACATCAACTTCATCGCCAACTATGAGAAGAACTGCCCAGCCGGATATTATGGCGAGGAGCATGGTCCGTCTGCATGTGGCATGGCGTTTCGCGTAAAAGATAGCCACGTAGCCTACAAGCGCGCGCTTGAGCTTGGTGCGCAGCCTATTGATGTTAAGACCGGCCCGATGGAGCTCAATCTTCCTGCAATCAAGGGAATTGGCGGTGCTGCACTCTATCTGATTGACCGTTTCAAGGATGGCGAGAGCATCTATGACATCGACTTTGAGTGGATCGAAGGTGTTGACCGTCACCCTAAAGGGTGTGGTTTTAACGTAATCGATCACCTGACACACAATGTGTATCGTGGCCGGATGGATTATTGGGCGAAATTCTACGAAACCTACTTTAATTTCCGTGAAATTCGCTATTTCGATATCAAGGGTGAATATACCGGTTTGACCTCACGGGCGATGACAGCGCCGGATGGCTTGATCCGTATTCCTCTTAACGAAGAAGCAGCGGGCGGAAACGGTCAGATCGAAGAATATCTGATGGCATATAATGGCGAAGGTATTCAGCACATCGCCTTCTCTTGCGACAATCTTCTCGAATGTTGGGACCGCCTGAAAGCCAAGGGTGTGCCGTTCATGACTGCACCGCCTGAAACATATTATGAGATGCTGGAAGAGCGTCTGCCAGGCCATGGCGAACCTGTTGATGAGTTGAAGAAGCGCGGTATTCTCCTTGATGGTTCAACAGAAGAGGGCGACAATCGACTGCTTCTCCAGATTTTCTCGGAGACACAGGTGGGTCCGATCTTCTTTGAATTTATCCAACGGAAGAAAGACGAAGGCTTTGGCGAGGGTAACTTCAAGGCTCTCTTTGAGTCGATGGAACGCGATCAAATTCGCCGTGGTGCACTGAAAGTGGACGATACAGCTGCCTAGCGGGTGAGGGGCCGCACCGCGGCTCCACTCCCAGATGGATTGAGTTGAAAGGTAGGAAGCGATGTTAAAACGCATTCATCATGTTGCATATCGGTGCAAGGATGCCAAAGAAACTGTTGAGTTTTACCAGAAGCATCTGAAAATGGACTTCCAGCTGGCAATTGCGGAAGACCATGTGCCGTCAACCGGTGCCTATGACCCTTATATGCATTTGTTCCTGGATGCGGGGAACGGCAACGTCCTCGCGTTTTTTGAGTTGCCTGAACAACCCGAAATGGGCCGGGACGGGAACACGCCTGAATGGGTACAGCATATCGCTTTTGAGGTCGAAAGCATGGACCTGCTACTTGAGGCAAAAGCTAGTCTTGAGGCTGCGGGATTAGATGTGCTTGGCCCAACCGACCACACGATATTTAAATCCATATACTTTTTTGACCCGAACGGGCATCGGCTTGAGCTTGCCGCCAATACGGCAAAACCTGGTATGCTTGAAGAGTTGAAGCGTGTCGCACCAGCGATGCTCGACGAATGGTCAAAAACGAAAAAAGCGCCTCAGCACGCAGCCTGGATTCACGGGAAAGGTGAATTCAAGGGTGTCGGTGCTGAGTGATCAGTGAAATAAGATAAATCAAAGCTTTAAGGACAGATTACTATGAAACTTGCCTCCCTTAAGCATGGCCGCGATGGCAAGCTGGTTGTTGTTTCAAAAGATTTGAGTCGCTGCGTATCAGCTCAGGAAATTTCTCCAACACTGCAGGCAGCCCTTGATGACTGGGCGGATGCATCACCAAAATTGAAGGCGCTGTATGATGCGCTGAACACTGGCGAAGTGAGCGGCGAGGCCTTCGATGAAGCCGCTTGTGCATCGCCGCTTCCTCGCGCCTATCAGTGGGCTGACGGCTCCGCCTACGTGAACCATGTGGAGCTTGTGCGGAAAGCGCGCAATGCGGAGATGCCAGCCACATTTTGGACAGACCCGCTGATGTATCAGGGTGGTTCTGATACCTTCCTTGGCCCGCGTGACGCTATCGTGATGCCGCAGGACGAGGGCTGGGGCATCGACTTTGAGGCTGAAATCGCGGTGATTACGGACGATGTGCCGATGGGTGTGTCCGAAGGTGATGTCGAGGGTCACATCAAACTTCTCATGCTCGTAAACGACGTATCCCTGAGAGGTTTGATCCCGGGTGAGCTTGCAAAGGGTTTCGGCTTCTTCCAATCCAAACCGTCAAGCGCTTTTAGCCCGGTTTGTGTGACCCCTGATGAACTTGAGGGTGTGTGGGCTGATACCAAGCTTAGTCTGCCGCTGGTTTCGCACTATAACGGCGCCATGTTCGGCAAGCCCGAAGCTGGCGTGGACATGACCTTCAATTTTGCGAAGCTGGTTTCTCATGCTGCGAAAACCCGCCCGCTTGGGGCAGGGGCGGTTATAGGCTCGGGTACGGTCTCGAACAAGCTTGATGGTGGGCCGGGTAAGCCCGTTTCTGAAGGTGGTGTCGGTTATAGCTGTATTGCGGAAATCCGCATGATTGAGACCATCGAGACCGGTAAACCGTCCACCAGCTTTATGAAGTTTGGCGATACGATCCGCATTGAAATGTTTGGTAAAGATGGCCAATCCATCTTTGGTGCGATTGATCAGGTCGTAGAAAAAGGTTGATGGCAACGATGCGCACGCTTTTTGGCTATTTTCGGTCGTCTGCGGCATATCGGGTGCGCATAGCGCTTGCGCTTAAGGGTCTCGACTATGCCTATGAGGCCATAAACCTGAAGCCAGGTGTAACCGAGCAGCGTTCGGAGGCTTATCTCAAGCTGAACCCACAGGGGCGCGTGCCTTACTTTGTTGACGGGGATGTGCGGATATCGCAATCCCCGGCAATCATAGAGTATCTGGAAGAAGCGTATCCTGATGTTGCCCTGTTACCGAAAAATGTAGGCGACAGAGCTTACGTGCGCCAACTCGCGAATATTGTCGCGTGCGATATTCATCCGCTTAATAACCTGTCTGTCCTTATGTGGTTGAAGGCTGACCTTGGGGCGGATGAAAATTCAGTTCAGAAATGGTATGCTCATTGGGTGCGTGAAGGGTTTGGTGCGCTTGAGAAAATGCTCAAAAATGACCGCCGGACGGGCACTTTTTGTGTGGGCGAAACACCCGGGCTCGCGGATTTATATCTGGTGCCACAGATATGGAACGCCCGGCGGTTCAATGTGCCGCTGGATGAGTTCCCCACGCTTCTGCGCATAGACGCTGCTTGTAACGATCTTGAGGCCTTCAAGGCTGCTGCACCGGAAAATCAGCCGGATACGCCTGCCAGCTAGGCCTTTTGGGAGAGTAATGATGAAAATTAAGACACGATTGGGCCGCGAGGTTGAGGTCAACGACGATTACACCGTTGACCAGAACTGGGATCACTTCACTGCGGAAGAACATGATCGTTGGGACAGGTTATACGCCCGTCAGTCCGAAATGCTTGAGGGTAGGGCGTGTGACGAATTTATGCATGGCCTGAAACTGTTGAAGCTGTCAGATGGTGGCATCCCGAAGTTTGAAGACCTATCTGCAAAGCTGCAGGAAAGAACGGGGTGGACTGTCGTTGCGGTACCGGATCTTGTGCCGGATGAAGTGTTTTTTGATCATCTTGCCAACAGGCGCTTCCCGGCAGGCAACTTTATCCGCAGCGAAGCTCAGCTGGATTATTTGCAGGAGCCTGATGTATTCCATGATGTGTTTGGGCACGTACCTCTGCTCGCCAACCCCGTGTTCGCCGATTATATGGAGGCTTACGGCAAAGGTGGGCAGCGTGCGATGGGGCGTGGGGTGCTTAAAAACCTCGCGCGACTTTATTGGTATACCGTTGAGTTTGGGCTGATCAACACCCCCAAAGGCATGCGCATATACGGCGCGGGCATCGTTAGCTCAAAGTCGGAAAGTATCTTCTGCCTTGAGGATAAAAGCCCCAACAGGATCCATTTTGATCTCACCCGTTTGATGCGCACAGACTATAGGATCGATGATTTTCAGCAAACATATTGGGTGATCGATAGCTTCGAGGAACTTCTTGAAGCAACCTATCAGGATTTCGGGCCACTCTATGATGGTTTGGAGGCCGATAAAACAGTTTACCCGGTGGACGCGGTTCTTGAGGGAGACCGTGTTCACAACAACGGCACGCAGGCCTATGCAAGAGCGGGCGGCCGCCTGGCTAAAGCCGCGAGCTAATAACGATAAAATGGGCTGGACTTGGGGCTGTCATGTTTGGCAGCCCCTTTTTATTATAGGCTAGTAAGGGGCTCAGTTGCCATCCCACGCGCTTGGGCTCGCATTGCCGCCATCCAGCACAGCTTTCCATTCGCCCGCTCGTTTCTCCCAAACGGTGATATATTTGCCAAAAGCTTCTTTGCGCTCGCCATCGCTCATGAAGGTCAGCACATATGTGCCCCACGTATAAGCCATGTCGCCTGATGCTGCGATCTTGCCTGCCGCAGGTTTCCAGTCAAGCGTGGCATCTGCCGGGATTTGGCGCATGCCCGTAATGATGGTGGTATGGCCAATCTGTGGATGGGCACCGCCGTCCAGCTTAACAGCGTCTTCGGACAGAAAGTGATCGAACGCGTTTGCGATGCCTCTTTCCATCGACATCCGCGCGAACGCACGGTCGACATCCATGATTTCTTCATCACCCGCGAATGCCTGAGGCGCGACAGTTAATAATATTGCAAATGCACAAAAAAGTATTCTCATTGGACCTCTCCTTTTCGTCTTATTTTATAGAGAATAGTTCGGGGAGGAAGTTATACCTAAAGTATATATCTTAAGGTCTAGTTCGTCGTTGTTGCTCCGCTAACGAACGCGGTCTGTGGCGCCCGGTTTGGGCAACACGGCAACACCATAAGCATCTATAAACTTTAGGTTTTGAATAGTTGGTGGCCATTTTCGTGGCCTAAAAGACACAACTTTTAGAAGAAGTAAATCCAAGCCCATTCTGAAGTGATATGTCCTCTGGAATTTATTCTCGTTCCGTAGGTTAATGTTACGAAAAATAATTACATATGAAACTTAAAACAAGAAACTAAGACCAAGAGAAGGGTTCTACATGCGACACAAAAACATGATTAAATATTCAGGTGTCTCACTGTTGGCGCTGTCGCTTGCGTGCGGTGTAACCGCAGCTGCGTCAGCTCAACAAGACACGGCAGTCGAGTTTGAGGAAATTGTTGTTACGGCAACCAAACGGGCATCTTCCATTCAGGATGTACCGTTTTCGATCAACGCCCAAACACAGGATGATATTCGCCGCTCAGGTGCAAAAAGCCTTGAAGACCTCTCCGGTAACGTTGCGGGCCTGATGATCCAGAACTTGGGGCCAGGCCAGAGCCAGGTCGCGATTCGCGGTGTTTCCGCAGGTCAGATCGTTCGTGACCAGCCGGGCGTGAAAGAGCAGGTTGGTGTCTATCTCGACGAATCTGTGATCTCACTTTCCCTGTTTACACCCGATCTCGACCTCTATGACCTCAACCGTGTTGAAACACTTCGCGGCCCACAAGGTACGCTTTTTGGTTCAGGTTCTGTTGGTGGTACCATTCGTTACATCACCAACCAGCCTAATCTCGAAGAGTTTGAAGGCAACGTAGAAGCCGATCTCAATACTGTGAGTGGCGGTAGCAACGGTGGCCATGTGAAAGCAATGGCGAACGTACCACTGTCAGAAGGCAGCTCTGCCCTGCGCGTAGTGGCCTACCACACCGAATATGCGGGTTATATTGATGCTCACCGTCCAAACGGTGGATACAACAAAAACGTGAATGATGGCAGCCGCACCGGTGGCCGGGTTGCGCTCACTGTTAAGCCAACCGAGAACATCACACTCACACCACGGGTGATCTATCAGGAAATCGACATGAACGGTTTCAATAGGCAGGAGGTTTACAACCTCTATGCTAACCCGTTCATGACCGAGGCGACCGTGTTTAAGGAGCGTGAACAGTTCCTGAAACTGCGTGAAGGTTTTAAAGACGAGACGTTGATCCTCGATCTCACTGCTGAGGTGAACTTCGAGAGCATCGACCTGACCTCGGTTACAAGCTACACAGACCGCGATATCCTCGTGAGCCGTGATGCAAGTGCGCTGACCGGTAGTGTGTCGGTTGACCTCGGTTTCCCAACCGCTGCAGTGAACTTCCCGTCCAACCTGCGTGACACCACGAAGGTTGAACAGTTCACACAAGAACTGCGCTTGAGCTCAAACAATGACAGTGCTCTTCAGTGGATTGTGGGCGGCTTCTACTCCAAAACTGACCGCTACTACGAGCAGTTCCTGCCAACACCTGGTTATGATGCCGTTACAGATGCGGTACTTGGTGCTGGTACAGCTGCAGCTGTAGGGATGGGTGTTGCACCAACAGATTCGCCGTTCTACTCCGTGCTGCCGTACACACTGGAGCAGGTTGCGATCTTTGGTGAAGCAACATATGATATCTCTGACCGTATGCACCTGACAGCGGGCGGTCGCTACTACGACTATAAAGAAGAGCGTAGCGTAACCCAGGTTGGCCTGTTCGGTAACGGTGTGGTTGACCAGATCGATACAACGTCATCAAACGGCTTCACGCCACGTTTGCTTGCAAGCTATGAAGCAAGCGATACCGTGACCATCAACGCCCAGGTATCTAAGGGCTTCCGTCTTGGCGGCGTGAACGACCCGCTCAACACCGCGCTTTGTAACGCTGATGACCTTAAGGTGTTTGGTGGCTTCCAAAGCTATGATGACGAGTCTCTGTGGAACTATGAAGCTGGTGTTAAAGTAAGCGGCCGTAAGTTCAGCCTGAACGCAGCAGCTTTCTATACTGACATCAAAAACCTTCAGGTAACACTTGATGCTGGGTCATGTTCGTCCCGTATCTCGTTCAACGTACCTAAGGCACACACCCAAGGTATCGAGCTTGAGTTTAAAGCACGTCCTGTTGAAGGTCTGGATTTCTCCTTCGCGGGTAGCTTGCTTGAAGCGAAGTTCGATTCAACTGTAATTGACAGCAACGGTGCTGTTCTTGGTGGTGTTCGTGAGGACAACCGGTTGGCTTCTGTGCCTAAGTTCAATTTTGGTACAACCGCAACATACAGTTTCCCGTTTGAGGTAGCTGGTGACGGTGCTGAAGCTTACTTCTCTGCAACCTTCCAGCACCGTGGCAGCCTGTTCACACAGCCATCTGACCAAGAGCCAGGTGCGGGTGTGTTTGTTTCAGGTCTCGCTTTTGGCGGCGCACCGGGTACGGATGCAACCACACTTGATCTTGAGCTCGACCCATACCAAACGCTGAACCTCAGCTTCGGTATCAACTGGGAAGACCTTGAGTTTATGGCTTATGTGACCAACGTGACCGATGAGAACGCAAACCTCTCATTCGACCGCGAGCGTGGTGGTCGGGCTCGTCTTGGCTTCCGGACCAACCAGCCACGTACGTTTGGCATGTTGATCCGTAAACACTTCTAGGTTTCCGGAAAAATAAATGAAGAAGGCGGTGCGGTTGCGCCGCCTTTTTTTATAGTGCCAGGCTTGGAAGCATCAGTTTTACCAACACAAGCATAAAGCCTGCGGTGATAATTATCGGTGCCCACCGTACACGCCGGGTTGCCCGTTTATCACTCTTCGTACGGTCGTCGTTGGGTATGAGGATCGAAGACGGGATGCCAAGCGCGTGGGATATTTGCTGTAACTCACTGCCGCTACATTCGTTTGAGCGCTCAAGCTTAACGATGATGGAGGGCTCTAGAGCAGCCTTACTGGCGAGTTCATCGGTGCTCCATCCAAGCGCATGCCGCGCTTCCCGCACATTCCGCCCCAAGGTCTCCATCGATGTATTATCGCCGTTCATGCCTGTAAGATAGCTTTTGGCGTGGTAAATAAAAAGCCCCCACACCTCGATGGTGCAGGGGCTTTCTGATGAGGCTAAAGCCTCAAATTATTCGGCAGCAGTTGCCAGCTTGGCTTCGTTAGCCTTGCGGATAATGTTTTCTGCCATTTCATTCGCGATAACACCGGTCGGACGACCTTCCTTGTCGCTCGCGTTGAAAATCTTGGTCAGTGTTTCGCCGATACGAAGCACTTTGGCTTCACGGGCAGCCGCATCCATCTTCTCTTTGTAAACCTCTGATTCAACGGAGATGATGCCACCAGCGTTGATCACATAGTCTGGTGCATAGAGAATGCCGCGCTGACGAAGTTGTTCGTCTTCCTTGCCTTCGGTCTCAAGCTGGTTATTAGCTGCACCCGCGATGACCGTGGCTTTAATATCGCCAAGAGTTTTTGGGTTCAGCGTGCCGCCGAGTGCACAAGGCGCGTAAACGTCACAGTCCACAGCATGAATGGCGTCAGGAGAAACAACCTCCGCTTCGCCCCGTGCGAGCACTGATTGGATATTGGCATCCACAATGTCGGTCACGATAACTTTGGCGCCGGCACCACGCAGGTGGTCGATCAAATATTGACCAACGTGGCCAAGGCCCTGGACAGCTACACGAACGCCGTTCAGGTCATCTCTACCCAGGCGGTGTTTTACAGAGGCTTGAATGCCGGTGAAAACACCAAGTGCTGTGTGCGGTGATGGGTCACCTGTGCCGAAATCGCCACCATCAAGGCCACATACGAAGTCAGTGGTTTCTGATGCTGCGGCCAGCATATCCGGGCTGGTGCCCACATCTTCTGCGGCATAATAGCTACCGCCGAGGCGGTTAATCATGCGGCCAAACGCGCGCATCAGCTCAGGCGTGCCGAGTTCTTTCGGGTTACCGATGATAACAGACTTACCGCCACCAAGGCGAAGGCCAGCCATCGCATTCTTAAATGACATACCACGGGAGAGGCGAAGAACGTCGTAAACGGCGTCTTGCTCGCCACGGGTTTCTGCGACGTCAATTGGGGCAGAGCGGCGGTGAATGGCTGCATAATCCCAGAAGCGCGTGCCGCCTGTTGCTGGGCCGAGCGCGGTTGAGTGTACAGCAATAATTGCTTTGAGGCCTGTAGCTTCGTCTGAGCAGAATACGACCTGCTCGTGGTTGCGGAAGCTGCGTGAATCGAATACGGGCATTATATAATCCCTTCCAAGTTGAAGTCCCGTTCGGGGGCGTCGCCCCCTACGAACGCACCTCAAACTCCCGCCTGCTCCTTCGGTCCCGCCGTTTTACTCACTGGCTTTGCCGCGTATTATCTTATACCTCACGGGATTTGAGTTGCGCGGAGTATTGCACTCTTTTCACGAAATGAGCTTTCGAAGTTTAGCGATTTTTGCAATCTTCAGATAGTTTTTTGGCCAATTTTATAATTTGTGAACACCGGTAAGAAATATCGTTCCAAACGACAATTTTTATTCACTCACCACCTGCTGTAACGCTACGGAATCAAAGGGCTTCACGTGTTTTGCAGGTGCAACAAAAAAGGGTGCCCAAGAGGACACCCTTTCAGTGTTTTTATGGCTACACTTTAGATATGAAGGGCGTGACCAAGTGCCTTAAGCGCCGCTTCCTGGAAGCCTTCGCTTTGAGTTGGGTGAGCGTGAATTGTACCCGCCACATCTTCAAGGCGTGCCCCCATTTCCAGTGCAAGCGAGAAGGCTGCGGACAGCTCTGATACACCCTTGCCGACAGCCTGAATGCCAAGGACAAGGTGATTGTCCTTACGTGCAACAATACGAACAAAGCCGTCTTCCGCTTCCATCGTCATGGCGCGGCCATTGGCGGAGAAGGGGAAAATACCAACCTTGGTTTCATAACCGACATCTTTGGCCTGATCAGGAGATAGGCCTGCGGTGACGATCTCGGGGTCGGTAAAGCAGACCGCAGGGATGGACACTTTATCAAAGGTGCGTTTTTCACCCGCGATGATTTCTGCGACCATTTCGCCTTGTGCCATGGCTCGGTGGGCAAGCATGGGTTCGCCTGTGAGATCACCGATTGCGTATACGCCAGTCATGGAGGTTTGGCATTTATCGTCAATCGCCACAACACGGCCGTTCATGGTGAGGTCCAGCCCTTCAAGGCCCCAACCTTCCGTTTTCGCGCGGCGGCCAACGGTGACAAGGATCTTGTCGGTAGCGATCTTCTCTTCTGAGCCGTCTTTGGTCTCAACAAGAAGTGCTTTGCCATCTTTTGCGAGGCCTTTGGCTTTAGTGCTGGTCAACACCTCGACGCCCAGCTTTTTAAGGCTGGCAACAACTGGCTTAGTGAGGTCTTTGTCATATTGCGCGAGGATGCGGTCCATCGCCTCAATCACGGTAACCTTGGCACCAAGTTTGGCGTAAGCGATGCCAAGTTCAAGCCCAATATAACCGCCACCGATAACTACAAGCTTGCCCGGCACTTTATCGAGCGACAGCGCCTCGGTGGATGAGATAATGTTGTCACCATAAGGCAGGTTCGGAATTTCGATTGGCACAGAACCTGTTGCCAAAATCACATTCTCAGCCTTGACCGTAACCGTGCCGTCTTTGGTGGTGACTTCACAGGTTTTGCCGTCAATCATCGTGCCCCATCCGGCGATGTGCTTGACCTTGTTTTTACGGAAAAGCCCTGCAATGCCGCCAGTCAGCTTCTTGACGATATCGTCTTTCCAGCCGATGGTTTTCTTAAAGTCGAGTCTTGGCTTTTCAAGGGAAATACCAAGCGCATTGTCACCCGTGAAATGTGAAACCTTCTCGAATTCATCTGCTGCGTGGATCAACGCTTTTGAAGGGATACAGCCTACGTTAAGGCAGGTGCCGCCTGGGTTTTCACCTTCAACAATCACGGTATCAAGGCCGAGTTGACCGGCACGAATGGCAGCAACATAGCCGCCAGGGCCCGCACCAAGGATCAGTACCTTACAATTGATCGTCTCGGTCATCTACGCCTCCATAAACAGTGTGGCAGGGTTTTCCATCAGGGTACGGATACGCTGGATGAACTCTGCTGCGTCCCATCCGTCAACGATGCGGTGATCAAAGGACGACGAGAGGTTCATGATCTTCCGTGGCACAAACCCTCCGTCCTGGAACACAGGACGTACCGCGACCTTGTTGACACCAACGATAGCCACTTCAGGGCTGTTGATGACCGGCGTGGAAACAATACCGCCCATGCGCCCAAGGCTTGAAAGCGTTATGGTGGAGCCTGTGAGCTCTTCACGCTTGATGGAGCCATCGCGTGCGGCACCGGCCAGACGTTTTGCCTCGTCCGCCAGCCCCCACACATCAAGCGCTTCTGCGTGTTTGATGACAGGGACCATAAGCCCGCCTGGTGTTTGTGCTGCCATGCCGATGTGCGCCGCGCCGTACTGATACAGCACGTCTGCATCATCGTCGTAGTGGGAACTGAGCTTTGGATAGTCCTTCAGCGCTTTCACCATTGCCAGCATGATGAAGGGCAGGATGGTCAGCTTGGGCTGATCATCCCGTTTGCTCGCATTCATATGCTCACGCAGGCTCTCAAGCTCTGTCACATCAACTTCTTCAACGTACGTGATGTGAGGGATACGGCGTTTTGCATCCTGCATGCGTTCCGCGATCTTGCGACGGAGCCCAATAACACGGATTTCTTCAACATCTGTGTTGGGCCTGCGGCCAAATCCAGCTGCCGCTGGTGCGCTGGCGCCCGAGATATAGGCATCCAGGTCTTCGTGACTGATGCGGCCCGCAGGACCTGTGCCGTGCACATATTGCAGCTTGATGCCAGCATCCATGGCGCGTTTACGTACAGCAGGTGAGGCAAGTGGCTTTTCACCTTCAGCGCGCGGCGCGCCGCTTGGGCGTTTTACCGCCGTCGGCTTGGGAACTGGAGTTTTCTTGGGTTCGGGCTTTGGCGTGGGCGCTGGTTCCGGTGTTTCCACTTTCGCCTCCGCTGCAGGTGCCTCCTCGGCCTTCTCTTCGGCTTTTGGGGTGTCAGGGATGTTATTGCCTTCCCCTTCAACCTCAAGCGAGATGATCACAGTGCCCACCGCAGTCATCTCACCAATTTCGCCAAGCAGTTCCTTTACCGTGCCATCAACAGGTGAGGGGATCTCTACCGTAGCTTTATCGGTCATCACGCCAGCCAACACGTCGTCCTCTTTGACAACGTCGCCAACTTTTACGTTCCATTCAACGATCTCGGCTTCGGTGATGCCTTCGCCAACATCGGGCATGCGTATTTTATAAACACCCATGATCAAGCCTCCATCATTGCTTTAAGTTCTTTGCCAACACGTGCCGGCCCTGGGAAATAGTCCCATTCCTGCGCGTGCGGGTATGGTGTATCCCAGCCCGCCACTCGTACAACAGGTGCTTCGAGATGATAGAAACAGCGCTCTTGCACCTGTGAGGCCAGTTCCGCGCCGAACCCTGAAGTCAGTGTTGCCTCATGAAGAACCATGCAGCGGCCTGTTTTCGTGACAGATTCGATGATAGTATCGATATCGAGCGGGAGCAGGGTGCGCAGATCGATGATCTCGGCGTCAATGCCTGTTTCCTTCACTGCAGCTTCCGCCACATAGACCATCGTACCATAGGTCAGGATCGTTACATCTGCGCCTTCACGGAAGACAGATGCTTTCCCGATTGGCACTGTGTAATGCCCTTCAGGCACTTCACCGAGCGGATGCTTGGACCAGTTGGTCGCAGGACGGTCGTGATGGCCATCGAACGGGCCGTTATACAGTCGTTTCGGCTCGAAAAAGATCACCGGATCGTCGTCTTCAATCGAGGAAATCAAAAGGCCTTTTGCATCATATGGGTTTGACGGAATGACCGTTTTCACGCCAGAGACATGCGTGAACAGTGATTCCGGGCTTTGGCTATGGGTCTGCCCGCCAAAGATACCCCCGCCGCACGGTGTGCGGATAGTGATCGGGCAGGTGAAATCCTTGTTTGAGCGATAGCGAAGCCGCGCGGCCTCTGAAACAATCTGGTCATAGGCGGGATAGATGTAGTCCGCGAACTGGATTTCCACACACGGGCGCAGGCCATATGCGCCCATGCCAATCGCAGTACCAACGATACCGCTTTCGTTGATGGGGCTATCAAACACGCGGTTGGTGCCGTATTTTTTCTGTAAGCCAGCGGTACAGCGGAAAACACCACCAAAATAGCCGACGTCTTCGCCGTATACGACGACATCATCATCTTGGCCGAGTTTCACGTCCATTGCATCGCGGATGGCTTCAATCATTGACATACGCGGCATGGTTATACTCCAAGCTTCTGACGTTGTTCACGAAGGTGCTGCGGCATCTCTTTGTAAACATCGTCGAACATATCTTTCGGGCTGGCACCCGAGCCCATCACGCCGTAGCTCTCGGCTTCCTTGGTGGCGGCGCGAATTTCGTCATTATATTCCGTCTCAGCCTGAACCTGGCGTTCATCACTCCATAGCCCACGGCTTACCAGATGGTTTTTGAGGCGCAAGATTGGGTCACCAAGCGGCCAGGCGTCGGATTCTTCCTTCGGGCGATATTGTGACGGATCATCTGACGTTGAGTGTGGTGCTACCCGGTACGTTACCCACTCAATAAGCGTTGGGCCAAAACCGCGCCGTGCACGCTCTACTGCCCACTTGGATGCGGCATATACGGCAAGGAAGTCGTTACCGTCGACCCTGAGGGCCGGGATGTCGTAGCCAAGGGCTCGCTCAGCGAACGTAGCATGATCACCGCCTGCGATACCGCGGAAGCTTGAGATCGCCCACTGGTTATTCACCACATTAAGGATAACTGGTGGTTTATATACCGATGCATTGACAAGCGAGGCGTGGAAGTCTGTGGCGGCCGTTGAGCCGTCACCGATCCAGCCTGCTGCAACCTTGGTATCGCCCTTGATCGCTGACGCCATTGCCCAGCCAACGGCCTGAATGAACTGTGTGCCGAGGTTGCCGGAAATGGTGAAGAAACCATGCTCTTTCGAGGAGTACATGATCGGCAGCTGGCGGCCCTTCAACGGATCGCGTGAGTTGGAGAGGATCTGGCAGATCATATCAACCATAGGATAGTCAGTTGACAGAAGCAGGCCCTGCTGCCGGTAGGTTGGGAAATTCATGTCGCCTTTGGAAAGCGCCGCCCTGAAACCAACGGCAATCGCTTCTTCGCCAGTACACTTCATGTAGAAGGATGTCTTGCCCTGACGTTGCAGCGTCATCATGCGCTCGTCATATGCCCGTACCCGGATCATATTCTTGAGGCCGGTGAGCAGCACATCATCGTCCAGCCCTTCGGCCCATGGGCCAACCGCTTCCCCCTCGGTGTTCAAGACCCGAACCATGGTAGAGGCAAGCTCTTTCATGTCCGCAGCTTTGCAGTCGATCTCCGGGCGTCTTACGGAGCCAGCCTCGGGGATAACAATGCCCTCAAAGTTGGGAGCATCGCCCGGACGACCGGGAGGTTCAGGTACGCGAAATTTTAGTGGTCCATATTCAGACATGACGTGTTCACACCCTAGTAATGACGTATGAAAAATATGTCAGCAATACTGACTTATTTCACACAAATTGCAAGAGCTTTCTGGGGCGGCTTCCAATCCGCTTCGTAGGTGGCGGGCAGTATAAGGCTTTCCCCCGTGTTTGGTCCAGTCATGGGCCGGATAACTGTTGCGACGATTGAACTTGCTGACTATTAAATGGGAAGTTTCAAGAGAATCATGCGTGAGAAAATCCCCAATGCGGGCAGGTGATAGATCAAAGATTAACCCGACTAGACGTCGCGTAATCCAGTTGGTTGCGGCAGCAACCGGCATTTCCTTCCTGCCCTCTCAGGCGAAGGCTTCGACGCCCACTGTACACTGGGCTGGGCGCCTTATGGGGGCGGAAGCAGAGCTCACCCTGTACCATGAGGATGAGAGCACCGCTCGCCGTGCAATAGAAAGCGTGGTTGCCGAAGCACAGCGTTTGGAACGGATATTCTCGCTCTATCACCCGAGTTCACAGCTGATTGAGCTGAATACTAAAGGCGCTCTGGCATCTCCTCCGACGGAAATGGTTAAGTTGCTTGAGCAATCCCGCGCTTTCTGGAAGGTGACCGGGGGTGTATTTGACCCTACAGTCCAACCGCTTTTTGAGCATTATGCGGACCGCTTCTCATCACTTGGGAGCGCGAAAAAGCAGCCCCTAGTGCAGGTTCTGGATAGAGTGGGCTTTGACAACGTCACATATAATGACGAGTTAGTGAGCTTTAATAAGCCGGGCATGGCGCTAACGTTGAACGGTATTGCCCAAGGGTATATCACCGACCGGGTTCACGACATGCTGAAAGCTGCCGGGTTTAAGGCAGCGCTTATCAACATGGGTGAGTATCGTGCTTTGGGGCCAAAGTGCGATGATACGCCATGGCGCGTTGGTATTGCGGATGCGAAAAAGCCTTGGCAGCTTTATGATACGCTGGAGGTTTCCGGTGGCGCCATTGCCACTTCTGCACCAAGCGGTGCGACTTTTGATGCAGACGGGCGGCACCATCACCTATTGCATCCGCATCTCGGCACCAGCCCATCTTATTACCGCAGTGTCACGGTTAAAGCACCGTCAGCCACGTGTGCCGATGCGCTTTCTACAGCGTTTTCGATCATGCCTGTTGACGATATTAAAAGGGTCGCTTTACGGATGGCGGATGTTGGTGTTCTCTTGAGAACGCAAGCCGACGAGCAGATCAGAGTTAATCTGTAGCTGCTACTTCTGGCGCCGAGACCGCGGATGCGGGCGCCGTTGCCGCCACCACATGTAAATACCTGTTCCAGCCAGCGCCATGAAGATGACGGCCGCCATGTCCATGATGAAGGGGCCAAAAGGCCCCATAATCCTGCCGCTATGAACATCCGCAATAAATCGGTGTGTGGTAACATTGCCGACACCATGCGCTTGAAGCGCTTGCGTTTTAACTGCTGTGGGCAGGGCAGATGTAGGGTTCGACCAGTTGCTTATGGTGTCACTCTGCGTCGCGTTGCGCCAAGTCAGCAGATCAGAGTCCGCAACATACAGGTCTCCGTCTCCCTCCAGTGCAATGAGGTTGTCGGCAGTCAGCCCAACACGGTCAATGGTGGCGGGCAGCATCGCACCGTTTAAGTGTTCAATGAGCTCACCATCTGAAGTGAGGACAAGCATCTCGGATGGACCTGCAGCAACAAGAAGCTGGCCTGTGAAAGCCGCGCCACGAAACTCAGCAATCTGTTGGTCAAGCGCAGTGCCTGAAAGAAACAAATAACCATCAACTGATAGCAACCAGCGCCCATCCAGTTCGACACCGATGGGTGTGGGGGCTTTGAAGCTGTAGAATGTGGTTGCGAGCCATGGGGATAGCGACTTTTCATAGAGTGAAAAACGATCCGCGTGTGAGAGCAGTATCCCAGTAAGCGACAGAACGAGCACAAAGGCTGCAGCTACTAAACCCAGCCGCCTATGCCAGCGTGTTAGGCTGGCTCTCAGGTGGGCGAGCTTGCGCTTTTTGACGCGCTCCTCCGGGTTATGTAGCGGTGCATTCATCAGGAGCGCTTCTCAGACGCGGTGATTTTATGCAAGTGCAGGGCGAGTGTGGCCATCTTGCGCATCGCATTCACGGAGAGTGTGGCGCCGGAGATGCCATCAATGTTCTGGTCCAGTTGCCCTGCGTCATTGAGTGCAGCCCCCGTGAACTGGCCGCGAAATGCGGGATACTTGATCTCCCATCCGCGGGTTTCGCGGTAGACGAGAACGTTGGTTTCTACGATCTGTCCGCCGTCAACAATAAAGCCAGCGGTGATCGGCTGCTCCTTCCCGATCTCCTCAAGAATCCAGACGGAGCGTTGGTCCCTCAACCAGTAGCGCATCCTGATTTGGGGCAGGCGTCGCCCCATGATGGCGGTGATGTCGTTTTGTATGGCCTTGGTTAACCACAAAACCTTGGGTTTGGGGGCTTGTCCACCAAAGGCCTTTTCCACAAAAGCGTCCGGTTTCTCGTAAACCTCCTCCTTGGCGGGGGAGGCTAGAGCATCTGATTGGAAGGCGGGCGACAAGGCAATGATGACAGCAAGGATACCTTGGCTCACCCAAGCCAGGTGGCGCGTTTTACGCTTCTGAATTTCCAGAACTGAAGTCAAGATTTCCGCCATTCGCCTTTATGGCGGCGCCCTCCACGGAAGGCGCCGATCACTCTTTAGAACTGATAGCCAAGACCCAGGTTGATGCGGTCATCGCCGTCAGCACCAAAAGAAAGTTTTTGAGACTGATAGTCAAACTTAAACACTACACTCTCGTGTGGCCAGTAGTTCAAGCCAAATGTGGTGGTCTTTTTGTTTGTGTCTGCGTTCAGGCCAGCTTCGTTGTCCCATTCTTCGTGACGGGCAAAGAAACCGAGCTCGCCAAGGGTAGGGGTAAGGCTGAAGCGGTAGCTTGGCTCAACGTACCAGCCCAGTTGCTCATCGCGGCCCAGCGCTTCCGCGCCCGCGCTATCAATATCCCACCGTGCATAAAGAGCACGTAGGCCAAACCCGTTTTTGAGTATGTTTGCGTGCGCTTCAAAGAGCGTGGCGTCAGCTCCTTCAACACCTTGGGTAACATCACCTTGGCGCTGGTATGCGGCTGCAACCTCAACACCCGGTACCGCTGTCCATTTCAGGCGTGCGGTGAACGCACCTTTTTCAGCCGGTGCTTCCGCCACTTTCTTGCGGCCACTACGGATCTTATAAGCACTGCCGCCCGTGGTAGGGACCTCAAGACCCGAGGTGTAATAAATGTCGTAGGAAAGGCCCGTGGTTAGTTGCCCATGGAAACCGGCACCAGCCTCCCACCAAGTGGTAGGGATGATGTCTTTTTCGACATTGTTGCGCTCTACGCCGTAGAAGGTATTTGGCTCGTGGGTTTCATTGAGGATACCCACGGGCATCAGGAACAGGCCAGCGCGCAGAGTGTGGCGGTCATTATCGCCAAACTTGAGGCCGAGGCCGGTTGTCAGGTCCATATCAACAAAAGCTTGCTCAAGTTCGACTTCGCCCGGCTTTCCGTCACCTGCGAGTGAGTGTTCAAGCTCAAGCTCAGAAGCAAAGTTGATCCAGTTATTGAAGCGGTGATTGGCAAAGAGCACAAAACGGTGGAAATCGATCTGGTCGGCGTCGCCACCATTGTAGTGAAGCTCGCCGTAACCTCCCACAGAAGTACGGGAGGCCCAAAGTGCACCACCGTCATTTTCCGCAAGGGCGGTTTCTACCATGCCGCTTGTTGCTTCAACTGCGGCGGTGTTTGTGGCGACTTGTTCGCTCAGGGCGGCGATCTGCTCGCGGTCCGCTTTGGAAACCTCTACGCCTTCCATGCTCAGCCGCTCAACCTGATTTTGCAGGCTTTTGATCTGCTCCTGCTGTGCAAGCAACATCTTCCACATTTGTTCTTTGCTGGGCATTTCGTCCTGCGCTACAGCGCCAGTTGCGAGTACTGCGCTGACAGCAATTACCGAAACGGAATTGGAGATAAGGCGTTTCATTTCATTTCCCGGTTTTAGTTTGGGCCCTGGCCGAAATGGAGAAGGGCGCTTTGAGTTGCGAATAAAAATGATAATTATTCTTATGTTTCAGGTGGGTGATTATGGAAGGCGGAGAGGCAAGTCAATTGACTTTGATACTCATTATCGACTTGGGCGCTGTATAGCTTCGGGATGTGACTGAAACGCAACAGGCGGTGCGTTTGACACACCGGTGATTATAGAAAAGGCTGCAAGCGTTAACACTTGCAGCCGGCTAAGGTTGGGCTGGGATAGGAGTTAAAGCTGATCAAGCAGTTTCATTAAAAAGCTCACGGCCGATGAGCATGCGGCGGATCTCAGAGGTGCCTGCACCGATCTCATAAAGTTTGGCGTCGCGCCAAAGCCTGCCGGTCGGATACTCGTTGATATAGCCGTTGCCGCCCAGCGTCTGGATCGCTTCGCCCGCCATCCATGTTGCTTTCTCGGATGCGAACAGGATGCAACCTGCGGCGTCTTTACGTGTGGTTTCGCCTCGGTCACAGGCCGCAGCCACAGCGTAAACATAAGCCCGCGCCGCCCCCCATGTGGCATACATATCGGCAAGTTTGCCCTGCATAAGTTGGAATGTACCAATAGGTTGGCCGAACTGTTCACGCTCATGCACGTAAGGGATAACCGTATCAAGGCAGGCTCGCATGATGCCGAGCGAACCGCCAGAAAGCACCACGCGCTCATAGTCAAGGCCAGACATCAGCACGTTCACACCACGGCCTTCTTCACCCACAACGTTCTCGAACGGGACAAAACAATCCTCAAACACCAACTCACAGGTATTTGAGCCGCGCATGCCAAGTTTGCCGAGCTTTTGTGCCGTTGAGAAGCCTTCCATGCCTTTCTCGATGATAAAGGCCGTTATGCCGCGTGGTCCTGCTTCCGGGTCAGTTTTCGCGTATACCATGAGCACATTGGCGTCCGGGCCATTGGTGATCCACATTTTGTTGCCGTTGAGGATATAGCCGTCGTTACGCTTGTCAGCCCGCAGCCGCATGGAAACCACGTCTGAGCCCGCGCCGGGTTCAGACATCGCCAGCGCCCCAACGTGTTCGCCAGAGATCAGCTTGGGCAGATATTTTGCTTTCTGCTCGTCGCTTGCGTTCTTGGTCAATTGGTTGACGCAGAGGTTTGAGTGAGCCCCGTAGCTCAGGCCCACGCTGGCAGACGCGCGGCTGATTTCTTCCATCGCAATAACGTGCGCGAGATAGCCCATATCAGCGCCACCGTGTTCCTCCGGTGCTGTCATGCCGAGGATGCCAAGCTCACCCATTTTTGCCCACAAGTCGCTCGGGAACAGGTTCTTCTCATCGATCTCAGCGGCGCGGGGTGCAATCTCATCACGGGCGAAACGCGCAACAGTCTCGCGCAGCATTTCGATTTCTTCATCATGACCAAACTTAAGGTGTGGGAACTCGAACATGATTGGGGTCCTTCTGGGTCCTGTAACAGGCTTTTCTATTGGTCTTCTATGGTCAGCATCACAGCGCCGCCGGTTATTTGATCGCCTTCACGAAGGCTGAGGTTGGCAACAACACCGTCGCGAGGTGCAGCGATCGTTTGTTCCATTTTCATGGCTTCCATAACGATGAGGGCAGCCCCTTTGGTAACGGTGTCACCATTTTTGACTTTTACATCGAGGATCTTGCCGGGCATGGGCGACAGGATGGTGCCCGGGCCGTCTGCATCATCATCGCCGCCGCCATCGCGGGCGTGACGGGCGAGGGTGAGTGTGGTGTCGCCGCGAACGAGCGTCACATGGCTTGGGCTTACCTCGGCAAACAGCCGTTCGCGTTTGCCATCCACCACCAGGGTGAGCACATTTCCGGTGAGCGAGATAACCTCTGCATGAACTTCGGTGCCGCCAATATTGGCGCATAGGGCTTGATCGCTGCCTGAGAGCGTGACGGTGACTAGTTCATCATCACTGCCATCGAACCAGAGCAGTTCGCTGGCGCTCAAATTCAAGCGAAAGCCGTCATGGATAGCCCAAGGGTCGCTACCGTGGGTCTGACCACGACGGTTGGCAGCAATAGCAAAAGCAGCAACCGCGTAATCCTCAGCCTCGGCCTTCTTGGCGGTCAGCAGGCTTTCACCATGGTTTTCAATAAACCCTGTGTGGACGTCACCGCTTCTGAAATCAGGCTCCTGCAAGGCACGCAGAAGGAAATCACGGTTTGTAACAAGGCCTGTAACTGGTGTTTCACGCACGAGCGCGGTGATAGCGTCAATCGCCTGCTCACGGTCTTCGCCCCATGCAATCAGCTTCGCGATCATAGGGTCATAGTGGATGGAAACCGTATCGCCAGCGCGCACGCCGGCATCAATACGCCCGGTAGGCCCAGCATCTGCAAACGGGTCAAACATCCCAAGCGTGCCAATGGATGGCATAAAGTCGTTATAAGGGTCTTCTGCGTAAAGCCTTACCTCAATGGCGTGCCCGTCGCTGAGTACTTCTATCTCATCTTGAGAGAGCGGTAGAGGCTGGCCTTCAGCGATGCGAATTTGCCATTCCACCAGGTCTTGGCCGGTGATCATCTCCGTCACCGGGTGTTCGACCTGCAGCCGGGTATTCATTTCCATGAAGTAGAAGGGCGCGTTCTCAAGCCCGTTTTCAACGTCCACGATAAACTCAACGGTGCCCGCACCCTGGTAATTAATCGCCTCAGCGGCTTTGACGGCGGCTTCACCCATAGCGCGGCGCATCTCTGTGCTCATGCCGGGGGCGGGGGCTTCTTCAACAACTTTCTGGTGGCGGCGCTGGAGGGAGCAGTCCCGCTCCATCAAATGAACGGCGTGGCCGTCATTGTCACCAAATACCTGCAGTTCAATATGGCGTGGTTTCTGGATGTATTTCTCGATCAGGAGCTCAGGGTTGCCGAAGGAGTTTTTGCCTTCACGCGCGGCGGCTTCAACTGCGGCAGGCAGGTCTGATGCCTTAAACACCTTGCGCATGCCTTTGCCGCCACCACCCGCGACCGCTTTGATCAAAACGGGGTAACCGATCTTGTCAGCCTCAGACTGAAGTGTGTCGATGGACTGATCTTTGCCGTGATAGCCCGGCACCACCGGCACCCCGGCGTCGGTCATCAGCTTTTTGGCAGCCCCCTTAAGTGCCATAGCGCGCATGGAGTCAGCCGACGGGCCCACAAAAATGATGCCTTCTGCCGCGCAAGCCTCTGCGAAATCAGGGTTTTCGGATAGGAAGCCATACCCTGGGTGCACGGCATCCGCGCCTGTGAGCTTCGCGGCGGCGAGGATTTTTTCCGCGCGCAGGTAGCTTTCTGATGCACTTGGCGGCCCAATGTGTACTGCTTCGTCAGCCATCTCCACATGCAGGGCTTGTGCGTCTGCGTCGGAGTACACGGCCACGGTTTTGATGCCGAGCCGCTCGCACGTGCTGATAATGCGGCAAGCGATTTCACCCCGATTGGCGATCAGGAGTTTTTTGATGCGTTTGCTCATGCGTCCAAACTCCAAGCTGGCTGACGTTTTTCAAGGAATGCGCCAAGGCCCTCACGGCCTTCATCGCTGGTGCGGCGGGCGGCGATACGGTTGGCTGTATCTGCCTGCAGCTCAGATGTGATCTCACGGCCCACAACATCGGCTATCAGTTTTTTGGCATCACGCTGGGCACCCGGGGCGCCTGCGAGGATGTTTTTGAGCATCACATGGGCGAGGCTGAAGGCATCCTGAAGTGAGGGGGCGACTTCATGGATCAATCCGATCCGCCGCGCCTCAGTACTATCAAAGCGTTCAGCGCTCAGGAAATATCGCCGCGCTGCCCGCTCGCCGATCGCCGCCACCACATAGGGGGAGATGGTCGCCGGTGTGAGGCCTAGCCGAACTTCTGAGAGCGAAAACTTGGCCCCTTCAACCGCGATGGCGATATCGCAGCAGGAAACCAGGCCAACACCGCCGCCAAAGGTGGCGCCGTTCACGATAGCGATTGTGGGTTTCGAGCAGCTGTTCAGCGTGGCGAGCATATCTGAAAGGCGCATGGCGTCTTCCATATTCTGTTTTTCAGTATAGCTGGCTGCTGCTTTCATCCAGTTAAGGTCAGCGCCAGCGGAGAAGCTTTTGCCGGAGCCGGTGAGCACGACCGCGCGAACGTTATCGTCCTTATCGAGCTTGCTGAACGCATTGTTCAGCTCCCAGATCAGGTCGTCATTGAACGCGTTATGGACGTCGGCCCGATTGAGCGTGACAGTCGCGACGCCGCGATCATCAATGCTGGTGAGAAGGGTGTCTACCATGCTCATACTCCTTACATCCGGAAGACGCCGAAGCGCGTGGCGTCTATCGGGGCGTTCATGGTGGCGGAAAGGGCGAGGCCAAGCACGCGGCGGGTGTCCGCGGGGTCTATCACCCCGTCATCCCATAGCCGGGCGCTGGCGTAATAAGGGTGACCCTGTTCTTCATACATATCGCGGATAGGCGCTTTGAATGCCGCTTCGTCGTCGTCTGACCAGCTCTCGCCGCGGGCTTCCATGCCGTCCCGCTTAACGGTCGCGAGTACACCTGCGGCTTGCTCACCACCCATCACGGAAATTCGTGCGTTTGGCCACATCCAAAGGAAGCGGGGTTGGTAAGCCCTGCCGCACATGCCGTAGTTGCCTGCGCCGAAGCTACCGCCGATAAGGATGGTGAACTTGGGTACATTTGCGCAGGCTACAGCGGTGACCATTTTAGCACCATCACGGGCGATGCCGCCGTTTTCATACTTCTGGCCAACCATAAAGCCGGTAATGTTCTGCAGAAATACGAGCGGGATACCGCGCTGGGCGCATAGCTCAACGAAATGCGCGCCCTTCAGCGCACTCTCCGAGAACAACACACCGTTGTTGGCGACGATACCAACCGGAAAGCCGTGAATATGGGCGAAACCGCATACGAGTGTTTCACCATAGAGCTTTTTAAACTCGTCAAATTCGCTGCCATCTACAATACGGGCGATGATATCGCGCACGTCGTAAGGTTGGCGCGTATCTTTGGGGATAACACCGTAGATCTCGCGCGGGTCATAGAGCGGCGCTTTGCTATCGCGCAGCTTGACGGGCACTTGTTTTTGACGGTTCAGGTTCGAGACAATACGCCGTGCAAGGCCAAGGGCGTGATAGTCGTCTTTCGCTAGATGATCCACAACACCGGAGGTGCGGGCGTGTACATCGCCGCCGCCCAAATCTTCCGCTGACACAACTTCGCCCGTGGCCGCTTTAACGAGCGGCGGGCCACCAAGGAAGATGGTGCCTTGGTTTTGCACGATAATGCTCTCGTCAGCCATCGCGGGCACATAAGCGCCGCCAGCGGTACAGCTTCCCATCACCACGGCGATCTGCGGGATGCCCATGGCTGACATTGTGGCCTGATTATAGAAGATACGACCAAAGTGGTCCCTGTCAGGGAACACCTCGTCCTGATTGGGCAGGTTCGCACCGCCGCTGTCTACAAGGTAGATGCAGGGCAGGCGGTTTTCGCGGGCAATCTCCTGCGCGCGCAGGTGCTTCTTCACCGTGACTGGATAGTAGGTGCCGCCCTTCACGGTGGCATCGTTACATACGATCATGCACTCCACACCCTCAACCACGCCAATACCGGTGATAACACCAGCTGCCGCGATATCGGCGTCATACATGCCGTAAGCCGCAAGCTGGGAAAGCTCGAGAAACGGCGTGCCGGGGTCAAGAAGCGTGTTTACGCGGTCTCTTGGCAGAAGTTTGCCGCGTGCGAGGTGTTTCTCCCGCGCGCGCTCAGGCCCGCCAAGCGAAACAGCGGCCACTTTTTCCTTAAGATCATCAACCTGTGCCTGCATGTGTGCGGCATTGGTTTCAAAATCCGGGCTGCCGGGCTGAATGCCCGAGGTTAACACTGCCATAGGTAAGGTCTCCTGAGGTCGCTTTTCCGGCTGGAATTGCGAAGCAACTATTGCCATGTGCTGGCAATATATGGAAAAGGGTGATATTGGTAAAATCGAATGCAAAAATGGAAACCATAGATAACGTCTATGATGGATCTTTATCTCCTTCGCTACTTTCTCGCGGTTGTTGAAACGGGCAGCTTTACCCGTGCGGCAGACCGTACCTTTGTCACGCAGCCCACACTTTCAGCGGGTATCAAAAAGCTTGAAAGCCAAGTGGGGCAGGCGCTTTTTGAACGCTCTAACCGCCGGGTATTCCTAACGGACGCAGGCACGCGCTTTTTACCGCGGGCAAAGGCGATCCTGCATGAATGCAATCTGGCTATGCAGGCGCTGGAAGAAAACGCGAGCGCGCCGGTGTTGCGCCTTGGCGTACTCACAACTCTGTCCAACCGCGCTGTGGGGGAATTGTTGGCTGGTTTCAAAGCGGCTGAGCCCAAGGTGACCATTGAGGTTTATGATGGCACCGAGCAGGAGCTTACCAACCGGCTGGATGACCGCAGCCTGGATTATGCACTTTCCGTCTATCGCGGTGAAAGCACGGAGCGGGCCGTGAAGCTTTTTGACGAAGACTATGTCTTCATCCTGCCGCGCGGCCATAAACTCGCGAACCGCAAAACCGTTGCGGCTTCTGACCTGGCTGAAGATTATATGATTGTGCGCAGCAGATGCGAGGTGCTCTCGGAAACCAGCCGGTATTTCACGGATCATAACGTGCGTCCGCGCCTTGTGTACCGCACACCCAATGATAGCCGGGCAATCGCCATGGTTGCGGCGGGGCTTGGCGGCACCGTGGTGCCGGAAAGCTTGGTGGATGAACGGGTGGACGTAGTGCGCCTCAAGGGTTTTGACTACCGGAGGCAGCTCGCGCTGTTCAGGCCAAGGTATCAACTGGCCGACAGTAACACTCAACTCGCCGCCGATTTCGAACGTCATATCGAAAATCGGTGGGGAAGCTATCTGCCTGTCGGCTAGATGTCATCGGTTCGGTAAACGATCGTAATAGTAGCCTGCGGTCGTCTTTTCGCATCAACGGTCGGCTTTCTGGTAACGCTTGGGGTTGAACCAGACGGCAATTATTTACGTAATCAGAAGCGCTTACACTTTTTTTCGAAGGGTTCGCGGCTTTTGGTCTGTATAGTGTTTCAGTAAAGTGTTTAGGGGTCGAGATGAACGAGGGTGGTATGAATTCTGGCCGGATAGTGCTGGTAGCGATTTTTGTAGTGTTGGCGGGTGTTTCCGGCTGGCTTATCTTGGATGATAACGCGGATGCTGATCGCGGAATGCGCGGTGATCGTGCGGTTACCGTTGTTAGCCAGGAGGTAGACACGCGGCGTTTCGCTGATGTTGTTGAAGCGCTTGGCACAGCCCGGGCGAGAGAGTCCGTGACCCTGACGGCGCGCGTCTCAGATACAGTCCGCAGCGTTCTTTTTGAAGATGGGCAGATCGTCAAGAAGGGCGACATTCTTATCAAACTTGAGGATGATGAAGAAATAGCCCAGCTTCGTGAGGCAGAGGCCAACCTCAAGGAAGCTGAACGCAGCTTTGAGCGTATCAAAAACCTCGTTAATCAGGGCAACGCCTCAACGGCGGCACTGGATACAGAACAGCGTCGGCTTGACGAAGCACGCTTCCGGCTGCAGGCAGCCCGCGCACGGCTTGATGATCAGCGGGTTGTCGCGCCGTTTGATGGCATGCTCGGGCTCCGGCAGGTGAGCGAAGGCTCGCTGCTCTCGTCCAACGCGCCGATCACCACCATTGACGCCATTGACCTTATCAAGCTCGATTTCTCTGTGCCGGAGCGGTTTATCTCCACCCTGAACCCCGGTCAGATGGTTGAAGCACGTGTTTCCGCATACCCTGATCGTCTGTTTAAAGGGGTTGTACGCACCATCGATAGTCGCGTTGATCCTGTCACACGTTCCGTGATTGTTCGCGCAGAAGTTATGAATGAAGACAATGCCTTGCGGCCTGGTCTTCTTATGCGAGTTGAGGTTCTGAGCCGTGAATGGGAAGCAGTTGCGGTGCCGGAACAGGCGGTCGTGCCAACAGGTGGCCGCCACTTTGTGTTTGTGATGAACGGTGACACCACCGAGCGCCGGGAAGTGCAGCTTGGGCTGCGTCGTCCCGGCTATGTTGAGGTGACAGAGGGGCTTTCCGTTGGTGACCGAGTGGTGGTTGAGGGGACGTTGCGCCTTGGCCGGCAAGGCATGAAGGTGCGGGATATGGCTGCGGATACCGCAGCAGGAGATGCATCATGATCCTTTCGGATGTTTCGGTAAAACGGCCGGTTTTTGCGGTTGTTGTCAGTTTGCTGCTGATTGCTTTTGGCCTGATCTCGTTCCAGCAGCTTTCAGTGCGGGAACTGCCGGATGTTGACCCGCCGGTTGTGGGTGTGCGCACAAACTATCCGGGGGCTAACGCGGCTGTGGTTGAAACACGGGTTACCCAGATTATTGAGAGCGCAATCGCTGGCGTTCCCGGCATCAAAACCATTGAATCGACCAGCAACGACGGCCGCTCCAGCATCAACGTTGAATTTATGCTCAACCGCGACATTGATGCGGCAGCAAACGATGTGCGGGACCGTGTGAGCAGGGTGCTCAACAACCTGCCGGAAGAGGTAGAGCCGCCAGAAATTTCAAAAGCGGATAACGATACTCGGCCAATCCTGTGGTTCAACCTCACGAGCCCGGTGATGGATATCCTGCAACTGACCGACTATGCGGAGCGTAATATCGTTGACCGCCTTTCGGTGGTTGACGGTGTTTCCGGCGTGCGTATTGGTGGGCAAAAGCGGTATGCTATCCGTATCCATCTTGATCGTCAGGCCATGGCCGCGCGGGGTGTAACGGTTTCTGACATTGAAGCGGTGATGCGGTCTGAGAACGTGGAACTGCCAGCAGGTAAGATCCAGAGCATCAAGCGAGACACCATCGTACGCCTCAACCGTGAATATTCTCGCCCGGAAGACTTCGCCACCATGGTGATCAAAGAAGGCGCGGACGGCGGTTTTGTGCGGCTTGGCGATATCGCTGATGTTGAGCTTGGCTCTGAGCGTGACGAGCGTACGTTCCGCGGCAACGGTATCCCGGTTATCGGCCTTGGTGTTGTAAAACAGTCTACCGGCAATACGCTGGCTGTGGCGGAAGCTGCGAAGGCGGAAGCCGAACGTATCCGCGAAACACTGCCGGAGAGCATGGAGCTCATGGTTGCCTATGATAGCTCCGTGTTTATCGATAAGGCGATTGACGAGGTCTACTTTACGCTGGCCGTGGCTATGGGCCTCGTGGTTCTGGTGCTCTATCTATTCCTTGGCAACATCAAAACGGTACTCGTTCCCGCAGTTACTGTGCCGGTTTGCATTATTGCAAGTTTCTGGGTGCTAAACCTTGCGGGTGTTTCCATCAACCTGATCACGCTTCTGGGGCTCGTTATGGCAATCGGCCTTGTGGTGGATGATGCCATTGTGGTGCTGGAGAATATCTATCGCCGCGTGGAGGAGGGGGAGCCCGGCCTTCTGGCAGCTTATCGGGGCGCGAGCCAGGTTGGTTTTGCCGTGATCGCGACCACGCTGGTGCTGATTGGCGTGTTTGTGCCCATCATGTTCCTGACCGGCAACGTAGGCCGCCTGTTTGGTGAGCTTGCGATCACCATGACGGCTGCTGTGGTGTTCTCAAGCCTCGTGGCACTGACACTTAGCCCCATGATGTGTTCTATTCTGGTGCGTCGCCGCAACAAAAAGCCAAAGTTCGCGCAGATGCTGGACCGGGTTTTCAAGCGCATTCAGGCAGGCTACGCAAAGCTCTTGAACGTTTGCTTGGCCAACAAGACGATCGTTACCCTTTGTTTCCTCACCTGTTTTGCCTTTATCGCAGGCGTTCAGTCTCGCATCCCGACAGAGCTTGCGCCGGTTGAGGACCGTGGTGGCCTCTTCATGCGGGTTAAAGGGCCGGAGGGGGCGAGCCATGAGTTTATGGTGGAGCAGGCGCTCAAGATCGAGGAGCAGGTTCTGCCGCTACTTGACACCGGCGAGCTGACCCGCTTCCTTCTGCGGGTTGATGGCGGCGGCGGTTGGGGTTTCATCATCCTGACACCGTGGGACCAACGGGAGCGTAGCTCAACCGAGATCCTTGAGGAACTGAGGCCGAAGCTCATCAACAATGTGCCGGGCGTTCAGGCTATCCCTATTGAAACATCAGGACTTTCCCGTCGTGGTGGCAGCTCCGAAAGCTTCCAGTTCGTGATTGGTGGTTCGACCTATGATGACCTTGGCCGGTTCAAACAGATCGTGTTGGATGAGCTTGCGAACTATCCGGGCCTCGTGAATGTCGATACCGACTATGAGGAGACCCAACCGCAGTTCAAGGTGCGCATCAACCGGGCACGGGCCGCCGATATGGGGGTCTCTATCCGCGAGATCGGGCGCACGCTTGAGACCATGATGGGCGGCCGCCGGGTCACCACATTCGTGAGCGATGGTGAAGAATATGACGTGATCCTGCAGGCGCGTAAATCTGACCGCCAGCAGCCTTTGGATATGGAAAATATCTATGTAGCTTCAGGCCGCACGGGTGCGCTTATCCCGCTCACCAACCTTGTGGATGTGGATGAAGTATCGGGTGCGGGTGACTTGCGCCGGTTTAACCGGGTGCGAGCGCTCACTGTCTCGGGCAATATGGCACCGGGTTATACCATCGGGGAAGTCACTGAATATATGGAACAAATGGTGCGTGAGGTGATCCCTGATGTCACCACGATCGACTATAAGGGCGCGACCCGTGAGTATAAGGAAGCGGGTGATGATATCTATTTCATCTTTGCGCTTGCGCTTGCGGTTGTGTTCCTGATCCTCGCGGCCCAGTTTGAAAGTTTCATCCACCCGTTTGTGATCATGCTGACGGTGCCGCTCGCGGTTCTTGGTGGGCTTCTCGGGCTATACTGGGCGGGAAGTACGCTCAATATCTATAGCCAGCTTGGGCTTATCATGCTCATTGGTTTGGCCGCAAAGAACGGTATCCTGATTGTGGAGTTCGCGAACCAGCTGAGGGATGAAGGCAAGTCGATCCGCGAGGCACTTATTGAGGCGTCAACCCTTCGCCTGCGCCCCATCATGATGACAGGGCTCTCAACAGCCATGGGTGCGGTACCGCTGATGCTGGCGTCTGGCGCGGGGTCGGCAAGCCGTCAAACCATTGGTGTGACTGTGTTTGGGGGCGTGATCATCGCCACTTTCTTCACGCTTTTCATCGTGCCGGTGTTCTTTGATATGTTCGCGAAATATACAAAATCACCCGGCCATGTAGCCTCAAAACTCAAGGAGTTTGAGGACAAGGAAGCCAAAGGCATCCCGGCAGAATAAGACGGGAATATCACGAGAGATCAAACAAGGCGGCAGATGAATATCTGCCGCCTTTCTTCATTTTAGGGCGGAATTTACGCCACACTTTGATGAAAAGTGTGCGCGAAAGTGCGGCGTATCTGTGGCGCAAGTGTGCGCGTTTTTGCGGCGTATGTGTGGCGTGTTTCGCCACACCTGTATGAGGCTCTTCTCAGCTCTACCTCACTCTGCTGCTCATATGATGAGACTGATCCAGCAAAGCGGCACTTTCGTATGAAGCTACTATAAATTTTTATCAATCTACTAGTAGGTGTATTCTGGATTGACATACGGAGAAATAGTACCAAGATTGGCCTACCTAATGAGGGGAGACAATTCATGCCAAAAAACAAACCCAATAATCAACCCGTTGAAGACACTGCATCTGACGATCATATCGTCCGGCCTGGTCCGGAACTTTTCAACCCAGAGGAATTCAATCTGGATGACTATGCCGGGCTGGTTTTCCGCGATAAACCGATCTTTGACGCCGCTGGTGTTATCAACCAGATCGATTCGGGCAACTCACAGCAGGTGAACGGCGGTACCATCACCTACACCTTCCTCGACAAAGGCCACCTCACGGGCCTTTATAACAACCCACAGTATGGGTTTACGGCAGGGGATGGCGTTGCGCCTTTTTCCGATGAGCAGCGCGCGGAAGCGGTTGACAGCATCAACCTGTGGGACGATCTGATCGCCCCCAGCTTCGTTGAGAAAAACGGTATGGGCGCTGATATCCAGTTCGCGAACTCCGCGGACCCGGCGCAGGCTTATGCCTATTATCCGGAGTATGATTTCACCAATGCGCAAGGCTGGAAGTTCTTCGGTGACGTGTTTGTCGCAGATCCTGAGATCAACTGGTCAAACGCCTGGCTGGGCTTTAACGGCTACGGCGCCACCACTCTGGTGCACGAGATTGGGCACGCCGTAGGGCTGAGCCACCCGGGCGCCTATAACGGCGCGGGCGCAACCACCTATGCTGACCAAGCCGAATACGCGCAGGATAGCGAGCAATATACCATCATGTCTTACTGGAGTCCGGCTGAAACCGGCGCTTCTATCGTGGACTGGGGCACCTTCCTGCTTGGTAACGCCCAAACCCCAATGCTGCATGATATCCTGACAATCCAGTCCAAATATGGGGCGGACCCGGACACGCGGACGGATGACACCACCTACGGCTTCAACTCAACCGCGGACCGCGATGTGTTTGACTTCTCGCTCAATGAATATCCAAACGTGTCGATCTATGATGCAGGCGGGAATGACACCATCGACCTCTCAGGCTTTGGTGCCAGCGTGCATATCGACCTGCATGACGGCTCTTTCAGCTCCGCCGCGCAAGCCGTGCCGGAACTGGCTGAGATCAACGCCAACCGGGCCGAGCTTTCAGAACTTGCGGGCTTTGAGTTTGGTGATGTGGATCAGGCAACAGTTGACGCCGTGTCCGCTTCCCGCATGAACCTAGCTGATGCACAGATTGCGGCGGATACGGGCGTTGCGGGCATTCAGGCCACAGCGCTCTTTAACCTCAGCATTGCCTACGGCACGGTGATCGAGAACGCCATTGGCGGCTCGGAGCGGGATCTGCTCTGGGGTAACGAGGTTGCCAATATGCTGGACGGCGGCGCAGGCGATGACGTGCTCCGCGGTTTTGAGGGGGACGATACGCTGATCGGCGGTGCGGGCAGTGATGCCTTTGTTTTTGCCGGCGGTGACGGTGATGACACGGTGGCCGACTTTGAAGACGGGCTTGACCTGATCGACCTCGCGGCAACCGGTGCCGCCTTTGGTGACCTGAGCGTCACGCAAAGCGGTGCAGACACGGTGATCGATTACGGTGCGGGCAGCATCACGCTTGCAGGCATTGATGCCGCAAATATCAGCGCGAGCGATTTTGTGTTCGCCTGATTAGGCCTCACGAATAGATGCAGAAAGGGCGCCGTCTGGCGCCCTTTTTTGTGTCGGTCCTTAAACTGTTTTGGCGTAATCGACCTTGAAGCCAGCGTCCTCAAGTGCATCCACAAGCGCTTGCGCATGGTCACGGTCTTTGGCTTCAATCACCAGTTCCATCTCGGTTTGCTTGAGCGAGAGGGCGCCAAATTCGCGTTGGTGGCGCATTTCAATGATATTGGCACCGATCTGGGCCACAACTTCGGTCACGAGCGCCAGTGCACCGGGCTGGTCCATCATGGTGATACGAAGCCGCGCCAGCCTGCCATCCCGCGCCATACCGCGCATGATAGCGCTGGCGAGCAGGCGGCTGTCGATATTGCCGCCTGAAAGCACAATGCCCACCTTGTGGCCCCGGAACAGCTCCGGGTGATGCATCACAGCCGCAAGGCCAATGCCACCCGCGCCTTCAACCACCACTTTTTCAATTTCCATAATGGAGACGATGGCCGCCTCGATATGGCGCTCGGGCACTGTCACGATGGCGTCTACGAGCGAGCGCACCACATCCTGCGTGCGCTTGCCGGGTTTATTGACCGCAATGCCTTCCGCGATAGAGATATTGTTGCCGCGAAGCGAGGTGCCGTCCATCTTCTCTTTCATGGCGGGGAAGGCTTCGGTTTGCACACCCACGATGCGGATTTTCGGGTTGATGTGCTTGGCAATGGTTGCGATGCCAGACACCAGCCCGCCGCCCCCAATGGGCACCACAAGGGTATCAAGCTCCGGCACGTCTTCCAGCATCTCAAGGCCAACGGTGCCTTGGCCCGCCATCACGAGCGGATCATCAAACGGGTGAATGAAGGTAAGGTTCTCCCGGTCGGCAAGGTCGTATGCCGCCTGGGTCGCGGCTTCAAAATTGGCGCCGGTGAGCACAACACGCGCGCCCAGCTCTTCCGTGCGCTTCACTTTATTGAAGGGCGTGCCCTCGGGCATCACGATGGTGGCTGGTATACCAAGCCGTCCGGCATGGTAGCTGATACCCTGCGCGTGATTGCCGGCAGAGGCCGCGATAACACCTTTGGTGTCTGAGGGCAGGGAGAGCAATTTATTGAGCGCGCCGCGCTCCTTATAAGCCGCAGTAAACTGGAAAATTTCAAACTTCAACCAGCACTCGGCGCCGGTAATTTCAGAGAGTGTGCGCGATTTTTCCATCGGTGTACGCTTAACGCTACCCCGGATGGCCATTTCAGCATCGTAAACATCTTGTGCCGATATCGGCAATAATTGTTCACTCACAAGTCACTCCTTGAAATAAAAATACGGCCTGCAGCTTTGCCACAGACCGAATTGAGTGTCCATAAAAAGGTGAAATTTATTAGGAAACGCGGGCTTGTGTATGTGTGGGTGAGGGGGCAGGCGTGTCGTGGCTGCGGAAAAACTTAGCTAACTGTGAAAGTAACTGTTGACGGGTGTTTAGTGTGTGATAATACTTTCACATATGGCTAAGTTTTCAACAGATTTGGATGATGCGTTTTCAGCACTGGCAGACCCGACAAGGCGGGCGATTGTCAGTCGTTTATGTGAGGGCCCAAAATCCGTCACTGAGCTCTCTGAGCCGTTTGACATGGCTCTTCCGTCGCTCCTGAAACATGTGCGAATTCTGGAACAAAGCGGGCTTGTTAGTACTGAGAAAATAGGGCGCGTCCGAACCTGCAAGATTGAGGCGAACGCGCTTCATGCGACCAAAGCGTGGATCAACCAGCATATCGAGGCCTGGGAAGAGCGTCTTGACCGCATGGAAAGACACATTGAACGCATGAAAAGAGAGAAATAAAACGATGAGCGAAGCAAATAACGACGCCGGTTCTCCCTGGCAATCCTGGCCGCTTGATTGTGAGATTGTCCTGAGCCGGGTGGTCGATGCCCCTCGTAGCCTTGTTTTTTCTGCCTGGAGTGACCCTGAGCATATACAGCAGTGGTTCGGGCCCGAAGGCATGGAGATCGAGACCAGAGAGATAAGTATCACGGAGGGTGGCCGGTGGCGGTTTGACATGGTCACCGCTGATGGCACCCGCTACAGCAACCGTATGGTTTTCCTCCGTATTGAGGAACCGGCGTTTATTGAGGTTGAGCACGGCTCAGATCAGGATGACGACCCCGGCCGTTTCAGGATGCTGGTTACCTTTGACGAGCAAAGCAACGGCAAAACCGTTGTCACGCTTCGCCAGATGCATCCTTCCAAGGAACAGCGGGCAGGCGCTATCGGCTTTGGTGCGGTTGAATATGGCGGGCAAACGCTGGATAAGCTTGCCCGTCATGTCGCAAAGATTGCGGCCTAAAAAAGCATGGACGAGTGTAGCGACTTCCAAGGGTCGCTACACTCTACCGACAGCGACAACGAGCGAAATATGATCAGGTAACGCGGGCGATAAGCTCGTCAATCGCTGCCTTGCATTCAGGCTCCCGCATCAGCGGCACATGGCCAAGGTTCGGCACTGTGACTGGGGTGAGGTCCGGGTGCTCGTCAGCCATACGTGTGAGCGTGGCAGCAGAGAGGATATCTGAAAGCTCGCCCCGAAGCACAACAGTGGGGACAGTATACATGGCCTTGAAAAAGGGCCACAGGTCAGGGGCTGACTGGTCATCGGCGTTCTCAAAATTCTGGCTGATGGCCGGGTCGTATTGCACAACAGGTTTGCCGTTCACGTCTTCATAAAGGTTTTCGGTGTACCAGCGCCAGTCATCCTCGCTGAAATCAGGATATACGCCCGCGTTTGCGCGTTTCACGCCCGCAACGGCGTCATCCCACGTCTCAGGCGGGGTGCCTTTGCCCACATAGCTTTTGATGCGGGCGATGCCTACAGGGTCAACCTCCGGCCCGATATCATTGATCACCGCAGCCTTGAGGGTGCCGGGGTGCAGGGCTCCTATCAAAATGGTCATCAGCCCGCCAAGCGATGTGCCAATGGCGATGACCTGATCAATACCAAGGTGATTAAGGAGCGCCATAACATCCGCCACATAGGTCATGGGCATATAGCGGCTTGGGTCAGTGTCATACTCAGATTTGCCGCGCCCACGGTTTGCGACCGCAATAATGCGGCAGCGGTCGGCTAGGTGATCTGCAATATCGCTGAAATCCTTGGGGTTTCTGGTCAGGCCGGGCATGCAAAGCACAACCGGTGCACCCTCCGGCGCGGTGTTATAATCCCGATAGTGCTGCTTCAGGCCGTCGGTATTGGTGAAAAAGCAGTCTTGATACTCGGCCATGCCGTTAACCCCCGTATGTTTCCCTCAGCTCGCGCTTCAATATCTTGCCGTTGGCGTTGCGGGGCAGCGCCTCGCAGAGGATAACCCCGGAGATACGCTGCTGTTTGCCCAGTTTCCCGTTCGCCCAGTCTATCAGCGCTTCTGTATCAAGCGTGACGCCAGCTTCAGGCACCACCACGGCAACCGGGGTTTCGCCCCACCGTTCGCTGGCAACACCAATGACAGCAACGTCGTTCACTTGCGCGTGGGTTATCAGCACGGCTTCAATATCCTGTGGATAGATATTCTGCCCGCCAGAGAGGATCATGTCCTTCTTGCGGTCCACGATATAGAGGTAGCCCTCATCGTCCAGTTGTCCAATATCACCTGTCCTGAGCCATGCTTTGCCGTGTTCGTCAACCCATGTGGCCTCTGCCGTGGCATCGGGCCGGTTCAGATAACCGGGCATCACAATACGGCCACAGCCTACAATCTCACCCGACTGGCCGTGTGCGACTTCCTTGTCATCGTCACCGATGATCTTGATATCTGTACCCACAAGCGGTTTGCCAACGGACGCCATGCGGCCTTCGGCTTCCTCCGGGTCCAGCGTGGTGATCACACCTTCGGTGAGGCCAAACAGTTCGATCACCGCTTTGGGGCCAAGGCGCTTGAACAGCTCGGATTTAAGGTCCGCATGCAGGGGGGAGCCGCAGCTCATCACCGCCTCAACGCTGGAGAGATCAAAGTCGGCCTGATCTGGCACTTCCATCAGGCGCTGATACTGGATTGGCACCATGGCAAAATGGCTGATACTGTGGGTTTCAATCAGACTAAGGGCCTCGCGGGCATCAAACTTGGGTGCCACCACCATGGTGCCGCCAGACAAGAGGGTGCACAGCATGCCAACCCAGCTGATGTTGGAATAAAGCCCGATGGTAAACAGGGTTTTTGCTGCCGAATGGTACCGAAGCGCGATGGTGAGGTCATAGGCCCAGTCCCGTCGCCCTGCATGGGTATGGAGGATGCCTTTGGGCATGCCAGTGGTGCCGGAGCTGTAGATGATATTAAGCGGGTCATCGCCCGTGATGCCGGTATCGGGCAGGGCTGAGCTCGCATCTTTGCTGAAAGTACTGATCTCAGACGCATCGAGCGTAAAGAGGGCAGGGTTACTTTTAAGGTAGGCATCAATGCGGGGTTTTTGATCAGCGGTTGTGATAACGGCAGATACATCCGCATCATGCAGCATGGCGCCAAGCGCTTCGTCGGTCACCGAAAGGTTGATCGGTACCGAGCAAGCGCCTGATTTGATGATGGCGATCAGCGCTTCGACCATGGCGGTGCCGTTGCTCATCACCACGCCGATGGTTTTGCCGCGCCCGAGCCCTTCAGCGCGCAGGGCGTTGGCGAGCTGGTTGGTGCGGGCTTCAAAGTCGGCCCATGTGATCACCTCGTCACCGCAGATAAGGGCGGCTTTGCCCGCTTTCCATTTGCCGTGCAGCGACAGGATTTCAGGCAGAAGGGGAGCGCTTGTATCAAATGCAGCCATTTGACTTTCTCACTTCTAACATTTGCAAAAGGTGCTGCATCGGCGCAGCGGTGCTCAAAACTTTTGGCAAAACGGGGCCGGAGATGACCTTACACTCCAGCCCCGCTACCTGGGGTTAAAACTTAACGCCGAGCGTTGCGGTCACCGTGCGGGGTGGACCGTAGAAGGTGGTGATGTTGTTTTCAAGACCGAGGGTCGGGAAGTTATAGCCTGCGGTTTTATACTCTTTATCACCAAGGTTTTTGCCGTGCAGGCCAAGGGACCAGCGGCCGTCTTCCGCTGTCCAGACGATGCTGGCGTTGAAGATGCTGTAGGCATCCTGGTCAATCTCTGCCACCGGGGTCTCAAACTGAACGATTGAACCCTTGTGCGACCAGTTACCATTGAGGCTCAGGTTACCGCCCGCGACTGGTACCATATAGGTGAGGCCAACATAGGACATGAACTCAGGCGTGTTCTGTACGGCACGGTCATCAGCGACGTTGACACCGTTCAGCAGCCATTCCTTGATCTCCGCATCCAGCACGTTGAAGGATGTTTGAAGGGTCAGCCCTTCTGAGAGCAGGAAGTTGCCTTCAAACTCGATCCCTTTGATGGTTGCTTTACCGGCGTTGGTCACTGTGCCGACAAAACCGTCGTTCACACCATCATTGTCTGTATCGATCGGCAGCGAGCCCGGGATCTGCATATCTTTGTAATCGCTATAGAAAACAGCGATGTTGGTGCGCGCGCGGCCATCCCACCACGTGGATTTGAGGCCAAGTTCGTAGCTGTCCAGCGTTTCTGGCGCAAAACCTTCTTCCACCTCAGGGGAGGAGATATTGGCGCCGCGTGGGTCAAAGCTGCCCGCCTTGAAACCCCGGCTGAACGAGGCATAGACCAGTGCGTCTTCGCTGACTTTATAGTCAACCGCGACACGCGGGGAGAAATCCTTGAACGTACGCTCAGATTCAAAATCACTCGTTGCTCCAAGGAAGATGGAATCGGTGAACCCGAAGAATGGTGAGCCTTGACCCAGATAGTTGCCTCGGAAGATATCAGCGGAACGTTTATCATTGGTGTAGCGGCCGCCAACGGAGACAGACACTTCATCGTTGAACTGATAGGTCATGTCCGCGAACAGGGACCACGCCTTTGTATCAACCGTGCCGCCCGTGTAAGCTACAAGGGTTGAGCCGTAAGCGATGCGGCCCAGTTGGCCAAGCACCACGTCAAAGTCGTTTGCGGCTTCAGCATCCAGATAATAGAAGCCCACAACACCTGAAAGCTTATCGCTCGAATAAAGGAGCTGGAACTCCTGGCTGAACTGCTGGTTGTCATAGATGACCGGCGCGTCCATATCGTCGATGGCGAGGCTGTCGAAATCGATTACTGATTCCGTATAGTCCTCCCGGTAAGCGGTGACGGACTTGAGTGTCACGCTATCACTTGCGGTCCATTCAATAGAACCCTGAATGCCTTTTGAGGTTACTTCGTTGTTGCCGTTGATGCCGCTTGTGGAGCCATTTTCCGTGGCGCCAGCGTAGGTGTCATAAACGCTATCGGTCACCGGCGTACCGCTGAAGGCACCGGCGTAAGGGCGGTAGCCTGCAACTGCGTTCGAGTCGTCATCTGTATAGTCAGCAGAGATGCGCACAAATAGCGCGTCGCTTGGCAAAAATTCAATGCTCGCGCGGGCTGCAAGGATCTGCTTGTTATAGTGTTCTTCGCCTGTGGTGAGGTTTTCACCAAAGCCGTCCCGATTGAGTGAGGCGACGGTGGCGCCAACACGAACCTTGTCGCTGATCGGCACAGACCCTTTCACCACAGCATCTATCTGATTATAGCTGCCGTAGGAAAGTTTGAGGCCAAACTCTGGCTCGTCGCTCAGGCGTTTTGTCACATACTTGATCGCACCGCCCACTGCGTTACGGCCATAAAGCGTGCCTTGGGGACCGCGAAGAATTTCAACGCGTTCAACGTCATAGATGTCGAGAAGGGTGCCTTGCGGGCGCGCCATATAAACATCATCGAGGTAAAGCGCCACGCCTTGCTCAAACCCGGCCAGCGGGTCCTGTTGGCCGACACCGCGGATGAAGGCGGTGAGGGTGGAGTTGGTCGCCCGTGAAGGCTCAAGCGTCACGCTTGGTGCGATCTGCGCGAGCTCGGTGATGTCCGCCGCACCGCGAAGTGCGAGCGTATCCGCTGAAAAGGCAGTGACCGCGATAGGGACGTCCTGCAGGCTTTCCGTGCGGCGCCGGGCGGTGACCAGAATTTCCTCAAGGCTGGAAACCTCGGCGTCCTCTTGCGCCATGGATGGAAGTGACACAGCGACCGCTGTGGAACAAGCGCAGCTAAACAAAGCCACGCGCAGTGCGTTTGATAATCTCATGTTTCCCTCCCCAGGGTGTGAGTAGTTTATCGACCTTGTGCGCATTAAAATTCAACAACCGTTGAAATGTCAAACAAAAAATTCAACGATCATTGAAAAATGGATAGTTAGCATTTACGCGGCGGACAAGCTTGGGCTATTAGTGGAAGAAATGAAGGGGGAGGACACGTGGCAAAAACCACAACGGGCAAGCGGCTGAAACGCAAAGACAGAATACTCGACGCGGCGGAAGCATTATTTGCCAAACATGGCTTTGACGGTGTTTCCATGCGCATGGTGGCTGACGGCGCATCGGTGGACCTCGCGCTCGCGAGTTATCACTTTGGCAATAAACGCGGGCTTTTTGATGCGGTGTTGCTGCGCCGGGCTGAGGTTTTGAACGGCACGCGGCTTGAGGCGCTGGAGAAATGCCAGGCGGAAGCAGGTGATGCAGGCCCGAGCGTGGAAGCCATTATCGATGCCTTCCTGAAACCGCTTCTCGCGCACGGCTATCAGGAGGATGAGGGCTGGCGGCATTATTTTGAGCTGGTCGCGCAGGTGAACAGCTCCCCCGAATGGGGCGGCCCGCTGATGACCAAATACTTCGACCCCCTTGTGCGCAAATTTATGGATGCGCTTAAAAAAGCGCTACCGGACGCAGACCCGGCTAATCTTTATTGGAGCTATCATTTCCTTTCCGGTGCGCTGACGCTTACGTTTGCGCACACGGGCCGTATTGATCAGCTGTCTGACGGCATTGCCAAGTCTGAAGATATGGTAGGGGCTTATGAGCGCATGGTGCCGTTTGTATCGGCTGGTTTCCGGCAGCTTTGCATGCCAGGCACAAAGGAATAACTGGGTATCAACTTCGAGTGCATAACCGCGGCGGCGATAAGCCGCGGCAACATATAGGGCAGGGACATGAACTATAAACCTACGGCAGCTGCCACGTTGGCCGCCACCACGTTACTGGCATTTTCAACACACATTCAGGCCGATGAGCTGACGATTGAACGGCTTGTGGGCAGCCCAAGCCTGAGCGGGCCATCCGTGCAGGGGCTTGAGCTTTCACCGAACGGCAAGCGGGTTACCTTCCTGCGCGGCAAGGAAGAAAACCAGGCGCAGCTTGATTTGTGGGAGTTTGATACCGCAACGGGAGAGGCGAAGCTTCTCGTCGATTCGAACGTGCTTCTGGGTGGCGAGGAAGAGGTACTGAGCGAAGAAGAAAAGGCCCGGCGTGAGCGGAACCGCAGCCTCACCGGCAAATCTGGCATTGTCAGTTACTTCTGGTCAAACGACAGCACGACGCTTCTGTTCCCGCTGGGTGGCGACGTTTATGTTCTGCCGCTTGGTGGCGACGTGAAACGCCTGACGGAAACAACAGCCTATGAGACAGACATCAAGTTCAGCCCGAAGGGCACTTATGTTTCTTTCATCAGGGACCGAGAGCTTTATAGCGTTGATATCGCCACCGGGCGTGAGACGAAACTGACATCAGGCTCATCCGAAACCGTTGCAAACGGTATGGCAGAGTTTATCGCGCAGGAGGAACTGGGGCGCTATACCGGCTACTGGTGGTCACCGGACGAGACCAAAATCGCGTTTGAGCAGTTTGACGAGACGGATGTGCTGGTTAAGGACCGCTACGAAGTACAGCCAGACGGCGGGGTTGTAACCCTCAAGCAGCGTTACCCCGAAGCGGGCAGCACCAACGTGACCGTGAAGCTTGGTGTTGTAGATGTGGCGAGCGGTGAAAGCACATGGATGCCGCTTGGTGAAGAGAAAGATATCTACCTTGGCCGGGTTGACTGGACGGCGGATAGCAAAAATGTGGTTTACCAACGCCTCAACCGCGCACAAACCAAACTAGATATGATTTTTGCGGGGCCGGACGGTGAGGCGAAGACTGTGCTCAGCGAAACATCGGATGTCTGGATAAACCTGCATGACAACCTGAGCTTCCTCAGCGACGGTACTTTTGTGTGGGCGCACGAGCGGACCGGCTATCGCCACCTTTACCTGTTCGATGAAACAGGTAAAGAAGTGCGGGCGCTGACCTCGGGTGACTGGGTGGTGTATCAGGTTGAGGCTATCGACGAGGAAAGCCGCACGCTTTACTTCACCGGGCACAAGGACAGCCCGATCGAGCAGCATCTCTACAAGGTATCCCTAGATGGTGGTGAGATCACCAAAATCAGCCAGGAAGCAGGCTGGCATAAGGTAGATGTGGGTGACGGCATCTATGTGGATAAATTCTCAAGCCCCACACAACCACCCCAGATCATGATCCGGTCACTGACGGATGGCGCGCTTATCTCCGCTGTGCTTGAAAACAAGCTGGATGATAGCCACCCGTTCGCCCCTTATAACGATGGCTCTGTAACGCAGGAATTTGGCACCATTAAAGCCACTGATGGATCAGACCTATACTATCGGCTCTATCGGCCCGCGGTGCTGGAGGAGGGCAAGCAATACCCTGCCATCATGGCGCCCTATGGCGGCCCGCACGGCCAGCGTGCAAAACGGGAATGGAAGATAGACTTCAACGAATACCTAGCCCGCAACGGTTATGTGGTGATGGTGCTTGATAACCGCGGCATGTGGAACCGGGGGCTGAAGTTTGAAAGCCATATCAAGAACGCGATGGGAACGGTTGAGATCGAGGATCAGGTTACTGGCGTGAACCACCTGAAGTCCCTTGGGTATGTTGATGGAGACAATGTTGGGATCTGGGGCTGGTCTTACGGTGGTTACATGACCCTGATGGCGCTCTTTAAAGAGCCGGATGTCTTCAAGGCTGGTGTTTCGGTGGCACCAGTTACCGACTGGCGGCTTTATGATACAGGCTATACCGAACGGTATCTTGGTCATCCGGCAGCACCTGGCGATGTTTATAACCGCTCCAGCGTGTTCCCGTATGTGGATAACTTCAGCGGCAAGCTGCTGCTGATCCACGGCATGGCTGATGACAATGTGTTTTTTGATAATTCGGTAAAGCTGATGGCAACGCTGCAGAATAAAAACAAGCCATTTGAGCTGATGACCTATCCCGGCAAGAAGCATGGCATCCGGGGCCAGGTGCAGGCCCACCTTTATGAGGCAGCCTTCAGATTCTTTGAGCGAACGCTGAAATAGATGGCGTTAGGGAAGGGCCGGGTTTCCGGCCCTTTTTTATTGGTTAGCGTTAGCCAAAGCGCAGTTTGGCGACGATCACCGAACTTGCGAGGCAGAGCGTAACAACATTGGCAATGATCACCGGCACATCGCCAATAGCGATGCCGTAGACTATCCACATGAATATGCCTGCACAGAGAATTGTAAACATGCTGAGCGATACGTCCTTGGTGGATTTGGTTTTCCACGCGCGGATGACCTGAGGCACAAAGGCGATCGTGGTCAGGGTGCCGGCCACAAGGCCCAGAAGGGTGATGAAGGTCACCGCGAAACTCCTGAAGATATGATTGTTTGGTAATAGCCCGGCGCATCTCTTGAAGCGCGCTTGCAGCCTTGATTGCACTCGATTGCATAAAAACTGTCAAGCGCGTTATGGGCATAGCAGCCGCGCCATAATTTTTTACCTCAGCTCTTGTCGATTTCTTTTTCTGGACTATATAGTCCATTAAAGCTTGACAGCCCCCAGGTGCGGCCTTAAACAGCGCAACCATACCGCTGAAAAGCGACATACGACTGCTGGTGTTTGGGTTGTTTTTCCCTCCCCTTTCCCCTCAAACCTGAATGCGGGCAGACGTATTAAACGGCGAAAGCCGGGAAGACGGCTGGCACTGTCTTCCCGGCTTTCTGTCTTTCAGGGTGAGCGGCAGGCCCTTAGGCTGCTGTTTTTATGTCTTTTTCCTGACCATCGACGCCTGCGCCAATACCAATCGCGCCAAGCACGATATCGATCATGGTGCGGAACTTCTCCACATGGATCATGTGATCAGCATCCGGCACAGCAATAAACCTGCCGTTCTTGAAACTGTCCGCAATGCGCTGGTTGGCTTCAACTGGTACAAAATTGTCATGCTCGCCCGTGAATACGGTTGCCTTCACGTCAGGCATCAGGCTGAGGTCGGTTTTACCGTCCCTGAGGATGCGCAGCGTGTTGTGCTTGAATTGCTCCTTGATCCCTGTTGAGGAATGGAGCAGGGCGTTTTTGAGCTTGTCCGCCGTAATGCGGCAAAGCTTGTTGCTTTCACGCAGGTCAGGGTTGGTCATCAGGTTGGTGAAACCTTCAGCAAACTCTTCCATGCGGTTCCATTCAAGCAGGAACAAGAGGAGGTTGAACTCGTACACAAGCGCGTCGGGCAGTTTTTCCATTGCGGATGCAAGGATCAGGTTCTCAACACCAAGGTAGGTTTGGGCGTAGCGCATGGCGATAATGCTGCCGTAAGAACAACCAAGCAGGTTGATCACGTCAATGCCAAGCTGTTTGAGGCCGTGGTGGATCGCCTTGCAGATAAATTCGAATGAGTAGGTGTGTGGCAGCACACCGGTATCGCCATTGCCGGGAGTATCAATGGTGATAACCCAGCTTTCTTTGGCGAGCGCGGTGCTCAGCTTTTCAACCTGATTGATATTCTGGAACGCACCACCAATGAACACGAGCGGAATATCTGTTTTCCCGCGTGAGTATTCCTTGAGGTGAATAGGGAAGCCTTCAAAAGAGAAGCAGTGAAAGCAAGTGTCAAAAGACAGGGCACGGATATTGGACATGGGGCAGCCTCATGGTTAACGTCGTTAATACAAGTTGCCTGATCATGAATCGCAGAATTCTGCGCCTGTGCGTGGTGCCTGCCACTCACATGGTTAATGGACCGCTGGGTACATGAAAGTATTTTAGGTTGCAAGGAGAGCTTAGCGGGAGTTGTCCATAAGTCTCATTTGTTTCAGCGGCGTTGCATATATGTAACGAAATTTATTAAAATTTTACTAAAATTTTAGGTAAATATCGAAGAAATCCAGCAAAATCAGCTTTATTTCGAGAAAAAAAACGCTAGTGTGCGGCCAAGTTTCAATGGCGGCCCTTCGGCCGCAGGATCGGACGATACGAATGACACTAGGCGGCCATATCAAACGGCGGCGGACCTTTGCGATTATTTCGCACCCGGATGCCGGTAAAACCACATTGACTGAGAAGCTACTTCTGTTTGGTGGTGCCATTCAGGCCGCTGGTGAAGTGAAAGCCCGGGGTGAGCGTCGCCGTGCGCGGTCCGACTGGATGAAGGTGGAACAGGAGCGCGGTATTTCCGTGGCGTCCTCTGTTATGACCTTCGACTATGAAGGCTGCACCTTCAACCTGCTTGATACGCCAGGCCACGAAGACTTCTCCGAAGATACCTACCGCACGCTCTCTGCTGTTGATAGTGCTGTGATGGTGCTGGATAGCGCCAAGGGTATCGAGGCGCAGACCCGCAAGCTTTTTGAGGTTTGCCGCTTGCGCGATATGCCAATCACGACCTTTATCAACAAGCTGGACCGGGAAGCCAAAGACCCGTTCGAACTTCTTGACGAAGTTGAACAGACGCTGGCGCTTGATGTGGCGCCCGCCAGTTGGCCCATCGGTATGGGCCGTGAGTTCCGCGGCTGTTATGACCTGATCCATGACCAGCTTATCCTGTTTGATCGCGGCAAGGGGGACCAGTTGGCTGAAGGCATCAAATGCAAGGGTCTAGATGACCCCAAGCTTGATGAACTGCTGCCAGACCATGCCGTTGAAAAACTGCGGGCGGATGTTGAGATGGTGCGGGAGCTTTGCCCCGCATTCGATCTGAATGCTTATCTTGAGGGTACGCTCACGCCCGTGTTTTTTGGTTCCGCCATCAACAACTTTGGTGTGCAGGAACTTCTCAAGGGCGTGGGGGATTTTGCCCCAAGCCCGCGGGCAGGCATATCGCTTGAGCGGGTTGTTGAGCCGGACGAGAATAAGTTTTCCGCCTTTGTGTTCAAAATTCAGGCGAATATGGACCCGAAACACAGGGACCGCATCGCGTTTGTGCGTATTGTCTCTGGCAAGTTCAAAAAAGGCATTAAGCTCAAGCATGTGAGAAGCGGGAAAACGCTTGCGATTCACAATGCGCAGCTTTTCCTCGCGCAAGACCGTGAAGTGGCTGAAGAGGCCTATGCGGGCGATATCATTGGTATCCCGAACCACGGCAACCTGCGCATTGGTGATACGCTTACTGAGGGCGAGACCGTGCGTTTCACTGGTGTACCGTCCTTTGCGCCAGAGATTCTCCAGAAGGTGCGGGCGGAAGACCCCATGAAAGCCAAACACCTTGGCCGCGCGCTTGAGCAGCTCGCGGAGGAGGGGGCTGCACGGGTGTTCAAGCCAAACCTTGGCAGCGACTGGGTTGTTGGTGTGGTTGGCCCGTTGCAGTTTGACGTGTTGGCGGACCGTATCCGTACTGAGTATCAGATACCCTGCAAGTTTGAGCCTACAAGCCTGATGACCGCCGAATGGGTTGAAGGTGAAGCGCGCGAGCTCAAGAAGTTTGGCGAGCAGAACCGGGCCTCTATGGCTGTGGACCATGCTGGCGCGCCGGTTTATCTCGCACGTAACAACTGGCACCTTGATAAAGCGAAGGAGGACTTTCCGTCGCTGCGCTTCCTGAAAACCAAAGAAGAAGTATTTTAAGCTGCCTTAAAACAGGCATTTTCGAAGGTTAACACCCCGTCAGCCACATGCTGGCGGGGTTTTTCGTTATGGGTAGCCCCGGCAATGGGCAGCAGCGATGCAGTGTGATATGTGTAATGTGCTGAAGTGAGATGAAAGCGGTTGGGAGACAGATATATGTCAGAGAACGAAGGCGTCATCACCGGTGTTGGCGGCATCTTTTTCAAATGCCGGGACAGGGACGCCTTGGTGGACTGGTACCGCAAGAAGCTCGGTTTTCCGTTTGACGGCATCGGCGCGAGTTTCGTATTCCGGGAGGATGCAGACCCGGAGAAAGCTGGATATTTTGTCTGGGGACCCTTCAAGCGTGAGACAGACTATTTTCGTCCCTCCGGCAAGGAATATATGATCAACCTGCGTGTGCGCGGCATTGAGGCCCTCGTTGATCGGCTCAAGCGGGCAGGGGTTGAGCAGATTGGCGAGATTGAAGAGTTTGAATACGGCAAGTTTGCCTGGATCGTGGACCCAGAGGGCACCAAGATCGAGCTCTGGGAGCAAATTGGTGAGCCACCGATCCTCGCTGAGGGCGAAAGTGACGCCAAGAATTGATGGTTAGTTAAGCTAATTATATTAATATTTTTAGCTAATTCTATATATTCTCTCTAACTTCCAACCCCGGGCGGGGGTTGCTGGCCAAAGCTCTGTACTAGAGAGCCTGCAACTAGGTTCCAGCCGTCTACCAGCACGAAAAATATCAGCTTGAACGGCATTGCGATCATCACCGGCGGCAGCATCATCATACCCATGGACATCAGGATGGACGCTACCACCATATCAATCACCACAAACGGTACGTAGAGCAGGAAGCCGATCTCAAACGCGCGCCTGATCTCGGATATCATGAAGGCAGGAACGAGGGTGGTGAGCGGTACGGTCTCTGGTGTTTGCTCAATAGGGTCGTTCGCGAGAGTCATGAAAAGCTCAAGGTCTTTTTCACGCACCTGAGAGAGCATGAAGTTCCGCATGGGCACCGACGCCCGGTTATAAGCTTCAATCTCGTCAATTTCTTCATTGATCAGGGGCTGGATGCCTTGATCCCACACGGCAGTGAATGTGGGCGCCATCACATAACCTGTAAGGAAGAGGGCGAGCGACACAATCACCACGTTTGGCGGGGATTGTTGCGTACCCATGGCACTTCTGAGTAGGGAGAAGACGATCACCATGCGCGTAAAGCTGGTCATCATCACAAGAATGCTGGGTGCAAGGCTCAGGACGGTCATCAGGAGGATAAGCTGCACCACACGGCCGCTGAGGGAGCCGGATTGCCCCAGGTCGATGTTCACTGACTGCGCAAGGGCAGGCGCGGCGCCAAGCGCAATAAGTGCAAGGCACATGGGTGCGATAAACATGAACGTCCGGCTGATCAGCTTCTTATGGGTCTTCCAGCTATTCACCGCGCACCTCTTCCGTGTCAGCTTTGTCTTCAAGTTCAACCATTTTCGCGAAGTCTGCGCGGTCTTCACCGATTGTGCGCACACCGTTTTGGCCTGCGGCCAACAGGATATCCCGCCCGCGCCAACGCACCACAACAAGCCGGTTACGTGCGTCCAGCACTTTGCTCGCGACGATTTCCAGTTCCTTGTTTCCGGGTGTCTGTCTCACCGTGCCAGGCAGCAGACCAAAGCGGCGCACAAGCCAAGCCATAAGGCCAAGCACACCCAGCATCAGGAAAAGAACCGAGAAAACCCCCAAATATTCCATCATTCACCTTCTTGTGGTGGTATGCGTTCTGCGACCGGTGCGTCAATGGAGACGGTGCCTTGCGGGGGCACTGTACCCGCTTTTTCCGCTCCCGTGCCTTCCATCCTGCGGTTTTCCGCATAGACCCGCTCGAGAATAAGCGATACCGCATGAAGTGCCTCAAGGGGGACCGGGCAGTCAACATCAAAGGCATCCAGAAGTTCAACAAGGTCTTTGTCCTGCCGGACCTTCACGCCTTCCGCAAACGCAATATCCAGTATCTTTTCAGCCAGATGGCCGTGGCCTTTTGCCGCGATATTGGGTGCGCTGCCTTCTCCGTCACGCTTGATCGCGACGGCTTTGGTTTCAGGCACCTTGTCTGGGTCTTGGTTGCTCATGCCACTATTCAGCGACAGTTGCGCTCAAAAAGCAAGAGCGACCGACGGGGTGGGGGCGAAGAAAACTTATCATGTTTGCAACTTGTTAACTGGATTCGTGTCATGTTATACTGATTTTAGCTTCGGTCCCGATAGTGCTTCGCGGGGCAGGAATGGAGAGACGATGGATCTGACCAATATCCCGATTATGGCTGCGCTCAAGGAGCGCCTCAACTGGTTGAATGACAATCAGGCCGTGATCAGTGAAAATATCTCTCAGGCTGATACGCCCGGTTATCGTGCTAAGCAACTGGAAAAACAGAGCTTTTCTGGCCTTGTGGATGAGCTTTCTTCTGGCGGAAACTCTGGTGTTCAGATGCGCTCCAAAAATGCACGGCATCTTGATATGTCTGGTGGGTCGGTTGGTCAGTCACATGTGATGGAAGCCAAAGGCCGGGAAGAATCGCCAAACGGCAACACGGTCGTCCTCGAGGAAGAAATGCTGTCTCTGGCAGATAACCAGATGAAATACGGCATGGTCGTTAACCTCTATAAAAAGAATCTCGGGCTTTTGAAGAAAGCTCTCGGCAAGGGTGCAGGGCAGTAGAAACCGCCTGTACCAAGTTAGCTTGATGTAAGGGCAACTTGATGGATATTCAGAAAGCAATGATGGCATCTGCAGCGGGATTGCGAGCGCAATCTGTTCGCATGCGGGTCATTTCTGAGAATATCGCGAACCAGGATTCCATCGCGATGGAACCGGGCGCGGACCCATACCGCCGTAAAATCGTAACCTTTCAGACCGAGCTTGATCATGCGTCGGGCGTTACCCTCGTGAAACCGGGTGAGGTAGCCTATGACCAGAAAGAGTTTGGCAAAAAATATGATCCGGGTAATCCCGCAGCTGATGCCGCAGGGTATATCAAAACCTCAAACGTAAATGGTTTGATTGAGATGATGGACATGCGCCAGGCGCAGCGGACCTATCAGTCCAACCTGAATGCGCTTGAAGCGACCCGCCGCATGGCAACCATGACGCTTGATCTGCTGCGTTAGGAGTTTAGACAATGAATATCAAACAGCTCGACGCCGTTAATGCCTATAGTCAGGCCACAAAACAAATGCAGCCGGGCGGCCTTGGTGCCCGCGATGGTGCCGATGGCATCAAGGCGGATTCTGCCTTTGGTGCGCTGGTGGACCAAGCTATCGGAAACGTACAAAAAGCGACTGAAACCGCCGAAGTTATCAGCGCGAAATCGCTGGTTGATCAGGCAGACATGGTTGATGTTGTAACCGCAGTTTCAAACGCTGAAATGGTTGTGGATACGGTTGTCAGCGTACGCGACAAAGTAATTTCCGCCTATAATGATATCCTGAAAATGCCGATCTAGTCTGTGCATTTTGCACGACCCGGGGGGATGAATGACTGGTCCTGATGTACTTGAGGTGGCGCGGGACGCCCTGCAAACGCTTTTGTTGACAGCAGGCCCCATTTTGGGGGTTGGGCTTGTTGTTGGCCTCTCCATCGCGTTTTTCCAGACACTGACCCAGCTTCAGGAAATGACGCTCACCTTCGTTCCTAAAATCATCGCGGTGTTTGCGGCACTCCTTGCAGTTATGCCTTACATGGGGCGCAATCTTTCCGCCTTCATGCTCCGGATTTCTGAACGCATTATCTCTGGCGGGTAAAGCTCGTGCTCTCCGAAGTTTTACCGATGGAGGCTTTTGGGTTTTTGCTCGTCACCGTGCGGCTTGCAGCCATCGTTATGGTGATGCCCGTGCTTGGCGATACCTCAATCCCGCGGCGCTTCAGAGTGACCTTTGGTTTTGTGCTCGCGCTCATTGTCTATAGCAATGTTCGTGAGCTTATCCCGCCTATTCCGCAAAGTGTGTTTGGCCTTTTGGCCATGATGGTAAAAGAACTGCTTGTAGGCGTTATCATGGGGCTCGCAACACGGATACTGATGTCTGCAACCCATGTGGCGGGTACGGTGATTGCCTTTCAGACAGGACTGGGCGCCGCGCAGTCTTTCGACCCCGCGCAAGGGTCCCAAAGTGCTCTTGTCGCGGCTTTCATGACCTATGTGGCTATTACAATGATCGTGGTGATGGACCTCCATCACCTGATGATCCTTGGCATGGCGCATAGCTATGAGAAGTTCCCGATCGGTGAGGCGTTGCCCTATGTGGATTATGCAACGCTTATTGTCGGCATGGTGTCAGACAGTTTCCTGCTTGGCTTCCATATGGCGGCGCCTTTCATTGTGTATGCTATGCTGTTTAACCTCGCGCTCGGTCTTGTTTCCCGCATGGTGCAGGGCTTTCAGGTGTTTTTCATCGGCATGCCGATGAATATCTTCATGGGATTTGCGATCCTGATGGTGCTGCTAGGTGGCATGATGCAGTTGTTCCTCGACCAGTTCAGTGAACTCCTCGTCGGCTTTCTGGGGTAGAGAATGGCAGACGAAGACGAAAGCCAGAAAACCGAAGAGCCGACCGCCAAAAAACTGCGCGACGCGAAAGAGAAGGGCGAGGTTGCTTCAAGTCAGGAACTCAAGACCTGGTTCATGCTCGCTGCGGCCACGGCAGTCGTTGCGGGGCTTTCTCCCTATATAGCTGCCACCATCACCCGGAAACTGCAGGCGTTTATGTCCTCGGTGCACCTGCTGGACACGGATCAGGTTGATGCGATGGAGAATATCTCAACACTGATCTTTGAAGTGTTCATCATTGTCTCCATCCCGTTTTCCATCTTCATCGTTACAGCGCTTGGCGCGAGCTATATACAGCACGGTATGACCTTCACGTTTGAGAAGTTCAAACCTGACCTCAGTAAACTGTCCCCGCTCAAGGGGGCAAAGAAGATTTTCTCAACCCGGATCTTCATTGAGTTCGTCAAAACCACGCTGAAGCTGCTCGCTGTTTCGTCTGTTGTGCTGATGGTGGCATTGCCTGAGCGCGAGTTGATCGACACCGTCATGTTCCTGTCAGTGATAGACATGTTGGACGTGGTCTATACCATGGCGGTGCGCTTGTTGATTGGAGTCCTGATCTTCCTGACCATCGTGGCTGCGATCGACTATTCCTATCAAAAATACCAATATATAAAACGTCTGAAGATGACCAAACAAGAGGTCAAGGACGAACATAAGCAGTCAGATGGTGATCCGCAGGTTAAAGGGCGCTTGAGGGCAATCCGACGTGAGCGGGCCATGCAGCGCATGATGGCGGCTATCCCGACCGCAGATGTGGTTGTCACCAACCCGACCCATTATGCAGTGGCGCTCGAATATAAGCATGGCACCATGGATGTGCCCAAGCTTGTAGCGAAGGGTGTGGACAGCGTTGCGCTTCGTATCCGGGAACTGGCCGAAGAGCATGGTGTACCCATTATTGAGAACCCGCCGCTCGCGAGGGCATTGCATGCCAGTGTGGAAATTGATGAAGAGATACCACCAGAGCACTATAAAGCGGTTGCGGGCGTTATCAGCTATATCATGAAGCTTAAAAAGGCTGGTTTTTCAAGGCAGAAGCGATAACAGGCCTTGTCACGCGCCGCCGCTAGGGCCTAAGCTTCCAAAAAGCATTCGGAGACGGGGATCATATGGAAAGTCGCTTGCCGCAGCCGGTTCAGGACGCTCTGATTGATAGCGAAGCCAAATCCGGCATCAAGCTGCTCACGGTTGCTTTGGCTGGTGTTATCGGCACAGCAGGTATTGCCGGGCTGGCATGGGTAAGTTGGGGCAGTGGTGTTGCGCTCGCGGTTGCCGGTGCTCTTCTGATCGCGACGGCTATCACACTCCTCCGGGCGCTTGGTTCCATTGACCATCCGCTGCACGACGCCAGTGTGATTGACAGGGACCTTGTGAACGCACTTGTCACGCTTGAGCGCCGCGCCGTGATTATCACGGACCTCCACGGAAAAACTGTTGCAACCAATACGGCGTTCGAGCGGCTTGCGTTTGGAAACCTGCGTACAGTTCAGGATCTTTTCAGGGGCCATGACGGCTATGAGGCCTTGGACGCGCTTGTATCAACCGTCGCGCGGGAAGGTGAAGGCGAGGCGGAGTTTGATGCTTGGCAAACGGACAAATCCCACCTACGGGTGACCGGCAAGCGCATTCGGCGCCATATCATGTGGCACGTGGCCTGTGATGGTGACCAGCAGCGTCTTGATCATGAACGCACACAGATCGGCGAATGGGGCGCGCCGCTGTTTGACAGGCTTGGGTGCGGTGTGCTTCTCGAAAGCGCGGACGGCAAAATCCAGTATATCAACAGTATCCTGCGGGAATGGCTGGAACTGCCGGATGAACAATTTCCCGTCAAAATCCAGATAAAAGCGGGCGAAAGCCAGTTGCTTGTGGGCGGCACGCAGCGGATCGATGTTGATGTGATTGATGTGCCGCTCAAAACCCGGGAAGGAGACCGCCAGATCGGCCGATACCGGTTCATGCGCAAGCTGGATCATATCCGTGGCCGCATCACCGATGGCCGGGAGATACTGGTTGACCCGATCTTTGACGCGGCCCCTATTGCAGTCGCGGTTGTTGACCATGATGGCGCGATACGGGAGTTCAACCGCCCACTTAAGCTGCACGCCGCGGGCAAAGGCATTGCTGCGGGCAAAAGCGTGTTTGACCTTGTGAAGGTAGACGACCGGGAAGAGCTGAAACAGCTTGTTGAAAATGCACATGGCGGTAAACCGTCCTCCATGCCGTTGGACGTGGTCTATAATACCCAGCCGGAACGTGTTGGGCAGGTTTTCTCCTCACCGGTCTCTAAAGATGAAGAAACTTTCGTTATCCTCTATCTTATTGATACAACACAGGAAAAGAGCCTGGAGCGACAGTTTGTACAGGCACAGAAGATGCAGGCGGTCGGCCAGCTTGCGGGTGGTGTCGCGCACGATTTCAACAACCTGCTGACTGCCATTATCGGTTTTTGTGATCTTCTGCTTGTTCGTCATGACGCAGGCGACCAGTCCTTCTCCGACATTATCCAGATCAAACAGAACGCCAACCGGGCAGCCAATCTGGTCCGCCAGTTGCTGGCTTTCTCGCGCCAGCAAACCTTGCGGCCCAAGGTTTTGATGATGACCGACGTGCTGGCAGAGCTCTCGAACCTTATCCGGCGCCTTATTGGTGAGAACATTGAGCTCAAGGTTGTGCATGGCCGTGACCTGCAGCCGATCAAGGTTGACCAGGGCCAGCTTGAGCAGGTGATTATCAATTTGGCGGTCAACGCGCGGGACGCGATGCCGGGCGGCGGCAAGCTTGAAATTCGGACAAGCATGATAGGGCCCGACCATAAGCTTGTTGAGCAATATGATGTGATTGTGCCTGACGACTATGTGCTCGTGGAAGTGATCGATAGTGGTTGTGGTATACCAAAAGACAATCTCTCCAAAATATTTGAGCCGTTTTTCACCACGAAGGAGGTAGGGCAGGGCACGGGCCTTGGCCTTGCAACCGTGTACGGTATCGTCAAGCAAACTGGCGGTTTTGTCTTTGTGGAATCGGAAGAGACGGTGGGCACGAACTTCAGGCTGTTCTTCAAGGCTCACTCAGGCGCGGCGGAAGACGCGGCCACCAGCAAGAAGCAGGAACCGGCTGCGAAAGACCTTACCGGCAAAGGCACTATTCTGATTGTGGAAGACGAAGACCCGGTGCGCATGTTCGCGAGCAGGGCGCTATCAAATAAGGGGTACCGGGTGCTGGAAGCAGCGTCCGGTGAAGCCGGGCTTGAGATACTGCTTGAAGGTGATGACCAGATCGACCTCCTGATTTCAGACGTCATCATGCCCAATATGGATGGCCCGACGCTCGTCAAAGAGGCGCGCAAAAAAATGCCTGACCTTCCGGTGATTTTTGTATCTGGTTATGCGGAAGACATGTTCCGTGAAAACCTGGCCAACGAAGAATTTTCTTTCCTGCCAAAACCCTTCTCCCTGAAGGACCTGGCGGAACAGGTAAAGACTATTCTGGGTTAGGTAGCCTAAGAAAGCGCCGTTTTCTGCCGTTTTTTTCAATGTGAGAACAAAAGGTGAATTTCTATTTGCGCAATAAGAACAAATGGGGTACAAAACGAGCATTGCAAGGAATATCAGCCTGTGGAATAAGAGGGGCCCAATCATGTCAATGCCGGAACTTCAGTTGGTAAAGGGAACATCCATGGATAAGACTAAAGCACTCGAAGCGGCGCTAAGCCAAATCGACAGAGCCTTCGGTAAAGGTTCTGTGATGAAGCTGGGCCAGCGCGAGAGCGGAATTGAAATCGAGGCGATTTCCACAGGCTCGCTTAATCTCGATATTGCTCTCGGGATTGGTGGTTTGCCAAAGGGCCGCATCATTGAAATATACGGCCCGGAAAGTTCCGGTAAAACAACATTGGCGCTGCATGCTGTTGCTGAAGCACAAAAAGCTGGCGGTGTTGCGGCATTTGTGGACGCGGAACATGCGCTTGATCCGGTTTATGCCCGCAAGCTTGGTGTTGACGTGAATGAGCTTCTCATCAGCCAGCCCGACACCGGCGAGCAAGCGCTTGAGATCACGGATACGCTCGTGCGGTCTGGCGCTATTGACATCCTTGTTGTGGATTCGGTTGCAGCACTTACGCCGCGGGCAGAGCTTGAAGGCGAGATGGGTGACAGCCACGTTGGTTTGCAGGCCCGTCTGATGAGCCAAGCGCTTCGTAAACTAACAGCGTCAATCTCCCGCTCCAACACGATCGTGATTTTCATCAACCAGATCAGGATGAAAATTGGCGTGATGTACGGCAGCCCTGAAACCACAACAGGTGGTAACGCGCTCAAGTTTTATGCGTCTGTTCGCCTTGATATTCGCCGCGTTGGGGCGATCAAGGACAAGGACGAGATTGTTGGTAATGCGACCCGTGTGAAAGTGGTCAAGAACAAGCTGGCACCCCCGTTCAAACAGGTTGAGTTTGATATCATGTACGGCGAAGGTGTCTCCAAGATGGGTGAGATTATCGACCTCGGTGTGAAAGCAGGTGTGGTTGAGAAATCCGGTTCCTGGTACAGCTATTCAAGCCAGCGCATTGGGCAAGGACGTGAGAATGCCAAGCGTTTCCTTCTGGAAAACCCGGATGTATCAAAAGAGATCGAGCAGGCCATTCGTCAGAATGCGGGTCTTGTGAATGAAGCTATGCTGGTTGACCCTAATGCGGATGAAGAAGTCAGCGCCGAATAAGCTGACGCGATAACGCGTTTATGAAAGATAAGAGAGCGGCTCAATTGAGCCGCTTTTTTCTTGGGGGCCAAAGGTTCTCGCTAGAGAAGGTAGAACTCTGCTCTTAATCGCGCCACGATTACACCCGGTAGTTTATCGTTCGAATGAGGACCGTGACACCACACATCGCAGATAAAGCCGGAGAAAAGCTGTTCTCTGGCTTTTGCAATGCTTGCCAGCGCCCTTGTCTGCGGCTAAAACGGCGATATGTAATGGTGCGGCGGCTCTCTCCTGAACGGAGCAGGGGTGGCCGCACCTAAATTTTGTTCCCAAGGACTTGAGGCCAAATTAATGACCGGACTGATCACTGGCGCCAACGACATTCGCAAGGCGTTTCTGGATTATTTTAAAGGGCAGGGCCACGAGGTTGTGCAATCAGCACCGCTCGTACCACACAATGACCCGACCCTGATGTTCGTAAACGCGGGCATGGTGCCGTTCAAGAATGTGTTCACAGGCGCGGAGAGCCGCGACTACAACCGGGCTGTCAGCTCCCAGAAGTGTGTGCGCGCGGGCGGTAAGCACAATGACCTTGATAACGTTGGTTACACGGCCCGCCACCACACATTTTTCGAGATGCTCGGCAACTTTTCTTTTGGTGATTATTTCAAGGAAAACGCCATTGAGCATGCCTGGAACCTGATCACCAGGGAATATGGGCTCAATAAAGACAAGCTTACCGTTACCGTCTATCACGAGGACGATGAAGCCTTTGACCTTTGGAAAAAGATCGCGATGCTGCCTGAAGAGCGCATTATCCGGATCGCGACGTCGGATAACTTCTGGTCCATGGGTGATACCGGGCCATGCGGGCCATGCTCCGAGATTTTCTATGATCACGGCGACCACATATGGGGTGGCCCTCCCGGCAGCCCTGAAGAGGATGGTGACCGGTTCGTGGAAATCTGGAACCTTGTCTTCATGCAATATGAGCAGCTTGCATCCGGTGAGCGGATCAACCTGCCCAAGCCGTCTATCGACACCGGCATGGGGCTTGAGCGTATCGCTGCCGTGATGCAAGGCACGCATGATAACTATGAAATTGATACCTTCAAGGCCATCATCGCCGCTTCCGTGAATGTGACCGGTGCTGCTGAGACAGAGCAAACCCGGTCATCTCACCGCGTGATTGCGGACCATTTGCGGGCGTGCAGCTTCCTGATCGCTGATGGCGTCCTGCCCTCCAATGAAGGACGGGGGTATGTGCTGCGCCGCATCATGCGCCGCGCGATGCGCCACGCGCACCTCTTGGGCGCCAAAGATCTGGTGATGCACCAGCTCGCGCCAACACTCATCAGTGAAATGGGGCAGGCCTTCCCTGAACTCGGTCGTGCTCAGCGCCTGATCGAAGAAACCATGAAGCTTGAGGAAGCCCGCTTCCGTCAGATGCTGGATAAAGGGTTGCGCCTTCTCGAGGATGAACTTGAGAAGATCGCGGAAGACAAGGAACTACCCGGCGATGTAGCGTTCAAACTGTATGACACCTATGGTTTTCCGCTTGATCTAACGCAAGACCACCTGCGCGGGCAGGGCCGTAAGGTTGACGTTGACGGCTTCAACACCGCGATGGAAGAGCAGCGTGCAAAAGCGCGGGCCGCATGGGCAGGCTCGGGGGATGCCGCGACCGAACAGGTATGGTTCGATATCAAGGATGAAACCGGTGCCACAGAGTTTGTAGGTTATAGCACAGAGCATGCCGAGGGGCAGGTTGTCGCGCTCGTGAAAGACGGTGCGCGTGTGGATACCGCGCATGCGGGTGACGATGTGATGGTTGTGACCAACCAGACCCCGTTTTACGGCGAGAGTGGCGGCCAGATGGGTGACACCGGCACCCTTTCAAGCGATGATGGCGCCTCGCTTACGGTAACAGACACCGCCAAAATGGTCGGCAGCCTGCATGTGCACAAATGCACGGTTGTGAAGGGCGAAGTAAAAGTGGGTGACGCACTGGATATGGTCGTTGACGGAGACCGTCGTGCGCGCCTGCGTGCCAACCACTCAGCCACACACGTGCTGCATGAGGTGTTGCGCCGCGAGCTTGGTGAGCATGTAACCCAGAAGGGCTCGCTCGTGGCCCCTGATCGCCTACGGTTTGATATTTCACACCCCAAGGCGATTGCGGAAGAAGAACTCACCACCGTTGAGCGTGAGGTTAACCGCATTATCCGCGACAATGCTGAGGTGCAAACACGGCTCCTGAGCTATGACGATGCCATTGAGGCAGGTGCCATGGCGCTGTTTGGCGAAAAATACGGTGATGAAGTGCGCGTTGTTTCCATGGGCGACAATGGCGCCAAAGACAAGCCATATTATTCCGTTGAGCTTTGTGGCGGCACACACGTCAGCCGGCTTGGAGATATTGCGCTTTTCACCATTGTGGGCGAAAGCGCTGTCTCGTCCGGTGTGCGGCGTATCGAGGCGCTGACGGGCGCTGCAGCGCATGAGCACTTGCTGAACCAGCAAAAGCTTCTGAAAGACGCTGCAGGGCAGATGAAAACAAACCCGAATGAGCTTGCTGAGCGTATCGCAGCCCTTCAGGCCGAGCGGAAGTCGCTTGAGAAGGAGCTGTCGGAAGCTCGCAAGAAGGCAGCTCTTGGTGGCGGTGCGGCCTCTGGTCCGGCCGTGAAAGAAATCGCGGGCATTAAGTTCATCGGTCAGGTTCTGGATGGTGTGCAGGCGCGTGACCTGCGCGGCATGGCGGACGACGCCAAGAAGTCTTTGGGCAGCGGTGTTGTGTCTTTGATTGCGGTGAACGACGGCAAAGCCGCCATCCTTGTTGGGGTGACGGATGACCTCACAGCCAAGATCAGCGCGGTTGACCTTGTGCGTACCGGCGCGGAAGCGCTTGGTGGCAAAGGTGGCGGCGGGCGCCCTGATATGGCGCAAGCAGGCGGCCCTGATGGCAGCAAGGCAGCAGACGCTGTGACAGCAATAGAGGCTGCGCTCGGCGCGCTATAATCGCCAGTTTTGATAAATATAAAAAAGGCCGCTCAGATTGAGCGGCCTTTTCTTTTGGTTTTTTGCTCGTCCTAGCCGAGTTCAGCTTTCAGGTTTTGATCAACCTTGTCGAAGAACTGACCTGTGGTCATCCAGGACTGGTTCGGACCGATCAGGAGCGCCAGGTCTTTGGTCATGGAGCCGGTTTCAACGGTGTTTACACACACACGCTCCACAGCTTCCGCAAACTCAGTTACTTCAGGCGTGCCATCCATCTTGCCGCGATACTTCAGGCCGCGTGTCCACGCGAAGATAGAAGCGATCGGGTTGGTTGAGGTCTCTTTGCCTTCCTGATGCTGGCGGTAGTGACGGGTCACGGTGCCGTGTGCGGCTTCAGATTCAACGGTTTTCCCATCTGGCGTCATCAGAACCGAGGTCATCAGACCGAGCGAGCCAAAACCTTGCGCCACGGTGTCGGACTGCACGTCACCATCATAGTTTTTACAAGCCCAGACAAAGCCACCAGCCCATTTCATCGCGCAGGCAACCATGTCATCGATCAGGCGGTGTTCATAGGTGATGCCAGCGTCTTTGAACTTGTCAGCAAATTCGTTTTCATACACTTCCATGAACAGATCTTTGAAGCGGCCGTCATAGGCTTTCAAAATCGTGTTCTTGGTGGAGAGGTAAACCGGCCACTGGCGGTTCAGGCCGTAATTCATGCACGCGCGAGCGAAATCGCGGATGCTGGCATCCACGTTATACATGCCCATGGCAACGCCGGCCTCTTCAAACTCGTACACTTCGCGCTCAATCGCTGCGCCGCCGTCTGAAGGCTCGAACTTCATGGTCAGCTTGCCTGCGCCAGGCACGAGGAAATCTGTCGCACGGTATTGGTCACCAAACGCGTGACGACCGATCACGATCGGTTTTGTCCAGCCAGGAACAAGACGCGGGACGTTTTTCATGATGATCGGCTCACGGAATACCGTGCCGCCGAGAATGTTGCGAATGGTACCGTTCGGGCTGCGCCACATTTTTTTTAGGTCAAATTCCTCAACACGCTGTTCGTCTGGTGTAATCGTCGCACATTTCACACCAACGCCGTGTTCTTTGATGGCATTTGCTGCATCAATGGTGATCTGGTCGTCGGTTTCATCGCGCTTCGTGACGGAAAGATCGTAGTAAAGCAGCTCAACATCCAGATAAGGCTGGATCAGGCGTTCGCGAATCCATTGCCAGATGATCCGGGTCATTTCGTCGCCGTCGATTTCGACGATCGGGTTTTTTACGGTAATTTTGCTCATTGTTCCCTCAAACTAGTTTTGTCCCGAAGGGTAATATAGTGCGCCCATGCAACGCCGGGCGCTGAAATTGCGCGCACCCTATCACCAGAATTCAATAAGTTGAAGAGCGAACGTCCGCTATTTTTCGCGTCAGCCGTCTCTTCGTGTTGTTTTTGTCAGATCAACTCGCTTTTTGCTGGCTCTTCCGGGGTGTAGGAAGCATTCAGGAGGTCTATTGCCTCCTCCGCTGTCGCCACCACCTTCAGGAGTGCCGCGTTCTCTTCTGCGGCAAAACCGCCGTCCACCACATGGTCAATCAGCTCCATCAGCGGTGACCAATACCCTCTATGATTAAGTAGGATGATCGGCTTCTTGTGCAAGCTGAGTTGTGCCCATGTCATAATCTCCAGCGTTTCATCAAGGGTGCCGAGACCACCCGGCAAAACGACGAAAGCGTCTGAGCGGTCAAACATCATCTTTTTGCGCTCGTGCATATTCTTGGTGATGTGCAGTTCCGTGAGGCCGTCTTGCGTTATCTCAACCGCGTCCAGGTGTTCTGGGATAATGCCAACCACAGGCGCACCTGCATCGCGGGCGGCGCGCGCGACGACACCCATCAGGCCAATACTGCCAGCCCCGTAGATGAGACCCATGTCATTTTTGGCGATGCGTTCCCCCAACTCATGTGCCAGTTCCTCAAAATCAGGGTGGTTTCCCATGCGGGAGCCGCAATAAACACAGACATTCTTGATCACAGAAAGTTTTCCCGGCTTTGAGCTGGAGAGAGGTTGCACTATGGGATTCCTTTACACATATGGGATGGAAGATGTGACTTAGGTCAAAGTTTTGACATGTTTGTAGTAAAATCATCTTCCATTATAAAGGCCCGATTGTTAAGGCTTTGTTGAACAGTTAGTATGGTGTGAAATGGGCCCACTTGAAAGCAGAAGCGACGACATGCGTAAGTTGGTGATCGGTGCGATAACCGCAGCGATTGGCCTTGCGGCTGTGCTGTATGTCGTGCTGGATGATGAAGCGGCACCACCACCAGCTGAAGTCAGCACGCCAGTTCCCGGTGAAACAACCGGCGAGCAAGTCGCAAAAGAGCTTATCCCCGAGTTTGACCTTGTGCGCATTTCGCGCGGCGGCACCGGCGTTATTGCTGGCCGTATGGCCCCGGGCGCGCGCGTTGAGCTTTACGCCAACGGCAAAAAGGTTTCCGAAGTTGTTGCGAACGACGACGGTGAGTGGGTGATGATTTTGCAGGAGCCCTTGGAAGCGGGCTCTGTTGAATTGAACCTCAAGGCTGTTGGCAAAGCCGATGGCAAGGTTGCGGAAGCGGACAATGTTGTTGTTGTCTCTGTGCCGGAACGGGATGACAGCCGTTTTGTTGAGCGTGAACAAAACGGCGTGGTCGCTGTTTTGAGCCCCAAAAGCGGGGAAGGGGCAAGCACCGTGCTGCAAAAGCCAGGCGTGGCCGCCTTTGGTGAGGTCGGTGAAAGCCTGAGCGTTGACACCATTGATTATGGTGATGGCGGTGCTGCCGTGTTTACCGGTCGTTCGCTGCCGCGGGTTGATGTGCGGCTCTACCTCGACGGCGAGTTTGTTGGCAATGTGCGCGCAAGCGACAGCGGCCGCTGGACTATACCGCTTGAAAACCGCGCGCTTGGCGCCGGGCTGCATATGATCCGCGTAGATCAGACGATTGGCGACGGTCAGGTACAGTTGCGGATTGAGCAGCCGTTTGAAACCGGTGAGGCGATAGACCCCACAACGGCTGAAAGCGGTGTGTTTGTGAAACCGGGGAATACGCTGTGGCAGATTGCCCGCCAGCTTTACGGCTCAGGCGTACGCTATACGGTTATTTTCCGTGAGAACAGCGAACAGATCAGAGACCCGGATATGATCTTCCCGGGCCAGATATTCCGCTTGCCCGGCAAGGGTGCGCAGAACAACGAGTGATGTCAGGCTTCAAGCGGCTTGAGATGTGAGCGCAGAGCCCGAAGGTGGGTTTCCGATTCCAGAAGAATAAGCGTGAGCGCACTCATGAGGGCGGAGCCAGTAAGCTGTGCGTCCGTTTCCGTCACACTCCGGAAGCTCACTTCTCCATTTTTTTCAATGCGGTAGGCGCCGTCAATGCCACGGTTTGTGGCGTAAACTCGCTCAATTGCCATTGTGCGCTGTCCGGCATCTTCGACGGTGAAATAAAGCCTGCCGAGCTTGGCGGATAGCTCGATTTTGCCGCCACTGCCGTTCGCGGAATCCGCAACCGCATGGAAACGAATACCTTCCCACTCGAAGTCTATCTGATCAAATTGTTGGTCTTCCAGGCTATCCAGGTGCCCCTGGACCTTGTCGAGCGTTTCATGAAGTTTCATGGAGCCCCATTTCCCTCGTTACAACAGCTGCCACGGCTTTGTAGGCACAGCATCGCGCGTTCTGTTTAAACAAGCGTTAATGCCGTGCATTCGTTTTGGACGATTGTTAGGGCGGCACGCAAGCTTTATGTTAAAAAAAGACAGGCACAAGACGGCACGACTTGACTGGCGCACAGCAAATCGCCAGTGTGTGCCAAATTTAAGTTACCTGAAGGGCAAGTAAATGAAGGCAATGGACGTAGTAATGACGCCAATTCACAAGGAAGGGCATGTCTTTGTGGTGATTTTTTTCGCCGTATCGATAGGCTTGTTTTTTCTTGCTGAACCGCTTGGGTGGGTTGGCCTGATTCTGACTGCGTGGTGTCTTTATTTCTTCCGCGATCCTGAGCGGGTTGTGCCGCAAGACGCGGGTATTCTTGTGAGCCCTGCGGATGGCACTGTGTGTGCTATCACGGAATCTGCGCCGCCAGCAGAACTCGGCATGGGTGACGAGCCTTGCACCCGCATCTCAATCTTTCTCTCTGTTTTTAACGTGCATGTGAACCGTTTGCCTGCGGCGGGTGAGATCACCGGCATGGCTTATGTACCGGGTAAATACCTGAACGCGGCAGCCATTGAAGCCAGCGAAGAGAATGAACGCCAGCTCATCCGCATGACGACGGAAGACGGCTATGACATTGCTTTTGCACAAGTCGCGGGCCTTGTTGCCCGCCGTATTCTCTGTGACATTCAGATCGGCGAAAAGCACGAGCGCGGTGCGCGTTTTGGTCTCATTCGTTTTGGCAGTCGTACAGACATCTACCTTGATAAAAAACTGACACCAAAAGTGAGTGTGGGCCAGACCATGATTGGTGGCGAAACTGTCATCGCAGCGCCTGCGAAGTAACGCTCGCACGGAGAACAGGGAAGGGGGCTTTCATGGCTAAAGAAAAAGCATTGCTCTTTCGGGCGTTCTCCATTCGCACGATTTTGCCTAATGTGGTGACACTTTTCGCCTTTATGGCGGGGCTTACCTCTATTCGTTTCGCCCTCGCGGGCAAGTGGGAGATGGCGGTTTTTGCTATCCTGCTTGCAGGCGTGTTTGACGGGCTTGATGGCACCGTTGCCCGGCTTCTCAAGAGCACGAGCCGCTTTGGGGCTGAGCTCGATTCACTCTCGGACGTGGTGTCTTTTGGTGTTGCGCCTGCAGTTGTACTCTATCTTTGGGGCTTGCAGTCGCTTGACCGGCTTGGCTGGGCTGTGGCGCTTATATATGCGACAGCCATGGCGCTTCGCCTCGCGCGGTTTAACGCCCGCATGGATGACGAAGAAGAGCCAAGAAAACGGCTCGGTTTCCTCACCGGCGTGCCAGCACCCATGGGCGCGAGCCTGTTGCTTATCCCATTGATGGTTGATTTTGCGGTTGAGGCTTCAGTGATGCAAGAGTGGGGGCTTCTGGTCGCGGCTTATGCAGTAGGCGTCGCAGTCCTTATCATCTCCACCTTCCCAACGGTGTCCTTGAAAGCCCTACGCATCCGGCGAGACTTTTTTGTACCGCTCATGCTGGTGATTGGCATTGTGATCGCCGGGCTTTTTGTACGCACGTGGCTCGTGATGATTTCTATCGGCATCATCTATGTGATCAGCATGCCGTGGTCATATCTCGCGTATGAAAAACGCCGCAAACAGAAGCGGATGGACTAGAAGAGCAGCCCCGGCATAGGTCTAGGCAGGGGTTTTTGCGTTCAGCGCAAACCGGTTCTCTTCAAGAAAGCGCGTCGCGGCTTCCTGCATCGTGATACCATACTGAAGCACAAAACGGGCGGCTTCGCCGTCTTCATTCTCAAGCAGGGAGCGCAACAGGGCAATCTGCTTGTGGTGATGGTTGATCCTGTCGTCAATCAGCACATCTATACGGTTTGGCGCAACGGCTTCGGCAAAAAGAAGGGCTGCCAGAAATTCAGAGCGGTTCTTATCTGGCTTTGGGGAGTGCGCGAGCGCGGTCTCAAGCGTCGTGCGGCCCGCAGCAGTGAGGCTATACACCTTGCGGTCGGGCCTGTTTTCCTGCGCTTCTGTGCGACAGTTTACAAGGCCTTCTTCGGTGAGTTTGGTGAGCGCAGGGTAAATGGAGCCATAGCTAGCTTCCGAGAAGAAGCTGAAAGCGCCTTCCGCCACCATCTTTTTGATGTCGTAGCCTGTGGTGTCGCCAAGGCTGAGAATGCCGAGGCACAGGGTGCGGATATCCATATTTACCTTCGCTGTCGTTATATCGTGCCGAGATATATCAGTTGGGGAGTTTGACGGGAAAGTAAAGATGCTAGGCGTAAAAAATAGGGCAAATGTTGGCACTTTAATTGCTTATCTATGTGCAGATAATGTGGCGCCAAGCCTGGCTGGGGTGAAATTTCTCAGTGTTTCAAGGTGGTTGGCCGACATATGAAAGGTTTGATCATGATTGCCGCACGTTTAAAAATGGGTTCGTTTCTGGCACATGGGGCAAAACTTGCCTGTGCAACGCTTATGCTCGGGGGATGTCAGTCCTCCAACCTTTGGCAGGGTGAAGAAGTGCTGGTCGAAGCGCGCCAGACCACGCTTGAACGCAGTGTTGGCACGGTGAATGAAAACCACCGGGAACTGAAAGACCGGTTCAACGCCCTTGAACGCCTTTATGTGGACCTGGTGCGGGGCCTCAGGACGCAGAGCGACCAACTGAAGGCGATTGAACAGCAGCTCGCGAACTTCCAGAAAGACCCGGAGCTGGCCGCGAGCCTCACACGGGTCAGGAATGACCTCGGCGCCATGCGCAAGGATATGAAAACGCTCGAGAACAGGGTTTATTCGGTTGAGGTGATGGACCGTCAGGCGGTTGCGTTCACACCCAAAAATGATACTGCCCCCACGGGCACTTCACAGCCTGGCGCTGACCCTGAACCGGCGGCAACCGCAGGCGCAGCCGCCGCAACACCTGTTGACAACAGGCCCGCTATGCGTAGCCAGACATTTTATGGTGCGCACCTCGCGTCGTACCGGTCACAGGATCAGGTGACATCAGGGTGGCGCAGCCTCTTCAATGCTTTCTCAGGTGAGTTACAAGGGCTGGAGCCACGTATCTATACGCAAAGCCAGGAAGGCATTGGCACATTCCTGCGGCTCATTGTTGGCCCGATGGAAAATGAGGGCGAGGCGCAGGCGCTGTGTGACCGTATCCGTGCAACAGGCGGTGAGCAATATTGCCGGGTATCCGAATATCAGGGTGAGCCGTTGCCGCAACCAGCACCAGCTGAATAATCCTGATCACATAGTCAGGAAAATAGGGCCTTCGGGCCCTTTTTTGTGTCGAATCGACAAAAATTTAAATAAATGCGGCCAGAAGGGGAAAGCCCTCTTGACAGAGAGCGACAAATCTTGTCGGATGCTGCAACCTTCGACACACTCAGTCGTAGATGATCAACTTGGGGAGGTGAGATCATCTGGGCGCCAGCGATGGCAGCCACTGAGATACGAAGGCCGGGCATACCTGGGGGTTCGCTCGGATTAGGCGCGGTGCTACGACCCATTTTAGGTTGTTCGCCGCGCCTTTCGCTATTTAACCCTATCTCGCATATTCCTGTGTCAGCAATATGACAAAATACCGCACTGCCGAGTGCGGAGAGCTGCGACGTCAGAAGGTCAGCTTGCGGCCATATGATGGCTTCACTTCAACCGCCCAGGGTTGCTTCTTTATAAGGGCGTGCAACCTCTTGAACACCAGCGTCATGCCGTCCTGCATCGAAGCCATGCCAACGGCACCAATGAGAACAAACAACATCAGTATCAAGATATGTGAAAAAACCATGTCCGCCACTCCTGTTCCTTTTTTGTTCTTATATGGCTATGCAAAATCCTAGTCAAGAACAAAAGTGGAACATTTGCTCAGAGCCGGAAATTTGAACGGTGTAATTATATTGCGCTGATCGCGAGATCGGTGCTAAAGAAGGGGTAAGTGAGCGGGCTTGATCCTGCGAATAAAAACAAAAATGAAAAAGAGATGAGTTATGTCGCTAGACCCACGGGAACAACCCGCAGGGGAGGCATCTGAGGGAAACGGCCCCAATCGGCCCGGCCCAAAGGAAAAGGCCTCACGCAGAAGGAGAAGACGGCCCCGCAAGCGGGCGTCCGAGCGCCGCGAAAATGCGGGTGCTTCCAGCGCTTCTCAAGCAGGCCCTTCCAAACAAAATCAGGCCCCAAATGGTGCGGCACCACGAGAAGGGGCCGCTGGCAATCCTGCGCAGCCTGATACGCGCCAGAAGAAGCCGGCAGACGCCACCAAACCAAACAATAATCGTCAGTTTTCAAACACTGCTACCCGTACACCTGCACCGCCGGTTCGCACGGTCTATAGCGCCATAGACCTTGGCACGAACAATTGCCGCCTGCTGATCGCGCGCCCAACCCGTGGTGGTTTCCGTGTGATTGATGCCTTCTCCCGCATCGTACGGCTTGGGGAAGGGGTCTCGAACGGGAATATGCTCTCTGAGGCAGCGATGGACCGCACGATCGAAGCCCTGAAGGTGTGTGCTGAAAAAATTGCCCGACGGAACGTAACCTGTATGCGCCATGTGGCGACGGAAGCGTGCCGTGTGGCCGACAATTCGGCGGAGTTCATCGCGCGGGTGAAACGCGAAACAGGCCTCAACCTCGATATCATCTCGGCGGGTGAGGAAGCGCGCCTTGCGGTCATGGGCTGCCAGTCGCTTATTGCGCCGGGGAACCGGCACGCCCTGGTGTTTGATATCGGTGGTGGCAGCACAGAGCTTATCTGGGTCAAGGTTTTGCCGGGCGGGCGCACGGAAATCAGCGGCTGGATGTCCATCCCGTGGGGCGTTGTTAACCTGTCTGAACACTACGGTGTTTCCGGCACCACGGTGCCGCCGGAGCAGTATAACCGCATGGTCAGCATCGTCGTTGATCACCTTCAGGCGTTTGAGGACGCGCATAGCGTGGCGGCAGTGGTGAAAAAGCGTCAGACCCAGTTTTTGGGTACGTCCGGCACGGTTACGACACTCGCGAGCCTGCACCTCAACCTGCCGCGTTATATTCGCGAGAAGGTGGATGGTGCCTGGATGAAATCGAAGGATATTCACGCCCTCTCTCGCACAGTGGCCGAGATGACCCATGAAGAACGCTCTGCCCAGCCCTGTATCGGGCCGGAGCGAGCCGACCTCGTGGTGGCGGGGTGCGCTATCCTTGAGGCCATTTTGGGCATGTGGAATGTACCGAGCCTGCGCGTCGCAGACCGGGGCATACGCGAAGGCATTTTGCGTGGTATGATGCAACTTGAGACGATGCCGGTACGGCAAGGACCACGTCGGCGCGGCAGAAATGCCGGCGGCAGGCGAAACAAGGTGAAAGCGAATGGCTAAGGGCTGGAATACTCAATCAAACACAAGAAGCCGTGCCCGCGGGGCCAAGGTGCGGGTGAAAACCGCGCGAGGCCGCAAATCTTCGTCCACCCGTTGGTTGCAGCGCCAGCTGAATGACCCTTATGTGGCCGAAGCACAGCGCCTTGGTTACAGAAGCCGCGCGGCTTTCAAGCTGCTGGAGCTGGATGAGCGGTATGAGATCATCAAGGGAGCCATGCGCATTGTTGACTTGGGCTGCGCGCCAGGGGGCTGGACACAGGTGATCACCGAACGTTGCCCGAATGGTGCGCAGGTGATTGGTATTGACCTTCAGGAAGTAGAGCCGATCCCCGGCGCCAATATCTGGGTGATGGATTTTCTTAAAGAGGGTGCTGAGGAAGAGCTGATGGCTGCTCTCGACGGCCCGGCGGATGTTGTGCTGTCGGACATGGCGAACTCAGCCACCGGTCACCGGCAAACAGACCATATGCGCACCATGGCGCTTTGCGAAGCGGCGCTTGATTTTGCCATTCGTGTATTGGCTGAAGGTGGCACCTTTGCCGCCAAAGTGTTGCAGGGCGGGTCAGATAACTCGCTGATGGATCGCATGCGCACGCACTTCCGCACAGTCAAACACGCCAAGCCACCAGCCAGCAGGCAGGACAGCAAAGAATGGTTTGTGGTCGCTCAAGGCTTCCGGCGCAACAAAAACGGCGATGATGCCGAGGCTGAAAACGAAGGCTGACAAAGGGCTTCCGTATTAGTTTTGCCTGAAAGCAAGAATCCGTTTGATTTTTACGGCGGCTTGGGGTTATTGAACGGCGAATATCTTAAACCAGGGTCGTCCCTGCAGACGTGAGGTTGGCAGGGGCATGCGCTCGCCAAGCGCCACACTGACAAGCAGGAAAGCTAATGGATATTCGCCTCGGTCTTACCTTTGACGACGTTCTTCTCGTACCAGCCGCTAGTGATGTGATGCCCGCACAAGTCGATGTGCGCACGAATATCACCAAATCAATTGAACTGAATATGCCGCTTCTGTCCGCCGCGATGGATACGGTGACCGAAGCCCCGATGGCCATAGCCATGGCGCAGGCTGGCGGTATTGGTGTTTTGCACCGCAATGTGACCGAAGAAGAACAGGCCGAGATGGTCCGTCAGGTCAAGAAATTCGAATCCGGCATGGTGGTGAACCCGCTGACCATGTTCCCGGACGAAACCCTTGCCGACGCCATGGAAATGATGACCCGCCATAAGATCTCCGGCATTCCGGTGGTGGAGCGCGGTGAAGGCCCGGGCCCCAAAAAGCTTGTGGGTATCGTAACCAACCGTGACGTACGCTTCGCAACGCAGATGGACCAGCCGGTTTCCGAGCTGATGACCCGTGAAGTGGTAACGGTGAAGGAGGGGGTTTCCTCCGACGAAGCCAAGCGGCTTTTCCACCAGCACCGCATTGAAAAACTGATCGTGGTGGACGACAGCTACCGCTGTGTAGGCCTGATCACGGTGAAAGACATGGAAAAGGCCGTTGCCAACCCGCACGCGTGTAAAGATGCGCAGGGACGGCTGCGTGTGGCGGCGGCAACCACGGTGGGTGACAAGGGTTATGAGCGCGCCGGGCTTTTGGCGGACGCTGAGTGCGACCTCATTGTGCTTGATACGGCGCATGGCCATTCATCCCGTGTGATTGAGCAGGTTGAGAAGATCAAAAAGAGCTGGGGCCATGTGCAGTTGGTTGCCGGTAACGTTGCGACCGCAGCGGCCGCAGAAGCGCTGATTGGTGCTGGCGCAGATTGTATCAAGGTTGGCATCGGGCCGGGCTCTATCTGTACGACCCGCGTGGTTGCTGGTGTTGGTGTACCGCAGCTTACCGCCGTGAGCGATGTGGCGAGTGTGGCCATCAAACACGGTATCCCGGTGATTGCAGACGGTGGTTTGCGCACATCAGGCGACGTTGCCAAAGCAATCGCAGCGGGTGCAAGCGCCTGTATGGTCGGCTCACTGCTTGCGGGTACGGAAGAAGCACCGGGTGAGGTCTTCCTCTATCAGGGCCGGTCTTATAAGGCTTACCGTGGGATGGGCAGTGTTGGCGCCATGGCGCGCGGTTCTGCTGACCGTTACTTCCAGGACGATGTGAAAGACACGCTCAAGCTGGTGCCTGAGGGTGTTGAAGGGCAGGTACCTTACAAAGGGCTTGCGGCAAACGTGCTGCATCAGCTTGTGGGTGGCTTGCGTGCCAGCATGGGCTATACGGGCAACCGCACGATTGAGGAAATGCGCAAAAACGCGAGCTTTGTGCGCATCACAAACTCCGGCCTCAAGGAAAGCCATGTTCACGACGTGACCATCACCCGTGAATCGCCCAATTACCCATCAAAATAAGGGCCAAACATGCAGCCATCGGCGCGCATTGCTGCGGGAATAGAGCTTCTTTCCCAGATTGAAGAAGCCATCACAAGCGGCGGTGCGCCAGCAGACAGGCTGGTTGCTGAGTATTTCCGGGCCCGGCGTTATGCAGGGTCCAAAGACCGGCGCGCGGTCACCGAGGCGATATATGCCATTCTCCGCATGCGGGAGCAGCTTTTGTGGGCGCTTGATGACCTCAAGTGTGAGCCGACGGCCCGCGCGCTTTTTATCCTTTACCTGCAGCGGGAAGACCCAAACCAGCTCAGCCTTTTTGGGGAAGAGGACAATAGCCACGCGCCTGATGCCTTGAGCGCGGAAGAGAATGGGCTTCTTGAGCGCGCATCAACGCTTAACTGGGATAGCGCACCCGTTCATGCCTGCGAAAATGTACCCGCGTGGGCTCTTGCGGGTTTCGAGAAACGCTTTGGGGAAGAGCTCCCCAAGGCCGCAGCTGCGCTCAATCAAACCGCCCCCCTTGATGTGCGGATCAACCGGCTGAAACGTCCGGGCGATAATTTAAATAATATTCTTAAAAATTCATCAGAACTATTTGAAAAACATATATTTTCAAATGACGGATATAGATCGGCATCCAAGGTCAATCTGGCGAATGAGAAGGCCTACCAATCAGGGCTGATAGAGGTGCAGGACGAAGCCGCGCAGGTGGCAGCCAGCCTTGTCGGTGCCCAGCCAGGCATGCAAGTGGTTGACCTTTGCGCAGGCGCGGGTGGCAAAAGCCTGGCGGTTGCACCTGATATGGAGAATAAGGGCCAGATCCACGCGTTTGATATCTCCGGCGGGCGGCTCAAGGAGCTCAGAAACCGGCTGCAACGCGCGGGTTGCCGCAACATTCAGGTTACACGGCTGGTGGCAGAGGGTGAGGGCCGGGCAACCGCACTGAGTGCGCTTGAGGGCAAGGCAGACCGGGTGATGGTTGATGTGCCGTGCTCGGGCAGTGGCACGTGGCGCAGAAGCCCTGATCAGCGCTGGCGTTTTGATGACAACAGTCTGAAAACCCTAAATAAATTACAAGGTAGCCTGCTGCGCGAAGGCGCGGGCTTAGTGAAAGCGGGCGGACGCCTCATTTACATGACCTGTTCAGTCCTGCCTGCCGAAAACGAAGATGTCGTGGAAAATTTCCTCCGTGATATGGGGGCGGGTTGGGCCCTCATCGACTATAAAACGGTGTGGGCCGAGGTGCTGAAAAATGAATGCCCTCAAACACTTGCGCTTAACCCTTTTTGTTTGCAGCTTGCGCCGCATAGCCACGGCACGGATGGGTTTTTCATCGCGGTCCTAGAACGCGCATCATAAAACCGTGGGCCTTTACCAATTGTTTGTTTTCTTGTCCTAGAGTTCACGTAAGGGGCTGGTCGCGCCAGTTGCACGCCTTATCTAAAAAGGAAGACAGGCGGCTTATTGCGCGTTATCGTCGAGAGAATAGATAGAAGTGAGGTAATACATGCGTATCCAAAAGTTGCTTGTCGCCACTGTGTTGGCAAGTGTTGTAGCTGGCCCGTCATTCGCACAAACGGCTGAAAAATATCAGGAATTATCTGAGCAGCTAGTCGCAGAAGCATCAGGCGCCATGACCTCTGAGCAGGCAAAAGAGGCGCAGGGGCTTTATGAGCGCGCGCTTGTCGCGAACCCCGCAAACATTGATGCGCTTATCGGGCTTGGTAAAGCACATGAAGCGCAAGGCCGGGTTGGCAGCGGGTTGAAATATTACCGCAAGGCGCTTGAGCTTGAGCCGAATGACAAAAATGCGCTTGAATATCAGGCACTTGCCTTCCTGAAGCGTAACCTTCGGGCGCGGGCGGAAAGCAACCGCGATAAGCTCGCGAGCCTGTGCACAGACGGCTGTAAAGAGCTTGAAGCCGTCGCTTCAGCGATTGAGGAATATAGCGCCCGCAAGGCTGATGCGAGCCTGCAATCCGAAGGGTAAGCCAGCCTACGCTTTCAAAAGCGGTTTCAAAAAAGGCGCCATTTTGGCGCCTTTTTTACGAGCTTTGGCCCGCTTCATTCGCATTTTTCCTATAAGGGTGTGGCGAAAGTGTGCGCGTTTCTGTGGCGCAGGTGTGGCGGGTTTCAGGGCGTATTTGTGTCATACTCCGCCACAGTGTGTCGTTTTACTGTGGCCGCAGTGTGTCGTGGTTTGCAATCACATGAGACCACACATAATCGGCCATTGGCGCCACGATCAGGTCTTCGGTTTCAATGAGAGGCGCCTCATCTTCCATCCGGCAAATACCGGTCCATGATGTGATGCCACCAAACTCCTGAAAGCTGACCGCAAAACTCACAGTCACCGCATAATGCTGCTCACCCTCCGTTTTACCGTTCGCATTGGTGAAACCCGTGAGCGGAAAGGCGCGCTCCGGCATGGAAGATGGGAAATATCGGCCCACAATCTGTCCGGTTGTCTCATCGACCGTATCAAACGAGATGGTCGCACCCAGATTGTTTTTCCAGTTCCCGGCAACATTGTCGCAACTAGTCGGGCTTGCCACTGCGGGCAGGGCGAAGGACGCCGCCATGAGTGCCACAGAAATAAGGTTCACTTTCACCAAATGTCTCCCCCAGTTGAAAGGTATGATGGTCAGGGCGCGCCGTCCGGTACCGTCGGAATGCTGAAGCTATAGTCAGGCACACCGAAGCCGATATCAAGATGCTTGGCGCCCATAAATTCCTTGTAGTTGATGCGGGTGCCCATATCGCCCGATGGCAAGCCAAACCCTAGTGTGGCTGCATCGCACAGGGAGGCACAAAGCACCCGGTCACCCTCTCGGTCCCGAAGCGGGAGAATGAGATATTCCGCCGTGATGCGCCTGCCGCGTTCAGACACCAGAAGGTCTTTCGCCCAGCCGCCACAGGGATGCTGAAGAAGCGCCTCATGAAAGGCGATCATGGCTTTGCCAGCCTCCGGGTCCGATACTTCCATGACATCAATGCCGGTGAGGTTTTGGTCAAACAAGGTATCAATGGCGGTGCCGCTCATACGCACATGCATGCGTCCAGGGCCATCGAGCTTGAGGATGGTCAGCATGGAGGTAAGGTCACGCAAGTCCATCAGGCTCAGGTCATGCCGGTGGGGAATGTCGCCACCGTTTTTCTCGCGCGCCTTGTGCCAGACACGATAAAAATCGTTCAGGCTTTTGGGGAGCTCAGGCCATGATGCGGGTATTTCAACCATAGACAATATTTATCGCAATCAACTTTGGGTATTTGCAAGCCAGAGTAGCAGCTTGGTTTCAAATTGCATCCAAAAACGGCTGAGGTTGGGGCTCGTTACGCTTTCGGGAACTTTTTTGATTTCAGGTAGCTCTCAAATGCCGGGAAGGCAGGCAGACCAAACCCAATATCCAGATGACAGGCATATTGTAGCTCGCTGTGTGTCATGCGGGTCCGGTGGTCAACAGGGGGCGCGGTAAAACCTTCCGCCACAGCATCCCAAAGCGATGCACACATGGTATGATCGCCATCTCTGTTTCTAAGCGGCAGCATCAGATAGCGGGCGTCAAGCCGCTTGCCATTGTCCATCGTCATCACATCATGGGCATAGCCGCCGCAAGGGTGGGTCATCAAGGCTTCATGAAAGGCCACAATGGCCTTGCTGGCCTCGGGCGCAGTTACCTCTTTCAGGTTGACCTTCGAGAGGGACCGCCCGAATACCGCGTCCACGCTTGACCCGCTAACTTTCACTCTCAATTTTCCAGGTTCTGGTACCTCGAGTATAACCAACCATGACGCCAGGCTTTTGATGTGCCGTAGGCTGAGCTGATGGCGATAAGGTACATCAGGGCCATCCCGAAGGGATTGCCAGATTTTATAAAAATGCATCAACTGGCTGGAGATGGGCGGCCAGTCTGGCGGAAGGGTATCCATAATTGCCCCGGTTATGCGATCTATCCACGCAACGATAGCAGGGCGCGTGCCATAACCCCATAAAAAACGACCCGGAACATTGCCCGGGTCGCTTGATTATTGCTTTTGCAGCATATCCTTAGCGGAAGTAACCGGGCCATTCCGCCGCGATATAGGCGAAGCTTACCCACGCCGCCACATTCTGCCGAAGCGCCACCGGGTCAACCTTATCAAGGGTGTCGTCTGCCGTGTGGTGCAGGTCAAAATAGTCGGTGCCGTCCTGCATCAGGTCCATCACCGGCATGCCCGCGCGCGCCAGTTGCCCCACATCGGGCCCGCCGCCCGCTTTACGGTCAGACCGCACCACGCCCAAGGGGCCCATAACAGTGGCCATTTTGTCCACCACATGCAGGGAGGCGGGGTTCACGTTGGACGCCAGCGCCCACACAGGTCCTGCGCCAAAATCAGATTCCGCACCAATGATATGTTTATCCATATCCTTGTCCTTATGCGCTTCGGCATATTGCCGTGCGCCAATCAGGCCAAGCTCTTCCGCGGCAAAGGCCACCACACGGATGCTGCGGTAGGGGCGGGTTTCCGAGAAGTCCTGAATAAGGTTGGCGGCGGCCATGGTGATGGCAACGCCTGCGCCGTCATCAATCGCGCCAGTGCCAAGGTCCCAGCTATCAAGGTGGGAGCCAAGGATAATCGCTTCCTCAGGCTTTTCGCGCCCCGTAATCTCACCGATCACATTGAACATCTCAACAGGCTCTTCCATCGTGGTCTGGATATCGAGGTGAACGCTTACCGCTTCCCCATAGCCCAGCATACGCACAAGCTGGTCTGCATCCGGGTTCGAAAGCGCGACAGCGGCGATTTTGGGTTGCGCTTCATCATAGGTGACGCCACCGGTGTGCGGCAGGCGGTGTGTATCTGTACCGATGGAGCGGATCATGATGGCAAGCGCACCCTTGCTTGCCGCCATGCTCGCGCCAGCACCGCGCGCTTTCACCGCCGGGCCATAACCCGCGCCGGTCCTGAAGCGTTCCATACGGTTGGAAATGAAAACAATTTTGCCTTCAACCGCGCTCCGCTCAGCGGCTTCAAGGTCTTCATAGGTGGCGAAATGCGCGATCTCAGCCGTGACACCACCCTCGGGTGTTGCGACAGATTTGCCAAGCGCTGTGATCACCAGCGGCTGCGCAAACGGTGCCACCACAGAAGCGCTTTCGCTGATCCGGGTCCATTTCGGTACCATCACCGGCTCTTTCCACACCTTGTCGAAGCCAAGTTCCTGAAATTTGGCGACGGCCCATTCTTGCGCTTCCACTTCCTTGGGGCTGGCGGCCAGCCGCGCGCCCACCTCGGTGGTGAGGGACGCGAGGATTTCATAGGCCTCATCGCTTTCAAGCGCTTTGTCGCGGATGGCTTTGGCGGTCTCTACCGTCTCATCAGCAAGCGGTGTGATCTCAGCCGCAAAGGTCTGTGCGCCCACAGCCGATACCAGAAGCGCCGCAACGGCGGCACTGGCAAACTTTGATGTCACTGTCATGTCTGTCCTCAATCGCTCAGTTTAAAATCAATTGTCTTTTTGAACCCCGGGCGGAGAGTGGCGCGGATTTGAAGGGGGGTCAAGATCGCGCGCTGATCACGAGCGCGTTATCTCCCGGTTGGTATGATGGCGCACACAAGCGGTCATACCCGCCCAAACTCGTCATGCCCGCGAAGGCGGGCATCCAGAATGGCTGAAAGTGTGCGTGCTGCTAACGGTTGCTGGACTCCCGCCTGCGCGGGAGTGACGGAGGGGAGGGATGGGGAAACACAATTTCTACCATTCAAACAGTGATAGGGCTAAACTATAGGAGACTGGTAGACGATAGGGAGGATCATCATGGCGGACGCACTCGGGAAAGTTGGTTGGCTCGATATCACGGTGGATGATGCATTGGGGCTGAAGGATTTTTATCAGGATGTGGTGGGCTGGGGTGTTGAGGCCGCCAGCATGGGCGACTATGACGACTATGTGATGATGGATAGCGCGGGTGAGGCTGTGGGCGGCATTTGCCATGCGCGCGGCGGCAACAAAGCCGTGCCGCCCGGCTGGATGCCGTATTTTACCGTGGCTTCAATGGATGACGCGCTCAGCGCAGCCGGTGCCGCAGGCGGCACGGTGGTTGATGGCCCACGCGGCGCAGGCGGCGGCACCATGGCCATCGTGCGAGACCCCGCAGGTTGTCACTTCGCGCTCTATCAAAGCTAAATCCTAGCCCTCAATCTCCGCTTTCCACTTTGTCAGTGCTTCAAGGGCGCGGCGGCTCATGGCCGGTTTGCGCTCTTTCTTGAACACTTTGCCTTCAAGCGGCGGGAAGAGGCCGAAGTTCACATTCATCGGCTGGAAGGTTTTGGCATCCGCGCCGCCAGTGATATGGCTGATCAGCGCGCCAAAAGCTGTGGTCTCCGGCGGGGTGGTGGGGGTAATGCCCTTGCGCTCGCTTGCGGCCATACGGCCCGCCATCAGGCCCATGGCGGCTGATTCCACATAGCCTTCAACGCCCGTTACTTGCCCTGCGAAGCGAAGGCGCGGGTCTGCTTTCATGCGCATCAGGCCGTCCAGCACCTTGGGGCTATTGAGGAAGGTGTTGCGGTGCAAACCACCAAGGCGGAAGAAGGTGGCATTCTCAAGCCCCGGGATTTTCTTGAAAATACGCTGCTGCTCGCCATACTTCAGCTTGGTTTGGAAACCGACCATATTATAGAGCGTGCCGAGCTTGTTATCCTGCCGAAGCTGTACCACTGCGTATGGTTTCTCGTCCCAATGCGGGCAGGTGAGGCCCACCGGTTTCATCGGCCCATAGCGCAGCGTTTCCGGCCCGCGCTCTGCCATCACCTCGATCGGCATGCAGCCTTCAAAATAGGGGGTGTCTTTCTCCCACTGTTTGAAATCTGTTTTCTCGCCGGTGTTGAGGTCATGGATGAATTCTTCATACTGGGCTTTGGTCATGGGCAGGTTGATATAGTCTGCGCCGTCCCCCTTGTCGTAGCGGCTTTGATACCAGGCGATATCGAAGTTGATGCTGTCCTTGTCCACAATCGGCGCGATGGCATCAAAAAAGGCGAGGCTGTCTTCACCGCATAACTCCAGCACAGCACTTGAAAGCGCAGGTGAGGTCAGCGGGCCGGTGGCAATGATCACATTGTCCCACTCTTTGGGCGGTAGGCCTTCAATCTCACCGCGCTCCATGGTGATGAGTGGGTGATTGTTCAGGATGCCGGTCACTTCTTCCGAGAAACCGTCCCGGTCTACCGCGAGCGCTGAGCCCGCAGGCACTTTGTGTTTTTCAGCTGCTGCCATGATGATGGAACCCAGCTGCCGCATTTCTTCATGCAGCAGCCCGACGGCGTTATTGACAGCATCGTCTGAGCGGAAAGAGTTGGAGCAGACAAGTTCGGCCAGGCCATCCGTATGGTGGGCATCGGTTTTGCGCACAGGCCGCATTTCATGGAGGATCACCGGCACGCCCATCTCTGCTGCCTGCCACGCAGCCTCGGACCCCGCGAGCCCGCCGCCGATGATGTGGATTTCCTTAAACTCGTTTGCCATGCCGCTACACCTTACATTAGCTTGTCTCATTGCGGGCTTATTTACTGGACTTGGCGCCAAGATGTAAGGGAAAAGATGCGGGATGCGTGCGCATATAAGGGGCGAGGGCAAACATAGTGCTTAAGGCACGACAGATATTTGAGCTTTTGAGCGAATGGCCGCACCGGGGCGTGGGCTCGGACGAGGAAATGGAAGCGCGTGAGATGCTCATGGCGCACCTCACCGGCGAGGTTGGCGTTGAGGTGGCGGAGGAGGGCTTCTTCACCCCAAGGTCATACCTGCCGTTTTTTTGGGCGATTGCGCTCAGCCAGTGTTTTTTCATCGCGCTCAGTGATTATGGTGCGCTTCTGATGGCGGCGGGCGGCCTGATGGTGCTCATCAGCCACCTGCGGTTCTTTGACTGGCGCGTCACGCGGCTTATATGGTTGCTGGCGCGCACCACAACCGCCAATCTGGTCGCGAAAAAAGGCACAGGGCGACGGCTGATTATCCTGATGGCGCATATTGATAGCGCACCGGCTTCCTTCGCCTATAGGCCAGAACAGGTGCCGCATTTCAAAACATCGGTGTATTTGAGCACAGGCATTATCTCGCTCGGGTTCCTTGTGCCGCTGGCGTCGCTCTCGGGCATTCATGTGCCATGGTTTGTGAAAGCGCCCATCATCCTGCTCACGCTTGGGCAGGTGGTGGTGGCGAGCCTTGATTATTGGCGCTTTGGCTATACGCCGGGCGCGAACGATAACCTCACCGGCGTGGCGGCGGCCACGGAGGTTGCCTCGCGCCTGTGGGCCAAAATGCCGGAGGATGCCGAGGTGCGGCTTGTGATCACCACAGCGGAAGAGGCGGGCATGCTGGGCGCACAGCATTATTGGGAGCAGCACCATGAGGAACTTAAGGCGCGCGACACCCATGTGCTGAACTTTGATACCGTGGGGTTTGGTCAGCTTTCCTATGTGGTGGAAAGTGGTGGTTTTACCGCCGTGTATTATGGTGGCGCGTTACCAAAGGCCGCGCATGCGCTCACGCGGCTGAACAAGCGTTTTGAAGGGGTGAAGGAAGCCAAGCATCACGTGGGTGATTTCGACAGTGTGTGGTTCTGCCGTGATGGTATCTCATCGCTCACCATCGCGGCCTATGACGAGGGTGGCATGATGCCGCATATCCACACTATGGAAGACAAGGCCGAGCATCTAACGCTTGAGGTGATGGACGAGGCCGTGGCTTTTGGCGAGGCTGTGGTTCGCACCCTGCCCAAACGATAAAACGTCAAGAAGAAGGAGACAACGACATGCGCGCAGAGGATATCCTGAATTTCTGGTTTACTGAAATTGATGAGAAGAGCTGGTGGGTTAAGTCGAAAGACTTTGACGATGTGATCCGTCGCCGTTTCCTCAAGGTTTATGAAGCTGGCGTGCGCTGTGAGCTCGCCCATTGGCGGGATAGCATCCGTGGCCGCCTGGCCGAGATCATTGTGCTTGACCAGTTCCCGCGCAATATGTTCCGCGATGATGCGCGCGCCTTTCAGGCAGACCCGCTCGCGCTGATGCTAAGCCAGGAAGCGGTGCGGGCCGGGGGATACAAAGGCTGGCCAGCCACATGGCGCGCGTTTCTTTTCATGCCTTATATGCACAGTGAAAGCGCGCGTGTGCAGGAAGACTGCATCAAACTGTTTGAAGGGCCGGGACTGGAAGAAAACCTTGATTTTGCTCATCGTCACAAGGCGATTATTGACCGGTTTGGCCGCTACCCGCACCGGAATGAAGCTTTGGGCCGTATGAGCACGCCAGAAGAGCTTGCCTTCCTCAAGGAGCCGGGAAGCAGTTTTTAGGCCTTGATTTGGCCGGGAAACTTCCCAGATTGAAAGACAATGAGGCCACGTCCTCGACCATTATGATCGCGATTAATGGGGTTATGCCCGGGACGGCCCGGCACTTTGTAAAAGGAGTGCCTGTCATGGCATGGATTCTATTGTTGATTGCCGGTGTTCTTGAGGTCGTCTGGGCCTATTTCATGAAACAGTCTGAGGGTTTCACTCGACTGGTACCAACAGGCATTATGACCGTTGCCATGGTGGCGAGTTTTGGCCTTCTGGCTCTTGCAATGCGGAGCCTGCCGCTTGGTACCGCCTATGCGGTATGGACCGGCATTGGCGCGATAGGGGCATTTGTGGTGGGGGTCGTGATCCTTGATGAGCACATCAATGTGGGGCGAATACTGGGGGTGACGCTGATTGTCGCGGGGCTTGTGGTGCTGAAACTATCGACGAGCGCGGATGCCGCCTAGGGGAGAGGGTCAGGTTTCATGCCTGCTTCAACATAGATGCGGGCGCGGTAGCTGGCCCAGATCTCGTTATACGCGCCATTGTCGCGGATTTTATCAAGCGCGGTGTCAAAGGCGTCGCACATTTCCTGATCATGGAAGCGCGCCACATAGTGGCTGGCGGGCATGATTTCATGGGTATCCAGCGCCATATATTCACCGGTACGGTCAAGGTGGCGTTTTTGCGCGAGGCGCAATATCCAGTTATCCCCCACGGCCACATCAAAACGCCCTTTGTAGAGGAGGGAGATATGCGTGCCCTGATCAGCGCTTTCCGTATAGCGGCGGGAGCCTTTCACAGCCTCTGAGAAGGTTTCACCCAAATACCGGGTGGCCCCGGAGAATGAGATCACCGCGAAATTCGAAAGATCTTCCAGCGAATTCACCACAAGGCGCCGCTCTCCCACCGTGAGCGCTACATTCTGGTGTTCGATATACCATTTGGTGGCGCAGCCGACGTTCGAAGCTTTCACATTCTGGGTCAGAATGCCGTCTAGCTGGTTGTCTTCAAAAGCCGAGATCATGCGGATGCGCGGCAACTGCACAAATTCGATGCCATAATGGCTTTCCTTGAAGACAGCTTTGATGAGGTCGATCTCGATCCCTGATTCTGCATTTTCATAGACATAGGGCGGGAGGAAATGCCGCGTGGCAACACGCACAATTTTTTCAGGCTTAGGCTGGGCGTATGCCGATGTGCTCACAAATGCCGCAAAAGTCGCAAAAACTAGCGCTATAATTGCATGGTGCGTGATGACTTTTCTGAGGAGCAGCGGCGTCAAGGTTTTGTCTTTCCCTGTGTCATGGTGGCCGCTGGTGCGGGCCTTCAACTTAAAACATTCTGCATCATGGCAGGTTTAAGTAAATAAAGTCCTACGCCCAATCTAGGCAGATGCGGTCATTTCCACAAGCGTTGAAAAATAAATAAACCGAGACCGACAACACTGCGGGGCAGCATTGTCGGCTTATTGACTTCTGTAATCCTTTGAAATCAGGACGATGAACGGTTCAGTATCTTACCGCTTGGGTAGGTGATGCGGTATTCATGGTGAATTTCCCAAACCTCACCGGGGGCTAGCTCTTTTTGCCAGGCAATAACACCGGCTTTACCGTCTTTGTCGTTTACACTTGCGGGTGTTGAGTCCTTGAGGATTTCAACTTTCACGTCTTCATGTGCGGAGACAGGCAGACGGTCTGTCACTTCAACTGTGGCGGCTTTATCGCGCTCGTTGGTGATGCGGTAAACCAGCTTCTCTTCCACCACATTTTTCTTTGAGATAAAGCCGGTGTCACCATCGCGGGACGGTATGGTGATAGTCTCTACCTTGATGCCGCTGTCGGCACCAAAGGGCAGGGAAGTCTTCTCACCCGGCACAAGGCGCGGCCAGCGGCCTTTGCCCGCATAATAACCGTCCCGGCTTAGCCGTGCGGTTACATTATCGAGCCGTGGCAGTCCTTCAAGCGTGACATCAGCGTAAACATAAGCGTTTTTCGCGTCAAAACGAGGTGTTACGCGGGTGATGATATCTGCACCCAAGTTAACTTCATCCATCTTGAACTGCTGCGGTGTGCCAGATGTGGGCACATCGGCCAACGTGTTGATAGTGAACTCCATGTCATAGGTGGTGGCGCTTTGGCTTGCACCAAATGACGCCATCTCGAGCCGGTCGCCATCGGCTTTGCGTGCCGCCATGGGCGCGGGCATTACCCGTTCCATCTGGTCGGCATAATATTCTTCACGGTCTCGTGGGCGCAGGAACTCAGGTGTCATCTCAGGTGCGGCAATGGTCCATGACGGGCGCGCCGTTGAAAGGCTGAGCCTCACATCATCCCATGCTTCACCGCTTGATTGCGCAACCTCAGCCTTAAGCGCTATATCGGCGCGCTTTGCATCGCTCTTGAGGTCAGCTTCCGTGGTGATACCCCAGCGCGCGCTGCCAACAAGATAGCTGACATCAAAAGAATAATCGCCGCTTTTGGGGACGCGCACGGTGATAACCGCGTCATAGCTTTGGTCGCTGCCACCTCCAAGGGAGCCAAACTCGCGCTCAAGCGCTCGCACAAGCTCGCTTTGCTCGATGCGGGTGAGCACAAGGGCTTCCTTGTCGCTCATCAGCTTTGCCGAGGTGTCACCAATAAACTCAAGCGCCGCCTGCCAGGATTTGGGATCGCCTGCCGTGTTGCCGCCGCCAATGCCTTGCAGATAGGCAAGGCGCATGTCGATGGCTTTGATTTTATTCTCGGTTGCTGCAAGCTCGGCCCGTGCTGCCTTCAGCCGGTCGATGAGCGCGGCCTGCGCGCCCGTGTAACCCTGCGGCATATAGCTGAGCTTGTTTCTCACACCACCAACCTCAACGCCGTCAGCGCGGGCATGGATGCCATAGTTTTCATCAAGGCGGGAGGTCAGCCCCATAAGGGTGATTGTATGCTCGCCTGGCGGCAGGGTCAGGTCCCCCTCACGGTGCACAACCGCGCCGCCGCTTTGGTATACGGTGACCGCGTTAATGGGGGCGGTTAGCGTAAAATCGTCTGCCTGCGCGGCAGGTACGGCAAAAATTGCGAGAAACGGAAGCACAGAGAGTTGCGGTTTCATAGTCACCCCATAAGTTGGTGTTCTATCCCGGTAATTATGTGTTTCGGGATCATCTTGTTTTCACCTAATGCCAGACGGCATCTGAATGCCAGATGAAGCATATAATCATGTTAACTTCATGGCAGGGGCGTGCGGGTTAGCCAAGCGCCTTGCGCACGCTGGGCAGGATACGGCGGCTTACGGGCACAGTTTCCCCTGTGGTGAGGATAAGCTGTGCGCCAGAGGCTTCGCGCTCAAGCGCCCGAATGAAGGTGGTGTTCACAAGATAAGAGCGGTGCACCCGCAGGAAGGTGCCGGGCAGCTCGGCTTCCATCTCACTGAGGCTTTGGCTGTGGAGCACCGGCGCCCGCCCTTTCACCGCCAACTCAACATAATCACCAGCCCCTTTACAGAAGGCGATGTCGCTTGTGGCGATGAATTCGACCTTGCCCGCGCTGGTGATCTTGATATTGCTGGGGCTCTCGCGTTCCCGGCTTTCATCCAGAATGACCTGAAGTTTGTCTGCGCGGGCTTGCTCCCGTGCCCGCAGGCGCCTCTCGCGCTGATGATCTCTGATCTCGCCCGCGAACAGAAACATCAGAAGCCCCGCCACACAGTAATAAAAATAGGTATCCAGAAAACGGGTTGGTGCAAAAATGATCAGGCTACAGAAAAGAAACAGGGCAACCGCATAGCCACCCGCGTGTTTCACGCCGCGTGTGGCCGCATAGGCTGCGATTAGCATGGCAAAAAGGCTTGGCACAAAAAGCGCCATTGAGCTTTTGGGGTCAAAGCCGTCAACAAGGAACAACACGGCGGCATACACCAAGAGTGAAACACCGGCGATGGCGGCGCGCGGTTTTGGGGCAAAGCGCGCCAGCACATGCAGGAAGAGAGATGCGCCGGTGGCGATAGCAAACGCGAGGATCAGCACCAGCCTGATATCATGAAAGGGGTATGTATAGGGCGTTAGCCCCCGCGATACTTCGGCAATTAATTGCCCGGCCGAGAAGAGGGCAGTGAGCGGCACAAGAAGTCGCGCACCATACTCGCGCCGCCTGATAGCCAGCACGCCGAAATAAAGCGCCCCCAGCACGAGAATGCCGAGCGGCAGCAATGACGGCATGTAATCCCGCAAGATGGCATCTGACGGGTCGCTATAGGCAGTTATGCCGATAAAATGAATGGGGGAAACCAGATCAAGATAGCCATGATGGCCGGACATGTGAATGGTGACCGCGTTTTCACCCGCCTTCAATAACCCCGTGGGTATGGGGAACACCGCATCCATGCGGCCGGGTATTTCATCTGCCTCAGAGAAAGCCGGGGTGCCGTTGCTGCCGATAAGCTGGCCGTTGATCCATGCGCGGCTTGATGCTTTGGCCGAAATAAAGAGCCCGAGCGGGTGTGTGCTCTCAACCATTGCAGGCGTGATGTTGACCGTCGTACGGAACCAGACCTCACGTTTGTGTGGGCTGACAAGCCGACCGTTCATGGTCGTGCATTCACCCTCAGTAAAGCTTGGTGGTGTGCTTAAGGCCTGCTCTGGCTCGCAAACCATAACCGCGCCGATATTGATATGGGCAAATTCCTGCGCAGTGAGGGGTTTGTTGCCCCCGACCAGCAGGGCGAGCCAGACGATCATAATGACCTGAAGGTTTTTCATGCTCCAGCAATCCACTTTTCACGCTCAGAAATCAATACCGCTCACAGACCGGTATCGACCGTTCACCGATAAGCGCATGAAAATATGAGGAAAATTTCCCACGTTAGGCTCAGTTGATGTTTGATGTGGAGATTAAGATGAAAAAAATAGTCACGACAGTTTTGGGCCTTGGGCTTCTGGGCAGTGCAGCATATGCGGCACCGGCTGAAGAAGCTTTTACCTTTGAGGAGCGGGGTGGTGCTGCGGTGGAGGCTTACCGCGGCAGCATTCAGGTGCGGGAGAACCGCAACAACCCCGACAGCCGGATGATCCCGATCAGCTATGTGCGGTTCCCCGCGACAGGGGAGCACAAGGCCCCGCCGATTATCTATCTGGCCGGTGGGCCGGGCGGCTCTGGCGTGGCGACGGCAAAATACCGCCGGTTCAAGATGTTCATGGCCATGCGGGCTTATGGTGACGTGATCGCGCTGGACCAGCGCGGCACCGGGGCCTCAAACATATTGCCGGAATGCACATCCAGCCAGACTGCGCCAACAACCGAGCGTGTCTCTGACGCAGACTATATTGCTATAGAGAGGGCGGCATTTAAGGAGTGCCTGGCCTTCTGGCGCGCGGAAGGTGTTGATGTTGAAGGCTATAATACGGTTGAGAACGTGCGGGATGTCGACGCGCTGCGCGAGCATTTGGGCGCGGAGAAGGTCGTGCTGTGGGGCACGTCATACGGCAGCCATCTTGCCTTCGCGGCGCTCAAGCAGATGGGCGACCGGATAGAGAAGGTTGTGCTTTCGAGTGCGGAGGGGCTTGACCAGACCATCAAGCTGCCTGCGCTCACGGACCGGTATTTCGATCGTTTGCAGGCGGTGGTGGACCAGCAGCCCGCGCTGCAGGCGGTGTATGGGGACATCAAAGGGCTGATGCGGCGGGTGCATGCGAGGCTGGAGGGTGAGCCCGTGCTTTTGCATGTGAAGCTGAAGGACGGCAGCGTGCGGGATTATCTTTTCCAGCGGCGTGATATGCAGCGCCTGGCGTCCGCGATGGTGTCAGACCCATGGGGCGTGAAACGGCTGCTCGCGCTCTATCTGGCGCTTGATAACGGCGTTACCGCGCCTTTTGAGGCGATGCTGGGGCAGTGGTTCACGCCAGGTGAGCCTATCAAGCTTGATGCCATGTCCAACCTGATGGATGTTGCGTCAGGCATGAGCGAGAAGCGTCGCAGTCTCGTGAAAGCACAAGCAAAGGACGCCCTTCTGGGGGATTGGCTCAATTTCACCTATCACTATGACGGTATCGCGCCAGAGCTGGACCTTGGTGATGCCTTCCGCGCCGGGCCGGTGAGCGATGTGCCCGTGCTTCTGTTCAGCGGCACGCTGGATGGCCGTACCTATCTCGAGGGGCAGCGCGAGGCGACCTCAGGGCTTGGAAACCTGACCCATGTGATTGTGGAAAATGCCGGGCATAACCTCTTTATGTCGTCTGCTGAAGTGCAGGAAGCGATCAACCATTTTATGGAAGGCAAGCCGCAGCCAAGAAGCGTGATCACGCTTGGACTTCCAGACCTTTCGCCACCTCAACAATAAGGAACATCAATAAGGAAACTTCTGTCATGCCCGCGCGAGGCGGGCATCCAGTTGCCATCGCGAGCACATGGACTCCCGCTTCCGCGGGAGTGACGGGCGGGTGCTTTATTCCGCCGCTTGGCGCTTCAGTACCGGTGCCAGATACTGGCCCGTGTAGCTTCTTGGTTCCTTGACTACATCCTCGGGCGTGCCGGTGGCAACAATCTCACCGCCACCATCGCCACCCTCGGGGCCAAGGTCCAAAATCCAGTCGGCGGTTTTGATAACCTCAAGGTTATGTTCAATCACCACAACCGTATTGCCTTGGTCCACCAGCGCCTGCAACACCTCCATCAGCTTGCGCACGTCTTCAAAATGCAAGCCTGTGGTCGGCTCATCAAGGATATAAAGCGTTTTGCCGGTTGAGCGTTTGGAAAGCTCTTTCGCGAGTTTGACCCGCTGTGCTTCCCCGCCCGAAAGGGTCGTGGCCTGTTGGCCGACCCTGATATAACTAAGGCCCACTTTATCGAGCATCTCAAGCTTGTTGCGGATGGCAGGGACGGCCTTGAAAAACTCCACTCCGTCCTCAACTGTCATATCAAGAACGTCAGATATCGATTTGTCTTTAAAGCGAATTTCCAACGTTTCACGATTGTAGCGTTTGCCTTTGCACTGGTCACACTGCACATACACATCGGGCAGGAAGTGCATCTCGATCTTGATCATGCCGTCGCCCTTGCAGGCTTCGCAGCGGCCCCCTTTTACGTTGAAAGAGAAGCGCCCGGGTTTGTAGCCGCGTGTTTGTGCTTCCGGCAGCCCCGCAAACCAGTCCCTGATCGGGCCAAAGGCACCTGTGTACGTGGCGGGGTTGGAGCGCGGTGTGCGCCCGATGGGGCTTTGGTCAATATCGACGATCTTGTCCAGATGCTCTAACCCCTCAACCGCTTCATGGGCGCCAGGGTTCACGCGTCCGCCATTCAGGTGTTTGGCTACAGCCTTATATAGCGTTTCAATGGTGAAGGTAGACTTGCCGGAGCCTGATACACCGGTGATGCAGGTCAGGGTACCGAGGGGGATGGAGCCGGTTACTTCCTTGAGGTTGTTGGCGCTCGCGCCCTTCACGGTTAGGAATTTGCCCTTATGTCCCTTGCGGCGGTTGGCGGGCAGGGGCACGCTGCGTTTTCCGGTCAAATACTGGCCTGTGAGGCTGGCGTTTGATTTCATAATGGCCTCTGGCGTGCCTTCAGCGACAATGGCACCGCCGTGCTCGCCCGCGCCTGGTCCCATATCGATCACATAATCCGCGCTCAGGATGGCGTCTTCGTCATGCTCCACCACCAGAACCGTGTTGCCGATATCGCGCAGGTTCTTGAGCGTTTCAAGCAGGCGGTCGTTATCCCGTTGGTGCAAACCGATGGAAGGCTCATCAAGAACATAGAGCACGCCGGTGAGCCCTGAGCCGATCTGTGATGCCAGGCGAATACGCTGACTTTCACCACCAGAAAGTGTTCCAGATGAACGGCTTAGGGTTAGATAGTTAAGTCCTACATTAACAAGAAAGCCAAGTCGTTCCTGTATCTCACGCAAGACCTTTTCTGCAATCTGTTGCTGCTTGTCGCTCAGGTGTTGCGGCAGGGCGGTGAACCAGTCGTAAGCGCCTTTGACGGAAAGGCTGGTCACTTCGCTGATATGCTCACCCGCGATCTTCACCGCTAGCGCTTCGGGTTTCAGGCGCGCGCCCTCGCACGCTGTACAGGTGGTCGACGCCTGATATTTTGAAAGCTCGTCGCGCATCCAGTTGCTGTCAGTCTCGCGCCAACGCCGCTCAATATTCTTGAGCACACCCTCAAAGGGTTTGTTGACCTCAAACTTACGCTTGCCGTCCGCATAGGTGATGGTGACCGGTTTGCTGCCAGTACCATAGAGGAAGGCTTGTTGTGCGGCTTCCGGCACCTTCTCCCAGGGTGTATCGATCGACACACCAAAATGCTTGGCCACAGCCTCAAGCGCCTGAAAATAGAAGGGAGACGGGTTGTTGGCCTTGTTGGCCCACGGTGCCAGCGCCCCTTCGCGGATGGTTTTTTTTGTGTCAGGCACCGCGAGGTCAGGGTCAAAATAAAGCTTGTTGCCCAGCCCGTCACAAGTTGGGCAGGCGCCAAAGGGGTTGTTGAAGGAAAACAGCCGGGGCTCGATCTCTTCAATGGTGAAGCCGGAAACCGGGCAGGCGAACTTTGCGGACATCAGATGCCGCTCGCCCCCCTCATCGCCGGAGGTCGCGATTTCAACCGCTACAAGCCCGTCTGCCAGCTCAAGCGCGGTCTCCACGCTGTCGGCAAGGCGCTGTTCCAACCCCTCCTTGAGCACAAGGCGGTCCACAACTACATCAATGTCATGCTTGTATTTTTTATCGAGCGTGGGGGCTTCCTCAATCAGGTAAAACTCACCGTCCACCTTCACCCGCTGGAAACCGCGTTTCTGCAGCTCAGCCAGTTCCTTGCGGTATTCCCCCTTGCGGCCCCGCACAATAGGCGCCATGAGGTAAAGGCGGGTGCCTTCACCCATTTCCATAATGCGGTCAACCATTTGGCTGACGGTCTGGCTTTCAATGGGCAGGCCTGTGGCGGGGGAATAGGGCACGCCCACCCGGGCCCATAAAAGCCGCATATAGTCATAAATCTCGGTCACCGTGCCCACGGTGGAACGCGGGTTTTTGCTGGTGGTTTTCTGCTCGATCGAGATGGCGGGCGAAAGCCCTTCGATATGATCCACATCAGGCTTTTGCATCAACTCCAGAAACTGGCGGGCGTAAGCGCTCAGACTCTCAACGTAGCGGCGCTGGCCCTCTGCATAGATGGTATCGAACGCGAGCGATGACTTGCCAGAGCCTGAAAGCCCGGTGATCACCACGAGTTTATCGCGTGGGATATCAACATTAACAGACTTCAGGTTATGTTCCCTGGCGCCGCGGACGGATATTTCTGTGAGCATGGCTGTCTCTCAAAACTGGAATCGATTGATTTCGAATTATGCTGTTTGTACGCCATCAAGTGACCTTTGGGTCATTCCCTGTCAAGCCGCTTGACAATAATGTGTGAATAAGAACAAATAAAGAACAAATTCAGCGTGGAGCAAAAAATGACGAACGAGAGGGTCGACCTTCGCCAGGGTGGTTGCATGTGTGGCGCCGCCCGTTTTGAGATCAATTTGCAGGGGCACCGCACGGGTGCATGCCACTGTACGGACTGCCAGAAGAACTCAGGCGGGCCTTATATGATTTTCACGACCGTAGACGCGGGCCAGATCCGCTGGATCAGCAAGCCGGAAGGAGTGGGCCGCGCGAGCGATATTGCTATCCGCCGTTTTTGCACCCACTGCGGCACACCCATGACATGGGAAAGCGTGAGCGAACCTGACGATCAGGCGGTCAGCACCGGCACGATTGACGACCCAAACGGGCTCGAGATTTCTTACGAGATTTACACGCGGTCCCGCTGGGCGAGCATTCCGCCGATACCGGGTGCGCGGCAATATGAAGGCAGCAGCAGTAGTTATTAGTGGCGTTTAGGGTTTATGACGACCAGCTTTCAGGCTCGATACCCAAGGCTTGCATGCGCTCTTTCCAGCGGGCGCGGGCAAGCTTTTGCAGGTCTTCCACTGTGTCCAGCTCATCGGTGATCTCAAGGCCGATAAGGGTCTCGAGCACATCTTCAAGCGTGAGAATGCCTTGTGAGGTGCCATATTCATCCACAATAAGCACGATATGGCCACGGTTGCGCATCAGGGTGTCATAGGCCTGCGCCGCACTTACTGTGCTAGGCATGACCTTCAATTCGCGTCTGAACTCGGAAAGTTTGCGGTCAAATTCGTCTTTCGCTTGAGCGATCAGTAGGTCCTGCTTCAGTACATAACCGGTAATATCGTCTGGTCCGCTCTTGAAAACAGGGATGCGAGAGAAGGGCTTATCCCCATGCTCGAGGAAAAAGTCCCGCACTGAGCGGCTTTCATTCTGCATGAACATAACCGCGCGTGGGGACATGATATCTTTGACAGACAAGCGGTGCAGGCGCATCAGGTTCGCGACGACCTTGCGCTCTTTCTCATTGAGAATGCCTTCTTCCGCACCAATCTGGGCCATGGCGGCCATTTCATCCCGGCTGAAGGTGAAAGCACTGACATCCTTGGGAGATATGGCTTTGGTAAGCTTCTCTGATAGCCACACAAGCGGCAACAGCGCCTTGGTGACCCACAACAGAATAACCGCAACGGCGGGGGCGAGGCTTTGCCAATGCGCGGCGCCGAGGGTTTTAGGGATGATTTCAGAGAGCACGAGGATGAGAAGCGTCAGCACGCCCGAGATAACCGCGATATAGGCGCTGCCGAATATCTCTGCGGCTTGTGCCCCCACACCTGCAGCACCAACGGTGTGCGCGACAGTGTTGAGGATCAGGATTGCTGCTAGCGGCCTGTCGATATTGCTCTGAAGTTGCATGAGCGCTTTGCCACCCTTGGTGCCCTTCTTGTTGAGGGCCGCCGCATAAGCGGGGCGCACAGATAGAAACACAGCCTCCGCGACAGAGCAGAGGAAAGAAACGCAGATCGCAAGCGATAAATAAAATATAAGGAGAAGCATGGCCCGATCATACCGAAAGTGAGGGCCATGTCTACAAGACTCGGACTACGCCTTAAAGGTAGCTGAGCCACCAATCCTTGCGCCGGGCTTTGAGGCCCGCGAACCAGCGGCAGAGCGGATAGAGGGCGACGACAACACCAACCCACACCAGCCAAGCAACCCATAGTGGGAAGCCATAACCTTGCGGCAATTGCCAGAAAGGGGTGAGCAGCGCTTGCCAGCCGATGCCTTGCATCTCTGCGGCAGCAAGGGCAATCAGGTGAATAAGGTAGAGGTGCAGAATATAATAGAAGAACGGGACTCGCCCAAAGGTGACAAAGACATCATAGAGCCGCCCGCGCCAGCGTTCCGCCAGGCCTAATAGCAGCAGGCCAGGCCCGAGTGTCATCATCAGGAACAGAAGGGACGGTGGGTACTTCAGTGTATTGAGGAAGGACCAGACGGTGAACAGCCCGTCTTTTTGCTCTGACCACGGTTGTGGGTCACCGTAAAGACCTATGGCGCGCAGGGCGATAAAAAGCGCGATGACCGCGAGGCCCCCACGAATAAGCCATTTTTGCCGCGCCTCTGCCTCCATGTGCAGGTAAAGCTTCGCAAGAAGATAACCAAGTGGCATCAGCCCTACCCACGGGATGATGGGATACAGCATCAGTGTTGGGATGCCAAGGTCGAGCGTAAAGCCGGAGGCATGGATGATACGCCAGAAGGGCACGGGGCGTGTAAAGTCGGTCATGGGGAACAGGCCATAATCCAGCAGGTTATGCCCAAGGACCACAATCGCACCAAACGTGAGGATCGCCCATGTGGGCAGCCAGATAATACCGGCGAGCGCAATCATGCTGATGCCAATGACCCAGATCACCTGCAACGGGAAGGCCCACGGCACAGTAAACTGCCACGCAAAGGCAACCACGGTAATTTCAATGAAGATGAGCCAAAGCCCGCGGGAGAGCAGGAAACCGCTCAGTTCCGGCTTTGATTTCCGGCTGGCCATCATGCCCGCGCTGACACCGGCGAGCAGGACAAACACAGGTGCGCAGAAGTGGGTGATCCAGCGCGTGAGGAACAGCGCGCTGTCTGTCTGGCTCAGATCTGCGGGGTCAAACCGAACTTCAGTGAAAAAGTCTCGCACATGATCAAGCGCCATGATGACCATTACAAGGCCACGCAGGAAATCAATGGATGTGTGACGATGCGCACGTGTGTCGGTTGTCATGGCCTTGCCCCCAAAAGGTGGTGATGCGGTCAGGTGGTTGTGTCAGTCTTCTTTGCGCACATAAAGGCCGTCAAACCAGGGCTGCCATTCGCCGGTTTCCGCGCTTTCCTGCTCAAAAAACTGGCGTACGCTGTCATCTTCATTGGGGGTCCATGTACCCCGGAAGGGTACCGCCTGATTGCTGGCATAATACCAGATGGTGCCTTCAAGGACCATGGAGCCATCCTTTAGGCCACCTTCAATATCAATGGCGTAAGCGCCGCCAGATACCCAAAGCTGCCGCCATTTTTCGGTGACGGGATTATAATAGTTCACGCTTTTGCCGGTGCTGCCACCTGTGCCGCTCCATTCTTCGAGAAGCGCGCATTCACCTTCAATTTTTGAGATGGTGTTTTCACCGGCATATTGACCGTTCTGGCGTCCGCTGACCTTCCAGGTACCAACCCAGAAGTCAAAAGCCTTGAAGGCGGGGTCCGTTTTGCAAGGGGAGGGCGGGGGCGTCTGGCTTTGTTGCGCTTGGAGCGTTGTGCCACCTGATGCCACAAGTAGGCCGAGAGCTACTATGTTGAGAAGCTTCATTGTTTTCCCCTTCACCTCGCGCCCCCAAAACGCGCTCCTGATATATAAACTATATATATGGACCTGTGTTGAGGGAAAATGCTTGCGGCAGGACGGCGCGAGCATGCGTTAAACCGCCGGACGTGCGTGCGCTTGCCTATGAGTTGCGGTGATGATAAGGTAAGAACATAAAGTGAACAAATGAAATGTTTCAGCCTTGGGGTTAAATAGGTTTGAAGCGCCCGCAACCATGGTCTATGGTCGCCGACACAAAGGTGTCATGTATGAGTTGCGGCACCGATACGAGATAAAGAAGGGGGCTTTAATGGCCGGTAGTGTGAATAAGGTAATTTTGGTGGGCAACCTTGGGCGTGACCCTGAGGTACGGACGATGAACGATGGCTCACCCGTGGTGAATTTGTCGATTGCGACGTCTGAAACATGGCGTGATCGCGCATCGGGCGAGCGCCGCGAGCGGACCGAATGGCACCGCGTGGTTATCTTTAACGAAAACCTGGCGAAAGTTGCGCAGCAATACCTCAAGAAAGGTTCGACCGTTTATATCGAAGGCCAGCTTCAAACCCGTAAATGGACCGACCAGCAGGGCGTTGAGAAATACTCCACAGAAGTTGTTCTTCAGCGCTTCCGGGGTGAACTTACAATGCTTGGTGGTCGCGGCGATAGCCAAGGTGGCGGTTTTGGTGAAAGCAGCCAGTCCAGCTACGGCGGTGACTTTGGTGGTGGTTCACAAGGCGGCGGCCAGGGTGGTGGTAACCAAGGCGGAAACCAGGGCGGCTTTGGCGGCGGCGGTGATCTGGACGACGAGATCCCGTTCTGATCCGGCCCATCACTTTTTGAATGTCAAAACCCGGCAGGTTTCTGCCGGGTTTTTGTTTGTCTTGCCTATTTTGTGTAAGTCAGCTTATAGGCTGGTATCCATGTCTCGCCGCCATCGTCTGACGCATCGATGGTCATCATGCGCTTCGGTGTAGTGACTTCAATCGTGAGCCTGAAAGCACGCTGCACACCGTTCCCCATTGGGAAGGTGGTGCCGCTTTTCAGGTTGGTCATCACAAGCTTGTCACCCTCAAACGTGCCTTCATACACATCCATGATGCCCCAGGTATCATCCACAACAGCCTTGCGGTACACATCCCGGTACTGGTCGAAGGTGAGGTCGGTTTCAAGCTTGAAGCCGGGCGTGTCGAGGTCTTCCGGCATTTCAGACAGCAGCATGCCCTTGAGGCGATATTCGACGGTGACTGTCGCAGGCGGTGCTTTTGACCACGTCTTGCCGCCATCAGGCGAATATTCGTTGACCATGGACCACTCACCGGCCAGCGGTGCCAGTTTTTGCATCATGCCGTATGGTTTTTCAGATACCTTCGGGCGCTCCTGCGCGGCAAGCGGTGCGGTGAGAATAACGAGTGCTGACAACAGCAAAGATAGTTTTTTCATTCGGTGCTCCTTACCCCAAAACAGGGTCATAAGATCAGGTTTTTTGGCTGCCGCAACCACAAAAAATTAGTTTATGCCGAATGATTTAAGCCTATTTTCTGCGCCATTCAGCTGGTCTCACCAAGGGCTCTTTTTGCCGCAACATTGGCATTTGATTGATCGGCATGTTTAGATTGAAGCAAGCAGGGAGATGCATATGAGATTCGCGATCATTGTTGTTATGTACCTCATGGGGCAGGCGCCGCTGTGGGCTGATACAGTTGACGATATCAACACTGAGGTATGGGAGGTGTTCACCCGGTCTTATCAGGAGAACGATGGTGAACTCCATGTCAGCATCTATCATCCGGAGGTGGTGCGCCCGATCTCGCAAAATGGCACGGTGCTGTCTGGCACCGCCTATACAGACCATCTGCGTAAGATGTTTGCGAACAGGAAGGCGCGCGGTGCTGCGGGGGCAGACATCCATTTCCGCTTCAATGAGCGGCTTCATAACGACGATAGTGCTTATGAGGTTGGTATCTATCGTCTCACTGGTCAGCGCCCCGATGGTACGGACTTTGTTAACTACGGCAACTTCCGCGTGGTGCTCAAAAAACATGAAGGCCGCTGGAAGATCATGTTTGATGCTGATGTACCTGCGGACGAGGTCGCGTGGGATGCAGCACCTATAAAAATTTCGAGATAAGGCCCGCGTTCTTGTATCTGCCACAATCTGTGCCCACCTTTTAGAAAAGAACCATAAAGGAGTGGCATGTGAGGATTGGTTTGGCACTTGGCGGCGGCGCAGCGCTCGGGTGGGCGCATATTGGTGTTGTGCGCGCGCTTGAGGAAGAGGGCATAAAGGCAGATATCGTGACAGGTACCAGCATCGGCTCAATCGTCGGGGCCTGTGTTGCGGCTGACCTTCTGAATGAGCTTGAAGAGATCGCCCGCGATGTCACGCTCAAGGAAATGCTGCTCATGAGCGAGTTTGGCTTCAATCAGGGTAGTCTGATTGGGGTGCGAAAGATTGAGAAGCGCCTGCGGGACCATTTTGGCCTCTTGACGATTGAAGAGATGCCCAAGCCGTTCGCGGCTGTAGCCGCTGACCTCTATACGGGCGAACGGGTCGTGTTTGATGCGGGCGACGTTGTGACAGCCCTTCGGGCATCATCGGCTGTGCCCGGTGTTTTGCCGCCGGTTGCCACCGGGCGCATGTTATTGGCAGATGGTGGCTTGGTTGACCCTATCCCTGTTGAAGCAGCACGTGATCTAGGTGCAGATATCATTATTGCCGTTGACCTGCAGGGCGATTATGGCGCGCGTGCGGCGCGGCAGGGTTTTGAAGCCCACAACGACAAAGCTGGCAAAGCGCCCATGAAAACGGCGCGGATTGGTGTTGCTATGTTGCTGCGTTCACTAAGCCGTGCGCGGCTTGAGCTTGACCAGCCAGACCATATCATCAGTCCCGCCATTGGCCACATTGATGTAATGGATTTCCGGCGGGCAGATGAGCTTATCGCGCTCGGGCGGCATGCGACCAAACTGGCGCTCCCGGAAATCATTGATGATCTGGAACGAAAGGGTGCTTCTTTCGCTGCATCCTGAGGCGTTTTCATTAAAGCAAAAGCCCAGGCGTTGGCCCGGGCTTTGTGTTAGCGGTTGATTTCGCGGCTGATCACGATGCGCTGGATATCGGATGTGCCTTCGTAAATCTGGCATACCCGCACATCGCGGTAGATTTTCTCAACCGGATATTCAGCCAGATAACCATAACCCCCCAGTGTCTGGATCGCGGCGGAGCAGATTTTCTCTGCAGTCTCGCTGGCGAATAGTTTCGCCATGCAGGCTTCTTTGAGGCATGGCTCGCCTGCATCTTTCATTGCGGCGGCATTCAGCACCATCAGCTCCGCGGCCTTGAGCTCAGTTGCCATATCGGCGAGGCGGAAACCAACAGCCTGATGTTCAATAATTGCTTTGCCAAAAGCCTCACGTTCCTGCGCGTAGGTGAGGGCATAGTCATAAGCCGCACGGGCCATGCCCACGCTTTGCGCCGCAATGCCGATACGCCCGGTTTCAAGGTTGGAAAGCGCAACCTTATAGCCTGCACCCTCAGCCCCAAGCAGGCAATCTGTTGGTACTTCCATGTCCACGAAGGCGATCTGACAGGTGTCAGACGACTTCTGTCCCAATTTGTGCTCGAGGCCCGCAACCGTATAACCGGGGGTATCCGTCGGTACGAGGAATGCGGAAATGCCACGTTTGCCGGCGCTTGGGTCGGTGACAGCAAAAACAATAGCTGCCCCGCCAATTTTACCGGAGGTGATAAACTGCTTGGTGCCGTTTAGCTTCCACCCGGAATTGGTGCGCTCCGCCTTGGTTCTCAGCATTGAGGCGTCTGAGCCCGCTTGTGGCTCAGTCAGGCAGAAGGCACCGATCATCTCGCCGCGCGCCAGCGGTTTCAGAAACTTTTCCTTCTGCTCATCTGTGCCGTTTGCAAGCACGGCTGCGCAGACGGGCGCGTTGTTCACGCTCATGAGCGTTGACAGGCCACCGTCACCGGCGGCGATTTCCATGAGAGCAAGGGCATAAGAAACATAATCTGTTTCTGCGCCATCCCATTCCTCCGGCACCGTCATGCCCATAAGGCCGAGTTCACCCATCTCTCGCAGGAAATCGGCTGGGATTTCACCTGCTTTTTCCCACTCTCGCGCGTTGGGGGCGATCCGGTCGGTCGCGAAGGCACGGGCCATATCCCGCACCATGCGCTGCTCTTCGGTTAAAATCATGCGAGCCGCCTGTCTTACACAAGCTCAATGGCAACGGCAGTGGCTTCACCACCACCGATGCAGAGGCTGGCAACACCGCGCTTCAGGCCACGTTTCTTGAGCGCATTGATAAGGGTTACGCAGATGCGCGCGCCAGATGCCCCGATGGGATGGCCAAGCGCACAGGCGCCGCCGTTCACGTTCACCTTATCATGATCAAGGTTAAGCTCATGGATGGCTGCCATGGCCACAACCGCAAAGGCCTCGTTCACCTCAAAAAGGTCAACGTCCGCTGTTGTCCAGCCCGCTTTATTCATAACTTTCTGAATGGCTTTCACAGGCGCTGTGGTGAACCACTCCGGTGCTTGCGCGTGATCTGCGTGCGCGCGCATGATGGCAAGTGGTGTCAGGCCGCGCTTTTCCGCTTCCGACTGTTTCATCATCACAACAGCCGCCGCGCCATCCGAAATAGAGCTCGCATTGGCAGCTGTGACTGTGCCGTCTTTCTTGAAAGCAGGGCGAAGGTTCGGGATTTTGTCGAGCCGGGCTTTTGGTGGTTGCTCGTCGGTTTTGACCTCAACATCACCGCCGCGCGTTTTAACGGTGACCGGCACGACTTCGCCGTCAAAAGATCCGTCCTCGATCGCGCGCTGCGCTCGCTTGAGCGATTCAATGGCATACGCGTCCTGCGCGTCGCGGGTGAACTGATACTGCTCTGCGCATAGCTCCGCAAACACACCCATGGGTTCACCGGCATAGGCGTCCGTAAGGCCATCAAGCGCCATATGGTCCAGTATCTGTGCATTGCCATATTTCACGCCGGTCCGCCCGCTTGGCAGCAAGTGCGGCGCAAGGGACATGCTTTCCATCCCGCCCGCGACCACAATATCGCGCGAGCCAGCTTTCAGGCTGTCGTGCGCTTGCATCATGGCTTGCATGCCGGAGCCGCACATTTTGTTCACTGTTACAGCGCCTGTACCGTCAGGGATACCAGCCTTGCGGCTCGCCTGCCGGGCAGGGGCCTGGCCCTGACCAGCTGGGAGGACACAGCCCATTACGGTCTCGTTTACGTCGTCAGCGCTTACACCAGCACCCTTGAGTGCACCGCGAATAGCGGTTGCGCCCAGCTCTGATGCGGGGATGCTGGACAGGTCGCCAAGCAAACCGCCCATGGGCGTGCGGGCCATACCAACAATTACGATTGGGTCCTGAGACATTGGGGCTCTCCTTCTATATGTCAGGCGCTGATGAGACTATCGCGACAACCTCTCGCGCCCGGGGGAATTTTGTTTGCCGACACTGTGCCAAAAAAAGATTATTTCGCAAGTGCAAAATAAACTGATGGAATTGACTGTGCAGTGCACAGCGTTTTATATGGCGCAACCCATGGTGATGGGATGAGAACAGGAGACTATGATGGCAACACGGATCGGGTTTTATATTTTTGCAGGGCTTGTGGTCGGTGCTGTTGTAGGCAAATGGCTACCCTATATCGCTAGCTTAGAGGCACTCGCTGGTGGCGTGCTTGGCGGGCTGTTGGGTTTGCTTGTTGATAAACTAAGCGCCAACAAGCAAGGCGACTGAGAATCATTCAGCCGCCTGTGTGGTGGCTGGTGTATCAGGCTCAGCTTCCGTCCTGCCATTCCGGGCAAGCCACTCCGCGCGGATCATATCGCTGGTTTTGCGGCTTCCGTCCGGTGTCCAGCCGGGTGGGGCCAAGAGATATAACATTTTGTGTTTCCAAGATTTAGCGGACCACATGTCTCTCATGATACCAACCCATTCATGGGTAGCTACGCGCAGCGGGTTAAAAGTGCCAAGGTCACGCACAAGGCCGTAGCGGCAGGGGTCATCTTCCCGCTCGGGGATGAAAGAGCCAAACATCTTGTCCCAGATGATGAAAACACCGGCATAATTAGCATCCAGATACCGGGGGTTGTTGGCATGGTGCACACGGTGGTGGCTCGGTGTATTCATCACAGCCTCAAACCAGCGTGGCATTTTCTGGATCGCTTCGGTGTGAATCCAGAACTGATACACAAGGTTGAGCCCGGCGCAGAAGAATACGATCGCGGGCTCTATACCGAGGACAAATATCGGTAGCTTGAAGAGGAACCCGGGCGTGAACTGGCCTGTCCACGTCTGCCGGAGTGCTGTAGTCAGGTTATAATGCTGGCTGGAATGGTGGATGACATGCGCAGCCCACATCCAGCGCATGCGGTGCCCAAACCGGTGTATCCAGTAATACGCAAAATCATCAAGAACAAACGCGAGGGCAAAGACCCAAAGACCTGCGCCCATATCGAAGATCGCAAAATTCTCCCAAACCCAATAGCTGAAGACGAAGAATATGCCTGCGGTAAGCGCGCCGGAAATTGTGCTGCCAAGCCCCATGAGGAGGGACGTGAAGGCGTCACGGCCTTCAAATCTGGCACGTCCTGTCTTCCAGCCGTATATCATCTCCACCAATATGAAGAATACAAAGGCGGGAACAGCGAGCTCAGTCGGTTTGGGCAGGTCAAGCAGCATGGGTGAGCTCCCCGTTTACGGTCGTCAAAGCATCAAACAAGGGAGCCGCTTCCGCAAGTACGGCGGGTTCGAACTCAAGCTTGATATTTGGTTGTGTGAAATCGTCAAACACTAGGAAGAGTGTCTCACCTGTAACCTGAACGCTTTTGATATCTGCGGCTTGTAAGATGCGGCACACCACACGGTCTCCCATGCGCACCGCAAGCCCGATACTTGAGGCAGGTGAGGTCAGGCTGGCAACGGCCGCTTTTGCATTTTTGCTGAGATAAACAGACGCGATGCGCGCATCCGGTGCATAGCGCGCGAGATTGCGCCGCACGATGCCGTCATCAAGCGGCGTGCGGGCAGGGAACATACGCCACGCAATGAGCGCGGTGACGATAATAGCGGCCAGAGAGCCAAAAACTTGTACAGGGTCCATGATTTCCTTCCCAAAATCTCCTCTAGGATGCCTGTATTTACTGGACCGTCAAGTCTGGAATTGTGTTGTGGCACGCTCAATGTCTTTTTCTTGTCATGCTTGAGGCCTAGGACTAACGTTCTCAGCAAAGCGGAGGATAAAACAGTGAAGCGATGGATCAAGCTGGGCCTGATGATGCTGGGCTTTGGAGGTGGTGAGATGACAGCAAGTGCAGATGTCAGCGGGGTTAGCTCAGGGCCTATTGTTATCGCGCACCGAGGGGCCAGCGGTTACCGGCCCGAACACACGCTGATGTCCTACAAGCTTGGCCTGCAAATGAAGGCTGATTATATCGAACCGGACCTTGTGATGACCAAGGACGGTCATTTGGTTGCGCGCCACGATATCTATCTCTCCGGTACCACAGATATTGCTGATCATCCCGAGTTTGCTGACAGGAAACGTAAACTTGAAGGACACGACGACTGGTTTGTGTTCGATTTTACGCTCAACGAGTTGAAAACCCTGAAGGCTATCCAGCCGCGACCCAAACGGGGGGATGTGTTTGATGGGCAAGAGAGTATTCCGACAATGGATGAAATCTTGTCGCTGATGAAGACTGCAAAAGCAGATGGCTCTAAAGCCGGGCTTTATATTGAGATGAAACGGCCCACGCTGTTCCAAAAAGTTGGGCTAGACCCAACAGTGGCGCTACTTGCCATGCTCAAGGAAGTTACCGACGCTGGTATACCCGTTTATTTTCAATGCTTTGACGGCGCCTATCTGAATGAATTTGTTGGCAAAACAGACGCGGAGCTGATCTGGCTGATTGAAGGCAAAAAAGACCGCAAAAGCAAAAGCTACGTGCTGGAAGCTCCCCTCGCGCTCTATGGCACCAATGTGGATGGTGTTGGGCTCAACAAAGCCTTACTGGTTGGACCGGAAGGCAAGCCAACATCAATTGTGGATGATGCGCATGCGCTTGGCCTTGATGTGCATGTATGGACGATCCGAAACGACCAGGTGCCCAAGGGCATCAAGTCTGTAGAGGAAGAGCTTAAGCTATTGTTTTCACTGGGCGTCGACGGTGTGTTTGCAGATTTCCCCGATACTGCGTTACAATCGCGGGATAGTTTCATGCTTTTAAAGGCAGGGCCTGCTGATGATTGACCTGATGAAGGGAATACTGACAGCCATTGTTGCCGTGGTGATCATTCGCCTTGGTGGCGAAGTGCTGTTCCAGGCGGTTGGGCTGTAACCTTAGGCAGCAAAAAAAGGGCGTTTCAAACGCCCTTTTACCACATTCAACACGTTGCCAGATCACTCTCCGTTAGGGAGGTCTTTCCCAAAGGGGAAGGGGCGTTCGTCACGCGCGAAGCTCACATAGGCCGCGATATCGCCGATATATTGCCCCACCGACAGAATGGCCTTTTTGACCGTATCATTCGGGTGACCCGTAACCAGATGAATGATGAACTGGATCAGCGTGAAAGTCCCGCCAAGGGCAATGGCAATCCAGCCCGCGAACATATAAAACACGGTGAAGGCCGCGCGGATGAAAACCTCTTTCCAGTCCTTCTCCTTGAAGTCAGCCGCAAGCTTTTCAGCGCTATAGGGGTCAGACGCCTGCTCATTGAAGCTCTCATGGTTTTCACTATGAGTTTGAGTTGGAGCTTCTTCGGCTGTTTTGCTCTCAGCCTCAACCTTATCGGTCGCCGCGTCTTCAGCAGCACTTGCAGGTTTTGACGCGGGTTTGCTTGCCGCTACTTTAGCGGCGGATGCCTTTTTGGCTGTCGTTGTACGCTTAGCCGCAGCAGATTTCGCGGTTGTTGGCTTTTTGGCCGCTGTTGCGGCGGTTTTCTTTGGCGCAGCTTTTTTGGCTGCTGTTTTTTTAGCAGCTGGTGTTTTTGCCGAAGTTTTCCTGGCTGCGGGCTTCTTAGCAGCTGGCGTTTTTTTAGCATCATCACCGGTTGAAGGTTGTTTGGTTTCCTCGCTCATTTGGCACCCGTCTTGTTGTTAAGTGTTTCACAACATGTGGTAAGAAAACCCTTGCTGTTCAAGGGACCAAGAAAAATCAGGCAGCAGGCGGATTATTTGTCCCAGGGCAAGTTACCATAGACATATTCGCTGGCCTCAGCGCCTTTCACAGGTTTTGAGAAATAGAAGCCCTGACCATATCCAAATTCCAGATCGCACAGCATCTTGATGTGATCAATATCCTCAAGACCTTCCGCAACCACCTCATGGCCTAGGTTTTTAGCGAGCATGCCGATCATGCGGAGGATTTTATAGGGCGCGTTGCCGGGTTCAAGCTGGTTGATAAAACTGCGATCGATCTTGATCACATCAATAGGGAACTGGTGCAGATAGTTCAGTGAAGAATACCCCGTCCCGAAATCATCAAGGGCGACTTTGACGCCAAGTTTACGAATGCGTTGCAGTGATTCTGAAATCCGCGTCGGGTTGGCCATGATGGCACTTTCGGTCAATTCGATCCGAATAAAGCGGCCATCGATATCAAATTCCCTGAGTCCATCTTCCACCATGCGTGCGATGTCATCGCGCGCGAACTGAATGCCAGAGACATTGACGTTGATCGGCACGGTTTTCTCCGCGCCAACCTCATCAATCCATTTGCGCACTTGGGCGCATGCAGCCTTAACCGCCCAGCGGCCAAGGGGCACGATAACCCCTGTTTCTTCCGCGAGTGGGATAAACTCAACGGGGGAGACAAAACCGCGATCCTTGTGAGTCCAGCGGGTCAGGCCTTCAAAACCGTGAAGCTCTGACGTGCTGAGGTCGATGATTGGCTGATAGTAAAGATCGAGTTCATTCCGCTCAACAGCCCGGCGTAACTCGGTTTCCAGATGAAACTGGGAACGTGCGCGCTGGTGCGAATCGCGGTGATAGATCTCCGTCCGCGCTTTCCCGGCCCCTTTGGCCCGGTGCATGGCAAAATCAGCGTCGCGGATCAAATCTTCCGGGTGGGTCGAACTGGAGAGTGTTGTGGCAACGCCGACGGAAACGGAGGTGAACACCTCGTTGCCGTCTAGGTCGTAGGGTTGTTGCATGGCTTCATGAACGCGTCGGGAGATCATCTCAACCTCCTCAACATCCTTGAAGCGAGAGACGAGAATGGCAAATTCATCGCCGGATAGGCGCGCCAGTGTGTCTGAACTGCGAATACAGCGCCTGAGCGTTGAGGCCATGGAAATAAGGAAACGGTCGCCCGCGCTATGGCCGAAGCTTTCGTTGATTTGCTGGAAACGGTCGATATTGATGATCAGCACAGCGCAGCCGTTCTGGTGCCCCTCCCGCTGGCAATCAGAGACAGCTTCTTCAAGTTTGTTCCGGAACAGCACGCGGTTTGGCTGGCCGGTAAGGGCGTCGTGGAACGCATGATGAAGCAGGTTCCGTTCCGCCAGTTTTTCGGCGGTTTGGTCCTCAATCGTACAGATAACCTGATAAACAGCACCTTCGTGGTCCGTTAGGGCCATCAGGTGAGACGAGAGGAAGCGTTCGATCACGCCGCTTCTGATGCTCCATTCAAACGTGGTATCGCGGCCCGTGCGGAAAACCTCAAGAATCTGCCCCGCAAGCACATGGTTGTCTGAGGCATTCCAGATAGAATCGAGAGGGCAGGGTAGCTGGGTCGAGTCTTTCAGTCCAAACACATCGCGGGCAAACTGGTTGACGAACAGAGATTCAACCACATTGGCGTCTGTCACGTTGCAGACAAGCACGCCCACTTGCAGGCGTTCAACAACGGCAGAAGTGTTTACGATGCGGGACGACCGAGCGACCTGTCCCGACGCATCAGCGATCGCCGAAATCTTCTTGGATTTTGTATCGGCCACTGTTGGCTCCAGCTAAAATCAACAAATAAATAATGCGGAGAAGCTCGACCCCCGGGCTCCCACTGCCGACCACTTCAACACCGGACAGTAAAAATTTAGTAAAGGATAGACGCTTGTTTACGGAAAAACCAACATAAACCCGCAACTTTGCCGGTATCATTTATGCCAATATTGCGAAAAAAAAGGGGGAAGGCAGGACCTTCCCCGAGATAACCACCCACTGGGACGGGTTAGTGGGTGGTGTAAACTTTAAAAAGCCGCCTAGCTGCAGCCGGAGGTGCCACCGCAGGTATCGCATTTCAGGCATGTGCCATTGCGCACCAGCGTGAAGTTGCCGCATTCACCACAGGCATCCCCTTCATATCCTTTCATGCGGGCAGCGGCGCGCGCGTCAGCTGTCGCGTCCGTTGCACCGTTGGTCATGGCGGACCCGATGGATACGGTGCTGGTGGAGCCGTGTGTGCCGGTCGCCATGGCGACCGTCTCAAGCTCTTTGTCATCCTTGGTGGTTTTGCTTTTAAGCACCACAAGGTTGCTGCCCCGAACGTAACCAGAGGACGCGAACTTCTGTACGCGTTCAAGGGCTTCGGTCACTTCATCATCAAGGGCAGGAAGACCATCACGGGCATCCCCGCGGCCTGTGGTGTCAGGCGCGAAGTCCGCCGGCGTTGCGTGGGCGAGATCGTCACGACCAAGATAAGAGATCGCAAGCTCCCGGAAGATATAATCCAGAAGTGAGGTGGCCATCTTGATGGTCTCGTTTCCTTCAACTCGACCGAAGGGCTCAAACCGGGTGAATGTGAAGGCGTCAACAAATTCTTCCAGAGGCACGCCATACTGAAGGCCAATGGAAATGGCGATGGCGAAATTGTTCATGAGCGAGCGGAAGGCCGCGCCTTCCTTGTGCATGTCGATAAAGATTTCACCGACAGAACCATCATCATACTCACCAGTGCGGAGATAGACCTTATGGCCGCCCACAATAGCCTTTTGGGTGTAACCCTTACGCCGTTCAGGCAGGCGTTTGCGTCTTGCGGCCCCTTCACGCTCCACCTCAACGATTCGTTCAACGATGCGTTCAGCAACCACTTCCGCGCGCTCGGGCAGTGATTTTTCCTCGAATTCTTCTTCAAGGTCTACATCATCAAGGAGCGATGCGTTCAGCGGCTGGCTAAGTTTTGAGCCGTCCCGATAAAGGGCATTGGCCTTGAGCGCCAAGGACCAGCTAAGCTCGTACGCTGCCATGCAGTCATCCACATCTGCGGCATTGGGCATATTGATGGTTTTCGAGATTGCGCCCGAGATAAACGGCTGTGCTGCGGCCATCATCCGGATATGGCTTTCCCACGAGAGGAAACGTTTGCCAATTTTGCCGCATGGGTTTGCGCAATCGAACACATGATAGTGCTCTTCTTTCAAGTGCGGTGCACCTTCAAGGGTCATGGAACCAGAGCAGTAGAGATTAGCTTGCGCGATTTCTTCCTTGCTAAAGCCAATGGCCGCCAGAAGGTCGAAGTTGAAATCATTCAGCTGTTCGTCGTTCAGGCCAAGCTTATCTTTGCAGAAATCTGTTCCAAGCGTCCACTGGTTGAAGACAAACTTGATGTCGAAGGCATTTTTGAGCTGCTCTTCAAGAAGGTCGATCTCGCGATCACCAAACCCGCGTGCACGCAGGCTTTGATGGTTGATGGCAGGTGCATCCTTGAGCGTGCCGTGTCCAACAGCATAGAGGGAAATTTCTTCCATCTGTTCAGGCGTATAGCCCATAACTTCAAGGGCTTGTGGCACAATACGGTTGATGATTTTGAAGTAACCACCACCCGCAAGCTTCTTGAACTTCACCAGCGCGAAATCTGGCTCAATGCCCGTGGTGTCACAGTCCATGACAAGGCCGATAGTGCCGGTTGGCGCGATGACAGACGCTTGCGCGTTACGGAAACCATGCTCTTCACCAATTTCTAGTGCACGGTCCCATGCCTCAGCCGCAGCCACAGCAATTGCCTTGTCCGGGCAGCCTTCAATATCAAGCGGTACCGGGTTGGTATTCAGCTTTTCATAGCCATCATCCTGCCCGTAGGCGGCGCGGCGATGGTTGCGAATAACCCGAAGCATATGATCAGCGTTTTTCTTGTAACCAGGGAAAGCGCCAAGCTCGGATGCCATCTCGGCCGACGTGGCATAGCTTTCACCCGTCATCAGGGCGGTGATAGCGCCGCATAGCGCACGTCCTTCGTCGCTATCGTAGCCGAGACCGAGGCTCATGAGAAGCCCGCCAATGTTGGCAAAGCCAAGCCCAAGCGTACGGTACTCATAAGAAAGCTTGGCAATTTCCTTGGACGGGAACTGCGCCATCATCACGGAAATCTCGAGCACCATGGTCCAGAGACGTACCGCGTGCTGGAAGGAGGCGACTTTGAAAGCACCATCTTTCGCACGGAATGTCATCAGGTTGAGGGATGCGAGGTTACACGCCGTGTCATCAAGGAACATGTATTCCGAGCAGGGGTTGGATGCACGAATATCGCCAGATGCAGGGCAGGTGTGCCAGTCGTTGATAGTGGTGTGGAACTGAATGCCTGGGTCAGCACATGCCCATGCGGCATGCCCCACATCGCGCCACAGCTCCGCCGCACTCATGGACTTAGTGACAGTGCCGTCCGTGCGGTTGGTCAAATGCCAGTCACTGCCTGCTTTGACCGCATTCATGAAGTCGTCGCTCACGCGGATGGAGTTGTTTGAATTCTGACCGGATACAGTCAAGTAAGCGTCTGAATCCCAGTCCGTATTGTAAGTTTTGAACTCGATTGAGGTGTAACCCTGACGCGCGAACTGGATAACCCGTTGCACGTAATTTTCAGGGATCATCACCTTGCGTGCAGCGATGATCTCTTTTTTAAGTTCATCGTTTTCGCGCGGTTCAAAGGCCTTATCGCCGAGCGATGCTTTGCCTTCATGACAGGCTTTGATGATACGGTTCAGATGAATTTCATTTAACTTCGAACCTGAAACAAGGGCTGCAACTTTTTGTTCTTCAATAACTTTCCAGTTAATGAATTCTTCGATGTCTGGGTGATCAATGTCGACAACAACCATCTTGGCTGCGCGGCGCGTTGTGCCGCCAGACTTGATTGCCCCGGCAGCGCGATCACCGATTTTCAGGAAGCTCATAAGGCCTGACGACTTTCCGCCACCTGAGAGTGCTTCCCCGTTTCCGCGAATGTTGGAGAAGTTGGAGCCGGTGCCGGAGCCGTATTTGAACAGCCGTGCTTCGCGGGTCCAGAGGTCCATAATCCCGCCATCGTTCACAAGGTCATCCGATACGCCTTGGATGAAGCAGGCATGTGGTTGCGGGTGCTCATAAGCACTTTTTGACTTCACAAGTTTGCCGGTTTCAAAGTCTACATAGTGGTGGCCTTGCGCCGGGCCGTCGATGCCGTAAGCCCAGTGAAGGCCGGTATTGAACCACTGCGGCGAGTTTGGTGCCGCCATTTGTGCCGCAAGCATGAAACGCATTTCGTCAAAGAAGGTGCGGGCATCTTCTTCACTGTCGAAATAGCCACCTTTCCAGCCCCAATAGGTCCAGGTGCCTGCCAGCCGGTCAAAAACCTGCTTGGCACTGGTTTCCGAGCCGTATCGCTTATCTTCCGGCATGGCTTTAAGGGCGGCTTCGTCAGCCGTTTTGCGCCACAGCCAGCTCGGTACACTTTCTTCTTTAACAGGCTTCAGGGCCTGAGGGACACCGGCTTTACGGAAGTATTTTTGTGCGATGATGTCTGTTGCCACCTGGCTCCAGCCGGTTGGCACTTCAACATCAGGCATATGAAAAACAACAGATCCGTCAGGATTGCGAATTTCACTGACCGCTGTACGCCATTCAAGGCCAGCATATGGACAGGATACATCTTTCGAAAAATGGCGTTCGATACGCATGCGGTTCCCCCGTGAGATTTCCACCCAGTCTTTGCTGGTAAATTACTGGACATGTGGGTGCGGGGTGTCCGTCAGAAAGTGTCATTAGCCGCCCAAGCTGGCTGACGTACTGAATATATATGGTCGTGCCGCTACCTTCACTAACCCACAATATCTTGTGGGTGCGCCCTTGTTGGCCACAAGTTTAGGTCTGAATATTCGCGAACGACAAGGCATATTTTCTATATATTGTGGTTGACAGATGGAAAGCTACTAGCTGACGCAGTTCGACTCACGGGAGGTCAATGAGTCGATGAAATTGCCTTAATCTGCACACAAATTAGACCTAGATAGAAGCATGCGGAACAATGTGCGACAGCCTCTCGCGAATCAGAGCCGAAAGCGGCCCGTTAGCGTTGGCACGGCGAAGAATTGTCGCGCTTGGGTCCTTGCTGCTTTTCCTCAAGCAACAAACGTGCTAAACGACCCGAAATTGACCGAGTAAGTATGGAAATGTCGCTATGGCTGGTTTGATCTCGAAACTGTTTTCTTCGCCCATCTTCACCTGGTGGAACAGCGCAACGATTGGCACCCTTCTTTTCACAAGCCGTAAGGGCGTGAAAGTAGGTGAGGACGATCAGGGCAACGTTTACTATCAGGAGAAAAACGGCCGCAAGCGCTGGGTGATCTACAAGAACGGCCCGGTTGAGGCATCGCGTGTTTCTGCTGATTGGCATGGCTGGTTGCACTACACCATGAAAGATGCGCCAAGTGAAAAGCCTTTGGTTAAAAAAGCGTGGGAAAAAGAGCATCAGCCTAACAAAACGGGCTCAGCGGAAGCATATCTTCCTGCAGGTGCTTTGGGTGTTGTAGGTGAACGGGCCGCAACTACCTCTGATTACGAAGCCTGGAAACCTTAAAGCGAATTTGACGCTGACGGGTTGAAGCCAGGCACGATGACGGAAGAAATTTATGTCGAGTAATTTGGTTGAAAGTCTGATCGGCGCGCTTGTTCTTATTGTTGCGGGCTGGTTCCTTGTTTTCGCCTATGAGCGCACCGATGGTGCCGTGGCAGAGGGCTACACGCTCTCAGCAAGATTTGACCGTATTGACGGCCTTGGTGTTGGGGCGGATGTTCGCCTTTCGGGCATCAAGATTGGCACCATCATATCAAGTGATCTTGACCCACAAACCTATCAGGCGATCGTCAAGTTTTCGGTAGCAGACCAAGTGAAACTGCCGCAGGACACTGCAGCTGCGATTACCTCTGAAGGGCTTCTTGGGGGCTCATACCTTAGCCTTTTGCCGGGTGGTTCGCTGGATAACCTTGCGGCCGGAGACGAAATCTCGGAAACGCAAGGGGCGGTCGATCTTATCGGTCTTCTTGGTAAATTCATGTACGGCGATTCTGATGGCGGCAAAAAGGAATAGCTTTGCCGCGCGCCTCGTCGCGCTTTCGCTTACCGCGTGTGCATCCATACCAGCTTTCGCAGTGCAGAGCACACTGGAGCAAGGCGCAGAAGCCCAGGGCAATATTCATCACAGCACAGTGGTTTTGCGTGCGCTTGATAAAATAACGGCGCGGATCACCGAAATTGAACTGCCAGTCGGTGAGGAGGGGCATTTTGGTACCCTTGCGCTTAATGTGAGATACTGCCGTACACGCCCACCAATCGAGCCACCTGAGACTTTCGCTTATATCGAGATTGATGATATCAAGCGTGGCGGTACACGGGAGCGTGTGTTTGAGGGCTGGATGGTGGCCTCAAGCCCGGCGCTGAACGCGCTTGAACACCCGGTTTACGACATCTGGGTGATGAGCTGCAAAACCGATTCCCCTGAAGCCCAGGGCGATAGCCGCTGAAAATCGGCGGTTGTGTGGGTAAGGGCTTTTTCTAGCCTTTGGTGATAGTCCAGCCTCGATATCTCTTGCGTACCAAACTGCTGCAGATGCGTGGTGATAAACTGCGTGTCGAGAAGCGTATAGCCTCCTGCTTTCAGACGCCCTACGAGATGTACAAGCGCGACCTTGCTGGCGTTTGTTTTGGTGTGGAACATGCTTTCGCCAAAAAAGGCACCCGCGAGGGAAACACCATATAACCCGCCGACAAGCTCACCCTCCAGCCAACATTCAACAGAATGGGCGAAACCACGGCTAAAGAGGTCGGTATAAAGTTCTTCAATGCGTTCGCTGATCCATGTGGTTTCCCGCCCGCGTGCGGGCATAGAGCAGGCGTTCACGACATCGCGGAACGCGGTATCGATTTTAACGTCAAACTTTTCCTGACGAACCAGCTTGGCAAGAGATTTAGGCACGTGGAAACGGTCGAGCGGGATGATGCCACGCGCATCTGGGTCTACCCAGAAGAGCTCATCATCATCACGGCCTTCAGCCATCGGAAAAACGCCAGAGGCGTATGCCTGGAGAAGGAGATTAGGGGTTATGCTGTCGTGTGGCATAACCCCTAATTTACATTATTCTGGTTTGTTGGTTTCAAGGAATTTTTCAAGCCAGTGGATATCATAATCCCCTTTCTTGAAGTCCTCATTGTCCATCAACGCCTGATGAAGCGGGATCGTGGTGACAACACCGTCGATCACATATTCCTCGAGAGAGCGACGCAGCCGCAGCAAACAGCCTTCCCGGGTGTACCCGGACACGATCAGTTTGGCGACCATGCTGTCATAATAGGGCGGGATGCGGTAGCCAGCGTAGACCGCACTATCACAGCGCACGTTCAGCCCGCCTGGTGGATGATACTGGGTCACCGTGCCAGGGCTTGGCATGAAGGTGAATGGATGCTCAGCATTGATGCGGCATTCGATTGCGTGACCAAAGAAACGCACCATATCCTGCGTGTAGGAAAGCTTCTCGCCAGAGGCAACGCGGATCTGCTCACGCACAATATCGATGCCGGTGATCATTTCTGTCACGGGGTGCTCTACCTGAACACGGGTGTTCATTTCAATGAAATAGAACTCACCGTCTTCATACAGGAACTCAATGGTGCCAGCGCCGCAGTAACCGAAATCGGCCATGGCTTTGGCGACAATTCCGCCCATGCGCTCCCGTGTTTCACCGTCGATCACCGGGGAAGGGGCCTCTTCAAGCACCTTCTGGTGGCGGCGCTGAAGGGAACAATCCCGCTCGCCCAGGTGAATACAGTTGCCGTGACTATCCCCGATGATCTGAAACTCGATGTGCCGGGGTTTTTGCAGGAACTTCTCGATATATACCGCATCATCACCAAAAGCGGCTTTTGCTTCGGTGCGGCAGGTTTGCAGCTTTCGTGGCAGTTCTTCTTCGGTGCGCACAATCTGCATACCGCGGCCCCCACCACCGGCAGATGCCTTGATGATCACGGGGAAGCCGATTTCGCGGCATACCTTGCGGGCTTCCTCATCATCGGTGATACCACCGTCGGAGCCGGGAACCACAGGAATGCCAAGCTTTTTAACGGTTTCTTTGGCAGTGATCTTGTCACCCATCATGCGGATATGATTGGGCTTGGGGCCAATAAATGCGATTTCGTGTTCGCCAACGATGTCGGCGAAATGCGCATTTTCAGAGAGGAAACCATAGCCCGGGTGAATTGCATCCGCGCCGGTAATTTCGGCCGCGGATATAATCGCCGGGATATTCAGATAGCTTTGCGCCGAAGCGGGTGGGCCGATACAAACGCTTTCATCCGCAAGCCGCACATGCATGGCATCACTGTCTGCCGTAGAGTGCACAGCGACCGTTTTGATACCCATTTCATGGCATGCACGGTGAATGCGGAGCGCGATCTCACCACGGTTAGCGATCAGGACTTTTTCGAACATCTGATGCTGTCCCTATTCGATAATGCAGAGGGTTTCACCAAATTCTACCGGCTGGGCGTCAGCAAAGAAGATTTCTTTTACTGTGCCTGACCGTGGCGCGGCGATTTGGTTCATCACCTTCATCGCTTCAATAATAAGCAGCGTGTCGCCTTCCTTGACCTTGTCACCCACTTTGACAAATACGTCAGCACCAGGGGTTGGCGCGGTGTATGCTGTACCAACCATCGGAGCAGGGACCGCACCAGGATGGTCAGCTGGGTTAGCAGCAGCGGGCGCAGCCGCAGGAGCCACAGGTGCTGCAGCAGGGGCAGACGGCGCTGGTGCTGCAGCTGGCACTGCCGCAGGCGCTGTATAGCTCACGTTCGCTGGTACTTCACGCGCAACACGAATACGGAAATCTTCTTCTTCAACCTCAATTTCTGAGAGAGAGGATTTATCCAGAAGCTCAGCAATTTCACGGATAAGTTCTTTATAATCTTTGATTTTAGACATGTATTAGGCCCTTAACCCTTGATCGTTATTTGACGCGCAGCATACTCGCTATCGCGTCAATCGCAAGCACATATCCAACCGCACCAAATCCGCAGATCACCCCCTCGGCAACATCCGAAATATAGGAGTGATGGCGAAATTCCTCCCGCGCGAAAATATTGGAAAGATGTACTTCAATGACAGGCGTTTTGATTGCAGCTATCGCATCCCGGATTGCAACGGATGTATGAGTATAGGCGCCAGCATTGAGAATAATGCCAGCGGTATCATCCGCCCCTTCCTGAATCCAGTCCACCAGCGTGCCTTCGTGGTTGCTTTGGCGAAAATCGATCGCAAAACCACGGCCAGACGCGTGTTCCTTGAGCATAGTGCCAATCTCAGGCAATGTTTGGGAGCCGTAGGTCTCTGGTTCGCGGCTTCCCAGCAGGTTGAGGTTGGGGCCGTTGAGAACCAGTATTCTTGGCATCTCGGTATCACTCATAGAACACGTCCAATGTTTCGACAGACTGCTTGAAGCCCTCTGTATAATGCCATATGGATGGCATGCAAAGCCGCATCAACAAGAATTCGGCGGAAAGTGTGCCCATGCACATCGCAACAGCCTATTAAGGACAAGAGTATCGTGATCAGTATCACCGTGAATGGCGAAACGAAAAAACTGCCTCCGGGGCAGGGCCTGGCAGAGTTTTTGAGGGATATAGGCCTTGAGCCATCGAAGGTTGCTGTAGAACGCAACCTGGAGATTGTCCCCAAATCAACCTTCGCTGATGTGGCGCTTCAGGACGGCGATCAGTTGGAAATTGTACATTTTATCGGCGGAGGAAACAGCACCGTGGCAGGACAGAGTGATAGTTGGCAACTGGCGGGTAAAACCTATAACTCTCGCCTGATCGTTGGCACCGGCAAATATAAGGATTTTGACGAGACTGCAAAGGCCGTTGAAGCGTCTGGTGCGGAGATTGTCACCGTTGCCGTGCGCCGGGTGAATGTATCCGATCCCAACCAGCCCATGTTAGTAGACTATCTTGATCCCAAAAAAATTACATACTTGCCAAATACTGCGGGCTGTTTTGACGCTGATAGTGCCGTGCGCACGCTCAGGCTGGCGCGCGAAGCTGGCGGTTGGGATCTCGTGAAGCTTGAGGTGCTTGGGGACCAGAAAACGCTCTATCCCAACATGCTCGAGACATTCAATGCAGCAGAAGCCCTGATCAAGGACGGCTTTAAGGTAATGGTTTATTGCTCTGACGATCCTATTGCGGCCAAAAAGCTTGAAGATATGGGATGTGTGGCGATCATGCCGCTTGGCGCGCCTATTGGTTCCGGGCTCGGTATTCAAAACCCGGTACAGATCCGCCTTATGATCGAACAGGCGAATGTGCCGGTGTTGGTAGACGCGGGTGTTGGTACAGCGTCTGACGCGGCGGTCGCGATGGAACTGGGCTGTGATGGTGTGCTGATGAATACTGCTATCGCAGAAGCCAAAGACCCTGTCCGTATGGCGCGGGCCATGAAGTTGGGTGTTGAAAGTGGGCGACTTGCTTATCTCGCGGGGCGTATGCCGAAGAAGCGGTATGCGGATCCGAGCTCACCGCTTTCAGGGCTGATATAAAGTCTGGATCGTTAACCTATAAAAAAGGCCGCTGATGCGGCCTTTTTTGATGTTCTAATTTTATTGCGAAGCGTCCGCCAGCTTCTCTCTGGCGCGGGAGACCGCCTGTTTCAGGCGATCATATCCTTCAGCCCCGAGCACCACGTCTTTGCCGATGATGTAACCGGGGGTGCCTTCAAAACCAATATCCTGGCCGATTGCGAGCGTGTTTCCGATACGCTTGTCAATCAGCTTGTCTGCCATGTCCGCCTTAAGCCGGGTAACGTCCAGCCCAACGCTTGCGGCGGTTTTGTAGATCGAGTCTTCCGTTACAGAAACACCCGAACTCATAAGCGCAGTATGAAACTCTTCAAACTTGCCTTGCTTGTTGGCAGCCAATGCCGCTTGTGCCGCGAGGCGTGAAATCGCTTTCTCTTCAGGACGGTCAAGTACCGGGAACTGCTTAGGGAGCAGGCGAATGTTGCCATCTTCTTCAACGAGCCGCATCACATCAGGGAAGTGGCGGCGGCAATAACCGCAGCGATAGTCAAAAAATTCAACGATTGTGACGTCGCCATTCGGGTTACCGAGAACTGGAGCGTCCTTGTCTTCCTCAAGGAAGCTCCGGTACATCTCAATGGAGGGCAGCATCTGGGCAACGGTTTGGCGGCGCTGAAGTTCCCGGATCGCATACATAACGATCTCCGGGTTCTCAAGCAGATAGTCTTGCAGTACAGCCTCAATTTTGGCGCGTTCTGCAGGGTCAATAGCCAGCCTTTCCTCAGCATTTGCGTTCTGGAATGCGGCGCCAGCGAGTGCGGCGGCGAAAACGATCGATTTGGAATTCATAAGGTTTGATACTTTCTACTCAAATTCTTGCAGGCGCCGCCGTTCTTGCTCCCGGCGTTGCCTCTCTTGTTGGCGTCTGAATTTTTCTGCAGCTTCCTGCGATACATAAAGAATATCCTGTGCGCGCAGCCATTCTGGTGTGCCTTCGTCAAAACCTTCCATAGCCCGCTGAGCATGCATAACGGCTTGCATAGGCGACCCACCTGAATAGAAGCGCTCAGCCGTCGCGAGGCTGGCTTCTGCTTCCCGGCCCATCCATGCATACGCTTTGGCGAGGTTAAACCAGGCAAAGCTGTTGTTGCGGTCTTGTCGGGTCGCTGCTTCAAGGATGGGGATGGCGTCGGCCATCAGTTTTTCATCTTCCGTGGAAACCATGGCTTGCCCGAGTGCCGTTGCGATAAGTGGCTGACGGGGCGCTAGTTCAACGGCCTTTTTGAAAACCGGCAGGCTCTGTTCAACATGACCGTTCTCGAAAAGAATCTGGCCTTTGATCTCATAAAAATACGGATTGTTGGGCTCCATCGCGATCAGTGCGTCAGCCTCGTTTAGGGCGGCATCCCATTCAAGAGCCTTGTGGTAGGCATAAACGCGCGCGTAACGCGCAGATGCGCTCGTGTCAGAGAGCGGATAATCCCGTAGCGTCCGACGAGGCTCAAATAGATATCCAGCAAGCTTTGCCTTCAGCCGATTGAACTTTTCATTCATATCTGGGTTTGGTGCTTGGCCAGCAAAGGGGCTATCACCCACCACTTCCTGCAACTGCATGATACGCGTGCGGTTGAGGGGGTGGCTGCGCACATAGGGGTCTTGCCGTACTTGCGCGAGGATTTCCTGATCACGAAGCTTCTCGAAAAAGGCGATCATACCTTCACCCGGTATGCCTGCCTCCTCGAGGTAGCGGGCGCCAGCTAGGTCGGCTTCGCTCTCTTGGCCACGGCTATAGGCGAGAAACTGGCCCTGAGCCATGGACTGGCCGGCCATCATGATACCCATGCCTGCGTCAGCGCCGCCTGCGAGAATAGCGGCCGCACCGAGTACCATGGAAAGGATCGAAGTGGTGCCTGCAGTTCCTAAAGCGCTTGCCGTCCGCACCCTGTGGCCGCAAGCAATGTGACAGGTTTCATGCGCCATAACGCCCAGGAATTCATTCACATTGTCGGCTTCAAGAATAAGGCCCGAGTGAATGAAGATGTTTTGACCACCGGTTACGAAAGCATTGACGGAATTGTCGTGCAGAAGATAGAGGTGGACAGAGCTGGGGTTGAGCCCTGCCGCTATGAAAATAGGGTCGGAAACTTCATGAAGAAAGTCTTCTGTCTCAGCGTCGCGAAGGATTGATTGTGCTCTTACTGCAGAAAAAGGCAGCACAAGTAAAAGCAGAACAGACGCGGTTATTTGTTTAAAGGCTTTTGACAAAATATTTCTCCAACACCGTGTGCGAACGCTAGGGCTCATGGCCTTAATCGTCAATGAACAATGATTGACAAGCGCGTGAAAGCCAGCCTCAAACCATATTGAAACAAAAAGGCGGCGAAGCTGTGGCCTCGCCGCCTTAATCTCGTGACTTTCGGGTGGTTATCCGAAGGTGCGTTGCCACCACCCTTTACGCTTTGGGCCGCCTTCGCCCTCCGCTGGTGAAGTGGGTGTGGATTCAGATGAACCAGCATCCGCACTCACCTTGATGGACTGAACAGGTTTGTCCTTGGCAGCAGGCTTCTTGGCGGCAGGTTTAGCCGGTGCCTTTTTCTCAGACTTCACCACCGGTGCCTTTGGCGTGGCTTCTGCTGCGACTGTTGCCTCAGCTTCATCGGCTTTCTTCGGTGCACGCCTGCGGCGGGCAGGGGCCTTGGCTTCCTTCTTCTCAGCGGGCGCAGCTTCTGGCGTATCAGAAGCAGCCGCTGCATCGACCTTGTCCGCTGCTTTACGCCGTGGGCGGCGTTTTGGTTTCTCTTCCACAGGTGCAGCATCCGGAGTGTCACTCTCGGCAGCAGCTAAATCTGGTGCAGGCTCAGCTTTTTTGCGGGTGCGACGGCGTGGTTTTGGTTTGTCCTCTGCGGCTGTTTCGTCACTGGCACTGTCAGCGGTTGTCTCTGCAACCGCATCTTGTGATGCTTCATCAGATTTTTTGACAACACGGCGACGACGGCGTGCAGGCTTTTGTGGCTCCGCAGTTTCGGTGCCAGCAGCGTCGCCTGCGGTTGCAGGTTCAGCGCTTTCTGCTTGATCCGTGGTATCCGTTTGGGCTTCAGCCGTTTGCTGGTCGGCATTCTGGTCAGTTGTCCGCTCACGGCGGCGGCGGCCGCCACGGCTACCTCTGCGGCGGCGAGGGCGATCCTCCCGCTCAGCACCAGCTTCATTGCCGTCGGCTTTTGCTGCAGCATCGTCCTGACCAGCTTCGTTCGCATCCTCGTCCGTGGAAGCGTCGTTACCTTGTGCCACTGCATTTTCGGTGTTTTCATCACCGCGTCTGCGACGACGACGACGACGGCGCTTGCGGCGAGGTTTGTCGTCCTCAGACTTTTCTTCATGATGATGTGATGCTGTGCGCTCTTCAGCAACCGGCGCAACAGGTGCAGCACTTGCCGCACTGTCAGGTTTAACGGCTGCTGTCTCAACCGGGCCTTCAGCCTTGGCGCCAGCTACCTGTGCTTCACGGGTAACTTCAACTTCGGCAGGTGCCATGCTTGGCGAGGAAAGCACTTCGATAACAAAGTCATAGCTGCTTTCAAGATCAGAGAGCATCGCGCGTTTTTTGTTGAGAAGATAGATCGCAACCTCAGGGCTCGCGGTTACGCGCACAACGGAGCTGCGACCACGAATGCCTTCTTCTTCCAACTGACGCAGTACCATAAGGGCCGCTGATTCGACAGAGCGAACCACACCTGTGCCGCCACAGGCGTTACAGGTTTCCATGCTGGCTTCAAGGAGATTTGGACGCAGCCGCTGGCGTGACATTTCCATCAGGCCGAAGCTTGAGATGCGGCCAACCTGAATACGCGCACGGTCGTTTTTAAGAACGTCCTTCATGCGGCGCTCAACAGCACGGTTATTGTTGCGTTCTTCCATATCAATGAAATCGATCACAACAAGGCCAGCCATGTCGCGGAGACGGAGTTGACGTGCAACTTCTTCGGCCGCTTCCATGTTGGTTTTGAGCGCGGTTTCCTCGATGTTGTGTTCGCGTGTGGCGCGACCGGAGTTCACATCGATAGAGATGAGCGCTTCCGTTGGGTTGATCACGATGTAACCGCCTGAACGCAGTTGCACCACGGGCTGGTACATCGCCTCCAAATGGTTTTCGACCTGATACCGGTGGAAAAGTGGAATACGGTCCTTGTAGTGCTGAACTTTCTTCGCGTGGCTTGGCATCAGAAGCTTCATGAAGTCTTTGGCTGCGCGATACCCTTCATCACCCTCAACCAGAATCTCGTCCACATCACGGGTGTACAGATCCCGGATCGTGCGCTTGATCAGGTTACCCTCTTCGTACACAAGGGCAGGGGCAACTGACTGCAAGGTCAGCTCACGGATACCGTTCCAGAGACGCAGAAGATACTCATAGTCCCGCTTTACTTCTGCCTTGGTACGCTTCATGCCCGCAGTGCGAACGATGAGGCCCATCTCTTCAGGAACTTGCATGTCTGAGATCATTTTCTTCAGACGTTTGCGGTCTGTGGCGCTGGAGATCTTGCGGCTAATACCACCTGAATGGGTGGAGTTAGGCATCAGTACACAATAACGACCTGCCAGCGAGAGGTATGTTGTGAGAGCCGCGCCTTTGTTGCCGCGCTCTTCTTTAACAACCTGCACAAGCAGCACCTGCCGGCGCTTGATAACTTCCTGAATGTTGTATTTGCGCTTGAGGGCCCGAAGACCACGGCGACGAGCCGCAGCTTCTTCGATCTCAGCGTCTTTTTCATCTTCGTCGCTGGCTTTAACGTCAGGCGCTTCATCGCCCTCTTCGTCATCGTGCTTTTCAGCAGCGTCCGGCGCAGATTCTGTGGCGACATCATCATGCGCCATTGTCTCTGCGACAGCTTCTGTTTCAGCCGCAATGAGCTCTTCCCGGTCTTCAACCGGGATTTGATAATAATCTGGGTGGATTTCGCTGAAAGCCAGGAAACCATGGCGGTTGCCGCCATATTCCACGAACGCTGCTTGCAGGGAAGGTTCAACGCGAGTTACACGCGCAAGATAGATATTCCCTTTAAGTTGACGTCTCGTTGCAGATTCGTAGTCAAACTCCTCTACGCGGCTTCCCTTAACAACAGTGACCCGCGTCTCTTCAGAGTGACGCGCGTCGATAAGCATTCTTGTCGACATAAACTACTTCTCCGGATGCTTGGCCGCGCGGGCACGCCCTCAGAAAGGGGGGCGCTGGCCAAGTCCAATTTATATGATGGTACTTCAGTAGGTGTGGAGTAGGCAGTCCCCGGAAGACCACAGACAACAGAAGATGGTCGCTGCCCAATATATATAGGCAGACCTGTCTTATGTTTTTTCAATGCGCAAAGCCTTTTGGCCATTGCCGGTTCTTGTCCTTATTCGGCTTTGGGTCCGGTGGCGAGCTAAGCATAAAGCCAGCCCACGAGAGCGTTCCATCAAAGCCAGACCCGCCGCGCGCATGCGACCGGTCGATAAACTCGCAGAGCTAAAATAGTGAAGTCGGGCAAGCATTACAATCTAAATTGTCTGCCTTGAGCAATGATGTTGCTGATTTGCCGTAATAAAGCGGCAAATGGGCCCGATTGTCGCCATGTGAATTTGTTTCTCTTGAGAGATTAAGGCGTTGTTCATAGTATGAGCGGCAAAATCAGGAAAAAAGGAAGCGTTCGTGGGGAATTTCTGTGCTGCGTCTGTTTAGTTTAATCTTGCTTGTTGCCGGAGCCTTGATGGGGACGTCCACATCATCTACGGCAAAGGATGTGCAGATTGATGGTCTACGGTTCGGGGTGAACGGAGACACCACACGCTTCGTCCTTGATATCTCCAATGAGACAGAGCCAAGCATCTTCCTTCTCGCAGACCCGTACAGGGTAGTTATCGACCTTCCTGAAGCGAACTGGCATGCCGACAGCGCCGTGCAAACTACCGGTGCGGTTGATGGATACCGCCACGGGCTGTTTGCGCCGGGTGTCTACCGTATCGTCTTGGACCTCAAGGAACCAGCGACAGTCAAAGCCGCCTTCAGCCTCCCGCCGCGTGGGCAGTACGGACACCGATTTGTTCTCGATCTGGAGCCTGCATCCCGCAGCAGTTTCCTCGCAGCAGTGCAAAGCAGTAAAGATGAACGTCCTGTTGTTGCGACAGCGTCGGTGCCCGATGTAACAGCGCCGCGAAAACGTATTGCGGGCAAGAGGGTTGTGGTTATTGACCCGGGCCATGGCGGCCCAGACCCAGGAAACCTTGGTGTTATTGGGGTCCATGAAAAGGTAGTCGTGCTTGAGATTGCGCGCGCTATTCGTGATGAGCTCAATAAAACAGGCCGCTACGAAGTTCATCTCACCAGAGACAGAGACATCTTTCATCCGGTACGCGAACGTTTCAGGATCGCGCGGCGTCATCACGCTGATCTCTTTATCAGTGTGCACGCGGATTCTATCGCCAACTCCAAAGTGAGTGGCGCAAGCGTCTACAATCTCTCAGAAACCGCGTCGGATAAGGAGGCGGGGCGTCTTGCCGCGCGGGAGAACAAGTCCGATGTGATTGCCGGGGTGAATCTTGACGAAGCTGATGACGAGGTTTCTAGCATCCTGATTGATCTTGCACAGCGCGAAACCATGAATTTTTCTGCGCAATATGCCAACGTCTTGGTGCAGGAACTTGCGCGTGATGTGCCGATGCTCGGCCGGAGCCACCGGTTTGCCAACTTAGGAGTTTTGAAAGCACCCGATGTGCCATCAGTGCTTCTTGAAGCCGGGTATCTGACCAACAAAACCAACGCTCGTTTCATCAATAGCGACAATGGACGTAAGAAAATCGCGCAAGCTGTTCGCCGCGCGACAGATCGGTATTTCCAGCAGATGGTAGCGCTCGGGCGGTGAAGCTTGCGCAAACACTGAAAATTTAAGGCGATAATTGCGCAGATGGCAATGAAGTGCCATAACGCGGCAACAATGCCATAAGGGCGACACATTCTGGTGCCAACTGTATAAACTGGTGTGCTTTGCTAGGAAGACCCGTACGAGGCCATGACAGATCAGGAACAGAAGAATAGTGATGATAAGCCGGTAAAGGCTAAGCGTCCGCTATGGCGGCGATTGGTCAAGTTCGGACTTATCTCCGGTGCGCTTGGTGTTGTCGCCGCGGGCGGCGCTGTGCTCTGGGCGATCATCTACTATGGCCGCGATCTTCCTGACTATCGGCAGCTTGCGAACTATGAGCCCTCAATTGTGACCCGCATTCACGCTGGGGACGGTAGTTTGCTGACAGAATTCGCACGACAACAGCGTCTTTTTGTGCCGATCAATGTGATCCCCGAAGGTTTAATTGAGGCTTTTCTTGCTGCGGAAGATAAAAATTTCTATGAGCATGACGGGCTTGATTATCTCGGCATGGTGCGCGGCAACCTAAGGAACGTACTGAACGTGCTGCAAGACCGGCCTTTGCAGGGCGGCTCCACCATCACGCAACAAGTGGCACGTACCTTCCTCCTGACCCTCGATCAGCGCCTTGACCGCAAGATCAAGGAAATGATTCTGACGCTTCGGATTGAACGGGCGTTTTCAAAAGACCGTATTCTTGAACTGTATCTGAACGAAATTTATTTCGGGAACAGGTCATACGGTGTGGCAGCCGCCGCGCTCAATTATTTTAACAAGGCTCTCAATGAGCTGACAGTTGCTGAGATGGCTTATCTTGCAGCTCTTCCGAAAGCGCCAAATAATTATCATCCGGTGCGCAACAAGGAACGTGCGCTCGGACGGCGTAACTGGGTGTTGTCACGCATGTATGAGCTTGGCCATATCGATGAAGCCACCTATCGCGAAGCGGTCGCTGAAGACCTTGTTATGCATGAGCGTGAAGGCCACGCGCGTTTCGAAGCCGAACATTTCGCCGAAGAAGTTCGCCGCCGCGTAGGGCGTATGTATGGTGACCGGGTGCTTTATGAGGGCGGACTTTCCGTTCGCACGTCACTTGAACCACGGCTTCAGGCGATTGCAGAGCGCACATTGCGTGAGGGGCTTGTTGCCTATGATCGGCGCCATGGTTGGCGTGGGCCAGTTGGCCGCACGGTGATGGACAGTGAGTGGGCTGAACGTCTGCGGGCCTTCAAGAAGCCTCTTGGTTTTGCAAGTTGGTCATTGGCGGCGGTACACGAGGTTCGTGAAGACGGCGCAATTATCGGCCTGAAGGACGGCAACTTTGGTTTTGTACCTTTTGACGAGATAACCTGGGCGCGTGCCTGGCGCCAAGGTGAGCGCTTGGGCCCAAGCGTGAAGGATACCGCACAAGTTTTGTCTGTTGGCGATGTTATTGCCATTGAGCCCCTGAGTGCAGACAAGACAACCACAATTTCCACCTTCTGGAACGCCAAAGGCGAGCCTATTGGCACGGTGCAAAACTATGGTTTGAGGCAAGTGCCGGAGATTGATGGCGCCTTGGTCGCAATGGACCCGCACACCGGCAGGGTTTTGGCCATGGTTGGTGGCTTCGATTATGCAGCCAGCCAGTATAATAGGGCCGTGCAGGCTGAACGGCAGCCAGGCTCTGCCTTTAAGCCATTTGTGTATGCAGCAGCGCTGGATAACGGCTTTACACCAGCAAGCCTTGTTCTTGATGCGCCATTTGTGATCGACCAAGGTGATGGTCAAGGCAAATGGAAACCCAAGAACAGCTCAAACAAGTTTTATGGACCCAGCACCTTGCGTCTGGGGATTGAGAAGTCCCGCAACCTGATGACCGTGCGCCTTGCGCAGCATTTAGGTATGGGCACGGTGATGGATTACGCTGGCAAATTTGGCCTAGCAGAAAATATGGAGCCTTCACTGGCTGCCTCACTGGGGGCTGGCGAAGTTACCCTCCTACAGCTTACAGCGGCTTACGGCATGCTGGTGAATGGAGGTAAAGAGATTTCGCCTTCCTTGATTGACCGTATACAGGACCGCCGCGGGGAGACCGTCTACAGGCATGATGAACGCACCTGCATGCCGTGCGAGTTAACCTGGGACAGAAACCAGCGTGAACCACAGTTGCCTGACAATCGAAAGCAGATTTTGGACCCGCTGACGGCGTATCAGATGGTGTCCATGATGCAAGGCGTGGTGGAAAACGGTACTGGCCAGAAAATTAAGTGGCTTAGAAAACCGCTCGCGGGCAAAACGGGCACAACCAACGATAGCCTGGATGCTTGGTTCATCGGCTTTTCAGCTGACCTAGCCGTTGGGGTTTTCACTGGGTTTGACCGCCCCCGCTCACTTGGTGACGGGGAGGAAGGATCATCCGTCGCGGTGCCAATATTCCGGGACTTTATGGCGGAGGCGCTGAAGAATGAACCGGGTGTGCCGTTCCGTATGCCATCAGGTATACGCCTCGTACGGGTAAACGCTGAAACCGGCCAGCCCGCAACGATGGGGGACACCAATATCGTGCTTGAAGCTTTCAAGCCGGGAACCGAACCTCGGGCAGGGCAATACGCAGTGCTTGACGGTTCGCTCGAAGACGCTAAAACAAAAAGCACAATTCGAAAAGGCACTGGCGGGATTTACTGACCGCCCCGAGCATTCGTTTCGGGCCACCCTGTATAGAAGGACTTTGTTTATGCGTGCGGAAGCTCAGGCAACCGTCGACCAACTCCAGCAGTCAATGGCGCTGCTGAGGAGGCATCTTTGACTGGGATCGGGCTTTACTGAGGCTTGAAGAGCTGAATGCTCTCGCTGAAGATCCTGATCTGTGGAATGATCCCCAAAACGCACAGAAACTGATGCGCGAGCGTACCAAGCTTGATGACGCAATTACAGCCGTGCGTGAAATCGGGGATGACCTCGAAGCGACCGTTGAAATCATTGAACTTTCAGAAATGGAAGACGATGAAGACATGATCAAGGAAGCTGAAGGGCAACTTAAGAAGCTGGCAGAACAAGCCAAGACGGCAGAGCTGAAAGCGCTGTTGTCTGGTGAGGCGGACGGCAACGACACTTACGTTGAAATTCATTCAGGTGCGGGCGGCACAGAAAGCCAGGACTGGGCTTCCATGCTGTTCCGCATGTATATGCGTTGGGCGGAAAAACGTGGTTTCAAGGTTGAAACTGTTCAATATATGCCAGGTGAAGAAGCGGGCATAAAATCTGCAACCCTTCAAATCAAGGGCGAGGACGCATACGGCTGGCTCAAGACAGAGTCCGGTGTGCACCGGCTTGTTCGCATATCGCCATATGACAGTAACGCCCGGCGGCATACGAGTTTTGCCTCTGTTTGGGTCTATCCTGTTATTGACGATTCTATCGAGATCGATATCAATGAAGGCGACCTGAAGGTTGATACCTACCGGGCATCGGGGGCAGGTGGTCAGCACGTAAACACGACTGATTCTGCGGTTCGTATCACGCACCAACCGTCTGGTATTGTGGTGCAGTGTCAGGCCGAGCGGTCACAGCACAAAAACCGGGCTGCTGCCATGAGCATGCTTAAAGCACGACTTTATGAAGCCGAGTTGCGCCGCCGCGAGGAAGAAGCGAACGCCGTGAATGCGCAGAAGACGGAAATCGGTTGGGGGCATCAGATACGCTCATATGTCATGCAGCCTTACCAGATGGTGAAGGACCTGCGGACGGGCGAGGAATCTGGCCAGCCGGATAAGGTACTCGATGGAGACCTTGACCCGTTCATGGCAGCCGCGCTTGCGGCCCGTGTCCACGGCGAAAGTTCTGACGTTCAGGATATAGATTAATAGCGGCCATTGTGCCCGATCAGCCACTTGGGGATGAATTGTGAGCAAAGAAACAGAGAACGAAAAAGAGAAGGGTAAATCGGGCAGTGAGCAGATCAACAAGATCCTGTTTGATGCACGGAAGATCTTTATCACCGGTGAAATTGATCAGGATGTTGCGCGCGCCACCTGCGCGCGGCTGATGGCGATGGATCATGTATCCCATGATCCGATCACGATCGTGATTTCATCGCCGGGTGGTCATGTTGAATCTGGCGATATGATCCATGACATGGTGAAATTTATCAAATCGCCGGTCAAGATGCTGGGTACAGGCTGGGTGGCTAGTGCCGGTGCGCTTATCTACGTTGCAGCAGACAGGGAAAACCGCTTTGCCACGCCAAACACCCGGTTCCTGTTGCACCAACCTTCGGGCGGCGTACGTGGTGATGCGACCAATATTGATATTCAGGCTGTGCAGATCGTGAAGATGCGTGCGCGTCTCAACCAGATTTTTGCTGACGCCACAGGGCAGAAGTTTGAGAAAATTGAGGCGGACGTTGATAGGGACTTTTGGCTTGGATGCGAAGACGCGGTGTCATACGGCATTGTGGGCAAAATCGTCTCAAGCCAGGATGAAGTTTCTTAAGCGGCATTCTCTATCGTGTGAAACAAAAAAAGGGGGACGCAGATGCGTCCCCCTTTTTCTATAAATTTATGTCCAGCTATTCTGCGGCAGATGTTTTAGCCACGAAGGAAGGTGTCTCATCCGGTGCGGATTTGGTCTTCTCCTTCGGGCTGGAGGTATGCGCAAAACGGCCTGTAAGCTTGGCGCCTGCCTCAACAGACAGGCTTTCGTGATAAACGTCACCGTCTACCACGGCGCTTTTCTCAAGCCGAACTGAGCGTGCGCGAATTTCGCCGTTTACCGAACCGCGGATTGTGACATTGTCGGCAGAAATCGTGCCTTTAACGGCACCACTTTCGCCCATAACAAGGCCGCCACATGTCAGATCACCCGTAATGCTGCCATCAAGCTGCAACTCTCCGACCGTGCGGATATTGCCTTCAATTTCAACATCTGAACCGATGATCGATGGAGTCGGTGCCGTACCAGGACGGGGCACCGGGTTGTTATTGCTGGCTGGTTTTTTCATGTCTTCCTTGGATTTCGAGAACATCGTTTGCTGCTTTCAAATAGGGCATAGGGTCGCGAACGCGTCCGTCAAACCACACTTCGTAGTGAACATGGGTATCGGTTGCCCGACCTGTTTTTCCCATATCGCCAATACGCTGCCCCAATGTTACCTCTTCATTCTTTTCAACCCGTACTTTGCGCATATGCCCATAGCGGGTTTTGAAGCCGTTACCATGGTCAATCTCGACCATGTTTCCATAGGGGCCGTACCATCCTGCGTGCACCACTTTGCCGGGTGCGGCAGCATAAATCGCTGTGCCAGGCCAACCAGCTAGATCAAGGCCAGAGTGCTTGGCCCAAACCTTTTTGAGCGGATCAACACGACGACCGAAACGGCTGGAAAGATAATATTTTTCCGCCGGCTCCCCTATAGGGAAACTATTCAATGCATTTGTGACCATCTCAAGGCGTTGGCGTTCGGTGAATAGTTCAGCGTAGATATTTCCGTCTTCTTCACTGAAAACTGGCTCAAAAGCGACATCAGCAACAAATGGACCGCCTTGAGCGTCTGCATGCGAGCCAAATTTCTCGATAAGGTCGCTGCTTGCCAGCTTGGTGGGCGCAAGAACACTATCAATATTGGCAAGTTCGCTTACCGCGTTGTCGCGCATGGCTGTAGCAAGGTTGCGTTGCCGCGCTTCCATGTCTTGCAGGCGAAAGAGCAGGTTCTTCCGGCGGTCGATGTTTGAATGCACGGCGGCCTGAGCGCTACCTGTCCCGAAAATACGTTTGATGAAAGTGGAGCTTTGCGACCCTGTACTCAGGTTTTCAGATGTGTCCGGGCCAGTACCTGTTGAGGTCGCAGCTTCAGGCTCTGCATCCATAACCTCAGGTTCGAGCAGGGGAGTCGCTGGGGTCCCCACCATTTCTTCAAGGAATTTCTGGCGCGTTTCCAGCTGCTGGGCACGGCGCTCCACCTCAACCTCTAGCGCGGAGAAGTCACTGGAAAGCGCCTGATACTGCGCGCTCATGGTCGAGATTGTGCGATTTTTTTCCTGAAGCGTAAGATCGCTTGTCAGATAGGCATATGACGTTATGCCACCCCAAATCAGCGAAATTGCGATAGCAGACGCCATCGTCATCTGGGTGTAACTTCCTATGGTAAGGAACCTTACACGGCCCTCACTACGCAGGAACAATTGCCGCTCAGGGAAATATTTTGCCCTAAACGCGTGAAATTTATCTAATAATGTCAACTCGTTAGCCACGTACTGCCCACGCCTCGTCGTTTCCGTACCCTGATACTCAAGGGCCGCCCCTGACCCAACACTATGATTATTATTGTACTATTCCGTTAATTTTGTCTGCATTCCACTCATTTTGAGCGCTTTGGTCAAGCTTCTTATTCTGCTTCAAGCATCTCCGCAAGCGGTTCGTAGAAGCTCGGCGGCATGCCAGCCCGGGTGCGTGCGGGTTTGTTGAACGGTCTTTTCAGGTGGCCATTAAAATATTCCTGCACCAGTTCCTTGAACCAGGCGTCCGCATCCAGTTCCCCTTTTTTGGCCAGATATTTGAACCAACGGGTGCCAGCAGCAACGTGGGCGACCTCTTCTTCATAGATTGTTTGCAGAACCTCTGCCGACGTTGGATCACCGTTCCGTTTGAACTGTTCCACCATCTTTGGTGTTACATCCAAGCCGCGTGCTTCAAGCACCATGGGTACGATAGCCAAGCGAGCAGGAAGGCTATCCTTGGTATCTTCTGCAGACTGCCAGAGACCATCATGCGCGGGTAGGTCACCATAAAAACTGTCATGCGCCTTCAGGCGCGCACTCAGTAGTGCAAAATGACGCGCTTCGTCGTCGCCGACCTGGATCCAGTCATCGGTGAAAGTTTTTGGCATGTATTCGCCAAAACGAGCGATGATGTCAAAAGCCAGATCGATTGCGTTGAGTTCAATGTGGGCGACCGCATGCAAGAGGGCGCGCTTATTGCTTTCGCTGCCGCCCTTGCGCCGCTTGGGCATGTCGCCGGGCGCAAGCAACTGCGGCTGTGGTGGCCTTGCTGGCCTGTTTGGGGGTCTGACGTTATAGTCGTCCTTCAGCTTGCCAGCGCGCCATGCCGCGGCCACAGCACGGGCTGTTTCAGCCTTGGCGCGTGCACGCTCTGTGGTCAAGACAGCAGCAGCCGCTTCACCAATTGTTTTCCAGTCGCCGCTCATGGGATCAAAGAGCTTTCACCGCGTCTAGAACCGCCTGCGCATGGCCTTTAACGCGCACTTTCCGCCAAACTTGACGCACTACGCCTTTGTCGTCGATCAGGTAGGTTGCGCGCTCAATACCCATATAGGTCCGGCCATACATGTTCTTTTCGACCCACACGCCATACGCCTCAGTGGCTGAGCCATCGACATCGGCAGCAAGTTTTACCTTAAGGTCATGTTTGGCGATGAATTTATCGTGCTTCGTTGCTGTATCGCGAGACATGCCAATGACGACTGCACCGGCGGCCTTAAACTCCTCTGCCATGGCAGTGAAATCCTTGGCTTCCGTTGTGCACCCCGGAGTATCATCCTTTGGGTAGAAATAGAGCACAACGTGTTTGCCCCGAAGGGCGGAGAGCGTAATGGTCTCGCCACCATCTGCGGGCAGTGAAAAATCCGGTGCTGGTGCGCCAACTTGTGCGGTCATGCGTTCCTCCTCGATTATTCGTTCTTGTTGATCGCGTCGGTTGCGGGTTTCTCTATCATATCTTGGAACAGACTGTATATGCCTCTTTGATGCGAGAGCAGGTCTTGCCTCAAGTCTTCAAAATTGGCTGATTTGGTGAGGCGGCACAGAGCCTCCCGAATGCCGACAGAGATTTGCGTGTCATCAACTTGCGAACTGCCGAGACAGAGACGGAGCAGTGACTGAACGTTCTGCTCGAATATATGGGCCGCATGCATCTTGCTGGCTTGGTCTGGGCTGAGAGCACCGATATTCGCAAGGCGGTCTATGCTTGTTCCTAGGTCTGCGCTGAATATTTCAGGGTTATGGTGCCCTTCGCGCAGCATCAGATATTGCGTGATAAACTCCATATCGATAAGCCCGCCGCGAACATTTTTTATCGCCCACATGTTCTGGGTACCAAACTGTTCGTTGAGCTTCAGCCGCATATCGTGAACGTGAAGAAGTAGCTGATCAATATCCCGCGGGGCTGTCAGGACTTCCCGGATAGACTTCTCAAGCGGTGCTCGCATGGCGTCAGGCGCAATGAGAATACGTGCCCGAGTGAGTGCCATATGTTCCCAGGTCCAGGCAGACTGGGTGTAATAGTCCGAAAATGTTTTGAGTGTTACGACGAGGGGCCCCTGTTGACCTGAGGGCCGCAACCGGGTGTCGACCTCAAAAAGCCGCCCTTCTGGGGTCAGCGCAGTTATTGCCGTGATGATGTGTTGCCCAAGTCGCGAGAAATACTGGCTTGGTGATAGTGGTTTGGGGCCATCTGATTCAGCGTTCATGTCGGGCACGTGGTAGAGAAAGACGATATCAAGATCAGACGTGTTTGTCAGTTCACGGCCGCCATATTTGCCCATCGCTATCACGGCAATGCCACCACCTTCAAAACGGCCGTGTCGTTCGGCAAAATCGTCCTCGACTGCAGAAATCAGCAATTTAAGCGAAACGTCAGCGAGGCGTGTCATGGCCTCGCCGCTTTCCCGCACATCCGCCAAGGCTTCCAGAAGCTGTACACCGATCCGGAAGCGGCCATCGGCCACAAACCGCCGCACTATATCGAGTATGTCTTGATAGTCCTTGGCGCTGGAAAGCATATGACGCAGATAGTCGCCCAATTCCTCTTCGCTTTCCATCGGGCCGAAGAAGTCAGGCTCCAATACGGAATCCCAAAGTTCTGGCTTTTTGGAGAGTGTTTCTGCAAGCGCGGGCGCGAGGCCCATCATGCGGGCCATCAATCCGAAGAGAGATGGATTGGACTGTAATAGAGAGAAAAGCTGAATACCAGCAGGAAGTTGTGAGATAAATTTATCAAATCGCATTAATGCAGAGTTCGGCTGTTGTGTCTCTGAAAAGGCCGTGAGAAGCCCCGGCAGAATTTGTTCAAGCAGACCTTTCGCGCGCTCGGTCCTTAATGCGCGGTATCGGCCACGACGCCATCCTTCAATCGTTGCTGCGGCGTTCTCAGCGTCATCGAAGCCGAGCGCCTTTAAGCGTTCCGGCAGGTTGGCTTCAGAATATTCCGAGGCTGTGCTTGAGCTTGTTTCATCTGGCAGGAGTTCATCATAGCAAGCGCTCACCTTCTGCGCGTGGCTTCTTAGCGTGTGTTCAAGCTCCGTGGCGGTTTCATAACCCATAAACGTGGCGATGCGGTCAATGGCATCCTGCGTTTCGGGGATAGCGTGCGTTTGCGCATCATCAACCATCTGAATGCGATGTTCGAGTGTGCGAAGGAAACGATAAGCTTCGAGAAGTTCTTTATAGATGCGTGGTTCGATAAGTTGTTCAGTGACAAGGCTCTCTAAGGCATCCAGAGTGCCGCGTACTCGTAGGCGTGGGTGCCGCCCCGCATACAGGAGTTGGTTTACCTGAGCGAAAAACTCGATCTCGCGAATTCCGCCATGCCCGAGTTTTACGTCGTACCCCTCAAAGCTGATATGGGTCTGACCATAGTGCCGGTTAATCTGGTTTTTGATGGCTGCAATGTCCTTGAGCGCGACAAAATCCATGTTCTTACGCCATACCCAGCGCGCCATTGTATCGAGATAATCTTCGCCGGCTTCCATATCGCCCGCAACGACACGGGCCTTGATCATGGCGGAGCGCTCCCAGTTTACAGCCATGGAATGGTAATAGCTTTCAGCAGCATCGGTTGAGATCGCAACGGGCGTGGCGCCCGGGTCAGGCCGAAGGCGCAGGTCGGTACGAAAGACGTACCCGTGCATGGTCCGTTGTTCCATTATCTGAACCAGTTCCTGCGTTATCTTTATAAAGCAGTGACTTATGGTTCTGGAACCAGTGTACTGCGCACGTGTCTTGTCATAGAGCACAATGAGATCGACATCGGATGAATAGTTGAGCTCATATGCGCCAAGTTTACCCATGCCGAGCACAAAATAGCCGCTGTTTTTGCTGAGAGCGGGGGAGACGGGTTCGCTCGCACCACTCGGCCATGCGAGGTCGCCGGCTTTCATGCGTGCATGCAGTAGATGGGCAAGTGCTAGTTCAAGTGCGGCATCTGCGAAGCGACTAAGGGCGGCGGTTACTTGCTCAAGTGTCCACCAGGCGGCAACATCCGCCGCAGCGGTGAGAAGCGCAACCGCTGCCTTTTGGGTGCGCAGGAAGGCCATCAGATCGCCTGTCTGTTCTCCTCCAGGGCGGGCCTCAGCCATTCCCGCCAGAATGTCTTCCAGTTTGTGGCTGGGGTTGCCAGATAGTACCGCAAGAGCGAGCGCGGGTTGACGGCGAGCAATGGATGCAAGGAAAGGGCTGTTGCCAAAGAGCGCTATGGCAAGGTTTTTGTCTACCTTGTCGATCGCTATTGCGTTTTCCTGATTAGAATGCGCAAATTCTTCAAGTGTTGCCCAAATTTCGTCGGCTTTCTGGCTATCATGCGCAGCTGGATAGTTGTGATTATTGGGCATAGGGTGTCAATAGGTCCATAATTGCATTGCGAGATACAGGGAGTGTTCATACCTTGCCGTATCAAATCAAGTGTCTTTCAGTATTGTAGGCGAGGGCATTGAAACGTTCAGTGGGAATAGTCGTTCGGTCTGGGATATGGGTCGCGACAGCGGGATTGCTGCTCGGCACACTACTTTTTGTGCGGCTATTGATTGCGCCCATTGATCTGGGTTTCGCCCGTGATGCGGTTGTAAGCCAAACCAAAGAACTCCTGCCTGGCTGGATCGTAAGTTTCGAAGAGGCTGAAGTCGGTTGGGATTGGCGCCGTGTCAGGCCGTGGGTATCCTTGCAGGACGTTCGCTTCATTGACCGCCGCAACAGATTGACGGCGTTCGTACCTGAAGCGCGCGTAGCTCTCGCGTTCACAGAATTTTTCACAGATGTAAGCTTCTCAAGCGTTGAGATTGATCGGGCACAGGTTCTGGTTTCCAACCTTGGTGGTTTCAGCGATGCGTCCGACAAGGGTACTCTCAATGCGCTGTATGGTGATAGCGGTGTGCCCACGCCAGAGGTGTTCAAGCCAGTGAGCGAGGCATTCAGCCGCTTTGGTGCTCGGCTTCTGAACAACGCGCCGGTGCTTGATCAGGTTTCTTTTACCAATGTGCTCGTAGGTATTGTGCGCACGGAGGGGTTGGAAAACGCAGAATTCGCAGTGCCACGCCTCACGGTGACAAGGCGGCTTGAAACCCTAGCGCTGGACGCCTTGGTGGATGCTCGGTTGGCGGAAACACCCACTCAGATTCGCGTGCAGGGCCAAGCTGAACCTTTTCTTGGGGATATGGAACTGTCGCTGAACTTTAGCGAGTTCAGGCCTTCTTCATTGTCCGCTTTAGCCGAGCTTCCGGAGATTGTCAGCTACCTGAATGTGCCGGTCGCGCTGGATGTTGATCTTGAACTTTCTGCGTCTCAAGGGCTGGAACTTGCGCGCTTTTCGGCGACTCTGGATGAAGGGGAGCTGGTGCACCCGGTCTCATTCCCGAATGGTGCGCAGGTTCGTTACGGCTTGATCACCGGACGATATGAAGCTGGTGAAGATACACTGGTGTTTGATGGGATAGAGCTGGCGACCCAGAACCGCGTGATATCAGGGGAAGGCTTGGTTTATTGGATTGCCAATGAACAGGCCCCAGCGGTGCAGCTTACAGCGCGGGTCAAAGAAGTCACGATCCCGGAAGTACTGCAATACTGGCCGATAAAGTTGCATCCTGACGGTACGCCACGGGGAGCAAGAGCGTGGATAGATGACCACATTACTGAAGGGCGTACCTATAACGTGAGTTTTGAAGTGGACTGGAACCCAGCAACAGGTGGCGGCTTTGATGACGGCAGTCCGTACCGGCTCACCTTCGGCTTCGATAGCCTCAACACATACTATTTGCTCTCAATGCCGGAAATTATTGGCGCGTCCGGTCGGGGTGTACTCACCCGTGATGTTTTTGACCTTGAGCTCACAGGTGGTGCCATAAGGGGAATGCCTATCGCCGGGACTACCATTCATATGGCTGATATTGACGTGCGCAATGGTGCCACAGGTGTATTTGATGTCAGGCTAAGCGGTGATGTCACCACAATCATGGACGTGATTGATCACGACCCGTTGCGGGTGCCGCAGAAAATGGGGTTTGACGTATCGCGCGTGAATGGTGACGCCCATGTGCGCGCCGTTATCTCACTTCCCCTCATCAAGGACCTTCCCGCCGATGACGTGAACTATGAGGTAAACGCGAGCATAATGAATACAACGGTCGCAGATCTGCTTGGCGGTGAAGGACTGACGGAGGGCGATCTCATGCTTCTTGTAAACAAGGACAGCGTCGCAGTTGAGGGTTCAGGCCGGATGAATGGGGTGCCGCTGGCTCTGTACTGGCGAGAAGACCTTAAAACCGCGCGGGAGGACCCTAACGCGGATACTACTGAGATAGTTCTTTCCGGGGCCGTTGATGAGCGTGACATTGCGGCGCTGGGTGTGGATGTGTCGACCTATCTTTCAGGGCAGGTCCTCGCCGAAGCAACGTTTGTGGGCCGTAACTTTGAGTTTAATCGAGGATACTTCTCAGCCGATACCACCGGCGCCGTACTCAAAGAACAGCATCTTGCCTGGCGGAAAGAGCCTTCGTCACCCGCCACAGTCACAGGCACGGTGATTTTTGATGATGGTAAAACCAGTCTATCGCCTTTGATCGTGACTGGTGAAGAGATGGATGTACGAGCTGATATCTGGTGGGCTAGTAAGGATGCTCAGCAGTTTACTGCAGACATCGACATTGCCCGCCTCGGTAACAACAGCTTTAGGGCCTCCGTTGCTGAGGATGAAGATGGGTCCACAACCATCGATATTGCGGGCAAGCAGTTTGATCTCGCGCCGATACTAGACGCGGAGCAGGAGGGCAAAGCCCAAGGAATTGAGAGCGATCTGGAGCGCTTGAATCTCACATTGTCCGTCGACACATTGCTGCTCATGAATGGTGAGAAACAGGATGCCGTTACCTTGAACGGCAGCTTTCTTGGCGGGGCGCCCGAGCGACTGGAAATCAATGCGCTCGTGTTCGGCACCTCCAAGGCTCTGGCTCTCACTATCACTCCGAGTGATGATCAGGCACTGCGCGATTTGCATGTCTCTACGCCAGATGCAGGGCACTTCCTTCGCGGTCTTGGCCTGTTTTCGCACCTGCGGGACGGAGAACTGGAACTCAGCGGCAAAACGTCGGGCTGGGGCAATGATCTCCACATTCAAGGCGAGATCAATATTCGCGATTCGTTCATGGTTTCAAAAAACAAGCTTAGTGATGACGTGAATGAAGGCGTTATCGAGGGGCTGAATGAATATCTGAAAGATGACGCGGTCGAACTTAGTACCATCGAGATGCCTTTCGACTATTCGGAAGGAGTGCTCGATATCAGTAAAATGAAGGCAAATGGGCCGTCGCTTGGCATGACGATGGAGGGGCAGATATCTGCGCGGGCGGAGAAAATTAACGTGAACGGCGTGTTTGTCCCTGCCTATGGCCTCAATGCGCTACTGGGTAAAATACCACTCCTTGGCGCCATCCTGACAGGTGGTGAGGGTAAGGGCATCTTTGGCGTCGCTTACCGCGTGAAAGGACCAACCGCCAGTCCGGAGTTCTCAGTCAATCCGCTTTCGGGTCTTGCCCCCGGTTTCCTGAGGCTGCTGTTTGAGGGGCGCAAAGGAAAGGTCGACGATGTTAAGGACGCGCAGACGCCAGCCAATGATGACGAAGTTGGCGAAATAGTCGAGCCAAAAACAGAAAACCCCGAGCCAAAGCCCGGGGTTCCTAATTAACGTGCGGTGTCTATGAGGTGTTAGTCAGCCTTCACAATCGCGTGGCGCTTCTTGCCTGCGGATAGTTTGATCTGGCCATCTTGCAGCAAATCTGCCGTGACTGTGGTTGTCTCGTCCTCAACTTTAATATCATTGAGCTTGGCGCCGCCCTGTTTGATCAACCGGCGTACTTCGCCTTTGGAGCCTCCGAGGCCAGCTTCAATAAACAGATCGACGACGTTAATGCCGCTCGAAAGTGAGGATAGCGCAAGGTTTACCGTTGGCAGGTCGGCTCCAGCACCGCCTTTTTCAAAGGTTTCCTTAGCGGTTGCTTCAGCCGTGATAGCTGCTGCTTCACCACGTACCAAAGCTGTCGCAGCATTGGCCAGAATGACTTTGGCGTCATTGATCTCCGCACCCTCCAGCGCCTCAAGACGACGAACTTCATCCAGAGGCAGTTCGGTGAAGAGACGCAGGAATTTGCCTACATCTGCGTCCTGTGTGTTTCGCCAGAACTGCCAGTAATCATATGATGGCAGGTGGTCCTCATTGAGCCATACGGCGCCAGACGCGGTTTTCCCCATCTTTTTGCCGTCCGCCGTTGTGATCAGCGGTGTCGTCAGGCCAAAAAGATGCTGGCTCGATGCCCGGCGTGCCAGCTCAATGCCGTTGACGATGTTGCCCCATTGGTCCGAGCCACCCATCTGGAGGGCACAACCGTAACGCTTGCCGAGCTCCATAAAGTCATAAGCCTGCAAGATCATGTAGTTGAACTCGAGGAACGTGAGCGGCTGCTCACGATCAAGCCGCAGTTTCACGCTATCAAACGTGAGCATCCGGTTGATAGTGAAATGGGTACCAATATCCCTCAGGAACGGGATGTATTGAAGGGTATCAAGCCACTCACCGTTGTTGACCATCACCGCATCGGTTTTGCCTTCACCGAACGTCAGAAGGCGGTCGAACACTGTACGAATACCCGCCATATTGTCAGCGATGATTTCATCCGTCATCAACTGGCGGCTTTCATCTCGGCCGGAAGGGTCACCAATCTTACTTGTGCCGCCACCCATAAGCACGATCGGCTGATGGCCAGTTTTCTGGAGCCAGCGCAACATCATGATCTGAACAAGGCTACCCACGTGCAAGGAGCGGGCTGTACAATCAAAGCCAATATAAGCAGAAATCGGTCCCTCAGACATCTTGGCGTCAAGAGCCTCCAGGTCAGTTGCCTGGTGGATAAAGTCGCGTTCGGACAGGATTTGAAGGAATTCCGATTTCAAGCTGGTCATTGATCTCGCCTACTTAAAAGTCAGTCGCAAAATATTGCGGCGTTGTTACAAAAATCGTTTAAGAGCGGGCTGATGTAGCATAGGGTGAGCCAAAGGCAAAGCTATAGCTTCCATCCAACGAGGGAAACGGGTGTTCTATGTCAGTTTTGGGTAAGTCCGGCGAAATCAAATGCGCGATTGGGCTGATGAGTGGCACATCGATGGACGGTATCGATGCAGCAATGATCTATACGGATGGGGTGAAGGTTGAGCGCTTGGGCCCATCGTTGACGCTACCCTATACACCCGCGATGCGAGACCAGGTGAAAAGGGGGCTTAGCCTTGCTACCAGTTGTTCTCACAACACGCCGGTGCCCGAGGATATCAGACAACTTGAGCAGGACCTGACGGACTGGCACGCAGACGCGGTTGACGAACTGCTGGCCGTGACAGGCCACACAGTTGCAGATGTAGATGTTATCGGTTTTCACGGCCAAACCCTGACCCACCGGCCTGACCGACACTGGACGTGGCAGATTGGTGATGGCGGCCGCTTAGCCGGTCGCACAGGCATCAAGGTTGTGAATGATTTTCGTACAGCGGATGTGGCCGCAGGCGGGGAAGGGGCGCCGCTTGTCCCTCTGTATCACGCCGCATTGCTTGGCCGCGCACGCCGCCATGAGGTGGTGGCCGTGCTGAATATTGGGGGCGTGGCAAATGTTACATGGGTTTCGTTTAAGAACGGTGCTGATGACCCGGAGATTGTTGCGTTTGATACAGGCCCTGGCAACGCCATGCTGGATGACTGGGCTGAAATACACACGGGTAAACCAGTAGACATTGATGGCAATCTGGCAGCACGTGGGTTGAACCATGAGGAAGTGGTGATGGGCTTGATGGCATCGCCATACTTTGATGAAAAACCGCCGAAAACACTGGACCGCGACGATTTCAATATTCAAGCGGTGCGGGGCTTATCCGCAGAGGATGGTGCGGCGACGCTTACCAATTTTGTTGTTGAATCTGTTATCTCAGCTCAGAGCCATTTCCCAACACCACCGGATGCGTGGTACGTGACAGGGGGCGGGCGCCATAACCCAACACTGATGCGGCGGCTCAGGCGCCGTATGCCAGTGCTCGTCGATCCGATTGAGGTTTTAGGTCTGCGAGGTGACGCTATCGAGGCAGAGGCCTTTGCATTTCTTGCTGTAAGGTCGTTGCGTGGTCTACCTCTAAGCCTGCCGAGTACAACAGGATGCAGCGAACCAACTACGGGGGGCGTTTTGCATAAACCGAGTTCGCGGCGTGCACGCTGGGGCGGCAAATCATAAAAAAAGGGACGAAAATCGCCCCTCATTTCCAACTTTGTTCTCGTTACTCGCCAGCGCTAAGGCGGAGGTTGAGATATGAGTTCACGGATGCCATCAGGTGATTCAGCTCATTCTCGAAGAAATGATTGGCACCCTTGACCGTATCATGATGAATGGTAATGGCTTTTTGGGTCTTCAGCTTCTCAACCAGCTTCTGGACTGAAATTGGTGTCACCAGGTCATCCTGATCGGCCTGAATGATGAGGCCAGATGATGGACATGGTGCCAGGAATGAGAAGTCATAGAGGTTTGCCGGTGGCGCCACCGAGATGAAGCCCTTGATTTCGGGTCGCCGCATCAGCAATTGCATGCCAATCCATGCGCCAAAAGAGAAGCCTGCGATCCAAGTGCCGGTTGAATTCGGGTTCATTGACTGGAGCCAGTCAAGCGCTGAAGCAGCGTCCGATAGTTCGCCTGTGCCTGCATCAAACTCGCCTTGGCTACGGCCAACACCCCGGAAGTTAAATCGCAGGGTAGCAAAGCCCCGGTGCGCAAAGGCATGGTACAGATAATAGCTGATCTTTTCATCCATCTTTCCGCCATACTGGGGGTTGGAGTGAAGGATCAATGCAACGGGAGCAGTTTCGGTTTTACCGGGTTGATAACGGCCTTCAAGGCGACCGGCTGGTCCACTGAAAATAATTTCGGGCATCTGTGATCTTTGTGCGCTTATAATTAGTTGGCATGATACGGAACAGTTTCCGCGATGAGGTCTTGACCCTCGTATATAGAATTTTGGTACCGAATCGCAAGCAAACTCGTGCGGGAGCATGAATTTAGAATTGAATGCCGGTGGGATGCACCTTATGTCAGGCGCTATGAAAAGCATGGTCTATCTCGATTATAATGCAACTGCACCTATCCGCAGTGCCGTAATAGATGCTGTGGCTGGTGCTATGGCGGTATATGGTAACCCGTCCTCAGTGCATGATGCTGGCCGCAAGGCTAGGGCAATGGTAGAGCAGGCGAGGGCGCAGGTCGCTGCGCTCGCCGGTAGTCGCGCGCGTGATGTTACCTTCTGTTCTGGTGGTACCGAAGCGAGCAATACGGTGATTCGCGGGGCAGGCGCAGCCTCTCTTATTATCTCCGCAATAGAACATGACTGCGTTCGGGCTGCGGCTGCAGCGAGCGGGTTGCCAGTCTTGGAGGTGCCGGTGGATGGTGACGGTGTTGTGGACATGACCATGCTTGAGCATCACCTCAAGGATGCGCCAAAACCTGCGCTGGTGTCTGTTATGTACGCAAACAATGAGATGGGTGCCATTCAACCGATTGCTGATGTTGCAGCTTTGGCGCGGGAGCATGGCGCACGCGTCCATACGGATGCCGTGCAGGCCGCAGGCAAGATCATGATCGACCGCGCGGCACTCGGTGTCGACTATCTAACGCTTTCTGCCCACAAGATTGGCGGTCCGCAGGGTGTAGGGGCGATTATCTCAGCGCCTACAGCGCCGTTGCAGGCACTTATAGCTGGTGGTGGCCAAGAACTTTCCCGTCGCTCCGGCACGGAAAATGTTGCGGGCATTGTCGGCTTTGGCGTGGCGGCGCTCGAGGCGATGGCTGAGCTCGGCAAAGGGGCGGAGTTAGCAGCTATGCGGGACAGGCTGGAAAGCGAAATCAAAAGCCACACCAATGCGGCACAGATTGTGGCTGAGCGGGTGCCCAGGCTTAACAATACAAGCTGTATTGCGATGCCAGGTGTTAAAGGCGAAACGCAGGTGATGCATTTTGATCTTAACGGCATTTGTGTCTCAAGCGGTTCCGCCTGCTCGTCAGGCAAAGTGAAAGTGAGCCATGTGCTGGATGCAATGGGCTATGAAGCGGGAGTGGCTGACGCTTCTGTCCGAATTTCATTGGGCTACGGAACGACCGATAGTGATATCGACAAGTTTATCAGTGCCTGGAAAACTCTCTATGACCGCACGGCAGTACAGGGATAGATGATGACGAAGCCCATCTACCTTGACTATCAGGCTACAACACCTCTCGATCCGAGAGTGTTGGAAGCCATGATGCCCTTTTTTACCGAAAAATTTGGTAATCCGCATTCAAACACACACACCTACGGCTGGGAGGCGGACGCGGCTCTTGATATCGCACGCGAACAGGTTGCCGAGGTGATTGGCTCGCAGAGTGACGAGATCATCTTCACTTCAGGCGCGACGGAAGCGAATAATCTTGTGATTAAAGGGGTGATGGAGGTTTGGGGCAGAAAACGACCACATTTGGTCACGGTGGTGACGGAACACAAGTGCGTGCTTGAGGCCGTCATGGCCTGCAAACGCCAAGGATATGAGGTTACCGTTTTACCCGTTAAGAAAGACGGCCTTGTAAATTTGGATGACGTGCGTGATGCGGTAACAGAGAGAACTGCGCTGGTGTCCGTTATGGCTGTGAACAATGAGATTGGCGTCATCCAGCCCCTTGCAGAGATTGGCCGGTTGGCGCGCGCAAAAGGCGCCTTGTTCCATAGCGATGCCGCACAGGGATTCGGTAAAATACCGTTAAATGTGAATGCTTTGGGTCTCGATTTCATGAGTATATCAGGCCACAAGATATACGGACCTAAGGGCGTGGGGGCGATCTATAAACGTTCTGGGCGCGCTAGATCACTAGCACCGCAGATGTCTGGTGGCGGACAGGAAGGCGGCGTAAGGTCCGGCACCCAGGCTCCTGGGCTTGTTGCAGGGCTTGGCGCGGCCGCAGCCTTGGCGCTTACGGATATGACCCAGGAGGCCGGGCGATTAGAGACACTGATGACAAGGCTGAAGCTTGGGCTCCTTGACGCTGCCCCGGACATTATTGTGAACGGCAGTGAACAAAAACGATGGGCAGGGAACCTGAACGTCAGTTTTCCCGGGATTGATGGCGATATGCTACTCGCAAGTGTGCGTGGGTTGGCTCTTTCAAGTGGCGCTGCGTGCGCATCAGCGGTTAGCGGGCCATCTTATGTACTGTCAGCATTGGGGCGCAGCGAGAGTGAGAGCAAATCGGCACTCCGTATTGGCATTGGTCGTTTTACGACAGATGAGGAAATCGACCGTGCAGTCACAGTGTTTCAGAAAGCGATTATCTCGCTCAGGAAGGGGGCAGCATGAGTAAAATCACGGTCACTTTTATTCATGCAGACGGTTCGGAGCAGCAGGTTGAAACGGAACAGAATGTTACCGTGCTGCAGCTCGCTCACGAACTGGGCCTTGAGATGGAAGGGGCGTGCGAAGGGAACATGGCATGCTCAACCTGCCATGTAATCGTTGAAGACAAGGATTTTGAACGCTTGCCAGCCGCCTGCGAGGATGAGGAGGAGATGCTCGACCTTGCTGTTGGTTTGACAGCTACATCAAGGCTTGGGTGTCAGGTGTTGCTAACAAGTGAGCTAGATGGTATCCGCCTGTTTTTGCCAAAGGCGACGCGGAACATGATGGGCTTTTAGTTGGCTGTCATTGCAAGGGTAGTGTCTTCGGGGGGACTATGGCTTCTACTGCTAAGGATCGGTTTGAGAATAACAGTCTTTATTCAGAGATTGATTATAATAAAATCGAGCACTGTAATGTCTATTATAAGCGGATACTGAATTCCGGTGGTATCCCTCTGCCCAATTTTTGTAAGGAAATAACAAAAGAGCGGCGGGACGAACTGGACGATAACCCCAAGATTGCACCAGAAAATGCACGGGAAAGAGATTTTCTGCGTTTGATGAGTTTTGTCAGGTTTTCAAGGAAGGCTCCCCAGCATAAGTTGGCCCAGTACGCTCGTATTCTACTCCGGCAGTATCCGGGTGATATAACCTTGCGGATCACCATAGCTCAAACTTATATGCAGCGCGGGTTTTATAGTGCTGCGGCGCAATTGCTGCAGACAGCTTGCGAGCTGGATCCTGAAGATGTTAACTCTCTGGCAAAGCTCGGTTTAATGGCATCGCTGGCGGGGGATCATGGTCGGGCGCTATCTTGCGCGCGTGTTGCGCTCAGTAAGGGAGAGCACCTGTCGCACACCATGCCAAAGGCTTTCTTGTTCGGAAATCTGTTGATTGGGCGGGGCGCTCTTGTGCAGCCCTTTGATTCACGAGGGCTTCTTGATACTTATCCAGAGACATATGATTCAGCGCTAAATGGGGAAGCCAACCCTTTGGCTGATATTTTTGAGTTTGTTGATGAGCCAGAAACACTCCCTGATCAACCTGTTGTCTTTTTCTCATGTGACAGCGGATATTTTGAGAGGTTTGGGCAGAACCTCTTGATGTCGATGAGTGGATGCCATGAAAAGGTAACACTCCATGTGCACCTCATTAACGGTAGTGTAGAGAATTTTGATTGGTTAAAAGAATTCAGCGATCAGAATGCTGTAACGCTCATCGTCTCCCACGAGTTGCACGAACAAGGAAGCTTGGCGAAGCAAGTAAGCTACCTAGCGTCAAATCGGTTTATCTTGGCGCCCTATTTCCAAGATCGATTTAAACGAGACTATCTAATTTTGGATGCAGACTCTGTCCTCAACAGTGAGGACCGTTTGTTTGAGTTCTTTGAGAGAGTATGTGATCCGGCGCTATATTATATCGAATTTGGACCAGTATGGGACATGATCTCCGCTCCCTTTGTATATCTTCCGTATGGGCACCTTGTGACCGAGAAGCTTTCCCTGTCCTGCAGGCATTATCTCCTGTCAGTTTTCGGAGACACCAATAGACGGGGCTTCTGGTATGTGGATCAGCTTGCCCTTTTTGGTGGTTATCTCAGATTTTCTGACAGCATCCAGCTTATTGCAGGTGCTGTTCTCTCAGATACAGAATGCTCTGATGACGCTATTTTCTGGACCCTTTCCAATGACAAGGAGGTCCCCAAATACGTGAAAAGGTGTAATAGTATCAGGAAAGCACACGCGAAATAGAACGGTTCACTTTCTTGAAAGTTTTGCAGGAATGGTTATCTTTAGCTGAATAAATATAAATAGCGCGAGGACATAATCATGACGAGGAATACTATTTTTCTGGGGGTTTTGGGGCTCATTGTTGCAGCAGCAGCGGTATCAAGCTGGATGTCGGATGATCCGTCCTATGAGGATAGCTGGCAGCTCGCTGGCGAAAATGATCTGGTAATTGAAAGCGATAGCCGCGAAATTGTCGTTCACTCGGGCGACGCGGAGATCAACTGCAAAACCAATGGCGGTAGCGTAACCATTGAACGCCCAAGCGGCAAAAAAATCACCATTACCTGCGACGAATAATATAAAGCGTTATGAATGCTGCCTGAGCGGCTATTCGAATCGCTCAGGCAGGTGATCGTCATCGATCAGATCGGTAAAGCGGGTGCATTCTTTCTCGAACGCCAGATGCACGGTCCCCACAGGGCCGTGCCGCTGTTTGCCGATAATCACTTCAGCTTTGCCGTATAGTGCCTGCATTTGCGCTTGCCATTCTGCGTGTTTGGTCTGGTCGCTCTCTGATGGCTGTTCTTTCTCTTTGTAATATTCCTCACGGAATACAAACATGACCATATCGGCGTCTTGCTCGATCGAACCTGACTCACGAAGGTCAGAGAGCATCGGGCGCTTGTTCTCGCGCTGCTCCACACCACGGCTGAGCTGAGACAGAGCGATAACAGGAACATGAAGTTCTTTTGCTAAGCCTTTGAGACCACGCGTAATTTCTGAAATCTCCTGCACGCGATTTTCTGCGGATGTTCCCTTGCCGGAGCCCCTGAGAAGTTGCAGGTAATCGACGACGACGAGCCCTAGATTGTGCTGGCGCTTGAGGCGTCGCGCGCGGTTTCTCAGCGCGGCAATTGTCAGTGCAGGGGTGTCATCGATAAAAAGCGGTGTATCTTCAAGCTCAATAGCCGCACGTGCAATCGCCTCAAACTGATCCTGGGTCAGTTTACCTTGACGCATGGCGTGAGATTGTATGGGGTCTGGCCCGTTATAGTGCCGGTTTGCAATGTCAGACAGGATACGAGCAGCCAACTGATCAGCTGACATCTCGAGGCTGAAGAAGCAAACAACAGCGCCTTTCGAGCGTTCAGGTTCAATGCCCGCGAGCATGTCATCTGCATAGCGCTTGGCGGCATTAAACGCGATATTGGTGGCGAGCGCGGTTTTCCCCATGGCTGGACGTCCAGCAAGAATCATGAGGTCCGAGTTATGCAGCCCGCCAATCTTTTCATTCAGTCGTGTAAGACCCGTGGTGACGCCTGAAAGGCTATCCGGGTCCTTGTATGCGTTCTCAATGTTCTCTACCGCTGTTCTAAGTGCGCGGGAGAAGGCTTGCGCCCCTGTTTCGGCCTGCCCAAGTTCGGCAAGGTCAAAGAGCTGTTTTTCAGCGTCGGATATCTGTTCGCTTGCTTCGGCGTCAACGGGAGCGTCATACGCGTCGTTGACCATCTGTTCCCCGATCTGGATAAGCGCACGGCGCATGGCGAGATCATAGATGGTGCGACCGTAATCTTCTGCGTTGATGATCGTGGCAGCAGATGCAGCGAGACGCACCAGATATTTCGCACCGCCGACATCAGCCAGTGCTTCATCGTTATCAAAATAGGGCTTCAGTTTTACCGGGTCTGCAATCTGGTTCTTGTCCATCAGCTTAAGGACAGAATCGTATATGCGCCCGTGAACGGGCTCAAAGAAGTGCTCTGAAAGGAGGAAACCCTGAACCTTTTGCGCGGCTTCATTGTTGACGAGGATCGAGCCGAGTAGGGCCTGTTCCGCCTCCAGGTTGTGAGGTGGTTGGCGGTAATGCGGCAACTGATCTTCGTCGTTGGCAGCGTCTGATTTCAGCGCTTCCATAAGGAGCCCTCCGTGGTGGTGTTTCCCTGAGCCGGGTATTGTGCAGTGCGTCTGCGTCCCGTTTGAGGCGCGACCATGCCATAGGGAAGGTGAGGCAGAAACAGCTAATTCACCTTTTCCACCACAAAGTTATCCACAGAGGTATAACTTTGGGGATAACTGAGCTTTTTGAGCATAGGCATAAAAAAAGGCGGCTCGAAAGCCGCCTTTTCCGTGGATATATTGGTAAGATTAAGCGTCAGCTTTTTCAGCGTCGTCTTCAGCGGCAGCAACCACTTCTTCAACAGCTTCTTCTGGTGCTTCCTCTTCGAAGAGGTCTTCAACAACTTCTTCTTCAACCAAGTCTTCATCGTCAGACACGCCGCCTGTAACAGCAGAGCCAGTTTCAAACTGGGTCTCAGCTTCAGCTTCAGAGCGAGCGATGTTAACAACAACGGTCTTGGAAACTTCAGGGTGCAGACGAATGACAACGTCGTGCAGGCCAAGAGTTTTGATCGCGCGGTCAAGAACAACCTGGTTGCGGTTGATCGCAACACCGGCTTCGGTAACAGCATCAGCAATATCGCGGCTTGATACAGAACCATAAAGCTGACCGCTTTCACCAGCGGCGCGAACCATAACAACTTTGAGGTCGCCCATTTTTGCTGCAACAGCTTCAGCTTCTTTACGACGCTCAAGGTTTTCAGCTTCAAGGCGAGCTTTATCAGCCTCAAACGCAGCTTTGTTCGATGCAGTTGCACGAAGAGCTTTGTTTTGTGGCAGCAGGAAGTTACGGGCAAAACCGTCCTTAACGGTTACGACATCGCCCATCTGGCCGAGTTTCTCGACGCGTTCCAGCAGGATGACTTGCATTTTATGTCTCCTTTAGGGTGAGCGATTAGCTGACGATAAACGGCAGCAGGGCGATGTTACGGGCGCGCTTGATCGCTTTAGCGAGTTCACGCTGTTTCTTTGCAGAAACGGCTGTGATCCGGCTAGGTACGATTTTACCACGCTCAGAAACATACTTCTGAAGCAGTTTTACGTCTTTATAATCAATTACTTGTGCATTTTCACCGGAAAACGGACACGTTTTACGACGGCGGAAAAAAGGACGACGAGCAGCCATTAGCGGGGCCTCCTTTCACCACGGTTATCACCGCGATCACCACGGTCGCCACGTTCTGGGCGAGGGCCGCGGCGCTCTTTGTCAGCTTTAGCGCGAAGCACGATAGAATCGCCAGCTTCAAGCTCTTCTACACGGATGGTCATGAAACGGATAACGTCTTCATGAAGGCGTGCTTGACGCTCCATCTCGGCAACAGCTGCGTGCGGCGCATCGATGTTCATAAGAACATAGTGGCCTTTGCGATTCTTTTTGATTTTGTATGCGAGGTTCTTGAGACCCCAGTATTCGGTCTTAGCGACCTTGCCTTCATTCTCCTCAATGATCTTGGAGAAGTCGGCAGTGATGCTTTCCACCTGCGAGGCATTTACGTCCTGCCGCGCGATGAAAACATGCTCGTAAGTAGCCATGTTTTGCTCCTAATTGCTGATCGTTCACCAGTCGCAATGACGGGTGCCTCCAGCTCTCCTTAACAAAAGCCCTTGGCCCCAGCGGGGCAAAAGACGGGCCTCTATAGCGCCATGACAGGTTAAATGCAAGGGAAAGCCTGCCATTGGCGAATAAAATCCTCTAAACTCTTGCACTGACGCTACGGCATGTGCCATTTGGCGCTAAAGAGATGGGCAATCGGAGGTGGTTTATGACCCGCGCACTCGTGTTCCCCGGCCAAGGCAGCCAATTTGTCGGCATGGGAAAATCGTTAGCAGATGCTGAAGAAGCAGCACGTCTTGTTTTTGAAGAGGTGGATGACGCTCTCTCTCAGAATCTTTCAAAAATCATGTGGGAAGGGCCGGAGGACGATCTCCGTTTGACCGAAAACACGCAGCCCGCCCTCATGGCTGTCTCCATGGCAGTGATTAGGGTGCTCGAGGCTGGTGGTAAGAAGGTCGAGCACATTGCAAGCCATGTGGCGGGTCATTCCCTTGGCGAATATTCTGCGTTAGCCGCCGCTGGTGCGTTCTCCATTTCAGATGCTGCACGGCTTCTGAAGCTGCGTGGTCAGGCGATGCAGCGGGCTGTGCCTGTGGGTGAGGGTGCCATGGCGGCCATTCTCGGTCTTAGCCTTGAAGATGTGAACGCGGTTGCGGAGGAAGCATCCGACGGCCAGGTTTGCGTCACCGCAAATGATAACTCTGACGGCCAGGTCGTGGTGTCGGGCCACAAGGCTGCTGTTGAAAGGGCTATTGAACTTGCCAAAGCAAAAGGTGCAAAGCGCGGACTGTTGTTACCAGTTTCTGCACCGTTCCATTGCCCGCTTATGAAGCCAGCAGCGGATGAAATGAAAGATGCGCTTGCAGACGTCGCCATCAACCGGCCAGTGGTCCCTGTCATTGCGAACGTAATAGCCGCGCCGATCAGCGAACCGGAAGGTGTTCGTACGCTACTCGTTGAACAGGTCACCGCTGCCGTACGTTGGCGTGAGAGCGTGGCTGCATTTGGATCACTTGGGGTTCATGAGGTGGTTGAGGTAGGAGCTGGGAAGGTGCTTACTGGCCTTGTGCGGCGTATTGATCGTGATCTCGCCACAGTCAACCTGCAGGATCCTGCTGATATCGATACGTTTGCAGCGTCATTATAAAGGTCTAAGGGGTAAATTATGTTTGATTTAACGGGCAAGAAGGCACTGGTAACCGGTGCAACAGGCGGCATTGGCGCTGCGATCGCTAGTATGCTGCACGCGGCGGGGGCTGAGGTCGCTATCTCTGGTACGCGTGCTGAGAAGCTGCAAGAGCTAGCCGCAAGCCTTGGCGAGCGCGTGTATATTGTGACGGCGAATCTGTCTGATCGTGCGAGCGTGGACCAGTTGGTTAAGGATGCTACAGAAGTGCTCGGTGGTGTCGATATTCTCGTCAATAACGCGGGGATCACCAAAGATAATCTCGCAATGCGTATGAAAGACGAGGATTGGGACAGCGTCATGCAGGTCAATCTCGAGAGCTCTTTCCGGCTTATCAAGGGCCTAATGCGTGGCATGATGAAATCACGCTGGGGCCGGGTCGTTAACATTACTTCTGTGGTTGGCGTCACAGGCAACCCGGGGCAGGCGAACTATTGTGCGTCCAAAGCGGGGATGATCGGCATGTCCAAATCCCTGGCGTCAGAGCTTGCGAGCCGGGGAATCACAGTAAACTGTGTGGCACCAGGCTTTATCGCAACGCCGATGACGGATGTGCTTAATGACGAGCAGAAGGCTGCGATCACGAGCGGCATTCCAAGCGGGGAGCTGGGATCGCCAGAAGATATTGCAGCGGCGGTCTTGTATTTGGCCAGTAGCGAAGCAAAATATGTCACGGGCCAGACTTTGCACGTCAATGGCGGTCTGGCGATGATTTAATTTTGATTGGTTTTTGGTGCTTTTTTGTTTTGTCCCAAAGACCAATAGTTGGTAGAGGTAGTGCCAAGGCGCTTGCCATAAAAACATAACAGTGTCTTCTCAAAGGGAAGAAACTGTGTTACTAGCGCCCTCGATGCGGGCGATCTGGCTCAAGATTGCTAGGATTTCCGCAACACGGGGGGGCTTCAAACAAGGGACTGTCCCCTTACATTTCGGTGTAAAAAACGAGGAAAAAAGCAATGAGCGATATCGCCGACAAGGTGAAGAAAATCGTAGTCGAGCACCTCGGTGTTGACGAAGATAAAGTAACCGACACCGCTAGCTTCATTGACGATCTGGGCGCTGACAGCCTGGATACCGTTGAGCTGGTTATGGCGTTTGAAGAAGAATTCGGTATTGAGATCCCGGACGATGCAGCTGAAAAAATTCAGACTGTAAAGGACGCGATCGACTTTATTAGCGCGAATTCCTAAGCTGAATCTGTTATTCAGTGGGGCAACAGCCGGGCCGCGGGGTTAGGCTGTTGCCCTTTTCATTTTCTGTCAGGTTTGGGCCGATCGATTGAATTGAGGATGGACAGATGAGACGAGTAGTAGTTACAGGTTTGGGTATGGTTTCGCCGCTGGCCTCCAGCGTTGATGAAACCTGGAAGCGTTTGATTGACGGTAAATCTGGCGCAGGGCCAATCACCCTTTATGATGCGAGTGATTTTCCATGCAAAATTGCGTGTGAGGTGCCCTTGGGCGACGGCAGCAACGGCACATTTAATGCCGATGACTGGATGGAGCCGAAAGACCAGCGCCGCGTAGATAATTTTATTATTTTTGGTATGGCTGCTGCGATGCAGGCTGCTCGCGATGCGGGGTGGGAAGATCCTGGTGAGGAAGAATGCCTGCGCACCGGTGTTATGATTGGTGCTGGTATCGGTGGTTTGAGGTGGATTGCGGATTCGGCGGTTCTCTTGCACGAACGTGGTCATCGTCGGATTAGCCCGCACTTTATTGCTGGCTCGATCATCAACCTTGTATCCGGAAACGTGTCTATCAAATACGGCTTTAAAGGGCCAAACCACGCACCGGTAACAGCTTGCTCGACGGGGGCGCACGCCATCGGCGACGCGGCACGTTTGATTATGCTTGATGACGCAGATGTCATGATTGCAGGTGGCGCGGAAGCGTCGATCTGCGGCATCGGTATGGCAGGCTTTAGTCAGGCAAAAGCGCTTTCAACCAAGTACAACGACACGCCAGAGCAGGCTTCGCGCCCGTGGGACAAAGGCCATGACGGTTTTGTCATGGGCGAAGGTGCCGGTGTTGTTGTGCTTGAAGAACTTGAGCACGCCAAGAAGCGTGGCGCTAAAATCTATGCTGAGGTGACCGGCTACGGCATGTCAGGTGACGGATATCACGTGACAGCACCCGTGCCAGACGGAAACGGTGGCTACCGCTCCATGCAGGCAGCGGTGAAGCGGGCAGGCATCAACATTGATGAGATTGACTATATCAATGCGCACGGCACTTCTACGCCGGTCGGTGACCCAATTGAGTTTGGTGCGGTAAAGCGTCTGCTTGGTGATCATGCGGCGAAGGTTGCCATGTCGTCGACGAAGTCATCAATCGGCCACCTGCTTGGTGCTGCCGGGGCGGTTGAAGCGATTTTCTGTATTAAAGCGATCCAGGACAATATCGTACCGCCAACCCTGAATCTGCATGACCGTGCAGATGGGTGTGAGGGCATCGACCTCGTGCCTCTGGTTGCGCAGGAGCGTGACGTTAAGGTAGCGCTGTCCAACTCATTCGGGTTTGGCGGTACCAATGCGTCTCTCGTGATGCGGGAATACAACGGCGACTAATAATATCGCCTGAAGATATCAAGACCGGCTTTGGAACCTGAAACTAGCCTGATAGGCTAACATCATGATCCAGAGCCGGTTTTTTATTGTCTGCTTGTTTGTTGTGCTCATGTTCGCGATGGCGGCAAGTGTGGCATGGGGTGTGGCACGCGCCATTTTAGACCGACCCGCTCAGACAACCGAAACCCAGTATTATTATATCGCCCCGGGCAACGGGCTGTTGCGGGCAAGTTATGTGGCGAAGCAGCAAGGTCTTGTTGCTGCAAACTGGCATTTCAGGCTTGCGGCGCGCCTTCTTGGCATGGAGCGACGTTTGCAGGCGGGCGAGTATGAACTGGCTGCCGGAATCAAGCTCACGGAGGTCTTTTCCAAGATTGGAAACGGCGATCGCTACATGCGGCGCTTGGTGGTGCCTGAGGGGCGCAGTGTGGCGGAAGTTGAGGCGATACTTAAAGCCAGCTTTGGCCTCGATATGACAGGTTACACCCGTCCGCCCGAAGGCAGTTTGCTGCCGGATACCTATTTTTATGAACGTGGCGACAGCGCTAAAAACCTCATTGGCCGAATGCAAGCAGCCCTATGGGCTGAGGTCGACAGGCTTTGGCCAGACCGCGACAACGCCTTGCCAATTCAAAGCCCTGATGAGGCCATTATCCTTGCTTCAATCGTGGAGAAAGAAACCGCTGTTGCGTCCGAGCGACCCTTGGTGGCTGCGGTGTTCGTAAACAGGCTGAAGCGTGGCATGCGCCTACAATCAGACCCAACGGTGATTTACGGCATTACGAACGGCGAGATGCTCGACCGTCCTATTTTGCGTTCGGATCTGAGCGAGGTAACACCTTATAATACCTATCGGGTTGGAGGGCTACCGCCCACGCCGATTGCAAACCCCGGCAAAGCATCAATCGCGGCCGTGCTTAAGCCAGCAGATGTATCTTATCTGTATTTTGTGGCGGATGGTAGCGGCGGCCATGCGTTCGCAAATACACTTCAGGAACATAACCGTAATGTGGCGCGTTGGCGTCAGATCGAAGCCAAGTCGAGACGATAGCTATCATGTGGTACGTTTTGGGGTGCCGTTTCCCAATCTGGCTCTCTATAGTGCGCGGGTAGTTTATTGAGGAAGGAATAGTATGCCGCTTAGCAGCATGACCGGTTTCGCGCGCAGGGCAGGGGAAGGCTCTGGCTTTCGCTGGAACTGGGAGATCAAAAGCGTCAACAACAAGGGCCTAGAGGTGCGGTGTAAATTACCGACCTTTTTGGACGGCTTTGATTTGCAGATTAAACGCATGGTTGGCGGCGCACTGGCGCGCGGCTCAGTATTTATCAACCTGACCGTAACGCGGGACGGTGATGAAGCCGTGTTTGAAATCAATGAAGAACGCCTGAAGGCACTTATAGATGTGGCGGCGCAATATGGCGGGCATGGCGGCGTTGCGCAGGCGAGCATTGATGGCCTTCTGGCTATCAAAGGCGTGGCTGACCTCAGCGTCAGGGAAACCAGCGATGATGAACGTGAGGCGCTGGAACAGGTTCTGGCGAAAGACTTGCTAGAGCTTCTAAAGGCGCTTAAAGCCACGCGCGAAGATGAGGGCGGAAGAATGGGCGAGGTGCTGGGCGCACAACTGGCCGAAATTCAATCGCTTTCAGAGAGGGCTCGAGCTACCGCTGGTGACAGGGTTGAAGCGATGCAAGCGCGCTTTCTCACGCAGCTTGCAAAGCTTCAAAACACCGATAAGCCTGTTTCGGAAGATCGTTTGGCGCAAGAAGTTGCCATGATGGCAGTAAAAGCGGACATTCAGGAGGAACTGGACAGGCTTGATAGCCATGTTGTGGAAGCCAAAAAACTCCTGAAAAGTGACAAACCAGTGGGGCGCCGGTTGGATTTCCTGTGTCAGGAGTTTAACCGGGAAGCGAATACTTTATGCTCTAAATCGGGCGATTCGTCATTGACGAACATCGGTCTAGACCTTAAGGCACTGATCGATCAATTCCGTGAACAAATTCAGAACATTGAATAATCTGCAGGCAGGCTAGATATATGACCGCTAAATCCGTTTATTCCCGCCGTGGGCTCATGCTCGTGATCTCCTCGCCTTCTGGTGCGGGTAAAACGACGCTTACGCGGCGTCTGCTGGCAGAGGATACAGAGATTGTGATGTCTGTCTCTGCCACAACGCGGGAGCCACGGCCAGGCGAAGAACACGGGAAAGATTATTTTTTTGTAAGCCACGAGCGTTTCAAAGAAATGATAGAGGGGGATGAACTTCTGGAACATGCTGTGGTGTTTGAGAATCGCTACGGTACGCCGAGAGGCCCTGTGATGGATGCGTTGGGGCGTGGGCAGGATGTTATTTTTGATATCGACTGGCAAGGTGCTCAGCAGCTCGATTCAAGCACGCGTGCGATTGACCTTGTGCGCATATTTATTCTTCCACCTTCTGTTCGTGCGCTCGAAGAACGCCTGAAGAAGCGTGGCCAAGATACTGAAGAAACAATTAGAAAGCGCATGGCAAAAGCCGAGGCTGAAATCAGTCACTGGGCAGAGTATGATTATGTGCTGATCAACGACGATTTGGATGCCACGTTCGAATCTCTCAAAAATATCATCCGGGCCGAACGCTTGCATCGCGAACGCCGCCCGGGTCTTTCAGAATTTGTCCGCAACCTCCAGGCCGAACGACAAATGCCTGAAAAGTAACGCTATGTCAGGCGTTTAGCATCTCGCGGTAGATGCGGGCGAGGCGGACAAAATCTTCCACACTTACATCTTCTGCGCGGCTGGTCTCCGGAATGTGTGCGTTGTTTAGAAGCTCAAGAGCATTGACCGGTAAGCTTTTGAGGCTCGCACGCATCATTTTGCGGCGTTGACCGAACGCTCGTTCGACTACGAGTTCCAGGTCCTTCAGTTGTACTGTCTCGTCCATCGGTTCAGAAGGCTCAAAATGAATAACAGCACTCGCGACCTTTGGTGGTGGTGTGAAGGCGGCAGCAGGGACATTCACGGCAATTCGCACATTCCCGCGCCATTGTGCCAACACAGATAGCCTGCCGTATGCCTTGGTGCCCGGTTTCGCGACAATACGCTCAGCAACTTCCCGTTGGAACATAAGCGTGAGAGACGCGAACCATGGTTTCCAATCCTCAAGCGTAAGCCATTTGATGAGCAGCATTGTGCCAACATTATAAGGAAGGTTGGAAGCGATGCGGAGTGTTTCACCCGGCTGCGGATTAAGGAGTTGGGACTCCTCCACATCAAGAGCATCCCCCTGATGTACGGTAAGCCGACCATCAAACGCTTGGGATACTTGCTCAAGGGCGGGCAGGCAGCGGCTGTCCATCTCGACCGCGACAACGCGTTTTGCACCTTCTTCCAGAAGGCCTCGAGTGAGCCCTCCCGGACCGGGGCCAACCTCATAGACCACACTATCGCTGAGATCTCCCGCTACACGTGCTATTTTCCTCGTCAGGTTCAGGTCCAACAGGAAGTTTTGACCGAACGACTTTTTAGCGCGTAGGTCAAATTCCCGAATGACCTCACGAAGGGGCGGTAGAGGTGCGGCCATTATTCGTTTTCCTTCCGGCTCGCGGCGTTACGAGCCATCTGGTCTGCCATACGGATTGCGGCCAGCATACTATCGGTGCGGGCTGTGTGGTGCCCCGCAAGGCTCAAGGCCGTGCCATGATCGGGTGATGTACGGATGAAAGGCAGGCCAAGCGTTGTATTAACACCGCCCCAGAAATCCAGCGTTTTGATCGGGATCAATGCCTGATCATGATACATGCAGAGGACAACATCATACTCCGCCCGTGCTTCCGCATGGAACAGGGTATCGGCGGGCAGCGGATCACTCACATTAATGCCTTCGTCGCGAAGCGCCCATACGGCTGGCATGATGTGCGTTGCTTCCTCAAGGCCAATGGTTCCCGATTCTCCGGCATGCGGGTTAAGGCCAGCGATAGCTATTCTCGGTTGTGCGATGCCAAATCTGGCCCTGAGGTCATGAGCCGCAACGATGCCCGCGTGAATAATCTTATCTGCCGTCAAGGTTCGCGCTACGTCCTTGAGTGGGACGTGGATTGTTACTGGAATAACACGCAGTTCATCTGTCGCCAGCATCATGACAGAACTTTCATCCGCCAGTCCGCATCTGCGGGCGAGATACTCTGTATGCCCTGGCGCGGTGAACCCTGCTTTATAAAGCGCCGCTTTATGGATGGGGGCGGTCACAATACCGCTGATAGAGCCACTTAGGGCAAGTTCGCATGCCTTATCAAGACTGGCGATGACAGCAGCACCATTGTCTTGTTGCGGTGTACCCAGTTCGAGCCTTGCAACAAGGGGGATTTCAAGTACGGGAAGGGTATCTGGTGCCAAATTTTCAAAGTTGTCGGAGACGTGGGAGACGGGAATATCAGCGTCAATGGCGTGAATGGCTTCCGCCGCACCGATATAGATAAACGGGGGGAGGCCAAGCTTTTCCCTGTCACGCCAAAGGCGGACAATCAGCTCTGGTCCAACACCCGAAGGTTCCCCCATGGTAATACCAAGCGGAGCAGAGCGTTGTGGGTTTAACAGTGCCCCGGTCATGGGCCTCCGGTCAATTTCTAGCGGTAATCGACGATAGCATCACGACGCAGGTCGCGCAGATAACGGCGGCCCATCATTGAAAGACGCTGCTGTTCCATCTGGTTATAGACAGCGTCAAAATCGGGTTCCTGCACGGTTGCTTCTTCGCGTGCGCACACAAACAGGACGCGCAGTCCGTCCTCCATGGTCAATAGTTCGCTTGCCTTCCCGATTTCAGCGCCTTCGACAGCGGTGCGAATTTGAGGCTGCAGGTCGCGATAGCGCAACACGCCAATCTCGGCACGACCGTCAGCACCGGAATCTTCCACATACTGCGCAACCTGTGCACAGGAGGTTTCCTGTGATGACAATGTTTCTGCTACCGACCGGAAATTTGCCACAGCCTCTGCATCTGCCATTTTTTCTGGCGTCAAATGAACCTGACGCAACGAAATCTGTGTATCCAGTGGATCAGCCGTCAAGATGCGGCGGCGATCACGCTGGGCTAGAATTACGTAGCCGCCAGCGGTACGAAGCGGGTCAGCGACATCACCAACAGCAACGCCTTCAATCGCTTTTGCGTAGTCGGGGTCCAGATCTTCTGCGGTAATCCAGCCGAGGTCGCCACCAACCGCGGCGGTTGAAGAAGCTGAAAGTTGTTGCGCGAGGTCAGGGAAAGAAGCGCCGCTGCGAATACGGGTAACGAGGTCATCAGCGTTCGCTTTTACACTTGCTTCCTGTTCCGGGCTATCCACCAGAAGAACGATCTCCGCAAGGCGATACTCAAACTTGCCTTTGTTGTCATAGATGCGCTGAATATAGGCTTCAACTTCTTCGTCTGAAACGCTCACGAACGAACCCAAACGCCCCTGAACCAGTTGAGACCACGCGATCTCTGCTTCCATCTGGTCCATCATGGTTTGCTTGCTGGATCCAATGCTGGCGAGGGCTGTCGCAAATTGCTCAGGTGTTTGGCCAAGGCCCTGTGCACGCCGCGCAAAGAATTCCTCGAGCTGTGCTTCTTCAATGGTCAGGTCAACCGTTGCGGCCTCTTGAAGTTGCAGTTTTTCGTCGACCATCGAGCGGATCACTTGTTCCCGAACTTTCAGGAACTCTTGTTCACTTTCCACGCCACCTGCAACGGCGATCACAAGACGTAGACGCTGGTTGATATCAAAGCTTGAGAGCGGCTCATCATTAACAAGAACTTCAATGCTGTTAATAGCCTGCTGACTTTGTGCTGCGCCAGCCAAGAGGGCAGCAAAGCTTATTCCCATGAGGCTGTGTTTCACAATTTGTTTTGTCTTTTCGATCACTCTCGCCATGCCCAAACTTTACATTTCAAATAATTTACAGCGGGTTTTAGCCACTCAGTATGGTTAGCCTTTTAGACGCTTTCGAGGCAATGCACTAGCCCAAATTCTTCAATTTAAGCCGGAACATAATTGAAGTGCCGGGTTCGACGTCGCGGTCCTGTGTGAAGGTCTCACGCCAACGCAGGCCGAGCTCAATGCATTCATTGGTGTAGGAGAGGCCGATGTCATACTTCACGCCGCCACTGTCTTCCTGCATATACTGGGTGGTTCCGGTTCCGGTATCAAGTGTTGCGACCCGTGCACCTGTCAGCCGATGTATAAGACCACCATCAATACGCCAGTTCTCATTGATGTTATAATAAGCGCCAGTGCGAAGCTCTTCGCGGTCCTCGCGCGTGATAATTGTCATGTCTCGGTCAAGCTTGAGATAGCCCGCGTACATGCCAACTTTGGTGCCGTTCAGGCTCAGGGATATCTCGTTTCGCCTTACGGCAAAGCTCTGTTCGTCAACCCGGTAACGATGCTCAAAGTTTAACCAGTCTTTGTAACGAACGCGCGTTCGCCCAACGATGTTTGAGAGATCACCCTCCAGGCCCGCGCCGTCGGCAAAAACCTGTGCGGTACCACTGATGCGCCAGGACTGACCAAGCATGACATCCGCGCCCCAGTCATTGCCATCATAGCGCCACTGCATCCCATAGGTTACACGGCTACCTTCTTCCCAGAGGTCGTAGCCAGATGCCCGGTCTGCGGAAAACAGGTTTAAGTCGTTGAGCTCAAAGGCCCGGCTGTCTTCGTTCACGATATTGTCTGGTGTGCCTCGTCGCGGAGATACAGTCACCTCAACAATGGGTTCAATTGTGTGGCTGCCGCTGTCCGTAAATTTGACCAGCGGCCAGGTAACGGTAGCGGTTGCACGCACAAGGTTGCGCCATTCACTGCCACTATTGCCGCCGAAGGTGCCAGCGAATGATGGGTCGTCCGGCCGGTCAATATCGCTGAGCTTATAAGCCTCTGATCGTGCGTATCCCTCAAGATCCACCACAAAACCTTTAGGGGTGATCCAGCGCCGCTGCCAGCTTGCTGACAATGACACCCGCTGAGTATCAAGACCTTCACTTCTATGAAGGGCAAGCGCGTTGCCCTTGAGGCTGATGGTTCCCCCAAGCGGTGAGAAAGAAGGAATATACTCTGCGTCAAGGAGCGGTAGCGCATGGCCCGTTAAGCCCGCTTCGTCCTCCACCCGCAAGCCCTGGAAGCCCACAGTACGCACTGATAGGTACGAGCGGTCGTAAAAACCCTCAAGCTTATACTCGCTCACAAGCGTATCGGCATCCGAGAGATCATACCGCCGAAGATAGGTATCATCAGACGCCCAATTTAGCTGGTAGGTGGACCGCCAGCGCTTGGAGTGGTTAAATTGCCCGTCGGAGCTGAGATGACCACGGAACTCTTTGCTACCGGTGAGTACACCATTATCATCGCGCCCATCGGTATAGGTGATGCTGCCGTCAGCCTGATACTGCCCAAAGCCTAGATGCTGGCGATACTCGCCCGCCAAAACCAAACCTTCCTTTGTTGTGAAGATGGGCCTGATTGTTGCGTCAATGCTATCGTTGAAAACGTGGTAGTAAGGAATACCAACCACGAAGCCTAGGTTTTTGCTGGTTTGAATATCAAGCGGCAACAGTCCGCTCGCCCGGTCTACTGTGGGGTCGGGATGGGAGAAATAGGGTGTCCAGAGGACTGGAACACCAAAGACCTCAAGAGTTGCGTCATCATAGTACAGGCGCCGTTTTTCACGGTCGTGCGTCACCTTCACGGCCTTAATCTGCCATAGTGGCGCTTTTCCGCTATCGTCAGCACACACCTTACAAGGGCTATATACCGCTTTGTTGAGCGTCATGGTGCCAGCGTCGCTATCGCGGCTGGCTTCCGCCGCCGCAACTTGCGCGCCGTCTTTCATGAGAAGGCGAACATCTTCAACAAATGCGTTTTTAAGAGCGTCTTCGAGAACGACTTTGGGGGCAAAGATGCGTTCGCCCGTAGGGGTGGTGAGTTCAACCGCACCGTAGGCTTCCGCGCGCCCTGTACGTTCGTTGTACACCACCTCACCGGCCTCTAGGATAAACCCATCACGTTCCAGATATACCCGGCCAATAGCACGTACTTCGCCGGTCTCTGCATTGTAGATGAGGTTGTCTGCGGAAAGCTCAACACTTTCTGTCTCTGTGGCAGTTGTGCGCTGTGCGAGTGCAGGTGTCGCCCACAAGCCGGTTGAGGCCAGCAATCCTGCGAGAATAAGCGATCGACGGGACGAGACTGATGTTTTGTGCACTGACGCGGTTCCACCCTACAATTTGTGCCTTGATAGCGGCTGCGTCCACGCGGTGCAACGATGTTCATGGCCCAAGCGCACGCTTGAGAGCTTTCTTTATTAAAAATGTGGCGATTTCACGGGCACCACTTGCGTCTCCTCGCCAGAAAAGGCATTAGTTTGTGGAGATCGGTCTGACGCTTTCTTGGCGCGCCTGAAATAACCAAAATCAGATATAGAGGGAATCCCATGCAAATCTCTTTTGCTGCACTTGAACTGCCCACATCCGGGGCTATCGCATTTCTGGTGGAAAAAGATAAACCACTTGCTGGTTTGGCGGCTGAAGCCGATAGCAAAACGAGCGGGGCGCTCTCTAAGGCGATCGCAACCTCACGGTTCAGTGGTGGTGCGGGGCAAACACTCGATGTGGTAGCGCCGTCTGGCCTTGATGCTGACCGTGTTTTGTTTGTTGGTGTAGGAGAAGCTGGCAAACTCACTCAGCAAGAGTGGCTCGAGACTGGCGCGGCTGTTTGTGCAAGCCTTCTAGGTTCTGGCAGCGCAGAAGCAACTATTGTGGCAGATGCTAGCGGCGCAGATGCCTTGGCGCTCGCGGAAGGCGCGTTATTGCGGTCGTACCGCTTTGATAAATACCGGACAAAAGAGCCCGAGAGCAAAAAACCAACTCTGAAGGTAGTTAAAATTGCGGGAGCAGCCTCAGATGCTGCTAGCGCTTTCGCCTCACGTAAAGCAGTTATCGACGGTGTGTTTTTCACTCGTGACCTTGTGTCTGAACCAGCGAACATACTGTACCCTGCAAGTTTTGCTGAGCGCATCAGAGAGCTGACAGACTTAGGCGTTGAAGTTGAAGTGCTGGGCGAAGCAGAAATGACCAAACTGGGCATGGGCGCACTTCTTGGTGTTGGCCAAGGGTCCGAGCGTGAAAGCCAGCTTGCCATCATGGTGTGGAACGGCGGCGCAGAAGGCGAAGCACCAATCAGCTTCGTGGGTAAGGGGGTGACATTCGATACCGGTGGTATTTCGCTCAAACCTGGCGAAGGCATGGAGCAGATGAAATGGGACATGGGCGGTGCAGGCACGGTTGTTGGCCTGATGAAGGCTCTAGCAGGCAGGAAGGCGAAGGTTAACGTTGTGGCCATCGTAGGGCTTGTGGAAAACATGCCTTCCGGCAATGCACAGCGCCCGGGGGATGTGGTTACCTCCATGTCTGGCCAAACCATTGAGATACTGAATACTGACGCAGAAGGCCGGCTCGTGTTGGCTGACGCGCTATGGTACTGTCAGGACCGCTTCAAGCCGAAGTTTATGGTTGACCTCGCAACACTAACCGGTGCGATCATCATTACGCTTGGCCATGAGCATGCAGGCATCTTTACGGATGATGATACATTGGCAAAACAGCTGGAAGCAGCGGGGGGTACGACCGGTGACAAGGTGTGGCGTCTGCCGCTTCACAAAAACTATGATAAGCTGATTGATTGCCCGATCGCAGATATGAAAAATATCGGTGGCCGCGCGGCTGGTTCGATCACGGCTGCTCAGTTCCTCCGCCGGTTTACCAATGATGTTCCGTGGTGTCACATTGATATTGCGGGCACTGTTTGGTCAGAGAAGGACCTGCCGCTTTCTGAAAAAGGCGGTACAGGCTATGGTGTGCGCCTGCTCGACCGCTTCGTGGCGGATAACTACGAGGGCTGATGCCTGTGGCCGATATTCGCTTCTATCACTTGCAGCGACAAACGCTTGAGGAAGCTCTTCCCAAGCTGATGGAGCGCGTGGTTGACGCTGGCCTATGCGCCCACATCAAGGTGCCGGACCGCGGCATGATGGAAACACTCAATAAAGTCTTGTGGGATTACGATCCCGCAAGCTTTCTGCCTCATGACATGGAAGGCTGTGAACACCCGGAGGAGCAGATGATTTATCTGTCTACAGGTGATGAAAAGCTGAATGGAGCCTCCGTGCTTGTGCTCGTGGATGCGGTAGCCAGTCCCAATGTGGCCGACTATGATCGCTGCCTCTATATGTTTGATGGTCGAAATGAGGATATTGTCGCGGCAGCTCGTGAAGCCTGGAAGGGGTTCAAGGAACTGGGTGGGGAGATGTCCTACTGGCAACAGCGGGAAATGGGCGGTTGGGAGCAAAAAGCGTGAGTGAATGGATCGCTGAGCACGGCTCGCTGCCATATTTTATCTCTACCGATATTTCTCAGTTTGATATGCCCCGTATCCATGCCTGGCTCTTCAACAGCTATTGGGCGCGCGGTATCCCGCTCGATATCGTGAAGAGCAGTTTCGATCATGCTCTGTCCTTTGGGGTGTTTGACCAGGGTGGAGCGCAGGTTGGTTGTGCACGCATGATCCACTGACCGTGCCACCTTCGCTTATCTTGCGGATGTTTATCTCGATGAGAGCTGCCGAGGGAAAGGCATTGGGCGCTGGATGATGGATGTGATCATGGCCCATGAGGATTTGCAGGGCCTACGCAGGATAATGCTCGCGACCAGCGATATGCACCCGCTCTATAGACAGGTCGGTTTCACCGACTTGAATAAGCCGGAAATTATGATGGAAATTTCCGTTCCGGGTATCTATTCCCGCCATCAAGCTGACAAGGCTTTGCCATAATCACAAAATAACATGACCAGATGTTCGTTTTCAGTGCGACGTTACAGTTTTTTTACGATTCGCACCTAAGCTGAACATATAGGGGAGGACGTGTGCAACAGCCCAGGATTGAGGCGAGGCGTCCCATATGTATAGGTTTGTGAAGTGGAGTTTGAGTATTGTCGTTGGCGGGTATCTGCTGATCGCGGCGACGGCTTATTATTTTCAGGAACATCTGATGTTCCATTTCGCGCCGGTCCCCGAAAGTTATCAATATCATTTCAATTCAAGCACGGAAGAAGTGTGGCTAAGTGGACAAAGTAGCCATCTGCACGGGGTGTTGTTCAAGGCAAATGACGCAACGAAATCCCCTGAGCTTGTTATCTATTACAAAGGCAATGCGGGAAATGTTGGCAGCTCAGAGCGGCTGGCAAGCCTGTTCCTTGGTATGGGCTATGATGTTCTATCGATGGATTACAGGGGCTTTGGCAAAAGCCGGGGGGAGCTTTCAGAGCAGAGCCTCCTTAGCGATGCGGAACGCTGGTTTGACTGGGGCAGGGAACACTATGGGGCGCAGAACGTCCGCGTAGTGGGCTATTCCTTTGGGACGACGTTCGCGAGCCATGTGGCGGCCGTGAAGGCAGTCGGCAATGTAATCTTGTTCGCGCCGATGAAATCAATCGTTGATATGGCGACACGGCGCTACCCGTTTCTGCCTGAATTCTTGACCAATTATCCACTCCGGAGTGACGAGAAGCTCGCCCATGCGCCCGGGCATGTAGTGATATATCACGGCACAGCCGACGAGGTTGTTCCATTCGCCTCCGGTGAGGGATTGAAAGACTATCTTGGGGCTGATGATGCCTTTGTGCCCGTTGACGGTGCGAACCATTATACAGTCGCCACACAGCCGTCAGTACAGGCAGACATTAAAGGCCGTTGGGGCGTCAGGCGCGCGACGCTAACACAAACGTTGCCGCAAGGAGGGCTAGATCCTTCAAGAGAAAGTGCCCCGATGAACTGAGGTAGGGAAACCCACCCATGCCGCCGTGCCAGGTTGGGGCAAAACTTACCATGAAGCTCAGTGTGGTGATGAAGGTAACCGCGCAGAGGAATAGCCCGAGCGTAAACAAGCGGCGGTTCCACCAATATGCTGTGAGCAGAACAACCGTGATCAGCTCAATGACCCCAATGACGTTGGAAGCATCCTGTTTGGCAAAGTAGGCGGTTAGCCACCAGTTAAACACGGGGCTGGTTTTGAGAAGCGGTTCTACGCCGTCGGCTTCAGGCCCAGTGAACTTCATGCCACCAATCCAGCCGAGCACTACAATCAGCCCCAAAAGCATAATGGTCTCGCCATGCCGGTTTCCCAAACGCCACATCACAAGGCCAAGCAGGGTGAGGTATTTGATGATGCCTTGACCAGCGCCAATAGCCGGAAAGCCACCCAAGCTATCAATCCAGACGGGATTTGTGAGCATGAGGCTGAGTGCGCCAACGCTGTATAGGGCCGCGAACATATAAGCGAGGCGTTTTATATGGTCAGGAACGGAATGCAGGGCAATCAATAGCCCGGAGAGCGCCTGTAGCCCCCCGATGCCCCACATAATATACGTTTTGTAGGGCAAGAGGCCGCTCAGAAACAAATGACCTTTGATCCAGCGCTCAACGATGCCGCTTGATGCACCCGAGATATTCATCAGGCCAAACCATATCAAAAGCACTGCCAGCGAGAGCGTTACGAAAAAGTCTGTAAAACTGCGGTTCGGTCGCAGCCGGTCAATAACGGAAATCATGGCGGCCCTCGTTAGCATCTAACCCCTAAGTTACGCCTATAGGCCGGTATGTGGGGCGTTGCGTCAAGCCCTATGACGCATCGTTCACGGCGTCTTGAGCGTTTGTGTAGGCCTCTTCGGCGACCATCCAGGCATCTTCAGCTTCTGCAATCTGGGCTGCCAGTTCAGCGCCCATTTTGGAAAGCTTGGCAACTTTATCTTCCTGGCCGGGTTCATATAGTTTCGGGTCAGTCAAGCGTTTATCAACACGGTCTTTTTCAGCCATCAGTTTTTCAAGTGCTGCTTCGGCGCGTTCAGCTGCCCGGCGGTAGGGTGCGAGCTGGCGTCTCAGTTCAGCGGCATTCTGCCGTGCCGCTTTTTTCTGATTTTCCTGTTTTGGTCCGCGGCGTTCCGCACGTTCGCCAGATCGTTCCTTGAGAAGATGCTGTTTATAGTCTTCCAGGTCGCCATCAAAACGTTTCACATCGCCTTTCTCAACGATCCAAAGCCTGTCAACACAAGCCTCGACCAAATGCCTGTCGTGGCTGATCAATAGTACTGCGCCATCATATTCGTTGATGGCATGAATGAGTGCTTCGCGGCTATCGACGTCCAGATGGTTGGTGGGTTCGTCAAGAATGATGAGTTGCGGCGCTTCAAAGGTTGCAAGCGCAAACATCAAGCGCGCCTTCTCGCCACCCGACAGGGACTCAACGGGCCTGTCAGCTTTATCCGCGCCAAAGCCAAAGGAGCCCAGGCGCGCCCGAACTTTTGCTTCGATTGCGTCGGGCATCATCTTCTGGAGATGATCAAATGGCGATGCTTTGGCAACCAACTCGTCCAGTTGGTGTTGCGCGAAATAGCCTACCTTTAAAACGCGCGACTTGCGCATCTTGCCTTCCATGGGCTTCAGCTTATCAGCCACCAGTTTTGCAAAGGTAGACTTGCCGTTACCGTTGGCGCCAAGAAGGGCGATGCGGTCGTCCATATCCACCCGAAGGTCGAGCTTCTTGAGGATGGGGTTTCCCTCTTCATAACCAACACTTGCTTCTTCAAGTGCAATAAGCGGGGAGGACAGTGGGTCTGGCTTCGGGAAGCGGAACGGCACCGTATGGGCCTCAACCATTGTTGCGATTGGCTTCATGCGCTCCAAGGCCTTGAGACGGCTCTGGGCCTGCTTGGCCTTGCTTGCTTTGGCCTTGAAACGGTCAACAAATGACTGGATGTGCCTGCGCTCGGCTTCCTGTTTTGTTTTGAGCGCCATCTGGCGTTCCATCAACTCGTGCCGAAGTTGCTCAAATCGATCATACCCACCGGTGTAGAGATTAAGCTTTGCCTGCTCAAGGTGCACGATATGGGTAACAGCCTTATTTAGAAGATCCCTGTCGTGGCTGACGATCAGCACGGTGTAAGGGTATGAACGCAAGAAATTCTCGAGCCACATCACTCCTTCAAGGTCGAGATAGTTTGTTGGCTCGTCCAACAGTAGCAGGTCGGGTTCATTAAACAGCACACAAGCAAGTGCAACGCGCATGCGCCAACCGCCGGAATAGCTGGCACATGGCCGCGCCTGCGCAGCTTCATCAAAACCAAGACCCGCTAGAATAATGGCTGCACGCGCTTCTGCGGTGTGGGCGCCAATATCGGCCAGGCGTGTGTGAATTTCTGCAACGCGAAGTGGGTCGGTCGCCGTTTCAGCCTCGGCTTCAAGGGCTGTCATTTCCTTGTTGGAGCGCAGGACGGTCTCAAGCAAGCTTTGCGGGCCATCTGGCGCTTCCTGGCCTACGTGACCAACTCGCGCACGCGGCCTGATGGATATATCCCCGGATTCTGCTGCGAGTTCCCCCAGAATCATCTTCAGAAGGGTGGATTTACCGGCACCATTGCGCCCAACAAAACCAACTTTGTGGCCTGCCGGAATATGGACCGTCGCCGCATCAAAAAGCAGGCGGTCCCCAATTCTGAATGTTATGTCGTTGATATGCAGCATGGAGCGCGAGGTATCACATGCGGCATGGGCTGGCAATGACACAAAATGTGCAAACGCACGCAACACTTGGCTTTCCGCAAATTAGAAGCTATAAGGCGCGCGAATCTGTTTAACCCCATTTGTACAAGGGATAGTCACATGGCTGTGCAACGCACTTTTTCGATCATTAAACCAGATGCAACCAACCGTAACCTCACAGGCGCTATCAACGCGATCTTTGAGAAAAATGGTCTGCGCATTGTTGCTCAAAAACGTATCCAAATGACAGAAGCTCAAGCGAAGACTTTCTACGCTGTTCACGCTGAGCGTCCGTTTTTTGGTGAGCTGGTTGAGTTCATGACCTCTGCACCTGTTGTTGTTCAGGTTCTTGAAGGTGAAAACGCTGTTCTGAAGCACCGCGAAGTTATGGGCGCAACCAACCCGGCTGAAGCTGCCGAAGGCACCGTTCGTAAAGAGTTCGCGCTCTCAATCGGTGAAAACTCCGTTCACGGTTCAGACAGTGAAGAAAATGCTGCGATTGAAATCGCTCAGTTCTTCTCCGGCAACGAGATTGTTGGCTAATCCGCCACTCTCAATGCGGATGAATGAAGAAAGGCCGGGGCTATATGCTCCGGCCTTTTTGCTTGGCGTGAAATATTAGGGCAGGGGACAGATAAGCCCAACCTCAGGTAAGGGCACATCTTCCTTGATCACCACCTTGTGGCCAGATACCCGCGCTTTCCCTTCGGCAATCAGGCGAACCGCGGCGGGGTACATACGGTGCTCGTACGTCAGTGTCTTGGCAATCAGGCTGTCTTCGGTCTCGTCAGGCGCGATGGGAATGACGGCCTGCATGATGATAGGGCCGTTATCCATCTCGGGGCGCACGTAGTGAATAGTACAGCCTGCGAACTTGACACCGTCTTCAAGCGCACGGGCGTGGGTGTGCAAACCCTTATATGACGGCAGGAGAGAGGGGTGAATGTTGATCATCCGATCTTTCCAGCGCCCAACAAAGTCAGCGCCCAAAAGGCGCATAAAGCCTGCAAGGCAAACCAACTGCACTTTGTGGTCCGTCAGGCACTCATGCACAGCATCTTCAAAGGCGGCGCGCTCTTCATAGTCTTTGTGGTCTATGGTTACAGCTTTAAGCCCGGCGGTGCGAGCACGCTCCAGCCCTTTCGCGTCAGGCCGGTTGGAGATAACAACCTCAATTTTGGCCGGGTAGCCATGCTGCTCGCAGGCATCAATGAGCGCTTGCAGGTTGGTCCCGCTACCTGAAATCATCACCCCTAGGCGTAGTTTTCGCACAGTCCTAACCTTCCGCTGTGATCGCTGACCAGTCTTTATCTGCACCCCAGGTTCCGGCTCTGCCGGTTACCTGGCATTTGGGCGCGCCGGTGCCTTCTGTGATCTGGCCGATCACATATACGGTTTCGCCGTGTTGCTCGAAAACAGCCTTTGCGGCGGCAGCGTTTTCAGCAGCAACGACAACAACCATACCGATGCCGCAGTTGAAAGTGCGGGACATCTCTGCGGTTTCGATATTGCCTTCTTGCTGCAACCATTCAAAAACGCCCGGCAGGTCCCAGGTGGTGCTGTCAATTTCCGCCAGTGTGTTTTTAGGCATGACGCGCGGTACATTCTCCAGAAACCCGCCACCCGTGATATGGGAAAGCGCCTTGACATGACCTTCCTTGATGGCAGCAAGGCAGCTCTTCACATAGATTTTGGTTGGCGCCAGCAATGCCTGACCGAGTGTCACGCTATCATCAAATGGCGCCTTCTCTCCATACTTGAAGCCTTTGTCGCCAACAATGCGGCGGATCAGTGAATACCCATTTGAGTGTGTGCCGTTGGAGGCCAGGCCGAGAAGGACGTCACCCGCCTGTACCGTGGACCCATCGATCAGAGTGCCGCGTTCGGCGGCACCGACGGCGAAACCTGCGAGGTCATAGTCTTTATCTTGGTACATGCCGGGCATCTCGGCGGTTTCGCCACCAATAAGCGCGCAACCTGCTTGGCGACAGCCTTCCGCAATGCCAGCAACCACATCAGTCATCTGTGCAACATCGAGATGGCCAGTAGCCATATAGTCCAGGAACAGAAGCGGCTCCGCACCCTGTACCACCAGATCGTTTACGCACATGGCAACAAGGTCGATCCCTACAGTGTCATGGATCTCAGCGTCGATGGCGACCTTGAGTTTGGTACCAACCCCGTCGTTTGCGGCAACAAGTATGGGATCGCTAAAACCAGCGGCTCTCAGGTCGAACAAACCACCAAAACCGCCAAGGTCAGCATCTGCGCCAGACCTGCGCGTTGAAGCCGCCAACGGTTTGATGTTTTCAACAAGGGCTTCGCCTGCGTCGATATCAACGCCAGCCTGCTTATAGGTGTATGATTGAGTATTTTCTGCCACGATAGAGACCCGTCCTGCCGTAAATAAGGCAAAATTGCTTGCCAGCCTATCCGCTACTGGCAATTGGTTGCCCAATTGTTATAACCAGTTGCTATAAGGGGGCGTTATAGTGTCGCTGCGTCGGTTATGAAAGAGTTTATGCACAAGTATTTTAGAAATAGCACAGTTTTCCAGCTTGCTTTTGGCATTTTAGTGGGCTTGGCGCTTCTGACTGGCGATTTCGCGCCGGTGTATGCGCAGGAGGACAGGACTGATCGCCTCTTTACCATCCGCGACATCAAGGTGGACGAGGTTGCAAGCCGCGCCAGCCAAGCACGCGAAACTGCTCTTGAGAGGGCCGAATTGCAGGCCTATCAAACGCTTATTCGTAAACTGGCACAGGAGGATGGCCGGCAGAAGTTGCCAGAGCTGACCCGGCCTGAAATCCAGTCACTTATTACTGCGATTGAGGTGGTTGAAGAGCAGTCCTCTTCGAGAAGGTATCTCGCAACGCTCAATGTGCGGTTTGAGCCAGGGCTCGTAAGCGAGCTTTTGGCGAAATATAGTGTCCCGCATGTGCTGAGTACCGGGCAAGGCATTCTGGTTATGCATGGGCACAAACGTGGCCTGACGGAACTTTTGTGGGAGCAGGACGAAACCATACGAGCGGCGCGAGAGCGTGTAGACTGGGTTAACCGAATCAGGGAATATGTTTTCCCCCGCGGTGAGATCAGCGAACGCGCGGCAATTACCTTTGCTGAAGTTCAGGCACTATCATCGAATGAAGCAAAACAAGTTGCACTTCGATACGGGGTGCGTGACGCGCTCCTGATCGCCAGTGAATGGACGACGAGTTGGGATGGCCCTGTTTTGAACTACCGTTACCGTTCAACGGATGGCAACATGCAAGGCGAAGGCATGGTTGACGATGCGGCAGATGAAGCAACCGCCCTAGCGGCGATGTATGAACGGGTTTTAGACACGATTGATAGCGCGTGGCGCAGTCAGCTTCTCGTTGATACTGGCGTAGGCGGCGAGATTGTCGCTTTGGTGCCAACGACGTCGCTAGATATACTGGCTGATATTCAGGCGCGGCTGAAAGATGTGTCATTGGTTCGAGATGCTAGAGCCATTGAAATCGGCTTACCGTTCAGTCGTATCGCCTTCAGCTATACCGGCAGGGAAGATCAACTGGTATTAGCGCTACGGTATGCAGGCCTTGATCTCAGTCAGTACGGAAGAGACCGATTGCTTGGGTTACGCGTCGAGGGTGAATAGGGGGACGTTATGAACAGATGGTATTGGCTCGGCGGCATTGGTGTTACTGCGCTGCTGTTCTATCTCACGCGCGGCATACTGTTACCTTTTTTAGCCGGGCTTGCGATCGCTTATTTTCTAGACCCGGTTGCAGATAAACTTGAGGCCCGAAGAGTGCCGAGAGGTCTGGCTGCCACGCTGGTCATATCACTATTTTTCCTTATTATTATCGCTATCTTGCTCGCGTTCTGGCCGGTGCTGCAATCCCAGATCATTGCGGCTTCTCACACGCTACCAAAAACGCTTGCTGGCCTGCGCCCTTGGCTAAATGAATTGTTGGTTACCTTCTCAGAACGCTTTGGCGCTGAGTTGTCGACCGATGTCGATGGTCTTATGGCAAGTTTCTCAGGCGAAATTCTGGGTAAGATACGTGATGCCGCGACAGGCGCGCTGAAAGGCGGCCTCGCGCTATTTAACCTGCTTTCATTGGCCTTAATCTCCCCCGTGGTTGCGTTCTATCTGCTTCGGGACTGGGACCGCATTGTCGATAAAATCGATAGCTGGTTGCCGCCTTCTAAAGCAACAACAGTCAGAACTCTTGCCACAAAAGTTGATACCGTGTTGGCTGGTTTTGTGCGAGGACAACTTCTGGTCAGCACCACAATGGGGGTTTTGTATGGCGTCGGCTGGGCTCTCACCGGGCTCGATTTCGCGATTGTGCTTGGTGTTCTGGCCGGTGTGCTGTCCTTCGTGCCCTTTGTCGGGGCGTTGTTCGCGGCGGGCGTAGCTGTGGCGATGGCTTTTGGCCAGTGGGGGTTTGACCCGCTCCAGATCGCGCTTGTAGGTGCGGTTTTTTTGGTCGTGCAGACGATTGAAGGTGCATTCCTGACGCCTCGTTTGATTGGGGAACGTGTTGGCCTGCACCCGGTCTGGGTATTGTTTGCGGTGTTCGCTGGTGGTGAGGTGATGGGGTTTGTTGGCGTGCTGATTGCTGTGCCCGCAGCTGCTGCCATCGCCGTACTCGTGCGGTTCTATATTGATCAGTATCTTGATCATTATGATCTGCAGCCGAAAAATGAACCAACTGAGCCGGGCGATACAGAGTTAGAAAAGAGTTAGATGACTGAAAACATCGTTCAGATACCACTTGATCTACCGCACAGGCCAAGTTTTGACCTCTCTGACTTTATTGTCTCAAGTTCAAATGAAACAGCATTCGGCGTACTTGAGGCATGGCCAGATTGGCCGCATCATGCAATTGCGCTGGTTGGCCCTAAATCAAGCGGAAAGACACATCTTGCAACGGCCTGGGCACACCGTGTGGGTGCGGTATCTATCAAGGCGGATATGAAAATAGATTCACTGCCAGCGGGTAAGGCGGTTCTGGTCGACGATGCTGATGGCTTGAGTAGAAACGATGAAAGTCTGTTCCATATTTATAACTGGACCAAGGAGCAGGGCACCAGCCTGCTCATTACAGGATGTACGGCACCGAACCGCTGGCAGGTGGAACTGCCTGATCTCCGGTCTCGTCTCGCGACCCTACCGGTGGCGGAGATTGAAGAGCCTGACGATCACCTACTTATGGTCTTGATGGTAAAACTGTTTTCTGACAGGCAGTTACAAGTTGATCTTTCAGTGATAGATTACATATTGCCGCGTATCGAACGCTCATTCGCGACAGCAAAAGCAGTGGTTGAAGAGCTTGATCGGCTTGCGCTGGCCGAGAAACGGAAAATAACCCGTATACTTGCCAAAACTTGCCTTGAGAGCGGTAGGTGGCAATAATTGTAACAAAGTGCGTGTATGGCAACGCATTCAACAGAATGCAGGAGTGACGCGATGGCCGACGGTGACCAAAAACAAGCGATTGAAAGTTCGGCTGAGGTGCCTCAGTCGGCGCTACCCAGCCGCGAGGATATCGTGGCTGCGCTTAAAGACGTTCCCAAGGCCGAGAAGTATCTGAACCGGGAACTTAGCTGGCTCCAGTTCAATATGCGGGTACTTGAGGAAGCTGAGAACCTGCGGCATCCGTTGCTGGAACGTCTGCGGTTCCTGTCCATCTCAGGTAACAACCTTGATGAGTTTTATATGGTTCGGGTTGCTGGCTTGCGCGGGCAAAGCGACCTGAAGCTCGAAGTCTTCTCGGACGACGGATTAACGCCGTTTCAGCAATTACAGCAAGTTAACGACGTTGCCGAGACCCTTATGGCAAAACAGCAGAAGGTTTGGGCGCAACTCAAGAAAGAAATGCGCAAGGCTGGCATCGCTGTATTGGACGAAGGAAGTCTGGAGGATACGGACCGGGAGTGGATTGAAAACTATTTCCTTGAGAGCGTCCTTCCTGTTCTGACGCCTATCGCCGTTGATCCAGCGCATCCGTTCCCATTTATCCCAAACCTTGGCTTGACCCTCGCGCTTTCAATGGTACGCAACACGGACGGCAAGGCCATGGTTGCCCTTTTGCCAGTGCCGCGCCACGTACAGCGTTTCATCCGTTTGCCAGGGCAAGGTGACGTTCGTTTCATACCGCTTGAGCGCATGTTAACCTTGTTTCTTGACCAGCTTTTCCCGGGGTACCGGTGCGAAGGCAGCGGTGTTTTCCGGGTCGTACGCGATAGCGATATTGAAATTGAGGAAGAGGCCGAGGACCTTGTGCGTGTGTTTGAGAGCGCGCTAAAACGCCGGCGCCGTGGCCGTGTTATCAGGCTGAAAATTGAAACGGTGATGCCTGAAAAACTTCGCAATCTCGTGATTTCACGCCTTGATGCCGACGCGGAAACAGTGGTTCTTGTAGATGGTATTGTGGGAATCGACGATACAAGCGAGTTGATCGTTGATGACCTGCCAGACCTGAAGTTTGTACCCTATAATCCGCGCTACCCTGAGCGTGTGCGCGATTCCGGTGGTGATATCTTTGGCGCTATCGCGGCCAAGGATTTTGTGGTGCATCACCCTTACGAATCGTTTGAAGTGGTACATCATTTTCTTCGGCAGGCTGCGCACGACCCGGATGTGGTGGCGATCAAACAAACCCTATATCGAGCTGGTTCCCAATCCCAGATTATCCGTGCACTTATTGAGGCTGCGGAGGCGGGAAAGTCTGTCACCGCTGTCGTTGAGCTGAAGGCTCGCTTTGACGAAGAACAGAATATCAAGTGGGCACGCGATCTTGAGCGTGCGGGCGTACATGTGGTGTTTGGGTTTATCGACCTGAAAACACATGCGAAAGTATCGATGGTGGTGAGGCGTGAAAGTGGAAAGCTCAGAAGTTACTGCCACTTCGGAACCGGGAACTACCACCCCGTTACAGCAAGAGTTTACACTGACCTTTCCTTCTTTACGGCAGATCCGGCGTTGGCGCGGGACGCCAACCGGATGTTCAACTATCTGACAGGTTATGTTGAGCCCGTGGGGTTGGAGAAGCTCATTCTGTCTCCGTTCGCGCTCAGGGATCAGCTTATGAGGCTGATCGACCGTGAGATTGAGATCGCACGCACAGGGGCACCGGGAGCAATATGGGTTAAACTTAATTCCCTTCTGGATGCCAAGATTATCGATAAGCTTTATGAAGCATCATGCAACGGTGTTCAGATTGACCTCGTGGTGCGTGGTATATGCACGCTGAGGCCCGGTATCCCGAACTTGAGCGAGAACATCCGCGTCCGCTCTATCGTGGGGCGTTTCCTAGAGCACGCCCGGATATGCTGTTTTGGCAATGGTCATGGTTTGCCATCCCGGCAAGCGAAAGTGTTTATATCTTCGGCAGACTGGATGCCGCGAAACTTTGACCGGCGAGTTGAAACGCTGGTGCCGATTGAGAACCCCACCGTTCATGATCAGATCATGGGGCAGGTGATGTCAGCAAACCTCAAGGACAATGCACAAAGCTGGTCGATGAACCCGGATGGGTCGTTCGATCGGATTGCGGTGAAAGAGGGTGGCAAAGAATTCATTGCGCACCATTATTTCATGACAAACAGTTCCCTTTCTGGCCGGGGTAAGGCATTAGGGGGCGACCGGAAAATCGAGCCGGTGATCGCGTATGATATCAAGGAATAATATGTATGTTTGAAGCCGTTGCGCACGCTGACCAATATCTGGCTGTTATCGATATTGGCTCAAACTCTGTGCGGCTTGTGGTGTTTTCGGGTCAGCGGCGCGTACCAGACACTATTTTCAACGAAAAGATGATGTGTGGCCTCGGGGCGGAGCTAGGCAGCACAGGGAGCATGGGAAAGGCTTCTATCAAGCTGGCTATTTCCACCCTCAAGCGCTTCAAGGCGCTATGTGACCAGATGGAGGTCAAGCATATTCATGCGATTGCGACAGCTGCGGTGCGTGACGCGAAAAACGGGCCTTCTTTCGTCAGGCAAGTCAAAAAAGAATGCGGTATTGATATAACGATCATCGAAGGCACCGAGGAAGGGCGCTTGTCAGCGTCTGGTGTGCTCTCAGGTGAACCTACGGCAACAGGGTTGATGGGAGACCTCGGTGGCGGCTCGCTTGAACTTGCACAGCTTAAGGATGGACAGGTTTTTCATACAGTGAGCTTACCGATAGGCCCCTTGCGCCTGATGAGTAAATTTGGGACCAACCGCCGGGATATAAGACGTTTTCTGCGCGAAGAGTTTGCCAAGCTTGATTGGTTGGAGAACTGCTCTGGCCAGAATTTATATCTGGTTGGCGGTGCTTGGCGGAATATTGCCAAATTGATGATGCGGGAGAAATCTAACCCGCTTCCTATCCTTCATGGGTATCGTACCAGCCGGAGTGAAATGACGGACTATTGCCGAAGGCTTAGCCGCCTTCGCCCGCAGGATATTCCTTTCGGGAACTCTTTGCCTGAGGCGCGCCGCGAGGTTTTGCCTGTGGCAGCGATTATTCTCGCAGAGGTGATGGCGGCGATACGCGCGCGTTCGGCTGTAGTATCAACTTACGGGCTTAGGGAGGGCTTCATTTTTGACCGATTGTCGGATGAGGCGCGAGAGATGGACCCGTTTATCTTCACTTGTCACGTTCTGGCGGCTGAACGTTGTCGTTTCCCGGAACATTCGGAGACCATCTACGAGTGGACAAGGCCACTTTTCCAGCGACGGGTTTCTGACCCCGACCATCGTGACAAGTTGCATCATGCCATCTGCCTTTTGGGCGATATTGCATGGCGCGGACATCCAGATTTTAGGGCAGAGAAGGCGGTCGAGACTGTACTTCACGGGCACTTTGTTGGCCTGAGCCACCGGGACCGTGCCTATCTGGCCGTGGCGCTCAATCAGGCGTATGGTGCGGCGATTGATGCGCCACATGTTGCCCACATACTGCCACTCCTCAAGATCAACGAATTGATGGAAGCACGGATGATGGGGGCGGCACTGCGGCTTGCTCAGCGGCTTTCAGGCGGTGCGGTTACCGCACTTACCGTATCCCGTCTTCGTATCACCAAGGCGAAACTGTTCCTGGGCGTACCACGTTCATACAAGGACCTGACCAATGACGTGGTGCTTAAGCGGCTCACGCAGCTCTCCCAACTTATGGGACGGCGCCCGGTGATTGAGTTTCCGAGAAATATGAGCCCGCTTAGGGCTTAGTCTGCTGCTTCTTCGTCGAAGTCTTCATCGTCGGCGACGAGTTCAACAACATCAATATCGCCATCACGCGCGGTCAGGCCCAGATCGCCTTCCATCAGCTTTACCGCATCTGCGCCGAATATTTCGTACCGCCAGCCGTGCATGGCTTTGATATCTGTCGTTTCGGGTTCTGCGGCCCAGGCTTCAATCTCCTGCGAACTTGCTACCATGCGCGCCGCCACCTTTGCTTGCTGGCTTTTGATCTTGAGCAGGACCTTCAACAGATCCGCCATGGGCGGTGTCGCCGGGCGTGGTTTAGCGCGCTCAATATGAGGCAGTTCCTTGTCTGGAATGTTCATGCCCGCTTCAAGCGCTTCAAGAAGGCTTTTGCCAGCGCGTGAGCGACTAAATCCCTTGGGAATACCGCGGATACGGTCAAGTGCAGCTTCATCGCGAGGCGGGTGCGCGGCAATCTCGAACAGTGTCTCATCTTTTGCGACACGGTTTCTAGGGAGGTCGCGCTCTTGTGCCTGACGTTCACGCCAAGCTGCGAGCTCTTTCAAAAGCCCGAGGAAACGGGGTTTGTTTGTGCGGACTTTGAGGCGTTGCCAAGCATCCTCCGGCGCAATCCAGTAGAGGTTTGTATCGCGAAGCACGGCCATCTCTTCATCCACCCAAGCTTCACGACCCGTGGCTTTCAACTCCGTGCTGAGGCGGCGGTAGATTGTGCGCAGGTAGGTCACGTCACCAAGGGCGTAATTCAATTGCGTATCGGAAAGAGGGCGTTTGGACCAATCGGTATATCGTGCTGATTTATCAAGCTGTGCTTTCGTGATTTTGGTCACCAGCGTCTCATAGCCAACCGAATCACCAAAGCCGCATACCATGGCGGCAACCTGAGTATCGAACACCGGCTTGGGCAGGTCATTCATAAGGAGATAAAAAATCTCCATATCCTGACGGCAGGCGTGTAAAACCTTCAGCACTTTTTCGTTGGCAAAAAGGTCGAGCAAAGGCTTCAGGTCAAGCCCTTCAGCGAGGGGATCGATTGCATGCGCGCCTTCGTCATCCGCGACCTGAATAAGGCAAAGCTTGGGATAATAGGTATTGTCCCGCAAGAACTCTGTATCGACGGTAATGAAGTCCGCCTGTTCAAGGCGCTGGCAGAGCGTAATAAGGTCGTTGGTGTCCGTAATCGGCAACATGCAAATATCCGTTGTTGTTTGCCGCATCTAATACACAAGGAAGACGCAGCCGTCACCCTTTCTCTACATTCATGTTATCGTGGTCTTGACATTCGGCCCCATTCATGCGCTTTTCCGGGCCAAATTTGTACGTAAATTCGTACGCTCAAGACACTAAAAGACGTAGGATACCATGCACGCATATCGCTCACACACCTGTAACGAGCTTCGCCACAGCCATGTAGGCGAAACGGTCCGGCTTTCAGGCTGGGTTCACCGCAAACGGGACCATGGCGGTCTGCTGTTCATCGATCTGCGTGACAATTACGGTATCACTCAGCTTGTATTTGATACCGACAGCAAGTGTTTTGGCGAGGCTGAAGCCGTAAGGGCGGAAAGCGTTATCCGTATCGATGGCCGAGTAAAAGCCCGCACGGAAGAAACCATCAACAAAGACCTGCCAACGGGTGACGTTGAAATCTATGTTGATGACATGGAAATGTTGTCTGCTGCTGGTGATCTTCCGATGCCAGTGTTTGGCGATACAGAATACCCAGAGGATATTCGTCTGAAGTATCGCTTCCTCGATCTGCGTCGTGAGCGCCTTCACAAAAACATCCTACTGCGTTCAGGCGTTATCAACAGCCTTCGTCGCCGCATGATCGATCAAAACTTCACCGAGTTTCAGACTCCGATCCTGACAGCTTCAAGCCCTGAGGGCGCCCGTGACTTCCTCGTGCCTGCACGTCAGCACCCGGGCAAGTTCTATGCGCTACCGCAAGCGCCGCAGCAGTTTAAGCAACTGATTATGGTGTCGGGCTTTGACCGTTACTTCCAGATCGCGCCATGCTTCCGTGATGAGGATGCGCGCGCAGACCGTAGCCCGGGTGAATTCTACCAACTTGATGTTGAGATGAGCTTTGTAACGCAAGACGATGTGTTCAATGCAATTGAGCCTGTTCTTGTGGGTGTGTTCAAGGAGTTTTCAGATAAGAAAATCACTGAAGCACCGTTCCCGCGTATCGCGTATAAAGACTCAATGCTCAAGTATGGCAATGACAAGCCAGACCTTCGTAATCCGATTGAAATTCAGGACGTTACGGAAGTCTTCCGTGGTTCAGGATTCGGTATTTTCGCGAACATGATCGAGAATGGTTCGGTTGTACGTGCGATTCCAGCACCAGAGGCTGGCCTCAAGTCTCGCAAATTCTTCGATGGCATGAACGACTGGGCGAAACGCGAAGGTTTCGCGGGCCTCGGTTATATCAACATGAAGGACGGTGTCGCGGGTGGCCCGATTGCTAAAAACCTTGGTGAAGAACGCACCCAGCAGTTGATCGACCAACTCAGCCTTGGTGCTAATGACGGTGTTTTCTTTGCGTGTGACAAGGAAGCTGGTGCTGCCAAGCTTGCAGGCGTTGCCCGTACCAAGGTTGGCGAAGACCTTGAACTCATTTCTGGTGACGAGTTCAAATTCTGCTGGATCGTTGATTATCCGATGTTCGAGTATGACGAGGAAAACAAGAAGATCGACTTCTCGCACAACCCATTCTCAATGCCACAGGGCGGGATGGAAGCACTTGAAAATGAAGATCCTCTCAATATCCTCGCATACCAGTATGATATCGTCTGTAACGGTATCGAGCTGTCCTCCGGCGCTATCCGGAACCACCGTCCTGATATTATGATCAAGGCATTTGGTATCGCGGGTTATGACGAAGCGACAGTTGAGGCAGAATTTGGTGGCATGTTGAATGCGTTCAAATATGGCGCACCACCACACGGCGGCCTTGCGCCAGGCGTTGACCGTATGGTGATGCTGCTGGCTGATGAGCCAAACATCCGTGAGGTTATCTTGTTCCCGATGAACCAGAAAGCCGAAGACCTGATGATGGGTGCGCCGAGCACGGTCGAGCCCAAGCAGCTTCGAGAGCTCCACATTCGCTGCGTTGAGCCGGTGAAAAAAGAGACAGAGTAACATATGATGATGGGGCCCGCGCGGCCCCATCTTGCCATTGTTGGCAGGGTAGACCACCCAGCCCTGTGACCGCACTAAATAGTGAGACCGCCCGAATGAACGATAAAATCCTCATCCTAGATTTCGGTTCACAAGTAACGCAGTTGATCGCGCGCCGTGTGCGCGAGGCTGGTGTTTACTGTGAGATCGTCCCCTTCAATGCTGCAAGCGAGATACTTGGCAGTTTTAACCCGGCTGGCATCATTCTTGGCGGCGGACCAGCGAGTGTTACACATGCTGACACACCGCGCGCGCCTGACCGAATTTATACCATGGGTATTCCTATCCTCGGCATCTGCTATGGCCAGCAAACTATGGTAGCCCAGCTTGGTGGTAACGTCACAACATCGGACCATCAGGAATTTGGTCGTGCTTTTGTAGACATCCAAAAACCATGTGCCCTGTTTGAGGGCGTCTGGAATGTTGGTGATCGTGAGCAGGTATGGATGAGCCACGGCGACCACGTTGACCGATTGCCAAATGGTTTTGAGGTGGTTGCCACGAGTGAAGGTGCACCTTTCGCTGTCGTTGCTGATGATAATCGCAAGTTTTATGGTGTCCAGTTCCACCCTGAGGTCGTGCACACCCCTCATGGTGCTCAGCTGATTCAGAATTTTGTAAAAAATATCTGTGGTTGCAAGGGGGACTGGACAATGGCCAGTTTCCGGGAAACCAAGATCAAGGAAATTCGTGAGCAGGTTGGTGACGGCAAGGTTATCTGCGGTCTGTCTGGCGGGGTGGATAGCTCCGTGGTTGCTGTTCTTATTCACGAGGCTATCGGTGATCAACTGACCTGTGTGTATGTAGACCACGGTTTGATGCGCCAGGGCGAAAGCGATCAGGTGGTAAGCCTGTTCCGTGAGCATTACAACATCAATCTTGTGCATCGGGATGCGTCTGAGCTGTTTCTTGGTGCTTTGTCCGGCGTTACAGACCCTGAAACTAAGCGCAAAACCATTGGTAAGCTCTTTATTGACGTATTTGAAGAAGAGGCCAGAGCCGTTGGCGGCGCCGATTTCCTCGCGCAGGGAACTCTCTACCCGGACGTGATCGAATCTGTGTCCTTCATCGGTGGGCCGTCGGTAACCATCAAATCGCACCATAATGTGGGCGGTTTGCCGGAGCGCATGAACATGGCACTGGTGGAACCACTGCGCGAACTCTTTAAAGACGAAGTTCGCGAGCTTGGGCGTGAGCTCGGCTTGCATAACGATTTTGTCAGCCGTCACCCGTTCCCGGGCCCGGGTCTTGCTATTCGTATTCCGGGTGAGATCACGCGGGAAAAGGCGGATATTCTTCGCAAAGCTGACGCGATCTATCTGGAAGAAATCAGAAACGCGGGGCTTTATGACACCATCTGGCAGGCCTTTGCTGTTCTGCTGCCAGTCAAGACGGTAGGGGTAATGGGCGACGCACGTACATATGACCATGTGTGTGCCCTGCGTGCGGTTACCTCAACAGACGGCATGACGGCAGACTATTACCCGTTCCCGCATGATTTCCTAGGCCGTACAGCCACACGCATCATCAACGAAGTACGGGGAATCAATAGGGTGGTCTATGATGTAACATCCAAGCCGCCCGGAACAATTGAGTGGGAATAATCCTGTGTAGTGCTTAACTTTGCCCGATAACTAGGCTGATTTTGCCAAAAATTAGGAACTTATCTCATGCGCGTGGTATTGCTTTTGTTTGTAATGTTGATATCAACCTTTGTAGGCGCGACGGCGCAGGATATACCTATGTTTACTAAAGAAGACTTTGCAAAAATCAGGTTTCTGGAAGGTCGCTGGGTAGGCAAGGCGCCTGATGGCATTGAATTCTATGAGGAATATGCCTTCCCCTCAGATGTTGAAATGCGGTCTCTTAGGGCGACGGATAGTACATTTACCAACTTCTCAGACGGCAGCGTTGTCGCTTTTGAAGATGGATTAGTAAATTCAAAGTGGGGCGAGTTCGAGTGGCGAGCCTCTAGCATTTCCTCCGCTGCAGTGCATTTTGAACCTATTAATGCGCCTAGTTCATTCTCATGGCAGCGCCGTTCTAACGATGAAGTTGCTGTCATACAGAAGTGGACGGACGAAGGCGGCGAAGCGCAATCTTACGCTATAACCCTCAATAGGATTAAATGACCGTTCGTCTTCTACTGGACTTTTGACGGTTGAAGCCAATATGTAGGGTAGGTTAAATCCATACCGTCAGGTAGGGAGACATCTAGCATCCTGCATGGTGTTTCCAGAAAGCGAGTATCCATGTCGACCGAACCAAAAGACGTATCCGTAGACGCGCGGCCCAAGCGTCAACAAACAGCAAAAAATATCGCTACTCGCAAAGGCGGGACGCCGGTTGTTTGTTTGACGGCCTATATTACGCCGATGGCGGCTCGGCTTGATAAGCACTGCGACCTTCTTCTGGTTGGTGACAGTGTCGGAATGGTACTCTATGGGCTCGAAAGTACGCTGGCGGTTGATCTGGAGACCATGATCCGGCACGGACGGGCAGTATGCCGAGGCGCCAAGCAAGCGCTTGTGGTGATCGATATGCCATTCGGGTCCTACGAGGAATCAAAAGAACAGGCCTTCAGGAATGCGGCGCGCGTGCTCTCGGAAACGGGGGCTGGTGCCGTGAAGCTTGAGGGCGGTGTTGAAATGGCGGAAACCGTGCGGTTCCTGACCCATCGCGGCATCCCGGTTCTCGGGCATGTTGGCCTGATGCCGCAATCGGTTAACACGAATGGTGGTTATGGCGCGCGCGGGCGCTCGGTCGATGAATGGCAACCTATTATTGATGATGCAAAAGCAATCGCCGAGGCAGGTGCTTTTTCTATCGTTCTTGAGGGAGTTGCTGAGCCTTTGGCGCGCAAGGTGACCGCCGAGGTTGCCGTTCCCGTTATTGGCATTGGGGCATCGAACGCATGTGATGGGCAAATCCTCGTTACTGAAGACATGCTCGGGCTGTTCGCTATCAATCCGAAATTTGTTAAGCGTTTTGCTGAAATTGGCCACGACATTGAAGAAGCGATCGGCGCTTACGCGCGCGAGGTTCGCAGCAGAGCGTTTCCGGGTGAAGAGCATACCTATAAGATGCGGGGCGCGAACAGCTAGGCTGCCAGCCCTGATTTCCCGACACTCATCGCCGAACAGCGCTAAATATAGGCCGGATTTTTATGGCAATTGTCTATCTCGCGCCAGCCACCAATAGGCCCACAGGTGGTGTAAAGGTTCTCTACCGTCACGTTGAGCTCCTTGACCGCCAAGGTGTGAACTGTTGCGTGTTTCACCCAAGCGACCCTGGTTTTACCTGCTCATGGTTTGACCATAATGCACGGGTTAAGAAGAAACTCGGTTTTGACCGGACCCGCGATTTTTTTGTTGTTCCTGAGATGTGGGCCAACACTTCAGGAAATCAGTGTGTTGAACAACAGGCGCGTTTCGCGATCTTTGTTCAGAACGGATATCTTTTTGCCCAAGGGTTTGATCCTTCTACCTACGACAGGTTACGTAAGGTTTATGAAGCGGCAGACCTGATACTCTCCATCTCCGATGATACGACTTCTATGATCAAACTGGCGTTCCCAAGTCTTGATAGTGACAAGATTGTTCGGGTGCAGCTAAGCGTCGGTGGTGTGTTTGGCGGTATTACAATGCCGAGGAAGAAACTTATAAGTTATATGCCGCGGCGACTACCTCAACATTCGGAACTCATGAACTTCTTCATTCGAGAATATCTGCCTGCAGGTTGGGGCATCCAAGCGGTTGATGGCTTGCCCGAGGCCGGGGTCGCCGAGAAATTCTCGGAAAGCTCCATTTTCTGGTCTTTCTCGGCCATGGAAGGGGTGGGCTTGCCGCCGATTGAGGCGGCCCTCTGCGGTAATGTGGTGGTGGGATATACCGGTGAAGCTGGCAAAGAGTATTTTGAAAGCCCGGTGTTCAATGAGGTACACAACGGTGATGTAAAAAGCTTCATCCAGAAAACGCTCGAAGCGATCAAGTATATAGAGGATGGAGGTCTCAGCTCACCCGCATTTGTGGAGGGTTTGGCCAAGTTGGCCACCACTTATTCGCGGGAAAATGAGAAAGCTCGCTTGCTTGAGTTCGCGAAAAGAGTAGAAAGCCTGTTTTGATCGGACTTCGATAACCAATAAGCACATGATTGCTGGCGCCTCCACGTGCCGAAATATGACCACAATCCGGTGCTTTGGTAATTAGTGCTTTCTGGGTTTGCGTCTCAGAGAGGCTTTGGGTATTGTAGCGACCAATTCGCAGGCAGGTGCCTGCGGTTTAATGTTTTAATTGACGCCGCCTCCAGGTGTATGAGAGGCGGCTTTGTCTGGGGAGTATGGTGTGTCGGACCTGAATTCCGATCTTCTCACGCAGGAAGTCGACGATGAGGTGCGCCGCGAGCGCATGCTCAATCTTTGGAAAGCATACGGCAAATACCTTATTGGTATAGCTGTTGGTATTGTTGTGCTTGTAGCAGGTAACGAGGGATACAAAGCCTACGTTAAATCTGTTGAAAGTGCACATTCCACTGCATTTGAGGCGGCGCGTGAAGCATCACTTGAAGAAGGCGCCGATGCGCTTGCGATTTGGGAGGCTGCGCTGCCTGAGCTCGGTTCGGGCTACGGTGTGCCCGCGAGGTTGCATCTCGCGAGCGCAGCGATCGCGAAAGGTGACTATTCGCGCGCGCTCACGGCCTATGAGGCTCTTGCAGCCGATAGCGATGCAGAGCCTGCAATGCGTGATTTTGCAACCCTTCAAGCTGGTATGCTGTTAGCCGGTAAGCTGGGTGACGCGGATGCGGCCCGCAGCCAACTCTCCACCATCGCAGTTAAAGGCAAGGCCTGGTATTTTTCTGCTCAAGAACAGCTCGCGCTTCTTGATCTTCAGGATGGCGACCTAGATGCCGCGTTGAGCAAGTTCACCTTGCTGGCGGAAGACGCAGACACACCACAAAGCGTTCGCGCCCGTGCATCTCAGTTCCGTAGTTTTGTTGAAGCGCGCCAAGCAGCGTCAACTGCGGCGGTAGATACAACTGTGCCTGAAAGCGAGACAAGCACTGATGACGGTGCAGAAGAAGGAGAGGCGCAGTGAAATCGCCCACAACAATGAATGCAGCGTTTCGCAACAGCATGTTAATAGCTCTTACTGTGGCGTTGGCCGCTTGTAGCGGCAATAGTAAAAAACCGCGCAACAAGTATGATGATGAGGGCAGGGAGCGTATCCCGATCCTGAGCTCTACGCAGACCCTTAGCGCGGATAGCGCGATCTCAGGTCTTTCTATCGTGCTGCCGCGCCCGTACCGTAACGGTAACTGGGCGATTGTTGGCGGCAACGCATCGCACCGGGTTCAACACCTGGCTCTTGGCGATACACTTTCCGTTGCATGGCGCCGTAAAATCGGGCCAGGGAACGACAAATATGAGCGTATGATCTCTGGCCCGGTTGCGGCGGAGGGAAGAATATATGCGGTTGACGTTAAAGGCGGCGTAAGTGCTGTGTCGCTTGCCGACGGCCGCGAGATTTGGAAAAACAAACTCGATGACAATGATGAGCGCAGCGACGTTGGCTTTGGCGGCGGCGCAGCCTTTTCTGGTGGCAAACTCTTTGTAACTTCAGGCTTTGGTTTTCTTGTGGCGCTTGATGCTGCATCGGGGCGTGAGCTGTGGCGGTACCAAGGTGTGGTACCATTCCGGGGAGCTCCAACCGCAAGTGGTAACCGCGTTTTTGCTATTACGCATGATAACCAGATGCTGGCGTTCAATGCCAATGACGGCTCCCAAATCTGGGATCAGGTCGGTATTGCGGAGACAGCGGGCATGCTCGGGGCAGCGACACCAGCTTTCGACGGCACAGCCCTTGTTGCTGCGCTTTCGTCTGGTGAGTTGATTGCTCTTCGTGGCGCGAATGGCCGTATCCTGTGGCAGGATGCTCTTTCGTCCTCTCGTCGGCTTACGCCTCTCGCTACGCTGTCCGATATTGATGGCGAGCCGGTGATTGACCGAGGCAAAGTATATGCTGTTAGTCACGCGGGTAGCATGGTGGCAATTGATATGCGCACGGGCGAGCGGTCATGGGAAGCCGATATAGCGGGCGTGAACATGCCGTGGGTTGCTGGTGATTTCGCGTTTGTGACGACGATTGATAGTCAGGTTGTTGCGGTATCGCTTGGTGACGGCCGTGTGCGCTGGGTAAGTCAGTTGCAGCGCTTCCAGAATCAGGAAAAACGCCGCGATCTGATCAAATGGAACGGCCCAGTGCTTGCGGGCGATCGTCTTCTGGTCACCAGTTCGCACGGCTATGCGCTGAGCTTATCACCCTACACGGGCGAAGTGCTAAGCGGCGTAGAGTTGCCAGCGGGTAGCTCTGTAGCGCCAATCGTGGTAGACGGCACCTTTATCGTGCTCACAGATTCAGGTGAACTGGTTGCCTACCGTTAAGGTAACCATCACCTTTTAGGCCAAACTGAAAGAAAAAGTCATGGGCTTTACCGTTGCCATTGTTGGTCGCCCCAACGTTGGGAAGTCGACGCTGTTTAACCGTCTCGTTGGCAAAAAAATTGCCATTGTTGATGACACGCCTGGGGTAACGCGTGATCGCCGTCATGGGGAAGGTCGCATCGCGGACCTTGAGTTTGAGATAATCGATACCGCAGGGCTTGAAGAAGGCGAGGAGGGATCACTTCCGGACCGTATGCGGCGCCAAACCGAGCAGGCGCTCAAAGAAGCCGATATCGCGCTCATGCTTTATGACGCGCGCGCCGGTGTTACCAATATGGATGAGCATTTTGCCCTATGGCTGCGGCGCGGCAACAAGCCCGTGATCCTCGCGGCCAACAAATGCGAAGGCAATGCGGTTATCGACAATATCTACGAGGCATATAGCCTTGGCCTTGGAGAGCCGATCGGCCTCTCTGCCGAGCATGGTGAAGGACTGGGTGAGCTCTATGCGGCAATCGTTGCTGCATTGAAGGAGCAGGGTATTGACCCCTATGAAGGGGAAGATGAGGCTTCCGCTGACCGACCACGCGGTATCGACACCGGACCGGAAGAGGGCGACATGAACTATGAGTTCATTGACCCTGAAGACGAGACTGAGGAGATCAAACCACTTCGCCTCGCTATTGTTGGGCGTCCAAACGCGGGCAAATCCACCCTCATCAATGCGCTTGTGGGTGAAGATCGCTTGATAACAGGGCCTGAGGCAGGCCTGACGCGTGATTCCATCGCTGTTGATTGGGAATGGGACGGCTTGCCGGTTAAGCTGTTTGATACTGCGGGCCTTCGCAGGCGCTCACGAGTGACTGAGAAGCTTGAGAAGCTCTCAGTAGCCGATACGCTGCGCGCGGTGCAGTTTGCTGAAGTGGTGGTTCTTCTCCTAGATGCGGAAGTTGGCATCGAAAAGCAAGACCTCAAGATTGCGGAAAAGGTTGTTGATGAAGGCCGCGCGCTTATCATCGCACTCAATAAATGGGATGCAGTTGATGACCGGCTAGAGACCCAACGACAGCTCAAGGATGCGTTAACACGCAGCTTGCCTCAGCTTAAGGGCGTAAAAATCGTGAACTTCTCTGCGCTTACTGGCGCAGGTATTCACAAGATGATGCCTGCAGTTGCGGAAGCATATGAAATCTGGAATGCGCGCATTCCGACATCAGCCTTTAACCAGTGGCTAAGTGATACGCTTGAAAAGCACCCGGCACCGTCTGTTGCTGGTCGCCGGATCAAGATTCGTTATGGCGCACAGATCAAAACTCGCCCGCCAACCTTCCTGATGTTCTGTAACCGCCCGGATGACCTGCCGGACAGTTATAAGCGCTATCTGGAAAACGAGTTGCGCCGGGACTTTGATCTGCCGGGCGCGCCGATCCGTATTCTGCTCAAGAAGGGCAAGAACCCTTACGAGAGCAGGCGCAAAAAGAGATAGCTTCTTATCGCTTTGTTTTGACGCGGGCGGATTGCGCATTATTATCATGCGCCATGAGGCACATTTTTAAGGGACTGCTGGGGTTGGTCTTTGCGTGTACGGCAGTGCACGCGGAGGATACCCCTATTACCTTTGCGACCGACTGGAAGGCGCAGGCTGAACATGGCGGTTTTTATCAAGCACTTGCAAAGGGTTATTATGCCGAGCGGGGCCTGAAGGTCACTATTCGCCCCGGCGGCCCGCAGACAGACAATCCCCGTCTTATGGCCGCTGGTGCGCTTGAGATAGCAATTGCATCAAATAATTTTCAACCTCTCAACCTGATCGCCGCTGGTGCGGACGTGAAAGCCGTGATGACGTCTTTCCAGAAAGACCCGCAGATACTGATGATCCATCCTGATGTTCAGGCAACAAATGTTTCTGAACTGAAGGGCATGCCAGTGTTTATCTCGGATAGCGCTGTGGCGACATTCTGGCCGTGGCTTCAGGCTCGTTTTGGTTTTGAGGATGGCCAGGTTAGGAAATACACCTATTCCCTCGCGCCTTGGCTCGTTAACAAAAACACCGTGCAGGAAGGATACCTGTCGTCTGAACCTTATACGGCGGGGCAGGCAGGTGTGGTGCCCAAAGTGTTTTTGTTTGCTGATGCAGGCTATCCCGGTTATGCGGGCATGGTGATGGTGCGCGCCGATTATATGAATGAAAACCGCGCGGCCGTTCAGGCTTTTGTTGATGCCAGCATTCTCGGCTGGCAAGACTATATTTGGGGTGACCCAGGGCCGGGTAACGCTCTCATCCTCAAAGACAATGACGAAATGACCCCTGAGTTGATTGCCTATGCGATTGAAGCGATGAAGCAAAATAACATGCTTGGCGCGCGTGAGGCTGTTGGTTCCATGACAGATGCCCGCTGGAAACAGTTCTATGATGAGATGTCTTCGCTGGGCATCGTATCAAAGGGAGTAGACGTTAAAGACGCCTATACTCTCGAGTTCCTGTCCAATAAAGGCGGCGAGTGATGCTTGCGGTTGATGCCCTCAACTTTGCATATCCAGATGACCCCGCTCATGTGGTGCGCGATCTTTCATTCACATTGGAGCAGGGTGAAATTGTCTCTCTGCTCGGGCCAAGTGGTTGTGGAAAGTCTACGGTCCTGCGGTTGGTTGCTGGGCTTTTGCAACCTCAAAGCGGTGTCGTCAGCTGGCCACAGGGAGAGAAAAACCTCGCGTTTGTCTTTCAGGATGCAGCGCTCATGCCGTGGGCAACGGTGGAAGACAATATCTTACTGCCGCTAAGCCTCAACGGACAAAAGGACCATGATCTGGCGCTTCAACTCATAGAGGCGGTGGGCCTGAAGGGGCACGGTGACAAGTTTCCGCACAAGCTCTCCGGTGGTCAGCGCATGCGAGTTTCGATCGCACGAGCGCTTGTCGCCAAACCAGAGCTTCTCCTCTTGGATGAGCCCTTCGCTGCACTAGATGAAATCTTGCGTTTTCAGATGAACGAGATGCTGCTGAAACTACGCCGAAAACAAGGCTGGGGCGCTATATTTGTCACGCACAGCGTTTATGAGGCAGCTTACCTATCAGATCGTGTTTTTGTTATGAAAAACGGTAGCTTGGCCGGCGAAATTTCACCAAAACTTGATAGGCGAAAACCAAACTTCGACCAGCGGAGTTCCTCGGAATTTAGCAAGGCGGTGAGCAAGATATCCAAGCTTTTGGAGACACGGCGATGAAAAGGGTGTTGCTGCCTCTAATAGCGCTGTTGGCCATTTTGACGGTCTGGCATTTAACCGTTCAGCTTGGGGATGTGCCAAAGTTCATTCTACCTGCACCATGGGATGTGCTGGTCGCCTTGATCGATAATTTCGGTACGTTTTTCTCCGCTGCAATGGCGACATTGAAAGTCACTTTGCTCGCACTCGCAGGGGCGGCCATTAGCGGGGTTCTGCTTGCGCTGGCATTCAGCTTGAGCCGTACGCTTGAGATGACGGTTTATCCCTATGCGGTTGTGTTACAGGTTACGCCTATTGTGTCAATCGCGCCCCTTGTTTTGATCTGGGTAGGAATTGACAATGTGGAGCGCGCTTTGATCATCATCGCATGGCTTGCGGCATTCTTCCCAATTTTGGCGAATATGTCTGCAGGTCTCAGGTCAGTTGACCCTCATTTGAGCGACTTGTTCACCCTGTATGGCGCCAGGCGTTGGCAACGATTCTGGCGTCTCCTGTGGCCCACGGCGATGCCATACCTCCTCGCTAGCCTGAAGGTGAGTGGCGGTTTTGCGCTAATTGGTGCGGTCGTAGCTGAGTTCGTGGCCGGTTCTGGTGGGGCAACGGGGCTTGCGTGGCGTATTCTTGAAGCGGGTAACCGGCTGCAGGTAGAAAAGATGTTTGCAGGACTGATTCTGCTCAGCATCCTCGGGGTGTTGATATTCTATAGCTTTGTAGCGCTGGAACGGTGGATGCTTGCATATCGCCGATAGCCAGATCGCAGAGATAACTGGCGTAAAGGTGCGACAAGATGCCATCAGGTTCACAAACACTTGCCCGCGAAGTCGGAAAAGGTTAGCACAGCGCCATGATGTTCCAAACGAATGACAGAGACCGGCGCGCGGTAGGGATATGGCTGCTTTTCATGGCCTTCACCGTCTTTGTGATGGTGGTGGTAGGCGGTGCAACGCGCCTCACGGAATCGGGTCTCTCAATTGTAGACTGGCGTCCGGTTACGGGTGTGCTTCCGCCAATCGGTGATGAAGCCTGGCAGGAGGAGTTTGCCAAATATCAGACGAGCCCCGAGTTCAAGCTCAAGAACTATCATATGAGCATTGAGGACTTTAAGGGCATTTTCTACTGGGAATGGGCTCACCGGCTGCTCGGCCGATTGATTGGCTTATTCTTTTTTGTTCCCATGGTGTGGTTTTGGCTCAAGGGCCGTGTGCCTGAGGGGTACAAGCCGCGTTTGATCGTTCTCTTTGTGCTCGGCGGACTCCAAGGACTGCTTGGCTGGTATATGGTGAAGTCCGGGCTTGTTGATGAGCCCGCTGTGAGCCACTACCGGCTAACGGCGCATCTCTCATTAGCGCTTCTTATCTTCTCGGCTCTGTTCTCGACCGCGCTTTCGCTTCTAAATCCTGCTCCTACCCAGGGATCGAAGGTTATGAAGCGCCTGAGCCACCTATTCGCGCTGGTGCTGGTTTTTCAGCTTGTTATGGGCGCTCTCGTTGCGGGGTTGAAGGCCGGGCATATCTTCAATACATGGCCGCTCATGGGTGAGACCTTCATGCCGGAAGGCCTGCTTGTTATGGAACCCATGTGGCGGAACTTTGTCGATAACGCGGTGACCACGCAGTTTGACCACCGTATTGGCGCTTACGTCCTTTTTGCGCTTGCCGTAGTGATCTGGTTTGTTGCTCGCCGTGCAAATTCAACCGTAAAAGGTGCTGCGAGCTTTCTTATGGCCTCAGTTGTCATGCAAATGACACTGGGTATCGTGATGCTTCTTCTGGAAGTGCCGGTATCGTGGGGCACAGCCCATCAGGGCGGGGGTGTTGTCGTCCTGGCAGCAACCATATATTTAACGCATATACTCAGGGGGAGACCGGTTTCATGAGCGATAACCATGAATTTGTAACAATCTACCTAATGGCTGAAAGTGAAGACGTTGCTGTGCATATCTCAACGGCACTGGTGAAGGAAAAGCTGGTCGCCTGCGCAAATGTAAACTCGGGCACGCGCTCCATCTATGAATGGGACGGTATTATTCAGCTTGACAACGAAATCACGGTTTTCATGAAAACGCACGTTAGCAAAATGGACGCTGCGATCAAGCGCATCAAGGAAATGCACAGCTATGAGGTACCGTGCATCACGGCAATGCCGATCGTTGGTGCGAATGCCGATTATCTGGATTGGGTGAAGCGTCAGGTTGGGCTTTAAGGCGCGACGGTTAGCCAAAGATTATATATGGCAGCCTCGGATGGGCCTGCTTCACCAATATGAAGAGTGCCGTCTTGAAGGATTAGGGCGCGGCCATCGCCGCGCACTCCCCATAACGACCCTTTCAAAAAGACCGTCATACCATTGGCTACGCCATGTGCTTTTGCTTTGGCGGGCAGGGAATATCTCACCCACGCTTCACCTTCGGTAATGTTGCCTATATCTGCCCTCCAGTCGTCTCCGGCAGGTTCATCGCCCACATATCCCGCCCATGGGGTGTCCCAAGTTGCACCGGTCAGGAACGCTGGTACGAGGATGAGTTCGGCGGCTGGCGGGTACATATCATCAAACCAGCTATCGGCGCAAATGAGGACGGCATATTCCAGGTCATCCGACGTAAACACGGGCTGGGTCTTGGCAGGGAATGATTTGATAAATCCTTGCTCAGAGGGAATAGGGTGGCTCTTGCGCACCGCGTCTTCTATCGGCAGACCATCAGGACCGAAGACGAAACTCGCGTTGAAGATGGGCCCATGACCGTAAGAAAGCCCTTCATCATAGATGCCCGCCGTCATCAGGGCGGCTGAGCCTGCAATAAGGGTAACGCCGTATTCCTTGGCCAAGCCACCAAATACATGATCAATATTTTCAGAGAGGATATCCGCTCGCGCGCGGAAAAGTGCTGCCGCCCAAGGGTCTGCATCATCAAAGATAAAAAGGCTTTTAAGCGCTTCAACTGGCTCGCTTGCCAAAATACGCATAAGGGGTAGGGCGCTGCCATCTGCACTATAAACTCGCGCTCCCATATCCGTCGCAACCAACCAGGTCGCAAGATGTTCGGGGAGGAGCACGATAGTATTGGCGTTGAGCCAACCTTTCTCTTGAGCCTCATTAAGGTAGCCCGCGATCTTTGCCTTAAAGCGTTCAGGGGTGGCGTAATCAAGCGGCTCTATCACCGGTTCAATACCAACCACGTTACCCTTGCCAGCATCTTCACCAAAACTTGCAGCATGGCTCAGATGAAGGTGCAAGGGTCCATTGTGATCAGGTTTGAGGCCAGGCCAAAAGAGATAGGTCGCGGTGATGATAATCACCGCAAGTGTTATGAGTTTTTTCTTATGACGTCTCATTCGCCGCCGACAGGAATGTGAACCCAGCTTTCGCCGAGTGGTATACCGTCTACTACGGGGGCGAGCTCAAACACGGCATTGGCGCGGCGTTCAAGATCTTTCTGGAAACTGATCCATTCGGGCGTCTCATCGTCACCCACATATATATCAGCCAGGGTCATGTTGTGATCTTTGCCAAATTCTACGTAGAACAAGATCAGCTCGCCCTTGCGGTTTTCATCGGTCACGGTCAGAGATCGCCACATCAGCCAGTTTTCGGGCACGTTAAGCTCAAACTTTTCAAGGAGGGCAGCGGTTCCAGCTGCTTCGCCGGCCGGATTGTCGCGCCTTGAGGCTGTCATGTCGAAAGCATAGGCGTTACTGCGCCAGCGATAGCCCGCGACTTCAGGGCTTTTGCTTAGATCGTAATTGTAGGTGCCGTCATTATCTGCATGAAAAGCTTCAAACTGGGCGATAAACAACCGTTTGACCTCAGCCCCGTCAGTTTCACCGAATATGAAACGTTCGCCGGAAGCCCTGTCCCCGATTGTGATGGCGTGGCGGCCAATTGTGCGCATGGCGTCATCTGCCATGCGAATGGCGAGAGCAGGGTTCTCAGCCGAGACAATCACCGCTTCTTTGATGCGGCTTTCATCAGGTGGTGTGTCATTTGCCAAGAGCGGGAAGAAGGAATAAGAGGCACAGAATGCCAGCGCCAGAAGGATATTTCGTGGCCGTGGCGTGGGTCGGAACAGTTGCTCGGCCATTCTAGGCTCCCCGCTTTATAATGTGCTGGTCGGCGCTATTGGCCGACCAGCTTATAAACGGGATGATATCAGGCGTCGGAAAGGCGAACAACCTGCTTGCCGAAGTTGTTGCCCTTCAGCACATCCATGAAGGCCTGGGGCGCGTTTTCAACACCTTCGGCGATACTTTCACGATATTTGAGCTTGCCTTCCTTGAGCCAGCCTGCACCAACACCGATCCATTCCTTGCATAGATCAGGGTAGTTTACGACGATGAAGCCTTGCATCTTCACGCTGCGACCAACCAGTAAAGCGAGATTACGAGGGCCGGGGGGCATGTCGTCCAGTGTCGCGTTATAAAGCGAGATCATGCCACAGAGTGCCACACGGCTGTTGAAGTTGAGATTATTGATAACCGCCTCAAGCTGCGGGCCACCCACATTCTCAAAATATACATCAATGCCCTTGGGATTGGCGTCGCGGGTAGTTTTATGGATATCCGAGGTCTTGTAATTGAAGGCAGCGTCGAATTCGAGCTCGTCCGTCAAATATGCAACTTTGTCGTCGGTACCGGCGCTACCAGCCACATGACAGCCCATGTTTTTGCCAATCTGGCCCACAACCTGGCCCACAGCGCCCGAAGCGGCAGAGACAAATAGCTGTTCACCTTCTTTGAGCTCCGCCACGCCTTTCAGGCCCACATAGGCGGTCATGCCCGGCATCCCGAGGATACCTAGGTAATAGGAAAGCGGCGCGAGGTTGGGGTCAATAGGCTGGAAGCCATCACCATTCGTTGTCATATAATTGGCCCACAAGCCCATGCCGGTAACATATGTCCCAACCGGGAACTTTCCGCCGTTTGAAGCAACCACCTTGCCGACAATACCAGCCTGCAGCGGTTCACCGATCTGGAAAGGAGGTACATAGCTTTTCACATCGTTCATGCGGCCACGCATGTAGGGGTCAACGGACATATAGACTGTCTCAAGCAACACTTCGCCCGCCGCGGGTTCAGGGACAGCCGTTTCAGCCAGCTTGAAGTTGTCAGCTGTTACCCAGCCGTTTGGGCGGCTATTCAGAAGGATCTGTTTATTGCTCATGGTTTTGGTCCCTTGATTTGAACTTTGCTCTCCCTTGATATGGAGCGAGGGCAGGGACACGGCAAGAAATAGACATTTTCTGTGGGGTATTTATTTACCGCTTTTTTAACATATTGTTTTTAATGTATAATTTAAGTCAGTGGTCCTAAAAAAGCGTTTGACAGTTTGTTAAATATGCCTATATTCCGCGCCAATGTGATGACGGCGTCTGTTTTGCCTCATCCGTTTAGTTTTAACACTGGCCCAAGGCGCATGAAAGCCAAGGGCGGTAACCGAGGCATAATTGCGATGAAAACTTATTCCGCAAAACCTTCGGAGATCGAAAAGAAGTGGCTGATCGTTGACGCAGAGGACGTAGTTCTCGGTCGTCTGGCTCAAGCCATCGCTGTTGTTCTCCGCGGGAAGCACAAGCCCACGTACACTCCGCACATGGATTGCGGTGACAACGTGATTGTTATCAACGCTGAAAAAGTAAAGCTGACCGGCAAGAAAATGGCCGACAAGGTTTACTACCGTCACACTGGTCACCCTGGTGGTATCAAGTCCGCAACTGCAGGCGAGATCCTCACCGGTCGTTTCCCTGAGCGTGTGATTGAAAAAGCGATTGAGCGTATGATCCCTAAGGGTCCGCTTGGCCGTCAGCAAATGCGCAACCTTCGTGTTTATGCAGGCGGCGAACACCCGCACACTGCACAGAACCCTGAAGTTCTGGACGTTGGCGCAATGAACCCGAAGAATAAGAGGTAAGCGACATGGCCGATCTTCAAGACCTTAAAGAAATCACCGGTGCGGCTGACGCTGCTGTGGTGGAAGCCGCTGAAGAGCGCAAGCCTGTTGTTGACGCACAGGGCCGTTCCTACGCAACCGGCAAGCGTAAAGACGCTGTTGCACGCGTATGGGTAAAGCCAGGTTCTGGTAAAGTGACTGTAAACGGTCGCGATCAGGAAGTTTACTTTGCACGCCCAACACTGCGCCTCATCGTGAACCAGCCTTTCCAAGTTGCTGGCCGCGAAAACCAGTATGATGTTGTTGCAACCGTTAAAGGCGGCGGCCTTTCAGGCCAAGCTGGTGCGGTAAAGCACGGTATTTCCAAAGCGCTTCAGCTTGCTGAGCCAGAACTTCGCGGTTCGCTCAAGGCTGCTGGCTTCCTTACCCGCGATAGCCGGGTTGTTGAACGGAAGAAATACGGTAAAGCGAAAGCTCGTCGTTCCTTCCAGTTCTCCAAGCGTTAAGCGCATACGAGTTTTTGTTTCGAGTATCAGTTTCGAGTATCCAAAAATTCAGTTTCGAGTTCAAAAGGCCGTCCCATGGGGCGGCCTTTTCTTTACCCGCCATCGTATTTATCGCTTCTTTATGCTGTACCCGCCTATATCAGGCTGATCATTGATGCGCGCGCGCCTAGCATGGCCTCAGATAACAATGTGAGGGCTGAATAATGGTTAGGAATTCTAAGCTTATCTGCGCGTTGCTTGGCAGTGTCTTTGTGCTGCAGGCATGCTCTACGGACCCGTACACGGGTGAGAAGAAGGTCTCCAACACTGCTATCGGCGCAGCCATTGGTGCTGCGGCTGGTGCCGTGGGTGGTGTCATTGTTGGCGGTTCAAACAAACGTAAAGCCGCGCTCATCGGCGCGGGCATTGGTGCGCTCGCCGGTGGTGGTGTTGGTTTTTATATGGACCAGCAGGAAGCAAAGCTCAGGCGCCAGCTTCAGGGCACCGGCGTACAGGTCGTGAGGGACGGGGATAATATTATTCTCAACATGCCCGGTAACATTACATTCGATACGGACAGCACAGTAGTAAAGCCGGACTTTATGGAAGTTCTCCACTCTGTATCATTGGTGCTGGATGAATATGACAAAACCTACGTGGACGTTATGGGCCATACGGATTCGACCGGTTCCGACAGCTATAACATGCAGCTTTCTCAAGGGCGTGCGCAGACTGTGGCCAGCGTACTCACTCAAAAAGGTGTAGACCCTGTGCGCCTTGTTGTCCGCGGTTATGGGGAACAGCACCCGATCGCGAGCAACGATACAGCGTCTGGCCGTGCCATGAACCGCCGAGTGGAGATCGCTTTGTCACCTGTGGTCGAGTAGGGAGTTGGCTATTCCGGATACCGATAACTTAGTGTGTTGTGAGAAAGCTTGGGCAATAGCGTCTTGACGTAGAATTATACTACTAATATATGGGTAAATAATCGTAGATAAAACTAGGAAATCCTAAAATGACAAAAATTATTACCTTTTGGGTAATGATAATTATGATTAATGTCAGCGCGACAGCAGCTGAGCTTCTAATTACGACGGAAAACAACCACGAACGCGAATATCGAACTGGTGCCGTAATTCAGGAATTTACGGAAAGCCATGATGTATCCAAGTGGATGTTTACCAGTAAACTTCATGTGGACATAAGAGCCATACCGCATAGCCACCCGGTTCTGACGCTACATACCAGACACCTTGAAAAACCCTATCTCTTGTATTCTACATTTATCCACGAGCAGATTCACTGGCATCTCGATGCTAACCATGATGCTGATATGGCCGCACGAGCGGACCTCGCCAAATTATTGGGACCAGCAAAAGTCGGCTATCCATACGGTTCGCCAGATGAGAGCGCGACATATCTTCATGTGCTGGTTTGCTATCTCGAGATCGATGCGATGAAGCAAATATTCGGGAACAAAAAAGCGGATGAACTTCTAAACTATTGGAAGACGGATCACTACACGTGGGTATATGAACAGGTCGACACTCATGCCGATGCGATAGCGGAGATTATAGATCGACATGGGTTACGACTATAGAGTCAGAAGCACCCGAATTTCTAGTGGTCGTGCCCACACCCTGGGCCGTGCACATGGTCGTGATCATGGTGGTGATGATCATGGCCACAGCCAGGGCCGTGTACGTGGTTCTTCATCTGTTTGATGTATTTCTGCATCTTCTTGAGCAGTAGGTCGCGCTTCATCTTGGACAAGTGATCAAGGTATGTTTTGCCGTCGAGATAATCGATCTCGTGCTGCAAAACGGTGGCAAGCCAACCATCCGCATCAATTTCGTGCCGCGTGCCTTCCATATCCAGATACGCGAGCCGGATGGCATCAGGCCGGGTGATCTCGGCGGAGATACCCGGAAAGCTGAGCGACGCTTCTTCATGTGTTGAGGTCGCGTCTGACCGCCACAGGATTTCGGGGTTAATGCAAACCATAGGCTCGCGGCGGCCTTCTGGTTGCAGGTCAAGCACCACGATGCGTTTGAGAAGCCCAACCATATTGGCGGCAATACCGATGCCCCGGCTTCCATACATGATATCCAGCATCTGATTGGCGAGCGCGCGCACGTCGTCATTCACGTCATCAATTGCAACAGCTTTCTGGCGGAAGATGGGGTTTGGGGCAGTTATCAGGCTCAGATTGGTCATACAGCTCACCATTATGATTCCAGCGCTACTGATACCGCCATCAGAATGAAATTGCCAGCGGCGTTTGCCTGTGCCTTGGTTGAAATCTCAAGTAAGGGCTTCAATGTGATCACATTATACTTGCCTACCGACCTAACTGAGCGCATTTTCGCGAATATAACCATCAAGGAGTGCGCCATGAGTGCCAAAGGAGTGCTAAACTTTCGGGAAACAGATCCCGAGGTAGAAAACGGGCCTGTTTCAGCTGAGAAGCTGATCTCGGGCAGCCCGCAACAGCAAACAGAAAACATCTATACCAGCAAGTCCGAGAAGTTCTTCACCGGCTATTGGTCCTCTACCAAAGGCAAATGGCACGTGAACTATGATGGTGAAGAAGAGTTCTGTCACTTGCTGGAAGGCGAGGTTGAACTTGTGGACGGGGAGGGTCGTGCGAGCCGGTTCAAGGCAGGGGACCGTTTCACGATTTCCGCTGGTTTCAAAGGCACTTGGGAGACAATCAAGGATTGTCGCAAGCTCTATGTCATTGCTTTAGTGGGATAATATATGACAACCGCCAAGGGTTGTGAAATACTCCCTTCGCTGATTTTATAGACAAGGAGATAAGGCATGAAGCGGCTGATGCTTGCCCTGATGTTGGGCGCAACCTTACCGATGACCGGTGGTATCGCGGATGACGGCACTCCCTCAAAACAGGGCGCTGAGGTCTATATTATCAGCCCAATGGATGGGGAAAGCCTGAAAAGCCCAATCACCGTTCGTTTTGGCCTAAAGGGTATGGGCATTGCCCCGGCGGGCGTTGAGAAAGAAGGCACCGGCCATCATCATCTGATCATTGATACAGACCTGCCGCCGCTTGACGAGAACATTCCCATGGATGAGCAGCATATCCATTTTGGTGGCGGGCAAACGGAAACGACGATCGAGCTCAGCCCCGGGAAACATACACTGCAACTGCTGCTTGGTGACCAGAATCATATCCCGCACAGCCCGGCCGTGACGTCCAAGAAAATCACAATCACGATTGTGGAGTAGCCGACGTTCCGCTACATGCCTTCAGCCTTTGTGGTGAACCGAGGCGGGCTAACGGCAGTCCAATGAACAGGCCCATCTGGCTTAACAGGTAAGGGCTTGTTCAGGTGGCTCGCAAAAGTTTGACGGCGCATTGCGCACAAAACCTCTGTTTGCTTGGAACCACCACAGCCTCTTGTCTTCAAATCCTCCACCACGAGGGATACCGTTTGCCAGTTGCCACTGCGATTAACGCGGTTGGCAAAGGTTTCAATCTCGCCATTGAGCATTGAGAAATGCTGCTCATAGTCATTATTCAAGTGTGCAACCACCTGTTTGTTCGCATCACCTGCAGGCATATCGTCGATTACTTGCTGTATGTGATCGTGGGTATCAGAAGCACAGGAAACCCAACCGTCTACGTCCTCAACGAACCGAGATACGCTGGGCCTCAACGGCTTCAAGGGGGAACTGCCACGCACCTTCGTGGGGGCTTCGGGTGGTGTGCCACAAAACTCTGACAAGCGCGGGATTTTGGAAAGCGCGGCGTGTGTCATCTCTCCCTTGTCATCGGCCATAAGGGTGTGTGGCGTCAGCAGGGCAACCACAACCGGTACAAGCAGTTTCATAGGCAGCGCTTCTTCGTATCCATGAAGATAGCGTACCGGAATGTGGGCCACAGGCAAGTTTGAATTGTATCTTTGCACGTGGTAGCGCTGCACGCCGATTTATGCTTCATCCACTTGAAATATATGCCTAAGCTGCGGCCGAGCGTATGAATTAGCAACGAGGATATACAGGAATGCCACATCTGGTGATCGAATATAGCAGCGAGCTTGAGAGCCACACCAAGGTATCGGCCATGATGCAGGCGGCACATGACGCTGCGGTTGAATCCCGGCTTTTTGGCGTTGATGATATCAAGGTGCGGGCCTATGGGTGCGGCCATAGCCTTGTGGGCGGCAGGGCCGCCAGTTCAGTGCATATAACCGTGTATCTGCTTTCTGGGCGAGATCAGCCAACACAAAAAGCGTTGGCAGAGACTGTGCTTACTCACATGAAAAAACTGCGCCTGCCACTTCAATCACTGAGTGTTGATTGTCGTGACATGGACCGTTCCGTCTATACAAAAGAAATATATTAATTTGGGGCTCACACAATAAACCGAACCAGGGGGACAAGATGAAACTCAAAACACTGACATGCGCTGCAATTGCAGCACAGACGCTCGCGAGCGCAACCATCGCTGACGGGCATATAGACCCGCCTGTTGAGGTGCAGCGTTTGCACAATATGGTGGCTGATGTATCAGCAGACCGGATAGAGGCTGATATCCGCAAGCTTGTGGGTTTTGGCACCAGACACACACTGTCTGACACCAAATCCGAGACCCGCGGCATTGGCGCCGCCCGGCGCTGGATTGAGGCCGAGTTCAAGCGCATTTCCGAAGGCTGTGAAGCCAAGCTGGAGGTTTATACCGTATCTGACACGGTGACAGGACGCCGCATTCCGGAACCGACGGAGGTTGTCAGCGTGATTGCTGTCCAGCGCGGCATCCTCGACCCTGACCGCGTTGTGATGATGTCGGGTGACATTGATAGCCGTATTTCAGATCCGCTGAACGGCGTGGACGATTCTCCCGGTGCCAACGACAACGCCTCCGGCATGGCGGGCACCATTGAGGCTGCCCGTGTGCTGTGCCAAACCAAATTCCCGGGCACCATTGTTTATGCGGGCCTGTCAGGGGAGGAGCAGGGGCTCTATGGCGGTGAAATTCTGGCGCGTCATGCCAAGGAAAAAGGCTGGCGTGTGATGGGTGTGCTCAATAACGACATGATCGGCAACATTGAGGGCATCAACGGTGTTATCAATAACACCACGGCACGCGTGTTCTCTGAAGGAACGCGGGATACGGAAACGCCGGAAGAAGCACGTACGCGTCGTTTTTCAGGCGGTGAGGTGGATAGCCCAAGCCGTAATATCGCGCGTCTTGTTGACCGTTTGGCCGACCAATATATCCCTAACCTCGATGTGATGATGATCTACCGGCTTGATCGTTTCGGCCGTGGCGGGCACCACCGGCCGTTTAATGAAGCGGGCTGGCCCGGCGTGCGCATCATGGAAACCAACGAGAATTATAACCGCCAGCATCAGGACATCCGTACGGAAAACGGTATTGCTTACGGTGACGTGATTGAGGGCGTTAACTTTGACTATGCAGCCAAATTGACATCCCTGAACGTGGTGACGCTGGCATCAATGGCAGGTGCACCGCCTTTCCCGAGCGATGTGAAGCTCGAGGGTGCTGTGCAGCCCTCAACCACCATCAGTTGGAATGTGCCGGGTGATGAGCGCCAGCAAGCGAACCTCAAAGGCTTCCGTATCTATTGGCGCCTGACAACCGACGCGCAGTGGCGCTGGAGCCATTTTGTGCCAGCTGATGCACGCTCCCACACGCTCGAGAATGTGGTGATCGACAATTATTTCTTTGGTGTAGCGGCGGTTGCCAATGATGGTCTGGAGAGCCCCGTGGTATTTCCGGGCCCCATGGGTGCGTTTGAGAAGCCTCAGGCGGCAGAATAATCCCGCTTTCCTGACGCAGATGTGACATGACGACCAGTGGTATCCTCGGGTATCACTGGTCAAATGCAATTTGAGAGAGGTTGTCCGTGCGGTTGTTGAAGTCCCTCATCGCTATTGTTTCCATGGTTTTGACACTGAACGTTGCGGGTTTCGCTGCGCCGCTCGGGGAAGTGGAGGCGAGCCATAGCACGCTGCGCGTCTATAGCGAACTGGACGGGCTTAACCCTAACAGCCGTCAGTGGTTGGCTATCGAGATTACCCCCAGAGACGGCTGGCATAGCTATTGGCGTAACCCGGGCGATAGTGGCGCAGCCCCCATTCTGGAATGGACCGCTAGCCCGGCGGACGTAAGCTTTACCGACCCGCTTTTCCCCGTACCCAAACTGATACCTGTTGGCCCACTCGCGAACTACGGCTACTCGGGCGCAAGCGTGATGCTGGTTGAGATGAAAACCGGGAACGCGAATACCGCCCTAAAGCTCGATGCCGAATGGTTGATCTGTGAGGTGGAATGTGTTCCCCAGTTCGCGACGCTTGAGTTTACGCTAGACCGGAAGGCAAACCCGGCGTTTAGCGAAGACGCTGATCTATTTGTCACCGCGCGTTCAAAACTGCCGGAGCCGGGCTATTGGGGTGGTTTGTTGCGGGTTGAGGGCACGTCTTCCGTGCTCACCGTTTATATGGATAAAAACGATGTCAGCGGCATCACCGATGCCGTGTTTTTTGCGGGGCAGGAGGGTGTGCTCAACTATGCCACACCCCAAAGCTGGTCATGGGGCGAAAAAGGGCTGGTTCTAACGCTTCCTCGGGACGCAGGAGCGCTGAACCCGAAAGCCGCAGATGGCCTACTGTTTTTGACCACAGAGGGGGGCGGCACAACAGCCTACAAACTCGATCCTATGCTCAAAATTTCGGACGAGAATGTTAGCCACACCGCCGCCACAGAAACCAGCACACTTTTGACCACAGACGGCATGCCCGTGTGGCGGGCGGCGCTCTTTGCGCTTCTTGGCGGTTTGATCCTGAATTTGATGCCCTGTGTGTTCCCGATCCTGTCGCTGAAGGCCTTCTCATTCATCTCGGCAAACTATAAAACCGAGGCCAAGCGCCGGTTTGAAGGCATCGCCTATACCTTTGGTATCTGGGTGAGCTTCATGGCGATTGTAGCGGTTCTTCTGGCTCTACGGGCTGGTGGTGCGGCGATTGGGTGGGGCTTTCAGCTTCAGGAGCCGCTATTTGTGGCACTCATGGTGCTCCTGATGACCTTTGTGGCGCTCTCGCTTTCGGGGCTTTTTGATATCCGCCTTGGTTTTGAAGGGGCGGGGCAGGGCTTTGCTTCCCGCGAGGGTGCGCAAGGGGCGTTTTTCAAAGGCGTGCTTGCGGCACTTGTGGCGACACCGTGCACGGCGCCCTTAATGGCGCCCGCTATCGGTTTTGCGCTAACCCAGCCTATTGTAACGGTTTTTACAGTCTTTAGCCTGCTGGCGATAGGTATGGCACTGCCGTTTCTCGCGCTTTCTTTCATTCCCGCTGTTGCCAAGATGATGCCAAAACCCGGTGCCTGGATGGAGAAGATGAAAGAAGCGCTTGCGTTTCCGATGTATCTGACAGCGGCGTGGCTGCTTTATATTTTTGATCGCCAGTTGGGTGCGGTTGCGACCTTCCTTCTTCTGGTTGGGCTTATCATTTGTATCTTCGGTGTCTGGCTCTCAAAACAGGGGCAGGGGCGCGTGCTCAAGGTTATCTCACTGTTGATCATCGTTGGTGGCATTACCTTTGTCGCCAGCAAGCCGTGGGCCGGTCTTTTGGAAACCGGCGATCAGGCGATGGAGGCGGAAGGTGTATATTCCGCAGAAAACCTTGCCGCCTTACGGGCTGAGGGCAAACCTGTGTTTGTCTATTTCACCGCCGACTGGTGCATCACCTGCAAGGTGAATGAAAAAGTCGTGCTGATGACGGATGACATTCAAGGTTTGTTTGCCGAAAAAAATATCACCGTACTCAAGGGTGACTGGACCAACCGGAACGCTGAGATCGCAGGTGTGCTTGCACGCTACGGCCGGGCGGGTGTGCCGCTTTACCTCTATTATGCCCCAGGGGCGGCAGAGGCTGTATTGCTTCCTGAAATACTAACACCAGGCGCCGTGCGTGACGCCATAAGCTGAAGGAGTAAGTGATGAAAAAGACTTTGTTACAATCTCTTAGTGTTGCTTGTTTATGTACTGCATTCTCTTTATCTGCAGCCGCTGAGCCGGTTATCGGGCAACCCGCGCCCCAGTTCGAAGGGATGACCACGAGTGGGGAAACCATCTCGCTTGCTGATCTTAAAGGCACGCCGATAATGCTTGAGTGGACGAACCACGGTTGCCCTTATGTGCAGAAACATTATGACGGCGGCAACATGCAGAAAACCCAGCGCGCGCTTACCGAAGACGGGGTGGTCTGGCTATCGATCATCTCGAGCGCACCGGGAACACAGGGGCATGTGAGCCCAGAGGACGCCGATGAACTCACGGCCTCCCGGGGTGCCTATCCAAGCCATGTGGTCCTTGACCCTGAAGGTACAATTGGCCGGCTGTATGATGCTAAAACCACACCGCATATGTTTCTCATCAATGCCTCCGGCACATTGGAATATATGGGTGCGATTGATGACAAGCCATCCGCGCGGCCATCTTCGCTTGAGGGCGCCCACAATTATGCGCTTGCTGCATGGGATGAAGTGAAGGCTGGAAAACCGGTTAGCGAAAGCAATACCAAGCCTTATGGCTGCACGGTTAAATATGCGGAATAAGGTTCACGCTGGTTAATCAAGCTGGATTTCACATAATTTTCAGCACGATAGCCAAAATTAAAGGTGTGTTAAGGCTATTGATTGAGACTGAATGCGCTGTAAGATGTACACAAGCAGACGTTTTGTGTGGGTGACACAATTAACTTAAGGCAAGGCAGGCACGCCCTATGTTTCTAATCATTGGTCTCGTTGTTGTCCTCGTGATGGTGTTTGGCGGCTTTGCTATGGCAGGCGGCAAGTTTGGCATCATCATAAAGGCCTTGCCGTTTGAGTTGATGATCATCTTCGGTGGCTCGATCGGCGCATTCATCAGCGCGAACTCGACAGGCGTGATCAAGGCTGCCCTTGGCGGTGTTGGCAAGGTGATGAAGGGACCACACTGGAAAGCGGACGATTACCGCGACCTTTTGTGCCTTATGTTTTTGCTGACCAAAACCATCAGAAGCAAGGGCGTTGTGGCGATCGAAGCCCATATCGAAAACCCCGAAGAATCAAAGATTTTCCAGCAGTTCCCGCGCATTGTTGAAGACCATCATGTTGTGGAGTTCATTTGTGACTATGTGCGCATGATGACCATGAACTTCGATGACCCGAACCAGATGGAAGACGCGATGAATGCTGACCTTGAGAAGCATCACGCCGAAGAGCATGAGCCGCAGCACGCTTTGCAGATCATGGCTGATGGCTTGCCTGCTGTTGGTATTGTTGCCGCGGTTCTTGGTATTATTAAAACCATGGCTGCGATTGCGGAACCGGTTGAGGTACTCGGCGGCATGGTTGGTAGTGCGCTTGTTGGTACCTTCCTCGGGATTTTCCTGTCTTATCTGATGATTGCACCCATCGCGGGCCGTCTGAACCAGATTCTGACGGAGGATGGCCAATTTATGCAACTCGTGAAAATCGTGCTGGTATCGCACCTTCAGGGCAACCCGCCACAGATTTCGGTTGAGCTTGGCCGACGTAACGTGCCAAGCCATCTGATGCCCACTTTCATTGAGCTGGAAGAGGCAATCGCGGAGCTGCCGCCGGACATTTAAGTTTTCTCAAGAAAAACAATGACGAGCGCGCGGCCATGGATCAAAATGGTCGCGCTTTTATTTGTACTCCATTAAACGCAAACACGGTGACACCATGACACAGAGCAGAAAAATTCGGGTCGGAATTCTAGGCGCAAGCGGCTACACGGGCGCAGATCTCGTAAGGTTATTGGTTCGCCACCCCAATGTTGAAATCGCATTGATGACGGCTGAGCGTAAGGCAGGCATGCCGATTGGCGATGTGTTCCCACATTTGATGGGCCTTGGCCTTCCTGACCTCATCGGGCTTGATGAGGTGGAATGGCACGGTGTTGAGCTTGATGTGGTTTTCTGCGCACTGCCGCATGCCACCAGCCAGGAAGTAATCAAAGGCCTGTTGCATGCCACCAACCATAGCCTACTGGATGAGCTTATTGTTGAGACGAGGGCCGATCTGGCCTCATCCATCTCCGGCGAGGTCAAAGTGATTGATCTGTCCGCTGACTTCCGCCTCCGGGATACAGACACCTACGCCGAGTGGTATGGCCGCGAGCATGGCGCGCCTGAGCTGCAACCAAAGGCGGTTTATGGTTTGCCAGAGATCAACCGCGAGAGCGTGAAAGAGGCAAGCCTTGTAGCATGCCCTGGGTGCTACCCGACAGCAGCACTGCTCGCGCTTGTTCCGGCACTGAGAAGCGGTGCTATTACCCCAGAAGACATCATCATTGATGCCAAGTCAGGCGTATCCGGCGCCGGGCGTTCGTTGAGAGAGCCGAACCTTTTTGTTGAGGTGTCCGAGGCGATGCATCCATACGGCATTGGTCATCACCGGCATATGCCAGAGATTGAGCAGGAACTCTCGCTGGCTGCGGGGCAGGCGGTTTCAATCAGCTTCACGCCGCATCTGGTGCCCATGAACCGCGGTGAGCTCGAGACGATCTATGTGAAGCTGGCTGGCGATAGTACGGCCGCAGACCTGAAAGCGGCGTTGGCGGAGTTTTACACGGATGAACCGTTCGTGTCTGTGCTGCCGGGCAATGTTGCACCCGCCACGCGCATGGTTCGCGGCGCCAACGGTTGTGTTATCAATGTGTTTGAGGATCGCATCAAGAACCGCGCGATCATTGTGTCCGCTATCGATAACCTAGTGAAAGGCTCGTCTGGGCAAGCGATCCAGAATATGAACCTGATGATGGGTTTTGACGAGATGGCAGGGCTCGAGCAGGTCGCAATGTTCCCATGACGGACATCGTTTCGTATCCCCTCTATAGAGATACCAAACTCGGTGGTCGCTTAAGTCCTTTTAAGGGGATGTGGCCTCGTGTGGCAGAGAGCGCTTATATTTTCCACGGCGCGCAAGTGGTTGGGGATGTTGAGATCGGCGAGGGGGCCAGCATATGGCATAACTGTGTGTTGCGGGGTGATGTTAATTACATTCGCATCGGCCGGCGCACGAACGTTCAGGACGGCACCGTTATTCACGTGAGCACCCACACCTATCCAACACTTGTCGGTGACGATGTGCTGATTGCCCACATGGCCATGCTTCATGGCTGTACGCTTGAAGACAATGCTTTTGTAGGCATGGGCGCTATCGTGATGGACAACACCGTGATTGAGCCAGATGGTATGCTGGCGGCGGGCGCTATGCTCACGCCTGGCAAGCGCATTAAAAGTGGTGAATTGTGGGCAGGTAGCCCCGCAAAATTCATGCGTATGGTGACCCCGACTGAGCTTGAGAAAAACCGCAGCATGGCTGAGCATTACCGCCTGCTGGCCGAGCAGCATCGCTTCGATAGCCTTGGGCAGGTGGCGGAGAAGCCCTACCCATAAGTAGAACCTCATAGTTTTTGTGGCAATATTGTCGCATCCCACCGAGTTTCTAAAAGTCGCTATTGCAAGGCATTCGCATTATTAGTATTGGACGCCCAAACAGATTACCGAGCGCAGCTTTATCTCACACGCGCTCGGGTTCAGAGGAGCGTATTCATGGTATCCAAAACCAACCTTATGTCGGCACTGCTTGCAAGCGTTGCCATGTCATCTCTTGCGGTCGCAGAAGAAGCAGGTGTTGTTGAAGAGCTTATCGTTTCAGCAACCCGCACGGCAAAACCTGCAAGTACCATCCCCAACATGGTGACGGTTATCAGCCCGGAGGACTTGGACGAGCAGCTCACGCTTGCGACCGACACGGCGGGTATTCTTGCCAATCTGGTTCCCGGCTTTTCCCCCAGCCGCCAGAAGATGAGCGGATTTGGTGAGAGTTTCCGGGGTCGCAGCCCGCTTTATCTTATCGACGGTGTGCCGCAATCAAATCCTTTGCGGGATAGCTCCCGCGACGGTTACACCATCGACCTCGCGGTTGTTGACCGGATTGAAGTGATCCACGGCGCCAACGCGATCCAGGGCCTTGGCGCCACGGGTGGTATCATTAACTTCGTCACCAAAAAGCCTGACAACAGTGGCGATATGAAGATTGGTGTGCAGGCAGCGCTGACAACAACCGATAATTTGGGGGACGAGGGCCTTGAGTATCGCGGCAGCATTTATGCGACCCAAAAAATTGGCAACTTCGATTATCTGGCATCCGCAAGCTACCACAAGCGTGGTTTGATGTTTGACGGGCAGGGCCGCAGCATCGGTGTTGACCAAACGCAGGGTGACCTGGGGGATAGCGAACAGCGCAACCTCTTCGCCAAAGTGGGGTTTGAACCCACTGAGAACCAGCGTATCCAGTTTACGATCAATGACTTCAATCTTGCTGGTGATGGGGACTATGGAACGCTTGCCGGTGACCCAGCGACAGGGCGTCCGGCGACTGCCATTGCAGGTAGCCCCGAAGGTGAGCCTGGCACTAATGATGTGACCACCATCTCGCTTGACTACACCCATAAGGCTGTTGCTGATGGAACGCTTACGGTACAGCTCTATTCGCAGGATTTTCGCGCAAGTTTTGGCGGCGGCACCTTTGGCTCATTCCAGGACCCAGCCATTGCACCCGTCGGCACGCTTTTTGACCAGTCCGAAAACAACTCAGAAAAACGCGGTGCCCGCATAAGCTGGGATAGACAGGGCATTGGCAGCTCGGGCGTGAACGTCTTTACAGGCGTTGACTATCTGCAAGATACAACGTTCCAGCGTTTGATTTTCACGAACAGGAACTGGGTACCGGAAACCAAATTTGAGAATATTGCCCCCTTCGTGCAGGCAGAACTGCCATTTGCTGGCATCTTCACGCTTTCCGGCGGCTTGCGCTATGAAAACGCAAAGCTGAAGGTGGATGATTTCCAGACACTCGCAGGCAACCGTGCATCCAGTGACTATGCGGTCCTCACCGTTGAAGGTGGCAGCCCCTCCTTTGACGACCTGCTGATTAACGGTGGTTTGATGGTGGAGCCAGTTGAGGGCTGGACGATTTACACCTCCTACTCGGAAGGGTTCACCATGCCAGACGTGGGTCGCGTCTTGCGCGGTATCTCCACTCCTGGCTCATCTGTTGACACCATCTTCGACCTGCAGCCGGTGAAAGCTGACAATATTGAGCTCGGCACAAGTGTTACCATGGGTCGTGTGCAGGCGCAGGCGAGTGTGTTCCAGTCCAAGTCTTCTGATGGTGCACGGTATGTGGCAGACCCTGATGGTTTCCTGCGTGTACAGCGCGAGAAGACCCGCATTCGTGGCTTTGAAGCAATGCTTGAACTTACGGTAACGGAAGAGCTGAACGTTGGGGCGAATGTCTCGGTTCAGGAAGGTCGTGTTGATACAAATGATGACGGTGTGCTGGATGCCGACCTGGATGCGGTCAACATCGGACCAAACCGTTTCAATATGTATGCGGCTTACAGGCATGGCGACTGGTCTGCCCGTGTGCAGCTTGCTCATCTCTTTGATCGTGACTTCACCAACGCTGCGGATGCTCTGGCCGCCGAGTTCAAAGGCTATGACGTTGTGGACCTCCATATCGGCTACCGGCTTGAAAGTGGCAAGATGCAGCTTGGTGTGCAGAACCTCTTCGACAAGCAGTATGTCACCTATTACTCACAAGCAGGTACAACACGGGGTGACCGTTACTTTGCAGGTCGCGGTCGTGCAATCACCCTGTCATACCAGGCAGAGTTCTAGGGGCGGGTAACCTGCTGATGCGCCGTATTTTGAAGAAAATACACCAGGTGGTAGGGCTGTTTGTTGCGCTCTACATGCTTGTGATGGCGCTTACGGGCACCTTGCTCGTTTATAAAGATGCGATACTGCGGACCGCAGTACCTGAGCTGGCGACCACGGTCGCCACTCATGCACCCGCCAGCCAGGCGACGATTCTTGAAAAACTTGAGCGCCAATATCAAAACCCTGGGGTTCGCTCGATCAAGCTGCCGCGTGATGGGGTTAACGCTTATAAGCTCTACTTGAATGACAAGTCAGAGTTTCTGGTGAATGCCAAAACGCTGGAGCCCGTCTATGATCCCATCCATATGGTGCCTCTCTTTGCTTTCCTTTTTGATGTGCACCATAGGCTTACCTTTGGTGAGGTCGGGGAAGAGATCGTTGGGGTCTTCGGCCTGTTTGCCTGTTTCTCCCTCCTAAGCGGGCTTTATCTTTGGTGGCCATGGCGCAAGGGCTTTAGCCTCAGCACGGCGGTGCCTGCAAACAGTCGCGCTGCTTCCTACCGCGGTGCGCACGTCACCACAGGTATCATCGTGGCGCCTCTGTTGTTAGTGGCGACGGTCACAGGCACTGCCATGATCTATTCTTCCGCGGTGCGATCGGGCTTGACGGCGCTCTTAGGCGGCGAACAGCCAACTGTTACACACATGCTGCCTCAGGCTACGGATGTGAGGGCGGCGCTGTTTGATCGAAAAGACCAGGTTTTTCCGGCTGGCATGAGCACACTCTACATTCCCCCGCGTGGCCAAAGCGGTGTGTACAGCATTCGCCTCAAAATGCCAGACGAGTGGCACCCGAACGGCCGAAGCACGGTGAAAGTCGACCTGGAAGGGCAAACGGTTGTTACCTATAACGCACCAGAGGCTGCTTTAGGCCACAATATGGCGGACACCATATATCCGCTGCACTCTGGCAAAACAGGTGGTTTGTTGTGGCAGTTCCTGGTCGCACTCTCTGGCGTAGCAACGTTTTATCTCTGTTATTTAGGGCTCAGCGCTTATGTAAAGCGTCGCCGCATGCGGCATGTGAGCGCAGGCACCAAATAATAATAAAATATTGATGTAAGTGGCATTGATTTTGCGCCCTTGTTTCGCTAGCTAGACACTCCAAGTTATTGCTTGTCTTGGTATTTTTAGCGACAAAGAGGTATCCCCATGACTTTTCAACTCCCCCAATTGCCATATGAACAAGATGCCCTTGAGCCTCACATTTCAAAAGAGACGCTCGGGTTTCACCACGGTAAACACCACAATGCTTATGTCACGAACCTGAATGGCCTTGTGGAAGGCACAGAGTTTGAGGGGCAGTCTCTTGAGGCTATTATGCAAGCCACAGCAGGGAAAGCTGACAAAGCGGGTGTTTTTAATAACGCCGCACAGATTTGGAACCACACCTTCTACTGGCATTCGATGAGCCCGAACGGCGGCGGCGAGCCTACAGGTGAGTTGGCCGACAAAATCAAAGCAGACTTTGGCAGCTTTGATGCATTTGTTGAGGAATTTAAGAAAGCAGGGGCCACACAGTTTGGCTCAGGCTGGGCATGGCTCGTCCTGAACAAAGCCGGCAAGCTTGAGGTAACCAAAACCTTGAACGCAGAATGTCCACTCACAGACGGCAAGACACCGCTCCTGACCATGGACGTGTGGGAACATGCTTATTATCTCGACTTCCAGAACCGTCGTCCGGACTATATCGCGACGTTCCTATCTAGCCTGGTGAACTGGCAGTTTGCTGCTGCAAACTATAGTGCGGCTACAGCAAAAGCTGCTGAATAGTAGTTTTGGTACTGATCAGCAAAAAAAAGGGCCGGTTATCCGGCCCTTTTCATATTCTTTGGTCATAACCCGGCTATTACCAGCCCGCAGCGCCGTTCTGAGCGCTTACCATGCAGTAAAGCATCGGGATTGAAAGCATTGTATTCGTGCGGCTGAAGAGCATCGCCTTGCGTGCAGCGGCCGGTTTTGCGTCAGCTTCCGCTTCAACGATCCCCAGTGCGATTTTCTGGTTCGGCCAGATGATAAACCACACGTTGAACCACATGATAATGGCAAGCCACATGCCGATGCCGATAGAGCGGAACCCTTCACCAAGGGTCAGCGCATCGACAATGTAACCATTGGCGGACGCCAGCCAAAGGCCGCTCAGCAGTGTGAACATAGCGCCCCAGCGGAACCACCATAGCGCTTTTGGCGCAATGTGTTTACCGATCGCAGGTTTCATTTCGTCAGGAATAGATGGCATTGTCGGGATTTGAACAAAGTTAAAATACCAGAGAAGGCCAATCCACATCACGCCCGAGAGTACATGAATATACCGTGCGTAAAATGACATGTCGTATGCAACGCCGCCCTGCATCATGACGCCAAGCAAAATAGCCATCAGAACAAAGCCGACAATCACTGTGTTTTGCAGTGATTCAAGAATTTTTCCCATTTCCTAGCTCCCCAATTTGCAACTGCAAATATTGTGTTGGAACGCAAATCTTACCGTTCCGGTCATTGTTTCACAAGGAAAACAATGACATGCCAAAGCCGCCCTTAGGAGTTGCCGCCTCAGCGCGCCGGATTTCATTTGATTTTCAAAGCGCGGCGAGCCATGTTCCCGCGCATGCAAAACGGCCAAACAAATACAGAATATTGCCGCGCTATGGTGCGGGAGGATGATATCGAGCGATATTATTCAGCCCTGTTTGCACCAAGTCGGCATCAGGCGGACCTATGGGCCCTATACGCCTTTAACCAGGAAGTCGCGAAGACCCGGGAAAGCGTGTCAGAGCCTATGATTGGCGAAATCCGTCTACAGTGGTGGCGGGAAGCGCTAGAGGGCATCCGTGCCGGTACGCCAAGGGAACACCCAGTTGTTCAGGCACTGGCCAGCATCGATAACGTCGAACAACTTTCACCACACCTGCAAGAAGTGATCGATGGCAGGGCGCAAGACCTTTATGGAGAGGGTGATGTCAGTTTTGACGCCCTTAAAACTTATGCTGAACAAACGGGCGGTGCTTTAAGCGTGGCCGGGGGCCTCATTCTAGCGCCACAGGCCGACCAAGAAACCCTCCAAGCACTTCATGCGTCGGGGTCTGCGTGGGCGATGCTTGGTATTATCAGGGCGCTCCCGTTTCAACTGAGTGACACTAAAGAGTTTTCTGTGTTGGGTGAGCTCGGGCAATCACTTTCCGCCCTGAAAAGCTCGGAGGTGGCAGAGAAGTTACAGCCCATGGTGAATGAGATGACCGCGTACGTCACCGATCAACTAGAAGCCAGTAGAACAGCTGGTGCGGCGCGCGCGGTGAAACCTGTGCTCGCGCTGAATAGCCTAAGCGGCAAACATCTGAGCGCATTAAAGTGCGCAGGTGGCAATCCGTTCAACCTGCAGGGACATGAGATCGGCAATCTCAGGCGGCTTTTCACCTTGCTCAGATATCATCTTTTTTAAAAACACTAAAAGCCCGCATCTCATACGAGTTGCAGGCCAACAGGCTTCGTTCAAACCAAATCAGGCTTGGATATCTACTCTTTCACCCACGCCCGGGCCAGTAGAAGAAGGCTCGATCTCTTTACGTTCGATCGCGCTGTCTTCTGCAGACTTTCGCTCAGTCGCAGCTGATTCAAGTGACCCTGAACGCCCAGCGGCCGAAACATCGGCAGCATTGGCAGTGGATGCTCCTTGAATATCCATACAATTTGCTCCTACCTGCGTGCGTTTACCCATGACACACGCTCTCTCAACACGTTAGACTATACACTATATGGGAAGAAAACCCAAGATTTAAAGGAAACCGCTGGTTTGAAGCCGAAGTCAGCCTGTAGTGGAAGTTTTTGCATGCGGAAAAAAATAGCGAATACCATGGTTTCAGGCGCACTGATTTTGCTGACCGCCTGCGCGTCCGGAGGACCTTCAAAGCGCGCGACTGAGGATGTGGGACCAGTATCTGTTCGCGCACGAAACAGCTTGGCAACTGAAAACCCCGCAGGTCTCGTCAAGGTGGGGGAGGGCTTTGAGCGTGCAGGAAACTATGCTGCCGCGCAGGCGCTCTATCAACAAGCACTAGCCGCAGCGCCGGACTTGATGGCAGCCAACGTCGCCGTTGCCCGCATTCTTACACCGATGGGACGTCCGGAAGAAAGCTTGCGGCTGCTTCAGGCTCTCGTGGAAGAGAGCCCTGAAGCGACGGAAGCGCGGTCGGCCCTTGTTGACGCCTACATCGCCAATGCTGATTATAAGAGCGCCTTACAAACTTTTCAGCCGCTGATAACATCGGCCTCTTCGGCGGAAGTGTATGACACCGCTGGGCGGCTAGCCTATATATCCGGAGCACCGGATGGTGCTCGAATATTTTTTGACAAAGCTTTGAAGCTGGAGCCAGAGAACCCATCGGTACTACAGCATCTCGCGCTCTCTTACGCGTTGGACGGTGCCTTTGAAAGCGCTGTTGCCCTTATTCAGAAAGCGATGGACCGGCCTTCAGCCCAACTGCCAGCCCAGCGCAGTCTTGCCATCATCTATGCGCTTTCTGGCCAAACAGACGCGGCGATGCACATTGCGCGCGGCGCAATGCCCCTTGAGGAAGCGAATAATATGCGGGTTTTCTATCAGCTCCTCCCTAAGCTTCAAGGAGAGGAGAGGGCTGCGGCTGCCATGTTTGGGCGCATCCCAACCAATGCCATTGAAAAACTGAACGGCAAGTGAGGCAAAATGCCCCCTTGTCTGTTGAAGCGATGCGGGGTAACAGTGCCCCAACATTTAAGTACCTGTATTGTACCTGACCGGATGAACGCTTTGAAACAGTGCCAGAACATGGATGAAGTTCGCACGGAAATTGACCGTGTAGATCGCCTGATTGTCCCGCTTCTTTTGGAGCGCCTTACCTATATAGCGCAAGCTGGCCATATCAAAGGCGACCGCGATACGGTGAGGGACGAATGGCGCATTGAGGATGTAGTTTCAAAGGTGAAAGCGGAAGCTGAGAAGCGTTCAGGCAACGCAGATTATATTGAAGACATATATCGCCATTTGATTGAATGGAGCATCGCCCACGAATTTATAGTGTGGGACGATGTCAACAACGAAGAGCGGAAAAGTTCCGCGCTTTAGGCTTTAGCGCACTGCGTGCAGAAACACACTGTTGGGTCCAGCTCCAGTCGTTTGGCTGAGATTTCATCACCACATTCAAGGCAATAGCCAAAGTCCTCGGCCTCAATTCGCTCGAGTGCGGAATTCAAGCGCGACAGCATTTGCTGACGCCGGACAGCTATCGCATTGTTCATGGCCTGGCTCTGCAGAGCATCCATCCGGGAGAGACGGCCAACACGGCTCTGATCAAGCTCGACGACGGCGCCGCGGGAATCTTTTGCGGCACTATCGGTCGCTTGCAGGTCTCTTTTCATCGCGAGGAGCTTGGTTTTCCAGTCAATCTCGGTCACAACACACCCCAATGAGATAGCTTCTTTTCAAGAGAACATCTTGGTAACCATGTAGTCAAGTTGGCTGAAAGATTGTTAGCAGCACAAAGCCGGGAAGTTAGAAATAATAGGTTTTATTTAACCACAATGAGCATATAATTTTCTCAAGTAGCATGAGTGAGCGTACCAGCGTTCACGCTGCTTAACCCAGAGGGCTTACCCCCATCGCCCTCTGGGTTTCTTATTGTTCAAAGCCCATCTTATTCCGCAGCGCTTTTCCCAAGGTTCACCATCTCGTCAACGTGGGCGCGCCGGGCATCATGCTCGTCCGCAACCGCCATATCATTGGCTTGCATGGCATCAATATCGATGTTGGCAAAACCAAGAATGCCCATTTGGCCGTAGGCGCTTTGGATTTTGTCTCCCCATAGGCCGATATCTTTCACGATTGGTACAATGCGGCTGAACAGATTGGTGCGGAACATCTTCATGGCATCGCTTTGCTCAAGAAACTCCAGGCACTCTTTCATCGGGTATCCAAGTGTTTCCCAAACTTCCTTGTTTTGAAACCGGTCCCGCATCAGGTAGCAGGCCTCAATGAGAAACTCCTCACGCTCGTTGCGCTCGGCTTGAGTGAGTTGTGGGTAGAACTCTCTTAGGGCGAGACGGCCAAAAGCCACGTGGCGCGCTTCATCCTGCATCACATAGGCATTGACGGATGAGGCGAGAGGGTCTGAGCCATGATCCCGAATATTGGCGAACGCCGCGAGCGCAAGCCCTTCAATAACGACCTGCATACCGAGGTAGGTCATGTCCCACCGGCTATCGCGCAAGACCTGATCTAGTAATGTTTTCAGCGGACCTGTGATGGGGTAGGCGAGGCCAATTTTTTCAACAAGCTTTTTATAGGTCTCAACATGACGGGCTTCATCCATCACCTGCGTGGCGGCATAGAACTTGGCCTCGGTGTCTGGCACGTTGGTTACGATCTTGGCACTACAAATAAGAGCGCCCTGTTCACCATGCAAAAACTGGGAATTGCTCCATGCAGCCTGATGGAGCAGGGCTTCGCCTTGCTCTTTTTTTGACATCTTCATGAAAAAATCAGCGCCATAGAGCGGAAAATATTCAATGGGGATACCAAGCGGGTTTTCCGGGTTTAGTTCATGCGACCAATCAATGCGACTATCGGTGTCCCACTGCATTGTCTTGCCCTTGGAGTAGAGACCCAGCAAGTCTTTGCGGTCGTCGGAATATTGCCAGTTAAATAGTGCTTCAAAGTCTTGCGGCACTTCCCATGCGCAATCTTCAACAGCATTGGCATACAGTGGATCTAACGCCATATCTTCCCCTCCGGTTGTCGTACGGCCCTATACTAGACGCAAACGTCCAGAAAAGATACCAGTGACGGTTGAACAGGTAAATGATAAAATTGTCAATAGTGAGGCAAGGCAGACAAAGACATGGCAAATAAAAAGGCAGCCGCTTGGTAGCGGCTGCCGAGTTGACCAGGGAGAGAAGGGCTCCGAGGTTGAAAAGATCGACTAGTTAGGCGCTGAGCTTTTGTGACCCACGCCCAAACTCTGGGTAGGCCTCAAGCCCGAGTTCTGCGAGATCAGAGCCAAGCTCTTCTTCCTCGTCAGAAAGGCGGATGCCGAGCGTGAACTTCAATGCGAACCATGTGATCGCGCTGGTAACGATAACAAATGCGCCGATTGCGGCGACACCAAGGGCTTGCGTACCAAAGCTGGCGTCCGCATAGGTGAACGGAACAGCCATCGTGCCCCAGATACCGCACACAAGGTGTACTGATACCGCGCCGACAACGTCATCAATCTTGAGTTTGTCGAAGAACGGTACCGCGAATACGACAAGAACACCACCAACTGCACCGATGATGGTTGCCTGGTATGGCAGCGGCGTGTCTGGTCCTGCAGTGATGGACACGAGGCCGGCAAGCGCGCCGTTGAGTACCATCGAGAGATCCACTTTCTTGTACACAAGCTTGGTCACAATCGCTGCCGCGAACGCACCACCAGCGGCGGCCATGTTAGTGTTTACGAAAATATTTGAGATCGCAATGGAGTCAGCGGCTGTTCCAAGCGCGAGTTGTGATGCGCCATTGAAGCCGAACCAGCCGAACCAAAGAATGAACGTACCAAGTGTTGCAAGCGGTAAGCTTGAGCCTGGCATGGGCCGAACTTTGCCTTCTTTGGTGTAGCGACCAAGGCGTGGTCCGAGAATGATTGCGCCAACGAGAGCAGCCCAGCCACCTGTTGAGTGAACAAGAGTGGAACCTGCGAAGTCAGCAAAACCGGCAGCATCAAGCCATCCGCCACCCCATTTCCATGCGCCCTGAATTGGGTAGATCAACCCAGCCAGGACAGCCGTGAAAATAAGGAAGGGGAAGAGTTTGATGCGCTCTGCCACAGTACCTGAAACGATGGAGGCTGTTGTTGCAACAAACACCATCTGGAAGAAGAAGTCGGAACCCGCTGCATAACCGGCAGGGTCGTGTGCGGCACCTTCGGCCAGTGCAGCAGCGTCATCAGGATTCCAAAGTGAGAAGAATGCACCCGCATACCCGCCGTCAACGCCGCTATACATCAGGTTATAACCCATCAGCATCCACATGATGGAAGCAAGGGCGTAAAGTGCCACGTTCTTGACACAGATGTCGGCGACGTTTTTTGAGCGAACAAGGCCAGCTTCAAGCATGGCGAAGCCAGCAGCCATCCACATAACGAGAAAACCGCCAATCAGAAAGAGCAGGGTGTTGAAGATATAAGCTGTTTCACCGGTCACTTCAGCAGATGCAGGAACCGTGAGCAATAGAGCGCCGACGCCGGCAGCTATTATTTTTTTGGGCATAGATTTATCCAACATGAGAAAACTCCTTAAAGGGCTGAGGCGTCGGTTTCGCCGGTGCGAATGCGCACCACTTGGTTGAGATCCAATACGAATACCTTGCCGTCCCCAATCTGGCCGGTGTGCGCTGCCTGCTGGATTGCTTCAACGACTTGATCCGCAACGGGATCGTCGGTGGCAATCTCTAGTTTGACCTTGGGTAGGAAGTGCACTTCATATTCAGCACCGCGGTAGATTTCCTTTTGGCCGCGCTGACGGCCATAACCTTGCACCTCGGTTACGGTCATTCCGTTCACACCGATTTCCGCAAGGGCATCACGGACAGGATCAAGCCGATGAGGCTTAATAATGGCTATGACATATTTCATAATCGCTCCCTATGGTTGGATATATATTTTGCTCTTCCTTAGAGCAGCATCCGTGCCAAGAAACGAAATTGTTTATTTTCAATGAGTTGTGAGATATCTGCCAATATAGTCGACAGCACATATGACTAATATTAAGTCAGTGCATAAATTTTAATCAGAGCGCTGTCTCATATATTCATGAAAGAAATTGAGGGGACGGGTAGGCCGTTCCTTGTTAGTTTAGAACGGCGAGGGAGAGGTCTATGAAAGTTTATGGCGACAGCATTTCGGGAAACTGCCTGAAGGTCAAATATGTGGCTGGTCATCTTGGGCTACCATACGAATGGATAGAGACCTCGGTACTCAAGGGGGAAACGCGGACGGCAGAGTTTCTTGCCATCAATCCGGCAGGGCAGGTGCCGTTCGTAGATTTTGGTGAAGGGCGAATCCTCGCTCAATCAAACGCTATAATGAGATATTTGGCGCGCGGAAGCGATCTAATACCCGATGATCCCTGGCTAGCAGCCAAAATGGATGAATGGTTGTTTTGGGAACAGTATAGCCATGAACCAGCGGTTGCTGTTCTTCGCTTCAAGATCAAGTTTCAACGCGTGCCGCTGTCAGATATTGATCCCATCCTGATTAAAAAGGGAAATGCCGTCCTTGATTTGATGGAGCGGCACCTCACTGAAAATGAATGGATGGTCGGTGATCGTGTTAGCCTCGCAGATGTCGCGTTGAAGGCCTACAGCCAGTTTGCGGAAGACGCTAATCTGTCGCTAGAGAGTAGGCCAAATATTCGGCGCTGGTTGAGCGGTATTGGCAAAGTCCTCATGAGCTAGCTAACAAGACGCCTATTCCGGCTCAGATTGAGTGGCAGCGCGCTGGTTCTCTACGATCTTACTGGCGCCGGTGTCCATGCAGCTTTTGTAGAGCACAGAAAACACCTCCTGCGCTGATGTGGCTTGCCCGGTCATCACAAGCTGAAAAGCAAGAAAGCCTGCGGATGCACCCAGGTGTTCTGCCGCGTCATCACCCATGGCTTTCATCGCCGCTTTGGCGTTCGCATTACCAATGCCTTCAACGCTTTTTTGCATCTTCTCAACGAGAGCTGTGTCTTTGCCGCTAATCATATCCACCACCTGCTGGACCTTAAGTGGAAGAATAAAATCAACTGCAGCTGCGCCGACATTACCGTAGAACAGGCAAACTTCTTTATTGTCATCAGCTATAGCAGCAGGACCGTTAAAGGCGGTACCAAGATAGAGCATCGTGACCGCTGCCGAATGGAGTGCTTGCTTCATAACTTCTCTCGCTTTCTTCTCACCACCGATATTATATCTGATCAGAGCCTAAGCGGGGAAGCATGAACATGTGCTGAATGAGTTTTAAGCGACTTCTTCAGCTTTTGGTAATGGGCGGTCTTCAATCGTAGACTTACCAGCCTCACGGATGGCGGCGTCTTGCTCACCATATAAGAAGGGAAGGGTTGCGTATCGCACACCGGAGATAACCGGCGTTGCCTCGTGGAGGAGCGAGCATGAAAATACGACCGCGCCGCCGGTTGGTGCCCGATAAACGCGGCTCCCGAACTCTGGGAAGCGAAGACCGCCGCCCTCATGGCCTTCGGCATTCAGGTTGATGGTTACTGCAAAACGCCGGTGTGCCGTGCCTGGTGTGGTATCGTCCCTGTGCGGTTTGAAGAAACCTTGGCTCTTACTGTCGTAGCAGGCCACGATGTAGCGCTCGATACGTGTAGCCTCAAACTGAAATGCTTTTTTGATCTGGGGAATCAAACGCCGCTGGAGCGATGTACGGAGCTCCGCTTTCAGTGCTTCATCTTCAATCCTAACGTCCATCCGACGTTTAAATGAGTGATCGAATACGGGAACTGTTTTGCCGTCCCGAACTCGCATAAAGCCGCTCTCACCCGGGGTTCCATCATTGTAATGACGTATCAGTCGCTCACAATAGTCTTTGGATAGGACACGGGGCACAACAAGCACAGGTGCCCAAGGTTCATCCTGAACAGCGTGATGTTCCGCAGGTGGTAGATTTTTTTCAATCTGGAGAAGCCGGTCGATTTTCTCTAGTTCGCCTGCTGCATATACTCTCAAGGTTGGATCTAGCAGAAACCATGACGGCTTGAAAACGGTCGCGCCGTCCTCTTCCCTCTTGTGGACCAAGCCGTACTGTTTGGCGATACTCCAATCCTCGTCATGGAACATATGACCGTAGGGGAACGCGGTCTTGACCAGGTCATTGGTGAAATCTTCAGACCTTGAGGTCACGCCAAAATAGAGTACACCCTTCCGGTTTGGCGCTTCTGAAGCGATCTTCTTAATCAACTCAGCGGCCCGGGGATTCTGGCTGCCACCAAAAAACACGAGCGCGATATAGCGACCCGCTGTTGATGAAAAATCGAAAATTGGGTTGACGGGCGAGGGTGCCCTGAACATCGGGGCTGCTTCACCCCAACCGATAATGCGCGGTTTTGTCATGACAGTCACCAAGCCTTAATGAAAGACATTGCTCACCGCTCTTGTTCATACGAACTCAAAGGCCTATATGGCGGGCAGGGTGGGATTCGAACCCACGAAGGGCTTGCACCCTTGCCGGTTTTCAAGACCGGTGCATTCAACCGCTCTGCCACCTGCCCGGGACATAGGTTCGCGTTGAACTGGCGAGCGTTTTAACGGCTCAAATCGCCTTCGTCTAGTCTATTTCTCAACAAGTTGACAATCTCTCTCAAATTAGCGTCCTGATGCCTTGCACAGGCTGCCGGGAATTGATAGACAAGACTATCTTTCCCACAACATCTCGGGGGTTAAGCCGATGATGTGGGCTATATGTTCTAGGTAATGGTCGAACCCGACCGCAAGACAAGGGGCTGAAGCTGGTGAGCGATAATACACCCATTACGCCGGAAGAGCGTGACATCCAGCCGATTACTATCGAAGATGAAATGAAGGCGTCCTACCTCGATTATGCGATGAGCGTAATCGTATCGAGGGCACTTCCTGACGTGCGTGACGGCTTGAAGCCGGTTCACCGCCGTATATTATTCTCCATGCATGAGAATGGGTTTGAGTGGAACAAACCTTTCCGTAAGTCTGCGCGCGTAACCGGGGATGTGATGGGTAAATACCACCCCCACGGCGATAGCGCGATTTACGATGCTCTCGTGCGCATGGCGCAAGATTTCTCCATGCGGGCGCCGCTGGTTGATGGCCAAGGAAACTTCGGCTCGATGGATGGCGATAGCGCTGCTGCAATGCGTTATACCGAAGCGCGTATGGCCAAAATTTCGTCCATGATTCTGGCGGATATCGATAAAGATACCGTCAATTTCCAGGCGAACTATGACGAAAGCGAGCATGAACCAGTTGTTCTGCCCGCACGCTTCCCCAACCTCCTGGTAAATGGTGGCACGGGTATCGCTGTCGGTATGGCGACAAATATCCCTCCCCATAGCCTGAGAGAGGTCATTGACGGCGTTTGTGCGGTGATCGACGACCCTGAGATCGACACTATGGGACTGATGGAGCACATTAAAGGCCCAGATTTCCCAACTGGGGGCATCATTCTCGGGGCAGGCGGTATCAGGCAGGCCTACGAGACCGGTAAGGGCTCGATTACCATCCGAAGCAGGTCCCACGTTGAAGAGATTCGCAAGGATCGCTGGGCCATCGTGATCACGGAAATACCTTTCCAGGTCAACAAATCCTCCATGATTGAAAAGATCGCTGAGTGCGTGCAAACCAAGCGCATTGAAGGCATCTCGGACATTCGGGACGAAAGTGATCGTGATGGCGTGCGTGTTGTTGTTGAACTTAAGCGCGATGCCGTGGCTGAAGTTGTTCTCAACCAACTTTATCGTTTCACGCAGGTTCAGACCAGTTTCGGTATCAATATGCTTGCCCTTGATGGCGGTCGCCCCGAGCAACTCTCACTCAAACGAGTGCTGCAGGCGTTCATCGACTTCAGGGAAGAAGTCATCACCCGCCGTACGAAGTTTGAGCTGAACAAAGCGCGCGACCGTGCCCACATCATGGTTGGTCTGGTTACCGCAGTCACCAATATTGATGAAGTTGTGGCGATTATCCGTGGCGCCAAATCACCAGCAGACGCTAGGGAAGCGCTTGCCGCACGCCGCTGGGATGCAACAGAGATATTGCCATATCTGGAGCTTATCAACGAAGCTGGACGCCTCAATGAAGACGGTACCTATCAGCTCTCTGAGGTGCAGATTAAGTCAATTCTTGATCTTCGTCTGCATCGCCTGACCGCGCTCGGCCGTGACGAGATTGGCTCGGAACTCGAAGAGCTGGCTGCTCGCATCCGTGAATATCTCGAAATCCTTCAATCCCGCGTTCGTCTTTATGAAGTGTTGCGGGGTGAACTTGACGCTGTACGTGCCGAATTTGGCGATGACCGCCGCACTGAGATCGATATGAATGCGATTACAGGCTTCGATGATGAAGACCTGATCGCGCGCGAAGACATGGTGGTGACGGTTACGCAGTCTGGTTACATCAAGCGCGTGCCTCTTTCCACATACCGGGCTCAGCGGCGCGGCGGTAAAGGGCGTTCCGGCATGCAAACGAAGGACGAGGATTTCCTCTCCACCGTATTTATTGCCGATACTCACACGCCGGTTCTGTTCTTCTCAAATCTTGGGCAGGTTTATAAGCTTAAGGTATGGAAGTTGCCGCTTGGCAATCCGCAGTCAAAAGGGAAAGCGGTCATCAACCTCCTGCCGCTCAAGCAGGACGAGACGATTGCGACCATCCTGCCTCTCCCTGAAGACGAAAACAGCTGGGGCGAGCTTCAGGTCATGTTCGCAACCGCGTTTGGTAACGTCAGACGCAACAAGCTCTCAGATTTCTCGAATGTGATGTCGAACGGTAAGATTGCAATCCGCTTCTCAAGCGAAGACGACAAGCTGATCGGTGTTGATGTGTGTACGGAGGACGACCATGTCCTTCTGGCGGCTAAAGGTGGCCGTGCCGTACGGTTTAAAACTACGGATGTTCGCCTGTTTGCAGGCCGTACATCCACCGGTGTTCGCGGTATGAAGTTCGCGGAAGGTGACGAAGTGGTTTCCATGCACATTATTAATGGCACGGACGCAACCACGGAGGAACGTGACGCTTACCTGAAAGCAGCACCGTGGAAAACAGAACCAAATGAGGCAACACTCTCAGCCGAGCGGATGACCGAACTGGAAGCGTGTGAGCAGTTTATCCTGACCGTCACAAGCAAGGGCTTTGGCAAGCGCACGAGCAGCCACGAGTACCGCTTAACCAATCGCGGCGGACAGGGTATCTGGAACGTGCCGTCTGATGCTCGCCTACGGGAACAAATTGGTGGTGTAATTGCTGCCTTCCCGATTACTGCCGATGAACAGATTATGATGGTGACAGACCACGGTAAGCTGATCCGCACGCCTGTTCACGACGTTCGTATTGCCAGCCGGAATACAAAGGGTGTTACACTCTTTAAGGTGGCTGACGAGGAGACGATAGTTTCTGTCGCCAAACTTCAGGAAACTGAAGAGGAAGACGACGATCTGGCCGATGCTGGGCAAGGCGCAGAGGTATCTGTGGTCAGTGACGCTGGAGAGGCTGGGGCAGAAAGCGACGATTCACCTGAGTAGAAATTACTCTATCTAAACAATCAGTAAGGGCTCGCTCTTGATGTATAGGGCGAGCCTTTTATCTATTCAGCGTGAGCAAAAGGAGGGCGCCTAACGCCAATGCGGAGCCGGATATGCGGTTGATGACCACAATTGACCCGCTTTTCATCAAAAATTTACGGGCAGACGCCGCCGCTATGACCCAACAACTATCAAGTAGAGGAGCCAATATGGCAAATGTTACAGTCAAGGTTATAAGCTGAGGCTGAGCAGGTAGGTCAGGTGAGATAAATTGTGGGAAGAAGGCCGCGAAAAACAGAACGGCTTTGGGGTTGGTTGCGCCCACTATAAGAGCGGCCTTGAAGGCTTTCATCGCGGAACGTTCTACTTTCATCTCTACACCGCTGCTGCCACCGGGCTTACTCCGGAATGCAACAAGCGCGAGATAGAGAAGATATGCCGCTCCCAATAACCGGATGACATAAAGCATCTCGTCAGAAATTTCGCTAATAACGGCGCCAAAACCGACCGCGTAGATCGCTAGAAGAATTGATGTACTTAGGGCAGCACCAGCAATTACGGCCATCCCGTGTCTTGAGCTGTGGCTCAAGGTTTCGGCGATAATCAGGCTTACCACGGGACCTGGTGTAAACACCAACACCGCCACAGCGCCGATATAAAAAGCATATAGAACGGGGTCAATAAATGACATCGGTGGTCCTTGGATCAGCGCTTTATGGGTAGTTGGCTCTTGTTTTTTGTGTCGTATTCGTGAATGTTGCTGCAAAGTTTGGCGATTGCAATGTTTACATGGCCTCAAAGGCCAATCGACAGTCGCACAGGGTTAGAAGTGGGAGGTATCGTGAGCGCGCCAAAAGTTGGAATTTACCCGGGCACCTTTGATCCGATTACCAATGGTCATCTGGATATTATAAAACGCGGGCTACGCCTCGTTGATCGCCTGGTAATTGGTGTTGCTACTAATCCCAGCAAAGACCCCTTGTTTACACTTGAAGAACGGGTCGCCATGGTTGCTCGTGAGGCCGGACCACTGGCGGAAGCCGCCGGGGTAGACTTCGAGGTTGTTCAGTTCAATGAGCTTTTGATGCACTTTGCCGAGCGGGTAGGCGCGGATATCATTATCCGCGGGTTGCGAGCGGTTGCGGACTTTGAATATGAATTCCAGATGACCGGTATGAACTATCAGATCAACCCGAATATCGAGACTGTCTTTCTGATGGCGGACCCTAAGTACCAAACAATTGCGTCGCGACTGGTGAAAGAAGTCGCGCGTTATGATGGAAAGATTTCCAGCTTCGTACCGTCACGGGTGGCGGAAGCTGTGGTCAAACGCGTGGCTGAAAGCCGCGCTGACCGATAAAACCAATCGACACGATAGGTTATGAGAGAGTGATGAAACGAATTTTCCTTACACTAATGATGATGGTGGGCCTGATGAGCGAAACTTCCGCAGCGTTTGAACTGGATAAAGAAAATACACTGTATCTGGACCTTGAGTTCGGTCGTGTGGTGATTGCAATGCGGCCTGATGCAGCGCCCAATCACGTGGCACGCATCAAAGAACTCGTGCGTGAGGGTTTCTATGACGGTATTATTTTCCACCGGGTGATCGCCGGTTTTATGGCCCAAACCGGTGACCCAACCGGCACCGGCATGGGCGGCTCAGGCCAGAAGATCAACGCGGAGTTCAATAACCTGCCGCACCTGCGGGGAACGGTATCAATGGCACGCGCTGACGACCCGAACAGCGGTGACAGCCAGTTTTTCATCTGTTTCGACCGTTCAAGCTTCCTGGACGGTAGCTATACCGCCTGGGGGCGTGTCGTTGGTGGGATGGAGTTTGTTGACATGATCGCGATGGGTGAACCACCCGCCGAGCCATCAAAAATCATTAAGATGCAGGTTGCTGCCGACGTTGAGGAATAACTAGGCGAAAGCATCAGAAGAACAAGGGGCGCTATTGAGCGCCTCTTTATTTTTGCGCAGCTTCCTGCTTGTGAACAGTCTCAAGTTTCGATACAAGCGCGCCCCATGGATATAGAGCTGTTTAATTTCGACCTTCCGCGCGACAATATCGCGCTCCGCCCCGCCTCACCAAGAGATGCGGCCAAAATGCTTGTTGTGAAGCCTGATGGGCTTGAGCATAAAGGTGTGCTCGATCTCGCAGACTATCTGACAGACAAAGACGTGCTGGTTTTTAATGACACGAGAGTCATTCCCGGTCGTCTGACCGGAAAGCGCGGCGATGCCAAGGTAGAACTCACGCTACATAAACGCGAGAGCGACACTGTTTGGCGGGCATTTGCCAAACCTGCCAAAAAATGCCGCCTTGGAGACAAGCTGGATTTCAGCGGGTTAGCGGCTGAAGTGATTGCGATAGGACCAGACGGCGAACGCACCGTAAGGTTCGATGTACCTGATACCGCAATGACATCTGCGCTTGAGGCACACGGCGTAATGCCCTTGCCGCCCTATATTGCCAGTCAGCGTGATATAGACGAGCGCGACAAGTCAGACTATCAGACCGTTTTTGCTAAAGCGGACGGTGCGGTTGCAGCACCCACGGCAGGCCTGCATTTTACCGATCGGTTGCTTGCAAGCCTTGAGAATAAGGGCGTGAAACGGTTTGGTGTGACACTGCATGTTGGGGCTGGTACCTTTCTCCCTGTGAAGGTTGAAAACACCGATGATCATGAAATGCACAGCGAATGGGGTGAGATTACACCTGAGGTAGCTGCCGCACTAAATGCAGCGAGAGAAGAGGGTGGGCGCATTGTGGCTGTCGGGACCACGTCTTTAAGGCTTCTCGAAAGTGCCGCATCGCCGGAGGGTGAGATCATGCCCTTTAAAGGTGATACAGATATCTTCATTACCCCGGGGTATCGCTTCAAAGGCGTCGACCTGCTGATGACCAACTTTCATTTGCCGTGCTCAACCCTTTTTATGCTGGTTTCGGCATTCTCGGGCATGGAGGTTATGCGTAATGCGTATGAGACTGCCATTGCGGAAAACTACCGTTTCTACTCCTACGGAGATAGCAGCCTCTTGTTCCCCAATAAGGATGTATCATGACAGAGCGCTTCAAGTTTAATGTCCATGCGACAGATGGCGCGGCGCGCACCGGCGCGATCCAGATGCTTCGTGGTGAAATTCGCACGCCCGCTTTCATGCCTGTGGGTACAGCAGGCACGGTAAAAGCAATGCTGCCAGAAAGTGTTCGCTCAACTGGTGCAGATATTCTGCTCGGGAACACCTATCACCTGATGCTGAGGCCAACGGCAGAGCGGGTCGATCACCTTGGCGGTCTTCACAAATTTATGAACTGGGATCGCCCCATCCTCACGGATTCCGGGGGATTTCAGGTGATGTCGCTCACCCAGCTTCGCAAGATGAGCGAAGAAGGTGTTACCTTCCAGTCTCACCTGGATGGCCGCAAGATATTACTCTCACCCGAGCGTTCGATGGAAATTCAGCGGCTGCTCGGCTCAGATATCGTGATGAGTTTTGATGAATGTACGCCGTTTCCTGCGACATTTGACGAAGCTAAAACATCAATGGAGCTATCCATGCGCTGGGCGAAGCGCTCCCGCGACGGTTTTGATAGCGGGGCTAACCACGCGGCACGCTCGGCACTTTTTGGCATCGTTCAGGGCGGTGTGTACGATGATCTGCGCTTCAGATCGATTGACGCACTGCAGGAAATTGGGTTCGACGGCTATGCAGTCGGCGGCTTGGCTGTGGGCGAGGGTCAGGAAACCATGTTCAAGGTTCTGGATTTCACGATGCCGCGCATGCCGAGCGAGACACCGCGTTATCTCATGGGGGTGGGCAAACCGGACGATATAGTAGGCGCTGTTGAGCGCGGTATCGATATGTTTGACTGCGTACTGCCCACACGCTCGGGTCGTACTGGGCAAGGGTTTACCTGGAATGGTGCAATTAATCTCAAAAACGCGCGCCACAAGGACGACCCACGCCCTATAAGCGATAGCTGCGCTTGCGCTGCCTGCAAGAACTATAGCCGAGCATATGTGCATCACCTTATCCGCGCAGGCGAAATTCTAGGCGCAATGCTGCTCACGTGGCATAACCTGCAATTCTATCAAGACCTGATGTCGGGCCTTAGAAACGCGATCTCTGAAGGTAAGCTGAGTACTTTTGCCAGCAGTTTCCGCCAACAGTATGCGTCCGGGGATATCGAGCCTCTATAACCTAGCGACGCACCACAGGCGAGTAGAACCTCATCTTGAGCTCTTTTTTGCTACATGCGCTTTGAAACGATTGAAGCGCATGACCTCTGCTATCCAGAAACTGCGCAACGTCGTCCATGACGCAATCCAGCTGCGTGTGCACCACATGCCCGAGGGTCTCATACTGTATTGAGGAAAAGTTGGCGGTCTGCGGAAAGGCCGCGCTAATAACAGAAGACGGCGTTACCGGGTCGAGCCCACCACTTAACACCAGTGTCTTCACTGTTGGTGGTGCATAATGTTTCACCTGCGCAGGGGCTTCTATATTGAGCGCGTGACAGACATATTTCTGTCGCCATTCCAGATAGTCAAGAAATGGCGTCAACTCAGGCAGCTCGGCCTTATCGGCATTGAGGGCGCTATACCACGTCTCCAGCGGCAGCTCGCTGCACCTGACAATATGGTGGAACCCCATGTTCAAGCTGCTTCCCGGTCGCAGTAGTTCGCTAAGGAGGAGGCCAAATCGCTTCTTAAGCCCCTCATCATTAGGGGCTGCCGCAATATAAGGCATGAGTTCTGCACGACTTGACGAACGTAGAGCCATAAAAGTTGTGATAAAAAGCTGTTCCTGTGTGGGTCGGGCATATGCCACCACTTGGCGTGTGTAAAAGTCCTTGAGCTCAAGTGGCTCAACATCTTCCCGTTCAAAAACAGAGATGATCTGTGGAAGGCGCCTCTCAAGGTGCAGCCGTTTGGCTGGGCAGCGGTACTGGTCTCTGCATAAATCGCTCAAGATACTCAGCGCTTGTTTGAAGTTCTGGCCCGTGTGCCAAAAGGAAGATACCCAAGGTGTTTCAGGAGAATCAAGAATGAGCGCGGATATACCGGCCGCATCAACCGCACTGGTCGCGAGTGCCAGTCTTCCGCCATATGATTCGGCGAATATCACCCAAGCCTTGAGGCCCAATGCCTCACGAAGCTCTGCGAGCCTTGCCGCTTGCTGTTCCGTCGAGATTGTACCTTGAAGAGCTGGCGAGGCCTTTATCTGCTCCAGGCACCCGTCCAGGCGGGTTTGCTGCAACGAACGAGTATAAAAGATGGCCGCGTCCGCGGTTGAAGCGATGCCGCGCTGTGCATCATCCATGTCGGTTTGGCTGCATTCCAGTTCAGGTACACTATCGGCCGGGTCAGGCAACAAGACCGTGCGACCAAGCCGGTTGGCAATTAAAGCCATGTGATTGAGGTGTACGTTGCCCCTACTGCCTGGTCCACCCAGCAGATAGAGGACAGGCTCGTCAGAACTCGAGCTGCCGCCCTTGGGGTGAATCACATAAAGCTTCGTGTTCATATCAGACCATACGCATAGATCTGTGCTGGCGGATGTTTCCAAAAAGCCTGCTGAGCATTTTACCGGCTGGTCGGTTTCTGATTGTGCAAAGAGAGGCGTATCAAGAGGTGCTAGGGCGATATAAATCAGCGCTATTGTTATAAGTTTCTTCATAGTTTTCAGCCTATTCTTCTTTTGCTGAAAGCGCAATTTTCAGTATGTAAAACAAGGCCGTCAGAAAAATTTCATTTTCTATGACACTTTTGCTTGACGGTCCGGAATGATGGCCCTATGGTCCGCCGCGTTCCCGGGGGATGCCCCGCGAAACCACTGAAAAGTGGGCCCGTAGCTCAGCTGGTAGAGCAACTGACTTTTAATCAGTAGGTCACAGGTTCGAACCCTGTCGGGCTCACCAATTCCAAAAGGCCGATGCGTCATTGCGTCGGCCTTTTTGCATCTTCACTGTTTGCTTTTCTCACACAAGTCCAACATTCGCTTAGCGCCTCCAAAATGCCTCCTTTCTGTCCTTGTTTTTAAGGTGGTCTAGCGCCTAAAGTAGGCAAAGGATCAGCAATGGGAAAAGTGGGAGCTATCATCACATGCCAGCCAAGCGTGGGTTTTGTTTCGGGTTAACTGTTTTATTGACATCGTTTGTCATGTCGCCATTTGGTGCCGCTATTGCTCAAGAAGCAGAGGCAGAGAACACAGTTGAAGCCCCAACGCAGGATGAAGCATTCAAGGCCTGGCTTGATGAGGTGAGAACAGAAGCCCTTGAACGCGGCATAAAAGCTGAAACGCTGGATCAGGTTCTGCCTCACATCACCCCGATTGAACGGGTGATTACCCGCGACCGCAACCAACCTGAGATCAAACAACCCTATCAAGCTTACATCACTGCACGTGTCAGCGACTGGCGCAAAAACAAGGGCGCTGTGATGATGACAGAGCATAGCGAGACACTCAAAGCCGCTGCAGAGAAATACGGCGTACAGGAACGCTTTATTGCGTCGATCTGGGGCATAGAAACCAATTACGGCACCGTACCCCTTAGTTATTCCGTTTTCGATGCCGTCGCCACACTTGCATATGACAAGCGGCGGGCCGCTCGGTTCCGGCGAGAACTTTTTGCAGCACTTGAGATACTTGATCAGGGCTACGCACCATACGAAGACATGAAGGGATCATGGGCTGGTGCAATGGGGCAACCGCAGTTTATGCCTGAAGCCTATTTGAAGTTTGCGGTTGACCATGACGGAGATGGTGTTCGCGACATCTGGAACAACAAGGTTGATGTGTTCGCATCTATCGCCAACTACCTGAAGTCATACGGCTGGGATAGCGGCAAGACCTGGGGGCGCAAGGTAAAGCTGCCCAAAGGCGGGGAGCAGACCCTGCAGGCGGCCCAGGAAACAGGCCTTGAGCCAGCGCGTTGGTGCGCGGCCTATAAAACCCTTGGTGTATGGCGCGACCTTCAGGAATGGCAGGAACTGGGAGTAAGGCGTATTACGGGTAAAGATTTACCGGAACGCTCAATTCCAGCCGCTCTTGTTGTTGCTGACGAGGGTGATGACGAAGGGTATTTGGTCTACAGCAACTTCTGCTCCATCATGCGCTATAATCCGTCGTTTAAATATGCGCTGGCTGTTGGTCTTTTGTCTGACGCGATCAAATAGGGGGAAACGGTGCGCGTTATTCTGTTAGTTCTTGCCTTCACGCTCGCGGCTTGTTCCTCCGGCTCGTATAAAGTCGGCCCCAATACACGCATGCCCGACGACGATGAATTGCCCACTGGGTCGCAAGGGGTCAAACGCAAAGTTGGCAATCCATATAAGGTTGCCGGGGTATGGTATTATCCCAAGGAAGACCCGCACTATGATGAGGTGGGTTATGCCTCATGGTATGGCCCTGATTTTCACGGTAAAGCCACTGCGAACGGTGAGCGGTACAATATGAACTCGCTTACTGCGGCTCACAAAACCTTGCCGCTCCCGACATTTGTTAAGGTTACCAACCTAGAGAACGGCCGGTCGATCGTGCTTCGGGTTAATGATCGTGGTCCGTTTGTGAAAAGCAGGATCATTGACGTGTCACGACGGGGCGCGCAGCTTCTTGGGTTTGACAAACAGGGCGTAACCAAGGTTCGTGTCCAGGCGCTTGATGAGGATGGCAAGATTGCCCGTCCTCAAACACGCACAGCCAGCACGAATACGACGAGCAATCAGGCACCGGCTGCAGCCGGCGCGGGCTCACACTTCATTCAGGTTGGCGCCTATAGTCAGCGGGAAAATGCAGAAGTTCAGATTAGAAGACTGAATAGCCGCGGACATAACGCCCAGCTTGATCGTTTTGAAAGCGGCGGGCGTAGCTTATGGCGGGTCCGTATCGGGCCATTTATCGAGAAGCTACTCGCTGAAGAGAAGCTTGACCGCATAGTATCAGATGGGTTTTATGAAGCGCGCATTTTCACCGAATCCGCGCGGTAACACTAGAAGTTCAAGGGAAAACAATGCTTTACAGGATGAAGGCACATTTCGCAGTCCTATTAATCGGCGCTCTCGCCATGTGGGCACCCGTTCAGGCACAAATGGCCACCCCCGCTGAGCACGCCATTTTGCTCGATGCCTCAACAAACAGCATCCTTTTTGAAAAAGACGCGGACGCGCCGTTTCCTCCTGCTTCTATGAGCAAACTGATGACCGTTTATATGGCGTTTGAAGCCATCAAGAACGGCACCATGCGGCTCGATGATCAGGTTGTTGTCTCCGACCAAGCCTGGCGCGATTGGAACAACCGTGGCTCCACCATGTTCCTGCGTGCACGGGATGTGGTGACAGTTGCGGATCTCTTACGTGGCATTATCGTTCTTTCCGGCAATGATGCATGTGTTGTGCTTGCTGAGCATATGGCGGGCTCGCACGATGTTTTTGTAGAGTGGCTGAATGCCAAAGCCATAGAGCTCGGCATGAACGGAAGCCATTTTGAGAACGCAAACGGCTGGCCCGCTGAGGGACATGTGATGACGGCTCGCGACCTCGCGACGCTCTCTTTGAAGCTGGCAACAGATTTCCCGTCCCTATATCCGATGTTTGCTGAGCGCGAATATCTCTACAAAGATTTTGAGCGCAACAAATATAACCGTAACCCGCTGCTCGCACGTTTTCCGGGCGCTGATGGTTTGAAAACCGGCCATACAGAAGAAGCTGGTTATGGCCTCGCAGCCTCTGCCGAACGGGAAGGGCGCCGCTTGGTGCTTGTTGTCGCCGGGCTTACATCCCAGAACGAACGCATGCGCGAGAGCACAAGGCTGATGCAATATGGCTATCGCAATTTTAGCCATTATCCGCTGTTTCGCGCGGGTGAGACCGTAGACTATGCCGAAGTGTGGCTCGGCAAAGAAGCAACTGTTCCCATGGTTGTTGGTGAAGATGTGGCCATCACTATGTCGCGCCGCCAGCGGGCGCAGATGGAAGTGAAGGTTGAGTTTACCAACCCAACACCCGCACCAATTCAGCGTGGTGACAAGCTTGGTGAGCTCGTGATTGAAATGCCAGACCGGGCGGCCGTTCGTACGCCGCTGCTCGCTGGGCAAGACGTTGCCGAGGTTGGCGGTTTTGGCCGCATTGGGGCAGCGCTTGAGTATATGCTCTTTGGCTCGGCCGGGGCCGAGACGCCGGAACAACAACCGCAATGAGTGGAAAAGCCCGTTTTCTGACATTTGAGGGCGGCGAAGGGGCAGGGAAGTCCACCCAGATACGCTTGCTTGCCAATTGGTTGGAAACACAAGGCGTTGAGGTTCTGCTTACTCGTGAGCCGGGTGGTTCACCGGGAGCAGAGCTTATCAGGGACCTTCTGCTTAAGGGGGCTGTTGACCGCTGGTTGCCGATAAGCGAAGCGCTGATGCTGGCCGCAGCCCGTGCCGATCACATCGAACGCACCATAAAACCAGCACTTGAGGCTGGTAAGTGGGTACTTTGTGACAGGTTCTATGATTCCAGTGTGGCCTATCAGGGGGCGGGCAGAGGCGTCGGCATTGAAGAAGTACAGCATATCCAAGAGATCGCTTTTGGTGACATGCGACCAGACCTGACGCTAATCCTCGACCTACCGGTTGAAATTGGCCTCAAACGCGCTTTGGCTCGCGAGGGTGCCAAGTCTGACATGGAGGACCGGTTTGAACGTATGGAACGATCGTTTCACGAAACACTCCGTCAGGCGTTTCTCTCGATAGCTGAGCGGGAGCCCGAGCGTTGCGTGGTCTTGGATGCTGACCAAGCCATCGAACGGCTACAGGAAAACCTCAGGACAATCATCATGGACAAGGCTCTATTGTCATGAATGAAACCACTGATGAGTTGAGCCATCCGCGCGCCACGATGCAGATCTTTGGCCACGAGGCAGGAGAGCGTCAGTTCCTTGAAGCGTTCAATAATGACCGCTTGCATCATGCCTGGCTACTCACCGGGCCGAAGGGCATCGGTAAAGCGACACTTGCGTGGCGCATCGCCAAGTTTTTGGCTGTACAGCCAAGTAAGGCAGACGGCGGCCTGTTTGGGGACGAACCCAAACCGGAGAGCATGGACGTATCGCCAGAAAATCCAATCATTCAACGCATACTTGGCCGCGGTTTTGGCGGCATTGCCGTTGCAGAGCGTACCGAAAATGAAAAGACCGGCAAGCTACGCACCGACATCATCATTGATGATGTGCGAAAGCTTACCAGTTTCTACTCACAAACCAGTGCAGAAGGTGGCTGGCGTATCGCCATTGTTGACGCTGCCGACGAGATGAATACAAACGCGGCAAACGCGCTCCTCAAGTTGCTCGAAGAACCGCCCGCGAAGTCCATATTGCTGTTGGTCGCGCACTCCCCAGGTAAACTATTGCCGACAATCCGCAGCCGGTGCCGCACGCTAAAGCTCAAACCACTTGAAGAAGACAGCGTGAGGGCCGTGCTCGCCTCCAAATATCCTTCCTTGGGCCCCGAGGACCTTACAGCACTTGCGCGGCTGTCATCGGGGGCACCCGGGCGCGCCATTGAGATGGCGAGCCTTGACGGCGTATCGCTTTACCGGCAAATGGCGACACGGCTCGCGGAGCTGCCGCGCGTTAACGTGCCTCATATTCATACACTCGCAGGCCAACTTGCAGCCCCAAAAGCAGATGCAGAATACCGTCTTTTTATAACCATGTTCCTGAACTGGATTGAGCGTTTGATCCGACAGAGCGCCAGCGGTGTTGCAGCAAATGACATTATGGCGGGTGAAAGTGCAGAGATGGCACGTATTTCTGCGCTCGCAAGGCTTGATCACTGGCTGGACCTGTGGGAAAAGATGGGCCGCTTGGTGGCACGCGCAGACGCAGTGAACCTGGACCGCAAACAGGTGATAGTGAACCTGTTTTCATCGCTTGGTTCGCTCGCCCGACCCTGAGCTTGAGTTTTTAGATTTCAGATCGAGAAAATAATTATGACCGGCCGTCCGTCCTACTATGTCACGACCCCAATCTACTATGTGAATGACAAGCCACATATTGGCCACGCATACACCACACTTGCGGCCGATGTTCTCGCGCGTTTCAAGCGGCTTGACGGGTATGACGTGATGTTTCTGACCGGCACAGATGAGCACGGTCAGAAGATCGAGCGCTCCGCCGAGAAAGCAGGCATTGACCCACAAACCTTCTGCGATCAGGTATCGGCGCATTTTAAAGACCTTGCCGAGGCCATGAATTTCTCCAACGACCAGTTCATTCGCACAACGGAAGATCGTCATAAAAAAGCGGTTCAGCACCTTTGGAAAGTGCTGGAGGAGAAAGGTTTCATCTATGAGGACAGTTATGCCGGTTGGTATTCCGTCCGCGATGAAGCTTTTTATGCGGAAAGCGAGCTGATTGATGGGGAAGGTGGCGAAAAACTAGCCCCCACAGGCGCACCGGTTGAGTGGGTGGAAGAGCCAAGCTTCTTTTTCAAACTATCTGCCTTTGAAGAAAAATTGCTCGCGCTTTATGACAATGACCCGGATTTTGTGCTGCCCAAGTCGCGGCTGAATGAGGTTCGCAGCTTCGTTGCTGGCGGTCTGGAAGACCTCTCAATCTCACGGACGACATTCAAGTGGGGCGTGCCTGTACCGGAAAAAGACGGGCACATCATGTATGTGTGGATCGACGCGCTTGCGAATTATCTTACTGCTGTTGGCTATCCGGACGTTGATGCAGAGGCTTACAAGAAGTTCTGGCCCGCAAATGTGCACATGGTTGGCAAAGACATTCTGCGCTTCCATGCGGTTTATTGGCCTGCCTTCCTTATGGCTGCGGATCTACCGTTACCAAAACGCATTTTCGCGCACGGCTGGTGGACCAACGAAGGCCAGAAGATATCCAAGTCACTAGGCAATGTGATTGATCCTTATGACCTTGTGGAAAGCTACGGACTGGATGCGACGCGCTTCTTCATGCTACGCGAAGTACCGTTTGGCAATGATGGTGATTTCTCGCGCAAGTCATTTGTGTTGCGCTGCAATGCTGACCTTGCCAACGGTCTTGGCAACCTGAGCCAGCGCACCCTCTCGATGATTCACAAGAATTGTGATGAAAAACTTCCGGCGCCCTTGGATTTTTCGAAAGAGGACAATGATTTATTGTCTAATATTGAGGGTACACTTGAAGTTGTTCGCGGTCACATGGACCGGCAGGCTTTCCATCTGGCGCTTGATGCCATTTGGACCCAAGCCAGCGCGGCGGATACCTATATTTCTGTGCAAGAGCCATGGAAGCTGAAAAAAACAGACCCTGAACGCATGAATACGGTGCTTTACGTATTGGCTGAAGCTATTCGTCAAATAGCAATCCTCGCGCAGCCTATTATGCCAGCTTCGGTCGATAAACTGCTGTCCCAGCTTGGTGTGACGGAGCGTGGCTTTAACCAGATTGGCGCCGCAGGACGTTTGCAGCCTGGTCAAGCAATACCAAAGCCTGAAGGCGTGTTCCCGCGCTTTGAACTGCCGGAAGAAAGCGAAGCCTGATGTCTGCTTTTGGGTATATCGTCGATAGCCACTGCCACCTGAACTACAAAGGCCTTCGCGAAGACGAGGCCAGTGTCGTAAAGCGCGCCAGGGCAGCAGGCGTGGGCTGCATGCTCGCGATAAACACGAAGCTCAAAGAATATGATGAGGTTCGTCTGATCGCTGAAAAATATGACGATGTATACGGCACCGTTGGCATTCATCCGCACGAAGCTGAAAATGAACCCGATGTTGCGGTAGCAGAGCTTATTAAGCGCGCTGACCACCCAAAGATTGTTGGTATCGGTGAAACCGGGCTTGATTATTATTATGATAATGCGCCGCGGGAGATGCAGCAGGTAAATTTCCGTGCGCATATCACAGCCGCCCGTGAAACCGGGCTACCCGTTATCGTTCACACCCGGGATGCAGATGATGACTGTATCGATATCCTGCGTGAAGAGATGGCCAAAGGGCCGTTTAAGGGCGTTATCCATTGCTTTACGGCAAGCCAACGGCTGGCTGACGCCTGCCTTGAGATGGGGCTTTATATCTCAATCTCAGGCATTGTGACGTTTAAGAGCGCACGTGACCTTCAGGAAACTGTTAAAACCCTGCCGCTTGACCGCTTGCTTGTTGAGACGGACTCTCCTTTCCTCGCGCCTGTACCGCACAGGGGGAAAACGTGTGAACCAGCATATGTGGCAGACACGGCCGCATTTGTTGCGGAGCTGAAAGGTGTTGAGCTGATCGAGCTGCGTGAAATCACAACAGCAAACTTCTTCAAGCTCTTCTCCAAAGCCGTACCACCACACAGGCAAGCCGCATGAAACTGACCATTCTTGGCTGTGGTACATCGGGCGGTGTTCCTAAAATGCCGGAGTATTGGGGAGCATGTGACCCAAACAACCCGAAGAATCGCCGCCGGCGTGCAAGTGTGCTGATTGAAGACGGAGACACCTCCATCCTTATTGATACCACACCGGACCTGCGTGAGCAGATGCTGGCCGCATGCGTTAAACATCTGGATGCCGTTTTTTATACCCATGATCATGCTGATCACACACACGGCATTGATGATCTTCGCGGGTTCTATCAAGCTTCAAGAACACGCGTGCCGGTGTATGGGGACGAAGCCACAATCAGCGTGCTGAGAGACCGCTTCTCCTATATCTTTCGCTCCCAGGCTGGGTATCCTGCTATCTGCACAAGTCATACTCTCAAAAGCGCCAAACATATCGGCTCGATTAAAATGGTCCCGTTTGAGCAAGGACACGGCGCGGGCCTAAGCCTTGGCTACCGGTTTGGGAATATGGCCTATTCTACAGACCTTGACCGGTTACCGGAAAGTGCCTTCGATGCGCTGAAGGGGGTTAAAGTCTGGGTGGTTGATGCACTTCGCTATGAAAAGCACCCAACACACTCGCATCTTGAACAGACGCTGGCCTGGATAGAACGCGTTAAGCCTGATAGAGCCATATTGACCCATATGACATGGGATATGGACTATGACACTCTCTGCAAAGAGCTCCCTCCGAACGTTGAACCCGCTTACGACGGTATGACGATCACACTGCCGTGATGCTTGTGCATCAAACACTTGTTGGCTGAAAATCTTTCATCTCGTATGCTTGAGATTATGGAGGAAAGATATGAGCCGTGAACCTTGGCGTGTCCCTGATCATGACGAACGTTCAAGCGTTCATCAGCGCAGGCGCGACTATGAAACACAGCCATCAAAGCTTGTTCGGCTAGCAATCTTTCTCGCTGGCATGACAATGCTGCTGTTCGGGCTCTCTCTTGCGTTCCCAGTTGACATGATGGCCGACCCGTACCTGGTGAGAGGGTCTATCATCCTGTTCATCTTCGGGGGTGCTGCTGCGTTCTGGAGCAGGTCGAGCCTTATGCGTCTCATCAAGATTGCGGGCCTCTGGATCATCATCATATGCGGCATTGCGACCTTCTATCTCTACCGCTCCGACCTCGGCACTCGTTTTATGAGTGCCATTGACCCCATGGGTGTCACCACTACAGACGAAGGCATGCTGGTGCATCGTTCGCAAGACGGGCATTTCTGGCTTCGCGCTCGCATGAACGGCGTTACCGTTAATTTCATGGTTGATACGGGTGCTTCAAATGTCGTTCTAAGTCCTGATGATGCCCAGCGTGTTGGCATAAATACAGGCCTTCTCGACTTTAACGGCCGTGCAACAACCGCAAACGGTGAAGTGCGATTTGCGCGAACCACGGTACGTGAACTTGGGCTCGGTGATTCTGTGTTTTATGATGTACCAGTCACCGTGAACGGTGCGGAGATGCAAGGCTCGCTCCTAGGCATGTCAGTTCTACAGCATTTTGCAAGTATTGAGTTCCGTGGTGATATGTTGATCCTGCGTCACTAAAGGTCTTTTATTTTTTGCCCTTGCAATCATCAAGCTGCCGCCCATATTTTTTGATATAAAATTCTTTAGAAAATAGCCGCTGATATTCGTTGGCACAGCAGGGACCTCATTGTATGGCAGAACAGGCGACACCCGGCACCGATAAGCCCGGCCAGGAAAACCATTGGGATACGGTTAAAAGCCTTCTACCATTCCTTTGGGCCAAAGGTCGCACCGACCTCAAGGTGCGGGTTGTTGGAGCCTTGAGCTTGTTGGTTCTTGCCAAGCTGCTCGGCGTTTATGTTCCGTTTCTGTTCAAGGATGCTGTTGATGCGCTAACTGGCACCGGCGCTCAGGCTGATACTGCCACCCTGGTTTTGCTGGTTCCGACTGGTCTTATTCTGGGATACGGCACCGCACGTGTCCTCAGCCAGCTTTTTGGTGAATTACGGGACGCGGTTTTTGTCAAAGTGGGTCAACACGCTCTCAGACAAATCGCGCTCTCAACTTTCAGGCACCTGCACGGTCTGTCGCTGCGCTTTCATCTGGAGCGCCGGACGGGTGGGCTTAGCAGGGTTATTGAACGCGGAACGAGGGGGATCGACTTTCTCCTTCGTTTCATGCTTTTCAACATTCTGCCAACGCTTCTTGAGATTGTACTCATCTCGAGCATTTTTTGGGCGAAGTTTGGCTTTTACTATGCACTCGTTACCTTTGTGTGCCTAGCGAGCTATATCTATTTCACGATCGCTGTAACCGACTGGCGGCTCAAGTTTCGCCGCGAGATGAACGAACAGGATACAAAAGCCAACACCAAGGCGATCGATAGCCTGCTCAATTTTGAAACGGTGAAATATTTCACGAACGAAGAGCATGAGGCGAGGCGGTACGATAAAGCGCTCGCTGGTTTTGAAGCTGCTTCGGTTCGTAGCCAGGTTTCCCTTACACTGCTGAACGTAGGGCAGGGGCTGATCATATCTATCGGCCTTGTGATCGTACTGATGATGGCCGCAAAAGGCGTTGTGGATGGGCGTTTTACCATTGGTGAGTTTGTTCTGGTGAACTCTTTGCTCATTCAAATCTATATGCCGCTCAATTTTCTGGGCTTTGTCTACCGGGAGATCAAACAGTCTCTCGTGGATATGGAAAAGATGTTCGATATCATCGGCACGCAATCCGACGTTAGGGATGCGTCTGAAACCCGTGAACTGAGGGTGTCCGGCGGGCATGTAAGCTTCCGAAACGTAGAGTTTCACTATAACGCGTCGCGTCCCATTCTTAAAGGCGTGTCCTTTGATGTACCTGCAGGCACAACCACAGCCATTGTCGGCGCCAGCGGCGCGGGAAAATCAACGATCTCACGCATACTTTTCCGTTTCTACGATATTGCGAATGGCGAAATACTGATCGACGGGCAGAATATTGCCGATGTTACCCAAACGAGTTTGCGGCAAAACATTGGCGTCGTGCCGCAGGATACAGTGCTGTTTAACGATACGATCCAGTACAACATCAACTATGGTCGGCCTGATGCAACGGAAGAGGAGGTCTTTGAGGCCGCACGGCTCGCTCATATTCATGAATTCATTGAAAGTCTGCCGGAAGGATATAACGCCGAGGTTGGCGAGCGAGGCCTCAAGCTTTCTGGCGGGGAGAAGCAGCGTGTAGCAATTGCTCGCACCATTCTCAAAAACCCGCCTATCCTGCTGCTTGATGAGGCGACGTCCGCCCTTGATGGCCACACAGAGCGGGACATTCAGGCTTCGCTTGACCGGATTGCGGAGGGGCGTACCACGATTGTCATCGCACACCGGCTTTCAACGGTGGTGAATGCCGATGAAATCCTTGTCCTGGACGCTGGCGAGATTGTTGAGCGCGGCAGCCATGACAATCTCCTGCGGCATAACGGGCTCTATGCACGAATGTGGCAAAAACAGCTTGAGGCATCAGCTGCAGAGGAAAAGCTGGTAGAGCTCGAACAGGGGTGATTACCTAGTGGTGTACCCCTGCCACAGTCAGGCGTTGGACCAGTTTATCCTTGCCAAAAGGTTTTAGAAGATAACCCTTCACACCCAGCAGTTTTGCCTGTTCTACGACCTTGGGGTCGCGGCTGCTGGTGATGAAAATCACAGGCGTTCGCACCTTGTTGGGAGCATAACGGCCACGGTAGTTATTCTTGAACTCCTTTACGAATTCAATGCCGTTCATGCCGTCCATCGAGATATCACACAGAATCACATCATAGTCGTTATGGTCGAGAAGGTGGAGGGCGTCGGAGCCGTCTTTGGCCTCGCCAAAACTTTTGAACCCAACCTGAACAATCATCCGGGATACATAGCTCATTGAAGTCGGGTCATCCTCAACAATAAGCGCTGATTTCCCCGCGAACGATACCATATCCATAATGCCCCCAATTAGCTGACGTATCGTATGATGTGAGTTTTATTTCTTATATATCAAGACCATGACGTGTTGAAAGTGCTATATCACACATCTGCGTGAGCCCAGCGAATGCTCATGAGGAAGTTTCTCACGACCTCAAATCTTTTCCCAACTTCTTGCGAGAGAATGGTGGCCGTCTCATAGTTTTGTTTTGCAATATGAAGCTCAATATTACTGCAATGTGCCCCGAATTCGAGTGCCCCCATAGCACTTGCGCCGCCAGAGAGACGATGTGCACTGCGGGAAGCCTCATCCCAGAGGCGCAACATGATGGCCTCTTCAAGCTGAGCGATAAGAACCGGTTGATCATCGATATACCCAAAAACCATATCCCGGAACTCTGCGGTAAAGCCGTCAAATATATCGAGCATGACGCTGATATCCACACCTACCTTGCGGCCATCATCAATGACCTCTTCATCGGTCCTGACGATGGGGCTTTTCTTGAGAGGCGCTTTTGGGTCAGCCTTCACATGCTCGATGAGGATGCGGTCGAGATCCGCCTGATTGATGGGTTTTGAGAGGAATTCGTTCATGCCAACTGCAATACAGCGGTCGATCTCTTCTTTCATCACACCGGCGCTGAGCGCGACGATTGGGGTATAAGTCCCTTCAACCGCTTCCATGTCGCGTACCCGGCGGGTGAACTCAAAACCGTCCATCTCCGGCATGAAACAATCGCTCAGGATAAGGTCATAGGTCTCGCCCCGTTCAAGACGCGTGAGTGCTTCGCGGCCATTTTCGCACAGCACGGGCATACAGCCGCGCTGTTTCAGAAGTTTTGAGATAACCACCCGGTTTGTACGCGAATCTTCCACGACAAGCACCGTGGCGTTATCCAGACGCACTTTGGTCTCATACGCCGCGCCGATCCGGTAGGGCCGGTCATAGGCAGCTGGGCCAGTGAGATTGCTGGAGGGCTGGCGCGGGTTGAGCATATCGACCGCACCCCGCATCAAAAGGTTGGGCCTGAGCGGCTTGTAGGTGAAGTGAGATACGCCTTCGTTCCTGCACCGCTCAATAAGCGTCATATTGTTCCTGCGTACCATCACGAGCACCGGTGTATCGGTGAGTGTAGGGAAATCCTGCATGCCCCGGATAGCTCGCAAGCAGTGCATGCCATCCACGACTTCGTTCATCACGACGCCATCAAATATTGCGCCCTTCGCTTCAGTACGGGCAAATTCGAAGAAGTCGTCTGCGCTCTTAAACACGGCTGCCTGCGCGCCGTGTCCTTCAAGGGTTTTCGCACTAACGCGCGAGAGCTCACTCATGTCGCCAACAACAGCGAAGCGTTTGCCCTTGAGCTCATGCCTGATTTCAGGCGCAAGCAGGTCGACAGGCATTTGAATATCAAACCAGAAGGTTGCGCCATCACCCAGGCTGCTTTTAACACCAATCTGTCCGCCCATGAGCTCCACCAGGCGCCGGGAAATAGCGAGCCCGAGCCCGGTGCCGCCGAACTGGCTGGCTGTGGTGTCCTCCGCCTGCTCAAAGGCGTTGAAAAGCCGCTTCTGTTGTTCCGCTGAAATACCGATACCGGTATCCTCTACAAGGAACCGCACCGAGGCTTCACTTTGATCAGGCGTCATCGCAACCGTTTCAACGCGAACAGAGACATGCCCATGGCGCGTGAACTTGACGGCATTTCCCGCCAAGTTAATCAGTATCTGCTTCAGACGCACAGGATCGGCAGAGACCACATCGGGCACGTCCGACGCTATCTCCATGATAATCTCAAGGTCTTTTTGCCAAGCCCTCGGGGCGACCACGTCCACCACCGATGCCACAATTTCCTCGATTGAAGTGGGGGTAGGGGCAAGCTTCAGTTTGCCAGCTTCCATCTTGGAGAAGTCGAGGATGTCGTTGATGATTGTGAGCAACATGCTGGCACTGTCAGAACAGGTATCGACAAGCTCAAGCTGATCCGGCGTCAGGTCCGTAACCCTCAAGAGGTCAAGCATCCCGATCACCCCGTTCATTGGGGTACGGATTTCATGGCTCATAGACGCAAGGAACAGCGATTTCGCTTCGCTTTGAGCCTTGGCCGCTGCCCGTTCCTGCCGGCTGCGCTGCAGTTCGTGGAGGTCCGAGAAGTTTCGAAGGGCTGATGCTACCGTTGTGATCAAGCGGTCATGGGTCAACTCAGCTTTTGAGCGGTAGTCGTTGATCTCATATTTCATCATCACATCACGCTCAGGCGCATAACCGGGCTGCCCAGTTCTGAGGACAATACGCATTTTATTGTCCGCGCGGGCATGACGTATGTGATTGACAAGTTCCAGCCCCGCCTGGTTGCTTTCCATAACAACGTCAACAAGGGCCACAGCGACTTGACCGCTTTGTGCCAGAATCTCCTGAGCTTCTCTCGCAGAGTAGGCATGAAGCATCTCAATGGGACGCCCCATGAAACTAAAGCCTTTTAAGCCGAACTTGGTAACAGCGTGCACGCCTTCGTCATCATCGACCACAAGCATCAGCCAGGGTTTTTCCTTGCGATCAATACCAGTAGGCGCTTCTTTGGCCAAAGGCACGGTATCCTCAGCGAACAAAAGCTCATCGCTATCGTCCGTCAGGTTCTCCGATTTATCGCCCTTTGCCTGATCAGCCATACTGCCTGCCCCTAAAACATCTGCCCTTACAATCCACTGGCTCAAAGTGCAGATTTCTGTGCCAGTTGTCAAAAACAAAGCGTGAAAGACTAACTATTCAATATTGCGACATTTTCCGCCTAAGTCCTTGCGGCGTCGGTTTTTTATATTACTGTTCACCTGATGGGGATCGGCGTTTGCTAAAGCCACAGCACGGGGAGGGGGATATGACAAAAAAGAAGGTTACCATTATTGGTGGTGGCTTAGGCGGCGTAGGCGCAGCCTTGGCATTATCAAGCTCACCTGAGCTGCGCTCAAAGTTTGATGTCACCCTCTATAGTCAGGGTTGGCGATTGGGTGGCAAAGGTGCGAGCGGCCGAAACCAGGAACAAGGGGACCGCATTGAAGAGCACGGGCTGCATGTTTTCCTCGGTTTCTATGATACAGCCTTCAGCGTTATGCAGGAGACTTATGCCGAGTGGCAGAAACCGGCTGACTATGCCTTCCAGACATGGAAAGAGGCTTTTGACCCGCAATATTCCATGACCCTGATGGAGAAGTTTCCTACTCTCCTGGGTGAGAGATGGGAGCCATGGATATTCAATCTGCCAAAAACACCGGGAGAGCCTGGCGACCCGACAATTGTCGATGCCAATATCTATATCCCCCGGATCGTTGAACACATTGTTGGCAGGCTGATGCCGGAACTACGTGAACATGAAGCGCTGGCCACACTCGCGGACTTGAGTGGTTTTGATAAGCTCGACGCTATTCTTGACCTTCTTGCCGTATTTGATGCGCTTGACCCGAGTGCTATCGACAAGCTGGTTTCGCTTCTCGAAGAGATTCTAGATTGGTTCCAGACGCACGTTGAGCCAATCGCCACGAAATTTACCGCAGGCTGGAAACTCAGCTGCCTTGTTGATTTTGGTCTGACGTTTGTCATCGGGCTATTGAGGGACGTTGTTCCATACGGCCAGTTTGGCTTTGAGCGGATCAACGATCAGGATTTCAAAGACTGGCTGGCGGCAAACGGCCTGGGTGAAACCTTCCATTTTTCGGCGCCAGTTCGGTCATTATACGACCTGACGTTCGCGTATATACTCGGCAAAACGAAGCATGAAGAGCGCACCGCCTCCATGTCCGCCGGAGCAGCCGCAAATGTCATGATCCTGCTTTTCTTCGGCTACAAAGACGCACCGATATGGAAGATGAGGGCAGGCATGGGTGATACGGTCTTCACTCCCATCTATGAAACGTTAAAACAGCGTGGTGTTACGGTGGAACTGTTTCACCGGTTCCAGAACCTTGAGGTTGCGCCAGACGGTACTTCCGTGCAGTCCCTCCATCTCTCGCGGCAGGTGGACCTTAAAGGGGGCACGTATGACCCCCTTATTTCTGTGCCCTATGGAGACAACAATCAGTTTCTTTATTGTTGGCCTTCCGCGCCGTTGTGGGACCAGATTGTTGGCGGTGAGGAAACCGCAGCTGTGGCAGGCAATCTCGAATCCATTTCAAGTGACTATCATGTTGGCACACTGACACTCGCGGCTGGTGAGGATTTTGACGCTGTCGTCATGGCCATTCCGCCCGCGTCACAGGCTCGCTATGCAAGCGACCTGGCACTAAATAACGCCCGATATGCGGAGATGCTGGAAAGCTCAAGTGCAGTTCCCACTGGCAATGTGCAACTGTGGTTCAAGCCAGACCTTGAAGGACTAGGTTGGACCGAAGGGCCAACGGTTGCGGTAAGCAACGTGCAACCCCTAGATAGCTGGGGCGAGATGAGCCAGACCCTGCCTGCTGAACCATGGCAAGGTTACAACATTAAGCCTCAAGCTGTTGAATATCTCTGTGGCCCGATGCCGTTCTTTGAGGATGATGAAGAAGCCATGATCGCCAACAGCGACCAGTTCCCGCTACGCCTGCGTGAGATTGCCATGAAGTGGCTCGATAACAACGGGAAAGTGTTATGGCCCAATGTTGTACATAAGCATAACTTTGACAATCTGTCGCTTGTGTCGGCGTACTACCGCTATAACTGGGACCCGACCGAGCTTTATGTACAGTCGCGCCCCGGTACCATTGCGAAACGGCTGAAACCATCAGAAAGTGGTTTCAGCAACATGTTCCTGGCGGGGGACTGGACAAAAACGCTCTATAGCATGGGAAGTGCGGAATCGGCGATTGCTTCCGGCCTGGACGCAGGTGTTGCAATCGCCGTTCATTTCAAGGCTTAAGAAGGGCTCCAGACCGTTGTGCCGGCTCTGATCTCAAAGTCCAACGCGATTTCAATGCCTAGGTGAACTGGCACATTGGCATTGCTGTTACTTGGGGCGGTCAGGCCGAACTGCTCAATGATCTGATGGCTTTGGCAGCGCTCGGCAAAGAAGCTCAGGTCGCCTGTGAGCAGGCGGCCGCTGCGAAAGTTTGTCATCACCAGCGGCGCTGTGGTTAGCGACTGGTAACAGGCTTTGTTTGTTTCTGTCGCGTCACGGAACTGCTTCAGGTTGATATTCGTTAGCGTGAAGCCCGCCGATGCATGGAGCAGGTCATGCGTGATTTTATCAAGAACTTTAGCCTCAATATCCAAGTTGTTGAAAAAACTTGATAATGATGAGGAAAATTCACCAAAGTCCTCGACAGGATCACTCGCATTCAGTCCCGAATGCGTAATGGAAAACAGCGTCTGTTTACTCCCCATGCAGTCATTGTTCAGGCGCTTGAAGATCATAGTCGAAAGCGAGAACGGTGCGGAGCCACTTTTATCAGCCGGGACTTCGATTGACCCGATTGACTTAGGATACCCCCATCCTTCACGGCCAGTCACTGTTGGGATGACTTCATCCGGGATCATATAAGCTGGCCACGCAACCAGCTCCGGCAAGATATGTCCTTTGCGCCACTGCAAGAGAGGGATTACGAGCATTGCCTCCCGATAGGGGAAATAACCGGTTTGCGCGCTGCCGCTATAACACTTCCCGATCTGCATGAAGGTGCAGAACATATTGCTACCAAGTACCTCATACCGCAGAGGTGAGTTTGGCAGGTTGTTGAGGATGCTATCGACAAGCGTCTGCATTGATGCATGGTCTGCCGGCACAAAAAAGCCGGTTAATATGCTGTCAGCAAAAATACCTGGCGCCGGCCAGGAGCTTTCACCAACACCGGAATAGGAGATATATGAGGGCATACTCATGGGCGTTTCACCTGCATAAAGAATTCACCGGGAACGGGGATAGGCACACCAGACAACGCACGCGCTGCTTGCATGCCGGACATGGTTGCGCACTCCACACAGTCTGTGTTGAGGCCGGTTTTTATCCAACTACCCGCAAGATAGAGGTTGTCAAACCCGCTTTCGCCTGCTGCTAGCTTATATGGATTCACGCCCGCCCCACTTGAGGTGAGACACTCCGTTGGGTCAACATTGGGACGGATAAACTGTTGCGCCAGTAAACCTTCGTCTGAGTCCGGGTTGCAGGCAAAAAGGATATCCGGGTCAAACCGTACACCGGGGGTCACGGTTGCGCGCGGCCAGAAATACTGCACGTTAAAATCAAACCAGTTGCTGACATTCACGGTAACATCTTCGAGTGCCTGTTTTGGCACTGCCAGATCGGTTGATGGCTGCGCATAAAGATCCGTTTTCCATACACCGCACCAATAGTGAACAGAACGAGGGCGGACAGCAAAGCCGGGCCATGGTTCGTATTTAAGCGTCTGATACATATCCGCCCAGATGCAGAAAGCTTCCGGACCACCAACAGCATCGGGCCTATCTCCTTCCCACCCCAAAGCACGTTCGTCTCGGTTGAGCCAGAACTGCACCGCTTGGGTAGGAATAATGCCGACATTATCGACCATGGCAGCGAAACGTGCGTTATGCGTCTTCAACTCGTCGACCATTGTTGGTTCTTCGTTCAGCTTCTTCAAGGCACCAAGGGCAATCCCGAGCACGCACTCATCAAAATCTTCACCCAAGTTCAGCGTAACCGTTCCAACAGGTGGCACCGGGTTCCAGTGGCTTTCAAGCGAAGAGCCGGTTCGGTCAAGCTCGGCTGCAATAGTATGCCCGTCTTCAATCTGATCCCATAGAGGTTGCGCTGGCCACACCAATAGGTGAGTGGCCGCATCCTGCACCGGAAGCGGGTAAATCGGGTCATAGCCCCCATTCTTAAGGTTAACCTGCCGCTCAATCTCGATCGTTGCGATATTTTCGCCCGTGGCGTCCAGCCCGAGGTTCTTCACCTTGTGGAAGAATTCCACCTTCACACCATTTTGCTTTAGCACCTCATAGAGCGGAGCAATGATAACTTCACCCATGCCCGCCTGCATGTTCCAGAGCTCTGCGTGTTTGCTGGTGAAAAACAGGCGCACACATACCTGTGCGGCAACGCCTGCGCCATAGTCGGGCTGAGTTACATCGCCGTCCCTGAACTCCATAAAGGTGTCGTAGACGATGCGGAGAAGATGGCTTTCCTTCAGGAGCTTCGGGTTGCCACCGTGTTGAACGAGCCACTGGGTGAACTCAAGTCCTTCCGCGTCCAACTCATCGGCGGTTTTATTCCCAATCACAAAATCTGAGATGATGCCAATAGCAAACGGAACGAGGGAATCGAGAGCGTCCTTTAGCACCTGGTTTTGCATAGGCGCGGCCAGAAACGTCAGGATGATCCGCAGCGCATCAACAAAGATGTCGGGCCGATGCTGGTCTGAGTTTGGGGGCAGGCTGTTGTGGAAGCCGGTCAGAATCTTAAGTGTCTCTGCCGCGTCCTCGATGCTGGTGTGATGGCCAACTTCCAATAGTTTTTCGAGATATGCTTCTTCAGCGGGCGTAAGTGCATAGTTGCTAACCAGCAACTCTTTGACCCACTTCAGGATATCCTCGTTCGCATTCTTGACGGAGATGATGATCTCCTTGATCTGCTCTTCCATCGCCTCAACATAATCTTCTTTGGAGTATAGTTGAGACCAGGGGACCTGCTTGCCGCGTACCATCATCGACGTCAGTTCCTCCCCATTGAGGATCAGGTCCACGATCACCCCCGCGATAGTTCCAATAAGTTGGGGCAGGGTGGGCAGCACATTATCGTCCCACGGCATGCCGCCCATATGAGGCCAAGTGAAGTCCCACCATGCCGGGTTGTCGTTAACCGATGTACCGAGTGGTGTATAGTTTCGCGGCCTCAATGCATCGTGGATCGTTCGCATTGCATTCAGGTCATCCCGCTCCCAGACGGCATAAACGTCACGGAGCATGGTAAAGGCGTTTATGTAAAAACCGAACCAGACGTGCAGGCCGTGCTCTTGGATGCGGCCATGCTCATCCCGACCAGTGGCGCCTTTGCCACCTAAACGCCACCCCATCTGATAGATGGTGACGTCATATTTCTCGCGCATTGCTTCAGTTTTGCTGAGTTCATAGGCTGCGACAAGGGAAGCGACGCCGCCCCCCAGTACAGCTACTTTTTTCCTGTCTGCCATTTCGCTCGATCTCCCCACATGAATATATCCACACTAAACATGCATATTCCGATTGCAAATAAATGATAAGAGCTTGAACCTCTGCTCGTTTTTGTTGAAACTACACCCACAGCAGGTCAGACGGGGAAGGGCAGTAAAAATAAGATGTTGGGGGAAACAAACAACGCTCACCTGCTGCGCGAAAAAGCGAACGGCACCAAGATATACCGTACTATACGTGAAACTGATGGCACGCCCATCTTGCTCACGCACCAGTCCGCCCGCAATCTTTCCGCTAGAGAACCAACTCTCAGAAAAGAATATGATCTGCTCCGTCAGGCGGGGCTTGATGATGGCGTTGAGTTTCATCAGAACGGCAGCGAGATCTTCCTGACCGGTCCGGATAACGGTGGCGCATTCCTTGAAGACGTAATTCAAGAATCTCCGATGGCGATCGAAGACTTCCTTCGCTTCTCGATTGCTTGCGCAACGTCATTGAAGGCAATCATGGATGCTGACGTTGTATACGGAGGCCTGAGCCCGAGCACGGTATTGTGGAACCAGGCGAGCAATAGCGTAATCTTTGTCGAGTTTGAGGCTGCCCGCCAGACCGGCTTGGTTTCACCCGTGGCGATGCGCTCCGACTGTGCGGTCGACTATCATTATATCGCGCCGGAACAAACTGGCCGGCTTAATATCGCTATCGATCACCGGGCTGACCTATATAGCCTTGGCTGCCTGTTTTATTATTGCCTGACCGGGCATCCCCCGTTTCAGGCTGAGGATGACCTGTCGCGGCTTTATGCCCATCTTGCCTATGGCCTCCCCGGCGATGATAGCTATCCAGCGGAGACCCCTCAGCAGATCAAGGATATCATTCGCAAGCTGACGCATAAGGCACCAGATCAGCGTTACCAGACCGCAAGCGGGCTATTGTTTGACCTGAACACATGCCTGACGGCGCACAAAGACACCGGCGCCATTGGATCACACATCCTGGCAAGTCAGGACATCAGCGGAATCCTGACGTTCCCCGATCAACTTTTTGGGCGGGAACAAGAGCGCGAAGCCATTGAGGATATAATCATTCGATCTCGTGCGGGTAACCCGGAACTCATGCTGCTCTCTGGCTTGTCTGGCATCGGCAAATCCAGCCTCATCGAGAGTAGCCAGCGTTTAGTGCTCAAGCAGCAAGGGTTCTACGTCACAGGCCTTTTTGATCGCTACAAGAGCCAAGCGCCTTACGCTAGTTTGGGTGGCCTCCTTGATGATTTGATTTTTCAGGTTCAGTCAGGCGCCTTCGGTGACAAAGCCTTATGGGCTGATCGTATCGGCACACTTGTCGGGCCGGGCCTTACGCTGCTTTCGCGGGTGGCTCTACGGCTGAAAAATCTGGTATCCCTGCCCAGATATGCGCCCGAGTTACCTGCATCCGACATTCAAAGACAGTTGAGTTTGGCCATCCGGCGTTTCTTGAAAGCCCTGGCGACCGGGGAGCATCAACTCTTCATCGCGCTTGATGATGTGCAGTGGGCTGATGTCGCGTCTCTTCGAATACTTGAGGATATCCTGCTAGACGCCGACCTCCAGCATATCACGGTCTGTTTGGCCTATAGAGGTGAGGAGGTCGGGCCAGCCCACCCGCTTACTGATCTGATGTCCAAAGTGTCGAACAAAACCTTCAGAATTACTAAGGTTGAGCTGCAGGCGCTGCAGCCGAATGACACTCAGGCATTCATAGCAGCGACCCTGCAGGAACCTTATGAGAGGGCCGCAGGTCTATCAGACATCCTGCATCAACAATGCGCCGGTAACCCGCTGGTTCTTCAGGTATTGCTGAAATATCTGGCCGAACAGAACCTGTTGTACTTTGATACAAACGCTCGCGCCTGGCGCTGGGACGCTGAGAAACTCGCAACCGCTTCGGCAACCTCAAGTGAAGACCTAGCGGAAGTGATGCTTGAGCGTCTGACAAGCCTGCCTGAAGGAACAAAAAAACTTCTGAGTGCCGCTGCCATTGTGGGCGCCACATGCCACAAGGAACTCTTGCAAGGCCTCACAAAAACAGACGCTGAGGCATTTCAGTCTGATCTTCTTCCCGCGCTTAAGGCTGGACTGCTGCTTCCTGCCAAAGGAGAGAACTCCCTCCGCTTTGTGCATGCGCGAATAGAGCAGGCTGCTTATAGCCTGATGACCGTGAATGCCCGCGAAGATATTCATCTGATTCTGGGCAGGATCTTCCTGCAACGGGATGAGATAGCTGATAACGAGCTTTTTCAGGCAGTCCGGCACCTGAATATAGTGGCACCTCGCCTCACCTCGGATGAACGAGCCGTTGTACAGCAGCTTAACGCTCGCGCAGGTCAGCGGGCGGAAGAGGGCGCCGCCTTCGAGATGGCATTTGAATATTATCGTACCGCGGTTTCAATGCTCACAGAGGATATCTGGCAGGCGCGGCGTGGTGACGCAATGGCACTATGTTTGAATACGCTTAACCTTGCCGCCATCTTCAATCACAGAGGTGCCGTCACTACCTTAAGCGACATCGTACGTGCGCGCTCCACGGATGCCTGGGAGCTTATCCATATTGATCGCGCCGAGCTGTTGACCGCAAATATCGATCTTGATGTGGCGAAGTCTGTGATGGCAGGCGCTTCAGCGTTAAGCCGCATAGGATCGGAAACGCCGTTAAAACCAAGCGCCTTCAACATCCTTATTGAAATCGTCAAAACCAAAATTCTTATGACGGGCAAAAAGCGTGATCACCTGCTGGCGCTCCCGTGGGTGAGGGATGAGAAAACCAAACTGATATCAGAGCTTTTAACAGACGTGGCGCCTGCAGCCTATGTTTCCAACACCGAATTTTGGTTGGTGCTTGTTCTTCGTCTCGTTAGGCATACTGTCAAGGAAGGCTTAAGCCCTGCGTCAGTACAGGCGATATCTTCCTATGGGGTGTTGGCCGATGAGATATTCGGTGACTTCAAAACCATGAGGATGATGACTGACGTTGCCGACACACTCGCAACCCAAGCTGAAAGCCCGTTTCCGAACCGTACTCTCTTTGCCACAAGTTACTATAACTATCACCGGTTTATGCCAATCTCGGAGGTGATCGAGAAATTCAAGACGGTTGCAGCGCAATCATTTGAGGACGGCGATATTCACTGGGGCTGCTACTCCTACAACAATATCCCCAACCTTATGATTGCGAGTGGCCAAAACCTGTTCACTCTCAAAGAACAGGTGGATGATTATGCCAGTACCGTCGAGCGTCACGGCAACATGGCATCGTTGGCGGCACTAAACGTTCCCCGCCATTTCCTTCACAAGATGACCGGCCATGCGGGCGATCCTGTTGCCCCCTATAGTGAGATAGTCACGGAGAACGACCTTGAAGCCGCACTCTCAAATGGTCAACGCTATACGACGGCCCTCTATCTCGCGGGGCAGATCTACATCGAAGTCCTGTTCGGGCGGTATACAGAAGCCCGCGCATATGCTGATCGTTTTGAGCCATTTGAGGGCAATCTGATCGGCACCGTTACCGGTGTGCGCTGCACCGCACTTATTGCAATCGCTTATCTTAAAGGGTGGAAAGAACTAGCAAAAGCAGAACGAAGGAAAGCCAAAACCGCACTTGCGAAAGCACGAAAGCTGCTGAAAGCCCGTGCCAAAAACGCTCCTTTCAACTATGCACACCTGAAAACACTCGTGCACGCGTCCTATGAGGAAAGCAGGGGAGATTCTGAAAATGCCCTGAAGGCCTATGAGCAAGCCGCTATCCAAGCAGATGACGCAGGTTTCCAACAAGACAGAGCCTGGGCTTTGGAGCAAATGGCGCGCCTATGCCTGAATGAAGGACGCAGAGATAGTGGCTCCGCCTACATAGCCCAAGCTATCGCAGGCTATCGCAGCTGGGGCGCCGCACCTGTGTGCAGTTCGCTCGAAACAGAGTTCGAGCATCTTCTATCCAAAGCCAGCCCAAAAGCTGGTGGTAATGAGCATACTGATCGCTTCGATATCAGTCTGCTGGTCGAAGCCAGTCGTTTGCTGGCCAGCGAAATTCAGCTGCCCGATCTGCTGCGGACAATGATGCAATTAATGCTCACGGCGTCGGGGGCGAGCCAGGGTGTGTTGCTCCTGAAAACAGAGCGTGATGGTGGTGTATCAGCGAGTGCGGCTGCGCAAATCAATAATGCCAAGCTATCGGTTCAGGTACTTGAGGAAGTTGAGCAAACTACCATCACTTACCCCCAGACAATAATTGACCACGCAATTTCGACCCGCGAGATGGTTGTGCTGCGCGACGCTAAAGCGCTGGCTGACTTTGAGCTGGACCCTTATATCCGCGATTACGACCCTAAATCTGTTCTCGTGTTGCCGCTTCTTCATAAAAGTGACCTTAGGGGCGTTATGTATCTCGAGAATCGCCTCACGTCGGGCGCATTCACTCAGGACCGTTGTGAACTCTCCGCTCACATCGCCAACCAGGCGGCGCTTTCAATTGAAAACGCGCGCCTTTACGGGGATATGGCTGATGTAAACGCGAACCTTGAGAGCAAGGTCAGGGAGCGCACAGAAGCGGTCGCAGCCTATTCGAACCTCCTGGATACGACCATGACCAGCATGAGCGAGGGCTTGGTGACTTTTGATGCACAGCATGACCTCAGTCTTTGGAATGATAGGTTTGAAGAACTTCTCGGCACTATTGGTTTTGTACCCAAAGAAGGCATGAACCGCGCGGAGTTATTGGAAGCGCTGAAGGCGCGCGGTGTAACGATAAAAGACGATGGCGAGATGCAGCTTCCCGATGGAACAACCCTAGTTCATCGGGTGAAACAGACCGAAGGCAACACATCTGTCGAGGTTTTTGTTGATGTGACCGCAGACCGGAAGCGGGAGAGGGCGCTCGAAGAGGCCCACCAGACCCTCAAGGATACACAAGCCCAACTGGTGCAAGCCGAGAAAATGGCATCTCTGGGGGCGTTGGTCGCAGGCGTTGCACACGAAATCAATACTCCCCTTGGTACGTCAATCACCGCCACGAGCAGTTTGAACGCGCGCGTGAAGACACTGCACGATAAATTCACGCAGGGCGGCATGACCAAGGGGGACCTGAAAGACTTTCTTGAGGATGCCTCCTCCGCAAACTCCATTATTGAGAGCAATCTTTCACGTGCGGCAGAGCTTGTCAGGAGTTTCAAGCAGGTAGCGGCCGACCGTACCCATGATGAACGCCGTTCCTTTAATCTTGATGGTTATGTGAGGGAAGTTGTCGCAAGCATTGCTCCCATCTGGAACGCAGGCGACCATCAGGTGGCTGTTATCTCGCATAGTCCAATTGAAGTGGTGAGCTACCCAGGTGCCATTGCGCAGATTATCACCAATCTGATTTCCAACAGCGCCCAGCACGGGTTTAAAGCAGACCTAAGCAAAAAAATAGAAATAGAATTATCTAATAACAACAATAATATTACAGTTATATATTCAGATAATGGATTAGGAATGAGCGAGGACGTTCTCCGGAATGCATTCGAACCATTTTTCACCACAAGCAGGGAAACAGGGTCGACCGGTCTTGGGCTTCATCTCGTCTACAATGTTGTAAAAAGCCAACTTGGCGGGACAATTTTGCTTGAGAGCAAACAAGGAAATGGCTGCACCTTCACCATCACAATACCACAAACCTCGCCCGCGCTAGAAGCCGCTGGCGGGCTAGGGCGCCGCTAGGGCGCCATTAGGCGCCGTCGGTCGGCGGCGGTGCAGTACCTTGCGCTGTGTAGATTGCCAATAGCTCCTTCAGCTGCTTATCGACCTCTTCCGAGATAATCGCACGGATCGTGTTTGCAAGCTCGTTAGCGATTGGTGCCTCAGGCGCCAGCCCAGGGTTCGCTGCCGGTGTTGTGGCGTGTGACGGCGCGGGCTGCGGCTGAACTGCATTAGGATGCTGTGCCTGAGCCGCCGGTGGTGCACCCAGTATGGCGCTGGCTTGCGGCGCTGTCGCTGAAGCTGGATTTACGTTTGAAGATTGAGTTTGTTGCATCTTCTCTCTTGCCTCCCGTTCATTGAGTTGGCTTCGCGCCGTGTTCATCTGCTCCATCGCTGATACACGCTGTTTCTGGACAGCATCGTTGATGGATTTCTTCTGTGCCTCATAGGCCTGTGTGATGGCTTCTCGTTGAATAACCGATGCCTGAATAATGTTCATGGCCCGGTCTGACGTCGTACCTTTTGCCGCAGGGGCCGCCCGCGCAGCGGCTTCAATGAGTTCCCTCTCGGACATTGCTGGTCGCGCGCTCTCTTGTTGCGGTCCAACCGCAGGGGAAGCAGCATCTGTGTTTTCCGAAGGGCTGCTCACATTTCATCTCCCGCCAGCGCGATCACGCTATTTCTTACGCGCTTTGGGTTTTGCTTTAGAAGCGGCCGTCTTGGGTTTCGCGTTCGCGGGTTTCGGCTTCTCGTCCAGAACCTCCTTAGCGATCTCGCGACTTTCAAGGGCGAGTTTCTCCAGCGGGCTTTCCTCTGATGCTTCTCTCACCTCACGTTCCTCTTCTTCCTCTTGGGCCCTGCATGCTGCTTCCATCTCTTCTTCAAGCTCACGCTGACGACGTGCCACTTCTTTTTCATGGCGGCGTGCCGCTTCTTCTCTGGCGCGTTCTCTTGCCTCAATCCGGCGCTCATAACGACGTACTTCGCGCTCAAGGTCCTCGGCCTGTTCCTCAACCGAGCGGGCCGCGGCAGAACTTCTCTTCTGGCAGTATTTACTGAATTTACGCACCCAGCGTGCAAAACGCATCGCATCACGCTCCAGCCGGTCAACCTCGCGCTCGATAGTTTTAGCATCGTGGCGCGCGCGGCGACGACAGGCGCGGCTGAAGGCAATTACTCTTTCCTCGAACCGAAAGGCATCGCGCTCGATCTCAAACGCCTGTTCTTCCATCGAATAGCCTTCGCAATCGAAGTCGTCTTCGAAGTCTTCCATATCTTCGATGTCGTCGATCAACTCTTCATCGTCACGGTCTCGTGCATTTCTAGCCATTTCGCTCGTTCCTGTTCGCTTTGGCCCATCGGCATGCTTCAAGATGATGCCGTCGGCGGTATTGGCTGTCCCCGTGCGCTGGGCGGTTGACCGCGCGCACGCCCTTACGCACTCCCCATTTTTAGCTCAATGCGATAAATGCGCAGTTTCACAACGGCTAACAGGCCTTTTTGTGAACCAATATTTATGTGACTAGGGGGCTTTCGGGAAGCTACAGAGCTTTTAAAGCGGAGGAGGGCACATGTTTGTGACCTCAAGGTTCTGACATTAGCTCATTCGCGTGACGAATTCGCCTTGAACGCGCCCGCAGGGCCTTCATTGATGAGCTTTATGGTTTTGTCGATCGTCGCCTGCTGCATTTTCAGCATCTCTGAGCTCACGTCCGGTCCGACGAAATTCGTTTGCACAAGCTTTGATATCTCTTTGTCAGCGGTTTGCATAAAGTTTGCGAGTGCCGTCTGGACTGACTGCTCAACCGCTGCAAGGGCCTCATCGCTCTTGAGCATATTGTCGGCCAACGCCTGAAGGCTGGCGGGTGTCTGATCTGCCATTGTGATGCTCCTTAGTTCTCCTGTTTATGCTGGCTAGACGCGGCAATGTTCGATTTACGAACCAAAAAGTCACTCCCCCATGAAACGACTGTGCAACTCGCGCCTGGAGCGAGACATGCGCTAAAAAGCGTGCTATCCTTGTATCGGCACCATTATGAGGAGAGCTTGAATGACTAAAGCACAAAAGTCATCGCCTTTGGCAGCGCCTAAAGCTGGTGAAAATAATGAAAAGCAACAACCATCATGCGCGGATATCGCCCGTGAATGGATTGATGTTATCAAATGGAATCCGTCAATGGCCCGTGTTTTTGAGCAGGCCGAAGCCCAGCAGAATGAGATTGCTGCGCATTCCATCCATATGATCCACCGAAATTGTGTTGAACTTCAGAGCCTAACCAAGGTCGCAACGGAATATTCGATTGCAGTTCTAGCGCAAGCAGCGGGCTTGAAAGAACCGCTCCCGATGCCGCTTGAAAGCTAGTTCGTTCTTATAGTGAGAGCCCGCGTGCCGCTAAAACAGTGCGCGGGCTGATCAATTTCAACTTCTTGCTCACAAATCCCCAACTCCTACGTCATGACAACGAGCAGTGCGCTTCATAGCTTTGCGGCGCTCACCTGGCTCGTCAAAATTTGTATTCGAAGGAGATAAAATATGGCCACGCCAACTCCCGTGAACGGCCAGATCACGGACTCCGTCACCCAGGCAAACGTTGAAGTGCTCGGCAGTTCACCTGCTATGGGCATGGGCGCAATCTATCAGTCTTTGGGGCATTCCACCGGCATCATGTTTGAAAACGGTGTTTCATCCCAACAGCAATTGAACATCGCCGCGCAAGCAGCCACCAACCAGGGGGTTATTCAAATCTATAGCGTGAACACCATGGCTGGCGCGACCGCAGCATCCAAGATCGCGCAAAGCGATACGCCAGATACCATGATGTCACTTCTGACAGCTCTGAAAGCAACCCAGGGCGCAGTGAGCTAGAGACTAAGCTGAGTAGAACTTGATGCCGACATACGCACATGCGTGTGTCGGCAATGTTTTTGTTTAAATAATATTTATATATCACTGATTATAAAGACATATATTATTTCTTCATCGCGATAAAATATCACATCACAAATCCTCGGCATGTCCGTCTTATCAGCAAGAGACCGTATTAGGCACACAGGCGCTGCGGGCTCATGGAAACATCAGACGAGGAGACGAAACGTGGCGTATCCAACACTTGTAAATGATCAGATTACTGACTCTGTCACCCAGGCCAATGTCAAGGTTCTGGGCGATGCTCCTGCAATGGCGATGGGTGCTATTTATCAGTCCCTCGCGCATTCAACCGGTATTCTTTATGAGAATGCAACGGCCGCACAACAGCAACTGGCGATTGCCGCGCAGGCATCAACCAATCAGGGCGTGATCCAGGTCTACAGCATTGACAGCATGGCCGCAGGCGTTGCCACGTCCAAGGTTGCCCAAAGCGATACAGCAGACACAATGCTGTCGCTCCTGACCTCTCTGAAGGCAACGCAAGGGCCAGTCACCTAATCACAGACCAGCCCAAAAGCTGCAGCACCCCAAACCGCCCGCTCTGTTTTAAATGGAGCGGGTTGGTGCTGTTTCGGCATGATACCACACTGCCAAAAATCGTTTTTTTTCGCAGGAAACAGCAAAAATATGCTCACAAAGCGTCAATTACACCGTCCTTAATCTGAGTACAGCGTGGCCCCGCACAAGGCCGTAAGCGCGCTCACATGACAACAGGTTCTTAAGGAGAAACTATTATGGCTATGCCAACCCCAGTGAATGGCCAGATCACAGATGCAGTAACACAGGCAAACGTTAAAGTACTTGGTGACGCGCCAGCAATGGCCATGGGCTCAATTTTTCAAGCCCTCGCACACTCAACCGGTATTCTGTATGAAAATGCCGTTGGTTCACAGCAGCAGCTGGGTATTGCCGCGCAGGCAGCCACCAACCAAGGCGTTATCCAAATCTACAGCATCGACACAATGGCGGGCGCGGTTGCGACCTCCAAGATCGCACAAAGCGATACACCAAGCACCATGCTTTCCCTGCTCACCGCACTCAAGGCTACTCAGTCCTAAGCGAGTGCAGGCTGCTTACAAAGCCGCGTCACAGACCTTATCGGTTTTGGCGCGGCTTTCGTATCTTCGGTAAAATTTTCGGCTATTTCTTTCACTTTTTTTCTCACAAAGCCTTGTCTTTCCCGTCGATATAATGAGCGGATCAAGCCCAGCAGGCGGCAACCCGAAGCTCATTTGACACAAGTCTCGAAGGAGAAACACAATGGCAATTCCAACACCTGTTAATGGTCAGATTACTGACTCAGTAACCCAGGCGAATGTCAAGGTGCTCGGCGACGCACCAGCAATGGCCATGGGCGCTATCTATCAATCTCTCGCGCACTCAAGCGGTATCCTCTATGAGAATGCGGTAGGATCCCAGCAGCAGCTTGCAATTGCAGCTCAGGCAGCCACCAACCAGGGCGTGATCCAGATCTACAGCATCGATACGATGGCGGGTGCGGTTGCAACCTCCAAGATTGCGCAGAGCGACACACCAGACACCATGCTGTCACTCCTGACAGCGCTCAAGGCGACGCAAAGCTAACGATAGTTCCCCAAAGCACCTTAAACCCACGTGTTGGCGTCATGCTGACCGTGGGTTTCTATTTGCCTGAAGCATTTGCAATTAAGCGCTAAAGCTTCTTCACAAGCACCCGCAAAGGTCGTCTTACCTATATACGCGTGTCAGGACCAGCTGACATACCGAGCGTATAGCATTCAGGAACCCATTCCGGGTTGTAAGGAGAATAAGCATGGCAAGTAATACCCCGGTCAATGGCCAGATCACCGATTCAGTTTCACAAGCAAACGTGCAGGTACTTGGTGCGGCGCCAGCAACAGGAATGGGGGCGGTTTATCAGTCGCTTGGACATTCAACCGGCTTGATGTTTGAGTCTGCTGTTGCGCAGCAGCAGCAGCTAGGGATTGCAGCGCAAGCAGCAGCAAACCAGGGCGTTATTCAGATCTACACAGTGAATACGATGGCAAGTGTTGCAGCGGCGACCAAAATTGCACAGAGCGATACACCAAACGAGGTGCTGACAACACGTTCAGCACTGATTGCGACCGATCAAATTCTCTAAAATCACCAGCCACTGGCGCAGGAGCGGTGTTCCTGCGCCTATTTTTATGCTTTGAAATATTTTTCTTCTCCACCTTCACAAACCATCCCCGTGACCCGTCAACATGGAAAGCCCTGAGTGGACGCCAGGTTTGAGCACTTATCCGGCCTCAGGAGACGGGAGAGAATTATGTTTGGACGCTGGAAACGAAAGAAGAAAGAAGAAAACACCGCGCCGTCCTCAGACAGGCAGGATCACGCTGCTGAACGCGCCTCCGAAGGTGTAGCAGCTGATGTGCTGAACGGGATCGCGAGCAGCGCCGCCGTTTCCATCGATCAGGCTATTTTTGCGCAGTCGCAGGCTCAAGCCGCTCTCTTTGCCACGATGGTGAGAGAGCAGCGCCGCATGACAAAGGAAAGCCAGCTCGACGTGCTCAAGTACACCGCGGATATTTTCGGCATTTCGCCCGAAGTCCTCACCAGGCCCGGTGTAGCAGCGAAAAAGGATCACTCCCATGGCTGACAAAGACCAATATGTTAACCCGGCGGTTATCGATGCTGTCATTCAAGCGAATATCTCGGCCCTTGGAAACAGTAGCGCTTTATCCGTCGCGCAGACCTCGCTCGCGCTCGCTCAGTCCCAAAGTGTGCTGTTTGCTCATATGGTGAACGGTTATGGGTTCGGTGGTGCAGCCACGCTCGCAAGCCAGCATCAGGAGCGGCATGAAGATAGAGAAGACCGGGTGGCTGCGACAAACGCTGAGCAAACCCAGGCCATCAAAGACCTGAAGGATCTACTCAAGGACTATATTCTCACAAACAAGAACGATCTCGCTTGTTATTAAGCTCAATAGTTCAGGCAACCGGCTAAAACCCGGGGTGAACAATGGGCCACAAAACGGGGAAGGGGACCCACCATGGCAGTTAAGACCGTAAACTCACAGATCACAGATGCTGTAACCCAGACCAATGTGAAGGTGCTGGGTGAAGCACCGGCGGAAGCTGTAGGTATGTCATTTCAAAGCATGTCCAACTCTGTTGGTTTGGCGCTTGAGAATGCCACACAAACCCAGGGCGGCATGCAACAGGTTGGCAACGCCGCCACTTCATCGGTGGTGACGCTGATCATCAAAGCAGGTGCCAGCTAAAATATCCGGTTCACAAAGGCCATCTGGGCCCGTCTAAACAATACTGGGGATCATGAAGAGATCCGATAACGCTTGTTCAGGGTAGCTATCAAAGCTCGTGCAGGAAATATCATGGCGATACCAACATATGTAAATGGTCAGATCACGGACTCGGTTACCCAAAGTAACCTGATGGTTCTCGGCAGCGCGCCCGCGATGGCACAAGCAGCAATGCAGCAAAGCGCCGCACATTCCACCGGGATCATGTTCCAAAACAGTGTCCAGGCCCAACAACAAGGCGCCATATCGGCACAAGCTGCAGCAAATCTGGGCGTAATGCAGATCTATAGCGTGAATTCGATGGCGGCGGCCACGAGTGCCGCAAAAGTAGCGCGCAGCGATACCACCTCAACAATGCTCACGCTTCTGGTGGTTCTTGCCGCCTTAAACAGGATTTAAAAGAGAATTGTAGGATTTAAACAGTCCGGCAACGGCGATAACACAGGCTTAAGACAATGGCTGATAACACACCCGTAAACTCACAGATCACAGACGCTGTCACCCAAAGCAACGTTAAGGTTGTGGCGGAAGCGCCAGCGCAAGCCATGGGGCTCGTATACCAAACTATGGCGCATTCAATCAGCCTTTCCATGCAAAACGCACAGCAGGCACAGGGTGGACTGCAGCAGATCGGCAATGCCGTTACCTCTAGCGCCATCACCATGATCTTGGCCGCAGCTGGAGGTGGAAAGACTTAATATCTGATACTTACAGATATTTTTTAATGTTACAGGGGAAGTTAGATGGCTGGAAACAATGATGACATCGACGCAAATGATGATACCGACCCGGTGGCTCCTGCAAACAGTTTGGTCACAAAGGACCTAAACCAGCAAATCGTCCAGGCTGTTGATATGACCAACAGCGTCGTATTGGGCGCGGCAGGGCCAGAAGCTGCGGGCATTGCCTACCAGAAAGTTGCGCAGGCTGCAGCATTTTCCGTGCAGGATGCAACCGATTATCTTCGTAATATCATGACGATAGCAGGCACCGCACAGGGTGTTTGTCTGCAGTTGATGATAGAAAACCCGGCCCTGGCTGCCGAATACACGCCTATTATCGAGGCGGCAACGGGGGCCGTTACAAGCGCTCAGGAAAATTTCGCGGCAGTTGGCTCGGCAGCAGGTACTGTCGTTTCAAGTTTTCCTCGGTCCTAGGCTAATTTTTAAAGCTCAAATGTTTGCCGGGCAGGGGTTTCTGTCCGGCTTTTGCCGTTGGTATTGCGATCTTAGTGCCGCACGATTGAGAAAATCAGCGCAAAAATTCACCGTATTTCGCCCTTCCCACATACAAATATTCACATAACTGAAATATCGCGTAACGTGTTTTAATACATCTTATGGTTCACGAAACCCTGTTTGGTGACGTCTCAGTTGTACTTCGAGAACTAAAGATTGTGATCGAGGGGGCACCTACAATGATGACTTATACCGAAAGGGGCGGGACATGGGGAGGTATAGTGACGTTTCACAGGAGAGTTTGCGCGCGAACTGGCATCAAAGGCAAGGCACAGGAAAGCGTAGAAAAACCGCAGAAAACTCGCCTCAAACCAGTGAAACCGCCCTTAACGGACACCGTCCCGCCAACGTCCATCGATTATTCCCCAAAAACCGACTGACAGCGAAAAAACCGCAAACTACCGAACCTGCGCCAGAGCCAGACGTTGAGGCCAGGCAAACGCCTGCGGGCCAGTCGGAGAATGCCATTCCTGAGCCCAGCAAACCGGATTGGACGGAACACCCGATCACCAAGGCCCTCGAGGGCTTCAACATGGGCCTTTTTGGCGCAAACCCCGCGCAAATCATCGCTGACAGCCTTAACACACCATTTGCGCGTACACCCGCCACGACGCCAAATGAGCCTCCAGCGCCCAATCAGCCTGCAGTTTCGCCAGACACGTATGATCAGGCCGATACCAGCGATTTTTTTGAAGAGATGCCGCTCAGGCCGATTGAAACCGACGCGCCGGAGTTTGTTGAACAGGATGTTGAAACTCACGGTGAAGGCGCTGCCTATGAGGCATTCTGGAACGTTTGGCTCGGCCATCAGGATTATTTACGCGGGCAATGCATTCGCATGATGTCGGGCAATATGGCGGATGCGGAAGATGCATTAAGCAACGCCATGCTACGTGCATCACAGAAGTTTGAGGCATATTCAGACAGCATCGTGAACGAGCGCGCGTGGCTCAGCAAACTTGTCTATAACGTGTGCATAGACCATTTCAGGCGCGAACAACGCACAGAAAGCCGGCCGTTTGACCAAGAGCAAGGCATGCAGGTTGTGGATACGCTCTATACGGATCCACAACAGTCACCGGAAGAGATCGCGCTGTGCCAAGAGCAGCTGGACCAGTTGCATCAATCCATGAGCCTTTTATCTGATAATCTCCGTGTGCCGCTTTTTCTGCGCTGCGTGGAGGGATGGTCTTACCCAGAGATTGCAGAGCGCCTGCATCTGAGGACCGATACGGTGCGCAAACGTATCCAGCTCGCACGAGACCAACTCAAACGTGCCGGAATACGTTAGTTGCTCGTGCGATAGCTGGCAGTCTGACATTTTCAGTGACACGTCACAGTGATGGCACAACGAGCCTGTGCCAAAGATATCTAGAAATTTCCCATAATATAAATTATGCGATTAATATAGCGTACCGTACTTGCCACCCCAACAAGCCCCTTTAACCCGAGTTACACCGGTACGACCTTAGTGCAGCTTATGCTCCGTCGCACCTACTCGACCACGATCGCTGCCAAGCGCGCGCCTCATGGGAGACAAAGTGATTCAGGTTTTACCTACAATTGGCTATTCCTACATGTCGGGAATGACTGTAATTGATCGCCACCCCACACCCCCGAACAGAGCAAGTTGCGGGATTATTTGAGTTCAAACCTTGAACCAGGCCCCTGCGGATACCCAAGTATATGATCTGATATGGCATAAAAACAAAATCATCTCAGACAATTAGAGGATATTAGATGACGAAAAAACCTTCCCAAAACGCAGATTATAGCGACGGGGCTAATGTTGGGCTTGCTGACCGGAATTGCGCTGGACAACGTTGGGCTTTGGCTTCCGCTAGGACTTTGTTTGGGTGTCGCATTGAGCCAAACAAAAGCCAGAGCCGGCAGATAGGGCTCAAGATCCAGCCAATACCGTTATCTACTCATTTATAAGATAATTAAGAATGAAAAATTGTTTGAAGTATTTTTCTGCGACCATTTTGTGTTTATTGCTCGGTGCCAATCAGGCGTTAATCGCCGATGAGACGAACCCTTGGGATCAAGCTTATAATAGTGTCACCAAAGAACGGTTTATTCCTGTTGAACTATTTACTGGTGGAGATTGGGACGGGAAACACGAGCTATCCTTAAAGGAGGTCTCCATGACAGCTTGTGCCTCCTCCGGCGGGAAACCATGCGACAACTATCACATCAGCGGTCCTTTCAAAACAGAGAGTAATGATACCAAAATTGAGTGGGCTGGCGATGAAATTGAATATTACCGTCGGACATTCAACAACCGGCGCACGGGCATGGTGGAATCATATTTCACGATCAACGCCTCAAGAGATGGGTTGGTGAGAATTTATGACAAACGAAAGCGTTGGGGTGCCAGAACGTATAACGGATTGGGGAGTAAATTCCCACTTGGGTACTGGAAGGAAGGCGAAGTACGTGTCTATCCTTCACGTGAACCAACAAGGATAGAGATCATAGAGCTGGACGGGCCAGAGCATTGCCTGAAATTCCGCTGGACGATTGGGGACGGCAAGAGCAGAAATTCAGACAATATTTATACCTTCTGCCCGCGCGTTGGCTTCACAAATGTTGATCATCACGATCAACCATAAGCCTTAACACCAAGAAAAGTTCAACCAGCACCAGGAATGCGACCACATTCCGGGTGCTGGTTTCAGGCTCATCGGCGGATTACCCTAAAGCGTGATCTGCGCGCTGCCGAGGTCATCAAGCGTTAGTCCAACCAGGAAGGCGCTTTCGCCATTCCCGAAATCTATCATAACGCCAGCGCTACCCCCTACTGTGGTTTCAGATGACGCTGCAAGCACGTCATCAAGGCTTTCAAAGTCGTTACGATAGGCAAGGTGAAGTGTGTCTTCATCAAGGTTGAAGTCGGTCACAACATCATTGCCGCTGGTGCTGCCAAAACAGAAGGTATCGGCGCCTGCCCCACCGGTAAGCTGATCGTCACCTGCCCCGGCCCACAAGGTATCATCACCCGCGCCGCCATCAACGGTATCGTTGCCGCTGCCATTGTAGGCCAGATCATCGCCCGCGCCGCCGAGAACAAGATCATCGCCCACATTACCAAAAAGCGTGTCATCACCGCCAAGGCCAATCAGCTTGTCGTCTCCGGTGCTGCCACCAATCATATCCGCACCACCAGAGCCCACGGCAACATCGCTGCCTGCGCCAGCCCAGATACGATTCTGGCCACTACCGCTCGCGATTTCCTCACCGTCGTCATAGCGGCCGTTATCGTTGACCAGGTCATCATCCCAGCCGCCACCCAGAATGGTGTCGTCACCTGCGCCGCCACGGATCGTATCAGAGCCATCGCTTGAGGTATCGCTGTTCTGCGGGATAGTTTGACGGGTTGAGCCATCAGAGGCGCCATCACCGATGATGAAGTCGTTACCGCCGCCTGAGCGGATTATGTCGTTACCGCCGCCGCCGACGAGGACGTCCTGCCCGTCATCATCGTCGTCCTTGATGATAGTGTCATCGCCCATGCCGCCATCAAGCGTGTCATCACCCGCGCCGCCAGTGAGGGTATCACGGCCACCCCCACCCATTGCTTCATCGTTCCCATTTGTTGGTTTATTCACAATGGGTTCAATGATATCCTTAACATTTACATCTAACAGTGAAGAGCTGCCTTTACCGCCATCACTTGCGGTTACCTTAATGCTCAGGCTTTGAATCTCTTCATAATCGAGCGCCACCCCATCCGCGAGATACAGCTCATTGCCAACAACCTTAAAACGGCTATCGGCGACAATGAATGTGATGTCGTCGCCCTCAGGGTCTGTCGCGTGCAGGGTGCCAACAAAGGCGCCCGCTTCGTCTTCATTCACCCCGGAAGACACAAGCCTTGGGCCGGAAGGGGCGTCGTTGCCGCCTTCAATGGTGACGGTAACCGTCTGGGTGGTGCGGTCTGACGCGGTGAAGGTAAAGGTATCCGTTAATGTATCCCCTGCCCCCTGCGCCACAACTGCCGCGCGGTCAAGCGTATAGCTCCAACTCCCACCTGTCAGTTCAAACGTACCATAGCCGTTGTCACCTGCCGTTGAGGTCACGTCGCTAAACGCCGGTGTGTCGTCTTCATCGGCATCGCTGATCGTCAGCGCCCCGCTTGCCGTTGCGTCGCCTGTGGTTGAAACGCGCCCCGTGAAGGCACCACTAACCTCAGCCTCATCATCAGTGCCGGTGATGGTCACTGTGATTTGCTGCTCAGTATCGTCGGTTGCGGTGAAGGTGATGGTGTCCGTGACCGTATCCCCGTCGTCCAGGTCCTGCACCGCAGATTGATCAAGCGTATAGGTCCACTCGCCTGCCGTAAGGCTGAAGCTGCCATAGGCGTTATCGCCCGCCGTTTCTGCCACATCCGCGAAACTTGGGTTATCGCCCGTGTCCACGTCGCTGATCGTGATGCTGCCCGTTGCGGTCGCTGCCCGGTCGCCCTCATCCCCTTCAGTAACAGCCCCTGTCGTGGTACCGCTCACCACGGCGGCATCATCAACAGCCGTGATGGTAACGAGCGCAATACCGTCAGCCGACAAAGTACCGTCACTGACAGAGAGGGTGATACGGTCCGCATTCACGCCGTTTTCGTTTTCCGCCCCGGTGTATTCAATGGCGCTCGCCTGATCAAAATAGCTGTTGATGTTGCTCGCGCCACCGGTCAGCGTAATGGTTTGCGCGTCTACCAGCGTCGCGGTCACGCCGCTCATGGTTGCTGGCGTGCTGAAGCTGCCCTCATTCGCCGTGATGGTGACCGTGAGCGTATCACCATCAACATCCGTCACCTCAACATCAGAGAGCGAGAGATATGTAGCGGTATCCTCGGCAACAGTGATGCCCTCCGGCACGCCGTAGATGGTTGGCGCGTCGTTCACCGCATCCACATCCACCGTAATGGTGCCAAGCTCTACCTGTCCGTCACCATCGTCAGCCTCAATGGTCACCGTGGCATAGTCATCGCCGTTTTCATCCTCGTCTCCGGTGAAGGTCACCGAATCTGTGGCGAGATAGGTGTTGAGCGCGCTGATGGTGCCGGCGATGGTCACCTCCGCCGTGCCATTATCCTCAATGGTGATGCCCCGCTCACCTCCCGCGGAGATTGTGCCGCTTGAGGCCGTGAGCGTGAGCGTAAGCTCAGTATCATCAACGTCCGTCAGCGCAACGCCGTCGAGGTCGAGCGAGATGGCGGTGTCCTCATTGCCGCTCACCTCTGTTGGCATACCGCTCGCACTCGGCGCATCATTCACCGCAGAGATGTCAATATTGGCCGTATCGCTGGCGGATGTCACATTGTCGCTGACAGACACCGTAAGTGTTGCCGCACCCTCTCCATTTACGTTCTCGGCCCCCGTATAGCGGATATTACCGGCGGTACTCAGGTAGGTGTTGATGTCATCCGGTGTGCCCTCAAGGGTGATAACCGGAGGCGCAAGCGTCACCTCTTCAACACCCGCCCCAACATCCTGCCCGTCTGCGAGCGTTGTAAAGCTGCCGCCCGAGACTGTCAGCGTTACCGTAACCGTGTCACCATCGATATCGGCAACGGTCACACCAGTCAGGTCCACATTGCCTTCTGTGTCTTCCGCAAAACTCAACTCATCGCTTAGGCCCGTCACCGTTGGCGCGTCATTCGCGGCATCGATGTCGATCGTGATCGTCTCGTCGTCATTTGCGCCTTCAGAGTCCGTTGTCACGATATTGATACTGGCGGCGCCTATGCCGTTCAGGTTTGCTGTTGGCGTGAAGGTGAGACTATCGAGCGCCGCGTTAACCTCAGCCTCCGTGCCTGAGAAGGTCATGGTGGCATCGTCGTTGCCGTCACCCACAGTGAAATCAAGGTCGGTGCCATCAAGCGAGACAGTACCGCCCGTCACCGTAAGCGTAACGGTCTGGTCGTTATCTTCCGCGTCGGCAATCTCGATGGTGTCCGCGATGGCAACGTTCGTTGCGTCCTCTGTCACGCTTGGGCTCGCCGGCAGCGTGATCACCGGCGCCGTGTTATCGGGTACAATTGTCACATTCACCGTGAGTGTATCAGTATCGATACCGTCCGATACCTGCACCGTGAAGCTGTCTGACCCGGATGTGTCAGCATCTGGCGTATAAGTATAGGTGCCCGGCAGGTCACCGCCGATGGATGTGGCTGTCGCGGTGCCGGTAAGGGTGACAGCCCCTTTGCTGGGGCCTGAAAGAACGGTCCAAGTGAGTGTATCGCCTTCGTTATCATCAGTAACGGCAAGACCCGGGATTGTTGTCGCCCCGTCGTTTTCATCAACTGTCAGACTGACCGTGTCGTCCGCATCATCAAATTCTGGCGCATACTGGTTGAACACCAGATTATCAAAACCTGGGTTAAAGGTACCGCCAGCATCCATGGTGATGATCAGGTTGCCTGCATTGGAGAAAGGAAAGGTACTTGTATCGCCGGGATTGAAGCCTTGAACCCCTTCAATGCTGCTGAAGTGGCCGTATGCATACAGGACAGCCCTTGGTGATCCTTCCGTCACCCGATAAACTGGGTGATCCGTGACAGAGTTATCAATCTCAATATGCTGCAGGCGGTTGATGAGAATATTCTCGGAAAACTCAAACGTCACATTGGTGACAGACTGCCCACCTGGCGTAAAGACGAACACACCGTCAGAGCCACCACCACCCCCGACAGACGACATGATGACCGTGCCACCCGTGAAGGTGACTGTCATGGTCACACCGTTTTGCGTTTCCGTATAAACCGTATCGCCGCTTGAGAGTGACCCGCTTGAAAAATCAAACATTGGTAGGGTATGCGGGTAGGATGACTGCGCGGCTTTGGTGAACGGTGCTGGCACACCGATGTCCCAGTGGCCACCAAGCGCCTCTGCCCCCACCGGCCTGTCTGTGCCGTACACCTTGACGCCCGCGCCCGCCGCCAGTGTGCGCATGAAGCTTTCACCCCGACTTGTCCAGGCAACCGAGCAAGCCCATAGTGCAATCTCGGCATCATCAGCCAGCAAGGCGTTGATGGCCGTTAGCATGCCTTCTTGGGTGTGCAGATAGGCTTCATCAACATCCACACCGCCAAGATGCAGCATCCCCGGGGAGCCGTGTGCCAGAATGTGTACTGTCTCAATGCGGGTGTGCGACGCCAGCGCCTGCGCGATCTGGAAAAGCGGGTTCTGGCATTTATTGAGATAGACAATCTCAACCGATGGCGAAAGCTCATCAAGCAGGATTTCAACATCCTTCACATCTGGGTCGATGATCAGAAGCTCGCGCGCTGCTTCGCGGTCAAATCCGTATACTGCTTTATAGTTGGTCATGGGGTCCTCCCGCCATCTGTTGGCCGCCATCTGGTGGCAATGCCCGCATGCCGATTGGCCGTTGGGCGTCAAAACTGTCTCGCCCTTAAGTTCCCATGATCACTGAGGAAAATCCTGCCAGAAGCCTTGAATTTTCTGCATTGGCAGAAATGTCATAGTGAATTGGCAGGAATTTCCGATGGAAAAATGCGTGTGAAACGCGAGGAAGCCGTAACGTCAATCGATGAGGGCACCCCTACCGTCATTAGCCCCCCATAGGCAGGCGCAACACAAAAAAACACCACCCGGATTTGGTCGGATGGTGAGGTGCTCCCTGAATAAATATTAGACAGTCCCGGGGCGTTAGAGCTTCCCGATCGTGAAAGTGCTGATGGACCGCTCAAGATCTGATGGCGTATAGAGCACGTCACTGCTTACAAGCGCCAGCGCAACATCTACGGCCCTGAGCGGGCGGTCGATCTCCAGCCCCTCGAACGCGCCAGCCAGCTCTCGCGCAGCTGCTTCAAGCTCTGATGTCACGACCTGATCCGCGCCCATCACCCCCGCCACATCTCCTTGCGGCTCTGAGAGCTTGCGGCTGATGGTATAGGTTCCAAGCCCATCCGCTTGATTGAAGCACGCCGCCACCATTTCTGAGCAGACCAGATGCTTGTTCTGCCGCCAGCGGTCAAGCGCCTTATGAAAGATATCGACCAGAAACAGCCGGATGGTCTCCCGCCCGATAAGCTTGAAGAGCATATCGGTGGTTTGTGCCCCAAAAGCGAGCACAAGTGCCGCATGCAGCCGGTCCATCACGCTGTCTTCCCCTGCGCGGAAAAGGCACCACACCGCAAGCAGGCCCGCATGGAAATAGCCATACTCAATATCCCCGCGTTCATGAAGCGAGGACGCTTTTTTAAGCACAGGCTCAGCCGGCAACAGTTTGTCGCCAAGGGATATGGCATCTTTCTGGTACCTGAGAACGCTGATCGGGCCGTCCCAGTAGTTGCTGAGCGGTGTCTGCATAATGCCTTTTGGCCCGGCTTCGATCACAACTTTATCGCCTGCGGCATCCTTGCCTACGATGGCAGCATGGAAGAAGTGGTTACTGTCGAACGCTGTGATCGCAAAATGGATAAGCGGCATCAAGGCGCTGAAATGCTCTTCCCGCGTTTTCTGATCATACTCAGCCCAGTGCCTCCAATCTTCAACCGCCTGTTTCGCAAGCCCCAAGAGCTTGAGCATCTCCGCAATGGCGTTTTTCTCCGGCACATAATGAAGAAGCAGAATATCCCCCGGCTCCACGTCCGCCTTGGTGATCGCGGGTGCTTCTTTAACCAAAGGTTGCGCGGCAGGCTTTGCCTGACCACGCTCTTTGATTGCCTTGATGATCGATGACGGTGACATGAAGCGCCTCTCGGTTACGGGTTTCCTACGCTTCTTGTTGTACCTGTGCTTGACAAGAAAATCCTGCCAGCGAGGCTGACATTTCCGCCATGGCAGGAATGTCACCGCATATGGCAGGTTTGTCACCTGCACAAGAAGTGCGGGTTATCGCTTATTTTTCAGCGTCGCTCAGGATTTCAGACGGCGTTTTGCCGTAGCGGCTGGTGAACAGCTTGGTGAAATAACTCACGTCTCGGAAACCGCATTTATAGGCAGCTTCTGACACATTGGCCGCACGAGCCGAGAGGATCTTGTGGCCATATTCCAGGCGAAGGGTGCGGATCAGCGCTGCCGGGGTTTGTGCTGTCAGGTTCACAACCCGCCGGTGCAATTGCCTCGTGCTGACAGCCAGGGTTTCCGCAAGCTCCGTGACCTGGAAGTTGAAGTCGCCGAGGTTTTCCTCAATCGCTGCCCGCAGCTTTTGTTCAAAAACCTGATCTTTCGAGAGGATATCCGGATCAATCTTCTTCGCGGCCTCAATGGTGCGGTACTGAATTTCAGCCTCAAGCAGTTCGGTTTGCTCATCAGCGCGCTGGCGGGCGCGGTCAAGCGAATGCAGCATGGCGTTAAAGCCGTGTGCAATATCGTTCACTTCATCCTCAATGCCCACATCAAGCCGGTGGTCAAAGTTTCCTTCATCCACCTGCTTCACCCCGGCCCTGATACGGTCCAGCGGTTTAACGATGACGCGGCTCAGGTACGGCCGCAGGAACACAAGCAGAAGGCCGATGATGATGATTAGCATGAAGGCGAGCGGGTAAAGCCTATCGTGCGTATCAAGGCGCCGCCCAAGCGCCAGATCGAACCACAGTGAGCCGCCCGTGCTGGCAACCGGCATATCGGCGAGCGAAAGCGATTCTGGCGGCCAGATGGTGCCGTCCAGCACCCCGATCGCATTGGCGCGCCTGAGTGATGCGGTCACCGGGAAGGCATCATAGGCCAGCGAGATCACACCGCTTGAGCGAAGTGCAGCACCAAACGCCATGGAAGGTTGGCTGCCTGTATTCTCGCTCGGCACCATCCAGACGATATACTGAACCTCTGGCGCTGATGATACATAGATATCAAGCTCCGTGCCCGACAGGCAGAAAGCCGCGATCACCGGCTGGCCATTGCGGCAGAAAAACACGTCCCAAAGCCCGACTGTGTCTTCATCCCCACTATTGGTGGGGGTGACCTGCCCATCGGGGAAGATATCCAGCCTGCTGTAGCTTTTGCCAAAAAAAGGAAACTCAAACGGCAGCGCGATGTTGACGGATTTTTTTTCCTCATAGGTGAGGCGCACCAAGTCCTCGGGTCTTGCAAAACCGTCACTGCGGGTCGCGCGGTAGCCGTCTGCCTGAGGGGTGATCTCTATCCCGCCCTGGCGCAGCATCGCCATATCCTGCCCGCGCATGGGTGGTTGGTCGGCGAAAAAGGCCAGCGTGACAAACACAGATGTGATCAATACCGCAACGGAGAGCACGCCAGTGATGCGGGCGGCCAGGTTAGCGCGGCGCTCAATATAGGCAAGGAAGGTGATCACCATGCCCGCCACAATCAGCAGGTTGTTGGTGAAGAAAAAGCCGTAGACAAATTCCATCGGCATACCCGGTATGCGGCCAAACACAGGGGCTGCTGAGCTCAGAAGCCGCAGGAAGGTGGTGATCAGGAAGCCAATCATCGCCTTGTTGGCATCACTGATTGGCGGTGCGGCGGCCGTATAGGTTTCAAAACTCAGGAAACGGACGCCGCTTCGTGTTAACTCCCGCGAGAAAATGACCAACGGCCAGCAGAATAGAGCGATTGGCAGGATCAGCAGCTGCCCATAGATGGCTTGCGTATAGTCGAGGCTGTTATAAAGCGCATAGGAGAAGGCGGCGGTCCAAATGGCGGTGGCTGTGTACACCACGCCTCTGTATATCCTGAGCTGTTTGCTGCCCCCCAGCCCCGCAACCGCATAACATAATTCACCGTACAGCAGCGCAGCCGCCAGGATGGTGGGGTATTCGAGGTAATATGAAATGCGCACCGTTGGGGTGTAGATGCTTTCATCCGCCAGCGAGCACAAACAGAAGGCCAATGTTGCCACCAGATGCCACAGCAGCCATTTGCGGCGCTTGTCCCGGCGGGTACTGCGCGCGACCTCGACGATGGCGACAACCAGCAAAAGCGCGACCGATAAAATAAGCAGCGTGAAGTGGGAAAATACCATCATCGCGCGCGCTTCCTCCCCCAAAACCGATGTGTGGCGAAACGGGACGCTAGCGCATGCCGCACCTCAAGGTCAACCGTGCGGGAAAAACAACGCGATTATCTTCATTATTTACAAATGCTTAGTCACATTGTCACTCAACATAATGGCGAATTATTCGCGCCACACTTTGGCCGCACATATCCGCTATTATAACACAGATTCCGCCACACTTTTCAGGGAAAATGCCACACTTTTGAGGCCTGACTATACCGTTGAGTAAATGCGACGCTAAGGCTAAAGTGTTTTTGACACCTAACACCGCGCGGAGGACATCGTCTTATGAAACGTCTATTTCAGATGCTTATCGGCTTGTTTTTATTGGGATCAAGCCCAGCATTCGCTGACGAAATTCTGATCGCAGACGATGATTTCAACAAGTTTATCAAGAATGCGCAAGCTGGCGATGTATTTGCGGTCTATCCCGGTATCTATCGTCTGCCCGCCACGGTTCTGCTTGAGGCCTCCGGAACCGCAGAAAACCCAATAACTATAAGACCTTCCGCCGCGGGTAAAGTTGTCATAGAGGTCCCCCGCGCCATTGGTTTCAAAGTGATCGGAGAGCATTGGATCATTGAGGGTTTGGAGTTTGTTGGCGTTTGCGGCAATGATGGTGACTGTGAGCATGCCTTCCAGATCGTGGGCACCGCAGACCATACTACCGTACGCAATAACCGCCTGATAGACTTCAATGCTGCTATCAAAGGAAATGGGCAAATCATTGATGAACAACAATATTTTCCAGATCACGTTTTGATCGAGGGGAATCAGATTTTCAATCGTCGCCCTCGCCGCACCAGCAATCCGGTTACCACAATTGACGTGGTTGGCGGCCGCTATTGGTCGGTGATTGATAACTTTATCGCAGATTTCCAGAAAGACGGTGGCAATACAGTGAGTTACGCCGCCTTCCTCAAGGGCAATTCCGATAACGGCCTCTTTGAGCGCAATCTGGTGATCTGCGAATGGCGCCATCAAGGTGGCACTCGTTTGGGCCTTTCTCTCGGTGGTGGTGGCACCACTGACCCGCGTTTTTGCCAGGGTCGCTCGTGCAAAATTCAGCACTACAAAGGCACCCTCAAGTCCAACGTCATCATGAATTGTCCAGCAGATGTAGGGGTTTACCTCAACAACGCTGCTAGCACACGCATGGTCAACAACACCATCATCAACACCAAGGGCGTGGACGTACGTTTCTCTGGCAGCTTTGCGCTTATGGCCAACAATATCATCGAGGGACGCATCAATGGCCGCGACAATGGCCGGTTCCGTGAAGTTAATAATATTGTTGAGCGCGACCTGAGTGAACTTTTCCCCGGCAAAAATAATTTTGACCTCAGCCCTTATGAACCGGAAGAACTCATGCGCGCCGCCAGAGGGTATGAGGGCGTTGATTTTTGCACGGGCAAGCCACAAGAGGCTTGGGTTGGAGCCTTTGTTGAACCCGCTCAGTGTACTATTCAACAAAAACTCAATGAAGTGACTGCAAAAGACTAGCTGCAAGCGGCCTCGTCGATTGGATTAATTTCATCTCACATTTATGTGACCCGAACTGTGATACCTCAAAACAGGGGATTTCGAAGGTCATAATTGGCGCGGCTATGCTGCAAAGCATCCCGATACTCGACGGATTTTTCTCTTATTCGTCGATATGTGAAATTTCTTTGCGCCTTCGGCTTCACATAAACCTATGGTTTATTAAATAAACTTATTGATAAAATTTTAAGCATTTATTGATTGTTTATGACTATGTTGTAATCGGTAGTTAGGGGCAAAATCACGTTCAACTAAAGCAATGGACGGTTCTAACACGATGACGACGGCTGATAAATTCTTCGGGATATTTTTCATTTTTCTGGCGATGCCTGCGGCACTGATTTTGGTGCCCGCAATAGAGGTTGCAGTTCTCCTTGGCATTGGCCTTGTCGCTGTTGGCGCACATATGCTGCTACGCCGCCGCCGGAGGTGCGGTTCTTGCGGTCATTTTTTCAATGTTGCCATCCCCCAGCACATACTACTCCTCAGGCGCCAGTTGAAATGTCCGCACTGCAATTCCCCCATACGAAAAAAGCGGCCCACAGAGTAGACCGCTTTAGATATTCTTACGTTCTATCAAAGTGTTACGTGGCAGCAACGGCCTCACGCAACTCCAGTATTCTGCTCACCTGTTCGTAATCGTTTGCGCTATCCACATCGATAGCTGCTTCGGCAAATGGCAATTTTACAGCACAGGCTTTAACGCCCAGAACATCAGATGCCCGCTCAAAAGCCTGTTCAACGGTGAAACGGCGGAACAGTAAGCCAAACAGGTTGCGATACCCAAACGCCTTGAAGAGTTTCCATGGCTTTTTGCGTTTCTGCTCAATCGCGCGCCAAAAATCCAGCACCGGTACGGCATCTTCATTAAGGAAAGCAAACAGGTTCGCGCCAGACAGCTGGGTTTCCCTGAACGGCAGATAGGTACGCTTGGAGCCAGGATGCTCAGCATCCAGATAGCTCTTCTCAACAAAACCCACGGCAAGGCCAGAGGCACCGCGCGCGTCCTCACAAAATTTATCAACCATTGCAGGTGTCAGAAGTGCATGATCAGCTGTTGTGACCAGATATGGCCACTGCCCGCCCGCGGCTTCTATTGCGCTGCCCACGCTGCAGCATATGGTCTCCCCACACGGCACAACATCCACTTCAATGTCATTCACCGGCTCACGTAGGCCCGGGCATGCTTCATACAGCATCTCAGGCTCGTCAAACACAATCACAATCCGCTTGACGGCACTGGAGCCCGCAAGCGACTTCACCACACGTAAAATCATCGGTTCACCGCAAATAGGCACAAGTGCCTTGAACTGGCCGCCAATTAACGCTGCAACCGGGTCATCAGCACACCGAGTGCCCGCGAGCACAACCGCCGTAAAGTCGCGGGTGCCCTTATAGATTGATTGCCAATACGGATGAAATTCGTGTGACCATTCGGGATGATTGTTAGCCTCAAACTCAAAGATGGCCATTTCGTTCATGCCCCGTTTTCCCCCTCTTACCCTAAAAACCCACGCCTAAACTGGCGCCTTTACTACAGTTCACAACTCCCCCAAGCGTGAACTGTTCACATATTTGTCATATCATGCATAGCGGAGTGATCTTGCAAACGCAATGATCTCATAGCACCACACAGTAGCAGTGAGACCTTATGGAGTTCTTAACGTCAGCAGCTTTTTACAGAAATAGAGCCACGTGAGCGCGATAATCCAACTGGCCACAATATCCGTGGGCCAATGCACACCGAGATACACCCGGCTGATACTCGTGAGCACGATAACAGTGGAAGTTATTGTAAATAATAATTGTTTTCCGCGTACGGAGAGGAAGCCGGACAGCACAACATAAAGGATAAGATAAATACCGGCAGAGCGCAGCGCATGCCCGCTTGGGAAGCTCTTGCTGGACGCATGAGCCAATTGTTCCACTATGTCCGGCCGGTCCCGGTCAAAAAGAAATTTGAATATGGGTGATATCAGGAAAACCCCTGTAATCGCGGCAGCACAGCGAGTAGCCAGCGTTTTTGAGTGTTTGCTTAGAATCCACCCCACAAGCGCCAGCGATACCACTATCAGGGTGATCGTGTCCCCCATATGGGTCACTGCCATGACGATATCAGGCGTACCCTCTGGCCCAATTGGCAGGAAATTGCCGTCCGTTTCCTTGCGAAACAACATCAGGCCCCAGCGGTCAAAACCTTCCAGAAAGTCAGAAAATGTCGCATATGCCCACGCTGCAAACACAAGCGCGCCCGCAAAAAGCGCCTTGAGATTTAACTGTTTTAATGCGTTCATTGAGCCCTCCCCTTTGTTACCCATAACTTAGCCTTATTGAGCAGCGCGTCGTACAAAATAAAACAGGTTCGGATTCCTGATCTGTGCTTGTACTGCCCAGAAGCGGTCTGTCGCGATCACATCAACACCGGAAGAATAGATTGCAAGATATTCACCAGCGTCGCCCCGCTCTGCCAAACGGTCATCTAACGAGAAAGTGCCTGTGATAACGCGCCACCCTTGGGTGTGCAGTGCCGAGTAGAACTCCGGCGCCTTGAGCGACGTTCCCGTCCAGGCGATAATTTTGCGCGGGTTAATGCCGCTGGCCAGCAGTTCAGCGATATCTTCTTCATCATACACGGATACCGTCAGCATCAGCTCTGGCGCGATTTGATGAAATGCCTTCGCCTGCTCGAGCGTGTAGGAGATGATGACCGCATAGTCCTCTGCGCCCGCGTTCCTCACAGCGTCAACAACCCTCTTGAAGTCCGTGCCGCGCTTGATATCCAGGGTCAGGATTGTCTTGCCTTTTGCCCAGCGAAGCGCCGCTTCAAGGCTTGGAATGCGGTACTCTGTCGTCTGACCACCATTGTCAACGAGCTTCAGTTCGGCCAGCTCAGCGCTGGTCTTCTCTTTCATCGCACCCGTACCGGTGGTAGTGCGGTCCAGCGTATCGTCATGCATTAGCACAAGCGCGCCGTCAGCCAACTGCGCAACGTCAACCTCCATCAGGCCAAAACCGTACCTGAGCGCGTTATCCATGGTTTCAATAGCGTTTTCCGGATAGCTGGGCGCAGGCCCGCCTCTGTGATGGCTAATCAGGGGGATTCTATTAGGTGTGTACTGAAAGAATGCTTCCGCGCCACCTGCGGGCAACTCGATATAATAACGAGCGTCAAGGTCCTTTGGCGCAGGCACAGTCTCAGCCCATGCCAAGGGGCCCATACCGGCGATCAGCATCAGACCAGCAAACAGATATCTCGTGATCATATGAAATTGTCCCATGTTGCAGCGTCATCCACCTTGACGCAGGTCCTTTAAGGCATGATGCTTGGGCCAAATTCAACTATTTTCGCGGAAAAACGAATGTCTGATCACTATACCCTTGAGGACTTGCTCTCCATCATGTCTCGCCTGCGAGACAAGGAAAATGGCTGCCCCTGGGACGTAGAGCAGAATTTCGAGAGCATTGCCCCCTATACCATTGAGGAGGCCTACGAGGTTGAGGAAGCCATCCGGGCTGGCGACATGGCTTCCCTGAAGGACGAACTGGGGGATTTGCTGTTTCAGGTTGTTTTTCATGCACAGATGGCCAAGGAAGCAGGTGCATTTACCTTCGCAGATGTGGTTCAAAACGTAAGTGAAAAAATGGTGCGCCGGCACCCACATGTGTTTGGCGACGCGACCATTGAAGACGCAGACGCACAGACAAGCGCGTGGGAGGCGCAAAAAGCGAAAGAGCGAGCGGAGAAAGCCTCAGCCGAGGGGCGCATTCCTTCCGTTCTGGATGGATTGACCGTAGGGCTTCCCGCCCTGCTCCGCGCCCTGAAGCTGCAGAACCGTGCCGCACGGGTAGGTTTTGACTGGCCAAACACCACTCAGGTCCTTGATAAGATGCAGGAAGAAGCATCTGAGCTTGTTGAAGCCCACAAAAACGGTGAACCACATGAACGCCTTAGGGAGGAGTTTGGCGACCTGCTCTTTGTTATGGCTAACCTCGCGCGCCACATGAAGATCGAACCGGAAGAAGCTCTCAGAGGGGCAAACGCAAAGTTTATCCGCCGTTTCCAGCGTATAGAAGCGCTGTTGGCGGCAGAGGGTCGCTCACCGGCCCAATCCAACCTGCAGGAAATGGATGCGCTGTGGGATCAGGCCAAAGCAGAAGAGAAGGCCGCAGAATAGCTTACCTGCTAATGACGCTGTGAAAACTTCGCCCAGGCAATCGGGTCAACATTAAACTCAAATGTAACCCCTTCCTCCCCGTGCTCCTCACGAAGAATGCTGGAGTTTGCATGCAACCACGCCTGCGTTGCACCGTCGCTATAGGGTACCGTCAGCTCCATATGCAGGTCTGTGGTGCCCAGAAGGTCATCAATCGTCGCGATAAGGCGGTCGCAACCTTCGCCGGTTAGGCCTGAAAGGGCCGCCATGTGCCGTATCCGGTCATCCTTGGTCACAAGCGCGGCTTGCTCTTCCTCACTCATCAAATCAACCTTGTTGAGTGCTTCAATCGTGGGCGTGCCCTCACCTTCCTCGGTGATTTCAACACCAAGGTCCGCCAACACCTCTTCAACGTCCAGCTTTTGGATCTCGCTGTCAGGATGTGATGCGTCCCTTACATGAACGATGATATCGGCCTCGCATACTTCCTCAAGTGTCGCGCGAAATGCCGCCACAAGGGTTGTTGGAAGTTCTGAGATAAAACCAACCGTGTCTGAAAGGATGATACGCTTCCCACTTGGCATTTCAAGCGCCCGCATCGTTGGGTCGAGCGTCGCAAAAAGCATGTCTTCCGCCAATACCTCGGCTTTGGTCAAGCGGTTAAAAAGCGTTGATTTGCCTGCGTTGGTGTATCCAACCAACGCGACCACGGGGTACGGTGCCTTTTGCCGACGCGCGCGATGAAGGGTACGCGTACGCGTGACCTGCTCAAGCTGGCGTTTGATACGCGTAATGCGCTCGGCGATGATGCGCCTGTCGGCCTCGATCTGGGTTTCACCCGGGCCGCCCATAAAACCTGAGCCGCCACGCTGGCGTTCAAGGTGGGTCCACGACCGAACAAGACGGCTTCGTTGATACTCAAGGTGGGCAAGCTCTACCTGCAACTCACCTTCCTTGGTGCTCGCACGCGCGCCAAATATCTCGAGAATGAGCGCTGTACGGTCAATCACTTTGCATTTGGTACCACGTTCCAGATTGCGCTGTTGGCCGGGAGATAGTTCACAGTCGAAAATAAGAAGATCAATCTCTTCTTCCTCAACCATCGCCTTCAACTCGTCCACCTTGCCTAAGCCAATCAGCGTCGCGGGGCGACGTTCACGCAAGTGGGTTACCTCGCCGCCGACAAGGTCAACGTCAATAGCGAGCGCAAGCCCCATGGCTTCATCAAGCCGGGCTTCTGGTGAGCGTTTCAGATGTGAGGCTTCGCGCCGGTCACGGAGATAAGGGTGCACAACATACACCCTTTGCTTGGCCCCCTCATCCTGGAGATAGCCAAGTCCCTCGGTTGACCAGCCGCCGCCCGGCTGTTTCGCCGAACGGTCATCAGTTTTATTTGCCAATTAACCCTCTAGGTCTTTTTCCGGCTCGAACAATTGTACGGGGCCAGACGGCATCACGGTAGAAATAGCATGCTTGTACACAAGCTGAGAGTGCCCATCGCGGCGCAACAACACACAAAAGTTGTCGAACCAGGTTATAACTCCCTGCAGTTTAACACCATTGACTAAAAACACCGTCACCGGCGTTTTGGATTTGCGAACGGCATTAAGAAAGACGTCCTGGAGGTTCTGATTTTTTTCTGACATGGACTGTCCGTATGTTTATTTGTTTATGTTTATATCAACCTTAAGAGCGATAGCGCGCATCCCCTGTTATCGTGAGCTAATAAGGCCATAGTAACTCCCCGTCACCGGAAATTGCGTGCGGATACATATATGTCAGAGGTCTGGGCTTTCGGTCAACAGGCTTTAGGATAATTATCCACGCCATAACGATTTTGCGAAAAGCGCCAGAAAGAGTGACGCTTCAACGCGCCCGACGAGCATGAGGATGGAGAGTACAATATAATCTTTGTCATGCATGCCCGTGAAGCCCGGAAAATAGGGGTCAATCGCGAATGCCATCGGACCCGAGAGCGCGAGTGATGATAGCGCGAGCGCAATCGCCTCCTGAAATCGAATTCCAAAAATGGCGAGTGTCAGTACGCCGACCACAAATACAAAGACAAAGCCACCTAACACGAGCCAGACAGCCTCAATATCGCGTGGCTGCACGCTCTGCCCTTCATAGCGCAGCGCCCGCACACCGTGCGGTAGCGCGAGGCGTTCTACCTCAGCTTTTCCAAGCATACCAAGGATGACGCCCCGCAACATCTTGATCCCTCCTGACGTGCCCGCAACAGAACCGCCCAAACACACAAGCGCCATTAATACAATGGCACTGGCAAGCGGCAGTTCTGTTGAAAAATGACTGTCGCCGGACGCAAAGCCGGAAGTGGTTACCGCAGAGACAGAGGCGAAAATGCTGCCCCATAACGCATTCATCCACCCTTCATCCGAGAGGAAAAAAAGGACAACCGCCGCTGAGGCAAGCGCCAATGTAAATGCGCGTGTCTCCAGCGTGAACTGGATATTGAAACGCAGTTGTTTAAGCCGGGCGTAATGCATGTCCCAGCTAAGCGCGGCGCAGATCGTGAAAACAACCACAACAAGTTGCGGCCAAAAGCCAGCGACAACATGCCCGCCGTCCGGCGTTATGCCTGTCGTGCTCACACTTGCCATCGACAGCATCACAGCGCTGTCAAACGGCATACCCCCAAGCATCAACAAAAGACAGCAGATCGCGGTAAACAACGCATAAACCGGCCATAGTGTCACAGCTGTTGCTTTAAGCCGAGGGTACCCCTTCTCGCTATCGCCAAATGGCAAGGCAGACCGGTGAAGTTGGATCCCACCACTGTTTAACGCTGTCAGCAGCGAAAGCGAGACACAAACAGCCATAAAGCCGCCAAACCACGCCGCCATAGACCGCCACAACTGAACCGAGCGCATCTCGGAAAGGGAACCATCATATGCCGTGGCGCCGGTTGTTGTGATCAACGACATGCCTTCATAAAAGGCTGTGATGAGCCCAGCATCCGGCAACAGAAAGAAAAAGGGCAGCCCTGCAGCAAAGGCAAGCGCTACACCGCCAACAAGCGGCAGCAGGATCGTCAGCTTTCTGATGCGCACCCGCTCTGATGAGCGGAATCCCATATAGAGCGAGCCACCAACCAGCAAGCCGACAGACATAGACGCAAAAAAACTGCTCGCTGCCACGCCCTCTTCAAGCGCGAGGGCGGTAAAAAACGGCACAAGCTGAAGCAATGTCAGGATAACTATCCAGCAACCAACAAGGAAAAAGAGGCGGCTTGTCCACATGACGGAAAATCAGAAGATGTCCGCTCGCGCGGAGAATAGTTGCTCGATCTTCTTCACAGCCTCAGACAGCGCGAGGATCACAACCCGGTCGCCGCCTTGGAGGACAGTGTCAGCATGCGGCACGAGCGCCTCATCTTCCCGGACAATCATGCCAAACTTGACATCACCGTGGAGCCTGAGCGCCCCGATAGCCTTACCTGCGACAACTGACCCCTCAATAACCTCAGCTTCGATGATTTCGGCTTTGCCTTCAAAAATGCTGTAGAGATCGCGGATACGCCCGCGCCGGATATGGCGCACAATGCTGGAAACTGTAGTCTCGCGCGGGTCGAGCGCAACATCAATACCAAGCGACCCCACGAGGCTACCGTATATCGGGTTATTCATCAGTGTGATAGCGCGCGGGCAACCCTGCTGCTTGGCAAGAAGCGAGGACAAGATGTTCACTTCATCATCATTCGCAACCGAGACAACTGTATCCGCTTGCGAAATATTCGCTTCCTGCAGGATTTCGCGGTCAAGCGCGTCACCATTGATAACAACGGTGTGCTTAAGTTTTTCGGCGATCACTGCCGCACGTTCCTTGTCATACTCAATGATTTTGACGTTGGTTCGCGCGGTTTGCTCCAGAAGGCGCGCGAGGAACAGCCCAATATTGCCACCACCAACAATCACAAGCCTTTGCGCGGCCTTCTCTTCGTGGCCAAAAACAGCCATTGCACGCTCAGTGGTGGCGGCGTCAACAGCAATATAAATGGCGTCACCGGCCTGCAACTGGTCATCGCTTCGCGGCACAAAAATCTTATTGCCGCGTACAACGGAAACCACTGTGGTCTGCAGATTTGGGAATAGCTCTGTTAGCTGCCGAAGTGGTGTATCCACCACCGGACAGTTTTCATCAAGCACCAAACCTATAAGCCGTACTTTGCCGTCCACAAATGGCACCATATTGAAGGCGCCCGGCACCTGCAGGCGGCGATGAAGCGCCTGTGCAACCTCAAGTTCCGGCGAGATAATGACGTCGATCGCCATATTCTCGCGCGAGAAAAGGTCACCCCACATGGGTTTCAGGTAGGTTTGATTTCTGATACGTGCAACCTTGGTCGGAACACTGAAAAGCGAATGCGCCACCTGGCAGGCCACCATATTCACTTCATCAGACCATGTGACTGCGATCAGGAGTTCCGCGTCCGCGGCACCTGCCTTCTCCAGCATTGAAGGGTCCGACGCATGACCCACAAGCGCCTGAATATCGAGCGATTCACTAATCTTGCGAATGAGTTCAGGTGACCGGTCAATCACCGTCACATCATTCTGTTGGTCAGCGAGGTGCTTCGCAATATTGAAGCCCACCTGCCCTGCACCACAAACAATAACTTTCATCGTTTCAAACCGACTTTCCTGAAAACTCTATTGTCGCGGCCCTATTCGACCTCTTCACCCCGTGACACCCCCGTAAGGCCCAACGACTTGAGCTTACGGTGTAGTGCAGAGCGTTCCATACCAATAAATGCCGCCGTTCGCGAGATGTTCCCGCTAAAACGGTTGATCTGCACTTTCAGATATTCACGCTCAAAAGCCTCCCGAGCCTCCCGCAGCGGCGTGGTCATAATGGCGCTGTTGCCACCTGAGTGCAACAGATCGCTTGAGCCTGACCTTATCTCCTGCGGTAGCTGATCGGCACCAATTTCACTATCGAACTCATCGGAACCCATGATAACCAAGCGCTCCATAATGTTCTTAAGCTGCCTGACGTTGCCCGGCCAGTCATACGACTGCAGTGCCGCGATGGCGTCATCGGCCAGCTTGGCTTTTGGGCGACCCGTCGCTTCCGCAAGGGCATCAAGGAAGTTTTGCGCCAGCATCGGTATATCTTCACGTCGCTCCGACAAAGACGCCATTTTGAGAGGGACCACATTAAGACGGTGGTACAAATCCTCGCGGAAACGCCCTTCCCTGATCTCGTTCAAGAGGTCCTTGCTGGTGGCTGAGATCACCCGTACGTCAACCTTAACGCCAGTGTTGCCGCCAACACGCTCGAACGCCTGATCAGTCAGCACACGCAGGATTTTAGCCTGGGTTGGCAACGGCATATCACCAACCTCATCGATGAACAGTGTACCGCCATGAGCGCGCTCAAACAGGCCTGTTTTAACCACACCGCCATTCTGCTCCACACCAAAAAGCTCCTGCTCCATCCGGTGCGGCTCCATTGATGCGGCGCTGATGACGACAAATGAACTGCCTGAACGGTGTGAGCGGCTGTGTATTTGCCGCGCTGCCACCTCTTTACCGGAACCAGACGGACCATTGATAAGCACACGGCTGTTTGTGGCGGCCACCTTCTCAATATTCTGCCTGACTGTATTGATTGCGTGGCTCCTGCCCGTGATATCAACAGAGAAGGCAGAACGTTTCTTGAGTTCCTCATTCTCGCGCTTCAGACGGTCAGCCTCAGTTGCACGCTGTATGGTGAGCAACAGGTGATCCGCCTCAAATGGTTTTTCAATGAAGTCGTACGCGCCTTTTTTGATGGCCGCGACGGCTGTTTCGATGTTGCCATGCCCACTGATAACGACGATAGGCAAGTCCCGGTGGCGAGATTTCACAAGTTCCAGAATTTCCAACCCATCCAGCTTGCTCCCCTGCAGCCAGATATCGAGCACCATCAGGGAAGGAAGGCGGGCTTCAATCTCTGCCAACCCGCTGTCGCTATCGTGTGCGGTACGGGTGCTGTAGCCTTCATCCTCCAAGATGCCGGAAACAAGCTCGCGGATATCTTCTTCGTCATCAATGATCAGTATATCAAGCGCCATAACTGGCTCACTCCCTAGTCGTTATTCTGCGGCCGCTGCGCCACTTTTCTTTGCATTACTATCTGAACTCTCAGCCTCGGCTGTTGCAGCTTTCTTCTCAAGTGCGCGGTGCGAGAACACAAGCACAGCCCTTGCCCCCAGAGGCGTCCGGTCTGCAATTCGCGCCGTGCCGCCATGCTCTTCCATAATGCGTCGCACGATCGCAAGACCAAGCCCCGTACCTTTGGCCCGCGTCGTCACATAAGGCTCCATCAGGCGGTCCTTCTGTTCTTGTGGAAGACCGAGGCCATTGTCATCGACCCGGATTTCAGTGCGATCCTTGTCCTGCACCAGTTCAACCTTGATCAAACCTGGCTCAATGGTGTCCGCACCCTCCGTCATGTCGCGTTCTGTTCGGGCGGTAACAGATTCCACAGCGTTTTTGAGGATATTGGTGAGCGCCTGCCCCACGAGACGGCCATCACACATCAACGTGCGGGTCTCCGCTGGATACCGAGTGGAGAACTGAATGCGGCTGGCCGCTACGTCCTGCAGGAACACAGACTGTTTCACGACATCCGCGATATCAGTTTCCTTGAGGATTGGCGACGGCATCCGTGCGAAAGATGAAAACTCATCCACCATGCGCCTCAAGTCGCCGACTTGCCTGATGATGGTATCAGTACACTGACTAAACACCTTAGCATCACTCGCTATCTCTTTGAGATATTTACGTTTAAGGCGCTCTGCTGAAAGTTGAATAGGTGTTAGCGGGTTTTTAATTTCATGTGCAATACGGCGCGCCACATCAGCCCATGCTGCCGTGCGCTGGTCAGCGAGCTGTTCCGTCAGGTCATCAAATGTTACCACATAGCCGCCAATAGTACCCGCCGCATCTTCGCCGCGTTCCACAAACACCCGCACAAGCAAGGTTCGTGTCTCGCCATTCACTTCAATAACAACCTGACTTTTCACCTCGCCAGCGACTGACTGCTCACTTTGGCGCAGCAACCCTTCGAACTCAGGAATAACCTCGTGGAGACGGTGGCCAATCATATCTTCATAAGCGATACCAAGCTGATTTGCCGCCGCCCTGTTGGGCAGGAAGATCGTGCCGTCCTGCTGAAGACCGATCACACCGGCGGAAACCCCCTCAAGCACCTCTTCAAGGAACCTGCGCCGCTCATCGAGCTCCCTGTTTGCCTCAATCAGCGCATCCTGATGTCGTGCGATCTGGTCCGTCATACGGTTAAACGCGCGGCTAAGCGTGCCAACCTCGTCGCTCGTGGGCGGGCTGGGCACGCGCACAGCAAGGTCACCCTGCCCCACGCGTTCTGCCGCATCTACCAGATTAGAGAGCGGTGTTACAAGCCGCGCCGAGAACCAGAGGCCTATCCATATCGCAGCCAGGAGGATCAGTAGCGCCACGATAATGAAAACAACATTGAACTGAAGCTGGATGTTGCTGCGCTGGCCCTCAAGGCTTTCATAGTCAGCGACCGCACTTCTTGTTGCCTGCAGATAGCCAAGCACTTGCGGGTTAAGGTCACGCGCCACATAGAGATAGGTCGGACGCAGGAAGCCGCTGAGTCTGATCATGCCAACCACTGTGTTATCCGCCGTGTTTGACGCGACAAACGTGCCGTCCTGACGCACCCGGTCCAGCATGCTCTTCTGCAGGCGGGACGTTGTAAGTTCGAGTCCCTGATTTGCGCGGGCTACCACTGCACCTTCCGTGTCCAGGTCCTGCATCTCAATCAACAACACCTCTGACAGCAGACGAGTGTTCAAGGCGCTGTAGGCAACTTGCTGCAACGTCAGACTATCTGTTTGCTGGAGCGGACTGAGCCGATTGAAAGCGAGCGCAATGGCCTGCATGTCCTTCTCGATGGAGGCGCGGTGCTCAATCATATAGGTCTCTGCGACCTCAAGCGAGTTATTGAGTGCAGAGCGCACCTTATCGCTGAACCATGATTGAATGCCGAACTCCAGGAAAAGCGCGGAGAACACGGTCATGATAATGGGAGGCACGATGGCAATCGCAATAAAAAAGCCGGTGACCTTGTTCTGCAGTCGTGACCCTGCCGCCATGCCCTTGCGGGATAACCAGATCCTCACAAACCATCGGCCGATTGAAACGCCAAGCGCGAGCAAGAGCGCCAGGTTGATCGCAAGAAGGGCGCGCATCGTGCGCCCGGAAGCAAGCTCAAAAGGCCCGGACTTTCGGGACATCACGATATAGGTCGCTATAGCGGAGATCACCGCGAGCACGGAGAGAACAATCTCAATGCGCCCCGCGAGTTTCAGGCGCCGTGACCAAAGCATAAAACGAGCCCAGCGACGGTTCGGAAGCTTGGGCGGGCCCGGGTTTAACTCAGGTGTTTGCAACGGGTTAATCTTCGACATGCGGCCTATGATGCATATTTGTCACTATTGTTCCAGATATATCACACGCTGAGCCAAGACTATGGCAAAGTTAGGTCAAACGAGGGTTAACCGAAATATCCAGTTCACGGATTTTTTTCCGGAGAGTATTTCGGTTCAAACCCAGGAGTTCTGCGGCTTTAACCTGATTTCCGTTCGTGACTTGCAGCACCTTCTGGATGAGGGGGCGTTCGACCTCCCTTAAAATGCGCTGATAGAGCCCCGCGGGCGGTAAACCGTCGTCATGATAGTCAAAATATTGATCCAGATGGAGTCTCAGGGTCTGAGCAAGGTTGCCGCCGCTGACGTCTGCCATAATGCTGACAGGACCACCCGCCAACTCGGATGTCGAGCGGTCAAACTCTGTTTTGATGACAGTGCCGCTGATTTCCTTGCCCGGATATAGCGCACATATACGCTGCAACAGGTTCTCAAGCTCACGCACATTACCGGGCCAATCGAACGATTGCAGTGCCTTCTTGGCACCATCGGTTAGCTTCTTCTGTGGCAAGCCCTTATCGACGGCCTTCCGAAGGAAATGCTCTGCTAGATCAGGAACATCGCCGGGACGTTCCCTCAAGGGTGGCAAAGCAAGCGGCACCACATTGAGGCGGAAAAACAAGTCTTCCCTGAAATCCCCTGACCGCACCATGGCCTGAAGACTGCGGTTCGTCGCCGCGATAATACGCACATCTGACTTGATGCTCTTTTGCCCGCCAACCGTACGGTATTCGCCTTCCTGTAGCACACGAAGCAGGCGCGTCTGCGCCTCAAGCGGCATATCACCAATCTCATCAAGGAAAAGCGTCCCCCCCTTGGCTTGCCCAAAGCGGCCAAGTGTACGGGTTTCCGCCCCAGTAAAAGCGCCGCGTTCGTGCCCGAATAGCTCGCTCTCGATCAATTCTCGAGGGATAGCTGCCATATTAACCGGCACAAAGGGGTTATTGGCACGTGGACCATGCGCATGAAGGGCACGAGCGACCAGCTCCTTACCCGTGCCGCTCTCACCGGTTACCATGACTGTCAGGTCGGTTTTCACCACCCTCGCCATCGTGCGGTAAATCTCCTGCATGGCAGGCGATCGGCCAATCAGGAGGTTTTCGTCTCGCTCCAGGTCACCGGTCAGTGTGGTGGCTTTCTCCTTAAGTGCTTTCTTAACAATTGATATTAACTCATCAATATCAAAAGGTTTTGGGAGATAATCAAACGCACCGTTATTTGTCGCCGCCATAGCGGTCGACAGGGTATTTTGCGCGCTCATGATCACGAATGGCAGGTCCGGGCGCTTTTCCAGAAGTGCCGGCAATGCATCAAGACCGCTACCTGACGGCATCATCACGTCTGAGATGACAACATCACCCTGCCCGCGTTCCACCAGCCGCCGCAGCTCGGGCAGGTCTTCCGCCTCAAGAACCATCCAGCCTTCCTGCCGCAAAGCTTCGCCGACAACAAGGCGAATTGCCATATCGTCATCAGCGACAATGATGGTTGGTTTAGTTCGCGCCACGGTTCATATCCTCTTCCAACGCCAGTTGTACCTTAAAATGCGCCCCACCGTTGGGATTATTGTCGCAGGTAACTGTCCCTTCCATATCACTCACATATCGTGCCACCAGCGCCAGCCCAAGGCCGGTGCCACCTTCCTTGCCACTCACAAAGGGGTCAAACAGGTGCCCGCGCAAGTGATGAGGAATGCCGGGGCCGTTATCAAGAACGTTCACTTCGATGGGGAGACGAATGCGCTCTCCGTTCCGCCCAGTGAGCCAAATCCCATGCCTGTATGAGGTTGTGATGGTAATGTCAGCCTCTGGCCCTGCCGCTTCAACTGCATTTTTCACGAGATTGAGAAACACCTGTATCAAACGGTCAAAGTTCCCGTAAACTGGCGGCAATGAAGGGTCAAACCGGGGCCGAAAACTGCATTTTGCACCAAAGCCCGCGACAGCAACGTCTAGAACGTGGTCGAGCACCTCATGAATATTAACCGCCTCATTGGTGTGGGCGTGCGGCGCACTAAAGGTCTCCAGTTCATCTACCAGTCCTTTAATACGGTCAACTTCCTTGACGATCAACTCGGTCAGGCGGGCGTGTTTACCGTCTTGCGCACGTCCCATCAGTTGGGCTGCACCACGGATGCCGGAGAGTGGGTTTTTAATCTCATGCGCCAGCATGGAAGCCAAACCACTCACCGAGCGCGCCGCAGCCTCCATCTCTGCACGTTTCTCCAGAAACGCGGTAATCCGCCTGGGCTGTACCGAAAGCAGGATATCTCCCCCATCCCCGTGCGGGTGGGCATGCATATCCATCAGCTCGATATCGCCGATGGGCGGCATAACCGAGACGTCATAGCTATTGAGAGGAGTATTTTCCTCACGCGCGCGGGTTACCAGGCCATCTGCTGCGTAGCCAACCCCGCGTAGATGCGCGATCGGGCTGTTACACAGGCTTTCCCTGCTGCGCTCAAAAATCGTTTCCGCTTGAGCGTAGACACTCACGATCTGGTTAGAACTGTTGATGAGGAATATGGCTTGAGAGAGGCTGTGCAGAATATCCTGCACGCCTATGTCCTCAGATGCCTCCCCCCCGGTTTGCATCAAGCCGCCATTTGCTCACAAAGAGGCAGGTAAAATTCCCGAAGAGCTGATTTGACCTCGGAAGGGTCATCCATACGGTTGATTTCATTCCTGAAGTCAGCAGAGCTGTGCAGGCCCTTTGTATACCAACCAAGATGCTTACGAGCGATGCGGACACCGCCCTCAACACCATAGTGATGCAGCATATCTTCATAGTGCTCGAGTACTGTTTCCATCTGCTCAGGCAAGCCTGGCGATGCTTTGCGCTCCCCGCTGCGGAGAAACTCCATCACTTGGCCGATAAGCCAGGGTTTTCCGTAACAACCACGGCCAATCATCACGCCGTCGGCCCCGGAATCGGTAAGGGCCTGGGTCACATCGTCAAACTCGTTAATGTCGCCGTTCACGATTACAGGCAGATCGACGGCCTGTTTGACGATACCAACCTTCTTCCAGTTGGCGTGCCCGCGATACATCTGGCAACGGGTGCGCCCATGCACAGCAATCATCTTTACACCAGCCTGTTCTGCAATCTTCGCAAGTTCAGGCGCATTAAAGCTGCTGTCGTCCCAACCCAGGCGCATTTTGAGTGTAACCGGCAGGGAAACAGCATTCACGGTTGCGTGGATAAGCTCACCAGCATGATCAAGGTCACGCATCAGTGCCGAGCCCGCATGGCCGTTAACGACCTTCTTAACCGGGCAGCCCATGTTGATATCAATAATAGCGGCACCCCGGTCTTCGTTGAGCTTCGCAGCTTCCGCCATCTTGCTGGCTTCGCAGCCTGCAAGCTGCACAGACATGGGAAATTCTTCCGCACAGTTGGTGGACATTTTCTGGCTGCGCTCAGTCGCGCGGATCATCGCCTCAGACGCAATCATTTCAGACACGACCAGCCCTGCGCCGTACCGTTTTACCAGACGACGAAAGGGCATATCTGTCACGCCAGACATGGGCGCGAGGATAACTGGGTCTTTGATTTCTACCGGACCAATGCTAAGAGCCATCATTAACTACCTAAAACACTTCACTGCCTAAATATTGGGCACTGCTTATGCCAGAAGTTATGACAAAAAGCCAGCCTCAGATTTCGCAACCGAGCCCTGCACCTGTTGCAGTCCTTATCGTCGCCGCCGGACGCGGTAGCCGGGCTGGCGAAGGCCTCCCCAAACAATATCGCTCCATCGCGGGCAAAGCCCTTCTGTCTCATACACTTGATGCCCTTTCAGGTGCTCTCCCTGATGCTATTATTCAGGTTGTTATTCACCCGGATGACACCCGCTTATATGACATGGCCGCTCAAGATCGTGCCATCGAGCCGCCGGTCTTTGGCGGGGGCACCAGACAGGAAAGTGTGCAGAATGGCCTTATGACCTTGCAGAAACATGAGCCGGAGTTTGTGTTGGTCCATGATGCTGCGCGTCCTTTTATCGATGCGGCTACCATTGAACGCCTTCTCATCGAACTGAGAAGTGGCGCAAAGGCAGTTCTTCCCGCCACCAAAGTGACAGACACGCTTAAATCCGTATCGAATGGCGTGATTGCGCATACCGTTGATCGGGAACATCTATATGCGGTTCAAACACCCCAAGCTTTCCATTTTGATAGCCTCATTGATGCGCATGCTGCCACGACCGGCAACGAACTCACCGACGATGGTGCGGTGATGGAAGCAACTGGTTTTCAGGTACAGATCGTTGAAGGAAACCCAGAAAACTTTAAAATCACTACAGCTGCTGATTTTGAGAAAGCTGAACAGAATTTCATGACGCAACTGCCTGATATCAGAGTTGGCTCCGGCTACGATGTGCACCGGTTTGAAGACGGTGATCATGTCTGGCTTTGTGGTGTGAAAGTGCCCTTTACAAAAAAGCTAAAGGGTCATTCAGATGCAGATGTAGGCCTGCATGCGCTCACCGATGCTATCCTCGCCGCTATCGCTGACGGCGACATCGGGCAGCATTTCCCGCCTACAGACGCACAATGGCGGGGTGCCCCAAGTGATCGGTTCCTCACATTCGCGAGAGACAGGGTTTTAGCGAAGGGTGGCATGATTGCGCACGTCAATGTCTGCCTGATATGCGAAAAGCCGAAAATTGGACCGCACAATGCAGCGATGAGAGCACGCATAGCGGAACTTCTGAATATTGATATCGACCGCGTGAGCGTACAGGCCACAACTACCGAGAAACTTGGTTTTACAGGCCGAGAAGAAGGTATTGCCGCCCAAGCAACGGCAACCGTTCGCCTTCCGCTGAAAGGATAGCAATATGGCTAAAACCTCGCTTCGGACATGGCATGACCGCAACAAGTCTCCCTTATTTTGGCTTGTCACAGGTTTAGGCGTGGGCATGCTCAGGCCAGCGCCCGGAACATGGGGTTCCCTCCTCGGCGTTCTTATGGGTTACGGCCTACTCAAACTTCAAACTGACGCCATAACGCTCGTTGTACTCGTTGCCGGTTTAACCGTCGTATCAAGTCTCGCGATCAATAAGATTGAAGCTCGTATCGGTATTCATGATGCACCTGAGATCATCATCGATGAAGTAGCGGGCCAGTGGCTTGCGCTAGTTCCGCTCACCATGTTTGAACCCTCACTTATCCTCTATGTGCTTGCTTTTCTGCTCTTCAGGTTTTTTGACATCATCAAGCCATGGCCCATCGGATGGTTAGACAAAAAAGTCGCCGGAGGATTCGGTGTGATGGTGGATGACCTTGTCGCTGGCATTCTAGCCGGCTTTGGTATAATCATTCTTCAAATTACAGGTTTGTTAGATGGTTTATATTAATGGTATCCTCAATTCAAGAACGCACTGCCAGCATATTCCCCGGATTTATAATTTCTCTAACTGTGGGTTTGGCGGCAAGTTTCCTGGGCGAACACTATGGTGCCCCAGCAATGCTTTTTGCCCTTCTACTGGGCATGGCGTTGCACTTCCTTCATGAAGACCCCAAGTGCCAGCTTGGTATCGCATTCACGGGCACCACAGTCCTACGAATTGGCGTTGCACTCCTTGGCTTACGCATCGCATTGTCTGATGTGATGGCACTAGGCTGGCAAACCTTCGCCTTGATGGCTGCCGGGGTTGCACTCACCATTTTGTTTGGTCTAGTCATAGCACGCCTGTTTGGACTTAAGCACCGTTTTGGTGCCCTTACAGGTGGCGCGGTTGCTATTTGCGGCGCGTCAGCCGCCCTTGCGATCTCTGCAATCATGCCGAAAAGCGACTCTCAAGAACGGGACACAGTTTTTGCTGTTGTGGGTGTCACAGCGCTATCAACGCTCGCCATGATTATATATCCCATGATCGGCGGCATGCTTGACCTGAGCGAAACACAGGCTGGCATTTTTATCGGCGCCACTATTCATGATGTAGCCCAAGTTGTCGGTGCTGGTTACTCTATATCTGTAGAGGCTGGTGACCTCGCCACGCTTACCAAGTTGATGCGCGTGGCGCTCCTGCTCCCTGTCGTGCTGATATTTGTAATGGTATTTCGGGCCACCTGTGGTGCCGAAATGGCAACAGGTAAAAAACCGCCACTTCTTCCCGGCTTTCTGGTTGCGTTTGTGCTGTTGGTAATCCTCAACAGCCTCATCAGCATTCCAAGCGAGATCAAGTCCGGCTTGACCACTGTCTCGAGAACATGTCTCATTACCGCCATTGCTGCCATAGGATTGAAGAGTAACCTCAAGAGCATTGCTACGCTGGGCTGGCGCCCCATCCTATTAATGGTAGCTGAGACGGTGTGGCTCGCAGTACTTGTTTTGCTGTGCCTGCCCTATGTGGTGAACTGATGGTCGATCAACAAATATATACCTTGGCAGAAACCGTGCTCTCAGAAGCGCGCGCTGGAGGGATCAAGATTGTGACGGCTGAAAGTTGTACAGGCGGTCTTATCGCCGCAGCGCTCACTGAGGTGCCGGGTTCCTCAGATGTTTTTGAGCGTGGGTTTGTGACATATTCCAATGAAGCAAAACATCAGATGCTCGATGTAAGCGCAGAAAGTCTAAACAGATTTGGCGCTGTCTCGGAGGCTGTCGCTAAAGAGATGGCATACGGTGCGCTTGCTAATTCACGTGGTGATATCGCGGTGTCTGTCACCGGTGTTGCGGGCCCAGGGGGCGGCAGTGCCCAGAAACCCGTCGGTTTGGTATGGATTGGTGTTGCGATGCAGGGCATGGCCCCCACAGCGCTTGAATGCCGTTTTGGTGACAGACCACGAGATGAAATAAGAACATTAACAACAGAAAAAGCACTGTCGCTCGTTCTCGAAGCGATTAAGGATTAGCCTCATCTTCGCGTGGCTCGCCATATATTGCTGCGGCGCGCTCTTCAAACGCCTGGACCATTTTTCTACAGGCCTCTCCGAACAATCCACCAATCATCTGATTCAGCATCCGGTTTGAAAATTCAAACTCCACCTCAAAGTCTATAAGACACGAGTGAAACCCTTCAGGGGTAAATTTCCAATGATTGTAGAGCCTCTTCATTGGGCCTCGAATATAGTCGACGTCAACCTTGCTATTGGGCTCCAGGCGTACTCGCGAGGTAAAACGCTCACTAAACATCTTAAAACCAATGATTACATCGGCATCGAAGCGGTTCTCCTGACGATTGTAAACCCGCGCGCCGGTACACCACGGCAGGAATTCAGGATAGTGCGCAACGTCGGCCACTAGCCTGAAAAGCTGTTCCTGCGTGTAAGGCAGTATTTTTTTTTCGCTGAAATGCGGCACCAATCATCCTTCTTTTGAAGGCTTTATAGCTGTCGCCTCGATGAGCCGCAAGGCTGTTCCTACTAAAGGATATCAAGGATAAAAAGCGGGTAGATAATGGCAAAAAGTATGACCATATAAGCAAAAAACGACGTGCTGATAAGAAGTGTGGAGGCCCATATTCCACGGCCATAAAATCGCATAGCGCCGTAGATATAGACAAAATTGGTAATCATCAGTGACGGCAGAATACCCAGAAAATAGACGTAACTGTTAAAAAACGTACCCAGAACGCCGAGAAGTGCGCCCTGCCCCACAACGTAACATACAAAGCTAAAGTGAGAGGCGTAACTGTACCCAGAGCGCCGGGTTAACAGCATGAGCACGAAGGCGTATACGGGCACGGTAAGAAGCGACATAATATTGAGGTAACGCATGAGGAAGGTATTGAGTTCTTGCACCACAGGATCATTTGCAGCGCCTTCCAACTGCACGAAAATAAGGCTTTCGCTGATCGCATCGAACTCGCCGGTCCAGATCGTCGCGGCTATTGATATAGCGACGGCCGCAAAACAGTAGCGGAGCGGATTGACGTATCGCGCCCTCTTGCCTTGAGCGTAGTTTTTCGCTACCAGCCCAGGGTTTTTGGTGAGCCCAAGGAAAGTGCGCCAAAGTTTCCCGTCTATTTTTACAATTGAATCGAGAGCTTCGGACGCCAGTTCCCCCGCATCAAGGCCAACACCGCGACTGCGCTGCCCACAGGCACTACAGTATTTCCCCGTGAGAACGGCACCACAGTTCCGGCATTCAGTATCATCGATAACGTCAACCGGTTGCGACATATACCCCCCATAATATTGTGGTCAGTTACTCGGCAGCCTTAAGTCGAGCCTCACGTGCCGCCCGCAGGCGCGCAAAGTCATCGCCCGCATGATAGCTTGACCGCGTTAGCGGTGTCGCGGAAATCAACAGGAAACCCTTGCCTTTCGCCATACGTTCATATGACTTAAACTCATCTGGAGTGACATAACGCTCCAGTTTCGCATGCCGTGGTGTTGGCTGGAGATATTGGCCAATGGTCATAAAATCGATATCCGCCATGCGCATATCATCCATAACCTGGCTCACTTCCATACGTTCCTCACCCAAACCAACCATGATGCCTGATTTGGTGAAGATGGAAGGGTCGACTTTCTTCACAGTCTCAAGCAGGCGTAGGCTATGGTAGTAACGTGCACCGGGTCGGATTTTGGGGTAGTTCCGCGGCACCGTTTCCAAATTGTGGTTAAACACATCAGGCCGTGCCTCTGCCACCATTTCAATAGCGCCGGGTTTGTTGCGGAAATCGGGTGTCAAAATCTCGATCGTCGTCTTGGGGCTGCGTTTTCTCAGCTCCTCGATAACTTTAACGAACTGCCGCGCACCGCCATCATCAAGATCATCCCGGTCAACGGACGTGATCACGATATGATTGAGACCCATTTCAGCACATGCGATCGCAGTGTTCATTGGCTCAAGCGGGTCAACGGTCATGGGCCGACCGGTCTTCACATTACAAAAGGCACATGCACGCGTGCAGGTATCCCCCAGGATCATGATAGTGGCATGCTTCTGTTTCCAGCATTCACCGATATTGGGGCAAGCCGCTTCTTCACAAACCGTATGGAGCTTCAGGTCACGCATCATTTTGCGTGTTTCCGCATACTCTTTACTAACCGGGGCTTTTACCCTGATCCAGTTTGGTTTGCGTTGATACTCTGGTTTGTCGTTCGTGCTCATTACTTCTCATCCAACTCGTAGGCGATCTTCAGCCATTTTCTCAACTGGTCATCGATATCAGCAAGCGCGAATATCCCAATCACATGAGTGATGCGGTCGCCTTTTGCTGCGCCACCAGTAGGCTTAAGGCGCTCGTCAATCGGGCCATCGCAACCCTTCAATGCCAAGCCGAGATCCACCCGTTTCTGCGTAGCAGCTTTTACCTGAGCGAATACGTGATGTCTATAGAAGGGCACCATGGTCTTAGTGGGGCTTACCCTAGCATCATCGCCCAGCGACGTGGCCTCAGTGGCAAGTGCTTGTGCTATAGGCGCCAGCTCCGCCTTTTTCCCAGCAAACTGCGCGTTGAAAAGATCGGTTGCCGCAGACAGATAGGCTGCCTCATCATAATCTTCCGGCGTTTCACCAAGCGCGCGACTGGCCAGCAACCATGCAGTTGGCTTCCCAAGGCCATAGTCAGCTTTCAATTGAGCAGCCGCTTTGTTTACATCCGTCGCGCCATAGCGCAGGACAATTGTTGCCCAGTCATCCGGTGATTTACCCGTACGGGCTTTCATGCTCGCCAGCATGGCCTTCATATGGGATACAACCGGATGTACCTTTAAGCGCATTAAAGCCCCTAGAAATGTATAGCTCTACCGTAAGCGTCCAGCACACTTTCATGCATCATCTCAGAAAGAGTTGGATGCGGGAATACCGTATGCATAAGCTCGGCTTCTGTTGTTTCAAGCGTTCTCGCAACCACATAGCCCTGGATCATCTCCGTCACCTCAGCGCCCACCATATGCGCGCCCAGAAGCTCGCCGGTCTTTTTGTCAAAGATGGTTTTAACAAGGCCCTCAGGCTCGCCAAGCGCAACAGCCTTCCCGTTACCGATAAACGGGAAACTGCCTACACGAACATCAAAGCCCTGCTCTTTCGCCTTGACTTCAGTGAGGCCAACTGAAGCCACCTGCGGCCTGCAGTATGTACAGCCAGGAATATTGCCTTTATCCATGGGGTGAAGGCCTTTTACGCCAGCAATCTTCTCAACCGCAATCACACCCTCATGGCTAGCCTTGTGCGCAAGCCAAGGTGCGCCAGCAACGTCACCAATAGCCCAGAAACCATCCACACCCGTGTGGCCCCACTTATCAGTAACGATATGACCACGATCGGTTTTAATACCAACGTCTTCCAAACCAAGGTTTTCAATATTGCCTGTAATGCCAATGGCAACGATCACCCGGTCGACCGTGATCTCTTCTTTTTTGCCTTTAGCCTCAACAACGCATGTCACATTGTTTTCGCCTTTTTTAAGCTCGGTTACAGAGGCGTGGGTTTTGATCTTCATGCCCTGTTTCTTAAACGATTTCTCGGCAAACTTTGAGATATCAGCATCTTCAACAGGAAGAACCCGGTCCATCATCTCGACCACGGTGACGTCTGAGCCCAGTTCATTGAAGAAACTGGCAAATTCTATCCCGATGGCGCCAGAGCCGATTACCAAGAGCTTCTTCGGCATCACATTTGGCGTTAGGGCATGTTTGTAGGTCCAGATCAACTCGCCATCTGCTTTGAGGTGGGGCAACTCGCGCGCCCGTGCGCCGGTTGCAATAATGATCTCTTTAGCCGTCAGTTCGGTGTTTTTACCGTCCTTGCCTTTAACTGTGAGCTTGCCTTGGCCCGCGACCTTCGCTTCACCCTCAATGTGGGTAACCTTGTTCTTCTTCAGCAGCGATTTGATGCCGCCGTTCATCTGTGACGCCACACCGCGGCTACGTTTAACGATAGCCTCGAGGTCAAACTCAATCTGACCAATCTTCAGACCAAAGTCGGCACCGTGTTTCGCCAGATGCAGGACCTCAGCAGAGCGAAGCAGCGCCTTCGTGGGAATACAGCCCCAGTTCAAACAAATACCGCCAAGGTGCTCCCGTTCGATACAGGCTACATTCATGCCGAGCTGGGCACCGCGGATCGCCGCGACATACCCGCCAGGCCCACCACCAACTACTACAAGGTCAAAACTCTGAGACATCTTAAATCCGTTCGTGATTTTCTTTGCGAAGCGGGTCATCGATACCGCCGGTATGGTCCGTATCCGCTTTTTCAATGATGAGAACGCTGCAAATCTCGGGAGCATATGGCTTATGCTCCACGCCCTTCGGCACCACGATCATCTCACCCTGTTCCACCCAAACCTCACGGTCCCGGAAGTCCAGTCGGAAGCGACCATCGACAACAAGAAACATCTCATCCTGGTCATCATGCGCATGCCAGATAAAATCCCCCTCAAGTTTGGCCAGGTAGACGTGATTATCATCTACGTTACCAACAATCTTGGGGGTCCATGTGTCGCTGAACAGGCCGAGCTTTTCTTTTAGATTAATCGCTTCCATCCAATTGCTCCTTAAAGCAGCATGGTGATCGGGTCTTCAATATACCCTTTGAACGCCGCGAGGAATTCTGCGCCAACCGCACCATCAATCGCCCGGTGGTCACATGACATGGTGCAGCTCATCACAGTCGCAACAGCGACAGCACCGTCCTTGATCACCGCACGCTGCTCACCCGCGCCAACCGCGAGAATAGCACCCTGTGGTGGATTGATGACCGCGCTGAATTCGCGAATACCAAACATACCCAGATTGGAAATCGAGAAGGTACCGCCCGCATAATCCTCAGGCATCAGCTTGCCGTCGCGGGCACGTGTTGCGAGGTCTTTCACGGTGTTTGAAATTTCCGTCAGGCCCATGTTATCGGCCCCGCGCACGACTGGCGTCACCAAACCGCCATCAATGGCGACCGCGACTGAAATATCAGCCCGCTCATACCAGTACATCTTATCACCAGCGAACTGAACATTCGCAGCAGGAACCTTCTTGAGCGCAAGGGCCGTTGCTCTGATGATAAAGTCATTCACCGAGAGCTTCACACCACTGTCTGCGAGCTTGGTATTAAGTTCTTTACGCTGCGCGAGGAGTTTATCCAGCTCACAATCAATTGTGAGATAGAAATGCGGCACCGTTGTTTTTGATTCTGTCAGGCGGCGCGCAATCGTCTTCCGCATGCCAGACAAGCGCTCCTCGCGATACGGAATATCTGCATGAGGCCCATATTCTGGCGCAGCGGCTTGGGCGGCAGGTGCTTTCGCAGCTTCTTTCGCAGGTGAAGCCTCACCTGCCTTACCAACACCTTTTTCAAGAGCAGCTTCAATATCGCGCTTGACAATCCGTCCGTTAGGGCCTGTGCCCTCAAGCGCCTCGAGGTCAAGGCCTTCCTGACTTGCGATACGCTTCGCGAGCGGGGACGCCTTGATACGTTCACCATCAGCTTTCGATCGCTTGCTCTCGCCCTCCGCAAATTTGTCATCAGAGGAAGATTTGGAAGGCTTCTCCTCGTCCTTCTTATCCTCTAGTTTGTTGCCCTCTGGCTCTTTTTCAGGCGCAGCAGCTTGTTTGCTTTCAGATGGAGCTTCGATGTCAGAAACATCTTCGCCCTCTTCCGCAAGCATTGCTATAATCTGGCCTACAGGAACATCATCAGTACCCTCATCCACCAGGATTTTGGCAACCGTGCCATCATCAATGCTCTCAACTTCCATCGTCGCCTTATCGGTTTCGATTTCCGCGATCACATCACCACTTTCAACGGTGTCGCCTTCTTTTACCAACCATTTAGCGAGCGTACCCTTTTCCATGGTGGGCGACAGTGCTGGCATAAAAATTTCAATAGCCATTGTCAGAGCTCCCTATCTAATCAGCGTAGCAAACTGCTTTCGCAGCTTTGATGATGTCCTGAGCGCTTACCACTGCCGCTTTTTCCAGGTTGTTCGCGTAAGGCAGCGGCACGTCAGCGCTATTCACTCGGGTCACTGGCGCATCCAGCCAATCAAAGGCCTTTTCCATCAGTTGAGCGGATACATCGCTCGCGACCGAGCATTGTGGCCAACCTTCTTCCGCAACAACACAGCGGTTGGTTTTCTTCACACTCTCAATCACCGTATCGATATCAAGCGGGCGAATGGTGCGAAGGTCAATAACCTCTGCATTGATGCCTTCTTCCGCCAGCTTATCAGCAGCTTTAAGTGCTTCACCAACAGTAATGGAGTAGGACACGATCGTGACATCGCTGCCTTCACGGAAAATACGCGCTTTACCAATTGGCAACACATAGTCATCCAGCTCAGGCACCTCAAAGCTTTCGCCGTACATCAGTTCGTTTTCAAGGAAAACAACCGGGTTCGGATCGCGGATCGCTGCTTTCAGCAGGCCTTTACAATCTGCCGCATCATAAGGGGCGATAACCTTGAGACCGGGAACATTGGCATACCAGGACGCATAGTTTTGGCTATGCTGCGCGCCAACACGGCTTGCCGCGCCGTTAGGCCCCCGAAAAACGATAGGGCACGCAACCAGGCCGCCAGACATATAGCGGGTTTTGGCCGCCGAGTTGATAATGTGGTCAATTGCCTGCATCGCGAAGTTAAAGGTCATGAACTCAATAACCGGCTTGAGGCCCGCAAATGCGGCACCCGCACCAAGGCCCGCAAAACCATGCTCGGTGATCGGTGTGTCGATAACACGATCAGCACCAAATTCGTCGAGAAGGCCTTGGGTCACTTTATAAGCACCCTGATATTCTGCCACTTCCTCGCCCATGACAAAAACATCACCGTCTTTGCGCATTTCTTCAGCCATGGCATCACGAAGTGCTTCGCGCACTGTCAACTTCACCATGTTGGTGCCCGATGGGATTTCAGGATCTTTAAGGTTTTCAGCGCTTACAACAGCACCTGCAAAAACCGTTTCCTGCTCATCCGGGTCCTCTTTCGGGGCCTTTGGCGCTTCCTCAGTTTTTGCTTCGGGCTTTTTGGATACACTAATATTGTCTGCGTCCTCGCCCTCTTCGGCAACAATCGCGATCAACTCACCGACCGGCACATCGTCTGTGCCCTCAGCAACGACAAGTTTGGCGATCACACCTTCATCAACAGCTTCCACTTCCATGGTCGCCTTATCAGTCTCGATTTCCGCGATCACGTCACCGGATTCGATGCTATCGCCTTCTTTCACGAGCCATTTGGCAAGTGTGCCCTTTTCCATCGTGGGAGACAGGGCCGGCATGGTAATTTCAATAGCCATGGTAGGATGCTCCCTTACGCCAGCACATCAGTATAAAGTTCGGAAAGCTCAGGTTCGGGCGATTCTGTTGCAAAAGTTGCAGCATCTGCCACCAGCGCCTTGATTTCTTTATCAAGATCCTTAAGCGCAGCTTCATCCATCAAACCAGCATCCAGAATGCGTTGTTTGACCTGATCGATGGCGTCATGTTCCGCGCGCATCTTCTGAACTTCTTCTTTGGAGCGATACTTCGCTGGGTCAGACATAGAGTGACCCCGATAGCGATACGTCTTCATCTCAAGAATGAAAGGACCTTTGCCCTCGCGACAGTGAGCAACAGCCTCATCCATCGCAGCACGTACCTCAAGCACGTTCATGCCATCAACTTGCTTGCCCGGGATCTTGAAGCTTTCACCACGGCGGTGAAGTTCAACCTGTGACGAAGAACGGCTGACGCTCGTACCCATGGCGTACTGGTTGTTCTCGATAATATAGATCACCGGCAGATCCCAGATACGTGCCATATTGAAGCTTTCGTACACCTGCCCCTGGTTTGCAGCACCGTCACCAAAGTAGGCGACGGAAACGTTATCCGTTTTCCGGTATTTAGCCGCGAAACCCAACCCCGTACCCAAGGACACCTGCGCGCCCACGATACCGTGACCACCATAGAAGCCACGCTCCGGGTCGAACATATGCATGGAGCCGCCCTTACCGCGAGAGCAACCGCCTGACCGACCGGTCAATTCAGCCATTACCGCTTTTGCATCTGCACCAGCAGCGATCATATGACCATGCTCACGGTAACCGGTAATAACAGAATCACCCTCTTTCAAAGCGGTCTGAATACCAACCACCACGGCCTCTTGGCCGATGTAGAGGTGACAGAAACCACCAATCAAGCCCATGCCATACATCTGCCCGGCCTTTTCCTCAAAGCGGCGGATCAATAACATTTGGCGGTAGAATTCAATGAGTTCGTCGTTCGACGCGTCATAAAGCGCCGGACCAGTGTTGCGGCGGCGGCTTGCAGCCGTCGACTTTTTCGTAGTCTTCTTTGTAGTCATATCGGCCTTCCAGAAAAGGTCGTGGGCGGGGTGCCCATCGCGCTAGCGTGTATGGCCTAATGGATAACGCCGTTTTCCGGATTTTGCAATAGGGTCTAAATTATTGAAAAATATACCAAATTATAAATTAACTTATAATTAGTTAATTATCAATCAGCCGGAATAAAAACCACAACCTCGTCAGGGTGTGTAAAGCCAAGGCGTAACCGCACCTGCTCCTCCAGCATATCTGGGTCGATCGTTTTTCCAGCTAACTTCTTGGTGCGCGTTTCAAGAGCTTGACGCACTGAAGCAACTTGCTCAGCCTGAAGAGCTAACTCAAGCTCCTGCGCTTCAAGCCGCTTGAGTGCAGCGATGCTATTATCGCCTTGGAAAGCATGAAACGCGAAATATCCGAACAGAAACAGCCAAACACCTGCCAACCAGGCCTGCCCAAGATACCGCGATATTTTTCCGACTCGTTTCATGATTCGAATCATCTCATATGCGAATCAGGTAGGCAAGAATAATCACACTCAAAAAACGAAGTTTTTTGGAGTACTGACAAAGATGGATGTAGCGCCATATCTGGCGCTACATGAGTAAGGGAGAAACTAGCCTTTCAGGATGGAGCGCCCAGCGTACACCGCACTCGCGCCAAGCTCTTCCTCAATACGGATAAGCTGATTATATTTCGCCAACCGGTCAGAGCGAGCAAGCGAACCTGTTTTGATCTGCCCACAGTTCATGGCAACCGCCAGGTCGGCAATCGTTGCATCTTCCGTTTCGCCAGAGCGGTGAGACATCACGGAAGTGTAAGAAGCGCGGTGAGCCATGTCCACGGCCTTCATGGTCTCAGACAAAGTACCAATCTGATTCACTTTAACGAGGATGGAGTTCGCTACGCCTTTGGCAATACCATCAGCAAGGCGCACAGGGTTGGTAACAAACAGATCGTCGCCAACAAGCTGAACCTTGTCACCGATACGGTCAGTCAACATCTTCCAGCCGTCCCAGTCATCTTCAGCCATGCCGTCTTCAATCGAGATGATCGGATACTTGGAAACGAGGTCAGCGTAATAATCGACGAGACCAGCGCTATCGAGCTCTTTGCCCTCGCCTTTCAGAATATACTTCCCGTCATGGAAAAACTCTGTAGACGCAGAATCAAGCGCCAGATAAACATCTTCACCCGGCGCATAACCAGCGCTTTTGATCGCTTCCATAATGAAATCAAGCGCATCAACAGTACCATTCAAGTTGGGCGCAAAACCACCCTCGTCACCAACCGCTGTGTTGTGACCCGCGGCGTGAAGTTTAGCCTTCAGTTCGTGGAAAATCTCGGCGCCAATGCGGATTGCATCGCGAACACTTTCCGCGTTCACGGGCATGATCATAAATTCTTGCACATCAATGGGGTTATCTGCGTGCTCACCACCGTTGATGATATTCATCATGGGCACAGGAAGCACATGAGCGTTAGGTCCGCCCACATAGCGGTAGAGTGGCAATCCAACACTGTCAGCACTCGCCTTGGCAATAGCGAGTGAGACACCCAGGATCGCGTTCGCGCCCAAGCGGCTCTTATTCTCTGTGCCGTCGAGTTCGCGCATCACCTGATCAATTGCCAACTGGTCTTCGCTATCAAGCCCCACTAGCGCATCGAAAAGCTCACCATTAACCGCTTCAACAGCGTTCAGTACACCTTTGCCGCGATAGCGCCCGCCGCCATCACGCAACTCAACAGCTTCGTGAGCGCCAGTTGATGCACCTGACGGCACTGCCGCGCGGCCAAAGCCACCATCTTCCAGAATTACATCAACTTCTACTGTGGGGTTACCGCGGCTATCGAGGATTTCGCGGCCGATGATATCGATGATCGCGCTCATTGGCTTGTCCTTAAATGCTCAAATGGAGAAAACAAGAAATTACGCGCGGATTGTTACCCTTTCCATCGCAAAGGTGCAAGGTTTCGACGCAGACAGGCTGGAAAAACGCTATCCGGCTGCTAAAGTCGTTCGATATGGGGAGGAAATCATGAAATCATTACTGAGCTTTGGGATAATATGCGCACTCACCACAAGTTCGGCCGTATTTGCGTCCGGTGCTTCTAAATCGATTGAAGATTATATCGGTGATAACGCGCACCGAATCGTGGAGGATTTCCGAGATCTACTGAGCCTTCCCAATGTGGCCGCGAACCGGGCTGACATGGACAAAAACGCCAGATGGATCACCGACTATATTGCCAGCCGTGGTTTTACCTCTGAGACGGTAAGTGCGGGCGGGGCTCCCTATATCATCGCAGAAAAGACGATCCCAGGAGCGACTAAAACCGTACTCATTTACGCTCATTTTGATGGTCAGCCCGTTGCCGCAGAGAACTGGGCAAGCCCGCCCTTTGAGCCAACACTGCGCGACAACACCATAGAAAACGGGGGAAATATAGTCCCATGGCCCAAAGCCGGAGAAGGTTTTGACCCAGAGTGGCGTATTTTTGCGCGCTCGGCCGGTGACGACAAAGCGCCGGTCATTGCACTGATGGCAGCCATCGACGCATTGGAAATCTCTGAGGTCACACCAAGCGTCAATATCAAACTGATTTTGGACGGCGAGGAAGAAGCTGGCTCCCCTACCCTCGACAAAATCCTTGAGGAGCACGCCGGGAAGCTCCAGTCAGATCTCTTGCTATTCTGCGATGGACCAATGCATCAAAGCCGTCAGCGGCAACTCGTCTTCGGTGTTCGCGGTGCCATGACTGTTCATCTCACCACATATGGCCCCAAACGTCCGCTCCATAGCGGCCATTATGGCAACTGGGCACCGAATCCAAATGATCGGCTCATTCATCTGCTCGCAAAGATGAAAGACGAAGAAGGCCGCATTATTGTATCCGGTTATCTGGACGATGTTCGGGGTATCACACCCGCCGAACAGGCTGCGATTGACTCCTTACCCCAGATGGATGATGCCCTGAAAGACGAGTTGGCCCTTGGCGATACCGACGGTGGTGGCAAACGGCTTGAGGAGCTCATCATGTCGCCTGCTATCGTTGTTAAGGGTTTTGAAGGTGGTGGCACAGGAAGCAAATCCAGAAACATCATTATGCCTAGCGCTACAGCGTCGCTAAACCTGCGTCTGGTGCCCGCGCAAACACCAGAGCGCGTTATCGCCACTTTAAACAAGTTTTTTGAAACTGAAGGGTATTGGTTGACTGCAAACACACCAACAGATGAAGAGCTCAAACAACACGAGAAGGTGCTAAAGGTGGAATGGGTAGATGGCGGCTACGGTGCATTTAGAAGCGATCTGGACAGCCCAACGGCCCGTAAACTGATCACCATTCTCAATTCTGTAGACCAAAAACCAACGCTGCTAACCCCCACCATGGGAGGGAGTTTACCAATATACCTGTTTGAAGAGGCCCTAGACGCGCCCATCATCCTGCTCCCCATAGCGAACCATGACAATAATCAGCACGGCAGAAACGAAAACCTAAGGCTTCAGAACCTGTGGGATGCCATTGAGATCTATGCAGCTGTTTTGACGCAATTCGGCCTTGAGGATTAAAGGTCGTAGTTGTCTTCAAGCGCGTAGAAGAAAGCCCTGATGCGAGCGGTGAATGTGGCAGGCAGGTTTAAATTCATGCCCTTCTGCATCAATAGGATTTCCGCCTTGAGGGTGGAGAGCGCGCCACGCTTCTCGTTTCCTTCTGGTTGGTTCACAAGCCGGATCTCTCCTTCACTCAACAGCGCCTCAAGTCTGGGCAATGTCCACATCGGGAAGGTTTCTGAAAAATCGCGAAGGTCGGTAAGTGCATCACTCAGATCCCGCCACGGCATTGTCCCCCCCAAGACCTGTAGTTCGGTGACCCGCATCTGAAGGCGAGCCGCCTCGCTTTGCTCGCCCCGCACAAATGCATAGGCACGGGCCGCGGCAAAGAAACGGGCGGATGCGTCGTAGTCCCCCACTTTTGCAGCAGCGTGTGCCGCTTCAATGTTCAATCCCAACACAAATGCGGGAGAAATGCTTGAGTTGGATTGAATAGCCAACTGCCATGCCGGAACCGTACGATGTTTATCACCTTCTGCGCTGGCGCTGCGGGCCCGAAGGAGCGCAAGCTGAGGCACCAGGTCACTCCCCATGCCGTAATATTCCATCAGTTGTTGCCAAACGCGCTCCACGCTGCGGTCAATTCGCTCGAGCGTTGCTTCATCACGCTCATTTGCAAAGTCTGCCACCATTATTTGAGCGTTTTGAAGAGCTTCCGCAGCCCGTTCCTCATCCGTTGCGCCATGCGCAGGTGTCATAAACAATGATGCAGCAACGACGAACACCGAAATCTGACGAATCATAACAAGCTATTCCCTGTCTACCCTTAGCCTACGTAGGCATATTCTACCGGTTTTGGCTCTCTCTAGGAAACAGAATGCAAAAAGGAGGCCGAATGCCTCCTTTTCCACGAAAATCAGTTATTTAGACCGACTAAACCAGACGGCTCTGCCTTAGAGCCGCTTCCACAAAGCTGGCAAAGAGTGGGTGTGGATCGAATGGCTTGGACTTCAGCTCGGGGTGATACTGCACGCCGACAAACCAGGGGTGACCGGGGATTTCCATTATCTCTGGTAGCTCACCGTCAGGAGACATGCCAGAGAACAACACCCCAGCCTCTTCAAGCTGTTTGACATAACCGATATTAACTTCATAACGGTGACGATGGCGCTCGGATATTTCGGTTTTCCCGTATATCTCCGCGACAAGAGACCCTTCTTTCAGCCGCGCGTCGTACGCGCCAAGCCGCATGGTACCACCTAGGTCGGTATCTTCGGTGCGGGTTTCAACACTACCGTCTTCGCGCACCCATTCGGTGATCAGACCCACCACCGGATTCTTTTGCTCTTCGAACTCGGTGGAACCTGCATCAGTTATACCCGCAAGGTTGCGCGCAGCCTCAATTGTTGCCATCTGCATACCAAGGCAGATACCAAAATACGGTATATTGCGCTCACGTGCGAAGCGCGCGGCAGCAATCTTGCCTTCAGTGCCACGTTTGCCGAAGCCGCCCGGCACCAAAATCGCGTGCACATTCTCAAGGCGAGACATAGCGTCATCACGCTCGAACACTTCCGATTCAAACCACTCAATATTTACTTTCACGCGGTTGGCGATACCGCCGTGAATAATAGCCTCGTTGAGGGACTTGTAGGCGTCTTTCAGGCCGGTGTATTTGCCAACAACCGCAATCGTAACCTCACCTTCCGGGTTTTTGATGCGGTCAACAATGTCTTCCCATGGCGCAAGATCAGGTTTTTGTGAATGCGCCAAACCGAAGGCCTTCAACACCTCTACGTCCAACCCCTCCTTATGATAGGAAATCGGCACTTCATAGATGGTGCCCACATCAAGGGCTGGAATAACCGCTGTTTCTGACACATTGCAGTAAAGCGACATCTTACGGCGCTCTCCGTCAGGAATAGGATGTTCCGAACGACAAACGAGAATATCTGGCTGAATCCCTATCGAGCGCAAATCTCTCACGCTATGCTGTGTTGGTTTTGTCTTCAGCTCACCCGCTGCAGCAAGGTATGGAACAAGCGTGAGGTGTACGAAGATCGAACGACCTTTGCCAAGCTCAATTGATAGTTGACGTATCGCTTCCATGAATGGAGCAGCCTCAATATCCCCAGCCGTACCACCAATTTCGCACAGCATGAAATCGATGCCATCCTGCTCAGCCAGCGCAAACTCTTTAATGGCATCGGTTACATGCGGGATCACCTGCACCGTGCCGCCAAGATAATCACCACGACGCTCACGCTGAATGATCTGCTGATAGATGCGACCCGAGGTGATATTGTCGCTCTGGCGTGATGCAACACCGGTAAAGCGCTCATAGTGGCCCAGGTCAAGGTCCGTCTCAGCGCCATCGTCTGTTACATATACCTCACCATGCTGGTATGGGCTCATTGTTCCCGGATCGACGTTCAGATACGGGTCCAACTTCCGTAGCCGCACAGAGTAGCCTCTAGCCTGCAACAGAGCGCCTAGCGACGCAGACAGCAACCCTTTACCCAACGAACTAACCACACCACCGGTGATAAAAATATAACGCGTCATGAAGCCTCTCTAATATCCCAAAAAGCACACAGCGATCCAACGGCCAAGGCCGGGATAATTCAATTTCTTACTTGCTTACACAAAGAGAAGCGGGGGCTCTTGGCCCCCGCTTTGAAGTCTCTTAGCCCTCACCGTCCTCAGGAACGGTAGGCAACTCAGGCAGTTGGCTATCTTCTTGCTGGGTCTGTTCGACCGCCGCATCCAGGACCGCGTCATCGCCACGTTTGTTTGCCGCGAACCAGCCCAGAAGAAGAGAGTTTGCAAGAAAGACCACTGCAAGCCACTTGGTGGTCTTGGTCAGCAAGTTGCCAGCGCCACGGGCTGTCATCATGCCACCCTGTCCTCCACCAATACCCAGTGCGCCGCCCTCGGAACGCTGCAATAGAATGACAGCGACCAGCGCGATGGCAACAATCAGGTGAATGCTCAGTAATACGGTTTCCATTTAACCTGTTCCTACAAACTCATTTGCCCTAGCAAACCGATACCATAGATAACGGCAGCTATCCAAAGCGCGGTTTCTATCTCATGAAGATAGCCTTTGCCAAGCCCAAATTACAGCGCTGAGTGATTTCTATCAGCGATAAGCGTCTATAATGCCATTGAAGTCCGTTGCTTTCAAACTCGCACCGCCCACGAGCGCGCCATTTACGTTAGGAGCAGACATAAGCTCTTTCGCATTTGATGGCTTAACCGACCCGCCATAAAGAATTGCAAACCCAGTACCTTCGGCCCCAAACCGTTCTTCCAAAGCTTGCCTAATCGCTGTGTGTACTTCGGCCACATCGTCAACGGTAGGGGTGCGTCCGGTGCCGATGGCCCATACAGGCTCATAGGCAATAATGGTATTCTCCGGCGATGCCTCCTCGGGTACGGAGATAGCAAGCTGCTCCAGCACAACTGCTAGCGTATTCCCTGCGTCACGCTCTGCTTCGGTTTCTCCAACACAAATAATAGCTCTTAAGCCTTCGCTATGAACCGCACAGGCTTTCTCGCATACCAGTGAACTGCTTTCAGCGTGATCTGCCCGGCGCTCACTGTGGCCCACGATGATATACTTTGCGCCCGCATCACGGAGCATCTGTGCAGAAATGTCACCCGTGTGAGCACCGCTCACGCCCGTGTGGCAATCTTGTGCACCAACAGCAATGCCATCCGTATTCATCTCCGCAAAGGTCGAGATTAAAGTATAAGGGGGACAAATCAGCACATTGCAGGCAGCTTTTGCCCCGCCTTTGAGAAGTACGGCTAACGCCTCAAGTTCTGAGCGGCTTGCGGCCAAGCCATTCATTTTCCAGTTACCTGCAACAAGCGCGGTAGGTTTCATATTGGGGCCTCTTATATTTTTGATGGTTTATGACGCGTTGCTTAGCAAATTGGGCCGTGAATAACCAGACTTTCGAGGGGTAATTTGTCCGCTACCAGGAATACAATCAACATAGCTGGTTGAAATCCGCGATTCCCTTGTTGCCGCCACGAAAATCCATGCTTATGATGCGCGCCCTAATACGGATGGTCACATCAATGATGTCCGAATAATAATTGTAGCGTTATGCCGACGGGAGCACGGGTGCATGCTTTTCAATCTTCGCGGGGCTTTGGACTCCATCTTTGTTAAAGCCCTTTTGGGTGTTTTGATTGCCGCATTTGCGATCTGGGGCATTGGTCCCGGCATGTTGGCGGGCAGCACCCGAACCGTTGCCAAGGTTGGTGATACTGAGGTCCCTACTCAACAGTTCGCAAACGCTGTTCAGCGCCGCGCCACTCAATTGCAGGCACAATTTGGCGGCCAAATGAATACGCAGGAAATCATCCGCTTGATGAATCTTGACTATCAGGTACTCAATCAGATGGTCACGGACGCTGCCATTGAAGAAAACCTCCGCGAGATGGGTTTCCGTGCTACTGAAGCGCAACTCGCTGAAAATCTGCGTTCTTTTGAAGCCTTTCAGGCACCTGATGGAAGTTTCAGCGTCGACATGATGGAACGTGCGCTTCAAAGCGCCGGTTTCTCCAAGTCAGAGCTTTATGCAGATCTGCGCCGCAGCATTTCGCGTGAGCAACTGCTTAACAGCATGGCGAATAATGACCTTCTGCCGCGCGCTATGGCAGAACAGCTCTATGTTTGGCAGGCGGAGCGCCGTCGTGCGTCTATGATCAATATTTCCGCGAGTGATATCGCAGATATTGCAGAAGCAAGTGAGGAAGAACTGCAGTCATATTATGAAGCCAGCAAAGCTTCCTACATGACGCCGGAGCGGCGTAGCTACCGCTATGTTATGCTCACACCTGCGCAGTTCACTGACAAGGTTGAGATCACCGAGGATGATATTGTTGCAGCATTTGAAACCCGCCGCGACGAATATGAACAACCCGAGCTACGCAACCTACTGCAGGTAAGCTTCCAGACCGAGGATGAAGCGCAAAACTTCCTTGAGCAAGTCCAAGGCGGCGCTGACTTTGTTGAGGCAGGTGCGGCAGCAACTGACTTTACCGCTGATGAAATCAGCCTCGGTGAAATCGGTAAAGCTGATCTCGCTGTTAGTTTGGACCAAAATACTGCTGACGCAATCTTCGCCCTAGAAGAAGGCGCCACCTCAAAGCCAATTGAGGGCCTCGCTGGCTGGAACGTATTCAAGGTCACCAGCGTGACCCCTGGTGTTTCAACCACGCTTGATGAGGTTCGGGCGGAGCTCGAAACCGCTCTCCGTGAGGAGCTGGCTGTCGATCTTATGTTTGACTTCTTGCCTGAGCTCGAAGACGCAATCGCGGAAGACGGGGCGCTCACTCCAGTAGCCACTAAACTGAATATCGATCTTGCGACCGTCACCGACATCGACGCGCAAGGCAAAGGTCCTTCAGGTGAGCAAATCGTAACACAGCAGAACGAATACATCGTGATGCAGGATGCTTTTCGCCGCGAGATGGGCGTTGAAGCACAGGTCACCGACCTTGACCCTCAAGACAACACCAAAGGCATCTATCTTGTAGAACTGACAAATGTTCAGGAGCCGGCTGAACGCGCGTACGAGGATATTGCATCTCAAGTACGCACAGCTTGGGAAACCGAGGAACGTCAACGCAGAGCCGGTGAAATTGCAGAGATGGCAAAAGTCAGACTTCAGGCTGGTGAGGATGCAGAAGTGGTTGCTGAGGAATTGGGTGGTACTTCATTCGACGCCAAAAATGTGAGCCGCACAGCTGAAGGCAACTCTGGTCTTTCACAGAATATTCGTCGTTTGATTTTTGAGCTTGCTGTTGGAACTGCTGACGCTGAACGCGCGGCTGATGGCAATGGATATGTTGTGGTACGTGTGGATGCCGCCATGCCGGGCGAGCCCTCCAGCAGTCCAGATGCTGTAGATGCCCTGTACGCTCAGCTAGTCGAGCAGACCCAGACAGAGATTTTCGAGCAGTATCAGAGCTATCTCCTCGACAAGTATGAGCCTGAAATTAAAACAAATATCGTACAGCAACTCTTCCGTAGCGATGTAGATCAGTGACGACAGATTTAGATGCAGCGTCGGCGAACTACGATGAGCGCCTGAATGCCTATACGGCAGGAACAGCGCAAGTCGTCTCAACCACGATAGTTGCAGACCTTGACACGCCTGTTTCTGCTTATCTTAAGCTAAGCGAAGCAGAGACCTATTCATGTCTCCTTGAGTCTGTCGAAGGAGGCGAAAATCGCGGGCGCTATTCAATTATCGGGTTACGCCCCGATATCATCTGGCGTGCAGAGGGTGACCGGGTGCGCATTCGCCGGAACGCACTCACGAACCAAACCTATGAAGACATCATGCAAAAACCTCTTGAAAGCCTCAGGGCTTTGCAACAAGAGAGCCTGATAGAGCTCCCTCACCCCCTTCCCCCGATGGCTGCAGGCATCGTTGGCTACATGGGCTATGATATGGTCCGGCAAATGGAGGATATTGGCGCAGGCAAAGCCGATCCTTTAGACCTGTCGACCTCCATTTTCATTCGCCCCACCGTCATGGCGATTTTTGACAGTGTCACCAATCTTATTACGCTTGTAACTCCGGTAAGACCGCAAGTGGGAGTTGACGCTGGAGACGCCCTCGCGGAAGCAGATGCCCGGCTGGAAGAGATGCTGGAGCGCCTTGACCGACCACTACCAGTCAATGCGTCTGTTGCGGCCCCCGCAATCGCGGATGCACGGTCGAACACCTCTCGCAAACGCTTCTTTGAGATGGTAGCTAAAGCTCAAGAATATATCCTGTCCGGCGATATCTTTCAGGTGGTGCTCAGCCAACGCTTCTCAATGCCGTTTGAGCTACCGCCGTTCTCCCTATATCGGGCGCTTCGCCGAACCAACCCCTCCCCCTTCATGTACCATCTGGCGTTCGAAGATTTTGCTATTGTCGGATCAAGCCCGGAAATATTGGTGAGGTTGAGGGACAATGAGGTAACAATCCGCCCGATTGCAGGTACGCGGAAGCGCGGCATTAACCCCGTTGAAGACGCCGCACTCGCTGACGACCTTCTTGCTGACGAGAAAGAACGTGCGGAACATCTGATGCTGCTCGATCTTGGGCGGAATGATGTAGGGCGAGTTGCTAAGCCGGGAACAGTCCATGTAACTGCTCGGGATACCATCGAATATTATTCTCACGTCATGCATATCGTCTCCAACGTGGTTGGTCAGATCGACGATAAGTATGACGCGATTGATGCCCTATCGGCGGGTTTTCCCGCTGGAACAGTCTCCGGCGCCCCCAAAGTCCGTGCAATGGAGATCATCGACGAGCTAGAGGTTGACGCGCGCGGTCCCTATGCAGGCAGTGTTGGTTATTTCAGCGCAAACGGCGCGATGGACACCTGTATCGTACTGAGAACGGCAATTGTTAAAGATGGCGTGATGCATGTACAGGCTGGTGCTGGGATCGTCGCTGACAGTGTGCCAGAATCCGAATATCAGGAATGTGAAAATAAAGCTCGTGCACTTGTCACAGCGGCCAAAGAGGCCCTTAGGTTCGCCAAATCTAACCGAGGCTAATACAGCATATGCTCTCTAGCGAGCGGTTACGGTATCGTGACGCACTCGCTCTTGCCTCAATACGATCTCACTTAGCGGCACCAGTGAAATCTCCTTATCTTTTAAGGTTTCCCGCCATTTAGTTAGTGTTTCTAATGTAATGTCATAAGGGTGGCCTATGGCAATCGCGTATCCTCGCATGCGGGCAATACGCTCTAGTTTCTGCAGTTGCTCCTCGATTGCGCTGGCCTCCCGAACGTTATCGAGGAATATATCGCGAGCGATATAGGGCACCCCAGTTGCCTTAGCGGCCCGCACCCCAACACTTTTGGATGAAGTCAGACTATCCAGAAACAGATGACCTCCCTCACGCAGCTTGACCATTACCCGGACCATGGCACCCGCGTCCTCAGTAAGCTCACTTCCCATATGGTTATTGATGCCCACATATCCCTGAAATCTGCTTAAGTTCCAGTTTACACGGCGATCAAACTCTTCCTGAGACAAACTTGACAGCAGGGCATTTGCGCCTGGGTCAGCATCATCGTTCTTTGGCTGCATTGGTAGATGTACCATCAGCTCATGCCCTGCAGCGCGCACATACGCTGTCTGTTCAGGCAGGTTATCCGCGTATGGCAGATACGCTAATGTGTAGGGCCCCTGCATCTGCCCAAGGAGAAGACTCGCTTCCTCAGATAGCCCCAAATCGTCTATTACCACAGCTACAACAGGTTGCTTGCCTGTTTCGCTCGACGGTACAGCATTCCGGCGCCAGGCGGGCTCACGCGGAACGGGCATGGCATTATCGAGTTCCTGAATAGGAATTTGGACTTCCTCAACACCATCCATGGACTCAAGCACCGCCACCACACTCTCGGAGGTCCCTTCTGGAGCAGGAGCCACAGGCGGCAGGGTGTCGTCCTTTAAAACTGAATAGAGCCCGTATGATGTCAGAGCAACGACAACGACATAAACATAAATGGCAGTCCTTTTGGCACTAGCCCATGTAAGCCTGTTCGATATGCCACCCTGATCATTTTTTGAGCTTACATTTAGTTTTTTTTGCCTAACCACTCTACGCTTCATCACTTCTGTAAATTCAGGGCATTGGAGGGTTTAAAACACCCAGTCCGCCATTGACATTCCCTTCGAAAGCCGCATTGTCCAATTGTTTTAAGAATCACGGGCGACCACAATGTATATTCTGATCGATAACTACGACAGCTTTACCTACAATTTGTACCATTATCTGGTTGAATTAGGGGCAAAAGTTGACGTGGTGCGAAACGATCAAATTACCGTTGATGAGGTGATTGCGCGAAAGCCGAAAGGCATCATCATCAGCCCAGGTCCCTGCACCCCTAATGAAGCTGGCATTTGCCTCGAGTTGATCGAAAAAACCAAGTCTGACATACCCATTTTCGGCGTATGCTTGGGTTTCCAAAGCATTGGTCAGGTGTTTGGCGGCACAGTATGTAGAGCGCCATACGTTATGCACGGCAAAACCAGCCGTATAAATCATAACGAGAAAGGCATCTTTGCGGGCCTGCCGTCACCCTATGAAGCGACCCGCTATCACTCCCTTATTGTTGAAAGATCAACACTGCCCGAGTGCCTGGAGGTAACTGCGGAAACTGAGGACGGCCTTATCATGGGGCTCCAACACAAGGATTATCCTCTGTTTGGCGTACAGTTCCACCCGGAAAGCATAGCGTCAGAACATGGTCACGCGGTACTCAAGAACTTCATCAACCACTGCGAGAGGGCTAGATAGCATGTCGGACCTTCGCCCCATCCTCGCCATGTTGGCTGACGGCCAATACCTGAGTGCAGAACAATCTCAATCGGCCTTTGAGATCATCATGTCTGGTTCAGCAGACTTAGCCCAAATGGCGGCCTTCATCATGGCGTTAAGAGTACGCGGCGAGCAGGTTGACGAGATTGTCGGTGGTGCGCGTGTGCTGCGGGCAAAAGCGGATAAAATTGAGGCGCCATCCGGGCACATTGATACATGTGGCACCGGGGGAGACGGTATCGGCACCTACAACATCTCTACTGCAGCGGCTCTGGTTGCGGCAGCTGCTGGCGCGCCTGTTGCGAAGCACGGTAACCGTTCGGTATCCTCAAAATCCGGTTCGGCAGATGTCCTTATGTCCCTCGGTGCGAACCTTGAGATGAGCAAGGAAGCAAATGAAGAAAGTCTGCGCAAGTTTGGCTTTGCCTTCATGTTCGCGCCTGCGCATCACAGAGCAATGCGCCACGTTGCGCCGGCCCGCGCATCACTTCAATTGCGTACAATATTCAACCTTCTCGGGCCCCTCGCCAACCCAGCCCAAGCCCGGCGTCAGGTGCTTGGCGTATTCGACAAAAAATGGCTACGCCCGATGGCTCAGGTACTTAAAAAGCTGGGAAGTGAACACGTCTGGGTCGTTCATGGCGGTGATGGCCTTGATGAGGTCACCACGACCGGTGTCACGCACGTTGCTGAACTCAAAAGCGGCGCGATCACAGAATTCGATATAACACCTCAAGAGGTAGGCCTGACAATTTCTGATATTGAAGAACTCAAAGGCGGCGATGCTGATGTAAACGCCCAGGCCATTGAGCGTCTTTTGGCCGGTGAACCCTCGGCCTACAGGGATATTGTGTTGATGAATGCGGGCGCCGGGCTTGTGGTCGCAGGTAAGGCCGATACATTACAGGCAGGCGTTATTCTTGCTGCCGAAACAATCGACAGTGGGGCTGCAGCACATACGCTCAAGCAGTGGATTGCCTTCACCCAGGAACACAAGCCGGAGGCTACCGATGCCTGATATACTGGCGGAAATCTGCGACAAGAAACGTGACCATGTTGCTGAAAAGAAACAAATAGCTACCCTTGGCGAGCTTGAGGACCAGGCTCGGACCGCGGAAGAACCACGTGGATTTATTGAGGCGCTAAAATCAACCCGCCATACGGGACGGTATGGCTTTATTTGCGAAATCAAGAAAGCCAGCCCATCCAAAGGCCTTATCCGCCCAGATGACTTTGACCCAGCTCTTCTCGCTGCCGCCTATGAACGAGGGGGCGCAAGCTGCCTCTCAGTTTTGACAGATATCCCCTACTTCCAGGGACACGACGATTATCTCATAGCCGCCAAAGCTGCTTGCAAGTTGCCAGTCCTGAGAAAAGACTTCATGGTAGACCCCTATCAAGTTGTTGAAGCAAGAGCGCTCGGTGCAGACTGTATCCTGCTTATCATGGCAGCGCTTGATGACGGATTGGCGAGAGAGCTTGAAGGTTTAGCACATGAGTGGGGAATGGATGTCCTTATCGAAGTGCATAATGAAGCGGAGCTTCGGAGGGCGCTGAAGCTCAGAAGCTCCCTTATCGGTGTAAATAACCGGAACCTGAAGACCATGGAAGTGTCGCTCCACACCACACTTGATTTAGTACCAACCTTCCCTCAAGAGCGGTTGGCTGTCGCGGAATCCGGCTTAAAAACTGCTCAAGATTTATCAGCCTGCGAGGAGGCCGGGGCGGGATGCTTCTTGATTGGTGAGACATTCATGCGCGAACATGACGTTGAAGCGGCGGTGAAAAAACTCCAGAAGGCGAGCTAACAGAATGGGAAAACTAAGCCACGTTGACGAAAAAGGTGCCGTGCACATGGTGGATGTCGGCTCCAAAGATATTTCAGCGCGCGCTGCGACAGCTCAGGCCATCGTCAAAGCTCAAAGCAGCACCATTGATCTCATCTTTGAGGGCAAACTTCCAAAAGGTGACGTAATCGCAACGGCGAAACTGGCGGGCATCATGGCCGCCAAAAAAACCAGCGACCTTATCCCGCTCTGCCACCCGCTACCGATAACCAGCGCAAACGTAGAAATTGAACGCCTGGATGCGGAACGCATTAGCATACTTGCTAAGGTCAAGGTAAGTGGCAAGACAGGAGTGGAGATGGAGGCGCTCACAGCGGCCTCTGTTGCCGCGTTAACACTATACGATATGGCAAAGGCTGTTGATAAAGGCATCTGTATTCAGGAAACAAAACTACTGATGAAAGAAGGCGGGAAATCTGGCCGATATGAGGCACCCTGATCATGTTGAGCGTTGAAAAAGCATTTGAATCTATTGTTGCTGCCGCGAAGCCACTTACTACTGAGCGCCTACCCGTTGAGAATACTTCTGGACGTGTGCTGGCAGCTCCTATTTCGGCACGTCGCTCACAGCCCGGTTGCGACCTTTCTGCTATGGACGGATATGCGGTAAAAAGCACAGACCTTAGCGGTGATATGGTATCGCTCAAACTGGTTGGCGAAAGTGCCGCAGGGGCACCGTACATAGGTGCTGTTAAAGCTGGTGAAGCTGTTCGTATATTCACGGGAGCTGCGGTTCCTGATGATACAGATCAAGTTGTCATTCAGGAGAATACCGAAGCGCGCAACGGCCTGATCTATACGAGAGAGATAGCCGCTCCACACAAAAACATTCGCGCCAAGGGCATAGATTTTAATGATAAACAGTGCGTCTTGGACGCTGGAACGTTTCTAACGCCTAAAACAATTGGGCTGGCCGCAGCAGCGGGACATGGTTATCTAATGGTACACCGTGCACCTAAGGTTGCTATTCTCTCAACGGGAGATGAGCTTGTCGCGCCCGACAAGAAGCAGTTTCAGGCCCATGAGACGGTTAACAGCACCGCACCGCAGATAATGTCGCTCCTAACCAGTGCGAGTGCAGATTGCTCGTTTATAGGTCAAGCGAAAGACGATTTGTCCTCCCTGCGCAAACATATCGCAGCTGCTGCCGATGCTGATATTCTCATTACCATTGGCGGTGCGTCTGTTGGGGATAAAGATCTAGTGCAGAAGGCTCTCTCCGCTGAGAGCATGCACCTAGACTTCTGGAAAGTTGCCATGCGCCCCGGCAAACCCCTCATCAGCGGTAAAATCAATGATACCATCGTACTAGGCCTGCCCGGAAACCCCGTTTCCGCATTCGTTTGTGCCCTGCTGTTCGCACGCCCCCTTGTTGATAAACTGATGGGGCGACCCGCGCCGTTACCCGCAGGTGTTCCGTTGCCGCTTGCAGCGTCAATGCCTGAAAATGGGCCGCGCCAGCACTATGTACGCGCGAGGTTGATTGGCACACCGGGGCAACGTAAACTTGATCCCGCTGTTGATCAGGATAGTAGCCTACTGAGCGTGCTAGCACAGTCAGATGGCTTGATAATCCGTCCTCCGCATTGCCCTGAAGCAAAAATTGGCGACATGGTGCCCTTCCTCCCCTTCTAAGTGTGCAATGCATGCAGGTTCCCCGTTCTGTAACCTTCTTGTTCCGCTTGACAAGCAACCAAAAGGTGAACTAAAAGAGAACATACCGAAAACAAACCGGTGGAGGCACCCATGCTCACGTCAAAACAACAGCAACTTCTTCGCTTCATTCAAAAACGGCTTTCTGAAAATGGTGTTTCTCCATCCTTTGACGAGATGAAAGACGCGTTGGGCCTCAAATCAAAGTCTGGCGTTCACCGGTTGATTAACGCTCTGGAAGAACGAGGTTTCATTCGCCGGATGGCAAACCGCGCCCGTGCACTAGAAATACTCAAGATGCCTGACAGCCCGGTTTCAGCCAAACCTAGCGAAACCAACGTGGTTATGCCTGATTTTGGCAAAAAGAATGACAGGCTACCAGCCTCCGAGCAAGAGGCCGGTGTGGAAATTCCCCTGCATGGTCGAATTGCCGCCGGCACACCAATTGAAGCACTTGAGAACCGAGATAATTTTGTCTCCATCCCACCCCATATGCTGGGACGCGGAAACTGCTATGCACTTGAAGTTTCTGGTGATTCTATGATCGAACTCGGTATATTAGATGGTGACACAGTCGTGATTGAAAGCGCGAATACCGCGCGTGATGGTGAAGTTGTTGTGGCTCTGGTGGATCGTGAAGAGGCGACGCTTAAAACATTGCGGCGCAACGGCCAATTCATTGAACTGGTACCGGCCAACCGTGACTACTCAACGCAGGTACTCGAGGCCGGTCGAGTGCAAGTGCAGGGACGGCTTGTTGGCCTCCTGCGGCAATATCATCATTAAACTCCACCTGCACTAACGGTCAGAAGCATAATGCCAAGGACGGTTTCCTAACGGCTTGCTAAAGGCGATAGTTAGCTTTCCGTCATTATCATAAATTGCCAGAGGTGAAGTAGTATCCATATCTTCTTCAGGCACATAGATGCCTGTGCCGTGGCAGTATCGTTGCCACCTCTTTGTTCCGATAACAATGTCATCGCCATCACATGCTCGCCTCAGGGCGCTCATAGACTTGAGAACAGTAACATAGCGATTATTTCCGACCGCTGTACGGCACGCATAAGCATCACAATGCCTGTGAAGAACTCCTACGCCTCCCTCAGGGTTAAGTCCCCAATAACGCAGCCAACTCTCATCTCGAAAACCGTCTCGGCGTCCCCCGACTATCAACAACCTCCCTGAAGACTGATCCGCACGACCTATGACCCGCCCACTATTGTCGACAAGAATATCGGCCGTAGTGCCATATGGCGCCATTATTGCGATCAGATAGAGTGCCCCAGCAATACCCACAACACGAGTGCTCCTCATCACCAACATAACGATGAATAAGATACTGCTAGCCAGGAGGAAAACGTCGGACGGCGCACCAGACCTAAAGACCGCATAGGGCATCGACGCGAAATAGTGGGAAAGGTCGATGACAACCTCCAACCCCAAGCCAAGAACCACTAACGGCCAATGATGCAGCCCTATACTCATCAGCGCCACGCTTACAAGTGCGAGCGGCATAACAACCATGCTCATGAACGGTACAACAATGACGTTCGCGACAATCCCAATGATTGAGAGCGTTTGAAAATGATAAAGGGCAAATGGTGCTATCGCGAACTGCGATATGAGGCTGGTTAAAGCCATGAAACCTAAATAACGGGTTATGCGTTCCAATCCACCGGCCTGGTGCCCTACCCGCATCCAATCAAACTTTGAAAGCCATTCGTAAACCGCAACCAGCGCTGCAGTTGCAGCAAACGACATCTGGAAGCTCACGCTTAAGATGGTTTCTGGCCAAATTGTAAGAATACTAAGCGCCGCTAACGCTATACTTCTAAGCGAGAGTACACGCCGATCAACCAGGACGGCCAACAAGGCCACACTGATCATGATAAATGCTCGCACCGTGGCAACCCCCATGCCAGATAACATCAGGTATGACAGAGCGATTCCCCAAGCGAGAACGGCGGCGATCTTCTTAGGGCGCATTCTTAAGGCGATAGCTGGCACAGCGGCAAACGCATACTCAAAAATAAAGAATGCTGCAGCTGTGATTAGACCCATATGTAACCCGGATATGGCCAATAGATGCGCCAAACCAGCGTCCCTTATAGAGGCAGCAGTCTCCTTATCAATTAGATGGCGATAGCCAACTATCAGTGCAACAGCAACTGCCCCCGCTTGACCCGGAACTACCTCCGTTATCTGGTCTGCGATACTGCGGCGTATATCATTGACGACGCCCGTAAATTTTGTGCTCTGCTCTGGTTGATCGAGTACCTTTATCGCTGAAGCGGCATAGCCTTCCGCGCCAATGCGCTCAAAAAATGCTCGCCGCGCAAAATCAAATCCGCCAGGCACGGCTGGCCCCGAGGGAGGTGTAAGGATTGCCTTTAGACTGACATGGTCCCCAGCCTCAATCGGTTCGGTCGCTTTGGTCCTTACAATCAATCGGACATAGGAGGGTAAGCCTTGGGAGGTCTGGTTAATTCTAGTAGGACTGATAATCATTCGAGGTGCTTTATCTGGCCTCACCTCATATTCTGCAACGACACCTTCCAGAGTGACAAATCTCTCAACAGTGAACCGCGGTGCGGATACATGGGCCACACGGATGCTCGACGCCAAAAAACCCAACAGTAGCATCACAAAACAGAGGGCAGCGCCATTTCGCCACGCGCGCCTAATTGTAACAAGGGCGACGGTCACTCCTGTGAGTGCCAGAAAGAACGTTACGCCCGGCAGGTCCCAGGGAAACCATATATAGAAACCACATGCCACGCCGAAGCAGATTGTCAGCCCGATCAGCCGCCATTCACTATGCAGCGTAATACTGCCATCGGGCTTGCCGCTTTTGGCAAGAAACTCCTTCAGTTGCCTCAGCATAAATAGTCCACCCCCATCCAACCAACAAAGCAACCACTGACGAACACTCTACCTTGTAGGAAGCGTCCAAAAAAAACAGATAATATTTTTTTGCTCTGCAGCAATTTGTGTTGTTCGAAAACTTGTGCTAAAAGCCTTCCAAGATTTCTTCACTGGCGCTACAGCACATTTCCAGTGCCGGTATTTTGTTAGAAACAACAAAGGTTTAGATCCTGAGCATGCACAGTGACATGCCCAAAGTGGTAACGCGGTTTGCGCCGTCTCCAACCGGCTTCCTCCACATCGGTGGTGCCCGGACAGCTCTCTATAATTGGCTCTTTGCTCGTCATCATGGTGGCGACTTCTTACTTCGCATCGAAGATACAGATAAGAAGCGCTCTACCAATGAGGCAATCGAAGCTATTCTGCACGGCATGAAGTGGCTCGGGCTTGACTGGGATGGTGAAGCCGTCAGTCAAGCGGCACGTGCTGACCGCCATAAGGAAGTTGCCCTGGCAATGCTCGAGAACGGCAATGCCTACCGCTGTTATGCAACAGCGGAAGAACTCTCGGAAGAGCGTGAAAAAGCCCGTGCTGAGGGCCGTAACTTCCGTGGTGATCTATGGAGAGATCGCGAGCCCGACGAAGAAGTAGAAAAGCAGCCCTACTCTATCCGCATCAAAATGCCACGTGACGGCGAAGTAACGATTGCGGATGCAGTTCAGGGTGACGTAACCGTTAAAAATGCTGAACTGGATGACATGATCATCCTTCGTTCCGACGGCACCCCAACCTACATGCTTGCTGTTGTTGTTGATGACCATGACATGGGCGTAACGCATGTCATTCGCGGCGATGACCACCTCAACAACGCCTTTCGGCAATATCAGATTTATACTGCGATGGGCTGGGCAACCCCGGTGTTTGCGCACATCCCCCTTATTCACGGTCCTGACGGCAAAAAGCTGTCCAAACGGCACGGTGCATTGGGTGTTGAGGGCTATGAGGAGATGGGCTTCCTGCCTGAAGCCATGCGGAACTATCTGCTTCGGTTGGGGTGGAGCCACGGTGACGACGAAATCATTACGACCCAACAGGCTATCGAATGGTTCACCCTTGATAACGTGGGCCGTAGCCCTGCGCGTTTCGACTTCGATAAGCTCGATAACCTCAACAATCACTATATTCGCGAGGCCGATACTAATCGTCTCTTGTCAATTTTGCAAAGTGCACTAGAAAATAATGTGGGTCATGCACTCACGGAGACAGAGGCATCAAGGATTATACGCGCGATGCCTGCGCTCACGGAACGGGCAAACAGGCTGCCTGAACTTGTTGAAAGCGCGTCTCTTTTTTGTAACACACGACCGTTAGACCTAACGGAAAATGCTGCTAAGCAACTGACGGAGGAAACTCTTCCTGTGATTGCTGGAGTAGCGAACGAATTGGAAGCCCTCACCGACTGGAATGGATCGGTGATCAAAGCTGCCATTATGGCTTTTGCTGAAGCAGAAGCCCTTAAACTAGGCAAAGTGATGCAACCGATAAGGGCCGCCGTGACCGGAGGGAAACAGTCCGGCGACCTCGTAGAAACTCTGGAGATATTAGGCCAGAGCGAGACGATCGGTCGCTTGAGGGACCGCGTTGCCGCGTAATCCTTTAGTCCGGACACCCGGACGATTGATTTATGAGAAGGAGTAAGGACCATGTCGAATGATCCCCTTAAACTGGCCGGCGCCGGCGCTGACGTCGATCTTCCTATCATGGAGGGGTCTGTAGGTCCGAAGGTAATGGATATCCGGAAACTTTATGCACAAACCGGAATGTTTACCTTTGACCCTGGTTTTACGTCCACAGCAAGCTGTGAGTCTAAAATCACCTATATCGACGGTGAAAAAGGTGAGCTTCAGTATCGCGGCTACCCGATTGAGCAGTTGGCTGCGAACAGTGACTTCATGGAAGTCTGCTACATCCTGTTGTTTGGCGAACTGCCAACCAAGGCGGAAAAAGAGAAATTTGTTCACGATATTACCCATCACACGATGGTTCATGAGCAGCTTCACCGCTTCTTCAGCGGTTTCCGTCGCGATGCTCACCCAATGGCGATCATGGTTGGTGTCGTTGGTGCTTTGGCTGCCTTCTATCATGACAGCACAGACATCAATGACCCTCACCAGCGGATGGTGGCAAGCTACCGCCTGATTGCGAAGATCCCTACAATCGCGGCAATGGCCTACAAATATTCTGTTGGCCAGCCATTTGTATACCCACGCAACGAACTATCTTACGCCGGGAACTTCCTTCATATGATGTTCTCGGTTCCGGCTGAGGAATACAAAGTTAGCCCTACGCTTGAAAAAGCGATGGATCTGATTTTCATTCTTCACGCGGATCATGAACAGAATGCATCTACATCAACCGTGCGCTTGGCTGGGTCATCGGGCGCCAACCCATTTGCCTGTATCGCTGCAGGTATTGCATGCCTGTGGGGACCAGCTCACGGCGGTGCAAATGAGGCCTGCCTGAACATGCTTCAGGAAATTGGCACAGTTGACCGTATTCCTGAGTTTGTTGCGCGCGCGAAAGACCGAAACGATCCGTTCCGTCTTATGGGCTTTGGTCACAGGGTTTATAAAAACTTTGACCCTCGTGCGACCGTTATGCGTGACACAGCACACAAGGTTCTTAAAGAGCTGGGTGTTGATGACCCGCTCTTTGATGTCGCCATGGAGCTGGAAAAGATTGCGCTTGAGGACGAATATTTCGTCCAAAAGAAACTTTATCCGAATGTGGACTTCTATTCCGGCATCATTTTGAAAGCGATGGGCTTCCCTACAGCCATGTTCACCGTGCTCTTTGCTCTCGCTCGTACGGCCGGTTGGATTGCGCAGTGGAAAGAAATGGTGGAAGACCCAACTCAAAAGATCGGTCGTCCTCGTCAGCTATACACCGGCGCGCCAAAACGCGATTACGTGCAAGTTGATAAGCGCGGATAACAATCTTCTTATATCAAACGTAAAGGGCTGCGAATTTCGCAGCCCTTTTCATTTAACCAAGGACGCCACACAAAGCGTGACGTCGTTGATCGTTATCTCGTTAGAAATTGGCGCGTAGGGAAACACCAATTGTTCTAGGCTCGACCTTGATCGTCGCGTCCGGGTCAAACGGGGGCCTACGCATTGCCCGTATAACACCGCGTCCATCGAACAGATTGTTAGCGAAGATGGATAATTCAAGATTATCCCAACGAGTACCAACACGAAGGTTGGAAACAAAATAGCCGTCCATTTCCCTGAAGTTAGGGTCGTCTTCTGAGAAGTGACTATTCCTTTCACCTACATACTGAACATTCGCCCATATAAAGCCATCCATCGTGTCGGTAAGCGGCCGCACATAGTCAGCGGAAGTATTGAACGCAAATTCTGGCACGAAGGGAGCGTTATCGCCCTTCTCTGCCCCAAGATTCGGAACATCCTGCGCAAGCTCAGAGTTGATGTAAGTACCGCCGAAATACAGGCTTAGATTTTCAGTGACCCTTGTATTCAGCTCCAGTTCGATACCCTGGCTGGTCGCTTCGCCAACGTTTTCCTTGAAGCCAAAACCGCACTCGAAACCACGCGATGTCTGCATGTCTTGCCACTTGATGTGGAAATAGCTCGCATTCAATGTCACCCGACCATCAGCCAGCGTGTTTTTGCTGCCAATCTCATAGTTCCAAGTCTTGTCAGGGTTGAAGAAGCGGGTATCGCCACCTTCACGTTCTACTTGAGCCAACTCATCCGCGCACACAGACTCTGGTATTGCACCGTTAATGCCACCATAACGGAAACCTTTGGCCACCTGAACGTATACGAGATTATCGTCATTGATTTGATAGGAAACGTTAAACTTCGGGTTCACCCCATCAACTGTGCTTTGCGGGCGTACGTCGCTGTTGGAGCCCCCGTTAAACAAACCAGATTGATAGAACTCGATATCCTGCTTCCAGTTGAAGTACCGAAGGCCTGCCGTGAAGGTGAATTTATCCCACGTATAATAGGCTTCCCCAAACAGCGCGTAAGTTTTGACCTCTAAGTCATCATAGCCGTAGTAGAGGTGATCCTTTGGTGCCCCGAAGTTACTGGAATCGCCAAGAACTGCATCGGCGCCCGGCACAGGGAACGTATTGAGGTAAAATACATCCTTCTTGTCCAGATAGGCGCCCACTGTCCACTGAAGTGGAGATTCCGTTTGTGAAGCAAGCCTGACCTCCTGCACAAATACGTCTGTATCCGTTGTATCGATCAACTCATGCGGCACAATTTGTGGCGGCAGAGTGTCGAACAGGAGATCAAGAGACCTACGGTTAACGACCTGGCGATCAAAATATGAGGTTGACGAAACGATCTCACCCCACCCTAAGTCATAGTTGAGCGTGAGGTTATAGATTTGCATCTCATCGTCATATCCGTCGTTTGATGGATAATCACGCGAGAACAAAGGTGTGTGGTCGAGGTCTTCCGGGCGACCATTGTCCGAATAGTCATGATGGAAGAATGAGAAATCCGCAGTAAAGTTTTCATTCACCTGAAGACGAGCAGATACCCGCGCACCAACAGCTCTGCCGTTGTTGATATCCTTTTCGCCGGTCAGAACGTTATCTATATAACCGCCATTCTTCTCATAATAAGCTGAGGTGCGAAGTGCAAACTTGTCTTCCACCACTGGAATGTTCACCAGCGCTTTGACATCGTAGTTCTCACCACCCTTGTTGATGGTCGAAAGCGATGCGTCAACTTTACCTTCAAATTCCCTCAGATTAGGCTTCTTAGAAACGAGCCGGATAGTCCCCGTCATCGAACCTGCACCGTACAAGGTTCCTTGTGGTCCACGTAGAACCTCAACACGCTCCAGATCGAACAGGCCCAGTTCCGGGTTTAGCGCGCCAGTTGAGATCGGAATTTCGTCAAGGTAGATGCCAACGGTTTCCTGATTTTGGGTATCATTGTCATTGGCACCACTTGACGTATTTGCCACGCCGCGAATGACTAGCCGAGTGCGGCCCGGTCCGTTCTGATAAGCGGTCAAGCTCGGCACAGATGCCAGAAGATCAGTGTAGTCGGATGCCCCCATCTTCTCTATGAGGCCTTCAGAGACCACATTGATGCTCATAGGAATATCCATCATGGATTCGGAGCGCTTCCGAGATGTAACCACAATCTCTTCAAACGTCATATCACTGTTATCAGCTTGCTGAGCTGACACGCTACCGCTCAATGCGGAAGCCCCCAGCAAACCCAGTGCTAAGCACTGCGAAATAGCGGTAGAAGCCGCCAACCCTTCCCTGAAAATGCTGCGTTGTCTCGCGCAGGCATCAAGTTTTTTATTCATGGCTGTTAACCCTCATTGTCAGAGCAATCCTGTTATTGCTTCCCGGATGATATTGAAATTTTCTGACAAGGAATTATGCGGTCATCCAAAATAACATTGAGATCGTCAATTCCGCATAAGCAGAAATTACCAGCCAAGGTTGGGCTACTGAAGGATAGCCGCTTCAGGCGAAACACGGATGTCTTTCGGCAAAAGGCCGTACTTGCGCTTAAACGCAGCGGTGAAGTTCGCTGCATAATCGTAACCTACAATCTCTGCAACTTCCTGCACGGAGAGGTCCCGATTACTTAAAAGCTCTCGCGCTTTATCAAGACGATAATCCTGAGAGAAGGCAAAGATGCTGATTCCAAAAACCTTTTTAAATTCCGCACTCAATGTGCTGCGGTTTAGGCCAACCTCCCTTGCTAGGGTCGCTATGGATGGCGGTTTCATATAATTCGCAATGAGGATTTGGTGTGCCCGGTGCACCTTTTTTCGCACACTTTGCTTCGGCCCAGTCAGCGTCGGGCGATTACCAAGGTATTCATCCTCAACTTCTTGGAAAAGCCTGCACAACAGCTCAACCATCTTGGCTTGCACGTAAGCGCTGCGTCGCCCGCCTTCAAACCGCATTTTCAGGACATCATGCACGACATTTATTGTGTGCGCCGACATGGGGAAGTTATACGGGGGGCGTGTTCCTCCGGGCCCAAACACCAAGTCACGTAGAAGCGGAGGCAAACGATCGCCATCCAGATGGAACCTGTCTCGAAGGATTGCCGGCTCAAGGTGAAAGCTAACCGAACAAAGGTGACTGTTGCTGTCGATTGTTAGGTCAAAGTCTTTGGATTGTTTTATGTGCAGAACAGAAGCGCTGCATTGTGGAATATCGATGCTTCTCTTACCCGCGAGACGCACGGACATCTTACCCGACAGCACAAACCGCACCGTGATCACATCCTGTTTTGGCGTAATCGTCTCATGATAGGCACGGTGATATAACCCGTCTGCCACGCAGATAAGAATGCCACTATCCGGGCGAAAAAGCTCCCAGTATCCTGAGGCTACCCGGTCGTTCAGTTCCAATCGCACACCGTTTGCTGACGCGGCTTCACCAACCTTGAAGAAGTCATAGGGTGTGGTCTTGTTTTGAAAATCATCGTTAAAACCGGCATATATCCGGTTAAGATCATTGACGGGAAACTTATACATATGCCGACCTCGCTCGCCGAACAGCTTTCTATCTGAGCTGCATCTTTAGTAAAAGATAACGCAATATATGCTAACTTCAAATTGGCATTGCTAAGCATTCGGCATACAGCAACTTTAGCGTCCAATAAAAAAGGCGGCCCAAACGACCGCCTTCTATCTACATTGAAATGCGATTGGGTTAATTTCCGCCCAACATTGCCGTCAAGGTTGCTTCAGTTACCAACTCACTGTCTACATAGGCTTTGGCGTCAAACTTCCAAACGGCGCCACGGCCGCGAACTTTCTCAAGTTTCATTTCCAAACGATCACCCGGCATAACTGGCTTCCTAAATTTAGCACCATCAATTGCCATGAAATAGACCACTTTGCCTTTTGCATCATCCCCAAGGAAGTCAATCGCAAGGGCACCTGCCGTTTGTGCCATAGCCTCAAGGATCAAAACCCCCGGCATGACTGGCTTCTGTGGGAAATGCCCAGGAAAGAACGGTTCATTCATTGTGACATTCTTGATCCCTGTACCGCTTTCGCCCGGCACGATATCAACAACTTTATCCACAAGCAGGAACGGATACCGGTGCGGTATCAGTTCCATGATTTTTTCGATATCGAATGTCATTATTGACAGCCTAGTTCAAGCTATTGCTGTGCAGGCTGCTCAGCAGCAGGGGCATCGCCTGCTTTTGGCAGATTAAGCGTCACATTTGGCAACTCAGCGTCAAGCTTCTCAATAAATTGTGTCGTAACATCGATACCAGCCGCGGAACCAAGAAGAAGGCGCTTCATCATGATCACCTGCGCATTGCGCTCAGCGAGAAGGCTGCGGATTACAGGCTGACGCGCACGCTCAACCTGCACCATTGCTTCTTGACGTAGCTGGTCAAAGACATACTCGAGCTGAGCAAGTTCTTGCTGGAAGCGCACGTATGTCTGCTCCAGCTTCTTCTTTTCTTCCTCGTATTTGTCGTTGCCGATAATAGCCTTACGCTTCTCAAGGTCCGCGAGTTGCTGCTCAATAGCACCGCCGCGCGTTACCATTTGCCGACGCTGGAGAATGCTCTGACGCAGCTCATTGGTCTGCAGATTGAAATCTTTATAAGCCGCAGCCTCACGCTCAACGCGCTCGTCATCGACAGTAAGCACTTGCGCTGTTGAAGCCGCACTGATCCCCACCAATGCAGCGACAGCAACCATGCCAAGTTTAAGTGTTTTGAAGAACGTACCCATTTTATATTCCCTATGATCTTTTTTAGAATGTCGTGCCGACATTGAACTGCAGCGTTTGCGTCCGGTCACCCAGCTGTTTACGCAGCTGTTTGGAAAGGTCGATCCGGAACGGGCCAAACGGTGACTGCCAGGAGAAGCCAATACCAACCGACAGGCGTGGCTTGGCGCTGTTCCCTGACATACAGTTCAGGTTCAGCCCCGAGAAGTCGTTATCAAGTACCGCAGCGTCATACTCTGAACGGCTGAAGGTACATGCCTGCAGCGCGTCCTCCTGAGCACGGAACAGTGAACCAACGTCAACAAACGCCGATGCATTAATCCCGCTTTCGAGTGCCGCATCACCGAGCGGGAAGAATAGTTCACCCCGGCCAATGTAGTAAGCGGTACCACCAATCGCTTGGTTATTACCGAAGTCCCTCGGGCCCATACCTGCGGTATCAAACCCGCGGATACGGGGGCCACCAATGAAGAACTTGTCAGATAGGCGCACATCCTGGCCCAGCCCGTGGATAATACCAGCTTCACCACCAAGACGGAAAGTCCAGCCTTCCCATGGTGTCCAATAGTTGTCGGTCGTAACCGTCGAGCGCAGATATCTTACATCGCCCCCAAGGCCAGCAAAGTCTTGGCTAAAGAAGAAGTTATGTCCGCGTGTTGGTCGAATGATGCTATTGCGAGTATCGAAACCTACGGTGTAGCCAACAATCGACTGATAGCGTTTACCGATAGAGTCCTGAACACCGCGGCTCAGTGCGACCTGCTTCTCTTCCTGACTGATGGTACCATTGCCGTCTGCATCAAAGTCATTGAGATCAACTACACCGTCATTATTGCTATCGAAGCGACTAACGCGCCGATCAAACTCAACCTGATCGGTAATGCCGTTTGTAGTCCGTGCGTTAAAGTAGGTGTCATACACCGCGTTCAAATAGTTATCGAGCAGCGACACGTCATCCTGCCTAAGCGTATAACGAGTGGACAGTGTCCAGAACTCGTTAATTGCCATACCTGCACGGAGCGAGAAACCGATAGACTTGGTATCGAAGTACGAACCGTAGCTGCTGCTGTCAATCTTGCGAGCAAAGATATCAAAACCAGCCGCAACATTCCGTCCCATGAAATAAGGCTCGGTAAAGCCGAGGTCGATCTCTTGCCGCGTACCAGACAGGCGCAGGCCAAGTCGAAGGTCCTGCCCCTTACCCATTAGATTTCTCTCGCGGATGGAGAAGTCGAAGATGAAATTCTCAAGGCTTGAGAAACCAGCGCCGAGGTTAAGTTCACCTGTCGCCTGTTCTTCAACATTAACCTCAAGCACCATACGATCCGGTTGGCTGCCCTGAACCTGCTCAACTTCCACTTCGCGGAAGAAGTTCAAACGGTTGAGACGGTTTTCAGACCGCGTAACGAGCGCGGAGTTAAAGGCATCGCCTTCCTGCAAACGGAACTCACGCCGGATAACCCGGTCGAGTGTACGCACGTTGCCAGTGATGTTAACGCGTTCGACATACACACGCGGTGCGTCAAGCACCCGGAAGTTGATATCGATTGTGCGCTCTTCACGATTCCGGTTGATCTGTGGGCGAACGTCAACGAAGGCATAGCCCAACAAGCCCGCCGCGTTTGAGAGCGCTTCGATTGTTTTCTCGATAGCTTCCGCGTTATAGGTGTCACCTTCCCGCATCAGCAGGAACGCTCGGAACAAATTGACATTGACGTCACGAATTTCGCTCTCAACGTCAATTTTCCCGAAGTTATAGATCTCGCCTTCATCTACCGTAAAGGTGATAAAGAAGTCTTTCCGGTCAGGCGTAAGCTCTGACACAGCAGAAACTGTACGGAAATCCGCGTACCCCTCATTCAGGTAGTGCTGCCGCAAGACCTGCTGATCATAGGCGAGGCGATCAGGGTCGAATGTGTCATTGGAGGTGAAGAGCTTCCACCAACGTGCTTGCTTCGTTGCGAGCACATCACGCAGGTCACCGTCACTGAACTTCTTGTTCCCGATAAATTTGATGCTGCTGACTTTTGTTTTCGGGCCTTCCTGAACCTCAAACAAGAGGTCGACCCGGTTCTGTTCAAGCTGTACCACCTTGGGCTCGATGATCGCGGCAAAGCGGCCAGAGCGGCGGTAGAGTTCGAGCATACGCTGCACGTCAGAGCGCACCTTCGCGCGGGTGAAAACCATCCGGGGACGAAGACGAACTTCTTCCAGAAGCTCTTCCCTATCCAGACGTTTATTTCCTTCGAATACAATACGGTTGATAATGGGGTTTTCAACTACGCGCACCAGAAGCGCGCCTTGCACTTCGGAGAGTTCAACGTCAGAGAAAAGACCCGTTGCGAAGAGAGCTTTCAGGCTTTCATCGAGTTTCACAGGATCAAATGGCTCACCTGGTGCCACAGAAAGATATGACGCGATAGTCTCAGGCTCAACGCGTTCGTTGCCGACCACGCTAATCTGGCGGATGATTGGTACCTGCTGGGCCGTTTGTTGCTGAGCCGACACTGACCCAGTAAACGATATCCCCCCGATGGTGAGCGCTAGAATAAAGCGCCACGTCAAACTCAGTTTATTTAAACGCAACTTTTCAGCCCATTCTTATTTTTTCGGCAACTTTGGCGGTGAAATTGGCCTAGAGTGCCATGGATTGCAAGTCATTCAGTGTTACAAGAAGCATAAAAATCAGCATTAGGGCAAAACCCGCCACAAATCCGGCTTCCTGAGCCTTCTTGCTAAGCGGTGAACCCTTGATTGCCTCGAGCCCGTAATAGAGCAAATGGCCGCCATCTAACACCGGGATAGGCAATAGATTCAGTATTCCCAAATTCAACGACAGAAGCGCCAATAGCCAGATAAAGTTCTGCACACTGATATGAGCTGCTTCACCAACCATATTCGCAATTCGCGCCGGTCCACCCAGTTCCCGCACTGACCTTAAGCCCATGATCATCTGACCAAGGGTGGTAAAGATCGTATCGGTCATGGCTACCGTTTGCCTGCCGCCTTCAGCAAGTGCCCCTATCAGGCCAAGCTCAATGCGCTCAACTTGAGGAGAGCTTATACCAAGACGACCATATGGATACCGATTACCAAATCGGTCCTCCATATAAGCAATACCGAGTGTCACGACCTTGGTAATCTGCTCTCCGTTACGCTCCAACAACATGGTGACATCGCCACCAGGATACAGACGAACCACTGCGCCAACGTCAGAGAAGCGTTCAACTTCCTCGCCATTGATGCTGAGGATGCGATCGCCCGGTTGCAGACCAGCTTCAAATGCGGCCGACTCTTCAGCGACAGCTTCAATAATCGGATCAGACACCCCTATACCGTATGAATAGAAGAAAGCGGCGAATACGAGAGCTGCTGCGATCAAATTGATCGCTGGGCCGGCAAAAACGATAAGAGCCCGCTGCCACAACGGCTTAAAGTGATAGCAAACTTCCCTGTCCTCCGAACTCATGTCCTCCGGAACATCACCTGGGTTGCTGGCTGCAGAAGCATCGCCGAAGAACTTCACATAGCCACCAAGCGGCAGAATGCTAATTTTCCAGCGTGTTCCATTCTTATCTGTCCGGCCAATCAACTCCCGGCCCATACCGATAGAAAACGTATCCACTTTTACGCCGAACAAACGAGCTACCGCATAGTGTCCCCATTCGTGAATGAACACCAAAATGCTAAAACCACCAATGAATGCAGCTATCGTGAACAGAAGCCCTGGGCCCTCGGTTTCCATCTCTATCCTCGGTTTCTATCTCAACGTTTCCATCAGGCTCTATACACCAGAAGCGCCATCATTTTATATCGCACGCAACGCTAGTTGGTTTTGGGCAGCCTCTCGGGCAACCTTATCTATTTCAAATACATTCGAAAGCGATTGTGGCGCTTTAATGTCGCAGAGCGCTAAAGTGTCACTTACCACAGATGGAATATCAATAAAACGCAGCTTTTCCGACAAAAAAGCTGCCACAGCAACTTCATTGGCCGCGTTTAAAATGGCAGGTGCCGCACCGCCTGCTTCCAATGCTTCACGAGCAAGTGCCAGGCACCGAAAGGCCTCAAGGTCAACCTCCTCAAAAGTCAACGCACCAATCTCCGAAAGCGACAAGCGCTTTACTGGTGCTTCCATACGCTCAGGCCACGCGAGGCTGTATGCTATCGGCGTTCTCATGTCGGGTGAACCGAGCTGAGCAAGAACGCTCCCATCAGAATACTCTACCATCGAATGAACAACTGACTGGGGATGGACCACCACCTCTATTTGTGACTTCTTGATTGGGAAAAGATGGTAAGCCTCAATGATTTCTAGACCTTTATTCATCATGGTGGCAGAATCAACGGATATTTTAGCGCCCATGTCCCAATTGGGATGAGCGATAGCCTCGGCTGGTGTCACTGCTTTCAGGCTTTCATATGACCGCCCACGGAAGGGGCCACCTGACGCTGTCAGTATGACGCGCTCAACGCTGTTCGCGCGCTCCACTTCGAAAACCTGGTAGATGGCATTGTGCTCTGAATCGACAGGGAGAAGCGTGGCTCCGTGCACCCTCACCTCTTCCATCAGCAGATCACCCGCACACACCAAGCATTCTTTATTGGCAAGAGCCACCGTCGCACCCCGCCGCACGGCCGCCATGGTTGGTCTTAACCCGGCAGCCCCAACGATCGCGGCCATAACAATCTCAGCTTCGCGTTCTGCCGCCTCAATCAACCCTACTTCACCCGCCGCGACCTCAATCCCCGTACCGGCAAGCTGCTCTTTCAAAGCATCTAATTTTTTTTCGTCACCAATTACAGCCAGCTCGGCATTAAACTCTATAGCGAGCGCAGACAAATCTTCAACTTTACTGTAAGCAGTAAGAGATACCACCTTGAATTTATGAGAATTTCTTCGAACCAAATCTAAAGTGCTAAGGCCGACAGACCCAGTAGCACCAAGCACCGATATGCGCTTTATAGGATTAACACTCATCGCTAAAACTCAAAACCCAAATAGTACGACAGCAGAACAATACTCGCGACTGCTGGCGCAACGAATACTAGGCCATCAACTCGGTCGAGCAAACCGCCATGCCCAGGAATCAAGCCTCCTGAGTCCTTAACATTGAAGTGCCGCTTTACCGCACTTTCGAGGAGGTCCCCCACTTGGGCCCAAATCGCTAGTACGCCTGATAGAAGAACCACAATGAGTGTAGCTGCCGTAAAGGGCGCGATTTGGTGCATGATGACCGAGACCAACCCGCTGAGCACAACCCCACCCCAAAGTCCTGCCCATGTTTTCTTTGGGCTGATTTTAGGAGCGAGCTTTGGTCCGCCAATACCTTTACCAGCAAAATAACCACCAACATCCGTTGCCCATGTAATCAGAAACACCCAAAGAACCAAAAGGCCATTATCGTTCCTTAAAAACCATAGCGAAGAGATGGGCAACGCGACATATGCGACCCCTGTAAGCCACCAACCGACCGCAATGCCTGCACGAACGAGCAAGACACCAAGGAAAGCGAGCACGCCCAAGGCTGTCAGCACATGCCAGAACCTAATCTCCATAGTGCCATCTTCAAGCAGAAGGATCAGGGACACGATCAAGGCTGTCCCGGCAACTTTCTCAATCGCCCCACGCCTGTCCGTCAGTTGGCACCACTCCAGTATCATAAGCACACCCCCCAAAGCCAACAGGCCTGAGAACCAAACGCCACCCTCATAGGTGACCCATAGAACGGGCGGCAGCAAGAGAAGTGCGGACACTATGCGTTGAAAAAGATTATCTGAAAGGCCAAGGGGCATCTATTGTCCTATCATGGCCGAGCGCCAAAGCGCCTGTTCCTACCAAGGTAGTTGTCAACTGCGGCGGCAAAATCAGCTTTGGTGAAATCGGGCCAAAGTAAATCAAGAAACAAGAACTCGGCATATGCAGCTTGCCACAACAGGAAGTTGGATAACCGCTGTTCGCCGCTTGTGCGAATGATCAAATCTGGGTCTGGAATATCGCTGGTCCACAAACCATTCGAGAATCTTGCCTCATTCAACTGGTTAGGATCCGCCCTGCCTTCAGCCACCTCGTTCGCAAATGCCTTTGCCGCCTCAATTATTTCGTCACGGCTTCCGTAGCTGAGAGCAATAACAAGGGTCATGCGCGCGTTGGCTACGGTTTTCTTTTCGGCCTTCTCAATCATCTTGACAATATCAGCCGACAAACGGTCACGCCGACCAATTACTCGCAGCCGTACACCTTGTTTGTGAACAGTCTTCACTTCTCGCTGCAGATACAGCTTCAGAAGCGCCATCAGGTCTGTCACCTCTTCGGTCGGCCTATTCCAGTTTTCACTCGAAAAAGCATACAAGGTCAGCACCTTAACGCCACAATCAAGTGCACCCTCGATGGCTTCTCGAACCGCTTCGGCACCTTTTTTGTGCCCCGAAGAACGTGATTTACCGTTTTTCGTCGCCCACCTGCCGTTGCCATCCATAATAATGGCTACGTGAGAAAGAGACGAGACTCCGGAAGTATCTTCAGCACATTGATGTGCACTAGCAGCCATATTAAACCTGCATGATTTCTTTTTCTTTGCTTTGCAGCTGTTCGTCTATCACCCCAACAAATTTGTTCGTCAGGTCCTGCACCTCGTCTGCGTACATCTTATGATCGTCTTCGCTGATCGTTTTATCTTTTTCCATGCGTTTCAGTTGGTCCATGCCATCACGGCGTACGTTACGCACCGCAATACGTGCCTGTTCCGCATATTTCCCAGCCACTTTTGCAAGCTCAGCCCGACGTTCTTCGTTCAACTCCGGAATAGGAATACGAACCAACTGCCCGTCGAGCATAGGATTGAGACCAAGCCCTGCGTTACGGATAGCTTTTTCAACTGCTGATGCGTTGGCCTTATCCCAGACCTGAACGCTCAACATGCGAGGCTCTGGAACCGAGACTGTACCGACTTGGTTCAAAGGCATGTTTGAGCCATATACGTCGACCGTCACAGGATCCAACATACTTGTGGTTGCACGCCCCGACCGCAGGCCAGCAAATTCATGCTTTAGCGCATCAACTGCGCCCTTCATGCGGCGTTCGATGTCACTTAAGTCTAAATCGTCATCACTCATATTATTGCTCCTCACCTACAGTGGTACAGATGCCTTTCCCTTGCAGAACATCGACAAGCGCGTTCTGGGCGTGGATGGAAAAGACAACGATCGGAATATTATTTTCGCGGCTAAGCGAGATGGCAGACGCGTCCATAACCTTCAGGTCCTGGGTCAATACATCCATATAGCTCAAGCTTTCATAGCGAACCGCAGATCGATCTTTTTTGGGGTCAGCGTTATAGACCCCGTCCACCTGCGTACCCTTCAGAAGAGCGTTACAGTTCATCTCCGCAGCCCTCAAGGCTGCCGCTGTATCGGTAGTGAAGAATGGGTTTCCAGTACCAGCAGCGAATATAACGACACGCCCCTTCTCCAGGTGCCTAATAGCACGACGACGAATGTAGGGTTCACTAACACTCGCCATGGGAATGGCGGAAAGTACCCTCGTATCAACACCGACCTTTTCAAGCGCATTTTGAAGTGCCAACGCGTTCATAACTGTGGCCAGCATACCCATATAGTCAGCGGTAGATCGGTCGAGCCCTTCAGCGGCACCCTTTAGCCCCCGGAAGATATTCCCACCACCGACAACAACACAAACCTCAGTGCCAATCTCGCGCGCTTGTTTTATCTCTCGGGACACTCGGGCGGCGGTTTCCGGATCGATACCGTAACTCCCACCTCCCATCAATGCTTCGCCTGACAATTTCAGAAGCACACGCTTATATTTAGGCCCACTGGACATCGCCTGCATTCTCCCCTGTGCCATTGCCGCCCGCCGCAGCTTATCTGCTAGGCCTTACAAAGGCTACCGTAGTTTTATCTAAATTTTTTCCGAGACTTAAGCAGAAATTGCCCAAATCGACATTTGCTCATAAAAAAGCCCAGGAGAAACCTCCTGGGCTTTAATTCACTCACGCTATGATGGCTTAAACGCCAGCGGCAGCGGCAACTTCTGCAGCGAAGTCGTCTTCTTTTTTCTCAAGACCTTCGCCCATCTCAACACGCGCGTAAGCCGTAAGCTCGATTGCAGTGCCGGCATCTTTTGCGGCTTTCGCGATTACGTCAGATACTTTGCTCTCACCATCCATTACGAACACTTGGTTCAGGAGAACAACTTCCTCGTAATATTTACGCATACGGCCAACAATCATCTTTTCGATGATTTCCATTGGCTTGCCAGATTCTTTAGCTTTTTCGATCTGAACCTGCTTTTCACGCTCAACAAGCTCAGGATCGAGGTCAGCTTCCGAGAGCGATGCTGGGTTTGCGGCAGCCACATGCATAGCGAGCTGTTTGCCGAGGCCGGCGAGAACTTCTTCAGACGCATCTGATTTCAGAGCTACGAGAACAGCGATCTTGCCCATGTTGTCAGCAACAGCGTTGTGAACGTAAGTAGCCACGAGGCCATTTTCAACTTCGAGAATAACCGCACGACGGATGTTCATATTCTCGCCAATTGTCGCGATATTGTCTGTCAGAACTTCGCCAACTGGCTTGCTTTTGCCAGGATATGCAGCCGTTTTGATCGCCTCAACATCTGTACCCACTTCCAGCGCAACACCAGCAAGATCACCAACAAACTGCTGGAACTTCTCATTGCGAGCAACGAAGTCCGTTTCAGAGTTGATTTCTATCACGGCAGCTTTAGTGCCAGCAGCTTTAACGGCAACGAGGCCTTCAGCGGCCACACGGCCAGATTTCTTTGCAGCAGCGGCAAGGCCTTTGGTACGCAGCCAATCAACAGCAGCTTCAAGGTCACCGTCATTTTCTGCCAGTGCTTTTTTACAGTCCATCATGCCTGCGCCAGATTGTTCGCGCAGTTCTTTAACGAGAGCGGCGGTAATTTGTGCCATTGGTATTCCCCTTACAGCCCAGATATGAGCCTAAGTGTAGATAACAAGGTGCCCCCGGCAGGCGCACGGCTTACCGGGAGCATTAAATGAGAAATGTTACTCTGCGGTTGCAGCTTCAGCTGCTTCTTCTGCAGGAGCCGATTCCTCAGCAACAACAGCTTCCTCAACTGGTGCTTCGGAGGCGCCAAGGTCAACGCCTTGTGCTGTCAGTTCAGCCTGAATACCGTCAAGCGCTGCTTCAGCAACGAGATCACAATACAGGCGGATCGCACGGGTCGCGTCATCGTTGCCTGGGATCGGGTAATCAATACCGTCTGGCTTACAGTTGGTGTCGATCACGCCAACTACAGGGATACCAAGACGATTAGCTTCCGCGATAGCGAGGTCGTCACCAATCACGTCTACTATCACGAGAATGTCTGGAAGACCGCCCATGTCCTGAATACCGCCAAGAGAAAGCTCGAGCTTGTCACGCTGGCGTGTCAGCTGCAAAGTTTCTTTCTTGGTCAGGCCGGTGTGCTCTTGGTTGAGCTGCTCATCAAGCTGCTTCAGGCGCTTGATGGACTGGCTGATGGTCTGCCAGTTTGTCATCATGCCGCCGAGCCAACGGTGGTTAACATAGTACTGACCACAACGTTTCGCTGCTTCTGCAATGATTGGAGAAGCCTGACGCTTCGTACCCACGAAGAGGACGCGACCACCACCAGCAACTACGTCACGCACAGCTTGAAGCGCGCGAGTCATGTAAGGAACTGTTTGTGAAAGGTCTACGATATGAACGCCGTTACGTTCGCCGAAGATAAACGGCGCCATTTTCGGGTTCCAACGGTGGGTTTGGTGACCAAAGTGCACGCCTGCTTCAAGAAGCGCACGCATATCGACTTGCGGCATTGCCATAATACTACTCCTTTTCCGGTTAAGCCTCCGTGGAGCGTGCGCCGCAACTCATGAATTTGAGTTATGACACCGGATGGCGCCCTGCCAACACAGCAAGTAGCCTACCCCACGTGTGAAGTCGCGGCTCGTATAGGCGCGTTTTTAAGGAATATCAAGGCTTTTTTTGCACTCCACCGGCTTCCACAGCCAATTCTTTCTCGGTAGCGGAGGTAACCGCGTACCCGGTAGCCCTATCAATCTCCAACTTAACACCTGCAGCGCTCATATTAACGACCGGCAGGGTGCGCACGACAGGAGCGCGCCTTGCTTGTTGGATTGCACCCGCAGCAGTGCTTGAGCGCGCCAGTTTCATCAAGTTCAAACGGGTTGGAAACATCAACGGCACTTTGTTTTCTTCCCAATCGCTTAACACTTTTCGTGGGTTAACCCACTTCAAGGAAACAGCTTCATTGCCGTCGTGCTGCGCTACCTGGCCGTTATGTTCGGCGAGGTAGAAATGAGTGTCGAAACGCCTCGGCATGGGTTCAGGCGTTACCCAATGTGCGAAGGGCACCATGTTTGCGATATCAAGTTTGCCACCTGAATATCGCACCAGATCGGCAAATGGCAGTCCGCCAAACAATGTATTCCTGCGCGGGCGATCTATTTGCAACACACCCGCTTCCTCATATAACTCCCTCAAGGCGGCTACCCTGAAACTGAAATCCCTGTATACACCCCGGCCTGTAGTAATTCCCTGCCAGCGCCAGTTCTGCTGATCGGTCGCATCAACCTTCCCACCAGGGAAAACAAAAGCACCGGGCGCGAACTTCATGGTTTTTGCGCGTTCGATCATCAGAACTTCAACGCCGCCCATGCCGTCCCTGATCAAGAGTATCGATGAGGCGGGCAGTGCTTTGGCAACTTTTCCGTATCTGTCAGCCATCACACCTCCTCAACCGAAAGCACGCCAATCTCAGCTGCAACCGCCTGCTTCAGTTCAGGTGTAATTTTGTATCTTCCACTCAGGCGAAACTCGGCAAACCGGCTACTATTCGATACAGGAACTCTTATCGTGACCTTGCCTTTGCCGCCTGACTTACGGTCTAGTGTCGACTTGATTGAGACAAACGCCTTGCTCTCTTCAATTTCAATAAACAGTCCTTTACTGGACTGCGAAGCGACGGTTTCAAGACTTTCAATTCCTCGGCACGAAAGTCCTACAGTGTCATCATCGTCCCGCTTCCTGATCTGAACCGACACAACAACCGGTGCCCCCTCCTCCACCAACGTCCGAATACCATCAAGGTCGTCTTCAAATGCCATGATCTCGAATGCATCCGAGCGATCAGACAGGGTCAAGCGTCCAAACCTGCTACCACGCTTGGTATTCCCTTCCCTGTAACCTGCTATCGCACCAGCCATTCTTACTGTCTGTCCCACGAGACCCGGATCATGATAAACTTCGCGGGCCGGGATAATACGTTCCCGTTCAAGAATAGTTTCATAGGCATCAAGTGGGTGCGCCGAGATATAGAAACCAACGGCACTCTTTTCGTTCTCAAGCTGTTCTGTGTCTGTCCATGCTCTGATCGTTGGCAAGCTTGGGCGATCAACAGCCTTGGCCATCTCACCACCAAAAAGACTGACCTGATCGCTCTCCCGCTCCTTGGCCTGCATCTGTGCGAGCCGCATGACAATGTCAGCTGCTGCATAGGCCTGCGCCCTGTTATCTAACAAACAATCAAAAGCACCAGCCGCCGCCAATCTCTCCATCTGGCGCTTATTCAGCAGCTTTGGATCAACTCGCTCGGCAAAATCAAAAATATCCTTAAAGTCACCATTGGCTTTACGTTCCGCCACGATGGCTTCCATCGCCTTTTCGCCAACACCTTTAATAGCGCCGAGTGCATAACGTACCCCTTGGTTAAATCTGGGGTCTCCTTCGTCACAATACGGCTCGCTCACCTTTTCAACCACAAAAGCAACATCCGAGCGGTTGATGTTGGGTAGAAGAAGCGGAATCTCTGCCCGCTGCAATTCTTGCTTGAATGCAGCCAGTTTATCCGTGTTGCCCATATCAAGCGTCATAATCGCCGCCATAAACTCAACAGGGTAGTTCGCCTTCAGGAAAGCCGTATGGTAGGCAACAAGGGCATACGCAGCCGCATGGGATTTGTTGAAACCATAGCTCGCGAACTTGGTAACGAGATCGAAGATATAACTCGCTTTTTCCGCATCGATACCACGCTCCACAGCACCATCACAAAAGCGGCCACGCTGCTTATCCATCTCGGCCTGAATCTTTTTACCCATAGCACGGCGGAGAATATCGGCCTCGCCAAGGCTATAGCCGGACATAACCTGCGCGATCTGCATCACCTGTTCCTGGTAGATGATCACGCCATATGTTTCCGACAGAATATCCTCCAGAATTGGGTGGGGATACTCCACCTGCTCGCGGCCATGTTTCCGGTTCACATACGTTGGAATGTTATCCATCGGGCCAGGCCGATAAAGCGCCACAATAGCGATGATATCTTCAAATTTATCTGGTCGCAGCCCCTTCAGAACAGACCGCATGCCGGTACTCTCCAGCTGAAACACCCCGGCAGCATCACCCGCCGCCAAAAGTTTATAGGAAGGGCCGTCATCCAAGGGAACTGCGGCAAGATCGATATCAATGCCTCGCTCTTTGATATAGTCAACTGCCCGATCGAGCACGGTCAGCGTCTTAAGGCCGAGGAAGTCGAACTTCACAAGGCCCGCAAGTTCCACCCATTTCATATTGAACTGGGTAACAGGCATATCAGATTTTGGGTCACGGTAGAGAGGCACTAATTGGTCTAACGGCCTGTCTCCGATAACCACACCCGCCGCGTGCGTTGACGAGTGGGCATAAAACCCCTCAAGCTTTAGAGCGCGTTCCATCACGCGGCGCGTAAGCTCATCACTATTGATTTCATTCTGTAACCTCGGCTCGCTATCGATGGCCTCTTTAAGGGTCATCGCACTTCCAGGGTCATTCGGGATCATCTTTGACAGACGGTCGGTTTGGCCGTGAGGCTGCTGCATTACCCTGCCGCATGCCTTCACGACGGCACGGGCCTGCAGTTTACCAAAGGTGATGATCTGGGCTACACGGTCATATCCGTATTTGTCCTGCACGTACCTGATCACGCGCTCGCGTTTGTCTTGGCAGAAATCCACGTCAAAGTCGGGCATTGATACCCGTTCAGGATTGAGGAAACGCTCAAAAAGCAAGGAGAACCGCAGAGGATCGAGGTCGGTAATTTTGAGAACCCATGCCACCACCGAGCCGGCACCAGAACCACGCCCAGGTCCCACAGGAATGTCATTGTCTTTTGCCCACTGGATAAAGTCAGCAACGATCAGAAAGTACCCCGGGAAACCCATCTGATTGATGATTCCGAGCTCATAATCAAGCCGCTCCCAGTATTCCTTCTCCCACTCCTGATCTTGTCCTGCAACAAGCCCCTCTTCCCGCGCTTTGAAATCCAAGCGCTCACGCAAGCCTTTGACAGATTCGTCCCGAAGCATATCAGCCTCGGACACGTCCATACCGCTTGTGAAGTTAGGTAGAAGTGGATCAATTTTATCCACCTTATACGCACAACGCAGCGCTATATTGACAGTATTTTCAATAGCTTCAGGAATATCTTTAAAGAGATTTTTCATCTCTTCTGCGCTTTTGAACCTGAATTCGGGATTTAATTTTCGTCGGTCTTGTACGGCGACATATGTACTTTCCGCCATACACAGAAGCGCATCATGGGGTTCATACATGTCCGGCCCCACAAAAAAGGGCTGGTTGGTGGCGACGATGGGCAGGTTGTGGGCATAAGCAAAATCCAGGAAATCCTCTTCCGTGATTTCCTCTTGCTTAATGCCATGCCGAGCGATTTCGACATATAATCGGTCACCAAATAATGCCTTCAGGTCAAGAAGGCACTTTTCGGCCGCATCTCTATTTCCTTCAAGCAGCAAGGCACCGACCGGCCCTGTAACCCCACCTGTCAGGCAGATAAGACCATCTGTTAGGCCATTGAAAGCCGAGAACAGAAACTGCACGCCTTCCTGCACATCACTTTCAAGGTGTGCTTTCGATACAATCCTCATCAGGTTTTTGTAGCCGACCTCAGATTGTGCAAGTAGCACTAGCTGGTCGGGCTTTGCAGCCCGCTTACCTCTTGCCTGATGATCCTTGTATGGATTTTGCACGTGAAGCGTGACACCAATGATCGCTTGAATACCTGCATCCGTCGCGTAGCTTGAGAATTCGAGCGCGGCGAACATATTGTCGGTGTCAGTCATCGCGACAGCGGGCATCTTGTGCCCGACACACTGCTTCACCAGGTCTTTGACGTGTATGGCACCTTCAGACAACGAATAAGCCGTATGAACACGAAGATGTATGAAGCCAGCGTGGCTCATGAGAGAGATACTCCAAACAAACTAGTTAGACCAGGCCCCCATCATGGCGCCGATAGCCATCATGCTGAGCGTAATATTCCCCATGTGAATCAGAAAATGGCGAAGAGACTTACTTTCGAACGCATAATTCGCGAAGGTGCCGCCACCAACAATCAATACCGAAAGCATAAGTCCAACTTTCATGCCTGCGAGCCAACCGCCTCCCACCATGCCCGACATTGACAAGACAACAGCCAAACCGAAACTCATAAAGAGAGAAGCTATAAAGCTCAAAAACATCGCCTTTGCAGGATTATTTGACGCTTGCTTTAACTCTTCTTCCGTCATTCCCATCTCTGCCATCCAAGCCTTGCCCGCGATAGGCCCATACCAAATGCTACCAACCGCCATATAGACTACCCCGCCGAGCAGCACTGCGAGCCAGTTGATGTCCGATAAATTTTCCATGTATTCCCCCTCCGAAGTAGTATGATCAAACCTACTCCGAGGACGTGACTTACTCAAGCTTCGTGGAGCGTTCCCTCGCGGAGGGTCAAGCGGCGGTCCATTTTGGCAGCAAGGGTCGTATCGTGGGTAGCGATCAAAGCAGACAAACCCCTCTCGCGCACCAGCTCCAAAAACAGCTTAAACACCCGTCCTGCGGTATTTTCATCCAGATTCCCAGTCGGCTCGTCAGCCAACAACAATACCGGGTTACCAATCAGCGCGCGGGCAATCGCGACACGTTGTTGTTCGCCACCGGAAAGCTCGCTTGGAGCGTGCTCCAGCCGGTCTTCAAGACCCACTCTGACAAGGAGTTCTGCTGCCTGTTCATTTGCTACTTTTTCGGCAACACCGCCGATACGGAGAGCCATAGCCACATTCTCAACCGCAGTAAAATCCGGGAGAAGATGATGAAACTGATAGACAAACCCCAGTTGGCTCTGGCGAAGGCCCGAACGTGCATCGTCTTTCAAGCTCGTGGCATTCATACCCCCAATGGTGACCACCCCACTATCCGTTGGGTCCAAAAGACCCGCGATCTGCAACAGGGTAGATTTACCCGAACCAGAAGCCCCCACCAGCCCCACAAGCTCGCCAGCCTGAATGGTGAGATCGATACCCTTCAACACCTCTACCACTTTGTGGCCCTGCCGAAATGCCTTTTCGATCCCTTCTAGTTTTAGCACTGCTTTACTCATAGCGCAGCACCTCCACGGGGTCGATTTTCGCCGCGCGACGCGCCGGGATTATGGTAGCCACAAAAGAGAGAAGAAGCGCCAGCCCCACAGTCAGCCCCGCCTCGGTCAAGTTCACTTCCGCGCGAAGGCTTGTAATAAACCTCACGGAGGGATCCCACATATTCAAGCCAAAGGCACGCTCAATAAACGCCTTGATGGTTTCAATGTTGGCAATGATTAGCCAAGAAAAGAGACTTCCGAAAACAATGCCTGCTGAGCCAACAAATAGACCTATAGTGACAAAAATCCGCCGAATGGATGCTTGGCTGGCGCCAACAGTGCGCAAGATCGCAATGTCAGGTGATTTATCTTTAACAAGCATGAAAAGGCTGGAAGATATATTGAACACCGCCACTAGAATAATGAGCCCGACAATCAGGAACATCATTACGCGTTCGGTTTGCAGTGCGCCTACAAGGCTTTGATTAAGGGAACGCCATGACCGCACATAGGCACGCTCCCCCACAATGTCTGCTATTTCCGGGCCTACAGTGTCTACCGCTTCGGGGTCTGTCAGCATCAGTTCAATATTGGCAACAGCGCCCTCAAGACGGAAAAATCGCTGAGCCTCTTCAAGTGGCATGCCAATAAAGCTCTCATCAAATTGATAGACACCAATCTCAACAACGGCGGCAACTGGGTAGGACAGATACCGGAGTGTCGAGCCAAACGGCGTTGGCACAGATTTGGGGCTTACAATTGTAACACGGTCGCCTGCGGTAACACGCAGCCTGTTGGCCAACTGGTAGCCCAAGACCAAACCGCCAGTATTGACCGCTGTTTCCAGTTTACCCTCTTTAACGCCAACGAGGCCTAGCTTCTCCACGCTGAAGAACTCATCCGGCAGACCACGCACAATCGCGCCCCAGGCTTCACCTTCGTTCGTCACCATGACTTGGTTTTCACTGAAAGGCATCATCTTGGTAATGCCTTGGGTATCCTTCAGGTCGTGCATTATTTCTTCGTAACCTGAAAGCTTACCCCCATAGCCTTGAATCAAGATATGGCCATGATAACCAAGGATTTTATCCATGAGTTCAGCGCGAAAACCGTTCATTACCGCCATGACGACAATAAGCGCAGTAACACCAAGAGCAATGGCGGTTACGGAGAGCGTAGCGGTTACAGAGATTACACGGTCACGCTTTCTGGCAAGCATATACCGCATGGCCACAGACCATTCAAATCCCCGTGCTATCACCGCTGTCTCCCGAATTTCTAAGCGCTAAGCTTTGCCAGCGCATCAGCGGGAGAAAGCTCCACCCGCTCACCTGTTTTCCTGTTTTTGAGCTCAACAACGCCATTTTTAAGGCCGCGCGGGCCAATAGCTAACTGCCAAGGAAGGCCAATCAGATCCATGTTCGCGAACTTAGCGCCTGCGCTCTGGTCCCGGTCATCATATAGTACATCAATCCCGGCAGCTGTAAGATCAGCATACATCTTGTCACATGCGGCCGTGCAGTCGTCATCCTTTACGCGAAGGTTCATCAAGCCAACCTTGAAAGGCGCCACTGATTCTGGCCAAACGATGCCATTTTCGTCGTGACATGCCTCAATAATAGCACCGGCAAGTCGCGAGACACCTACGCCGTATGAGCCCATTTGTACATTGGCGGTTTCTCCGTCAGGCCCCTGCACTGAGGCATTCAGCGGCTTTGAGTATTTTTCCCCAAAGAAGAAGATGTGCCCAACTTCGATACCACGGCCCGTTATAAGTTTATCTTGGTCCACTGGGCAGTTGGCTACGTCGTGAATTTCATCGGTTGCGGCATACATGCTTGTCCATTCATCCACGATCGGCTGCAAGTCGGCGTCCGCGTCTGTTTCAATCATAGAGTCAAGCGTATCAAAGCCCGCATCAAAGAAAACTTCACTCTCGCCGGTATCTGCCAACACAATAAATTCGTGGCTCAAGTCGCCACCTATGGGGCCAGTATCCGCTCGCATAGGAATTGCTTTGAGCCCCAGCCGCGCGAAGGTGCGGAGATAAGCCACAAACATAGAGTTGTACGATTTGACACCATCTTCTTCTGTGAGGTCAAAGCTATAGGCGTCTTTCATCAGGAATTCCCGGCCGCGCATCACGCCAAAACGTGGGCGAATCTCATCCCGGAACTTCCATTGAATATGATAAAGGTTTTTGGGCAAGTCCCGGTAGGACTTGATTTCCCGCCGGAAGATGTCGGTGATCATCTCTTCGTTTGTCGGGCCATACAGCATCTGGCGCCCGTGACGGTCCTCAATGCGCAGCATTTCTTTGCCGTAGTCGTCGTATCGACCACTTTCCACCCAGAGATCAGCAGATTGAATAGTGGGCATGAGTACTTCTTGCGCACCAGCCCGGTCCTGCTCCTCACGAACGATCTGCTCAATCTTCTTCAAGACCTTGAGCCCGAGCGGGAGCCAGCTATAAATACCAGCCGCACCTTGGCGGATCATGCCAGCTCGTAACATCAAACGGTGAGACGCAATCTGCGCTTCAGCAGGGTTCTCTTTTAAGGTCGGTAGAAAATAGCGGCTTAGACGCATGGCTTACTCATGTATGCTGTTGATCATTCTTGGTGCCTATGACTTTGGAGTCTCTTACGCCACAGACTTACGCTTCTTTTGCAGGGGGTCGCACGGAATAGCAACGGCTTTCTTGTATTTTCCCACGCCGCTCACGCAATAATTGAACCCATCAGCGCAATTTAAAGGTGCACTGCGCGTTCATTGTTGCACAGCTGCAACAATACCCACAAACAAACACTAGATGTTGTGTTTATCGCCTCTAAAATGATGACACGCCTGCTGCGTTTCCATAGCTTCGGTGTTGCGCAGAGCTGAATGGCTCACGTTTTATGTGGTCCACGCTCAGGGAGGACTTTGCGCTATAATATGACGGGCTCGAGAGAAATTGCCTGTTAATTAATTAGGAAAAGCAAGGCTGATCGGCCTTGCTTTTTCAATTTTAGCTGATGACTTAGATTCTAGGGCCGCGGTGCCCTAAAGGTAATCAGGTCTGATGTTGCCAAGAAATAGTATGCGACTGTAAGCACCAGAGCTACGAACGTCGTAATAAGAATCTTCTTTTTTAGATTTGGATTCACCGGGGCACCTGGATCAACACCCTCCGCCTCGTGAGCGTTTGCCTCAGTTTGGGAACGGATACCCACTGGCAACATACAGAAGAACACCATCCACCATGCAATAACGTATACGAGTATGACTGTTGCAATATTCATGGTCTTTAAACTTCCTCAATCTCGACAAGGGTACCGCAGAAGTCCTTAGGGTGGAGAAAAAGAACGGGCTTACCGTGCGCGCCAATTTTAGGCTCCCCGTCACCTAAAACGCGAGCACCCTCGTCTTTAAGCTTGTCCCGCGCAGCAATAATATCATCAACCTCGTAGCATATATGGTGCATGCCGCCTGACGGATTATTGGCCAAAAACTTTGCGATGGGTGACCCCTCCCCCAATGGATGCAAAAGCTCTATCTTCGTATTTGGAAGCTCTACAAAAACCGTTGTCACGCCGTGGTCAGGAAGGTCAACAGGGTCGGTCACGCTGGCACCTAGCGTGTTCTGATAGGTTGCCGCTGCTGCCGCCAAATCAGGCACAACAATAGCAACATGGTTGAGACGTCCGATCATATTTGACCTCCTTTACTGAAACTCAAGTTCACTTCGCCGGTTGATAAGACTAGCAACCCCAGGGTTCTTCCCTATCTCACGCCGACAAAAACGACGCGTGGCGATACGCACTGCTTCTTCAACCAAGGTATCCGATTGCCGCGCCGCACTAGGCATACGCTCAATCCCTGTCTCAATGGCATCCAACATTCCGTCGTAGAACACATCGTCATCACCGCGAGGTAACCCCAGTATCGCTAGAAGCGGCTCTGCCGCCAACGCTCCATCGTCATCAAATACCAAGCTAACCGTCACAAAACCTTGAACCGCGGCTCTGCGTCTGTCTGCAATGGCCTCGTCCGCCACAGAAACAATCTCTGTTCCATCCAAAGCCAATCGCCCAACAGGTACTTCATCAATTAGCTTGAGGCCTTTGGTGCTAATCTGAATGATATCGCCATTTTTGGGTACGATGGTATGTTTGATGCCAATTTCACGGGCTAACGCCGCGTGCCGTTGAAGGTGTCGCGCTTCGCCATGCACCGGGATCACGCATTGGGGTTTGACCCAGCCATACATCTTTCTCAACTCCGCCCGTCCAGGGTGACCCGAAACATGCACAAAAGTATCTTTTTCGGTGATTACATTAATGTGCTTGCTAGCGAGCGTATTAAACAATTGTCCAAGCACCAATTCGTTTCCAGGTATTATCTTTGACGAGAAAATCACATTGTCATCTGGGCTTAATTGTAGATGCTTGTGGTCGTCCCGTGCGATGCGGGCAATTGCCGCACGGGGCTCACCTTGGCAGCCCGTACACGCGATGAGTACCTCATCTTTGGGCAAATAGTCAGCGTCTTCCTCATCCACGAGCGGAGGGAAATCGGTCAAATAACCAGTTGATTTGGCGGCTTTCACAATACGTTCCATCGATCGGCCAAGAAGTACTAGTCTACGCCCAGTAGCCTTTGCGACTTCTCCTATCGTCTCTAAGCGAGCCACGTTGGAAGCGAAGGTTGTGATCACTACCCTATTCTTCAGACCTGCAACCAGTTCCTTCAGGCTTTCCCGAACAGCGGCTTCAGAGCCAGATTCGCTCTCGTTGAACACGTTGGTGCTATCACCGATAAGCGCGAGCACCCCCTTCTCACCGAGTTCCGTCAGCACAGGCGATGGGCAGGCCGGACCAATAAGCGGTCGGTCATCCAGCTTCCAGTCGCCCGTATGAAAGAGCGTCCCCTTTGAGGTCGTAATCGCGAGGCCATGCCCTTCCGCAATCGAATGCGCGAGTGGAACATAACGGATGCTGAATGGTCCGAGTTCAATAACCTCAAGCGCATCAACAACGTGGAGCTCAACCTGATCTAATAACCCAGCTTCCCGAAGCTTGTCTTCCACAAGAGCCGCAGTAAAGGGTGTTGCATATATCGGACACTGAAACCGCGACCATAAGTAGGGTACTGCGCCAATATGGTCCTCGTGCCCGTGCGTTAGAACCAGACCAATGAGATCTTCCTGCTCATCCTCAACAAACTCTGGATCAGGGAAAATCAGATCCACACCTGGCAAATGATTGTCGGCAAAACTCATACCGCAATCCACCATCAGCCACTTACCACGATGCCCATATAGGTTAAGATTCATGCCAATCTCGCCCGAACCTCCAATGGGCACAAACAACAGGCGCTGATCGTCGGGTTTCATATAGGGCATAAGCTGTCCTAGTTGTTGCGATCGTAAATGAGACGGAGGCCTTGAAGTGTTAGGTCTCCTACAACTTCACCGATCGCATCAGTTTTATTTGCGAACACAGGCGCAAGACCACCCGTCGCCAATACTTTAATGTCTTCGCCATGCTCACGACGCAGGCGCAATACTAGCCCCTCAATCATACTAACGTACCCCCAGAAGATGCCCGACTGCATGGCTTCAAGCGTCGATTTTCCTGTCACCCTATCACTGGATGGCGCACTGACCGCAATGCGTGGGAGCTTCGCGGCAGCCTGATGAAGGGCGTGTAGTGAAAGGTTAATGCCCGGGCAGATAATCCCCCCGAGGTACGCACCATCTGGTCCAACCACATCGAACGTTGTCGCCGTACCAAAATCAACCACCACCAATGGGCCGCCGTATAGTTCGTGGCCTGCCACAGCGTTTACCAATCGATCCGCACCAACCTCAGCAGGGTTCGTCACCCGAATATCAACACCAAGTTCAACACCTGGCGCACCGACGATAAGCGGTTCACAGCCAAAGTATTTTTTACAAAGCTGGGTAAGCGGCCAAACGACCTGCGGCACCACGCTTGCAATAATTGCGCCGGTAACACTCTTTGGGTCCCGTCCGTGAAGCGCCATCAAGTGGCTCACCCACACCATATATTCGTCAACCGTACGCTGATCACCCGTTGATATGCGCCACTGCTCAACAATGGCCTCACCTTCAATCAGGGCAAAAACCGTATTGGTGTTCCCAGCGTCAATCGTCAACAGCATACTTCTACTCCATTCCACCTACAGGGAAGATGTCTCCGGCATACAGGGAGCGTTCCTCACCGTTATCCAAACCGACAACAAGACCACCATCCCCCGCAAGCCTGAGAGGCGTGCCCTCGAACGTATCCGTCGCTGTTCTCAATACGCAGCGATGCCCCAAACCCCAAGCGCTATTGGTCCACTCCTCTGCAATTGGCGTGATTTCCGACGTTTTCCAGTTTGTTAGGCGATCAAACAAATGATGGGAAAGTGCCTGGAATGCATGTCTCACATCTATAACATTGCCTGTTACAGCCTTTAGACTTGTCGCTCGAAACTGAGCGTCGTTCGGGAAATGCATCAGGTTTATACCGATCCCGATTATTACATAATCTAGTTCCTTGGCGTTCCTCGCACTGCTTTCAATCAAAACGCCGCTTGCCTTGTGCCCTCCAATCAGAACGTCATTCGGCCATTTGCAACGCACATCATCTGCACCGAAGTCTAAAAAAGTATCTCGCACGGCCAGCGCAACGAGAAAGGGGATGGCGGTCATATCAGATGGTTCAATAGCCGGTTTGAATAACAAGGACGCGTATAGATTACCCCCCTCAGACTTCCATATCTTACCCCGACGGCCACGGCCCGCGCTCTGACGGCCCGCGACTATCCATAAAGGGCCTGTTTCACCCGATTGTCCAAGCTTGGACGCCACAGCATTCGTGCTATCGCATTCTGGCAAAAAACTAGCCCCGACACCAGCCGGCGCCGAGGCTCCCCAATCTTCAAACTCAGCTATCACTAGAACAGGAGTGAACCCGCCGCCCAGCTAGCTGCAGCCACAAGCGGGCCAATCAGCACAAAATAGCTAACCGGTGAATTCACTATTGCGGTAATGGCAATCACACCTGAAACAGCGCGGCCATGGCCACTTTCAAACGCCGGCGCAGGCTCATCAAAGAACATGACCTTGATAATGCGCAGGTAATAGAACGCGCCAATCACGCTGGTAAGCACACCGACGATCGCAAGCGGAATAAGCCCAGCTTCTACCGCCGCCAAGAATACATACCATTTGCCCCAGAACCCTGCGAGCAAAGGAATCCCGGCCAGCGAGAACATAAACACTGCGATCGCAATGGCGAGAGGTAGGTTGGTTTGTGAAAGCCCAGACAGATCAGCGATATCCTCAACCATGCCTTCTGACCTGCGCATGGTCAGTATAGCAGCAAAAGTACCGAGGGTCATGGTCACATAGATCGCGATATAGATGAGCAGCGCCTCAACACCCGCCTGCGTGCCAGCAGCCAAACCAACAAGAGCATAACCAATGTGACCAATTGAACTATAGGCCATCAGGCGTTTGATGTTGGTTTGAACAATCGCAACCAATGCACCAATCAGCATGGAGGCGATAGAGATAAACACGATGACCTGTTGCCATTCTGCCGTCATCGCAGGGAACCCTGTCATCATTACGCGCACGAAAAGCGCAAGCGCGGCCACCTTAGGCGCGGCGGCAAAGAAAGCGGTTACCGGTGTTGGTGACCCTTCATATACGTCTGGTGTCCACATGTGGAACGGCACAGCTGATACCTTAAATGCCAAACCAGCCATCAAGAATACCATGCCGACGATTATGCCAATCTGTGGCTCATGCGCGGCTTTTAGTGTGCTTGCGAGAATGTCGAAGTCTGTAGTTCCCGCAAAACCATAAACCAATGAAACGCCATAGAGCAGCATGCCCGATGAAAGTGCACCAAGAACGAAATACTTAAGGCCCGCTTCCGTTGAACGCGAGCGATCCCGGTTCATCGCTGCAAGCACATAGAGTGACAGGCTCTGTAGCTCCAGTCCGACATAAAGGCTCATCAGATTGTTGGCGGAAATCATGATCATCATACCGAGTGTGGCGAGAAGGATCAGGATCGGATATTCGAACTTCGCGATATTCATTTGCTTGAGATAGGCGGACGACATCAAAATAGCGATGCCAGAACCCACAAAAACCAAGGTTTTGGCAAACACAGCAAAAGCATCAGTTACAAACATGCCGCCAAAGGTTAGTTGGCGGTCACCGCCCACTTGGGTGAACATCACAAAAGCAGTAACAATCAACAACACCACCGACAGGTTAGCCATCTGGCTGTAGCTTTTGTCGCCCTGAAAAACACCAAGCATCAGCAGGAGCATAGCGCCTATCGCCAAAATCAACTCGGGCAATACAGGCAGGAGGATTGGCATATCACCAGTCATGTCTCAAATACTCCTTAGTGCGACGTAGCCGCTGTTGCTTCTTCAGCAACAACTTCGGCAGCTACGACGGGAAACTTGGTTTCAATCAGGTTCTCAACAGAGGCATGGATCGGATCGAGGAAACTATTTGGATAGATCCCCATCCAGAAAACAACAATGATGAGCGGAAGGAAGATGATTTTCTCACGCAGGCTCAAATCCGGCATTGCTTTCACATCGTCCTTGTCTAGCTCACCAAACACGAGCCGCCGGACCAGATACAGCATATAGGCCGCCCCCAGCACCACACCCGTAGTGGCAAAGAAAGCAACCCAACTGTTGTAGGTGTATGAACCGTTCAGAACGAGGAACTCGCCCACAAAGCCACTGGTGCCAGGCAAACCAACCGACGCCATGGAGAAGATCACAAAGATCGTCGCGTATATCTTCATATTGACAGAGAGGCCGCCATAGCGGGAAATCTCCCGCGTGTGCAGCCTGTCATAGATCACACCAACACAAAGGAATAATGCGCCAGAGACAATACCGTGGCTCAGCATGGTGAAGATTGCACCTTCGATACCGTTCGCATTCAACACAAAAATACCGATGGTAACAAAACCCATATGCGCAACAGACGAGTAAGCGATCAGCTTTTTGATGTCTTCCTGCACAAGCGCCACCAGCGATGTGTAGATGATAGCGATGATCGAAAGCCCGAAGATCAACCACGCAAAATGTTGCGTTGCATCCGGGAACATTGGCAGGCTGAATCTCAGGAAGCCGTAGCCTCCCATCTTAAGCAGCACACCCGCCAGAATTACGGAACCCGCAGTTGGTGCCTGCACGTGCGCGTCTGGAAGCCAAGTGTGAACAGGCCACATAGGCATTTTCACCGCAAAAGACGCGAAGAAAGCCAGCCACAACAGGTTCTGTATATCCGTATCAAAGTGATGGTTCATCAAGGCCGGAATATCGGTCGTGCCTGTCTCAATGAACATATAGAACACTGCAACAAGCATCAGAACCGAGCCGAGAAGCGTATAGAGGAAGAACTTGAAACTCGCGTAGATGCGGTTCAGGCCACCCCAGACACCGATGATCAAATACATCGGGATCAGACCACCTTCGAAGAAGACATAAAACAGGAAGATATCAAGTGCCGAGAAAACACCGATCATGAGCGTTTCAAGGAGCAGGAAGGCAATCATATATTCCTTCACGCGGGTCTCAATCGATTCCCAGCTCGCCAATACCACAATCGGCATCAGAAAGGCCGTCAGCACAACAAACAGCATTGAAATGCCGTCCACACCGACATGATAGCTGATGCTATCGCCTACCCAGTTGTATTTCTCAACAAACTGGAAATCGGCGGTAGCGCCATCAAACCCCATCCAGAGCACAATGCTGAGGGCAAAGGTAAAGAGAGTAGCGAGCAGTGTTACCCAGCGGATGTTCCGCTTCTCAATTTCTTTGTCTTGATGACGCACGATCAGGACAAACGCCGCCCCGATCATGGGTACCAGCATCATCAGTGAGAGCAGGTAATGTTCCAGAAAAATCATCTTAAATATCCCCTGCCCTTAGTGTCCGCCACCATGGGCCATAAACCACGTCACCACGAGCGCAAGGCCGATAATCATCGCAAACGCATAGTGATAAACATATCCTGATTGAAGCTTTCGAACTTTTGCGGCCACAAGCGCCACCGTGGATGAAACACCGTTCGGGCCAAAGCCGTCGATTGTTTGCTCATCGCCGCGTTTCCAGAATACACGACCAAGCCAGAAAGCCGGACGAACAAGCGCAAAGTTATAAAGCTCGTCGAAATACCATTTATTGAGAAGGAAGGCGTAGAGCCCATCCCACATCTCAGCCGTACGCCGTGGCAGGTCAGTTTTACGGAGATAGAACCAAGCCGCCAACGAGAGACCAATTAGCATGGCAAACAACGGCGCGAGCTTCACGCCTAGCGGAACGTGATGAGCTTCTTCCATGATATCGTGTGCCGCTGTGACCAATGAGCCATTCCAGAATGCAACACGGTCTACACCGATGAAATATTCGTGCCCAACAAAGCCCGCGAATACCGCACCAAGCGCAAGCACGACCAGCGGGAAGCGGATGGTCCACGGCCCTTCATGCGCATGATCATATGTGTGATGGTCGGCGCGGGTCTCCCCCATGAAGGTCATGAACCAAAGGCGCCAGCTGTAGAAGCTTGTCATCAGAGCAGCAGCAACACCCATCACAAAGGCAAACTCTGCGCCCGGTGCGTGTGAAGCATATGCTGCCTCAATGATCATGTCTTTCGAGTAGTAGCCCGAGAGGAACGGAACACCGGTAATCGCCAAGTTTCCAATGAACATAACAGCGGCGGTGAGCGGTATCTTCTTAAGAAGCCCTCCCATGTTGCGCATATCCTGCTCATGGTGCATCGCGTGGATTACCGAGCCTGCACCTAGAAACAGCAGGGCTTTAAAGAAGGCGTGTGTAAACAGGTGGAACACCGCACCCCCATAAGCACCTACACCAAGTGCGAAGAACATATAGCCAAGCTGTGAACAGGTTGAGTATGCGATCACGCGCTTGATATCGTTCTGGACAAGACCAACACTGGCCGCAAAGAACGCCGTTGCCGCGCCGATAATCGTCACCACAACAAGCGCATCCGGCGCAAACTCAAACACAGGGCTAAAGCGCGCGACAAGGAACACACCCGCTGTTACCATGGTCGCAGCATGGATAAGAGCGGACACAGGTGTTGGGCCTTCCATCGCATCTGGCAACCATGTGTGCAGACCAAGTTGAGCTGATTTACCCATCGCACCAACGAACAACAGCAAACAAATCACTGTCAGCGCATGATACTCATGGCCTAAGAAGGTCATCGTTGCTGTCTGCAACTGCTCTGTGTTCGCGAAAATGACGTCAAACTCAACCGAGCCAAACAACACGAAACACGCGTAGATACCGAGCGCAAATCCAAAGTCACCAACACGGTTAACGACAAAGGCTTTGATAGCAGCCGCATTCGCGCTCGGTTTCTTGAACCAGAAGCCAATCAGCAGATATGAGGCAAGGCCAACGCCCTCCCAACCAAAGAACATCTGCACAAGGTTGTCTGACGTAACGAGCATCAGCATCGCAAACGTAAAGAGCGACAAGTATGCAAAGAAGCGCGGCTTATCAGGATCTTCTTCCATGTAGCCCATGGAATACCAGTGCACGAGCGCCGATACCGTGTTGACGACAACCAACATTACCGCCGTAAGCGTATCAATCTTGAAGGCCCAAGCAAAACTCAGTGTGCCCGACGACACCCAATCAAGAACATGTACACTGGCTTTGTTGCCAGAAAGCGCAATGTCCCCAAATGCCATCCACGACAGGATTGCAGAAACGCTGACAAGACTTGCGGTCAGTATCTGGCTCGGCTTATCGCCAAGTTTGCGACCGAACATGCCAGCAATCAGGAAGCCAATAAGTGGCAGGAAAACAATAAACTTATACATCATCGTCCTACCCCTTCATCTGGTTGATATCTTCAACCGCAATCGAACCACGGCTACGGAAATAGACGACGAGAATGGCGAGGCCAATTGCGGCCTCAGCCGCAGCGACCGTCAGCACAAACATCGCAAATACCTGGCCAACCATGTCATTCAAATATGTGGAGAAGGCCACGAGGTTGATATTGACGGCCAACAGCATCAGCTCGACCGACATAAGAATGATGATGACGTTCTTCCGGTTCAGGAAGATACCAAAAATCCCGAATACGAACAGGATCGCGGCAACCGTCAGATAATGTCCTAACCCAATAGTCATGGACTATCGTCCCCTAACCTTTTTTGGTTGGCAGGGACACGCCCTTACCAACTTCCACATCAACAAGTTCATATGCATCTTCAGGACGCCGTGCGTTCTGTTTGGCAATATTTTGGCGTTTCACACCAACCCGCTCACGGTGAGTCAATACAATCGCGCCAATCATCGCCACCAGCAGGATCAAGCCCGAGGTCTGGAAGATGAAAATATAGTCCGTATAGATAATTTGCCCGAGCGCACGGGTGTTCTCCACCTGCTCGACTGATGGTGTTGGGGCTGCCGCATTTCGCGCCACATCATCACCAAATGTCCAGGCAGCGCCAAGCGTACCAAGCTCAGCGAGAAGCAGAAGTCCAACAACAATCCCGATTGGAAGGTTCTGCATAAAGCCTTGACGTAACTCAACAAAGTTAACGTCAAGCATCATCACCACGAAGAGGAACAGCACAGCAACCGCGCCCACATAAACAATGACAAGCAGCATAGCGAGAAACTCAGCGCCCATCAGAACAAACAGCCCTGCGGCTGAGAAAAACGCAAGGATGAGCCAGAGCACAGAATGCACGGGGTTCTTTGATGAAATCACCATCAGGCCCGCAAGGACCGTAATGGCAGCGAACAGCCAAAAGGCGGCCGCAGGAAGTATCGAAGCAAGATCCATCTGTTCCACCCCTGCCTTAACGGTATGGCGCGTCAAGGGCGATATTCGCCGCGATTTCGCGCTCCCAGCGCTCGCCATTGGCAAGCAGCTTGTCTTTGTTGTACATCAGCTCTTCACGTGTCTCGGTCGCGAACTCAAAGTTCGGGCCTTCCACAATCGCATCTACCGGGCACGCCTCCTGACAGAAACCGCAGTAAATACATTTGGTCATGTCAATGTCGTACCGCGTGGTGCGGCGTGAGCCGTCCTCACGTGGTTCTGCCTCAATCGTAATGGCTTGCGCGGGGCAAATAGCTTCACACAGCTTACAGGCAATGCAGCGCTCCTCCCCGTTAGGATACCGGCGAAGTGCATGCTCTCCGCGGAAACGAGGGCTCAGCGGACCCTTTTCGTACGGATAGTTGATTGTCACTTTCGGGCGGAAGAAATATTTGGTCGACAACACGAGTGCGGCCCAAAATTCCTTCAGCAGCAAGCTTTTAGTGGCTTGGATGATAGCGGTCATGTTTCAAGCCTCCTTATCCGTTGGTGGGGAGCAGGTCAAAAGCGACCAGTACCCCAGAGTAAATTACGACAAATGCGAGCGACAGCGGCAGGAATACCTTCCAGCCAAGGCGCATCAACTGGTCATAGCGGTAGCGCGGCACAAAAGCCTTCACCATAGCGAACATCCAGAAGAAGAGCGCTGTTTTGGCAAAAAGCCAGAGGAACCCTGGAATAAAGTCCAGTGCTGGAATAGGCGCATACCAACCACCGAAGAACAGGATGGCCATCACTGCTGACATCAGAAGGATGTTCGCATACTCCCCAAGGAAGAAAAGCGCGAACGCCATCGATGAGTATTCAACCTGATAACCGGCCACAAGCTCGGCTTCCGCTTCCGGTAGGTCGAACGGCGGACGGTTGGTTTCTGCGAGCGCTGATATGAAGAAGATGATGAAGATCGGGAAAAATGGAATGAAGTGCCATGCCAGCACGCCACCTTCCTGAGCATAAACAACATCGCTTAGGTTCAATGAACCTACTTTCACGAGCACGCACACGAGCACGAACCCGATGGAAACCTCATAGGAAACCATCTGTGCGGCTGACCGAAGAGCGCCCAGGAACGCATAGCGGCTGTTTGATGCCCAGCCTGACATGATGATCCCGTATACACCCAGCGATGAAATCGCGAGGATGTACAAAACACCAACGTTCAGGTCCGAGAGCGCCATGCCCTCATCAAACGGTATTACCGCCCAGGAAATCAGTGCCAGCGTGAAAGTAATCATCGGCGCCATCAAGAAGATGCCCTTGTTCGCACCCGCCGGGATGATGGTTTCCTTGAGGAAAAGCTTGATACCGTCCGCGAAAGACTGAAGCAGCCCAAAGGGGCCAACCACGTTCGGACCGCGCCGCATTTGCACTGCAGCCCAGATTTTGCGGTCGAAATATACCGCAAAAGCAACTGCAATCGTCAGCGGTAGCACAACTGCAAGGATTGACGCTGTGATCGCGAGGAAATACAGGAACGGCCCTTCGCCGCCTAACAGGTTATAAAGCGCCTCAACCATGGGTCCCTGTCGCCTCCTCAGCCTCAAATCCACGAACGTCTACACAATCTGCCATAATCTGGCTTGCTCGTGCGATTGGGTTGGTCAGATAGAAGTTATCAATGATTGGTGCGATGCCACCTTCAGCGATATCACCTTTGGTGCCAAAGTCGCCCCAAGCCTCATTCGGCAATTCGTCTAGTGTTGCCGTCGCTGGTGCTGCATCCGCGAGGCGGGCACGCAGCTCGCCGAGCGTGTTGTATGGCAGCGTCGACCCAACAATATCAGAGAGAGCCCGCAAGATGGTCCAGTCTTCGCGGGCATCACCCGGTGCGAAGTGTGCTTTCTCAGTACGCTGAACACGGCCTTCAGTGTTGATGTAAGTGCCTGATTTTTCCGTATAAGCCGCAGCGGGCAGGATTACGTCAGCATTCTTGACGCCCTCATCACCGTGGGTGCCGATATAAACCGTGAAGGCCTTTTTGAGCGCTGTGGTATCAACTTCATCGGCGCCCAGCAGGAACACTGCTTTAAGTTTACCGGCCTCAGCATCATCCAAGATGCCATCAACACCGCCCTCAGCAGTCAAACCGAGGTCCATCGCACCGACCCGTGATGCAGCGGTATGCAGCATGCCAAAACCGTTCCAGCCGTCACGCACACAGTATTTGTCTGCAATGTCGCGAACGGCTTTCAGGATAGCTGCACCGTCTTCGCGGGCTAGCGCTGCTTGGCCTATAATGATCATCGGCTTGGAAGCTGCCTTAAGTGCTTTCGCGGCGTCATGGCGTCCGGTTGATACCGATTTGATGATTTTAGCGTCGTCTCCAAACTCTTCCACTTTATAGGTGAGGTCGTTTGCGTTGCCAATATTGCCAACTTTAAGGCCAAGGTGCCGAACAGCTTTGCGAATACGTGTATTGATAATCGGCGCTTCGGTGCGCGGGTCACACCCAACGAGGAGCAGATAATCCGCTTCTTCAACACCCGCGATGCCAGCATTCATGATGTAGCCCGCGCGAACGCTCGGGTCGATCGCCGCACCATCCTGACGTGCCTCAATCCGGCTTGAACCCAGAGACGCCATCAGGTCCTTGAGAGCCAGCATGCTCTCCATATCCGCAAGATCACCAACCAAAGCAGCGATCTCATCACCCTTCACGCCCTTGAGCTTCTTTTTGATAGCTGCAAAAGCGTCCGCCCAGGAAGCTTCTTCCAGCTTCTTGTTTTTGCGAACGTATGGCCGATCCAGCCGGCGTTTTTTCAGGCCATCGTAAACAAAGCGGGTTTTGTCAGAAATCCACTCTTCATTCACGTCTTCATTGAGACGTGGCTGGATACGCATAACTGCAGCACCACGCGTATCAATGCTGATGTTGGAGCCTACAGCATCCATCACATCAATACTTTCCGTATGCTTCAGCTCCCAACTCCGCGCTGTAAACGCGTATGGCTTGCTGGTAAGCGCACCAACAGGGCAAAGGTCGATCACATTACCCGACATCTCGCTATCAAGCGTTTTCTCGAGGTAAGTCGTGATTTCTGTATGCTCACCGCGCCAGAGAGACCCCATATTATCAACACCAGCCACCTCTTCCGAGAAACGAACGCAGCGCATGCAGTGAATGCAGCGTGTCATGGTGGTGGAGATCAGCGGCCCCATATATTTATCTTCAACCGCGCGCTTGTTCTCGTCGTAGCGGTTTGCACCGCGACCAAACGCCATGGCTTGGTCCTGCAGGTCACATTCACCACCTTGGTCACAAATTGGACAATCAAGCGGGTGGTTGATCAGCAGGAATTCCATTACCCCTTCACGCGCCTTTTTAACACGCTCGGTATTGGTGTGAATTACCATTCCGTCACCCGCTGGCATTGCGCAGCTTGCAATCGGTTTTGGTGCACGTTCCATATCCACAAGGCACATGCGGCAGTTACCCGCAATCGACAGGCGCTCGTGATAACAGAAGCGTGGCACTTCAACGCCAACTTCCTCACAGGCCTGAAGCACGGTGGTGCCCGCCTCTACGGTTACTTCTTTTCCATCAATGGTTAGCGTGGGCATCTAACTCTCCTTGCCATGCGCTCTATTCAGCCGCTTTGGCATGATATGAATCGATACGAGCTTCCACTTCATGCCTGAAGTGGCGCATCAAACCCTGAATAGGCCATGCCGCCGCGTCACCTAGCGCGCAGATGGTATGGCCTTCAATTTGTTTGGACACGTCCAGAAGTGTGTCGATCTCTGACTTCTCAGCTTTACCTTCAACAAGCCGCTCCATCACACGCCACATCCAGCCAGTACCTTCACGGCACGGTGTGCACTGACCACAGCTTTCGTGCTTATAGAACTCACTGAGGCGTGCAATCGCCTTCACGATGTCCGTTGACTTGTCCATCACGATTACCGCTGCGGTTCCGAGACCAGACTGAACGTCCCGAAGGCTATCGAAATCCATCAAAACGGTGTCACAGATCTCTTTTGGAAGCACAGGAACAGATGATCCGCCCGGAATAACCGCGAGAAGATTGTCCCAGCCACCCCGAACACCGCCAGCGTGTTTTTCAATGAGCTCCTTAAGCGGAATGCCCATTTCTTCTTCCACGTTACATGGGTTGTTAACGTGACCAGAGATCGAAAACACCTTCGTGCCTGTGTTGTTTGGACGGCCGAGCCCTGCAAACCAGGCGCCGCCGCGACGTAGGATTGTTGGAGCAACAGCAATCGATTCAACGTTGTTAACCGTGGTGGGGCAGCCCCAAACACCCACGTTCGCAGGGAATGGTGGCTTCAGGCGCGGCTGGCCCTTTTTGCCCTCAAGGCTTTCGATCAGAGCCGTTTCCTCACCGCAGATATAGGCGCCCGCGCCACGGTGCACATAAATGTCGAAGTCATAGCCGCTACCACAGGCGTTTTTGCCGAGGAAACCCTTTGCATAGGCTTCTTCAATCGCGCTCTCAAGCGCTTCGGCTTCGCGATAAAATTCGCCACGGATATAGATGTAAGCCGCAATTGCGTTCATCGCGAAACCGGCAATCAAACAGCCTTCCAGCAGTTTGTGCGGGTCATGGCGCATCAAGTCACGGTCTTTACAGGTGCCAGGTTCGCCCTCATCCGCATTCACAACGAGATAGGACGGGCGACCATCTGATTCCTTCGGCATGAATGACCACTTAAGGCCCGTCGGGAAGCCTGCACCGCCACGACCGCGCAGCCCGGACTCTTTCATCTCATTGATGATCCAGTCTTTGCCTTTGCCGATAAGGTCTTTGGTGCCGTTCCAGTCACCGCGCTTCATTGCGGCTTCAATGCCGGGGCTTTCAAAACCATACAGGTTTGTGAAGATGCGGTCTTTATCTGCAAGCATTATGCATCTCCCCCTTTTGTACCTTGAAAGTCCTTCAGGGTCGTTGGTCCACCAAATGGCGCACTGTTCTGGCGGTCGATCTGCGGGCCAGGCTTCACGGCCTCACCAGCCTTCAACTTGTTCAGAAGCTCAATCATGCTCTCGGGTGTCAGGTCCTCGAAATAATCGTCGCCAATCGCAACAACTGGCGCGTTAACGCAGGCACCCGCGCACTCAACCTCAGACAACGTGAACATGCCGTCCTCTGTGGTACCGCCCTTCTCTACACCCAGATGCTTTTTGCAGGCTGACATAATGTCATCCGCACCGCGCAACCAACATGGTGTGGTTCCACATACCTGCACATGGTGTTTCCCTACAGGTTTGTGGTTATACATGGTGTAGAAGGTTGCAACCTCCATCACCTTGATCGGTGCCATATCGAGATAGTCCGCGATATACTCCATTATCTCTTGCGTCACATGCCCACCATTTTGGCGCTGCGCAATATCGAGAAGAGGCATCACAGCACTTTGCTGACGACCTTCAGGGTATTTTGCGACATGTTTCTGTGCGAGCACCTCGTTTTCAGGTGTCCACACAAACTTCTGTTCGTCTTTTTGGGCTGCCGCGCTCATCGGTCCACCTCACCAAACACAATATCCATTGCTCCAAGTACGGCCGGAGCATCCGCGAGCATATGCCCTTTACACAGGTAATCCATCGCCTGTAGATGCGCGAACCCAGGTGCCCTGATTTTACAGCGGTACGGACGGTTGGAACCATCCGACACAAGATAAACACCAAACTCACCCTTTGGCGCTTCCACGGCGGCATAAACTTCGCCTTCAGGCACCTTGAAACCCTCGGTATAGAGTTTGAAGTGATGAATAAGCGCTTCCATGGAGCGCTTCATCTCACCACGGCGTGGTGGCGCAACCTTGGTATTAACCGACATAACAGGCCCACCAGGCATCTGCTCACAGCACTGACGGATAAGCCGCAATGATTCCCGCATCTCCGCAATACGGAGCATAAAGCGGTCATAACAATCACCCGCGTTGCCGATGGCTACCTTGAAATCAAGCTTGTCATAAACTTCATAGGGCTGCGACTTCCTGAGGTCCCATGCCACGCCAGTTGAACGCAGCATCGGGCCTGTAAAGCCCCAAGCGAACGCGTCTTCCGCAGAGAACGTACCAATATCGACATTCCGCTGTTTGAAAATGCGGTTATCGACCAGAAGTGATTCCATATCCGCGATCATCTGCGGATAGGTTTCAGTCCAGGCCATGATATCTTCGATCAAGCCCGCTGGCAGGTCCTGGTGCACACCACCTGGGCGGAAATAAGCAGCATGGAAACGGGCGCCAGAAGCACGCTCGTAAAATTCCATCAGCTTCTCACGCTCTTCAAACATCCATGTAATTGGCGTCATTGCGCCAACATCCAAGGCATGTGTCGTCAAGTTGAGAATGTGGTTCAGGATACGGCCAATCTCGCAGTAAAGCACCCGAATGTATTGACCACGTTCCGGCACCTCTAAATCCATCAGCTTTTCAATCGCAAGGCAGAAAGCGTGTTCCTGGTTCATGGGCGCAACGTAGTCGAGGCGATCAAAGTACGGCATCGCCTGCAGATACTGCTTATGCTCAATCAGCTTCTCAGTACCACGGTGCAGCAAGCCGATGTGCGGATCAATCCGCTCAATCACCTCACCGTCCAATTCCATAACCATACGAAGCACGCCGTGTGCTGCAGGGTGTTGCGGACCAAAGTTCAGGCAATAGTTTTTGATATCAACTTCAGCCATTATTTTGCCCCCTCTTTCTTGGGCGCATCTTCACCATCAGCCTTTTCATCACCCGGCAGCACATATTTTGCGCTTTCCCAAGGGCTCATGAAGTCAAAGTCACGGAATTCCTGTTTTAGTTTCACAGGCTCATAAACAACCCGTTTCTTGTCTTCGGAATAACGAAGCTCAACAAAACCGGTGAGCGGAAAATCTTTCCGGAGCGGATGCCCCTGGAAACCATAATCCGTCAACATGCGCCGAAGATCAGGGTGGTCTGCAAAGAAAATACCGTACATGTCCCAAGCTTCACGCTCATACCAACCTGCGGCCGGGAACACGTCATTCACGCTTGGCACCGGTGTATCGGCGTCAGTTTCCACCTTCACCCGCACGCGCTGATTCAGCTGCATGCTAAGGAGATGATAAACCACGTCGAATCGCTTCGCCCGTTCTGGATAATCAGCGCCGCAAATATCGATCAACTGCTTGAACATGCATTCCTGGTTATCCCGAAGGAAGGTCAGAACTTTCTGAATATGCTCAGCGCGGGCGGTCACTGTCAGCTCACCAAAGGCGACAGTTGCCGAAGCTACTTCATTTTCAAGGCTGCTGGCGATGTGTTCACCAAGTGCAGCTAATGCCTTATCAGTCATGCGCTCTCGCGCTCCTTTTATGATGTGCAGCGCAGGGCTGCAGGCACAATGCGAAGCACCCCGACATGAAGGTCAGGATGCTTCGGATGAGATCTACCGAACGATGGTTCCTGTCCGGCGAATTTTGCGCTGAAGCTGCAAAATACCGTAAACAAGCGCCTCAGCGGTCGGAGGGCAACCAGGGACATATATATCAACTGGCACGATGCGGTCACAACCGCGCACCACAGAGTAGGAATAGTGATAGTACCCGCCACCATTCGCACATGACCCCATTGAGATCACGTAGCGTGGCTCTGGCATCTGGTCATAAACCTTACGAAGCGCTGGCGCCATTTTATTGGTCAGCGTACCGGCCACGATCATAACATCACTTTGACGTGGGCTGCCGCGAGGTGCAAAACCAAAGCGTTCCACATCATACCGCGGTGTGCCGGAGTGCATCATTTCAACCGCACAGCACGCGAGACCAAACGTCATCCACCAAAGTGACCCTGTACGAGCCCAATTAATGAGGTCTTCCAGAGACGTGACCACATAGCCCTTCTCTGTCAGTTCTTCATTGAGCCCTTCAAGGAACGCGCTTTCGCTTGGCGTGCCAGTTCCTGTTGGCCCCAGAGGGCTATCGGGTTGTGCTACTCCCATTCCAGCGCTCCTTTATTCCATTCATAAATGAAGCCCACGGTCAGCACACCAAGAAACACCATCATCGACCAAAAGCCGTAGAGACCAATATCACCAAGGGACACCGCCCACGGGAAAAGGAAAGCAACTTCAAGGTCGAAGATAATAAAGAGAATGGCGACGAGATAAAAACGGACGTCGAATTGATGACGCGCGTCGTCGAATGCCTCGAAACCACACTCATATGCTGACAGTTTTTCGTCGTCCGGGTTTTGCTTGGCAATGAGAACCGCAGCACCAACGAAAACAAGTGAGAATGCAATTGCGATCCCAAGGAAAATCAGGATCGGAAGATATTGTATGAGCAAAGACTCCATGAGAGTCCCTTTTTGTTTATTGGCCCTAATTACTGCGCCCTTTTATCGACCGAGGTGACGACAGTAAAGGGTGAATTTGCCCCGGAAGCTATCGGAGAGGAGTATAGACCCGGAAATGCTTAATGAAAAGCTTACGAGCCGTGCGTTTCAGCGCATTAAGGCAAAAAGTCGCACAAATAAAAAAACGCGCCCGAACATGCCGGTACGCGTTTTCTATACCCTGAAGGGTCAAGCAAGTGGCGCGAGTGACGGGGCTCGAACCCGCGACCCTCGGCGTGACAGGCCGATACTCTAACCAACTGAGCTACACCCGCGCACTGCTTGCGGGGTGGTGTTTATGATTTTGCCCTACCCTTGTCAATCATTGAATGACAAAATTTTCATACTTTTCAGACCAGCCATAAATTACGACAAAAACATCTAATCATTCGCTCGGCTCTCTTGTTGTGTATAGACATGGATACTCGAATCGTCACCACTCCAATACTTGACCTATGGGGCGTCTATCCCACTTCCATCGCGGAAAAAAGCAAAAAAGCCCCCGGATAAATCCGGAGGCTTTTTGAACCCTCATCTGAGGGAGCAAGTGGCGCGAGTGACGGGGCTCGAACCCGCGACCCTCGGCGTGACAGGCCGATACTCTAACCAACTGAGCTACACCCGCGCATCGCTTGCGTGAGGGGGTGTTTAGGGCCTGCCCGCGCGAGTGTCAACACCCTTTTTCAGCCTCGGGAAAGAAATGTAATTAACCCACCCATTCGACTTCACAAAACCACTGCAAGTCGGTCCTTACCCTACAGCATATATCTGAAAGGAGGCCCGCATGCCGCTACAAGAAATGAACGATTATATAAGTAACAACCTCAGTAACGACGTGGCCTTGTATTTGAATCGTAAAGTTCAAAATTTCCACAACGTCGCCCAATATTATTCACCATCGGGATATTTCAACGAGTATACCGTACAGGCTGTTGCGTTTCAGTGCATAAATGCCTGGATCACCGCCAACGAAAACATAAATCATTATCTGGTTCGCACCGAAGTTGCCTATGGTGGGTTTGCAAACCGCGCAGACATTATGATCACCTATGACACCGGTAACGGGGCACATAATATTGCCCTTGAGTTCAAGGCGAACTTTAGCGCAGCCAGTGTAAACGAGGATGTCGATCTTCTAGATGCTATAAGAGGTGTTCAGAATCCACCCATCGATGATGGATACGCCTGTTATATCATACGTTTCGGGCACGGGGGATGGGCAGACCAGATTGACGAACCCTTGCAGGATGGTGTGGCGCTTGTTCCGATTCTAGTGGATTAAAATAGGTTTGGTTAACCGAGAAACCAGTAGACTAGCAGAGCTAGTACTATGATCACAGATATTGTGCTGAGCGGTGCCCTGCGCGCCATGTCGCTCAGAAGCACGAACACATTCAGCACAGGATGAAACGCGGCGATGATGCGGACCATAGACATAGTGCGTTCTGGCCCCGCGGCATTGCTGTCGTATAGACGATCCCGCGGGTCTTTTGGTGCCCAGGAAGCCTCTATTTCAACGGGGTGATCGGGTTTGGCTTCGGATCGCCCCTGAGCTTCTTTGCCAGTGCGTTTCGCCATTTCATGGCTGCTTGTTCCATTGCCCATACCAACCTCAGATGTATTCATCGCCACATGCCCGTTTCAGGCACCCGCAAACATAGAATAACCCGATACCGATCGAGTGAGTAACATCATTTGAGTGAGGAAACCACGGGATGCCATGGTGGGCGATGACAGGCTCGAACTGCCGACCCTCTCGGTGTAAACGAGATGCTCTACCAACTGAGCTAATCGCCCTCACAAGGCTCAAATCCCCGTTTGGTGTTGGGGGATGAATGGTGGGCGATGACAGGCTCGAACTGCCGACCCTCTCGGTGTAAACGAGATGCTCTACCAACTGAGCTAATCGCCCACATGCTGTGTGGTGAGCGCGCTTTTAGGGGGAAATCGGGGCTCTGTCCACCCCTTTTTTTGCAATTTCTTAAAAGAAAACGGCTGCGGATTTCTCCACAGCCGTTTCAGCAATTCAGACTGTAAACAAACTTATTTGTTTACTGCGTCTTTAAGACCCTTGCCTGCCTTGAATTTAGGCTGCTTGGAAGCAGGGATGTCGATTTCTTCACCCGTGCGTGGGTTACGGCCTTTAGTAGCTGCGCGAGAAGCAACAGCAAAGGTACCGAAGCCGACGAGACGAACTTCGCCGCCGGACGCCAGCGCACCGCTGATGGAATCAAATATAGCGTCAACTGCTTTACCTGCGTCAGCTTTGGACAGGTCAGCTGCTTCAGCAACTTTTGCGATCAAATCGTTTTTATTCAAGGTATCCCCCTCTGAGTTGAAGAGATTGATTTCGTTGTTTAGTTCCGAAATGCGAGGGCATCTTGGCCACAAAATTCACGCTTGTCAAAGCAAAAAACCGCAGAAAACTGCGGCTTTTAGCTTTTTTTTTCTTGAATTTTCATCAATAAGGAACAAGGCCCCTAATGAGTCGTCAACTCTTCCCCGGATGAGTCGTCCTCAGATACCACTTTTTTGGTGTCATCTTCTTCGGGCCACTCGATGGGTGTCATCTCGCCGGCAAGTGCATGCTGCAGCACCTCATCAGCCGTTGAAACTGCAACGATTTCAAGGCCTTTCTTCACATTGTCTGGAATTTCGACGAGGTCTTTTTCATTGTCTTTCGGGATAAGAACCTTAGTAATTCCGCCCCTCAGCGCAGCCAGAAGTTTCTCCTTCAACCCTCCAATTGGTAAGACTCGGCCACGCAGAGTCACCTCGCCTGTCATCGCAATGTTTTTTCTCACCGGAATGCCAGTAAGCACGGAAACGATTGAGGTACACATGGCAACACCTGCGGATGGGCCATCTTTTGGAGTCGCACCTTCCGGCACGTGAATGTGAATATCGCGCTTCTCAAATACATTCGGATGAATACCAAACTCAACACAGCGCGAATGCACATATGACCTCGCCGCCTGGATCGATTCTTTCATTACGTCACCAAGCTTACCAGTTTGTTTGATATTGCCCTTACCCGGCACGGTAACCGCTTCAATCGCAAGCAGTTCCCCGCCCACTTCTGTCCAAGCAAGGCCGGTTGTCAGGCCAACCTGATCCTCAAGTTCCGCTTCGCCATACCGGTATTTGCGAACACCTGCATATTGGCTGAGGTTGCGGCTCGTAACCTGAATCTTGTCTTTTGAGCCCTCAACAATCTCTTTTACAGCCTTGCGCACAAGTTTGGCGATCTCACGCTCAAGGCTCCGCACACCAGCTTCGCGGGTGTAATAGCGAACCACATCCTTGAGAGCACCGTCAGAGATAGACCATTCGTCTTTTTTCAAGCCATGGTCGCGCATCTGCTTGCGGATAAGGTGACGCTTGGCAATCTCGATCTTCTCATCTTCCGTATAGCCTGCGAGCGTGATGATCTCCATCCGGTCGAGAAGCGGGCGCGGCATACGGAGCGAGTTGGCCGTTGTGACGAACATCACGTTCGAGAGATCATAGTCGATCTCAAGATAGTGATCGTTGAATTTGCTATTTTGCTCTGGGTCCAACACCTCGAGAAGTGCAGACGCCGGGTCACCGCGGAAATCCTGCCCCATCTTGTCGATCTCATCGAAGAGGAACAGCGGGTTCGTGGTGCCAGCCTTCTTCATCGACTGCATGACTTTACCCGGCATGGAACCAATGTAGGTTCTGCGGTGCCCACGAATTTCAGCCTCATCCCGGACGCCGCCCAATGAGAAGCGCACAAATTCGCGCCCTGTCGCCTTAGCGATCGATTTACCAAGCGAGGTTTTACCAACACCGGGCGGGCCAACGAGGCAAAGAATCGGGCCCTTGAGTTTCTTGGCGCGCTGTTGAACGGCCAGGTACTCAATAATGCGTTCTTTCACCTTCTCAAGGCCGTAGTGGTCTGTATCAAGGACCTTCTCAGCAAGCTTGATGTCTTTCTTCACCCGGCTTTTTTTCGACCACGGAACACTCAGCATCCAGTCGAGGAAGTTACGCACCACTGTCGCTTCCGCCGACATTGGGCTCATGGATTTGAGTTTCTTGAGCTCAGCTAGGCACTTTTCTTTGGCCTCTTTGGAAAGCTTGGTCTTGTTAATACGGTCTTCAAGCTCAAGAATCTCTTCCCGGCCGTCATCCCCTTCCCCAAGTTCCTTCTGAATAGCCTTCAACTGCTCATTGAGATAATATTCGCGCTGGGTTTTCTCCATCTGCCGTTTTACGCGGCCTCGGATCTTCTTCTCAACCTGTAGCACGCCAATTTCGTCTTCCATGAAGCCGAAAATACGCTCAAGGCGGTCCGCAACAGAGGTTGCAGCCAATAGCTCCTGCTTGTCATCGATCTTGAGCGCCAGGTGTGAGGCAACTGTGTCAGCAAGCTTTGACGGCTCATCAATCTGGCCAACGGTCACCAGAACCTCAGCCGGGATTTTCTTGTTGAGCTTTACATACTGCTCAAACTGGGAGATTACGGACCTGGCGAGAGCCTCCGCTTCGGCGGGGTCTGATTCGTCACCAGTCAACATGGTTGCCTGCGCCTCGAAATAATCTTCCTCGCGCACAAACTCATCAATCTTCGCGCGGTTGAAGCCCTCTACCAGAACCTTCACGGTGCCGTCCGGCAACTTCAGAAGCTGCAGCACACTCGCAACAGTACCGATATCAAACACATCCTTGGTGCTCGGGTCGTCTTCACCAGCTTCTTTCTGGGCGACCAGCAAAATCTGCTTGTCCTTTGCCATCACCTCTTCAAGAGCGCGGACTGATTTATCGCGGCCAACAAAAAGCGGCACAATCATGTGAGGGAAAACAACAATATCCCTGAGCGGCAAAACCGGCAAAACTACTGTGTTTGTATCTGTTTGAGCAGAATCTGACATAGGAAAAACATCCAGAACTAGATCAGGCGAAATAAGAGGGCCGATTTTAGGCCCCTTCTCGCGAATAAGAAAGGAAAAGACGTGATTTTTTGGCTAACACGCCCATTTTACGCTGTTCATCATGAAAATGGGGGCTGAAACACCAGTTTCAACCCCCTTAAAGCGTCAACTAAGTCTCTTTAAGCTGGCTGACCAGCCTCATCACGGCGGTCTGCATAGATCTGGAGAGGAGTCGCCTTACCGTCGACAACCTCACCATTGACCACAATCTCTTCCACACCCTCAAGGGATGGCAGATCAAACATGGTATCCAGCAGTGTATCTTCCATAATAGAGCGAAGCCCCCGGGCGCCAGTTTTGCGCTCAATCGCTTTCTTGGCGACAGCAAACAGCGCATCTTCAGAGAAAGTGAGTTTCACATCTTCCATGTCAAAGAGGCACTGATACTGTTTAAGAAGTGCGTTTTTCGGCTCTGAAAGAATTTGCACAAGTGCGTCTTCGTCCAGATCCTCAAGCGTTGCAATCACCGGCAGACGGCCAACAAATTCGGGGATCAGACCAAACTTAAGCAGATCCTCCGGCTCGGTCTCCTTAAAGAGTTCACCAGCGCTGCGTTCGTCCGGACTGGCGACCGAAGCACCGAAGCCGATTGATTTGCCCTGAAGACGATTGGCAATCACTTTATCGAGTCCCGCAAACGCGCCACCACAGATAAAGAGGATATTGGTCGTATCGACCTGCAGGAATTCCTGTTGCGGATGTTTGCGTCCACCTTGAGGCGGTACACTCGCAACTGTGCCTTCCATAATCTTCAGAAGTGCCTGCTGCACACCCTCGCCCGACACGTCACGCGTGATGGATGGGTTGTCAGACTTGCGGCTGATCTTGTCGACCTCATCAATATAGACGATACCGCGCTGCGCCCGCTCAACATTGTAGTCGGCAGCCTGCAGAAGTTTAAGAATGATATTCTCAACGTCTTCACCAACATAGCCCGCTTCGGTCAGCGTCGTTGCGTCAGCCATGGTGAACGGAACGTCGAGAATGCGTGCAAGTGTTTGGGCCAGAAGGGTTTTACCGCACCCGGTTGGTCCCACGAGCAGAATGTTTGACTTCGCGAGTTCAACATCCTGGCTTGTTGTGCTTGCATGATTGAGGCGCTTGTAGTGGTTGTGAACAGCCACAGACAGCACGCGTTTCGCGTTGCGCTGGCCGATAACATAGTCATCCAGCACGCCCAAAATTTCCAAAGGTGACGGAACACCATCAGTGCCTTTAGCGAGAGCACTCTTGCTCTCTTCTTTGATGATGTCATTGCACAGCTCTACGCACTCATCGCAGATAAAGACCGTTGGTCCCGCGATAAGCTTCCTGACCTCATGCTGGCTTTTGCCGCAGAAGGAACAATAGAGCGTGTTTTTCGAATCACTATTACTCAAATCTGTCACCGCTTACTTTCATCGCTTCTTTTTATCGTAGACTGGTTAAAAAGATGCTTACAACAAAAAATCTCACAATTTGTACGCCAGCATAGTCGCGGCGGACCAACGAGATTATTCGCCAATCTCCTCGCGTGAGGTATAGACGTGGTCAATGAGGCCAAATTTCTGGGCTTCTTCCGCGTTCATGAAGTTATCCCGGTCCATTGCTTTTTCAATCGCCGCAAGTTTCTGGCCCGTGTGTTTGACATAGATATTGTTCAGCCGTTCACGTAGTTTCAGAATTTCACGTGCCTGAATTTCGATATCAGCCGCCTGCCCGCGCGCACCACCGGATGGTTGGTGGATCATGATACGGGCGTTCGGAAGTGCATAGCGCATGCCTGGCTCACCAGATGCTAGGAGAAGCGACCCCATGGATGACGCCTGACCAATGCAGATAGTAGCCACTTTCGGGCGGATATACTGCATGGTGTCATACATAGCCAAACCTGAGGTAACGATGCCGCCCGGTGAGTTAATGTAGAAGGAGATATCCTTCTTCGGGTTGTCTGCCTCCAAAAACAGGAGCTGTGCCACCACAAGGCTCGCAATATGATCGTCAACCTGACCGGTAAGGAAGATGATGCGCTCTTTCAGCAGCCGCGAATAAATATCGTAGGACCGCTCACCCCGGTTGGTCTGTTCCACCACCATAGGGACAAGGGCACTTTTAATAGGCTCAAGGATATCGCTCATCGGGCACTCCAATTCATACCGGCCAATATGCTTAAATACTGTGGCCAAACGTTCTTGTGGCAAGCTGTAGCAAACAGACATTACGCCCGGCAAGGAAATAACCCCTTGCGGGCACAAATAGATAGGTACGGGTCGAGACAATTAAAGGGTGGAACAAAAAAAGGGGCCCGAAGACCCCTTTTCAAGCCGGAAAACCGGTGAATTATTTTTTCGCAGCAGCTTTTTTCGCAGGTGCCTTCTTAGCAGTCGGTTTCTTAGCGGCAGCTTTCTTTGGCTCTGCTTTCTCAGCAGCAGCTTTTTTAGGTGCCGCTTTTGTAGCCGCTGGCTTTTTCTCAGCAGCTTCTTTTTTGGGAGCAGCTTTCTTTGCTGCTGGCTTTTTAGCGGCGGCCTTCTTTTTCGGCGCAGCTTTTTTGCCCTTGGTTGGGTTCGCGTCTTCTTCGTCAATGGCGCGAACTGCAGCTTCAAGCTCGTCTCGGCTAACAGACTTGTCTGTCAGTTCAGCCATCTCGATCACAAAGTCCACAACCTTCTCTTCGAAGATTGGGGCGCGGAGCTGGGCACGAGCTTCTTCATTCTTCTGGTAGAACTCAAAAACCTGAGCTTCTTGACCAGGGAAGCGGCGTGCTTCTTCGATAACACGACGGTTCACTTCTTCCTGGGTTACCTGCACGTTATTTTTAACGCCCAGTTCGGAGAGAAGCAGGCCAAGGCGCACACGACGTTCTGCTATTGAACGGAACTCAGCAGCTTCCTCAGCATCCGCAGGCTCGTCCTGACCTTCAAAATCTTCAGCTTTTGCTTCACCGGTCTGGATAGCGTCGCGTTTGATTTGGTCCCAAATCTGGCGGTACTCAAGATCAACCATGCCCTGCGGCACGTCAAAATCATACTCGTCTGCAAGCGCATCGAGCAGACCACGTTTCATGTGAGCACGCGTGAGAGAGTTGTTGTCGTTCGCCAACTGGCCTTTTACTGATTCTTTCAAACCAGCGAGGTCTTCAAAACCGAGGTTTTTAGCGAGCTCGTCGTCAACTTTCGCTTCGGAAGGCTTGCGCACTTCTTTCACTGTCACTTTGAACTCGGCATCTTTACCTTTGAGGTCTTCAGAGTGGTATTCAGCAGGGAAAGTTACTTTCACAACTTTCTCGTCACCGGCTTTAACGCCAGTAAGTTGCTCTTCAAAACCAGGGATGAAGGTGCCTGAACCCAGCTCAAGCTGGTAGTCTTCGCCCTTGCCGCCTTCGAACTCAACGCCGTCCACGCTACCGACAAAGTCGATCAGGATCGCATCGCCTTCACCGGCTTTGGTGGTTTTAGCCGCCTTTTTGAACGATTTCTGCTGGCCAGCGATACGCTCGATAAAGGCGTCAACGTCCTTGTCGTCAACTTCAGCAACCCAGCGCTCAAGCGCAGGTGCTTTGAAACCCTCCACGTCTACCTGTGGCAGGATTTCAACCTTCACAGTGAACTCAAGGTCTTTACCGTCTTCATACTCGGAAGCCATGTCCACCTCAGGACGCATTGCCGGGCGGATTTCTTTTTCCTCGAAAAGCTTGGCAGATGATTCCTGCAGTGCTTCGTTCAGCACTTGGCCTTTCGCGCGGTCGCCATGCATGCGCTTCAAGAGCGACAGAGGCGCCTTACCAGGGCGGAAACCCTTAATTCTTGCATTAGCGCGAAACTCGGTCAGCACATTATCAAGACGGGCATCCAGCTCAGAGGCCTCGACAACAATTTTATATTCGCGTTTCAGGCCGTCATTCAGCAGTTCTTCGATCTGCATGGGTCTTCCAACTCTCTTTAATTCTGTTTTTCCGGTCAAACTACCCGGGGGTGGTGCGGGCGAAGGGACTTGAACCCCCACGTCCGAAGACACCAGAACCTAAATCTGGCGCGTCTACCAATTTCGCCACGCCCGCACTCCGAACCCCGAGGTTACCCCGCCCGAAAGCGGTCACCACCGGATTTATTACACGTGGATTGGAGGGGCTTATAACAGGCGCGCCGCTGAGTACAAGTATTTTTGTAACAGCTGCCAGCAAAATCCGTATCCAGCGATACCGAGGGAACACATTTTGCTCATTTTGAGCCCCAGAGAGAGGCCACTGAGCTTTAGGGTAGTACTTTGGGCAACTGGGTAAGGAGGTCTGAGGCGATAAGCCCCCTGCCCGCTCGCATCGCGGCCTCGCCCTGAAGCCAGACGCCCGCACACGCAGCTTCAAATCCAGGCATTCCTTGCGCCATAAGGCCAGCGATTGCACCTGAGAGAATATCGCCTGTACCACCGACAGACAACCACGCGGGCGCGTTTGTGGTAACGGCTGCTCTGCCATCAGGCGCCGCAATGACAGTCGACACACCCTTAAGGACGATAAAACAACCGCTCTCAGAGGCAGCCTGACGCGCCGCCGCAACTCTATCCCCTACCAAGGAGATCTCGGGGAACAAACGGCCAAATTCACCATCGTGCGGTGTCATGATGACGTCCGCATCACCACCCGCACCTCTAAGGTCATTCATTTTACCCACTAGGCTCGTCAAGGCATCCGCATCTAGCACCAGACTTTTGCCGCTTGCAGCGACGTCTTGCACCAGATCGGCGGTCTTCTCCCCCACCCCGGCTCCTGGTCCCATGAGCACTGTGTTCATACGGGCGTCACTTGCGATCCCCATAAATCCCACCGGTCCTTCAAACCGGCGGACCATTACATCCGTCAGCGCAGATGCCTGAATTGCGTAACTTTCTGTGGGCGAGGCGAGCGTCACAAGGCCTGCGCCGACACGCAGGCCCGCCAATGCGGCGAGGCGTGAAGCGCCCAAGGTGGGTTCCTTCCCTCCCAGAACGAGAAGGTGCCCACGATGATATTTATGTGTGGCGGGGCCTGCGTGCGGGAATGCCACACCCCAAAGGGACGGTATGTTCTCGAAAGCACTCACAGAAAGTGCAGAAATACAGGCTTCCGGGATGCCGATGTCCGCAATATAAATGTGTTCCTGCCCGCCACACAAGAACCGGCCTGGCGCCACAGTTTGCCCCACTTTTTTCTTGAAGAAAGTAACGGTCGCATCTGCCTGCACGCAAGGACCAAGCGGCTGGCCCGTGTTAGCGCAAAGGCCACTTGGTATATCAACCGCAATTTTGAGGGCCCGGCTTTTATTGATGGCATCAATAACTTCCGCCAGTTCGCTTTCGATTGCGCGGCTCAGCCCCGTACCAAACAAGGCGTCGATAATCGCGCTGGCTTTCTTGAATTTAGCTGTATTGATAGTGGCTTGGCCACCCGCCCATTGGCCCGCCATCTCGCGCGCATCACCCTTTAGCGCGTCGGTATGGCAACTGGTCATCAAGGAAACCGAATAGCCCTGCGCGCCTAAGTAGCGCGCAGCCACATAACCGTCTCCGCCATTGTTGCCCGGGCCACACAGAATTACGACATCCCCATCAACTTCAGACGGAGGGCCAAGATATTCTGCTGTAATCTCTGCGACGGCTTTGCCTGCAACTTCCATCAGCGAAAGGCTGCTCACACCATGATCGAGAGCCCACGCGTCTGCAGCGCGAGCCTGCTCTGCTGTTAGCAATATATGTGCGTTGCCGGAATCCGACACTGAAGCCCCCTCCCCCTGAAGCCCAGACCTAATTGATAGAATCAAAAAGGACTCGAACAAGAATCAGCAGCAGTGTAGCAAATGCCACGTCTTCGCAAAGCGTGTTCTTCAAAAAACTGAATTATCGGGATTTGGTTGGGAGGTTTTCGTTTCAGAGTGGGGCGAGTGACCGGATTTGAACCGGCGACATCCAGTACCACAAACTGGCGCTCTAACCAACTGAGCTACACCCGCCATCTCTGAACGTGGCGCCTGTTTATGCGCATCGAACCGTTCTCGTCAAGTCGGAAAGTTTAGAGAATTAATTTCCGCCTGCATTTTCCCTGCACACTTGTGGTCACCAACCATGCATCTGCACAAAAATTGTGCATCAAGTCGCACAAAGAACAGTCAGCTATGCTGTCCAAATATTCAGAATCCGCTGTTTCCTGCGCCTACCTCTCGTTGGCACGAACCCTGCTTTATCACAGACATAACGATAACAATGGTACCAGGAAATGAAGAAGATCGAAGCAATTATAAAGCCCTTCAAGCTGGATGAGGTGAAGGAAGCCCTTCACGACATCGGCATTTCAGGGATCACGGTTACCGAAGCCAAGGGTTTTGGTCGCCAGAAGGGCCACACCGAGCTGTATCGCGGCGCGGAATATGTGGTTGATTTTGTTCCCAAGGTAAAAGTGGAGGTTGTTGTGGCTGCGGATGAGGCAGAGCGGGCTGTTGAAGCCATAAAAAATGCTGCGCACACCGGTCGCATCGGCGATGGCAAGATTTTTGTCAGCCAGGTTGAAGAAGCAATCCGCATCCGGACAGGCGAAACTGGCAGGGATGCAATCTAAACCGGCCAGTGCCTGAGGCACTAGCCAACATAACCTGTGGAAGTTGCGGGCGCCCAATCTCCCGCGAGCCATCAAGGTCGTTTTAAAATAGGGAAAAATGGAAATGTCCAAATATACGAATTTGAGTGTCGAAGAGTTTCTTGCGCTGGTGAAAGAAACCAACGCTGAATGGATCGACCTCCGCTTCACCGACCCAAAAGGCAAGTGGCAGCACCTCACCATGGCTTCCGACGTTGTTGACGAGGATATGCTCTCTGAAGGCTTCATGTTCGATGGCTCCTCCATCGCTGGTTGGAAAGCTATCAACGAATCCGACATGATCCTGAAGGCTGACCTCAACTCGGTAACACTCGATCCCTTCACTGCCGATGTTACGCTGATTGTTTTCTGTGACATTCTCGAGCCAGCAACCGGCCAGCCCTATGATCGCGACCCACGCTCAACCGCGAAAAAAGCTGAAGAGTATGTGAAGTTCTCTGGTGTAGGTGACACTGCTTTCTTCGGGCCAGAGCCTGAGTTTTTTGTCTTTGACGATGTTAAGTTCAAATCCGGCTACCGCGGCGCCATGTATGAGATCGACGATGTCGAAGGCCCATACAACACTGATAAAGCGTTCGAAGGCGGCAACTATGGTCACCGTCCCGCAGTTAAAGGTGGTTACTTCCCTGTTGCGCCAGTTGACAGCTGTGTAGACCTGCGCGGCGAGATGGTAAAAGTAGCGAAAGAAATGGGCCTCAAGATGGACAAGCACCACCACGAAGTGGCTGCTTCCCAGCACGAACTTGGCATGATGTTCTCAACGCTCACACAGACCGCGGACAACGTACAGATATACAAATACGCTGTGCATCAGGTTGCCCACACGTATGGCAAAACGGCGACCTTCATGCCAAAGCCTGTTGCACAAGACAACGGCTCAGGCATGCACTGTCACCAGTCCATCTGGAAAGACGGCAAGCCCCTCTTCGCAGGCTCAGGCTACGCTGATCTCTCAGAAACCGCCCTCTACTACATCGGCGGTATCATCAAGCACGCCAAAGCGATCAACGCTTTCACGAACCCAAGTACCAATAGCTACAAGCGTCTGGTGCCAGGTTTTGAAGCACCTGTGTTGCTTGCATATTCCTCACGCAACCGTTCCGCTTCCTGCCGTATCCCTTATGGTACAAGCCCGAAAGCCAAGCGTGTTGAAGTTCGCTTCCCTGACGCGACCGCAAACCCATACCTCGGTTTTGCAGCAATGCTGATGGCTGGCCTTGACGGTATCGAGAACAAAATTCACCCAGGCGACGCAATGGACAAAGACCTTTACGCGCTGCCAGCGGAAGAACTGCTCGGCGTTCCAACAGTTGCAAGCTCACTACGTGAGGCACTGGAAGCGCTCAACAACGACCGCGACTTCCTCAAGAAAGGCGATGTGTTCACTGATGATCAGATCAGTGCATACATTGAGCTGAAGATGGAAGAAGTGAACAGGCTGGACCTGGCGCCGCACCCTGTTGAGTTCGAGATGTACTACAGCGCATAAGTGCGACAAATAAACAACAAAAGAGGAAGCGCACACCGCTTCCTCTTTTTTTTGTGCAGAATATATATAGTTTCCTCGGCGTTTACGATTTAACAACCCGTCAACTATACAGTCATTCATATGAGTGAATTTCGTAAGCACGACCCATGGTACCGCAAAACCTTCAGGACGGGATTGCACTGTAATGCAGATTGAGTATACCGCTGAACAGGCAGCCATCCAGCCACGCCTAGCCAGCGCCAACATTAACCCAGACACCTTCCTCGCGACGGATTATCTAAATCATTTCAACGAGATCGTAATGCTCCTTGAGATGGTACCTGATATGCCCGAGCTTGCAGAGGATGCTGCAGAATGGGCGCCGAAAAGCTACAATCAGCATTTCATGGATAGTGGGTTTCAAGCGAAAGAACTCGCAGTGCAGGCCTATAACCTTGCACCGATGGAGATACGCTCGGTCTTTGAGAGAATCTGCGCGGAACTCGATCAGCTTATTCAATCCACCCTTGCGGGTATGGCGGCGGTGAACGTGGCGGAGCGGGGTTTTACGCCAAAAGCCCAGGAGCTGATCCGTATGCGTGTCGAGGCTATTCAGGCGCTCCTGATGAAACTCAATCAGGTTATCCACGGTAAGCTTGAAGATGCTGTTGAATTGGTTGAGGAACCAACGGAAGAAAGCGCGCAAACTCAGGAAGATATCGACAAACTGTTCGATTAAGCCTGCCTACCTTTACTATGAACACAATTTGGAAGCAACGGCCATACCGAAGGCAGAAAACCGCCAGGAGTTTAAATGGCCGGACGATAATCCTCGCCTTCTTCAATAACGGCAAGAGAGACAGTTTTCTTGAGGTCAGGCCGTCCTTCACGCGCCAAGCTTACCAAGGGGTACGTGCTAGCACCAATGCTGCTAATCCGCTCAACAACCCAGACAGAAGTAAGGTGGTGGCGATCAGAATAACGTGCACCAACAACCACCCCGGGGGCAGCGTTAGCCCTGCCTTCGCCCCTGAAAAGGCGCTTCAGCAATCCAAGTGAGCTACCGTTCTGCATCTGTCATCTCCAATGAGTTGCCGAGACATCCAAGGCTACAAACAACCCCTTAAGGAAGTTTTAAATCACCCGTGAATTCTATGTGAATTTTCTGAGAACACACACTATATTTTCTTTCGCAAGCCGCAGAAACCCCTATATATTGTTACGCTTGACGACGGGGCGCCCTTGGTTTACCCCCTCAATATAACGCGTTTACCGGGGTGGGTTATGAGCGATCTGTTCGAAGTTACACAAACAAAATCAGACTATTCAGCCAAAGATATCGAGGTCCTTGAAGGACTTGAGCCAGTCCGGCAACGGCCCGGTATGTATATTGGTGGCACTGACGAACGTGCTCTTCACCATCTGGTTGCTGAGATTCTTGATAACTCGATGGACGAGGCCGTTGCGGGGCACGCGAGTCGCATTATTGTATCCATGCACGAAGATGGCTCGGTATCCGTATCAGACAATGGCCGTGGTATCCCCATTGATCCTCACCCCAAGTATCCGGGGAAGTCAGCCCTCGAAGTAATTATGACCACCCTGCACTCTGGCGGCAAGTTCAGCTCTGACGCCTATGCAACATCTGGGGGATTGCACGGTGTGGGTATTTCCGTCGTGAATGCTCTAAGCGAGTGGATGACGGTCGAGGTTGCCCGAGACAAACAACTTTGGCGCCAAAGTTATGCTCGAGGGAAGACCACAAGCGGGCTTGAAGACATGGGTGCGGTCAACAACCGGCGCGGCACACAAGTGAGCTTTCTGCCAGACCATGAAATCTTTGGGGTAAAGGCGAAACTTAAACCCGCACGCCTATACCGTATGGCGCGCTCCAAAGCGTATCTGTTCCGTGGTGTTGAAATTCGTTTCCGCTGCGCACCGAGCCTAATTGCAGAGGATGATGACACCCCAGCAGAAGCAACCCTGCACTTCCCCGGCGGCTTAGCAGACTTTCTCGCGGATACGGTCAAAAAACGCACATGTGTTACCGAAGCACCCTTCAGCGGGTTCGTTAAGTTCCCGGATGATGCCGGGCGTGTTGAATGGGCGATCCACTGGCCAGAGTTTGGCGACGGCTTTTCCAATAGTTACTGTAACACCATCCCCACGCCACAGGGCGGCACCCATGAAAATGGCATGCGCAGTGCCCTCGTACGTGGGTTGAAAGCGTATGCTGAGCTTACCGGCAACAAAAAGGCAGCACAACTGACGGGCGACGACATTCATGGGTCGTCCTGCACTATGCTGTCGGTTTTCATTCGTGACCCTCAGTTCCAGGGGCAAACCAAGGATAAGCTTTCCACGCTCGACGCCTTCAGGCTCACTGAAAACGCCGTGCGAGACGCCTTCGACCATTGGCTGGCGGACCATCCGGACCGTGCCAACAGCTTGCTAACCTGGGCACTTGAACGGCTTGAAGATCGACTGCGCCGCAAACAGGAACGAGAGATCAAGCGCGCGACTGCTGTTGGCAAACGCAAACTGCGCCTACCCGGCAAACTGACAGATTGTTCAAGCGCCTCACCGGAAGGTACCGAGATTTATATCGTGGAGGGTGATTCTGCTGGTGGCTCGGCGAAACAAGCGCGGGACCGCAAAACACAGGCGGTTCTGCCCATTCGCGGGAAAATTCTCAATGTTGCGTCAGCTACCCGCGACAAGATCGCTGCAAACCAGGAAATTCGCGACCTAATACAAGCCCTTGGTTGCGGGACCCGCGACGGATATGACGGTGCCTCGCTCCGTTATGAAAAAGTCATCATCATGACCGATGCTGACGTGGACGGCGCACATATCGCCACCCTCCTTATGACCTTCTTCTTTCAGGAGATGCCACAGCTCGTTAAAGACGGGAAACTCTATCTAGCGATGCCACCTCTTTACCGCATCGCTAAGGGCGGCAAGGTGATTTATGCGCGCGACGATGCCCACAAAGACGAGTTAATGGCTACAGAGTTCGCTGGCAAAGGCAAGGTTGAGATCAGCCGATTTAAAGGTCTTGGCGAAATGCCTCCGGCTCAGCTAAAGGAAACCACGATGGCCCACAAGAACCGGACACTCCTCAGGGTAACCCTGCCCGCTGAGTATGGTGACAGAGCTGTCGTGAACCAGTTGGTTGATGATCTGATGGGCAAGAAACCGGAAAAACGCTTCGAATTTATCCGCGATAACGCCCCGGCGGTCGATGAACTCGATATCTAGGCACTGAACAGGGTTGTCAGCGCTGAATTCAGAATCTCTGGTGCCTCAAGGGGTACCAGATGGCCGCACTTCGGCACTTCCATGTACCTGCAATTCGGTAGTCGCTTTGCCATCGTTTGTTGGTGAGCAGTGTCTGCCAAGCCATCCTCCCGCCCAACCATCACAAGCGACGGCACTTTGATACTGCTAAGATCATCCTCATATGACTTTCTATCCATGATCGCTCGCTGCTGCGCGACTAAAGTATCCGCCCCTAAATCTCGTGCCATCTCCCTCATCAGAGGCGCATGCTCAGCCCGATTTGAAAAGCTCAGAGCACTCTCAACATAACCGTCCACAAAAGATGAAAACTTCCCGCGCTCCGCCAGCCTGATGGCCTGCTCCCGCTTGGTGCGCACCCCCGCATCATCAGCATGTGAATTGGTTCCAATAAGCGCCAGATGGCTTACCCTACCAGGTGCACGAGCCGCGATCTCAAGGGCTAGGTATCCACCCATTGAGTTGCCCACTAATGCGCAACGTTCAGGCATACTGTGGATCGCGCGTTCTGCCATGGCTCTCAAATTATTGTCAGACAAGGTATCCGCCACTGATACTTCAACACTGTCAGCGAAGTGGTTGATCATGCTTTTATATAGCCGACTGTCACATAAAAGTGCCGGTAGGAAGAGAATTGCATCTGTCTTAAAAGCCATGAAACCGCATCCCGCATTGACATTGCGCCCTGTGCACCTATGCTGCGCCCGAATTTGTAGCTTATAAATTGGCAGGATGCGAATGGGTTTCGACCTTTTAGGACTAAGTGAACCGACAATGAAAGCCGTGAACGAGGCTGGCTATACAGAGCCAACCCCCATTCAGGCGCAAGCAATTCCGCAGGTTTTGATGGGGCGGGACGTACTTGGCATCGCCCAAACCGGCACCGGCAAAACAGCTTCCTTCACCCTGCCCCTTATTGATATTCTCTCGGAAGGCCGGGCCCGTGCGCGCATGCCGCGTTGCCTTATTCTTGAGCCGACGCGCGAGCTCGCAGCTCAGGTTTCTGAAAGCTTCGAGAAATATGGCAAAGAGCACAAGCTTACCATGGCTCTTCTCATTGGTGGTGTGAACTTCGCCGACCAAGAGAAGCTGCTTGATCGCGGTGTTGACGTTCTGATCGCAACGCCTGGGCGGCTGCTTGATCACTTTGAGCGCGGTAAACTGCTGCTCACCGGCATTGACATCCTTGTTGTTGATGAAGCTGACCGCATGCTCGACATGGGTTTCATCCCTGATGTAGAGAAAATCTGCGAGCGCATCACAAAGAACCACCAGACCCTGTTTTTCTCAGCAACGATGCCGCCACCAATTGAACGCCTCACCAAGCAGTTTCTTGATGACCCGCGGGTTATTGAAGTGGCAAAGCCATCCTCCGCCGCGCAAACCATTGAACAGAAAGTAGTGTTCGTCGGCCCTCGCGAAAAACGCGTCGCACTTCGTAAGCTCCTGAAGGAAGAGCCCGTCAAAAACGGCATCATCTTCTGCAACCGCAAGGTCGATGTGAAAGAGGTATACAATTCTCTTGCACGGCACGGCTTTAACGTGGGGCAGTTGCACGGTGATATGGACCAAAGCGAACGGCTTGAGGTTCTACGCCAGTTCAAGGCGAACGAACTTCAACTTCTTTGCGCATCTGATGTGGCAGCACGTGGCCTCGATATCGCAGATGTAAGCCATGTGTTTAACTTCGACGTACCAAGCCACGCGGAAGATTATGTTCACCGTATCGGGCGTACAGGTCGCGCAGGCCGCAAAGGTAAAGCCTTTACAATTGCGACAAACGGCAAAAACGATACGAAGTTTCTTGATGCCATTGAAAAGATGCTTGGCAACAAGCTACCCCGGCAGGAAAAGATTGACCTAACGCCTCCCAAACCGAAGGTCGCAGCCGACGATATGCCGAAAAAACCATTTGTAGGCATGGGCCCTCATATGCCCGCTTTTCTTGCGCGTCCGGTTGACTTGGGCCGCAACAAAAGTGACGAGCCCACGGCATAATCTCGCCCTGCAGCAAGTATAGTCATCACCTTGCCCTCGCGCCCTTCGGCTCTAGTTCATCTTGAACCAGACATTATGCGGGAGGAACAAGGTGTCGGATTTTGAAACGCTCATTCTTGATATCGAAGATGGTCTCGCCATTGTTCGGCTTAACCGGCCAGAGCGGCTCAATGCACTGAGTATCCAGTTAAAACAAGATTTGCTCGCCGCCATTCGCCACATCGCTAAACCCGGCAGCGGTGTAAGAGCTTTGTTGATTACGGGAGAAGGCCGCGCCTTTTGCTCGGGCGCTGATCTAGCCGAAGGTGGCATGAGCGCTGACCGCGACATGGGCGCGAACCTGATCGAAACCTACCACCCTATCCTTCTTGAACTCGCCGCTCTCGATATGCCGGTGATCTCAGCGGTGAACGGTGTCGCGGCCGGCGCTGGCATGAGCATAGCCATATCTGCCGATATCGTCCTTGCAGCCCGCTCAGCCTATTTCCTACAGGCGTTCGTCAACATCGGCCTCGTGCCAGATGCAGGCAGCACATATATTCTGCCACGACTAGTGGGTAACGCCCGCGCACGGGCAATGATGATGCTGGGCGAACGTCTTCCCGCAGAAAAAGCGCTCGAATGGGGCCTCGTCTATGATGTAGTCGATGATGACAAGCTGGTGGAAACAGCACTTGCTCTCGGCAAACGCCTCGCGAGTGGCCCAACGATGGCGCTATCCGGCATTCGTAAACTACTGTCGGAAAGCGATAACAACAGCTACAGCGAACAACTGACGGCTGAAGCTATAGCGCAGCGCAAAGCTGGCCGCTCGGAGGACTGTATTGAGGGCGTTATGGCCTTTATTGAAAAACGTGAGGCACGCTTTAAAGGCCGCTGAGAAGGTGTTTTTACCCGTTTCCCATTGCCCGTCGCCAAATCGCCACTTTTCATTTCTATTCGGGGGCGTTACATAGAATGAAGACCAACGAGAACATAACGGCAACAAAGGCATCCATTTGTGCGGAACCCCCTTGCATTAGTCGGACAGGTTTTCCTATCCGCTCTGGCTGAGATCGGCAAACTATCCCGTTTTGCCGCAACGGCAATCTACAGCCTCGCGATGCCCCCCATTTACTGGCGGCATATTCTCAAGCAAATGTGGCTCATCGGTTATAACAGCCTGCCAGTTGTGGGTCTTACAGCGCTGTTTACAGGTGCCGCCCTCGCTCAACAGATCTATGTTGGTGGAAGCCGGTTTAATGCCGCCTCTGTTGTCCCGGGAGTTGTGGTTATCGCCATCGTGCGTGAGCTCGGGCCTGTACTTGGTGGCCTGATGGTTGCTGGTCGCGTTTCAAGCGCCATGGCGGCTGAACTTGGCACCATGCGGGTAACTGAGCAGATCGACGCTCTGGTCACACTCTCAACCGACCCGTTCAAATATTTGATCGCGCCGCGCCTTGTGGCTGCGGTTATCACACTCCCGCTATTGGTGATTATTGCAAACATCATTGGCGTACTCGGGGGGTACCTGATCGGGACAGAGCGGCTTGGCCTCAACGCGGCGACCTATTTGCAGGTGACCGCTGACTTCCTCGAGCAAACAGACGTGATCTCGTCGCTCGTCAAAGCTGCCGTGTTTGGATTTTTTATCGCCTTGATGGGTAGTTACCATGGCTATCACAGCCGTGGTGGCGCTCAGGGCGTCGGCAAAGCAACCACAAATGCTGTGGTATCCGCCTTCATTACAATACTGCTCGCGAATCTTATCATCACCGTAATTGTCTTTGGAGGGCGCGTAGCATGAATGGCTCCCCAATGATCAGGCTTGAAGATGTGCACAAGGGATTTGGCACAAAACAAGTCCTGAAAGGCATCGACCTTAACGTCGCAAAAGGTCAATCCGTCGTCATAATCGGCGGTTCTGGCACAGGCAAATCAGTCATGCTCAAATGCATTCTCGGCCTTCTCGAGCCGGATGCAGGGACTATTCATGTTGATGACCGTGATGTGACCCACCTAAAAGGGCGCGCACGCAAAGAAGTTTTGACCAAATTTGGCATGCTCTTCCAAGGCGCCGCGCTATTCGACAGTTTGCCCGTGTGGGAAAATGTGGCTTTTGGCCTCATTCAGGGTAAGGGCATGAACAAGCATGATGCCCGCGAGATCGCGACGGAAAAACTGCGTCGGGTTGGTCTGTCACCTGATGTAGGCCTGTTGTCCCCGGCTGAATTGTCTGGCGGCATGCAGAAACGTGTCGGCCTTGCCCGCGCCATTGCAAGCGAGCCGGAGATCATCTTTTTCGACGAGCCAACGACGGGTCTCGACCCCATCATGGCCGATGTTATTAACGATCTGATCGTAGAATGTGTACAAGACCTTGGTGCAACAACACTTTCTATCACTCATGATATGGCCAGCGCGCGGAAAATAGCAGACCGCATTGCCATGCTGTACCACGGCAAGATTATATGGGAAGGCGCAAAAGGCGACGTTGACCACTCAGGCAACGCACATGTGGATCAATTCATCAATGGGCGCGCCCAAGGGCCGATTGAGATGGAAATATTGAAGCTCTGATGGCGAAGAAACTCACATCATATACCTGCACAGCCTGCGGCGCTTCCTACGTCCGCTGGCAGGGTAAATGTGACGAATGCGGCGGCTGGAATACTCTTTCAGAAGAAAAAGCTGCGGTCTCTGGTGCCCCTAAAGGCCTCTCCGGCAAGAAAGGCAGCCGCGTTTCCTTTGTCTCCCTCGATACGCCGCTTGATGAGGCGCCTCGCCTCATGACCGGAATTGCGGAGTTTGACCGTGCGCTCGGTGGCGGCCTTGTACCCGGAAGTGCAATCCTGATTGGCGGTGACCCCGGCATCGGCAAGTCAACAATCCTTCTGCAAGCCATGGGCAAAATGGCCATCAAAGGCGAAGACTGTGTTTATATCTCGGGCGAGGAAGCGACCGCCCAAATTCAGATGCGCGCCAACCGCCTGGGCCTCAAAGGCGCCCCGCTCAAGCTTGGCTGCGAGACAAGCCTTCGGGATATTCTCACCACGCTTGACGAAGGCAAGCCACCTCGCGTGGTGGTTATTGATAGTATACAGACACTATTCGCAGACCACGTCGAATCTGCGCCTGGTACTGTTAGTCAGGTCCGCGTTTGCGCACATGAGCTAATCAGCTTCGCCAAACGCAAAGGCACCGTCGTCCTGCTTGTTGGGCATGTTACTAAAGACGGGCAGATCGCAGGCCCCCGTGTTTTAGAACACATGGTAGACACCGTACTCTATTTCGAAGGAGATCGCGGCCACCAGTTCCGTATTTTGCGGGCTGTAAAAAATCGTTTTGGCGGCACCGATGAAATTGGCGTGTTCGAGATGACCGGGGCTGGCTTAAATGAGGTTACCAACCCCTCAGCCCTCTTCCTTGCAGACCATAATGCGCGGGAGCCTGGCTCCGCTGTTTTTGCTGGCATTGAGGGCTCTCGCCCCGTCCTTGTTGAGATACAGGCACTTGTGGCGCGCTCAAGCGCAGCAAACCCCCGCCGCGCCGTAGTTGGTTGGGATGGCGGTCGTCTCGCAATGGTCCTGGCGGTATTAGACGCCCGCGCGGGCCTTGGGCTTGCCGGATGTGACGTATACCTCAATGTTGCAGGTGGCCTCAAAATCACTGAGCCTGCAGCTGACCTTGCTGTTGCAGCAGCCTTAATATCAAGCCTTTCCCAAACCCCGGTGCCCGACGAAACCGTTGTGTTTGGTGAAATTAGCTTGTCAGGGGATGTGCGTAACGTTTCCCAAACGGAAGCACGATTGAAAGAATCCGCCAAGCTAGGGTTTTCCGGCGCGCTAACCCCAAAAGTGAAGAAGAACCCGGTTAAAACGATCAAGCAACAAACGATCGCTCGTGTGGGAGACCTCGTCGCGCAGTTTTTCCCACATGGCTTACCTTAAGTCCCTATAGCCTGCGCCATGCTGTTTGCCTTACAATTGGCGAAAAGAAGTCCCATATGGGTATTCAAAATATCTAAGGAGTGAAAAGAGTGGACCTGTCGAGCAATACATTGACCGCCTTTGATGCTGCAGTGCTGATCATCGTGGGCCTGTCGACATTGTTTGCTTTTGGCCGAGGCTTTGCGACCGTTGCCCTGTCTTTTGGTGCATGGGCGGGTGCCTTACTCGCGACCGTTTTTGGCTTTGAACTCGCTAAATCTTATGGCCGGGACATCATCAGCCCGCCTGAACTCGCTGATCTGATAACCCTTGCTGTTATATTTTTTGTCACTCTCTTTGTGCTCAAGCAGATCGCTGAGTTTATTGGCGGTATGGTAAAGGATAGCCCCGTCGGCCTTCTGGACCGCTCACTCGGTGCGCTATTCGGCCTGCTACGTGGCGTGGTGATCGTTTCGGTAATCTATCTGGGTTTCGATAAGCTTTTCCCCTCCTCCAGCCAGCCTGAATGGATAAAGGAAGCGCGCCTAAAGCCGCTCGTTGCTTGGTCCGCAGGTATGATTGAAGGCTTCGCGTCAGAAGCCATGGGCAAAGACCCAACCGGCGTGGGCAGTGATTATCTGCAAAAAGCTGCTGATTCCGTTCCCAGCCAGTTCATCAATGAGAAACTGGAAGAACAGGCCGCAAAATATATTGAGGAACAGCGCGATCAACTTGACGATCTCGTTGGCGAACTGGCGAAGGAAAAAAAGAAAAATGACGGAAACTGACACCGCCCAAGAGTGTCTTTTTACCGCAATATTTCTGTAATTCTGAATTATCCCTAGGCAGCGAGGCCATCAGACGATATACGGGGCGGGCAACACCACCTTCGCGCCCCGTTTATGCAGGAATGACGAATGACAACAGAGCATCCGGATTTCACCACCAATCCATTTGATGACGACAAATTACGTGAAGAGTGCGGCGTTTTTGGCATCTTCGGCACACCAGACGCTACCGCACACTGTACGCTCGGGCTACACGCCCTGCAGCACCGCGGCCAAGAAGCCGCAGGTATCACAGCATTTGATGGAGAGAACTTCTCAACGAAACGCGTTCTCGGTCATGTAGCCGATAACTTCACCAGTAAGGAAGTGATCGAGAGTTTGCCCGGTCATGCCGCCATCGGCCATACGCGCTATTCGACAACCGGCGATACGGTGCTCCGGAACTGTCAGCCCCTTTTTGCGGAGTTTTCTTCTGGCGGTTTTGCTGTTGCCCACAACGGCAACTTGACAAATGCTTCGCATCTTCGCAAATCTCTGGTGCAGCGCGGTTCAATCTTCCAGTCCACATCAGATTCAGAGGTGATCATTCACCTGATTGCCATGAGCCGCTATCGTACGCTGATGGATCGTTTTATTGATGCCCTTCGCCAGATCGAGGGCGCCTACTCGCTCGTTTCCCTTACTAAAGAAGGCCTCGTGGGTGTACGCGACCCCATGGGTGTTCGTCCGCTTGTGCTCGGCAAACTTGATGATGCTTATATCATGTGCTCGGAAACCTGCGCTCTGGATATTATTGGCGCTGAATATGTCCGGGACATCGAACCTGGCGAGCTTGTGATCATTACAAGCGAAGGCATCAAGAGCCACAAACCATTCCCTGAGGAAAAGCCCCGTCCCTGCATTTTTGAGCATGTTTATTTTGCTCGTCCTGACAGCTACATGGACAGCATGAATGTTTATGAGGTGCGCAAACGTATCGGTGCCGAACTCGCGCGCGAGAATGCGATTGATGCAGACCTCGTGATCCCCGTGCCCGATAGCGGCACGCCTGCAGCGATTGGATACGCGCAGGAAAGCGGCATACCGTTTGAGCTTGGCATTATCCGCAACCACTATGTTGGCCGTACCTTCATTGAGCCGAGTGACCAGATCCGCCACTTCGGTGTAAAACTTAAGCACAATGCAAACCGCTGGCACATCCAGGGCAAACGCATCGTTCTTGTGGACGACAGTATTGTGCGCGGCACGACCTCGATGAAGATCGTAAACATGATGCGCGAAGCTGGTGCTACGGAAGTGCATATGCGCATCGCCTCCCCACCAACGGCCCACAGTTGTTTCTATGGGGTTGATACGCCTGAGCGGAAAAAACTACTGGCGGCCCGTATGGATATTGACGCCATGCGTGAACATATCGGTGCAGATTCACTTGCATTCTTGTCCATTGACGGCCTTTACCGTGCGGTGAATCAGCCGAATGGGCGGGACAATAAATGCCCTGCGTACTGCGATGCGTGTTTCACGGGTGATTATCCGACCGTTCTGACCGACCAGTCAGAAGCAGAAAAAGACGAAAACCAACTCGACCTTATCGCGTCAACAGGGGCCTGATCCATGAGTAAAATTCTTGAAGGGCGCCGGGCGCTGGTAACCGGCGCATCCCGCGGTATTGGCAAAGCAGTAGCTCTCGCGCTTGCAGACGCCGGGGCAGATATTATTGCCGTTGCCCGCGCGCGCAGCCAAGGTGCCCTTGAAGAACTTGACGATGCCATCAAAGCTAAAGGCCAGACCTGTACGCTTGTTCCCATGGACCTACGGGACGGTGACGCCATAGATCGGCTTGGCGGCGCCATCTATGAACGTTGGGGCAAGTTGGATATCCTCGTCGGCAATGCGGCTGTACTGGGCCCTATCTCCCCGCTTGGGCATATAACGGTTAAAGATTGGGTTGAGTTGATGGACATCAACATTACAGCCAATTGGCGGTTGATCCGGTCTATGGACCCACTCCTTAAGCAGTCCGATGCTGGGCGCGCCATCTTTGTTACCTCTGGCGCCGCTGGTAAGCACAAGCCACACTGGGGCGGATATGCCGTTACTAAATCAGCACTTGAAGAACTTGCACTAACCTACTCTGCTGAAAGTAAAATATCGGGCATTAAAGTTAACATGATTGACCCCGGTCCCATTGCCACGCACATGCGTGCTCGTGCTGTACCGGGCGAAGATGCAAGCAAGCTGCCTGTCCCAGCAGATATTGCACCGCTCTTCGTAGAGCTCGCATCTCCTGCATGCGAAAAGTCTGGTGAACGGATCAGTTTTTATGATTGGGCCGGCCTAGAACGTAGCTAGGGCCCTAGCCCCTCGCAGGGCACTACTCGGATTGATAACCACTTAGCAATTTTTCAACAGCGGCAGATACCGTAACCTCGCCTTCGCGTACAGCTTCTGTCAGGCTAATCAGATTAGCCTTGACGGCTGCGTTTCCATAAAAGTCAGATAGAAGCCTGTCTTTGATTTGGGCGTCAAGCCAGGTCAGCCGCTGCTCGCGGCGCCGGGCCTCACGTTCGCCACTCTCAGCCATGATACGCCGATGCTTCTCAATACGGTCCCACAGCTCGGGTACACCGTCGCCTTTTAGACCTGAGCACGTAACTACCGGCGGGTGCCAGCTAGGGCTCGCGTCGGTGAGGATATGCAGGGCTGATTTATACTCACGCACCGCCTGCCTAAGCTTTTCAGCAAATATATCGGCCTTATTGATGGCGACCATATCGGCTAGCTCGAGAATGCCTTTTTTTATGCCTTGAAGCTCATCCCCTGCGCCAGGGAGCATCAGAACCAGAAAGAAATCTACCATATCAGCCACCATGGTTTCTGACTGCCCCGTGCCTACGGTTTCAACTAGCACAGTGTCAAAACCTGCAGCCTCTAGCACCACCATGGTCTCGCGGGTAGCGCGCGCCACCCCGCCAAGCACTCCCGCACTAGGGCTTGGCCGAATAAACGCGCTTTCAGAAGCCGAAAGCTGTTCCATCCTCGTTTTGTCACCAAGGATTGAGCCGCCAGTTCGCCCACTGGATGGATCAACAGCCAACACAGCAACCTTATGGCCCCTAGAGACAAGCCACATGCCAAGGTTTTCAATGAATGTAGACTTCCCCACCCCAGGGACCCCCGATATGCCCACACGCTGTGCTTTCCCGGCGTAGGGTAACAATTTATGTAAAAGCCTTTGCGCTTTTTCCTGATGTTCCGGGTTGCGGCTTTCAATCAGGGTAATGGCACGCCCAATGATCGCGCGGTCACCCATGCGTACCCCATCAAATAACTCATCAATCGTTGGCTGCCTGACAGTTCCCGCCACAAAGCCTCCTAAACTACAGACTGCTCGTATCCGAGCCGCTTGTTGAGCTTATCGATCAACTCACCTGCCGCATCTGCAATGACAGTGCCTGGAGGAAATATAGCCTCTGCTCCCGCTTTATAGAGCGCCTCATAGTCCTGCGGCGGGATAACACCACCCGCAACGATCATGATGTCTTCGCGGCCCAATGCTTTCAACTCGGTTTTAAGGGCGGGCACAAGCGTGAGGTGCCCCGCTGCCAGCGAGGAAGCGCCGATGATATGAACGTCATTCTCTACAGCTTGCCTCGCAGCCTCTGCTGGTGTCTGGAACAGTGGGCCAATATCAACATCAAAACCGAGATCCGCGAACGCAGATGCTATCACCTTCTGACCACGGTCATGGCCATCCTGCCCCATCTTGGCGACAAGGATACGAGGACGACGACCGTCTGCGGCCTCAAATTCATCCACAAGTGCATGAACCCGCTTCACAGCCGGATTATTTTTACCCACCTCAGCTTTATACACACCTGTCACAGCCCTGATCTCCGCCTTGTGGCGACCATAAACCTTCTCCAGCGCGTCGGTAATCTCTCCAACCGTTGCCTTTGCCCGCGCAGCGTCTATCGCAAGTGCGAGCAGGTTACCCTCGCCTCTTTCCGCCGCGTTCGTCAAGGCATCAAGGCTTAGATCAACATCACTTTGGTTTCTCTCAGCTCTCAAACGTTTCAGTTTTTCAAGTTGCGCCGTGCGCACTGCCGTGTTGTCTACCTTCAGGACATCAACTTCCTCAACCTCATCCAGTTGATATTTGTTAACGCCTACCACCGTTTGACGGCCACTATCGATGCGCGCTTGCGTACGGGCGGCTGCATCCTCAATGCGAAGCTTTGGTATGCCTGCCTCGATTGCTTTAGCCATACCGCCTTGCGCCTCAACCTCTTCGATATGAGCCCAGGCTTTAGCTGCGAGTTCTGCGGTCAGTTTTTCAACATAATAGCTCCCGCCCCATGGGTCGATCACGCGGTTTGTACCCGTCTCCTGCTGGATAAAGAGCTGAGTATTGCGTGCAATGCGGGCGGAGAAGTCAGTTGGCAGGGCCAATGCTTCATCAAGTGCGTTTGTGTGCAGGCTTTGGGTATGCCCATGCGCGGCAGCCAACGCTTCAATACAAGTTCGGCTTACGTTATTATAGACATCTTGCGCGGTCAGGGACCAGCCCGATGTTTGGCAGTGCGTGCGCAGAGAGAGCGACTTCGGGTTTTTCGGGTCAAACTGTTTCACGAGCTTGGCCCACAGCATGCGGGCCGCTCGCATCTTAGCAACTTCCATGAAATAGTTCATACCTATCGCCCAGAAGAAGCTGAGACGTGGTGCAAAGGCATCTACATTCATGCCGGCTTCAATACCCGCACGAATATACTCCACCCCATCAGCGAGCGTATATGCCAGTTCAAGGTCCGCGGTCGCCCCAGCTTCCTGCATATGATAGCCGGAGATAGAGATTGAATTAAACTTCGGCATATTCTCTGAGGTATAGGCGAAGATGTCAGAGATAATGCGCATTGAGGGAGCCGGCGGGAAAATATAGGTATTCCGCACCATAAACTCCTTAAGAATATCGTTCTGGATGGTCCCCGCTAGCTTATCAGGGCTCACACCTTGTTCTTCAGCCGCGACAACATAAAGCGCAAGAATGGGCAACACGGCACCATTCATGGTCATGGAAACAGACATCTGATCAAGCGGGATACCGCTGAAAAGGGTGCGCATGTCATAGATGCTGTCGATCGCCACACCCGCCATGCCCACGTCACCGACAACGCGCGGATGATCGCTATCATATCCCCGGTGAGTAGCCAAATCGAACGCAACCGAAAGCCCCTTTTGCCCCGCGGCCAAATTGCGGCGGTAAAAGGCATTACTATCTTCTGCTGTTGAAAAGCCTGCGTACTGACGGATGGTCCAAGGCCTTTGCACATACATTGTGGGGTACGGGCCCCTCAGGAAGGGGGCAATGCCTGGCCGGGTATTGAGAAAATCCAGTTCCGCAGTATCGCTCTCGCTATAACTAGGTTTCAGGTTGATTCCCTCCGGCGTCAGCCATTCATCCTGTCTACGGGAAGCGTCACTTGCTACTGGTTCGAACGAAACCTGGGTGAAATCAGGGATACGGCTCATGATTTCTCTCCCAGCAACTCATAAACACGCCCAAGAATGTCAAGCACGTCACACCCCATGTAGATCATCTCGTCCACGCCTGCTGCCTGCAATGCTTCGAGATTACTCGGTCTTCCGGCAAGGAAAACCCGGCCACATCCCGCGCCTTTCAACGTTTCTGCGGCAGATAAACCCACATCTCCATATTGCCCATCTGTCCCACAGATGACGGCAAAACTTGCTCCGCTTTCCTCATAGGCACGCTTCAGTAAATCCATGTCGGTAAAACCCTCGCTGGGTATCGCCTCAATACCACCGGCCTCAAAGAAGCTTTTTGCAAATGTTGCACGGGCGGTGAAATCTGCTGGGCGTCCTAAACCGGCAATAAATATTCTCGGGCGTTTACCCCAATCCGCATATAGGGCATCGCTTTTGGCTCTCAGCTCCTCAAATTCCTCTGCAAGGCGATGGAAGGGAAGCGGAGAAAGTGTCTCTCTCGCAGAGACACTTTCGGGTGGCAAAGAAGGCGGCGGTGTTACATCCCGCAATGGCTTCTCATTGATATCCGGGAACTCGGAAACACCAGTGATAGGGTCTTTCCGGTTGGCAATATTCCTGCGGCGCTCCAGCCACGACGCCTCGATCTCGTTCGCGAGAAAACCGGAACGAAGAACTGAAAGAGCACCACCGTCACTTTCAATGTTTTGAAATATTTTCCATGCCTTATCACATAATTCTGACGTGAAAGATTCAATGGCGTATGAACCAGCAGCAGGGTCATCCATGCGCGAAAGGCTGCTTTCATCAGACAGGATGATCTGAATGTTGCGTGCGATCCTGCGCGCCGACTTACCACTAACGCCAAGCAGAGTGTCATGTGGCAACACTGTAATCGAGCTAGCGCCCCCAACCCCGGCGGCGAAACAAGCCGCAGTGCCACGCAGCACGTTCACCCATGGGTCCTTCACTGTCAGCATTCTGAGGCTGGTTACCGCATTCAGACGAGTTTCTTTCGCGCCAACCACACCGCAGCTTTCAAGCACCTTAGCCCACACCCTGCGAGCAGCACGAAACTTTGCCATGCCAATAAATATATCCGCGTCGGCCGCAAGGGTAAGTTCTATGGCATCTGCAGCGGCCTGTATTGACATGCCTACCTGCTCCATCGCGCGCATATATGCCACACCCGTTGCCACTGTCATTGCAAGCTCTTGCGCCTCGGCCGCTCCAGCCGAATGGTATACAGACCCATCTACGTTGAATGTGCTGATACCCGGATAGGAGTTTCCGGCTGCTATTGAGGCTGCTGTGCGAAGTGCCACGTCCAAATCGTGTCTCAACCTGCCCGTCTGAGCGAGTGTACCGATCGGATCTACACCCAGTGTGCCACTGTAAGCCTCTACATCATGGCCATCGGCTTTCAAAAGCGCCATCATAGCCTCTGACGCTGCTTCAAATTCTTCACCTGGCAACAACTGAAAACGTGCCATGTTAAGATAGACGCCATTGAGGGCGGCCTTTAATTCGCTCAAATCAAGACCAGGAAATGCCCCAGCCTTCAAACGGATAGCGAATCCACTCGCGCCGCGTTCAAGGTCTTCAAGCAGATCAGCATTCACACGCGCGGGATCATCGCTCCAGTGCGGTGTCATGATATGCCATTCGCCGCTTCGAGATATCGTATGGGTGTCTATGCGAGCATTATCCGGCGTATAAAGCGCTTCTATTGCTATGCCATCATAGGTACTACTGCGCATGACCTTGTCATAGGGCTTACCCGCCAATGCCTTTTCAACCAACGCCATCCATTGGGCGTTGTCGGCTTCAGGAAAATCCGCTGCAAGACTTAGTTTATCATTTGTCATATTGATCCCTCACTCAAACAGCGGTGACGAGCCGAACTGTCGCCAATACAAGAAATAGCCCAAAGGCGATGCTCAAAAGACGCTTGGGTAAACGATGCGCTACTTTAGCACCAACCGGCGCCATAATCACAGCGGCAATAGCCACTACAAAGGCTGATGGCAGATGAATAAAACCCGCGGTCCCTAACGGCATTCCCTCAATGTTCCAGCCACCGAATAGGTAGCCCAAGCCGGCGGATACACTGATCACCAAGCCTGCGAGCGCCGCCGTGCCAACCGCGCGGTGAATAGGCACCCCAAAGAGCGTCATGTACGGCACCGAAAAACTGCCTCCGCCTATCCCCATAACTGCGGAGAAAAAACCAATCAGGCCGGGCCCAAAGAAGCGGAAGGCACCTCTTGGTAAATCATCGCCAATACGCCAGCGGTCTAGTGGGAGCAACATCTTGGCCGCCAGAAAAGCCGCCAGCGTTGCAAAAAAATACACAAGCTCTACCGTCTTCAAAGTTTTCGCGAAAGAACTGCCAAGGACGGCACCGATAGCAATAGCCCACCACCAGTCTTTCACGATCTTCCAATCAACGCCGCCCTTTCGGTGATGGGCCCACACGCTGGACATATTCGTCGCGATAATAATGGTCAGCGATGTGGCGATCGCAACATGCATCCGCCATTCAAACGGCACGTCAATCTCTGCATAAACCAGAAAGAGCGCGGGAATGGTGACAATACCGCCCCCAATGCCCAAAAGCCCAGCAAGAAACCCTGCCACCAGTCCGGCGCCAATGAGAGGCAAACTGTGCAAAAGCATCTGTTCCAACTGGCCCTTCCCTCCTATGAAGCAGATTGCACTTTTTGTGCAGCGCGATAACGTTTGCCGCACTTTAGTGCAGTGCAGCAAAATCGCAAGAAAGAATCTTTCACATTAATCGGCATAAAAAAACCACTGTATCCAGATGGATACAGTGGTCTCTTTTGGTCGGGAAGACAGGATTTGAACCTGCGACCCCCACACCCCCAGTGTGATGCGCTACCAGGCTGCGCTACTTCCCGATGATAAGATGGTTTTCCATCAAGGGCTTGGGTGGCGCGGACTATAGCCTTCGCCTATCTGGCGTGCAACCAGCTTTTTCCAAAAAATTAGCCCTCTCGCATCACTGTCTCATACGCCTGAAAAGCGGTACGGGCGGCATGCCGTTTCCGAAGTCGGCTTGAAAGATACCGGTTCAGAGCTGCAAGCACGAGGTCAGCTGTTTTCGCACTCACGAGCGCAACCAGATTTTCACAGGCAAGGATCATCTTAAGGCGGTGTACTGCGAAAATATACTCACCCTCATCCATATCAAAAAGTGCTTCTTTTTGCATTTTTAAGAAGGTAACAGCATCCTCAACACGCCATGCGTCTATGTCACCCGCGCCCAGGAAGGCTTTATTCCGCCCCACGAAGCACGCTAGCTGCATGAGGCCCGATTGCCATAACTTGCTGTCATGTGATGCGTGAAAATGCACTGCTTCCGCGAACGTCAGTGCATGTGTAAAGTCGAGCCATCCAATATTCTTTGCGATCGGCTGCTTCACAATGTTCTGTCGCTCAAGATCAAAATGGAGCATGTTGAGCGCGCAGGCTGCGACCAAGGTGTCCCATGTCTCCTGATGTCTGGCGGACGAAGCTGCCGTCAGCGCCATGGCGTTTCTCACACCTTGCCCTGAGAGGTTATCCGTCGCCGAAGGACAGGCGTTGCCGGGCTCCAGCTTCAGATAGTCAGAGAATCCCCGGAATTCAGGAATTAGGTCTTCGCGAGCAGCCAGACAAAGATAGCGAGCAATCTGCAACGAAAGCGGCTCGCTCACCTCCTGCCCCAGCCGATCAATAAGCTGTTCAGCCTTCATGATATAGATCGCAGGGTGGCCAAAACCTGCGTAGTGATTAAACACCACCTTTAGAAACAAAGGTTTGAGGTCATCAAAGCCAAAACCTGCCGTATATGCGGCGTGCACATATGCAAGAGACAGAGGTTGATCCATCGCCTCAATCGCAGCAACAAGACCGGAAGCATTCCACCTTACTGGTTGCCCAATGGAAGACGGCTTGGCGCTATACATGCCGTCGTATGAGAAATGGCCAAGCGCCTCCAACAAAGCCACGCGCTCCACTGCCGGATACGCCTCAGCTAAAGTAAGCCAATCAGCCAAACCCGCATGGGCATGCCCTATGCCACGCTCAAAACGCGGCAGACTCCACTTTATGATATAGCGCGCAAGGTCATCTCCTGTCTCACCCGCAGCTCCTAATCGCGCGATAGAACGCGCGATACGCTCATAGTCGTGCTCAGCAACAGCTTCGCCAAGCTCCGCATAGGCTGCTCGGCGGCGGGCTTCAGGCGGCACTGGCGTTACATCAACCCAGATTTCGCCGCCCCGCCGCTCAACGGGATATGTTTTCACAGCGTCCCTGCCCTGCAAAGCCTTGCCAGACCTAAGGTCGAACGTCCAGCCATGCCAATTACAGGCGAGCTTGCAGTCCTTTTTCAGGCTTCCCTCAACTAGAGGGTAGCCCTCGTGTGGGCATCCATTATTGATGGCAAAAATTTCGCCATCCACCTCAAACAGAGCGATCTGCCGCCCACCGTGTTTTACGACAGCGCGACCTTTCTCTTTAAGGTCCGGAACGCGACCCAGATTGACAAAACCTTCATCGACGGCAGTAATTCTTTTGGTTTGCGCGCCCATGTACCTTCTCCTCGCTTACGTAACTCGGCCCTGATTTCGCTGTATTCTATCCACGCGAGCTCACGATTCATCGCGGCCTACTTTTATAAAGAAAATTATTTAATAAATGTCATATATGATACAACTTGATTTATGCAACATATTTCTTTAGAAAAATGTCTCGATAGATATAGGCAAGTGAAATACCCATGGGAACTACACGCGAAACAATCCTTACAGAGCTGAAACGGCGCGGCCACGCACGCGCTGACGACCTCGCCAAAACCCTCGATTTGACAGCAATGGCGGTGCGACAGCACCTCTATCAACTGCAGGACGAAGGTGCAGTAGTTTGCTGTACCAGCCCCAGTGGGCGTGGACGTCCAGCTAAACATTGGGAACTCACGGATAAAGCCGATGTCTATTTCCCGGACGCACACCGCGAGTTATCTCTCGACCTGATCGACAGCATCCGAACCCTTATGGGTAAGGAAGGTCTTGAAAGATTGGTCGCGCATCGAACAGAAAAACAAAGTGAGCGTTACCGCACGATTATGGGCGACAACAAAGCCCTGAAAGATCGACTTGAGGTGATCGCGAAAGAGCGCAGCCGCGAAGGCTACATGGCCGAGGTACGAGAAACTGACGACGGAGATTTCCTGCTTCTCGAGAACCACTGCCCTGTATGTGAAGCCGCAAAAGCGTGCAGCGGCTTATGCAACAAAGAGCTTAGCCTGTTTCAAGAGCTGGTTAAGGGTAAAGCCACGGTGGAGCGTGAAGAACATATACTCTCAGGCGCACGGCGCTGTGCTTACCGCATCCACCCAACCTCAGACTAGGATATATGGGCAGCTTAGTTCAGGCGTGCGCGAATGGCTTTTAGGTCGGCAAGCAAGTCTTTGAGCCCAGAATGGTCCGTGACCTCATCGCCAATCTGCTCATCTTTGCCCGCTTCGACATCTGGCTCTGGGTTAGCCGGTTGGAGCTGCTCCGTACTAGCGTCGTCCTCCAGCCCTAATGCCTGAGCTACTGTTGAGCGCAGCCCTTGCGCCTTAAAAAGCTTCTGCACACCTTTGATTGTATACCCGTCCGAATGCAAAAGCGCCTTAATCGCACGCAACAACATCACGTCATCGGGCCGATAGTACCGCCGGTTGCCGCCACGTTTTAAAGGTTTGATCTGTGAAAACTTGCTCTCCCAAAAACGGAGAACGTGTTGCGGTAGGTCAAGCTCGTCCGCAACTTCTGAAATTGTCCGAAACGCTTCGCGGCCCTTTTCGCCGCGCGGTCTGTCGCGACCGTCGTCTGCTGGCATACTCACGCCGCATTCCTCCTGCACATCAAGCGTTGATGTGATCTTTCATCACTTGGCTTGGGCGGAAGACAAGAACCCTGCGCGGATCAATTGGCACTTCTTCACCGGTTTTAGGGTTACGACCCATACGGCCATTTTTCTGACGAACAAGGAAACTGCCGAACGAAGAAATCTTCACGTTTTCTCCCGCTACCAAGCAATCAGAAACTTCACCGAGCACAGCTTCAACGAGATCAGCAGACTCGTTTCTAGAAAGCCCCACTTCTTCGTATACCGCTTCTGTCAGGTCTGCACGGGTAAGTGTTTTTTCACTCATATCTGCCTCCGCTGCGTCAACGCCCCTGAGGTCGAATTGGGGCCCTAGCGGAAAATGCTAGTGCAAGCAAAGGGGACTGTCAATCCAGTAGCCCGCGTTTAGCCTTTATTTTGAATGGTTTACAGACCTTCGTTGACACAAAATGATACATATAAATCACAGATGTATCTTTTATGCCGCGCCTGCAGCCTCCGTATCAGCCGAATCCGCCGGTATTTGTTCCAGATCTTCACTGATAAGCCGAATCAGATCGTTCTGCGCCATGTCGATAGCAGACGTAACCGCAGAGGCAAAACCGTGGGCATTTGCACCGCCATGGCTTTTCATGACCAACCCGTTAAGACCAAGGAAAACGCCGCCATTATGATTGTTCGGGTCAAGGTGGTCCCGAAGTGAGCGCAAGCCGTGGCGTGACAGGAGGTAACCAAGCTTGGTAGAGATGGATGACCGGAACGCACGACCAAGCAGTTCCGTCATCAGCCTTGCGGTTCCTTCCGCCATCTTCAGCGCCACGTTCCCGGTAAAGCCGTCGGTCACGACAACGTCCACGACCCCTGCCCCGATATCGTTACCCTCAACAAACCCCGTGAACTGTAGTGGCAGGTGCTCGGATGCCCGTAACACTTCCGCAGCCGCACGAATGCTATCTTTGCCCTTCAGGTCTTCAACACCCACGTTCAAAAGTGCAACAGTCGGGTTCGAAAGCCCCAACACTGTGCGTACGTAGGCCGCACCCATGATAGCAAACTGCACAAGGTTATTCGCATCGCATTCCACGTTGGCGCCAAGATCAAGCATCACACTCTCACCGCGCAATGTTGGCAGTGGTGACGTCAATGCCGGCCTATCGATTCCCGGCATGGTACGCAGGATGAACTTAGAGAGAGCCATCAAGGCTCCGGTGTTTCCAGCTGAAATCGCGACATCTGCCGAACCATCTTTAACAGCCTGCAATGCAAGCCCCATAGACGAATTGCGACCCCGACGAAGTGCCTGAGATGGCTTCATGTCGCTGGTGACGACTTCCTCGGTATGAAACACTTCACTGGCGGCGGCTAATTCCTGATGAGCCTCGAGAAGCGGTTTTATCTGCGCTTCATCGCCATAAATGTGAAATCGTGTTCCTGGAAATAGTGTGCGCGCCTGCGCGATGCCTTCAATGACCATGCCTGGCGCATGGTCCCCCCCCATGGCATCGACTGCGATCGTTACTTCTTTTGCCACGAATTATTATCCAATCTCAAACGTTGGCCCGTGCTTTTATTATACTTGAGATGCGACAGGTAACAAACCTGACACAATTACCCTTCTTGGGCAGACCATAGCGAATTTAACGGCTACTTCAAGATTCGTCACGCAGCTTCTCAAGAACAGCAAACGGATTTGGTCGCTTTTCCTGTGGTTCGTTGACAGAAATTCCCTTTTTATTTTCGATATTTAATTCAACACCCTCAGCTCGCGGATAAGGATTCATATTGATCGAAAGTGTTTGGGCAATCACGTCCCCCAAGGGAATTTTACCGTCTTCAATCGCATCATACTCTGGTGCGTCTGGATCTAGATAGACTTCTTCTTCATCCATGCGGTCAGCCATCTCCGGCTCTACCAACATCAAGGTAAAATCAGTGGCGACATCTTCGTGTACAGCCTCAAGCGTCACTACGCAGCGCTGTGTCAGCGAAGCCCTGAGGCTACCTGACACAAAAATCCCCTGCGCTTCACCTTGGTCTTTAACCTCAACATCCGCCCTAAAATTCGCGAGATCAATAAGACCAAAGCGCTCCGTAAGCACAGCGCGCTCCGCATCACTCGCCTCAAAGGTATATTTGCGGCCCGAACGATCAACCTCATCCGCTACCAGGACAAAATCGAGGGAAATGTTGGTGCTCATGATCTTATCCTTCCAATTTTTTTTAACCACGCTTATCAAACGCGGGGAACTCAAATGATATCGACTTCATTTCAGCGAGGCTATAGCCCGCGAGTTTTTCCTGAGCGGAAATCATGTATTGTGCAACTGCAGAAGCTTTTGGTGCGTTGTCCCGCTTATAGAGGTTGCGCCGAACTGCCTCGGTTAGAGCTGTTACTTTGTCCTCAGCCTCAAGTGCCGCACCATATGCCTTCAGGCGGCCAAACCATGCTACACCCATTTTTTTGACTTCCCGGCCAATGCCCATATCTCCGACCCCCATCTCACGGAGAGAACGGTCCATGTCTGCAACCATGGCTTCTTGCAGCTGTTGGCGCAATTTCGCGGTTACGTCACCGTCACGCCCTAGCCTGTTTTGAATGAGAAACATATGGACGAGGATCATGTCGAAGCGACCGTCAAGCGTATCGGCAACATCATAATCTGTATAAAAATCAGGCTGCCGAGCCTGAGCAACGAGCTTACCATATATCGCGTAAGCCGTCTTCTTACTCGCCATCCCTGCGGCCAAACGCCCAAACATGTTTTGTCCTCCAAATCGCCGTAATCTGTACTTATGGCAAAAACAGCCCACTTTTGGTGTGCGCCGAGCTGATAAATCGCCGAGGCTCTAACACGGAGCCTTGCGCCATGCAATGGTGGCGGTTATTAAGGCAAAGGCAAGTTTTGATCCGCAAGCGACGGAAAGTAGGTTTACACGATGACAACACGATTTAAAGCCCGCACTTCTACCCCTGTTTTGCTGTGTGTTGCAGCGGGCTTGGCCCTTTCCGCCTGTGGTAATGGCCGCATGGTTCGCGGCTATGTTTTTGACAAGCAACTCGCAGATGCTATTCAGCCCGGCGTTGATAACCGGCAGTCTGTAGAATCCACCCTTGGTACGCCAACGGTTCGTGCGGCTTTTAACGAGAACAAATGGTACTATGTATCCACCACCGTGCGGGTACGCCCCGTTTTCTGGCCCGACCCAAAAGAACATCGCGTTATGGCCGTCGCCTTTAACGACAAAGGTGTTGTAACAGATGTTGAAAACTTTGACCTAAGCGACATGCGCAGCGTAAACCCGGTTGGAGACAAAACACCAACCCGCGGCCGTGACCTCAACTTCTTCCAGCAGATTTTTGGAAACGTTGGCCGTTTCTCAGGCGCTGCTCCGGTTGGCTCAGGCCCGACCCGTGGCCCGAACGGCTAGATACCTGAATTCAGGCATACGCTAATAGAAAAAGCCCCGGCAAAACCGGGGCTTTCTTGTTTGTGTATAGTGTTTTTAGTGCGCCAGCATCGCCAACAGCAGTAGCGCCACGATATTGGTGATTTTGATCATTGGGTTCACAGCTGGGCCAGCCGTATCCTTGTATGGATCACCAACCGTATCACCCGTCACTGCGGCTTTGTGGGCTTCAGACCCTTTGCCACCGTGGTTGCCGTCCTCAATGTATTTCTTGGCGTTATCCCATGCACCGCCACCTGCGGTCATGGAAAGCGCCACAAAGAGGCCGCCAACGATCACACCAAGAAGAAGCGCACCAAGCGCAGCAAACGCTGCGCCCTGCCCCGCGATGGCATTGATCACATAGTAGATCACAACCGGTGCGGCCACTGGCAACAGGCTCGGAATAACCATTTCCTTGATCGCAGCTTTGGTGAGGAGGTCAACAGATCGTGCGTAATCTGGCTTGGACGTACCCGCCATGATACCTGGATTTTCACGAAACTGAGCCCGGACCTCTTCAACAACCGCACCGCCTGCACGACCAACAGCCATCATGCCCATTGCACCGAACAGATACGGCAGCAGCGCACCCATGAATAGCCCAACAACCACATATGGATTGGAAAGGCCGAAGTCTACCGTCACATGACTGAAGTAGGTGTTGAGATCAGCCGTATAGGCCCCGAAAAGCACAAGTGCTGCAAGGCCTGCAGAACCGATAGCATAGCCTTTGGTCACCGCTTTTGTGGTATTGCCAACAGCATCCAGCGCATCGGTGCGGCCACGAACCTCGTCGTCCAAGCCAGCCATCTCTGCGATACCGCCTGCGTTATCGGTAACGGGCCCGTAAGCATCAAGCGCCACGACCATCCCTGCAAGAGCAAGCATTGCAGTCGCAGCAAAGCCAAGCCCAAGAATACCGGCAAGGTTATAGGCAATAATGATACCAGCACAGATCACGATCGCAGGAAGCGCCGTTGCTTCCATGGAAACAGCCAAACCTTGAATAACATTGGTACCGTGACCAGTCTCGGATGCTTTAGCGATAGAACGCACTGGGCGGTAGTCGGTACCGGTGTAATATTCCGTGATCCAGATGATCACCCCGGTTACCACCAAGCCTACAAGGCCGCAGTAATAGAGGTCGCGACCGGTAAACATGGTAGAGCCAGCCATGAAGCCTTTTTCCATGGAACCGCCAAGCGCCCAATCCATCGCGAACCACATCACAACGGCCGACAATACAGCTGTCACGATAAAGCCCTTGTATAGCGCACCCATGATCGACTGGCTTTTGCCCAGCTTCACAAAGAATGTGCCAACGATAGATGTCAGGATACACGCACCGCCAATAATGAGCGGAAGCTGCATGATCTCTGCAGCGCCCGATGCAATAAACAGTGCCGAAAGCACCATCGTAGCGCCAATGGTTACCACATAGGTTTCGAAGAGGTCTGCCGCCATACCCGCGCAATCACCAACGTTGTCACCAACGTTGTCTGCGATAACAGCCGGGTTACGAGGATCATCTTCCGGGATACCGGCTTCCACTTTACCAACAAGGTCGGCGCCCACGTCAGCGCCTTTGGTAAAGATACCACCACCGAGACGAGCAAAGATGGAAATCAGCGACGCGCCAAACCCGAGCGACACCAAACCATCGATCACCGGACGCGCGGTTGGCTCGATGCCCATTGGTCCAACTAGAATATAATAGTAACCGGCGACCGCGAGCAGCGCGAGGCCTGCAACCAGCATCCCCGTAACTGCACCAGAACGGAAAGCCATTGTCAGGCCTTCCTGTAGCCCTGTGCTGGCGGCTTGCGTCGTACGCACGTTAGCCTTCACGGAAATCAACATGCCGATGTAACCAGCAACGCCGGAAAGTACAGCACCAATCACGAACCCGAGGGTCGCCAGCTGCCCAAGTGCCAAGAAGAGGCCAATGGCAACGACCAGCCCTACAATGGCAATGGTTTTATACTGCCGGTTCAGATAGGCTTGTGCACCTTCCTGAATGGCTTTGGCGATTTCTTGCATTTTTTCGCTGCCTGCGTCGGCAGCTAGAATAGACTGACGCGTCACAATACCGTAAAGGACGGCCGCAACACCGCATCCAAGCGCGGCGTACAATACTACCATGGGATATCCCCTCCCTAAAACGAACCCAATAGCTCAGGCTTCTACAGGCGGCGATACTCCCCTACAAAAACCGCCCAGCCCTCTTCATTCTAGGCAAACCCCTTACTCCTGACTAACTCATGACTAGACAGGGTGGCCAGTGCCAACCTTAGGAAGCAAAATCAAAGCTTGCAACCGCCAAAAGCAATGCTTCAGGCGGCTAAGAGCAAACAATTGATGTTTTATGGCGGAAAGTGGTGCTTCTAGCGGTTCAATCGCATCGCATTTTTTACGAGTACGGCTTCAACCACACCCGAGCCCAGTACCTCATTGGCTTTGGCTTGTAAAACCTTGCCAACTTTATCGACATCAAGCTCAAGCGGAGAATCTTCACGCATGAGGTCAGCACGAGAGATGGCTGAAACAAAAGCGTGTTGAAGCTGTGTCTCTGCGCGACGAACAGCGATCTGACGCTCTTCACCCCGCACCTGCACAACGAGATCGATGAAGTAATTGCCGAGAAAGCGCGCACCCGAATCGGTTTTTGAATAAAGAGGTACAGCAACCCGTTCAAAATCAACGGAGAGGATCGGGCCTTTCGGGGCTTTTTTGACCTCTTCTTTCGCAGCGTCGGGACCAACACCTGCGTTCTTCGAATAATAATATCCGAGACCACCACCTAGAGCCAAACCACCCAACAGCCCTAGAATGAGAAGTACTTTGCCAGAACCACCACCCTGTGGCTCCATCGCGCTTGGGTCTTGTGCCATATCTGCGCCTTTATTCCTTAAGTTTCAAAATGTTGAAAGCCTGTGCGCTCAGTGTGCACCAGCTTGCCGTTTTGATCAATAAGACGGATGCCCGTGTTTTCGGTGATACGGCCAACAACTGCAAGAGGCACGCCGGCATCAGCGCAAACCTTTTCCAACTTAGCACGTTTTGAAACGGCAGCGGTGAACACCAGTTCATAATCGTCACCACCAGCGTAGATGCTATTTTCGTACTCCGGGTTCTGGGTAATGAGCTGCCTAACCACAGGAGACAAGGGTATATCCGCTAGGGTAACGTCTGCACCCAGGCCGGAAGCTTCTGCGATATGGCCAAGGTCAGCGAGCAGACCGTCGGAGACGTCCGCACAGGCATGTATGTGCGGTGCAAGCGTGATCCCTAGCGCAAACCGGGCTTCCGGATAGCGATACCGCTCAATAAGGCTATCGGTAGGCTCAATATGGCCTTCCAGGCATTTCAAACCAAGAGCAGCATCTCCCAGTGTGCCGGTCACGAACACTAGATCATCCACTTGAGCCCCGGACCGGCGAACCATTTTGCCGTGAGGAACTGTTCCCATCGCGGTGATGGATACCACGACGCCACTTAAACTGCGGGTCGTGTCGCCGCCAGCCAGGCGAATACCTGTCTTTTGCTGTAATTTCGCCAGCGTATCTGAAAATTTCTGAAGCCAAGCATCATCGATGGTGCCAGGAAGGCTCAAGCCGAGAAAATAATGGTTAGGCTTGGCGCCCTTAGCTGCAAGGTCCGAGAGATTTGCGGCGAGAGACTTGTGTGCGATGCTGCTGGCGGGGTCATTCCCGAAAAAATGCACACCTTCAACAAGCATATCTTTCGTAACTACAAGATCACACTCAGGCTCTACGGTTACGCACGCCGCGTCGTCTTCAAGACCCAGCCCCTCAGGCCCCGCAAGGGGCGAAAAATACCGATGAATGAGATCAAATTCGTTCGCCATGTCACCTCTAGTGATCGGCTTTCACACAAACCGGTCAGATCACACGCGAATAGCCTCAGCGTACAGCTTTCGCGATCTTGTCGAGCACGCCGTTCACAAAGGACGCTTCTGTGCGCTCATAGAACGCGTGCGCAACGTCAACATACTCGTTGATGATAACTGCCGTCGGCACATCAGGGCGGGCGATAAGCTCATAGGTTCCCGCGCGCAAAATAGCCCTTACAATTGCCTCAATGCGCTCCAGCGACCAATCTTTCGATAGGCACGGTTTGATCGCTTCATTCAATTCATCAAACCGTTGCCAAGCGCCTTCAACGATATCCGCGAACAGGTCTGCGTCTGCGTCGACATATTGCTCGCCTTCAATTTCAGCGCCAAGCCGGTGACGGACATACTCCTCTATCACCATTTTAATCTTGGGATCGTCAGACATTTCAAGTTGATAGAGCGCCTGAACAGCGCCAAGGCGCGCTGCGCTTCTTGGGCCACCGGTTACGTTCTTTTTGCGGCGTTCCGCCATTATAAAACTCCAAACTCTTGTTTATGGCCGATCATAGCCAATGCAGCTTCTGCAGCACCCGCGCCTTTATTTTTGTCACTGCGGTTTGCCCGTGCCCACGCCTGCTTGTCATCTTCTACGGTCAAAATACCGTTCCCGATAGCAAGGTTATGGTTGAGGGCAAGGTCCTGAAGGCCACGCGCACTTTCACCGCACACATAATCGTAATGTGTTGTCTCACCGCGGATTACACAGCCCAAGGCCACATAACCATCAAATGACACCTTTTCACCGTCATGAGCAAACTTGATCGCCGCAGGTATCTCGAGAGCACCCGGAACGGCTACGCGCTCCCACGTAGCGCCTACCGCCTCAATTGCTTCAATAGCGCCTGCTGCCATTTCATTGGCGAGGTCTTGATAAAAGCGCGCTTCGACAATCAATAGGTGGGGTGATGCCATAATCGGTTCCTTGTTAATAACTAGCTAAACTCAAGCCTCGGGGATTGGCCGCTGTTCTACGACATCAAGGCCGTATCCTTCAAGCCCAACAATGTGGCTTGGCGTATTTGAATAGAGCACCATGTGGCGCACACCAATATCCCGCAAAATTTGTGCACCAATACCATATTCCTTGAGCGCACCTTCCTTTTTGGCAGCAGGTGCTTTTTCGCCCTGCAGCAGCTGCGACGGCCGCATGGCAGTAAGCCCTGGGAAAAGAACCACAACACCGGCCCCTTCGGCTTCAATCGCATCCATCGCGCGCTGTAATTGCCCCGTTCGTGGATGATCCATACCGAGAATATCTTCAAACGGGTTTAGAGAGTGCATACGCACCGGCGTGGGTTTCTCTGCGTCGACATCACCGAGCACGAGGGCAACAGTCTCGCGTCTGTCAGCGGTTGCGCGGTATACGATAACCTTCCATTCCCTGCCAGAGCTGCGCGGGAAGCTCGATTCTGATACCCGCTCCACCAACACGTCATTCTTCAGTCTATAGGCAATCAGGTCACGAATAGTAGCTACCTTCAAGCCGTGTTCTTTAGCAAACTCAACCAGATCAGGCAGACGCGCCATCGTGCCGTCTTCATTCATGATCTCACAGATCACGGCTGACGGATTGAGACCGGCAAGACGCGAGATATCGACAGATGCTTCGGTGTGCCCTGCCCGCACCAGCACGCCACCATCCTGCGCAACAAGCGGGAACACATGACCCGGGCTCGCCAGGTCATCTTTTCCCTTAGCTGCGTCAATGGCAACAGCAATAGTGCGCGCGCGGTCTGCCGCAGAAATACCCGTCGTTACCCCTACCTTTGCTTCGATAGAAACTGTGAATGCTGTCTGATGTCGCGCGTTATTGTTGCTGCTCATCAGCGGTAATTCGAGCGCTTCAACGCGTTTACGACTGAGCGGCAGACAAATCAGCCCACGACCGTGGCGGGCCATGAAATTGATCGCCTCAGGAGTTGCCATCTGCGCCGGGATAATCAGATCACCTTCATTTTCGCGATCTTCGTCATCCACAAGGATATACATGCGCCCGTTACGCGCATCCTCGATCACATCTTCAATGGGGGAGAGAAAATCTTGTGGCACAACCTAACCTTTGTCTTGAAGGCGCGACACATAGCGCGCCAGAATATCAAACTCTACATTAACCTTGTCGCCATTTGAGCTGTTCCTGAAGCTCGTCACTGCCTGAGTATGTGGAATCAGATTAATGGAGAAACGCGTGGAATCGGCACTGTCTTTAACTGCGTTCACCGTCAGCGACGCGCCATCGATAGCAACGCTGCCTTTCTGTGCGACGTAGGCGCCATGATGACGCGGCACCGCGATGTCCATAACGATTGAGCCGCCGACTTCCTCAAAACGAACGATCTGACCAACGCAGTCGACATGTCCGGTGACAATATGTCCACCAAGCTCATCCCCCACCTTCAGAGAACGTTCGAGGTTGATTTCACTGCCAACTTTCCACTCGCCAAGATTGGTAACTTTGAGCGTTTCAGCGGACACATCAGCCTTGAACCAGCCCTCGCCCTTGTCCACAACGGTCAGGCACACACCTGCACAGGCGATCGAAGCGCCAATCTGCGCTTTTGCCATATCATATGCCGTGGCAACGGTGACACTGAGGTCCCCAGTGCCTTCAAGTGCGGTGATGCGGCCAATATCTGTAACAATTCCGGTAAACATGGGCCTGAGTTACTCCGGCTTTTCGTATGATGCAAGTATATCCGTACCCAATCGGCGCAGCGATGTGCACGTTAGATGGGGCGCCTCATCAAGAGAGGCAAGCCCCAAATCACCAACCATGGGTATACTTTCTCCGCCAAGAAGCTTCGGCCCGATGAAATGCAATAGCCTATCGACGATGCCTGCGCGGAGGAATGAGGCGTGAACGCGCCCGCCACCTTCCACAAGAACACGTGTTATGCCTTGGCCTGCAAGCTTATTGGCAACGACACTGACATCTGAGAGTGTTGGTAGAACTTCTACCGTCACACCCGCTGACCGGAGCGCATTAATTTTGCCTCCGTCACTCGTCTCGCTCAGCATCAGCGTTGGCACCTGCCTGGCTGTGGCCACCAACCTGCTATCAAGCGGTATTCGCAGCTTGCTATCAAGTATCACACGTTGTGGCGAAAGATCCTCCAGCCCCGGCAAGCGACAATCGAGCATGGGATCATCGGCCAACACAGTGCCAATACCAACCAGAATGGCGTCGTGCCGCGCTCTCAATAAATGCCCATATGCACGGGCAACAGAGCCCGTAATCCACTGACTATCGCCGTTTTCAAGTGCAATTTTGCCATCGACGCTTGAAGCAATCTTGAGCGTGAACGTGGGTCGCTCCAAGCTTACCTTATTCAGGAAACCTCGGTTTATGAGTGTGGCTTCCCTTTCACATATACCTATCTCGATTTGCACACCTGCTTGTCTGAGCATCGCAAAGCCTAGGCCTGCCACCCTGTCGTCCGGGTCCCCAATCGCTGCAACCACACGTGTTATACCGGCATCAATAAGCGCTTGGGCACACGGCCCGGTAACACCTGTGTGTGAGCATGGCTCAAGCGTCACATAGGCTGTTGCGCCTCGCGCTCTTTCGCCCGCTTGCTGCAGCGCCTCAGTTTCAGCATGAGGTCTACCGCCCTTTTGCGTAAACCCGCGCCCAACAACCACCCCGCCGTTCACAATCACACAGCCAACTGCGGGATTGGGCGCCACAAGACCAAGGCCGCGCTGGGCAAGCCCTAACGCGACCTTCATATAGGCTTCGTCTTGATTTATGGTTGCCACATCTGGCTCCCGCTCAAGGCTCCTCGCGGAAAACCTCGTCTTCTTCCGTTCCGGTCATTTTCCCCAGAAACTTCTCGAAATCTGAAGCTTCCCGGAAATTCCGATAAACAGAGGCATAACGCACATAAGCGACCTGATCGAGGCTTTCCAAGCCTTCCATAACTAGACGGCCAATCTGGTCGCTATCTATCTCATTCTCGCCCATTGATTCGAGCCGGCGCACGATGCCATTAATCATACGCTCTACCCTGTCTGGATCAACGGGGCGTTTCCTGAGCGCGATATCCAGTGAACGTTCAAGCTTGTTTCGCTCAAACGGGACCTTGCGGCCCGTCTTCTTAACGACCGTCAATTCGCGCAACTGAACGCGTTCGAATGTCGTAAAGCGTGCCCCGCACGCCGGACAGAACCGACGCCTGCGAATAGCCGACTTATCATCAGTCGGCCGTGAATCTTTTACCTGTGTGTCTTCGTTTTGACAAAACGGACAACGCATGGTGCCCCTACTCCCCAAGTTTGGTCATTATAAGGTGCGGGACGCCAGCGCCCCACACCATCTGGTAACGACCTTAGCCCAATTCACTATAGATGGGGAAGCGTTCACAAAGGACAGCTACTTTTTTCCTGACAGATTCTTCTGCAGCGCCATTGTTTTCGCCATTTGCAGCCAGACCGTCGAGTACTTCGGTCATCATATCGGCGATCTCAGTAAACTCGGCTTCCGCAAAACCGCGTGTTGTACCCGCAGGCGTTCCCACCCGGATACCTGACGTAATGAACGGCTTTTCCGGGTCAAACGGAACACCGTTTTTGTTGCAGGTCATGCGGGCGCGCTCAAGCGCCTCATCTGCTGCTTTACCCGTGATACCCTTAGGCCGCAGGTCAACAAGCACAACGTGCGTATCCGTGCCGCCGGAGACGATATCAAAGCCGTTTTCCTTGAGCCGAGCTGCCAGCACTTTTGCGTTTTTAATAACCTGCGCTGCATATTCCTTGAATTCAGGACGTAGCGCCTCACCAAATGCAACAGCTTTTGCAGCAATTACATGCATGAGCGGCCCCCCTTGCAAACCAGGGAATACAGCCGAGTTGATCTTCTTCGCGATATCCTCCCGGTTTGTGAGGATCATGCCGCCACGCGGGCCACGTAAAGTTTTGTGGGTCGTGGTGGTCACGACATCCGCAAACTCAACCGGGTTTGGGTGCGCACTACCCGCCACAAGCCCTGCGAAGTGAGCCATATCAACCATCAACAGCGCACCAACACTGTCGGCAATCTCGCGGAAGCGTTTGAAGTCGATAAAGCGTGGGTAAGCGGAACCGCCCGCGATAATGATGGTTGGTTTATGCTCAAGCGCCATTTCGGCAACCTGATCATAGTCAATCAAGGCGTCTTCACGGCGTACACCATATTGTACGGCATTAAACCATTTGCCCGAGAGCGCAGGCGCAGCACCGTGGGTAAGGTGGCCACCCGCATCCAGCGACATGCCCATGATTGTGTCACCCGGCTTGGTCAGCGCCAGCATAACCGCACCGTTTGCTTGCGCGCCAGAATGCGGCTGCACATTCACAAAACCTGCATTGAAAAGTTTCTTTGCGCGCTCGATCGCCAAGCTCTCAGCGATATCAACGTGATGACAACCCTGATAGTAACGGCGGCCTGCATAACCCTCCGCATACTTGTTAGTCATCACCGAGCCCTGAGCTTCGAGAACAGCACGGCTTACGATGTTTTCCGAAGCGATCAACTCGATCTGGTCCTGCTGGCGCTTCAGTTCACCATCCAGTGAGGCAAGCAAATCAGGATCAGTTTCAGAGAGATGGGCGGAGAAAAATCCAGGTTGGGCAAAATTTGTCATGAGCGGAAATCCCTAGGCACAGAAATGAGGTAAGAAGTCGGACTGGGTTTGGAATACTCTTAGGAGCCAAGTTTGTCGACCCGCCTTTGGTGGCGGCCGCCTTCAAACTCGGTATTTAAAAATTCTTCGAGGCAATCTTTGGCAGTTTCAATTCCAATAAGGCGCGCACCAAGTGCCAATACATTGGCATCATTATGCTGGCGCGATAAGCGCGCCGCGAGACCGGTTTGCACCAATGCGGCTCGCACCGCCGGGTTCCTGTTCGCGGCAATAGAGATGCCAATACCAGAGCCACAAACCACCACACCGCGCTTGGCTTTGCCCTCGGCGATGGCTTCCCCCATCGCTCTGCCATAATCCGGATAGTCTACCGACTGAAGGTCATGGCATCCAAGATCAAGCACATCAAACCCGCGTGCTTTCAGATCTTCTTTAAGGTCTTCTTTGAGGTCAAATCCAGCATGATCACTGGCGATGGCGATTGTTTCAGCAGTCATTGTCGAGGGGTCCCGTCTTGGGGGTTGAAGCAAGGCAACTTCTGGTTCCAGCGCGCCAAATTCTGCGCCTGATTATCATAGTTCCCGCGCGAACCCAAGCTTCCAGTTGACTTCCACGAGGGACGAAAGGACCTGCAACAATAGGCGATCTAATTACTTGCCCACTGTATTTATTAACAATTTATTAATAACTAAAATTGCACATCGCAACCATTTGCTGTTGAATTCCTCTATGAAATGCTGCAATAAACAACGCAAGTTAACTTCCAATCGGAGCGTCGATTTCATGCCCGACAATACAATACATACAAGTGGCGAAGATGTAATGCTCGGCCTTGCTACGGATATAGTCACAGCTTACGTGAGCAATAATCGTGTGGACTCTGCGCAATTGCCTGAAGTTATCAAGACAGTCTATTCAACGCTTAACCAGTTGAATGGCTTTGCTCATTCCAAGGAAGAAGCACCTTCCCCTGCCGTTCCAGTCAAGAAGTCGTTCACGGATGACTATCTGATTTGTCTGGAAGACGGCAAAAAATTGAAGATGCTCAAGCGGTATCTGCGTTCGCGCTATGGATTAAGCCCAGAGGAGTATCGTGCCAAATGGGGGTTGCCTGCAGACTACCCCATGGTTGCACCGTCTTATGCCGCCAAGCGGTCCGAGTTCGCAAAAAAAATAGGCCTCGGCAAAAAGCGTTAATTACAATCTTTGCGAAAGAATAGAAAACCCGCACCTGCATCATCAGTTGCGGGTCTTTTTATATTCGGAAAAACACTGGAATTTCGTGTTCGCTATACATCGATTCCGCGTCGGCGTTGCTGTATTTCAGCGTCTTTTTTCGCCATCACATATCTGAGTTTACGTGCGGCAACCATCTCAAGTTCTTTCTGGCTTGCTCTTGGGTCGCCCACGATGCTGACTTCCGTGCCCGTGTCTTCGCAGATCGCACTAACCTTCAGTACGTTGCCTACAGTGATAAATTCAAAGATGATTCTTCTTGGCACCGGCAAGGCGTCACCAGTTCGGCTTAGCCGACCTTTCGCTTAAGGCTCAGACGGGCCCAAACATCGACCAGCGCTTCAACAAGGCTATCCATAACCTTGTCATCATGAAGCGGCCCTGGTGTAAACCGTAGCCTCTCGGTGCCACGGGGTACGGTCGGATAGTTGATAGGCTGCACGTAGATACCATATTCGTTAAGCAGAAGGTCGGATACATCTTTGCAAAGCACCGGGTCGCCCACAAACACAGGGACAATGTGGCTTTCCGATTCCATAACAGGAATGCCAGCTGCCTTAAGGCGATGCTTGAGCTTTGCTGCCCGTTCCTGATGGGCTTCACGCTCACCATTACTGTCTTTGAGATGACGAATGCTAGCCAGCGCACCTGCTGCCAGCACAGGACTCAGCGCGGTCGTAAAGATAAAGCCGGATGCATAACTTCTTACAACATCGACAAGAGCTTTAGAGGACGCAATATAACCGCCCATCACTCCAAATGCTTTGCCAAGCGTGCCTTCAATGATGGTCAGGCGGTGTGCGACGCCATCACGCTCTGATACGCCCCCGCCCCGCTTGCCGTAAAGGCCAACCGCATGCACTTCATCAAGATAAGTCATCGCGCCGTATTTATCTGCAAGATCACAGATAGCGCCAATCGGCGCGATGTCACCATCCATAGAATAAACGGATTCGAATGCGATAATCTTCGGCGCTTTTGGATCGGCTGCTTTCAGTAGCTCTTCCAAATGCTCCAGATCATTGTGGCGGAAAATATGTTTTTGGGCACCGCTGTTCCTAATCCCCTGGATCATTGAAGCGTGGTTCATCGAGTCTGAAAAGACGATACAGCCCGGCAGCAGCTTGGCCACCGTTGAAAGCGTCGCCTCATTGGAGATATAGCCCGAGGTAAACAGCAGAGCCGTTTCCTTGCCGTGCAAATCAGCAAGCTCTTCCTCAAGAAGAACGTGATAATGGTTGGTACCCGCTATGTTTCGTGTACCACCCGCACCGGCGCCCGTTTCATCGAGCGCTGCATGCATAGCCCCAATAACTTTAGGGTGTTGGCCCATGCCAAGATAGTCATTGGAACACCAAACAGTGATGGCGCGGGCGTTGTCACCCGCATCGTGACGAAGCGCCCGTGGATAGTTGCCCCGCTCGCGAGAGATGTCAGCGAAAACCCGGTAGCGGCCTTCAGCCTTCACCGCTTCAATCGCGTCCGCAAAAATCTTTTCGTAGTCCATCACGCATTCCGTCTTGTGTACAACAGGCCGAGTTTACCGACGCGGACCTTTTAACGCAATGTTTTGGCCCGCGTCTAGCGGCGAAAATGTCGCACACAGAAATCGATTTCATCTATGACTTATGTCAAGTGGCGATCGATTTAAAGACCGAAGTGCAATTTGTCAGACCAATAGCGCTCAAGATTCCGGAGATTCTTCCGCAAATTCTTCAACTCGTCGTGGCTTACCAGATCATCCTGCATCAGCTCTTCAAGATGCTGCATGTAGAGATCATCAATAAGTTTCCTTATTTCATACCCCTGATCGGTTAATGAAATGCGAACAGCACGGCGATCATAGTCCGAGCGCTCATGCCTGAGGTATCCCATCTCAACCAGTTTTTTGAGATTATAGGAAACGTTCGAGCCCTGGTAATAGCCGCGTGTTTTCAGTTCACCCGCAGTCATTTCATGCTCTCCAATGTTATGAAGAAGCAAGGCCTGCACAGGGTTCAGGTCATTGCGCCCAATGTGTTCAAGGTGGTTCTTGATCACATCGAGAAGCCGCCTGTGAAGGCGCTCCACCAGCGACAGTATGTCAAGAAAGAGAAATTTTGGGTCGTTAAAGTCGTATCCACTCATGGTCATTCGCCTGATTTAGTGTGAATTTTCATCGAATCTTCGAGGAAACACTCTGTTCCATAAGGTTTAACGCAATGTTAATGATAAAATTCTAGCTAAATTTGCTATGTTTGGCTTGATAATTCGGTGCAAATTTTCGTGTTCTGCGGCACGCTGCCACATGATTTATCACAGCAGGTGACAGTTGGATTTCAACACAATAAAGTATTGCTCGATATATCGCTGAGTTTAAAGAAGGATACCTCATGACCGCACGTTTTCCTGCCACTCGTTTGCGTCGCCCCAGAAGCTCTGACTGGTCGCGCCGCCTCGTGCGAGAAAATCAGGTATCCATAGATGACCTGATATGGCCCATCTTTGTGCGTGAGGGTAAGGGAGAGATAGAAGCCGTCACTTCAATGCCAGGCGTTAACCGGCTTTCAGTCGATAAAGCCGTTGAGGTCGCGAGAGAAGCAAGAAGCCTCGGCATCCCCGTTCTGGCCCTTTTCCCAAACACACCAGCTGACAAACGCTGTGAGCGGGGCGAAGAGGCCCTTGATTATGACAACCTGATCAACACCGCCATGCGCGCGATCAAGGACGCAGTGCCTGAGATCGGACTATTGGCGGATGTCGCCTTGGACCCCTACACCAGCCATGGTCAGGACGGTTTGGTTGAAAACGGTAAGGTCTTGAACGACGAAACCGTTGGCATGTTGGTGCAGCAGGCCGTTGTGCAAGCCAAAGCGGGCGCGGATATCATCGCCCCGAGCGACATGATGGATGGCCGGATCGGTGCGATCCGCACAGAGCTGGACAAAGCGGGCTTTAGCGGTGTTCAGATCATGGCCTATAGTGCCAAATATGCTTCAGGATTTTACGGCCCTTTCCGGGACGCGGTAGGCTCAACCGGCGTACTTAAGGGTGACAAGAAGACCTATCAGATGGATCCAGCCAACCGGCTTGAGGCCATTCGTGAGGTCGCGATGGATATCGACGAGGGGGCAGACAGTGTGATGATCAAACCCGGCATGCCGTATCTTGACATCATCCGTGAAGTGAAAGATCGCTTCGGTGTGCCTACATATGTCTATCAGGTATCTGGCGAATACGCGATGCTAACAGCAGCCGCTCAGAACGGCTGGCTGGACCGCAACACAGTGATGATGGAAGCCCTACTCTCCTTCAAGCGTGCGGGCGCTGACGGCGTACTGACATACTTCGCCCCCGAAGCCGCCAAATTGTTACAAGGCTGAAACCTCAACTATTGCTGAGGTGTTGTGGCCTCGCGCTCTGCGTCCACGGCTGCGCCCTCAGCCTCTTCTTCAGGCACTGGAAACTCAACCATCATATAGGTGAGGTTTGCGCGCGCGTCAGCCATCTGCCACCTCACCCCGAACTGGTCAGGTTCATAGTAGATTGGATAAAGCGCGCCACTGTCCTTGCGGGCCCTGCACGTGCGGCTGATGTCGCGCAAAACGCCCTCTCCAAACCCACGGAAACTCTGGTCGGCGAGTGAGCTGCCATCCACCCATGTCATGTCGGCGGTTTCATTGCATTCCACGCTCAAGCCAATCCACATTTTCTGCTGCCGAAGCATAGGAAAGTTAAGAAGCAGGAAATAATGGAGGGAAATATCCTTGATGACAGCAAGGCGTCCCTCTCGGTCCTTGTAGCGATACCCCTTCACCATGCGACGCGCATGCACCCATGTGTGAGGCGGTTTGCCAATAAAATCGAAAATCTGGTAATAACTGCCGGTATCTTCATTGAAGTGCACCTCGCCGATAGGGCGCGCGACAGCCGTGCCCGTATCGTCGATGCCCTGCATCATCATATTCAGCGCTACTACCATGCTCGCCAAGATCGACATATTGCCTCCGTCACTCGTAAGGTAAGTACCCTAACCAACATACAGTTTGATGGGAAGTACCTGTATGGGTGATGAACAAATGAACTCCGGGTATGACTTAGTCTTCATCCCTAGGGCGGCGGGCTAACGACTTTACAACGCCTCTGAGCGTAAATATCTCCTGCTTGGAGAAACCGGCGTTCTGGAGCACATTCCTCAGTGTCCGCCGCATGGGCGCGCGCCTGCCTTCGGAGCGGAAGAAACCTCGTTTATCCAGCTCTCCTTCCAGATGTTCCATCAAGCCTATCAAATCTTCCTTGGGCGCTATGCCTTCCGGGTGAGCCGGTTGATACGCTGGTGTGCTATCCGCTTGTGAATGAAACTCGTATGCTGTCAGGATAACGGCCTGTGCAAGGTTTAGGCTCCCAAAGCCTGGGTTTACCGGCACTGTCAGCACAGCATCTGCCAGCACAACATCATCGTTCGTGAGACCAGAGCGCTCAGGCCCAAATAAAATGCCTGGGCCTTCACCGCCTGCGATCATCTTGTGCATCTGGGCTGCAGCCTCGCGCGGCGTTACGACCGGTTTGGGCATATCTCGGTCCCGCACAGTGGACGCATACACATGGCTAAGGTCAGCCACAGCCTCCTCAACACTTTCAAATACCTTCGCGTTTTCGAGCACGATATCGGCGCCTGAGGCTGACGGCCCAGCGGCAGGGTTGGGCCAGCCATCCCTTGGCGCCACAAGCCGCATGTCGGTCAGGCCAAAATTGAGCATCGCGCGCGCCGCTTTGCCGATGTTTTCACCAAGCTGCGGGCGCACAAGGATAATTGCGGGTTGTTTCACGTCTGACATCAATCCGCCTTACGCCAGGTGGTGCCGCTAGCCCCGTCTTCCAGAAGGATGCCCATCGCCAAAAGCTCGTCACGAATGCGGTCACTTGCCGCGAAATCCTTATTTTTGCGGGCATCAAGGCGTTCGGCAATTTTCGCCTCAATATCCGCCACACTGATCCCCTCTGGCGCCTCACCCTGAAACCACGTTGTGGCCCCAACGGCGAGTAGCCCCATAAACTGCGCACCCGCTTTAAGGTCAGCCGCCGTCTCTGGGGTAGCAAGGGCGTCAAGCGCCGCGATTGCCTTTGGCGTGTTGAGGTCGTCTTTAAGCGCCTCAATCACACTTGTGGGCACATCGGCTGCAGCAACAACACCGTCCGTTAGCCGGTACCACCGATCAAGCCGGCGTTTCTGTTCACGCATACTTTCAAGGGAAAAATCTACCGGCTGCCTATAATGTGCCGTCAGCAAGCTTAATCGGATAGCCTCGCCCGGATGTTCTGCGATCAGGTCATGCACCGTGTGGAAGTTGCCCAAGGATTTGGACATCTTCTCACCATCAACCGTCAGGTATCCGTTGTGCATCCAGTAGTTCACAAACTGTTTGCCGTGGGTGCATTCGCTCTGAGCGATCTCATTTTCATGGTGCGGGAAGATCAGATCCTGGCCACCAGCATGAATATCGATCGTTTCACCAAGGTGCTTCTCGATCATGCATGAGCATTCTAGGTGCCAACCTGGCCGACCCCGGCCCCAAGGGCTGTTCCACCCCACCTGCTCTTCTGACGAAGGTTTCCAGAGCACAAAATCAGCAGGGTCCCGCTTGAAAGGAGCAACATCGACCCGCGCGCCAGCAACAAGCTCGTCCCGGCTATGGCGCGAGAGGCGACCGTAATTTTCCATTGAGGGCACATTGAACATCACATGTCCCTCAGCTTCATAGGCATGCCCCCGCTCAATAAGCGTTTGCATCATACGGATCATCTCAGGGATATGCTCAGTCGCCTTCGGCTGGATCGTCGGTGTCATGGCACCGAGCGTTGCCATATCTTCCACATAGGCCTTCGCATACCTGTTTGTGATAGTGCGGATGGAAACACCCTCATCATCCGCACGTTTCATGATCTTGTCGTCAATATCCGTGAAGTTACGGGCATAGGTGACATGATCGTCGCCATACTCATGCCGTAGCAGTCGGAACAACATATCAAATACAACAACAGGCCGTGCGTTACCGATATGGGCGTAGTCCCACACCGTGGGGCCGCACACATACATACGCACGTTTTTGGGGTCTATCGGTACAAACTTCTGCTTTTCACGTGCGAGGGTATTGTAGAGATAGATATCGGTCATGCGGCTTGGCCCTCAAGGCGCTTGAGAACTTTCTCCCGCCCGATTAGAGGCAGCAGCGCGCCCATGTCCGGGCCGTGGCTCTGGCCGGTCAAGGCCTGCCGAAGCGGCATGAAAAGCGCACGTCCCTTGGCGCCTGTCGCTTCCTTGATCGCACTGGTCCAAACCTGCCAACTATCAGCCGTCAACTCACCTTCGGGCAGCAGGTCACGCACCTTCGCCATATGGTCAGCATCTTCAATCACCGGTGTTACAGGGCCGTTGACGATGCTAAGCCACTCGTTCACGTCAGACAGTTTATTGAGGTTAGGCCGCACAGTCGCCCAGAAGGTTTCATCAACACCATCAAGCCGGTCTTTCACCGCTTCAAACGGTGTCATATGCAGGATTTTGGCGTTGAGCATATCGAGGTCCGCAGGATCAAGTTTTGCTGTTGAGCGGCCAAACTTGCCAAAATCGAATCCGTCAATTAGCGGCTGCGCTTCAGCAAACGGTTCAATCGGCTCAGAGGTGCCGACGCGCGCAAGCAAGCTTACAATCGCCATCGGCTCTATGCCTGCCTCATCGCGATATTCTTCAATAGACATGGCACCGTGACGTTTGGAAAGGCCTTCGCCCCCCTTGCCTGTCAATAGTGCAAAGTGTGCCATCTCAGGCGCCTTGCCGCCAATCGCCTCAAAAATCTGTACCTGCACTGCCGAATTGGTCACATGATCTTCACCGCGCACGATGTGGGTGATGCCATAATCCACATCATCCACAACGCTTGGTAGCGTGTAGAGGTAAGATCCGTCTTCACGGATCAGGATCGGATCAGAAAGCGCCTCAAGGTCGATGGAAACATCACCCCGGATCAGGTCTGTCCAGTCCACCCGAGCGGGGGTATTCAACTTAAAGCGCCAGTGTGGCTTACGCCCTTCTGCCTCAAACGCCGTTTTCTCTTCCTCCGTGAGGTTGAGCGCCGCCCTGTCATACACAGGAGGCTTGCCGCGCCCCATCTGGATCTTCCGTTTCATATCCAGTTCTTCGGCGGTCTCGAAACATGGATAAAGGCGACCTTCCGCCTTCAACTGCTCCACCACCGCATCATAGCGTGCAAAGCGATCGCTTTGGCGGAAGGTTTCGTCCCATACAAGGCCCAACCAAGTGAGGTCAGCCCGAATGGCTTCCTCATTCTCAAGCGTAGAACGCTCCTGATCGGTGTCATCGATACGGAGAACAAAAGTTCCACCCTGCTGCCGGGCGAACAACCAGTTCACCAAAGCAGCGCGAATGTTACCCACGTGCAGTTTACCGGTGGGTGATGGGGCGAAACGTACCTTAACAGTCATGTTTATTTCCAGTTAGCTTAGCTAAGTAATTACTATATATAGTTTATTATGGAATTTCGAGGCAACATCTAGTCCCGCCTCGCACTCCTGAAGCCGTTGGTGATAGGGTAGCGCCTATCACGGCCAAAATTCTTGCGGGTGATCTTAACACCCGGCGGCGCCTGCCGCCTTTTATATTCGGCGATGTATAAAAGATGCTCAATGCGCGCGACATCCGCTGCATCATGCCCTCGTTCCACCACTTCAGCGACAGACATCTCCTCATCCACCAAACACCTGAGCATATCGTCAAGCGCGTCATAGGGTGGCAAGCTGTCTTCGTCTTTCTGATCGTCCCGAAGTTCAGCCGTTGGCGGTTTGGTGATAATGTTTACCGGTATTACCTCACCAGACGGCCCAAGTGCACCCTTGGGGACGTTTGCGTTTCGCCAGCGTGAAAGTGCAAATACATCCGCTTTATACACATCCTTCAGCGCGTTATACCCGCCACACATATCGCCGTAGAGCGTAGCATAGCCAACTGACACTTCCGACTTGTTGCCGGTAGTCAGAACCATATGGCCAAACTTGTTGGATAATGACATCAGGAGCAAGCCACGAAGGCGAGACTGGATGTTCTCTTCCGTTGTATCGGGCGCGGTTTCTTTAAACGCATCTTTCAGCATTTCATCAAATGCATCTACGCCGGGTTTGATCGCAATGGTGTCATACTTCACACCAAGTGCCTGCGCGCATTTCTCCGCGTCGCTGACACTTTCACCAGATGTATAGCGCGACGGCATCATCACGCAGTGCACACGCTCCGCCCCCAGCGCATCAACGGCAACGGCGGCGGATAGCGCGCTATCTATTCCGCCGGAAAGCCCCAGTAGAACGCCCGGAAAACGATTCTTGTTCACGTAATCTTTCAGTCCAAGGATCATGGCTTGATACATGGTTTCCATGCGTTCGGGCATATAGCCTTGAAACGCACTGGTACATTCAAGCACACCCTCTGCGCGGTGCCAGGTGGTCAACAATTCCTGCTCGGCCCACGCATCCAACTGCACTGGCACACCGCCGTCTGAGTTCATCACGAAACTCGCGCCCTCAAACACCAGTTCGTCCTGCCCGCATACTTCGTTGCAAAACACAAGCGGCAGGCCAGTTTCATCCACCCGGTTGCGGGCATGTACTTTACGCTCAGGATGTTTATCAAGCTCAAACGGGCTGCAGGTGGGCACAAGCAGAATATCGGCCCCTTGGGCTTTGAGTGCCGCTGTGCAGCTGGGGAACCACATATCCTCGCATATCAGCACACCAAGGCTGACCCCACGAAACTCAATCGGAGAAGTGGCCTCGCCGGGCACAAACACCCGCTTTTCGTCAAACACGCCATAGTTGGGGAGTTCCTGTTTGAAGCGGACCGCCTTGACCTCACCGCTTTCCAGCAGGAAGATGGCATTGTGAAGCGCCTTGCCTTTATACCACGGCGCGCCGATGATAAGCCCAGGTTTGCCCTCACCTGAAGTTATACCGGCCAGAGTCTCAACCATTTCCATGGCGCGACGCACAAAAAAGGGTTTCAGCACCAGATCTTCAAGCGGATAGCCCGTGAGCGACAGTTCAGGCGTCAGCACAAGATCGGCGCCTTCAGTCGCACCACGCTCATAAGCCTCCTTAATGCGGGCAGCGTTCGCCTCGATAGCACCTACTGTCGCGTTCAACTGGGCAAGATATATGGACAAAGCTTTCTTCATGGGGCGCTTTTACCCTTATTGGCGAATGTGAACAAGACAAGAAAAAGGCGGCCCGCTGACCGCCCTTGAAACACCCTGTTCATGTGCCTTTTAAGCCGCAACTCCCTCGCTATTTATTCTTCAGTTGATGCAGGAGCAAGGAGTTGCCGTCCGGGTCGAGACACACAGCCATACGGCACACAGGGCTGTGAAACATATCACCGGCGAACGCAACACCGTTGTTTTTAAGGTGTGCTATTAGCCCATCAAGGTCCGACACCTCGAAGGCGATAGTCCCACCAGAGTTGGCGTGCGGCACATCTTCGGTAAAATCAGCCAAGGCAAAACATCCCCCGCCCGGTAGATCGTATTCAATCCACGCCATGTTTTCACCGATCTTCTCCGTACCGTGCGTCTCAAGGCCAAGAAGCCCTTCATAAAATGCCCGCGCGCGCTTCACATCAGTCACCGGATACATGGTGAACGCAACTTTCTCCAACATAATCAACCTTTCATTTTATATAGGCTATACACGCCATGACGTGACTATCAGCAAATACTAGCTATGGGTTAGGAAGCGGCACAACTACCCCAGAGGTAACGAAAAAGGGCGACCATTTGGCCGCCCTTTAAACCTCATATACATCTGCCTGTTAAGCTGCGGCGTTTTCCGCCATCGCAAGCCGCTCTTCCTTGAGCGCTTCCGCGAGTTGGAAGGCCATTTCAATCGACTGGCTGGCGTTGAGACGTGGGTCGCAGTGTGTATGGTAGCGACTTGAAAGCCCCTCTTCCGTGATAGCAACCGCACCGCCGATGCATTCGGTCACATTCTGGCCCGTGAGCTCAAGATGGATACCGCCCGCATAGGTGCCCTCAGCCCGGTGGCAGGCGAACACCTGCTTCACTTCTTTGAGCACACGGTCAAATGGACGTGTCTTGAGGCCACTTTGCGAAGTTTGGGTGTTGCCATGCATCGGATCACACGACCAAACAACTTTGCGCCCTTCAGCCTTAACCGCCCGCAACAGGCGCGGCAGGTGCTCCTCAACCTTGTCGGCACCAAAACGAGTGATCAGGGTCAGGCGACCTGCTTCGTTCTTCGGGTTCAGCTTTTCGATGAGTTTCAGCAAGCCGTCGATCTCGGTTGTAGGGCCCACTTTGGCGGCAATCGGGTTACCGATGCCGGACAGGAACTCAAGATGCGCCCCATCAAGCTGGCGCGTGCGGTCACCAACCCACAGAAGGTGAGCTGATGTGTCATACCAGTCGCCCGTGGTGCTATCCACACGTGTAAGCGCTTGCTCATAGCCCAGAAGCAAAGCTTCGTGGCTCGTGTAAAAATCCGTACCCTGAAGCTGATGCACACTATCAGGGTCAATGCCACACGCCTGCATGAACGCAAGAGCCTCGCCGATCCGGTCAGCGAGCTCCCGGTATTTCTCACCGGCGCCGCTTTTCGACACAAAGTCGAGGTTCCACTTATGAACCGACATAAGGTTTGCGTAACCACCCTGCGCAAACGCCCGCAACAGGTTTAGCGTCGCGGCTGATTGGCTATACGCCTTCAACATGCGCGCGGGGTCTGGCATCCGGCTTTCAGCATCAAAATTAGGACCATTGATAATGTCGCCCCGGTAGCTTGGGAGTTCAACGCCGTCCTGCACCTCAGAATTGGAAGAACGTGGCTTGGCAAACTGACCTGCGAGACGCCCGACCTTGACCACAGGGCACGACGCCGCAAAAGTCATCACAACAGCCATCTGCAGCAACACACGGAAGGTGTCACGGATGTTATTGGGGTGAAACTCGGCAAAGCTCTCGGCGCAGTCACCGCCCTGCAGCAGGAAAGCCCGGCCTTCCGCGACATCTGCAAGCTGGGCTTTAAGATTGCGGGCTTCCCCAGCAAACACTAGTGGCGGATAGCTCGTAAGCTCGTCATACACACGGTTTACTGCGTCTACATCTGGGTATTCAGGCACCTGTACAATAGGGCGCGATTTCCAGCTATCTGGCCGCCAGTCACTCATCACTTTACCTCGGCATCGTTCCTGTTAATATTTCCAAAAGTTTCAAAAGAAACTCTTTTTACGCAACTTAATGACCCTATAAACCATGAGTATCACAAGGGCGCAAGCCATATCATGCCCGAAAACGCTGCTTCGGGCCAGTCCAGCCGTTATAACAGCCTTTAAAAGGACTTGCGCGCACCCATTTCTAATCTGTAGCTTCAGGCACACTATTTTACGGTTAAACTATTCTCCGCAAATATTCAGGATCAGGTTTTGAGCATGTTCGCAGTTCAGAAGGTCATATTTGACCTTGATGGCACCCTTATCGAAAGCGCCCCAGATCTATATGCCGCGACAAACCATGTGCTCGCGCATGTTGGTCGGCCTTCGGTGACACTCGACCAAGTCCGTCATATGGTGGGCTTTGGTGCAAAGCGATTGATTGAACTGGGGCTTGAAGCAACAGGCGGACTGGATGACCGCGATCCGGCAGACCTCCTACCCGTTTTTCTTGACTATTACCGTGCACATATCGCTGATGACACACATGTGTTTGATGGTGGCGTAAAGATGCTGGAAGCCCTGAAAGCGGCAGGTTTTTCTCTCGCGATATGCACCAATAAGCCGATGACGCTAACGACCCCGCTTCTGAAAGCCTTGGGCATTGAACAGTATTTTGATGCCGTTACAGGCGGTGACAGTTTTTCATACAAAAAACCTGACCCCAGACACTTGACGTCTACCGCTGCACAGATGCCCGGAACCGGCGCCTTTCTTATGGTAGGCGACAGTATCAATGATATAGCGGCAGCGAAAGCCGCAGGCGCACCATCCGTGGCGGTTGATTTTGGCTATACTGATATCCCGCCACATGAGTTGGGGGCAAACAAGGTAATCAGCAGCCTAAGTGACCTTCCACCACTGCTTAGTTTCGCCGGGTAGCTTTTTTAAATAGATGGGTGAGCAGGAGGCCGAGCGGCATACGCATATAGTGGCTGCGGATATAAAGCGCGAGCTTGGCAATGGGCACAAACCCATTTTCCGCAACCAGCGTTTTCACACAAGCCCTCAACACAAATCCCATGCGCCAGGGACCAATGGACCTCAACGCAACCTTGGCATGCGCATCATCGAAATATCGGCTTACCGCCCACAAGGCCGCCCGCACAGGCTTGATAGCATCAACCTCTGCCGCACGGTGTACAAGACTACGGCGTTCTTCCGCGCCCAAGTCATCAAACAGATAATAGAGCTCGATCAAACTGCGCGCCGGGGTTTCAAGCGCGCCATCAGCAAAAATATGGATCGCGGCGTGAATGAACAGATCACGGGGGGCGAATGCCTTTACGCCCATATCCTTAAGAGGCTCCGCCGCATCGGCCATCACCAGATGATCAGGTTGTAGGCGGGCTGTACGCGGCAATAACCTGTGGTGCACGTCAACCAACGTGCGGCGCCTACCATGCCGCATGGGTGGTAACTCGTGCATCCATTTGCGGTAATACTGCTGGTCATAGTTGCTGGCTGTGGTTCGTTCTGCCTGCCAGCCTGCCACGGTCAGCAACTCTTCCACCTTGTTGATGTAAACCTCAGGCACGAGAATATCGATGTCACTTACCCGTCGGCCGCGCCCGGCTCTCAGCCCTTTAGCCACATAAGCACCACCCTTGAGGATGATGGGGTCAATACCGCTACCGAGCAGCGCACGCCGGATACGCCCAGCTTCAAATTCAAGCATACGCCTGTCGTGAGCGCTTCGAACACGAGCATTCTCTAGGATATCCTTAAGCTTACCAGCGGCTTCACCTTCATGAGCCGCAGCCACCTGCCCCATGATATGCCCACGCGCAGCCCAGCGCACAAAGGCGTTCAGCTCTCGCGGGTCTGTGGGGAAAGGCTGCAGGCCAACTGCGCTTTTAAAGTAGGCTGGTTTCATGGCACACCCTCAGCCCACAGCTCTTCAACCAACCAAATGCTGTCATCCGTATTGCCGTATGTGAGCTCAAACGCTTTCACCCCCTGCATCATCTGCATGGTGGAGCGGAAAGCATCCTCACCAATCACCTGATAGTTGGGGGAGCCTGCAATAAGCCGCATGAGTGCATCCGCCGGCTCCACCGGCTCACGGGATGCCACAGCCCCCTCTTCAAATTTCGGGAAAACAAGGAGCTTTGGCACGGCCGGGCGTGCCATTGCTTCAATATCGCTTGCACGCGCGCGCCTGTATGCCACGGTCCCCTTTGGTGTACCTTCAAGTGCGGGGCTCACCGCCTCGGCCCCTGCAAACGCCCGAACAATATCGACCGATGCTTTTTTCAATGAAACTGGCCTCGGATAGGGCATCAATTCCGGAACCTCACGCCCCAGCACCGCGAATTCATCAGATAGCAACCGAAACCCACGTTCCATCAAAACGGCCGTCAACGTGCTTTTGCCGCCGCCCGAGTTGGCCGCAATCATGATGGCTTTGTCATCCTTGGACACAACGCCAGCATGAAACATGGTGAAACGAAAGCACTGCAAAGCTGCGCTCAAATTCATGCCCATCTCCAGGGCAAGCGGCGCCATACGAGCGGGCAGTGGTATAGCCGGAAAGTAAAATCCGGGGTCTGGCAGCACCTGCGGCTTGATAAAACGCCTGAGCATATTCGGTGGCCCTACGCGGAGCACATAGTCCACCAACTCATCACGGTTCAGGCTTACCGGGCAATCCCGGTAGGTATCTGTGAGGAAATTTGCAACAAGTACGCTTCGGCTCTTAAGGGAGGTGACAAACGGCCCAAGGTGCAGGTTCAGGCTACCCCCCTTAAGGGCCGCAGCTAATTTATCCCGACCAAGGTCACCTAGGCGCATCAGGCTCATGCTTGCCTCGCTGGGCGGGCTGTCACAAGCCCCGCGTCGTCCAATTCAGCAAAAATGCGTTTTACAAATCCGCGAGGGCATTCTTCCCGCGAAACGCCAAGCATATCAGGGAAATTCTCCGCAAGCTCAGACACACGGCGGGGTGCCTCAGACAGATATCTTAACATCTCGATTGAGACGAGGTTGAACACATGGGTGCTACCGGACCGGCGGCAATAGACGTAACTGATGTCGCCCAGTGTCTGGACAGAAAAATGGCCTTGGTCAGCATACCAAAGCCATCTGTCATCATCATATATCTTGTCGCCCTGCGGCATCGCCTGGTGGAAGACCTTATGCCGTCTCGAGATATGTCAGGATCGAATGCAGGCAGGAGATACCCGGGAAACCACCATCATTACCGTAGTAATCCAGATATTTGGCACCGAGCACGATATATAGGCCATTGGTGCCACTAATCTGCCAGTCACCGTTGCCGTTCAGATAATCAAGCGGTGTGATAGTCGTGTTGGCAGAAATTTCATAATAGTTGTAGCCGCAATCGGTCCATGTGCTGCCGGAGCCACCTGAGCCACCGTCGTCATCATCCCAATCGTCGTCATCATCATCATCGTCGTCACTGCTACCGCAGTCATCGTCGTCGCCACCACCGCCCTTTTTAAAGGACGAGATGCTGCCGCTGTCCATCAACTCCTGCAACAAGTCGCGGCCCGTACCACCAAAATACCAGTCGTCATCATCCCAGTCGCCACTACTATCACCGTCACAAGGATCATCCGGGCATTCATCCGGAATATAATCTTCAGGTGCCGTGCCTGCGGGAAACGCAAAATCCGCATTGCTCTTGAAGGCTGTAATATCACTGGTTTTCAGCGTACCGCCAGAGCCTTGGTCGATCGTGCTGCTGCCAACCCAAACCTTGCCTTCGTGATCAACGAGGATATTAACGGCGGAGGTGAGCTTGAACACACAGTCGAGGGCTGAGTGCACCGTCTGGTTGGCAGATGCCTTCAGTGTCAGGATCATGGGCATGCCTGCTGCGCCAAGCTTTAAAAGCTGGCGGCGGCGCTCCAGAAAATCACTGGTATCTTGTTTTTGATCGTCCACTTGATGCGGCCTCCAAAGACTTATCCCAACCGTGTACCGTCTAAATCATTAATTCGCTAGAGTTAAATATAGTTTAACAGGGTAAAATGTACACGGTCTAGGCCATAAATCGCCTTCATTTGAGGAAATCACAAAAAAACATCATTTTTGGACGAAATAAAAATGTCACAAAAGTGCAACGCTTGTAATTTAAAGGAGTTGAGTTCTTTTTTAACATCAGGCGCGGAAGTTCGATGAACTTTATCGAGCCGCACGGAATCTGATCGAGCCATGAACGAACCCTTTAAAGAATACCAAGGCCTCCTGACAGAGCGATCAACGGTTGCTGCTGTGATCTTCACACTGGCGCTGATGTGGTCTGTTGGGCAAGTAACCTTCATTGGTGCGTTTTTTGTTGGCGCCGTCGCGGCAGCCTTTTTGCTGCAGCTTGAGATAAAGCGCCGCATGGAACGCCTGGAAAACCGCCGGTCTGCCATCAGGGAGAAACGAAAGTCCAAAACCGGAACCTCCGTTCTTCTTGGTGCCAGTGCGCTTGATCGCTTGCCCTCCCCGCTCCTTCTTGTGGATGCGGATAAAAAGATTGCCTTTGCCAACGAATCTGCGCGTGAGCTCCTCGGTTCCGATATAGATGGCAACGACGTGTTTTTATACCTGCGCCAGTCAAACTTTGTAACGGCGCTTGATAATATCCTTGAAGGTCGCTTTGGCGACTTCGGTGTTATCCGTTACACCACGAGTAAGGAACGCAGTTTCGATGTCACGGTCGCCCCTGTGCTTGCGGGCAAGAAAATGAACGATGGCGTGCGCGCGATCGTATATTTCTATGAAGTGACAAGTTTGTTACGAACCGAGCGCATGCGGGCAGATTTTGTTGCAAATGCCAGTCACGAGCTCAGAACCCCGCTCACCTCCGTTCTTGGCTTTATCGAGACCCTTCGTGGGCCCGCGGTAGGCGATCTGGACGCACACAAGCGCTTCCTCGGCATCATGCAAACCGAAGCCGAGCGCATGGTGCGATTGATCGATGATCTGCTCTCGCTCTCCCGCATTGAGATGACCCGCTATATGGCGCCAAACGCCGTCACAGACATCAATAAACTCGTGGGTAGCGTCATCAATTCCGTCAAAGGCGTGGCCGCGGAACGAGGCATAGAGTTCACCTATGAACATGAGGAAAATATCCAGGACGTTGTGGCTGACAGTGACCAGATAACCCAGGTTTTCCTTAACCTTTTGACGAACGCTGCCAAATATTCTGACCCTAACACCAAGGTTCATGTGAAGGCCGAAATGGGGCGCACGGGCAAGCATGCCCTGCTCTCAATCACGGATGAAGGCCCGGGCATTGCGCAGGAGCACCTCGCGCGCCTGACAGAGCGTTTTTACCGCGTTGATACAGCGCGGTCACGCAAGATGGGCGGCACCGGATTGGGCCTCGCAATTGTGAAACATATCCTCCTCAGACATAACAGCGGGCTCGATATCAAGAGCCAGCTCGGCAAGGGTACTGTTTTCAGCTTCAAGCTGCCTATCCCGCAAAAAAAGGCCGAAAATCCCTAGTGTCATTTTCCTGTAACATTCCACGCGTAAGCCTACGCCTGCTGGCATAAAAGCTAAACAATCAGAAGCTAGAGTGGTCCAGCAACACAGGAACCAGAGTTATCGCCGCAAAGATGTGGCCTGGAGAAACTGACATGAAAAAATTCGCTTTTGTGGCTGCCGTTGCTGGGGCAGCCCTTTTTGCATCTTCGGGCGCGCAAGCCCAGTCGCGGGACCAGATCCGCATCGTAGGGTCCTCTACCGTATTTCCGTTCTCCACAGCTGTGGCGGAAGAATTCGGTCGGACCTCAACCTTCAAGACACCAATCGTCGAATCGACCGGTTCCGGTGGTGGCTTGAAGCTGTTCTGTTCCGGAATTGGCACCAACCACCCGGACATTACTAACGCATCACGCCGCATTAAGCAGTCAGAAGTTGATCTTTGCGCGCAAAACGGTGTGACAAACATCGTTGAAGTAAAAATCGGTTTTGACGGTATCGTGCTGGCTGCAGACAAAAGTGCGCCAGACATGACCCTGTCACTTCGCGACCTTTACCTCGCACTGGCTGCTAAAGTACCAGCGCCGGGCACCGAAGGCGGCGCGGGTAACATGATCGATAACCCGAACAAAACTTGGGCTGATGTAAACTCAAGCCTGCCGAACCGCCCAATCGTTGTTCTTGGCCCGCCGCCAACCTCTGGCACCCGCGACGCATTCAACGAACTGGCGATCGAAGGTGGCTGTAAGACATTCTCAGGCATGAAAGCCCTGAAATCCTCTGACAGCAGCGCTTACAAAGCACTTTGTCGCGGTATTCGTGAAGACGGTGCGTATGTTGAAGCAGGCGAAAACGACAACCTGATCGTCCAAAAACTGCAAGCAAACAACGAAGCTGTTGGTGTGTTTGGCTTTAGCTTCCTTGACCAGAACGCTGATGCTATCAAAGCCCACTCGGTGGGTGAAGGCGCGGACGCGGTTGAGCCAACATTTGAAGCCATCTCCGAAGGCAGTTACCCGATTTCACGGTCGCTCTACTTCTATGTGAAAAAGGCACATGTTGACGTAGTACCGGGTATCCGTGAGTATCTTGGTGAATTCACGAGCGACAAAGCCTGGGGTGATTTCGGCTATCTTACTGACCGTGGTTTGATCCCGCTTTCAGAAGACGAGCGTCAGAAATTTGCAGATGATGCTGCAGCGCTTACAGACCTCGTTCTGGACTAAATAGAATATTCGCTTTGGGACGATTGCCACCCTTGTGGTATGCGGTCGTCCCAAATCACCAAATCAGTGCCATAGTGAATAACGGCACGAGTAAAGGCTGACGAAGATGACGAGTGCCGCGATTTTTCTGACCCTTATCCTGCTGGCCATCATTGCTTTCGCGACCGTGCGTCAACGGTCCCTCGCCGCGGTGTCAGGAGATACCTCAAAACTGCACAGCCTCCCTCGCCACTATGGCTATTATGCTGCGGTGTGCGCTCTTATTCCCGGGCTCGCCGTTTTTCTGGTGTGGGTTATCTTCGGCAAAAATATTATTGAAGGTTTGGTCATCTCTGGTCTGCCAGATAACCTCGCCGCTCAGTATCACGAGCAAGCAACCCTGATTCTCAACCGTATTCGTCTTGCTGTCGAAAATTCAGGCGGCAATGAGAAAAACCCGGATATCCTAGCCGCAGCGCAGCAGTTTCATGCGCTGTACCTGAAAGGCATTTGGGCAGCATTTGCGCTTTCTGTCTCTTTTGGGCTTATCGGAATTTTCTTCGCAACCAACAAAACCTCACCAGATTTTCGGGCGCGTAACTCATTTGAGCGTGTGCTGACCATCCTTCTGGTGCTGAGTTCTGTGATCGCAATCATCACCACGCTTGGGATTGTTGCATCGCTGCTATTTGAAAGCCTGCGCTTCTTTCAGGAAATCTCGGTGGTTGACTTTGTTTTTGGCCTGCATTGGAGCCCACAAACCGCCCTGCGCGCTGATCAGGTCGCTGCTGCAGGTGCATTTGGTGCGGTGCCACTTTTTGCAGGCACACTCCTTATCAGCTTGCTGGCCATGATGGTTGCCGGGCCCATTGGCCTCTTCTCCGCGATATATCTGACGCAGTATGCCAGTTCGCGTGTGCGCAAGATCGCCAAGCCGGTGCTTGAGGTTCTTGCAGGCGTTCCAACGGTGGTGTACGGCTTCTTCGCAGCGCTCACCGTTGCCCCCTTCTTCCGTGATGCAGGTGATTTCATTGGTGTTGAGATCGCCAGTGAAAGCGCGCTTGCAGCGGGTTTTGTGATGGGCATCATGATTATCCCGTTTGTATCGTCACTTTCAGATGACGCTATCACTGCCGTGCCCAACTCGCTCAAAGACGGCTCCCTGGCGCTTGGCGCCACACGGTCTGAAACAATCGTGAGTGTGCTATTGCCCGCAGCCCTGCCCGGCATTGTCGGCGCCTTCCTTCTCGCTGTTAGCCGTGCGGTTGGCGAAACCATGATCGTGGTGATGGCAGCCGGCATGCAACCCAACCTCACGGCAAACCCGTTTGAAGCCGTAACCACTGTGACCGTGCAGATTGTGGCACTTTTGACGGGTGACCAGGAATTTGACAGCGCCAAGACGCTCTCCGCTTTCGCGCTTGGGCTTGCGCTCTTTGTTTCTACCATGGCGCTCAATATTTTTGCTCTTCGCATCGTACGCAAGTACCGCGAAGCATATGATTAAGGCTGGCACTTATGTCTAATACGACAGACTTTGAACCGACCAACTGGAAATCGCCTGAGATGAAGGCGCGCATTCGCCGCCGTTATCGCCGCGACCGCAACTTCCGCTATCTCGGCATCTTTGCCGTGGCACTGGCCTCCATGTTCCTTTTCATCCTGATCGGCAAGATCGTGCGGGATGGGTCTATGGGCTTTATGCAAACAAGCCTTGATCTGGACATCACGTTCAGCGCTGAAATTCTCGGTGACCCTCGCTCAATGGATGCCAAGGCTTTTGAAGAGAAAGTTCGGCAAGCCAACATGATCCGCGTCATCGATGCGTCGCTCACGAATTATTTCCCTGACGTTGAAAGCCGTCGGGATCGTCGCGCCCTTCTCCGTATGGTTAGTGGCGGCGCACGTGAGCAACTGCGGAACATGGTACTGGAAACGCCGGCAATTGTCGGTTCCACCAAACGTGTTCGAATTCTGGCCGCAGATGATATCGATCAGCTCCGTAAAGGTAAGATCGATGGCAGCCTCCCCGAGGCAAACCGGAAGGTTAAGGACAAGGAACTTGGCTGGTACCAAAAGCTTTATGACGATGGCCGGGTATCTCTGAACTTCCACACCGCTTTCTTTACAAGCGGCGATTCCCGTGACCCGGAACTTGCAGGTATATGGGGCGCGACCGTGGGTTCAGCCTTCACCCTTATCGTAACGCTGTTGATTGCTTTCCCTGTTGGGGTATTGACCGCGATCTACCTTGAAGAATTTGCGCCGCAAAACCGGCTCACGGATATCATCGAGATCAACATCAACAACCTCGCGGCCGTTCCGTCGATTGTGTTCGGTTTGCTTGGCCTCGCGGTATTCCTTGGTGTGATGCACCTGCCTCGCTCTGCCCCCCTTGTTGGTGGCCTGACGCTGGCGCTGATGACGCTTCCAACCATCATCATTGCCTCACGCGCCTCCATTAAGGCGGTGCCGCCATCCATCCGTGATGCCGCGCGTGGGCTTGGTGCTTCCCCCATGCAGGTGGTATTCCACCATGTTGTGCCGCTTGCGATGCCCGGCATCCTCACCGGCACCATTATCGGCATGGCGCAAGCACTTGGCGAAACCGCGCCCCTTCTGATGATCGGCATGGTGGCCTTTATTGTTGATATCCCCGGCGGGTTTTCTGATGCGGCAACAGCACTTCCGGTTCAGATCTTCCTGTGGGCAGACAGTCCCGAACGGGCATTTGTAGAAAAAACGTCAGCCGCTATTATGGTGCTGCTGGCATTCCTCATTTCGATGAACGGGCTGGCTATCTGGCTCCGTCAAAAATTTGAACGGCAGTGGTAAGATGCTTGATATGGCAACAAAAGTGGACGCAATGACAGAACCTCGTACGCCGAAGATGGCCGCTAAAGACGTAAATGTTTTTTACGGTGACAATCACGCAGTGAAAGGCATTTCGCTTGATCTCTACAGGGATGAAGTGACCGCACTCATCGGCCCGTCAGGCTGCGGCAAGTCAACCTTCCTGCGCTGCCTGAACCGCATGAACGACACGGTGGCAAGCTGCCGGGTTGAAGGCAAGATCACGCTTGATGGTGACGATATCTACGACCCGCAGATCGACGTGGTGCAACTTCGTGCCCGGGTTGGTATGGTTTTCCAGAAACCAAACCCCTTCCCCAAGTCGATCTATGACAATATTGCCTATGGCCCTCGTATTCACGGCCTCGCGCGTGAACGGGCAGACCTGGACGAGATCGTCGCGGTTTCACTTGAAAAAGCTGGCCTGTGGGCCGAGGTGAAAGACCGCCTCGACAGTCCCGGCACGGCACTTTCGGGTGGTCAACAGCAGCGCCTCTGTATCGCGCGCGCTATTGCTGTAAACCCTGAAGTCATTTTGATGGATGAGCCATGTTCGGCGCTTGACCCGATTGCAACCGCCAAGGTTGAAGCTCTGATTGATGAGCTTAAGGGCCGTTACGCCATCATCATCGTGACCCACAGCATGCAGCAGGCGGCTCGTATCTCACAGAAAACCGCCTTCTTCCACATGGGCGACCTCGTGGAACACGGCGATACAACACAAATATTCACAGCGCCAAAACAAGAGCGCACCCGTGACTATATCACTGGCCGCTTCGGTTAGGATGAATTGACATGAATGACCATATTGTAAAAGCCTACGACGACGAACTGAAAGAACTGCGCAGCATCGTGAGCCGCATGGGTGGCCTCGCGGAAGAACAGCTTGTCGCCGCAATGAAAGCCCTCAAGGAATGCGACGTGGACGGCGCATGGCATGTCCGCAGCAGCGACAAGGCACTTGATCAGCTTGAGCTGCAAGCCGAACGCACAGCGATTGGCGTGTTTGCGCGCCGCGCACCTGTGGCCGACGACCTGCGCGAGGTGATTGCCGCACTGAAGATGACCGGCATTATTGAACGCATCGGCGACTATGCCAAAAACATCGCCAAGCGCACGCTTGCGGTAACTGAAGGTGCGCCCGTTGTCATGCCGCCGCTTCTGGAACAGATGAGCGGCGAAGCGCGCCGCATGATTCAGGACGTGATGGACAGCTTTGTTCACCGCGACGCAGAAGCCGCCATGGAAGTGTGGGAGCGTGATGAGGCACTTGATAACCTCCACAACGCGGCCTACAGGCAAATTCTCGCCCGTATGATGGAAAACCCGAGCCAGATCGGCGCCCTGACCCACTTCCTGATGATTGCAAAGAACCTTGAACGCATCGGGGATCAGGCCACCAACATCGCAGAACAAGTTTATTACACCATAACCGGCATCATGCTTGAAGATGCCCGGCGCCCCAAACAGGATTTCACCAGCACCGAGCTGGTTGAAGAGCAATAACGTTTGGTTATCGGAGGCAAAGCCCAGTGAAAACCCGTGTTTTATTGATCGAAGACGATGAGAGCATCACCGAGCTCGTGCGTTATAACCTTGAACGTGCTGACTATACAGTTGAAGCCGTAGCAGACGGCGAAGACGGCCTCTACCGTGCCACTCAGGAAGCGCCGGACATCATCCTCCTTGACTGGATGCTGCCGAACCTTTCCGGCCTTGAGATTTGTCGTCAGCTTCGCCGGAATACAGAAACGGCAAACGTGCCGATCATCATGCTGACCGCACGTGCTGATGAGCCTGACCGCATTCGCGGACTTGAAACCGGCGCGGACGATTATATCGTCAAGCCTTTCTCACCGAAGGAATTGATTGCCCGTATTCAAGCCGTCCTTCGCCGCGTTCGCCCCGCCCTTGCTGGCCAACAACTGCGATTTGAAGACATTGTGCTCGACAACGTATCGCACCGCGTAACCCGCGGTGACGCGCTTGTGCACCTCGGGCCTACTGAATACCGCCTGCTTCGGCACTTTATGGAAAACCCGGGCCGCGTGTTCTCGCGTGAACAACTGCTCGATAGTGTTTGGGGCCACGACGTATATGTGGAGCCGCGCACAGTTGACGTTCACATCCGCCGTTTGCGCAAAGCCATGAACTTTGACGGCACCAGCGACTATATCCGCACAGTACGCTCAGCGGGGTATGCGCTCGATAGCCGTATGTAGAGGCAGCAGTTAGCTGTAGCTGACATCAAGCCGCTCAAGGCTTTTATCAAGCATAATGAGGGACCACAGGCTTGTATGGTGGTCCCTTTTTTCTGCCAGATGTTCGTCAACAAGCTTGCTGAGTGCCTTGCGGTCAAACACCCCAAGATCGAGCAGTCGTTCGCTGTTTTGCAGTTTGGCCAGCTCAGGTGCCAGTTCGCCCCGAAGCCAGTTCGCCATAGGGATATCGAACCCTTTTTTGGGCCGGTCGATAATGGTATCCGGCAACAGCCCACGCACGGCATCCTTAAACACCGCCTTGCCTATGCCATCCTTTATTCGGCTTTCAGGGTCAAGCCGCAGCCCCCACTCGACAAACTTGTGGTCGAGAAGCGGCACACGCACCTCAAGTGAATGCGCCATGCTGGCCCTGTCTACCTTGGTCAGGATATCGCCCGGCAGGTAGGTTTTGAAATCAATATACTGCACCACAGAAAGTGGGTGTGCACCATGCACCTCAGCCGCCAGTTTTTTAAACCGGTCATGTGGATGATACCCAAACAGCCGGTTGTGCATCTTCTGGGTATAAAGCCTGAGCCGCACACTATCAGGCGTCTTGCTGACTGACTGGCAGTAAGCCTCAGCTGACGTACGAGCCAAAGCCTCAAATGTTGATTTTGCCCGCAGAAACTGAGGGGCTCGGTCCAGCTTCGGGTATATGGCACCAAGGGCCCCAAATATTGGCCGCCGTATGGCCAGCGGCACGCGGGAGCGCAATTCCTCTTCCATCATATGGAAACGGTAACGACGATAGCCGGCAAACAGCTCATCCCCACCATCACCAGACAGGGCCACCTTCACCTTCTCGCGCGCCAGGGCACAAACCCTATAAGTCGGCAGTGCAGACATATCCGCAAAAGGTTCGTCATATACGTCTGCCATCAGGTCGATCAGCTCACCGTCGCGAGCGGAGGCGAGCCTTAAGCGGTGATGCGTACCAAAATGGTCAGAGACCAGTTGCGCGTGACCACTTTCATCAAACAGTGGGTCGTCAGAGCCGATGGCACAGGTTTCAATGGGATCAGGGTTATTGCGGCTCATGAGCCCTACAACAGTACTTGAATCAATACCGCCAGAAAGGAAAGAACCAAGCGGTACATCCGCAATCATGCGCAGTTTCACAGCCTCTTCCAGCCGCTCCAGCAGTTCACCGGGTTGTTCATCACCCACTGCAGGTGTGACCACATCCGGGTTCCAGTAGGAGCGCATGCGCTGCTGACCCGTGGCCTTGCGTATAGTGAGGGTGTGCGCGGGCGGAAGCTTGTCAAAACCATCCAGAATAGACTTTGGGTCCGGCACGTATCCAAGTGTCATATAGTCTTCAAGCGCATCGATCCGTAATTTCCGGCGCACACCCGGGTAGGCCACCAGTGATTTTAGTTCCGACGCGAACAGGAAGGTACCGTCAGGGAGCGTACTATAATAAATAGGTTTAATACCGAGACGGTCGCGCGCCAGAAACAGCTCCTGCGTGCGGGTATCCCATATAGCAAAGGCAAACATGCCACGAAGGCGGTTAACGCAGTCTGTGCCCCACTCTAGATAGCTTGTGAGCAAAACTTCCGTATCGCTATTGGTTTTGAAGCGATGCCCCAGGTTTTCAAGCTCGCGCCGCAGCTGTTGGAAATTATATATTTCACCATTATAGGTCAGCACCACCCGCTCATCGGGGCTGAACATGGGCTGGTGTCCGCCTTCAGCATCAATGATAGATAACCTGCGATGGCCAAAGGCTACACCAGCGCCGAAGAAAAAGCCGTCATCATCCGGCCCACGGTGTGCGATCAGGTCGGTCATGTGGCGCAGGCTGGCCTGGTCTACCGGCCCATCTCCCGCAATCATCACCCCCGTTATTCCGCACATATAGCGTGTCCTTCCGGCATTTTAAGCTGGCTCCATAAAAACTGATCTGCCGAAAATGTCGATAGAAATTTTGTTAGCCGTTCACGTGCAGAATCTAAATCATCATCCATATTCACGGTAAAGATGAGAGCTGCCGCACTGGTGTCTCCGCCAAAAAGGCGCGCCTTACCGAGTGCTATTTTGCTAGCCGTAGCCCCGTCCTGGAACTTACCGCCAGCAAAAAGCGCCCACCAGAGCAACACTTTCCGCTCAGACCGCCAGATCACAATCTCTTCAAAAGGCACACCACCTACAGCTGCATTCTGTGTTGGAACACCAGAAAGCACGGTCCAGTCATCCTGCAGGTTCTTCTGCAACCCCTGGATAACCCTGTGCTCTGGCCGATCGGGCTGAAAAAGCGCTCCATAAGCTGTCACCCGGTTCCCACCTGACCGGTAGAGGTGAAGGAACTCAGCGTCCGCTGCCTCATAGATCACGTACCCCGTGTTATCAAACCGGGGTAAAGACCTGAAACCGCAGTCCTCACATTCTGGTGCCAAAACGTCCGCAATTCTGCATTGGCTGGCGCCTTCAGGCGGTTGATACATCCAAAGCGCAGCCACCGGCGGCAACAAAGCTGCAAGTAGCAGTATAGCAAGGCCCTTGGCATTAAGGGTTGGCATAGTGGGCATTGTGCCCTCACCTTCAGCCACCTCAACCCCGCGATCCGAAAAGCGGTAAGCAAGCGCTATCAGGATCAGGAGCACAACACTCAAGAACCCCCAGCCGTAAACCACATGGTCCACATCTTTCGCGAAGCTCTGGTCGGTTGCTTCCGCTATCAAGAGAGTTGTGAGCACCCGGATCGCATTGGCAAGGATCGGCACCAAAAAGGCCGCCAACATTATGGCGGCGCGCCGCCACCAGGACCGAAGCGCCAAATGACACAGCAGCACGCCACATACCATGCTGGTGAACAGAAACTTGATACCCGCACACGCACGCGCCACCTCATAAAGCCCGCTTGAAAGCTCAATCAGCACACCGTCGGCTTTATAGGGCACACCAAGAACACCAAGGGCCCAAATAACTGACTTTGCCGTAATGTTCTGCAGCGGTTCCACCAACTCACCACCAAACGGGATGACAAGGAACAGGAACAGCATGGGGAACAGCAGTTGCCGATAAAAATCTAGCCCGAACAACAGGATAACGATAGCCTGAACAGTGACAACAAGCGCAATATGCTCGAAGAGCGCAGCCTCCATTGCGCGCCCTAGCATCCACAGGAGCACTGCAGCCGCGACCAGCCCCAAAGCGGGCGTAAACAGGCGAGCGGGTGGCATTCCACCCTCGCCTAGGCGGCGCCAGACAAGCCAAAGCGTAATGGGCGGCACCAGAAGACCGTGGCTATAAGCATCATCGCGCCATACGATGTTGGCAATATGCGTAACCGTATCCCACCACCCAAACAGAACGGCAGCGAGTGCCAGAACAAGCACGATAAGCCTTTGATATTTATTGATAAACGAGGCCTGTGTCGTCATTTCTTCCTCGCTTCCATGACCTCAGCAATCACCTTATCCAACTTAGACAGGCAACTCGCCCAACTATGGTGATCCTCAATAAAGGCCCGCGCTGCATTTCCAACCGTTTCGCGTTTATCTTTTGAGGTAAGAAGCTCATCAAGCGCCGCCGTAAACTCATCCTCATTCGCGGCAACCAACAGATGGTCGCCCGCCGTCGCGGCAATGCCTTCGTGCGCGGCAGGGGTTGCAACAACCGGCTTTGCCATGGCCATGCCCTCAAGCACCTTGTTTTGAATACCGCGTGCGGTCAGAAGTGGCGCAACAACCACGTTGGCAGATGCAATTGTTTCTGCCATATCATCGACATAACCGAGCACACGCACACCTTCCGCGCGCTCGAGCACCACAACTTCAGACACTTTTGGCCCACCTGCGATGAGAAACTCCGCACTTGGGTATTTCGCGCGAACGCGCGGCCATATGCTGCGTGTGAACCATTCCGCCGCTTCTACGTTGGGAGCATAATCCATCGCGCCAGTGAAAATGACCTTGAGGGGATCACTCTCAGCTTTCGCCGCCTCAAACCGCTGGGGATCAAAATGGGTGAGGTTCACGCCATTTGAAACCGCGCGAACTTTAGCGCTTAAGCTTGCATCCAGCGTTTTTCTAAATACAGCAGCTTCATCTTCGCTCACGAATAGCGTGGCATCGGTAGCCGTCGTTATCTGACGTTCATAATCTGACAGAACCTGGGCCTCACGCCGATAGAGCCATGAAAGTGGCCACGGCTTCACATGGCTGTATGCCGTCCATTTGGCGCTATCCACATCCACAAGGTCGGCAATAACCGGGATATCTGATGCCACCCCTTCAATCAGTTGCATGGTCGCACCCGAGAAAAGAAAGATAAGATCAATCCCGCCTGCAGAGGTGAGGTCCCTCACGTAAGTCGCCAGCTTGTTTTTTGGGTATGCGGCAAGGGTAAGGGGACGACCATCAATAAGGCCGCGAAGTGCCATCAGTTTCTGTGCCCGTTTGCTGACCCTCTCAAAACAGAGGCTCTTCGCCTTACCCTCAAGAAAGGCCACATGTTTTTCATCAGCGGATTCGTCAATATAAAACCCGAGGTGCACATCATGATGCTCAAGAAGATGGTCCAGAAAATGCCAGGAGCGTATCTTGTCCCCCTTGTTGGGTGGATAGGGGATACGGTGCGCGAGGAAAAGAATGCGGGCCATACGCTTACCCCAGATGCCGGGCGAGCATGGGCCCGATGAGGTTAGCGACGGGGAGCGGTAGCCGCTTCCAAACTTTCACCAAAACAGCGTATTTGCCACTTTGCGGTGACAGGTCGGGCAGCTCCGCGTCTTCCGCCAACCGATATTCATACTCAAGCGGTGTCGGCTCAAAGCCCCAGTTTTTCTTGAACGCATATGGCCCGGTATCAACTTTGCTGCGACCAAAATCAAACTGCCCGATCCCTTTTTGAGCCGCATGTTTCATCAGTTCAAAATACATAAAGTCATGCGCGTTATACCGCCGTGCCTCTGTTGTACCGCCCGCATAATAAGGCAGTACTGTTTTCTCATCATAAAAGCTGAACAGGCTCGCCACAGCAGTACCGTCGGGTGCCTTGATGAGCTGGAGCAGGTGATTGTCGGGAAACTCGACCGCAAACGCCTCAAAAAGTTTAAGCGGAAACACCGGGGTGCCCAGATTGCGAACACTTTCAGCATAAAGCGCATAAACCTGTCGCACGGTGGGCGCCCAGTCACATACAAGCTCGGCTTTCAGGGATTTACGCACTACAGCCCGCTGTTTGCGAGGGATCGTGAGCAGGAGCGCGTCCTCGTCGCCCCCCTCAAGCTCACGAATAAATGTTGCCGCCTTAACCCCCGGTGACGACCACTCCTCAACACCACAATGCGCGGGGCTGATGGTACGGTTTTCAAACACACCGATGCCCGCGTCTTCGGCAATTTGCCACGCGGCTTCGTCCAGCACCTGTTTAGCGGTCTCGCTCGAATACAGGCCGCCGCCGTAAACGGCAAACATGCTGGAAACCAGCGCGCGGCCAAATAGGGCGCTGCGGCGCAAGGTCAGCGGCAACACGCCGGTTATTTCACCGTCTTCCTCGACATAAAGGTAGGGACAGCTGTGCCCCGCCCCTGCTTCAACAGCAAACTTCCAGCCCGCACGGTGGCAAAAGGTACCTGTCCCATGCTGTGCTACATAGGCGTCCCAAGCTTCAGCGCTTTCCCGCGTGAGATGTTTAACCGCAAGCGTCATCCGCGCGCCTCAAGGCTTTGATAGGCGGGCGCTACGATCGCTTCCCTAAGCCGCATCCATTCATGCGCGGCACAGAGCCGCTCTAGCTTCTTGGGCAGTGCCGCCTGCCCCGTATAGTGCCTAAACCGGGATAGAAGCGGTGCGTCGTCCCTATAGGGTTGGTCGGGGTCAACCTCCCAAGGGTGCATATAAAATATACCTGGTGCCCTGTTTTGCTTCGCGCCTGCGCTCAAAAGGTGATGGCCAAGCGCATAGGGCAACAGGCGGAAATATCCGCCGCCTGAGCCCGGGAGCGACCGCCCAAGCATCTTGCATACCGTCATTGGGGCCTCAAGGATGCGGCCTTCACCAATGGGCCAGAACGGTCGCCTCGGGGCGTCCGGCATGCCGTAATGGTCAGTTTTCAGCGGATAAAGGCTGGAGGAATAAGAAAACCCGGCCTGCTCAAGCACCTCATACACCCACCAGACATCCGGCGTGAGAGAGAAGCTTGGTGCGCGGTAGCCCTTCACTTCCACGCCAATGGCGTCCTCCAGTAACGCCTTGGCCTTGAACACATCTGCGGTGAATTCTTTGCGGGAGAAACGGAACAACCGCTCGTGGTCCATACCGTGGCATCCCACCTCGTGCCCCGCATTATGGATCGCATTGATCAGGAGCGGGTAGCGCTCGGCAACCCAACCAAGGCAGAAGAAGCTGGCTTTCACACCGCAATGGTCAAGAAGCCCAAGCACCTTGTAGGTCTGTTCTTCGACACGGCTTTCGAGGCCACGCCAGTCAGAGCGTTTGATGGTATTTTCAAAGGCGCCGACCTGGAACCATTCTTCCACATCAACGGTAAACGCGTATACGTCTGGGAACTGCGTGCTCGCAGACACCGGCACTGCATTTGCTAGTGGGTCTGAAGAGCTATTTGTCATCCTTGGAGCCGCCGCCCGCCATTGTTGCCATCAGCTCTGTCAGGCGCTTCAGGGTTTCATCCTGATTTTTCATCATGCTCTCAAGCTGATCCAGTCGGTTTTCCATCTGCTTGACCTCCTTGGTGTCCTGTCGGGCTTCAAGGGGGACAGTGGAATCGTTCTGGCGGTTCACGGGTGCTGACGGTCGGGGCGGCAACGCGGACGACGTTGCTGTCACCTGGCGGGTATCGCTTGCCATATCGGCAACAACCGCTTTGATAGTGTCGCCATCAATGGTGTGCAACTCTTCAAGCGAACCATAGAGAAGTACCCGCGAACAAAGCGTGTTCAGGCGCCGCGGCACCCCTGCACTGTTCCGGTAAATCTCTTCAACCGCATCAGCAGTGAAACAGGGGTCGTTATCCCACCCCACTAAGCTCAGGCGGTGCTCAATATAGCCGGCAAGCTCTTCCTCTTCCATCGGCTCAAGGTGATGGGTGGCAATCACACGCTGGCGAAGCTGTTCAAGTTCGGGTGCCGAGAAAATACGCTCCCGGAACTCAGGCTGGCCAACAAGGAAGCTCTGGATAAGCGCTTTATCGCCTTCCTGGAAGTTGGAAAGCATGCGCATCTCTTCGAGCGCTGCGTTTGAGAGGTTTTGCGCCTCGTCCACCACCAGAAGCGCGCGGCGCCCCATGCGGAACTGTTCACGCAGGAATTTCTCGAGCCGCGCCAGAAGCTGACCTTTATCTTCGGCCTGTGCGTCAAGCCCAAAGGCAGCAACCACGCTGCGGAGCAGGTCTTCAGCGCTGAGCTGCGTGCTCACGATCATCGCGGCGATATATTCATTACGGTCGAGGGTTTCAAAAAGGTGCCGTACGAGTGTTGTTTTACCGGTGCCTACGTCACCCGTGACGATAATAAAGCCCTCTCCCTGGTTCATGCCATAGGTGAGATAGGCCATCGCCTTTTTGTGCGTGCGAGAGCTGAAATAAAACCGTGGGTCAGGCGTAAGTTGGAAAGGCCGACCCTGAAGATTGTAAAAACTTTCGTACATGCTGCCCCTAAAAAATCCCTCGTAGATGTACAGTTACGGCGTTCTCCATCATATCCCCGCCCACTTCTGTACTCTGTCGCTGTGTATGGTCAAACGAAACTGCAACTTTCACATGACGAGACAACCGCTTATTCCACTGTAGATTTCCTACATAGTAGTTGTCTACCCGAAGCTGTTCTTCAAATCTACTCCGACGATAGGAAAAAAGTCCGGTCAATGTGGTTGTTGGATTTATTCTCCGCTTGAAACCGCTTGAGATACCCCAGGAACTCGCGTCCTCGCCTCCGGTGCTATCGTAGGTCCGCCACTCCATATTGCCGCTTACATAAACGTCCAGCCGCCGCTTGCGCCAACGCAGGATACCGGTCGTATTCTGCCGCCTAAAATCAAAATCTGTCAGGGTAAACCTAGGGTCACGCTCATCAACCGGCAAGCCCGCACCATCTGTGATGCCCTGCTCATCATTGAATTGATACTGCTGCAAGTTATCATTCAACACAACAGCGTCGGCGGAGAGGGTATCTGTATAGGTCGCGGTAAAATCCCACCGAGCCGAGAACAAATACTGCAGCCGACCATACCAAGTTTCCCGATTGCCAACCTTGCCATACCGCCCTGACAGGTCAAGTTTAGGCCCCGGTGTCCAGCGAAAGCCGCCTTCCCAGCCCAGACCGTCCTGGCTGAGAAGTTCAGACTGGAAACCGTTGCGCGACTGGTTCACCTGTCCCGTGATCGAGAAATAACGGTTGAACTTGTAGGTAAGCTCCGCCCCCACCTCTTCAACCCGGTAGTCGTTTACATCTAGGTTACGCAATACCCGGCTACTGCTGCCAAAAAGGGTCCACTCCAGATTATTGAACCTGTCACCAGAACCAACTGTAGCGCGGATTTCGTGGCTTTGCGTATCCGAAAAGTTGGTAGGCAGTGTTTCATCATCCAGATTGTCAGCGGGCGAAAGTGTAATCCCGTACCGGTAGTTAAGCCGCCAGTCGGCAAAATCCCGAAGCCCCCCTTTCAACAGGGCACTGCCGGTATAGTTCTGAATAAGGCGGCGGTTATCACTTTTGTTTGCGGCAGAATGAGAGGTAGCTTCGCTCTGGCTCAGAAATACTTGTCTGAGGCTCGCTCTCGCATTCACAGATAAATGGTTTCGCCATATCTCGGCGTCCAGCACACCAAACATGCTGTGCCTGACATCCGAGCTGCCATCATCGAGAAAATAATAATAATCGTAGGCATAATCGAGCGCACCCTTAAGCTTTCGCCCTTCTACCCGAGTGTTAAGCCCAAGAGATGCATTAAGTACCGTGCCCACCGTTCGGTCAGCTTCGGTCAGATTGATATTGTCGGAAACCGTCACCTTGCCTTCGGCGCGCGGGTCCACCCAAACATGTTGCGCAGATACGGCAGTGGCGCAACCAAGGTGCGCCACCAACAGCATCGCAAGCTTATGCGGAAATGTACGGCCTACCTGCGCCACAAAGTATGATCCCTATCGACCCCCGTAACCATAATAGGACGCAAATTTCTTATTGCTGTCGCTATAACGGGTCTTGTTCAAAATCAGATTTATATGCTCGCATGCGCTAATCATGCCGATGCTTTCCTTGATCTGAGGCTCGGTTGTTTTTTCGGCCTCGATCACAAAAACGGTTTGGCCCATATAGAGCGCAAGCACCGACGCGGCAGAGCTTGCCAGCACAGGGGGTGAATCAAAAATAACCAAACGGTCCGGGTAACGGGTGCCTATCTCCCGCGCCATCGCCTCCATGCGCTCACTGGCAAGAAGTTCTGTCGTCAGGTTATGCTGACGACCGGCAGGCAAAAGCACCAGATTGGGGATGCTGGTTCTGATCAGGCAGCTCGCGAGGTCGATATCCTCATCGGCCACAACATCCATCAAGCCGCGCCCCCCGCTGACGCCCAGACGGTTCAATACCTCGGGTTTCGAGAAGTCAGCATCCACCAGAAGCACAGTTACGTCCTGCTCGGTCGCGATGGAAAGCGCCAGGTTGATCGCGCAAAAGGTCTTGCCCTCACCCGGGTTGGAGCTTGTTACAAGGATCACATTGCCGTTCTCGACCTTCTTGTCGCCTTTCGAGAAGGCATTCAGAAGGATAGAACGTTTGATGATCCGAAATTCTTCTGACATCAGGTTGGGTGGCATGTCCGGTGTGATATAACCCGCCTCACGCAGCGCCACGAGGTCAACTTCCTCGACCTTGCGTGTCGTTTTGCCTTTCGGCTCCATGCCGACACTAACGGGTTTCGTAGGCTTGGAACCGGGACGAACATGAACCTTCGGCTCGTTGGTGGTTTCACCTTGCGGGCGCAACCCACCACCTTCCTTGACCTGACCAATACCTGATTTGGCAGCGGCTTTTTCAAACGCACTTTCTGGTGCGTCGGACTGTTTTGCCCCAGGCTCAGCCCCATCTACAGGGCGCGGCTTTGACGGCCCGCCGGGTTGCCCAATACCCCGGAACGCCGGAGACGGCGCTTTCTCTTCAGTCTGAGCAGGGTTCAAAGAAGATGGGTCAGACCGGCCTTCCCCGCGAGCCGCAGGGTTACCAATACCCATCCCTTTTGCAGGGCCTGACTTCGCAGCGGCCCGCTCAACAAGAGAACTGGCCTTTTCTTCTTTTTTCTTCTTCTGCTCTGCGCGCTCGATAAGATCCATGAATTACCTACTCACTACACTTAAGTGGCTGACAGACCGCCGAAGATGTCGAACGCCAGGAAGGCGACAAATATCAACATCAACAACAAAGTTCCGCCCGCGAACGCCAGAAGTTCAACACTACGCTGGCGGTGTTCCTGTTCAGAAATGGTGCGGGTTACGTTCCCGAGCACGGGCATGTCAAAGTGGCTGCGAAGCTGCTCAACCGTAATAACCACCGGACGAAGCTGTGACAACACGAGCGCAACACCGAGCCCTGCAAAAATACCGCCTACCAGAACAGCAGTGAAGAACAGAAGCCGGTTTGGTCCGCTTGGCGCCTGTGGCACAATCGGTTCTTCAACCACCCGCAACGACATGGCCTCATCGGTTGCTTCCACATCTGCCTGAAGATCAAGCTGCTGTTTCTGTTCCACAAACTCTTTGTACTGGCGCTGGATGGTTTTGTAGTCCCGGTTCAGGCGGCTTTCTTCCGCCTCAATTTCAGGGACACGCTTGGCTTTTTCTTCCATCTCAGCCACGACATTACGCTGGTCATTCTCACGCTGTTTCAGCGTTTCGACAGATGTCTTGGTCTCAATGATTTGCAGCATCAGCTGCTCATAGAGCCTGTTTGGTGTCTCTGTCGTCAGGTTTGAACTACGGCCTGCCTCTGCAGAATCTGCTAGTTCCTGCGCAAGCGCATCCTGCTTGTCTTTAAGCTCCGCCTGCAAGGCCTCGATCTGACGGCTTACGTTTATCACATCAGGGTGACGGTCCTTCAAACCAAGGGTCTTCAGGGAATCATATTTCTTCTGAAGGTCTGCGATGCGCTCCTGCAGCGGATCTTTATCACCGCCGCCGCCAGACCGGCTTGAGCGTGCCTCCCGAATAGTAGGTGGTACGTTCTTGATGTTGGTTTCGAGCGTTTGCAGCGTCACCTGTGCTTCAGCAATGGCATTCCGCGTCTTGCGAAGTTCCGCTTTGGCAGTGTCAAGCCGCCCGAGGAAGCTGCCCTGCCCGCCGAGATACTCAATATTATCCTGCTGGAATTTAGCGTGCCGCGTTTCCGCGTCGCTTAGCATTTTGCCATATTCCTGAATGCGCTGGTTGATAAACTCAATTGCGCTCTCAGACTTTTGCGCACCTTCAGCCGAGTTCCCTTCAAGGAAGAAAGACAAAAGGTTCGCCACAACCCGGCGCGCAACCTCAGCACGCTGACGGTCGCTCAACCGGTCATCGTCGATCTCAAACTGAATGCGGAACATGCCCTCTTCGAGGGAGATAATCCGGATATCCCGCTGCAGACTGGCAACAAGAGAGTCTAGCTCCTTGTCGTCCTTCGCCAACCGATCAAGATAGTCCGAGCGGCGAATGATCTTTTCTAAGTTCGGGCGGGTGACCAGCGTGCGGCGCACGATATCAACCTTACGGCTGAGGTCGACGTTAATCCCCATACGCTCGGCACTGGCCCGCAGCACGGTTTCCGTATCCACGAACACCTGCGCAGAGGCCTCGTATTTATACGGCATGGTAGAGACAAGGGCCCAGCCAAGCAGGCTTACAAGCCATGTTGTCACCAGCATATACCACTTCTTTCGCCAAATGCCGTAGGCGATGGTTTTGATCTGCTGGAATATGTCGTGCAGTCCACTTTGCACTGCCATCTTGTCTCTCCGCTGTCTGTCAGACTGTTGCTGTCAGCATACTATAACAAGGTTAAAGGATGCTTTCAGGTATAATCAGCACATCGCCGGGCAGGATCTTCACATTCGCAGTGATGTCGCCGTCTTTAATGAGCGATTCAATCTTGATCCGATATTCTCTCTGTTCACCATCCTCAAACCGGATGAGGGAAGCGCGGTCGCCGGCTGCAAACTCGGTCAAACCACCAACCTGGATCATCACGTCCAACAGGGTCATGTTTGCACGGTACGGCAAAGCCTGCGGGCTCGCCGCTTCACCAACCACCCGGACCTGTTGGGAAAACGGCCCAAAGAAGGACTGCAGCATCACAGTTACAATGGGTTGCTGGATATAGACGTTCAGCTGTTCTTCGATGTCGCGGGAAAGCTGGCTTGGTGTTTTACCTGTGGCGGGCAGGTCTTCCGCAAGCGGAATGGAAACACGGCCATCCGGGCGCACGGTTACGTTGGTGGAAAGCTCAGGGTTCCGCCAAACGTGGATATAGAGCCCGTCCCCCGGACCAATCACATAATGCGGGCCAGGACCTTCATCCGGCGGCACAAAAGGTGCAGATGGCAAGAGCTCACGCGGGCCACAGCTTGCAAGAACAAGCGAAAACAAAACGAGGCCCACCGCCTTCATTCCGGTCTTGAGATTTAGTACCACCTGACGTTTCCTTTAAACCCTTGATTAATAAGCCAAAAGGCTTCCCAAGTATTCTTGGCTACACTATGCCAAGGCAAGGCCCTGAAAATCAAGCGAATATTGTGCCAATTGACGCAGATTTCCTTGGAAAACTAACAACCTGCGTCTATTTTTTTTCTGCCTTGCCGCTTTCCTTGGCGCCTTTGATTGGACCATTCAGGAATGTTTCCTGATCATCGTTTTTGAGCGCCCAATAGATGATGAAAGCGATCAGTACACAGAAGAACAGAAAGTATAACGATTCAAACACGACAGTTCCTTGTTTTTAGCGAAGACGAACGTTTCCTGAAAAGTGAGGACACTGATCATTAACACCCGATTTTTACGCCACACATGCGCCGCACTTTCGCGCACACATACGCCACACTTTCACGCACACTTGCGCCACAGGTACGCAGCACTTATGCCACAGCGTGATGGATAAGAATACAACTTCCAGCCAGACCCTATTTTCTCGTCCCTTTACCAGATCATTTTTTGGGCTCAGCAGAGCCTGCGATGGCACGCTCAAAGATTTCCTTTTGCGCGAGGGATATCTCTCTCCACCCGAACTTCTCCGCGTATCGCCTTGTTTTTTCACGGTCTTCTGGGGAGGCCAGCACCCGCTGTATCGCGCCCGCATAAGCTTCAGGGTCGCTTCCATCCACCAGACGTCCTGCTTCCGGGCAGGTAACGAGGTCAAGCGCCCCCGCAACAGCGCGCGACACGACAGGTGTACCACAAGCCATTGATTCCAATAGAACATTGGCCCAACCCTCCCGCTCGGACGGTAAGACCAACACGTCGGCTGCGGAGAATGCCGCAGGCATCTCTTCCGGCACCAACTTGCCCAAAAACCGGGTACGGGCAGCGATGCCCAGCCGTTCTACCTGGGCTTTCAAGTCGCCCAACAGCGGCCCCTCGCCCGCGATCACGGCTGTCACATCATCCAGTTTCGCAACGGCATCGAGCATGATGTCCACTCGCTTGCGCTCAATGAGCCACCCTGCAAACAGAGCAACTTTCCCGGAAATTTGCCATTTTTCCCGTGTCTTATTGCGCCTGACTTCTTTGAAACGCTCAGCGTCAACACCATTTCTGAGCGTGGTGATTTTGCCGGCATCCGCGCCAAAAGAGATCAATTCATCCCGCAGGGAGTTGCTGACACATATGGTGTGCGCCGCTGATTTTATGGCCTTCAGGATCTTGCGCCGAGGACCCGGCATACGGCCAATCTCGGTAACATCACTTCCCCTGGCGGTCATAACTACGGGGATGCCGAAGGCTTCCCCCAACTTCGCCGCCGCTACACCGTCCGGGTATAGATAATGTGCGTCGATAACGTCAATCTTCTCACCAGCTTTTAACCGGGCTTCAAGCGCACTTTTTGCGGCGCGGTATAGAAACCCTGGTGTGAGCGACATACCGATTTTGGGGACAACCAAAAACCGGGGATGTTCAACCGCTACGCCGTGCCGCGTCTCCTGCCTTGGGACCTCGGCAAACTTGCCGTATGAACCCCACATTTTTCCCCTAAACGGAAACCAGGGCACAGGCGCCATCACCGCGACGCTGGCATCTGTATCCTTCAACAGATGTCGCATACGTGTTTCGACAAACACCCCAAGCACAGGATCAACGGCATTTGGAAACAAGCTAGAAAAAAGCAATATGTTCAATTTATTGCTTTCCATTTTTAAAGTTATTCAAGAAGGTCGATCTGGCGTCTGGCCTCATCCGCTTCCTCAAAATTCGGATTAAGGCGAAGCGCTTGCTTGAGCGTCTCAAGCGCTTCTCTGCGGCGACCTTGTGTAAGATAGGTCATGCCCAGGTGATACCGATACAGTGCTTCCGCCGGGGCCCTTCTCGTGGCTTTTTCAAGCGCTTTTTCAGCCAGCGCGGAATCCCGCTGCGCCTGCAGCATCACCCAGCCATATATATCGAGAATGAAGGGATCTTCCGGCAGGATGAGATAGGCCTGTTTTGCAAGCGGTACGCTCCTGACGTTCCCAAGCCGCAGGTAGGCCCGCGCAAGTCTCGCAACAACATGGGCATCCGCAATACCGCCGCGCAACACTGCCTCATACTGATCCGTTGCCGCAGACGGAAGACCCGCGCGCTCAAAAAGGCCACCAAGTGCCATGCGCGCATTGCGGTCGGCAGGTGTGGTTTTCACAAAATCCTCAAGCTTTTCAATGGCCTGTTGCCGCTCACCGCTCTCTTCAAGCGCAGATGCCAATCCAACCACCAAATCAGATGTGGCCTCAATAGCAAGTGATTTTTCATAGGCTGCAATGGCTTCTTCCAGCCTGCCAGCACGCACCAGGGTGTCACCAATCAGGCTTGATTTGAGGTCTGCCGGTCGTGCGGAAACCTCCAGCCGCCCCATACCTCTGAGCGCCTCATTGTACCGGCCAGACAACGCATCCACAGCAAAAAGATACCATGCTAGCATTGCGTCATCAGGCTTGTTGCGCTCTGCATTGCGTGCACGTTCAAACGATATTTTTGAACCCGTGCTCAACCCCATTGAAAGTAGCGCACGGCCGTGCATCAGGTGGGCCTCGCCATCATCAGGGTTGAACGCAACGTAACGTGATAGTGGGCGAACCGCGATGCGCGCTTGGTTCAAGCGCAAGAGCAAAAGCCCCATACGCTTCAGGAGCACCGGGTTGTCAGCGGCAAGAACCGCGGTTTCCCGCGCCTGCTCAATCGCCTTGCTTGTTTGGCCCGCGATCGCAAGTGCATCCGCATAGTCCGCCAGCATCTCGGTCGCATTAGGCATAACACGCACCGCTTCGCTGAAGTAGGTAACCGCCTCTTCGCCTTTCTCCTGCCTCAGGAGCGCTCTACCGAGCATTGCCTTGGCCCGAGCATCCGTTGGTTGCGACTTCAGCAGGCTTTTCAGGTCACTTTCTGCGGCTGCATTTTGCCCGAGCTGTAGCTCAGCGAGCGCTTTGTTGCGAATAGCGGTGTAGTAATCGTCATTGCGGCTGATTGCGGCCCTAAAGCTCTCAAGTGCCTTGGCATACTGGCCTCGCTGATATTCTAGTGTACCACGCATGTTGTAGCCAAGGGCACGATCTGGCAGTGCGCTCAAAACCTTGTTGATGGTTAGCTCGGCCCCTTCATAATCACCGGATCGGAGCTGCATTCCCCCCAATACGCCCAGTTCTCGCGCATCCACATCCGTGGTTCTCGGATGCGTTAGAATAGCATCGTAAGCTGCCTCGGTATTCCCTGAAACATAGCGGGCGAGCGCGAGTTTCGAGGCAAGTCCGTCAACCAGTTCATCAGGTGTTTGTGTCTCATCCGCCGCGAGAAGCTCATAAAGCTCATGCCCCCGCTCAGGCTGACCGGAGGCCATCGAAGCAGCCGCTGCCATTGCGATAACACTCGGGTCCGGTTGCCCTATCTCGAGAAGCGGCTGCAAAGTACGATAGGCATCCTGCGGTCGCGACTGCCTGAGATAGGTTCCCGCCAGCGCCATACGCGCGGGCTGGTTTGCAGGCCGGGCGTTCAGCACTTTGGCCAGCTGATTTTCAGCCACGGCATAGTTTCCGAGCTGGAACGCAACAAGGCCACGAACATACATGGCGGGTAGATAGCTATCGGTGATGTTTCTGGCGCGGTTTAGAAGTGCGTTCGCTTCTTCAAATTCGCCTCTGCTAGCGTGAATAACACTGGAGAGATAAAGCGCCATTGGATAGTTAGCGGATACACTATAGACCGCATCCAGATACTGTTCCGCTTGATCTAAAGCTCCTTGATCGATCCGGATCGAGGCCAGCTCAAGATTGGCCATAATATTGGCCGGGAACAACCGCTGTGCCTCCAGAAAATGCTGCTCCGCCTCATCCATTTTACCGAGATAGCGATCAATCAGCCCCCATGTATACTGGACCATGGTATTGTCACGGCCGTATTCAGCCGCTTTGATGATCATCTCCTCCGCCGCGAGAAGCTTTCCTTCCCGCATATCAAGCCGCGCAAGCCCCAGATAGGCCTGGAAGCTATGATCGCCCTGCTTTTGAGCAAGCTCATAATTCCGCCGGGCTTCCTTCGTGTTCTTGAGCGCAAAGTTGGCATCGCCCGCAATTATATAGGCAATTGTCTGCTCTTCTTTCGGAATGGTAATGCCGCGAATTGCAGCGAGCGCGTCAGCATATTTCCCCTGCACCAGCAATGACTTGGCGAAAAGGACGGCTGTTCCCGCATAATCTGCGCCAAGCCGACGGGCACGCTCGATAGACGCTTCCGCCGCGATGCCTGCTCCTGTTTCAAGGTAGGCTCGCGCCAGCAGAAGATAAAATTCGCTATCCGCGGACTCTTTATCTCGTCGCGCCTGCAGGAGATCGACCGCCTCCTGATATTTCTGCTGCTCCAACAGCGCACGAGCTTCAGGGTAGCTAGATTGCGCATAGGCTGTGGTCGATAACCCCAACAGCATCGCGGCCGCTGAAACGTGCGAGAGCCAAGTCTGCCCAATTTTGGGCGATCTGAACTGTCGGCCAAGAAGTGATGTCATGATGCTATCGAGCCCCGCTTGGAAATATAACCACCCGCACTGTTTGGAGAATAATCAACAAATCCAAAAACAGGGAGTAATTCTTAATATAATATAGGTCATACTCAAGTTTCCGCTTCGCGTCTGCAACAGAAGCTCCATACGGATACTGTATTTGTGCCCAACCAGTGATACCGGGCTTAACACAGTGCCGTTCTCTGTAGAGCGGTATTTCCTGCACCAATTGATCAACAAAATAGGGACGTTCTGGCCGAGGCCCAACAAAACTCATCACACCACTCAAGACATTGATAACCTGCGGCAGTTCATCAATTCGACTTTTCCGTAAAAAACCGCCAACCAGTGTTACTCTGGGATCGTTTTTTTGCGCCCACTGCGGCGCTCCCTCGGCCTCCGCATCCACCCTCATGCTACGAAACTTAAGCAGGTCAAAATACTCGCCATTCAGGCCTACGCGCTGTTGGCGATAGAATATAGGGCCCCGGCTAGTGATTTTCACGAGAATAGCTGCAATCAGCATGAGCGGGAGCGTAATAACGAGAAGGAGCAGACTCACACTGATATCCAGCAGCCGCTTGCCTATCCTTTCAACACCGGTTCCGCCCTTAAAACCATCAGAAAAAATTATCCACTCTGACTTAACGGAATTGACGTCTACATAGCCGCGTACCTGCTCATAGAAAGATAGCTTGTCCTTTACTTCCACGCCTGCGAGCTTACACGCAATCAATGCCTCGAGAGGAAGCCGCTGATCATTCTCCTCCGCTGCGATGATGATCATCTCAATTTCCCGCGAAAGCGCATAGGCATCCAGCGTGTTGATATCATCAAGCTTTATCGCTGTCTCAACCACCGGGTTTTGGTCCGGAAGGGCAATCACCTCAACGATATTTAAGCCAGACTCTCGTGAACGCTCCGCATATTGCTGTAGCTCTCTTGCAACCTCGCCAGCCCCAAGGATCAGGACTCTTTGCCCGATAAGATCTATGCGACCAAAGAGCTGAAATAAACCATGCACTGCAAAAATCGTGAACGCTGATAAAAGGAGCGCCAATAACAGAATAGAGCGCCATAGAGGCAACATGGGCAAAATATAGAGTACGGCGGACAGGAAAACGCCTGTCACAACTAGTGACACCGCCAGACGTAGTGAAAATACACGAAAATCCTGTATGGCATCAGCATGATAAGCTCCGACACCCAGCAGTGCGCAACTGCCAGCGAGAGGCACCAGTAATTTTGCAAACCACGCTTCAAGGCCAAGCCCAACAGACCACTCAAGCCCGATAGCAGCATAGCGCAAGTATTCAGCCAATACCACGCACAGCAGAATTGCGATAAGGTCAACTACGGCAAGCGTCAGCTTTACTGGCGACACATAGTGACGAAAAATTCGAACCATCCCGGCTTACCACCCCTTAACCAAGGCGACCTCCCCAACTAATTAACCCTAAGCGCTTGAATTTTAATGTTCAAGTGCTGGATCAATTATCCGCGAGAGAAGATCTGATATAGCCTGTGATGTCATCCACCCACCACGGCTATACTTAGCGAGTGGGCATGCTCGGCAAAAGGCAAGCTGCAGCCAAAACAGAAACAGCCGCAGCACTTGCACAACCGGGCCCTATTCCAATTGTCGGCCCGATGATAGGCTTCTTTCCTAATCTGTCACAGATAAGTAATTGCTCGTCATCTGTTGCTGCTGCCACCACGACGTGATCCGCCGAACCCTTGGCCATTTGCTCCAGAACCGCAATAGCAGCAAGACAAGCCCACCCTTCGGCCAGAACGGGCAACCGACGGCTGCGGGCTGCGATCAGCGCCCCAACAGCCCCGGCGATCTCACGGCCACCGTACGAGCGAAGCGCCTCCAGTGGGGCATATTCATCCTTCCCATCCGATAGCAAGCAAGCCTGCAACACTGCCTTCGCGGGTTCATCACCGCCAGGGGCGTATGTGGCAAGCCCCAGCAGGTCTCCGCCAGCGGCGGCGGCCTCCATACCAAAAGCAACAGCCGCCATGCATTCCGCCTCCGGCCAATCCGCGGCCGGGTCATGGGGCATTTCGGGCGCCATCTCAAGCGCACGCAAGCCAATACCCTTGTCTACGCACATCAGATTAACCGGTGCCCTACCTTTAGCCGTGGCGGCAATATACTCCTTAACGATCGCTGGGTCAGCCGCACCTTGATATGACGATGCAATGAAGCAAATATGGGTGTCTTTTGTCTTGGGCTCTGACTTACCCTGCCAAGCTGCCAACCATGCACCGAGCGCAACAAACCCGTCGTCCCGCCCCCCTAAATGCTGACAATTCTCCAAAAATTTCCGCTCGCCACAATCATCTTTTGCAGGAAATTGGGCAACAATGGAATTAAGGTCATCAAAGGGGCGGCCTGTTAACATGTTGTTTATAACCTGGTTTTACAATTAGAGTTGGTAATTTGCGGCACTTTGCCTGACTGCGGACTAGGCTATAACCTACGCAGAGGTGAGGCGCCATGGAAAATCTATTTGGCCCAACGCACACAAACATATAAACTCGGTCAAATTATATTTAATTTGTGCCGTTTAGGCCTAGGGTAACAGGTATGTTCAAAAGCAATAGATCGCTCGTGATTTCCACTTTGCTGACAGGTACCGCTGTCGCGACGGGAACACTGCTTTATGGTGTGTATCAAGGGGATGAAGAACTCAGCATCCTCGACGATACTCTACCACCGGTGATTGGCAACGGCCTGTTGCCGCCACCCGCGACCTATGTCATGACCACACCGCCACCGGTCGAGATCCCCGGTATTCGCCGTTTGCGTATTGTGCGCCCTGCTCTCGCAAACCCTGCTGTTCCTGGGTCGGATAGCGCACCACAGGTAAACGCTGCCGCTGAGCAGGCATCAGAATTCTACCTCACCGGCACACGCAGTGCAGACCTTATCCGGTCTCCTGTCGAGGCACGCATTGAAACATTCCCGACCGTTACGCTCGAGGAAGCTGTTGAGGGCGCTCTATCGGTTGATGAATGGGGTTTTCAGGTCGTTCAGTCCTACCTGAATCAAGCCATGGGCGACGATGAGGCCCTGAAGGCTCGTATGGAAGCCTTGCTCGAAAAAATTGAGGAAGCCGCAGGTGATTATGACCTCGCGACGATTTCTGACGCTGCAAACCTGATTATCGAGGCTGGCGCCCGCACACACTGGACCGCCTTCATGGCACCTTTCGTGCTTGATGAAAACTTCAAGCTGGCGGACGGTGCTATGGGCTGGGACCTCGGGCCAAGCAACCGGGAGCCATACGACAAGTTCACCCGCGTGGGCGCCGACAGCAAGATGCTTGTTGGTGAGGGCATGGAAGATGAGGCTGCTACAGGTGGCCCGTCCATCGTCTCGAACGGCGTGCGAAACGTTGAGCAATTTGTAGCTTCCAACATCCCTAACGGTCGGTACCGTGTTGTTATCCTCACAGCGCCTCGGCCCAATGGTCGTTCGCCGCTCTATCCGTTTGGGGTAGACGTGAAGCGAAACGGCGGCACAGTTAACATGGTTGATACCCGGGCAACAGACGATCTAGTGCCTGTGATGAAGCTCTCGAGCGGAGGCCCTGGGCGCCTATCGGATGCGCCATCAACGAGTGAGCCTGAAGGTGAACCCACCGCGCAAAATTCCACTGACTTTGAGTTCCAGCTTTCCGCCGATGCGCACGGATCGATAGTAGCTACGAAGGCAAAAGACCTTTCTGCCGCTCCGGCGCTTGCGCTGGGTGGTGGCATGATTGGTGGTTTTTCCTCTTCTATCCTCTCGGTGAGCGTATCAAAAACGCTGGATGACTTTGGCCCGTTCATGCAGGCAGATGGTGGCGGGGGCGGCGCACCCGCAGCTGGCCACATGCTTGTTACGCGTGCCGAGGTTGTCGATGGCACACTTCGCATCAGTTTCCGCCAACTTGGTGGGCAGGATACATATGTAACGGCAGTTATCATCTATCCTGAACCTTCAAACGACATCGAAGAAGAACTCGCGGAAGAGATCGCTGAGTTTATTGAGCGTATCGCACCGGCGGCAGGTGAAAACATCTCTGTTGAGCGAGTGCTCGGGATTGAAACACCAATTATCGACCCCGTAGCCGTGTTTGCTGACAACTCAGCTGGTTTGCCCACGACGGAGTCACAGGCGGCGACACCAACACCGGTGACAAGCTCGCCTGAACCAGAGCCTGAGCCCAGCCCAAATCCTGAGCCAGATCCGGAACCAACACCATCACCAACGCCTGCGCCGACACCGGAGCCGACGCCGCCACCTACACCTGCGCCGACGCCGGAACCAACGCCAGCACCGACACCCGCGCCAACGCCGTCGCCGACACCAGAGCCAACACCTGCACCAACGCCAGCTCCGACGCCGGAACCAACGCCCGCGCCAACACCGGCTCCGACACCAGAGCCAACACCTGCACCAACACCAGCTCCGACGCCGGAACCAACGCCTGCGCCGACGCCAGAGCCAACACCTGCACCGAAGGAGCTTATCGCTGACGCTGGTGTTTATGATCCAATTCCGCTTGGTGAGGACTTCACGCTTGATGGCTGCGGCACAACCTTTGAGGCGGAACTTGTTTGCCAGCTAACTGACAATGCGGATTTCGATCTCGTGTGGATGTTGGGCGACCAGATTATCGGTACAGGCACGAGCTTCCTTGTTCAAACTGGCGCGGGAACGCTGTTCACCCGCACAGGTGACTATGAGGTAAGCGTGAATGTTCGTTATGATGGACGCTTTATCAATGATGGTGAAACGTTCAACGTTATCACCGGCGGCAGTATCTTCTTGCCAGGCGACATGATCCTGACGAGTCTGGACACCGCGATTATCAAGATATTTACGGTGCCGGAGCCCGCAGGCTTCCTACTTCTCACTCCTGGTCTTATCTATATCGCGCGCCGTGAACGCGAAAAGCGAAAAGCCAAGAAGAAGACTTAGCTAGCCACACTTGATGGTTAATAAGAAAACGCGGCGTACCCTAGGGTATGCCGCGTTTCATTTTCTACAGTGGTGAACTGTTTTTGGTCAGATTTAGCTACATGCCGTATTCATCAACACCGCTCGCGAGCAGGCGGGCAAGCCCAAGCACTTTCTTGCGAATGCGCGGGTCTGCAATACGGTAGTATGCCTCAACAAGCTCTTGAGTTTCCTGGCGCTCGAAGGCGTCAGCATCAAGGCCTTCGCTCGCGGCATTATACCCTGGCAGTTTGGTCTCAGCACCCTCAAAGAAGTAGGACACTGGCACATCCAACGTGGTGGACATCCGGAACAACCGGCTTGAACCTATGCGGTTGGTGCCACGTTCATATTTTTGCACTTGCTGGAAGGTAACACCCAACTCAACACCCAACTGGGTCTGAGACAAACCCAGCATTTTACGACGTGCGCGGACACGTTGACCGACGTGTACATCAATCGGATCAGGACTCTTATTCATATAACTCTCTCTCTGGTGATTGGCTGACCCCATTATAAGGCGAGCAATATGCTATCTCTAGTATATTATCTCACCCCGCAACCTCGTGCGAAGGCTGCAAAACCATTCTACATACATACAACCTAACAATCACTTAATATCAATCACTAGGCGATAATTGGTTGTTTACCTATACAGAAGGCGCTGAACGCCCTGCATTGAGCCCGGCATCTTTTAGGTATCGGCGCAAAACTGACGCGAATCACCCTGTCCTTGGGTTAAAGCGACTTCTCTACCAGTTCGCGAACATCATCGCTTTCCACTCGGCTTCTTAGTTGCTCAAGCTGGCCTTTCATCTTGACCTGTAACGCGTCTGGCAAGCGTCGCCATCTCCCCAATGGGGCCACAAGCCGCGCCGCCGTTTGGGGGTTGATCTGGTCCATCTTGGCGATCGTATCCGCCAGCAGTGTGTACCCTTCCCCGCTAGCATCGTGGAAACGACACTGATTGAGCATCGAGAACGTAGATATCAACGACCTCAGGCGATTGGGATTGGTATATTTGAATGCCGGGTGCCCCATCAGGTCACGAATTTTGCTCACAGCATCCGTACGTGTGTTCTGCGCTTGCAAGGCAAACCATTTATCGATGACCAGATCGTCTGCTTTCCACTCTTCGTAGAACGCAGACAGAAGTGCATCACAGGAGGCAACGTCGCTACTTGCTACAATAGCGAGTGCCGCGATTTTATCCGTCATGTTATCAGCTTGTCTGAGTTGTGCCGTCACAAGCTCTTCTGCCTGTGGCATGTGTGCGATGTAGCGCAAGAGAGCATTTTTCAGGCGCCTGTTAGCTTTGCTCTCCTTCGTTAGTGAGTAAGGCTCATGCGCAAGCTCACAGTATCGTTCAACAATCTGATCACCAAACCGCTGGGCGAGCACCTCCGTCACACCATGCCGGGCAATATGAATTTCTTGCGGCAACAAGGTTTCAAGCTGTTGCCCGAGCGAAATCTCAGACGGCAACGTCAAGAGTTCTGCCAACAAAGCCTGATCGGTTTCTCTATCCTCAATAAGACCAGTAAACGCATCCAGAATATACTCAGGAATATCACTGGGCTCAGCGGCCCCAGCTATGCAGGACTGCAGACAAACGCTGTAAAGTGATTGTGAAGCCTCCCACCGCGCAAAAGGGTCAGCATCAGCACGAACCAGAAGAGCCAGCTCTTCCGCATTCAGGTCATGTTTTAACGTCACAGGGGCTGAGAAGCCGCGCAACAGGCTGGGCACTGCACCCACTGGCACATCCTTAAAATGGTAATGCTGAACTGTAGACTTAACATCCAGCAGGCACCCTTCGGTCGTCCACTTACCACCAGAAACCACACTTGGTTTCACCTCGACACCGTTTTTATCAAGCCACCCTATCAAAAGCGGCATATGCATCGGGTGTTTGATCGGTTGTCCTGGTGTGGCAGCACAAGCCTGCTCAACAGCCAAGATAACATCGCTATCCTCAAAGGATCGCGTCACAGTTAATGTCGGTGTGCCGGCTTGCGAATACCAGAGACGGAACTGAGACAAATCCGTGCCGCTTGCTGCTTCCATGGCGACGACAAAGTCTTCGCAGGTAGCTGCCTCACCGTCATGACGTTCAAAATAGAGGTCCATACCGCGGCGGAAAGCATCTGCGCCAATAAATCGGTGCATCATGCGAATGACTTCCGCGCCTTTATTGTAGACCGTCGTGGTATAGAAGTTGTTGATTTCTATATAGCTCTCGGGCCGCACAGGATGCGCAAGCGGGCCAGCATCCTCCGGGAACTGAAGCATGCGTAGCGTGCGCACATCATCAAGCCGCTTAACCGCGCGCGATGTCATGTCGCTGGAAAATTCCTGATCCCGAAATACGGTGAGGCCCTCTTTCAGGCTAAGTTGGAACCAGTCACGACAGGTAACACGGTTGCCGGTCCAGTTGTGGAAATATTCGTGTCCGATCACACCTTCAATGTGGTCAAAGTCTGTGTCGGTCGCGGTTTCAGGGCTTGCGAGCACATATTTGGTATTGAAGATATTAAGGCCCTTGTTCTCCATAGCCCCCATATTGAAGTCAGAAACCGCAACAATGTTGTAAACATCCAGGTCATACTCAAGACCAAAAACCTCCTCATCCCATTTCATGGCTCGCTTAAGCGAGCCCATGGCATAATCACATTTGGCGATATCAGCTTTGGCCGCATAGATATTGAGCTCAACCTGCTGACCCGACTGGGTTGTATATGTGTCATTCAAGCAGGCAAGGTCTCCTGCCACCATGGCAAAAAGATAGCACGGTTTGGGGTGAGGATCGTGCCACTCTGCATAGTGCCTTCCCTCCTCAAGTGTACCGGAAGCGCCAGGATTACCATTGGCAAGCAAAAGCGGGAACTGGGTCTTATCTGCTTCAATCCTGACATCATAAGTCGTCAGAACATCCGGACGGTCGAGGAAATAGGTGATGTGCCGAAAGCCTTCCGCCTCACATTGAGTACAGAAGTTTCCGCCTGAGTAATATAGCCCCTCAAGGCGTGTATTTTCCTTGGGCTTCAGCTCAGTGACAATAGTGAGCGAAAACGCATCGGGCACATCATGCAGTACCAGACCATCATCACTCAGCGTATAAGCGCTGCCCGCAAGCCTTTCACCGTCGATGGCAACAGACACCAGCCTCATGTAAGGGCCACCATCAAGCACGAGGTCCGTGGCATCCCCTACTCTCCGCAAACGAGAGGTCGCGGTCACCTCTACCAACTCAGGATAGAGCTTAAATGTTAGATGAATACCCTCTATCACGAAGGCAGAGGGTTTATAATCTGCTAACTTGATTTCCTGTTTTGGCGCGACGGCCGCGGTTGATGCGTCCACGATCAGCCTCTCCGGCGCCGGGAACGGTTTGCGTCTATCGCGTAATCAAGCGGCAATGCAGTTGTATATTTGATGCGCTCCATCGCAAATGAAGAGCTTACATCAGTAAGCTGAACCTTCTTGATCAAGCTTTTATAGAAAGTGTCATAAGCAGCCATGTCAGGTACCACCACACGCATCAGATAGTCGATCTCGCCGCTCATGCGGTAGAGCTCTACCACCTCGGGGAACTCGCACACCAGACGCGCAAATTCATCCAACCACTCAAAGTTATGCTCGTTGGTGCGTATCGCCACAAATACATCAAGCGGCACATTGACCTTGTTGCGATCAACAAGCGCGACCCGGCGTGTGATATAGCCTTCCTGCTCAAGGATCTGGATACGTCGCCAACAAGGCGTTGTCGAAAGGCCCACAGCTTCCGCGATCTCCGCTGTACTCAGCGTCGCATCCTTCTGCAGAAGGTTCAGTATCTTGCGGTCAATTTCATCCATGATTATATGCTCCTACTCATGACACATCCCCGCGTCATTGTTTTTTCTGTATTAGCCGTTTTTTCTATTATTTAAACCAAAAAAAGAGCGTTCCTGCTAAGGAAACACGCTTTTTGACCCTAGGTTATTCTCGATTTGCCAAAATTGCGAAATAGAATGTGATCAAGGGACAAACGCCCCGGCCCTAACACAAATACAGCAAGGCCTGCAGCCAACCACAATATATGTTCAGCAAAAAGAGCGGGATAGACAAATATCTGGATCACGAGGGTCATACCAACAAGACCCAGCGCACTTAGGCGGGAAGCCAGTCCCACAATAAGAAGAATTGGCAAGAATGTCTCACCATACACAGCGAGTTGGGCCGCCAGCTCAGGGTCAATGAATGGCAGGGCATATTCGTCTTCAAACAGCGCCACAGTGATCTCTGACGGCTCCAGAAAGCCCCCAGAGACTTTTGTGCGGCCGCTCGCATAAAAGATATTGGCAAGCCAACACCGCAACCAAAGCACCAAGAAGTCCTGAGCGTTAAAGATGCTTGACCCGCGATCCATCAACCGCCGAAGACGGACAATATAACTAGCCACAAGCTTTCCCTTTCTTTTGGGCATCTATTGAAAGCAAACCCATTGCCGCGAGTTGATCGAAGGCATCATCACCGTCCGCAGCGGCAGGGCTTTCCTCCGAGAGCACCATTGCCAGATAATCCGTCAGCTCACCTGACAAACCAAAAAGCCTGACCTCCCCATTCGTCAACACCGCACAAGCACATTGGCCGCCCGATTTAACATGAACGGCTTCGGGCGGTATTTGCCCCGTACCTGCCATCCAGAGATTGAGAACGGGGAAAGCGCTGTCTACCATCCGCGCATTGGGTGACAAGCATAAAGGTCCATTTTTCAAAGCAGCGCGCAACGCTGTACTATCATGCGATCTTTGTTCCCGAGCATGTTGCAACTCATGAACTGCCCATTCAAGCGCCATGATATCAGCCAGATAAGGTATATTCTGCGCCGGTGAGAATGACCGGGCAAACGCAGGTACTCCTTGGCCATAAACACTAAGCACAGCTTCCTGGGGTGGTACTTCCAGTACATACCGCCTAAGCATACCTCCAAGGAATTCATCACCTACAAATGCCTGAGCAACCGGGAAAATACCAGCCAAGGCTGCTGTCAGGGTTTGACGGTAGTTATTGCCGTGAATTTTTAGGCGATCCGTAGCATTGAGAACGCCCGGCTCAAGTGCTGATATCAGACTATCTGAAGCCTCTCCGGATAATACGGCAGCCTTGAAGTCCCGCTGTAGCTCCAGCAAGTTAGGCATCTTCAAACGCCTTATTTTCGACAGCCATCCCCAATACATCAGCTGCCCGGTTTGCTTGGGCCAGAAGTTGAGGGAAAGGCGGGATATTACTGTCCCATTCAATCAATGTTGGTTTCCTGCCAATCCGCTGGATCGTTTCACGAAATAAATCCCACACCTCTTCACATACCTCTGAGCCATGGTCATCGATCCGGATTTCCCCCTCCCCAACATTCTTCAAAGTATGACCAGCGAGATGAACCTCACCAATCAAGTCAGCGGAGATAGCGCTGAGATATGTATGGGGGTCCCAATCCATATTGGAGCCCGAGACATAAACGTTGTTGATATCAAGGAGCAGACCACATTGTGTGCGGCTCGCCAGCTCACACAGAAAGTCAGGTTCTGCATATTCACTTTCGGTGAAGGACACATAGCTTGATGGATTTTCAATCAAGATTTGTCGCCCGAGCACATCCTGAACATGACTGATATTATCATGAAGTATCTGCATACATTCTTTTGTAAAGGGCAGCGGCAGCAGGTCATTCAGGTAGGTTCCTTCCTGAACAGACCACGCGAGATGTTCCGATACCAATACGGGATTATAACGTTCGACCACCTGCTTAAACCGCTCAAGATGCTTGGGGTTTATCCCCTCAGCAGAGCCGAGTGAGAGCCCGACACCATGAACTGATATAGCGTAATGATTGGCGATTTCTTCCAGGTAGCGATGATGTGCGCCGCCCTCGGACATATAGTTTTCCGCATGTACTTCAAAAAACGATAGCTTTGGCCGCAATGACAACACATCTGCATAGTGTTCGCTCTTCAAGCCAACACCAACTGGGGGGCTTTCCAGGTTTTGCCACCAGTCGCTCTCAACACTCATTTCTGCTCAGGCTCCAAAAAGGAAAACGCCGGGATACGCTGCCACGTGGCACTGTACCCCGGCGCTTCAATAACTGAAAAGCCTCTAGGACTTCTTGGGCTCTTTTGACGCACCGGCAATGCGATCACAAAGACCAGCTGGCACATAAACCCACTCTTCCGGATGCTGGTCTACAGAAGCTTGGCCCGCGCAGCTATGAGATGATGTGGCACAGTCGTTCATGCCTTTTGCCACAACGCCGTAGCATTTTTCTTTTTTGCCTTTTTTATCGTCAGCAGATGCGGAACCCGCCGCTACAGTCATGGCAAACGCAACAGCGCTTGTCGTTACAATTGCTGTTTTTGCAATTTTATTGAGTTTCATTTTGCACTTCCTCTGTTTTGTACTGAAGGGTGATAATTTCGCGGCCCTCCAACAGCCGCCCTTGCCAAGACATCATTGCCCAAGCCGCGCAGAATAGAAAATAATATCCCTTTCACGAGTTGGTGAGCCACGCGCGAGCAAAAACCAAGCGGCATAACGGCATAAAATAGTTAGATTTTATCTACCTGAAAAATCGCTGCGGTAATCCCGCATGAAGGATTGCAGCTTCTCAACACTCGCGATTTGCCCGGCAATTGCACCAAGCTCACGGCCCGAGAGCTCCTGATCATTGGTCAGCAGATCGAACGCATTGGCAAAATCACCAACCCGCATCTGCGAGCCATAGCGGCGACGCATCTCAATAAGCCCCGCACGGTCTTCCATAAAGGTGAGCGCGATGGTTAAGCGAATGAGGTTCAAACGCTCAAGCGGGTCAAGCGCCTCATTGCGCCGCCAACCATCCCCCAAAAGTTGGCGAATAGTTGCCGAAGCCTTGGACCAGGCCTTGCTACCCCAATAGATATCGGCCTTCAACTGCTCGGCCTCGCGGCTACGGTCGCCTTCGAGGAGCACCTCCGCCTCCTCATACCGGCCCAATTCAATCAACGCGCGGGTTTCAACGTGCCGACGGGTCGCATCGATATCTTCCGGCAGTCGTGGCTCACGCGTCGCACGCATGATCTCAAGCGCCTTATTTGGTTGCTCGTTCAGGATATATATTTTCGCGAGATTCGCCGCGATGAGCGCACGCCCAGCCCCCTCGGTGCGAACACGAACCTGATACTCAAGAAGTTCCGCAGCGCGATCCAGCAGGTCAACCGACACGAGCCGGTCTGCAAGCCGCCGGATCATCAGGTCACCCTCAGCACCCAAAGGCGTCAGGTCACGAAATTTATAATAAAGGCTGATGGCACTGATCGGGGTCAGGACATCGGCTTTGCCCTCAAGGAACAGTTCTCTAAACATGGCAGCCGAGCGTGAGATCATCTGGCGGTCTCGCGCGAGATCGGGGAAATAGGACACCCCTTGCCTCAGCACCTCAAGCCCCAGTTCATATTGCTTGGTATCAAAATACAGGTCAGCAAGGTCATCCAGAAGCTGCGCCTCGAAGCGGGCACCTCGCCAGGCAAATCTTAGTCGCTCCAACTGATCGATAGCCTGTTCTTGGGTAATGTCCCCGTTCTTGAGGTTCTGCGTGGTTTGCGCATAGCGGGCGCGTGCCGCGATCCAGCGGTACGGTACGTTTGTCAGGTCATCAAACTGAGCGAGCGCAGCGTCCATCTGCCCTTGCCGCGCTGCGATACGCGCGCTTTGGAACACAGACTCTGCCAGTTGTTCATCATTGAGGTTCAACCCGTTCAATAGGTCAAGCTCACGTAACGCTAATTCAAGATTATCAAGCTCAAGCGCAGCCCGAACGACAGCAAGCTGAATTTCAGCCCGATCAAAGTCGTCATAGGTGCCCATCACGTCTTTGCCGCGGCGATAATGCTCAAGCGCGGCGTCGTATTGACCCAATGCCTCAGCCACCAGAACACGCCACAGTTCTGCATCCTGTTCAGCCTCAAGGCCCTTGTTTGAAAGGTCAGAACTTGCGGCCTCAAGTCGGCCCTGCTTGAAGTTTGCTACACCGCGCACCGCGAGATATTCGCTGTTCTGCGCCAGAAGCGGGTCTTCATCAAGCATGCGCTCAAGCACCCCTATAGCTTCAGACGCACGACCATGTGCGATATAGAAGCGGGCGAGCTTCCAGCGGGCAGCGTTGCGGTCCGTTAGCGGTTGAAGTGAAAGCTCATAAAACAGGCGGGATTTAATCTTGCGATACTCCCACGGCTCACCAATACGCCAAGCATCAAAATCTATGAGCCTCGAAAACTGCTCATCCCGCGCTGCCTGCGAGAGGCCTGTATCGCGCGAGAGTTTCGTCGCTGACAGGATGTTGTTGCCCGCCGAACGGATAGCAATGCCGTCCCGAAACCGTTCTACATCAACGAAGTCTGACTTTGGCATAACCACCACGCCTTGGGCCGTTTCCAGTAGCTGGGAAGACGCGTAGCTATACTCTTGCGCCATACCACGCCCTTCCCCAAGCATCGGCAAAACCACAAGGAAATCGCCAACAGCCGGGTCTTCGACATCGATCTTGCGGCCGATATCTGTTGCGGGCACGAATATCTGTTGGCCCTGCACACCCTCAGCTTGGCGTGTTGGCTCAAGCGGGAAGCGTGGCTTGGTTGGTGTATCTTTGAGGCTGATCAACCAGTCATTTACATCACGTTCCACAACAACGGATTGTCCGTTCTTTAGCCCCAGCCGCATCACAAGGGCATCGCTGTTGTCCTGCAACTCAACGGCCCGGATACGATCCTTGATAATGCCCTGCCCGGCACGAAGGCCGCTTGGGTCAAACTTATAAGGCTGGTCAAAAACAAGCCACAGATAGCCACCGCGTTCAAACGCCGCTGAGGCCACTTCTTCCGGCCACGGGAAACGAAGCTGAATACCAGCTTCAACCTCAGAAACCGAGACTGGCACAACCTTGTCGTCAGGCGAAAAGGCGGTAACACCCTGAATGTCGATACCGGAAAATGCATTGGCCTGAACGACCGGTTCTTCGGGTAACGGCTGCTGGACCTGCCCATCCGCATTAGCTGGACTGCCATCCGTTTGTGACTGTGGTTCAGGATCATTAGCCTGAACCCCTGTGTCGCCACTAGCATCACTCGCTGCCGTGCCATCCTCATTTTCCTGAAGCGGCTCAGCAGTCTCCGTATCGCCCGTATTCTCAGCGGGCGCAGGCGCCATATTCGCGGCCGATTGCACACGCGCAGCCGAAGTTGAGTAGATGTCAATCACGAGATATTGGCCTGACCAAAAATCGCGCGGTCCAGCATCTTGCGGCACATCAAGGGTCACTATAGTGCGGCCAGCTTGCTTGCCGACACGCGGGTTCGTTGCTTGCCTAAGTGGAGTAGCGAGTATGGCAGAAAAATCCAGTTCCACATCAGCTTCAAAGCTGATGGTAAGCTCCGTACCTTGTTTATTGATGCTATAACCAACCGTTCTAGGTAGCGGAAAAACAAGACGGGCTGCATTTGACTGCTGTGCACCCTGCACAACAACTTGCGCGCCAGAAGACTGCGCCAACGCACTCGGTGCGGCAGCAAGCGCCACAGACAGGCAAACCGCGCCAATCAGATTTTGCCACCTAGAAAATGTCATAAGCGCTTTGCCCACGTCTTTCGTTAATAAGGACGATATCGATACGCTCGGCCCACTCGATCCTGCTGTTGGCTGAGAGAGCCTGGCTCAACTCCGCATTTCGGGTATCTGCGTATCCAAGTACGGTAATCGGCTGCAAATAACCGGAATCTGCGAGCGCGCCTGCCACCACACGCGCCCTTGTCATCGAAAGCTCCCAGTTCGACCGAAACAACCCGTTGGAAATGGGTGCACCATCTGTATGAGCCGCTATCTGCATTCTATTCCGTATCTGTACGAGCGCACCTGCCAGTTGCCGCATCGCTCGCGCAGCATCAGGTGCCAACACCGCCTTTTTGCGCTCAAACATCAAGCTGGCAGGCAATGAAACCACCACAGAATCGCCGCGCCGATAAACAGCAGCATCCTGAAACAGCGGCATTTGTTTCAACTGCCGTGACAGCAGCGACTGGAGATATGAGAGATTAAGCCCCGCGACGTTCCGCGTCATCAGTGACGCAGGTGCATCATGCGGTATAGGATCAACTGTTGGTCGCAAGGGGTTAAACTCTTCCGACATTGTATGCACAACGGCCTTCCAGCTCTCGAACGTCACCGTGTTCATTGAGAACACCAACACAAAGAACGTGAGCACAAGTGACAGCAAGTCTGCGAAGGTAAGCAGCCATGGTGCCGACGTTGCATCGGCTCGCTTTTGTTTTTTCTGCGCCCACATCAGCGGTACCCTCCGAGCGGCGCAACTGCTCCGGATGGCGGGATGGACCGAAAGACGGCGAGTATCTCACCCTCCGGCACGGCGGCGAACCCAGTCGTGAAAGTTCCCTCTTCCACACCATTTTCAAGAAGGTAGCGCGCAAGCGATCCAGCCCGGCGCACAGCGACTTCCTGCGGTCTTGTCATCTCAGCGTCAACCGGGCCTGCACCAACGCCAAAAAGGATAGCCAGTTCTTGCCGTCCGCTCCCGGTTTGGTTTAGCCCAGCCACCAACTGGTTCAGGAAGGGGTGCATATCCGGGCGCACCCGAAACGAGCCTGCGGGGAAAAGATAGTTTTCCGGAAACTGGACCTCAAATGTATTACCGCCCTGATTTGAGAACCGGCCCTCTATATTAAACTCCGCGAAAAATGCCCGCTGGAAATTCTGCAATATGGGATCATTGGACGCATCCTCCGAGGCGCGCGGATCGATATCCAAACGCTTGTTCGGCGCTTCAGGTTGAAATGTGGTGTTCACACTTTCCATCGCTGCCGCCGCGCGGGATGCGGCATGCTGAGACGCGGAAGTGAGGACGATAAAAAACGCGAGCAAAATCAGGTAAAGAGCGACAAACAAACCGAGTGTGTTGTCGCTCCCAAATAGTTTCTTGGTCTGATTATGCTCTATAAACATCGTTGCCTGATTATTGGTCCGAACAGTTAGTCAAAACTTGCGAGAATTGCATCGATTTCGGCCTGGCTGTTGCCTTCACCCTCGAGCTGCGGGCCGTGCAGAAGGTCTGTATCGTCCGTGGCGACACCCTCGTCATCAACCTCAATCGTTTCCTCTTCGGGCTCAATATAGTCATCGCCAATCGCGTCAGCGAGCGCGTTCAAGCGCTCTTCAAGGTGACCAAGTGTACGCATAACCTTTGTGATGCGTTGACCTGTAAGGTCCTGAAAACTTGATGCCTGGAAAAGATCAGTCGACACCTGCGCCAATCGCTCGGCCGCATCGTCACCCATCTCTTCAGAAATCTGCCCTACCGTTTCGGCAGCATCCATAATGGTTTCCGCGGCTTCTTCTGTAGACTTTACGATCGCGTCGAGCTGTTCACCTGCATCCGGGATATCCCGGTTGGACAGGGATTTTGGCTGCATGCCAATCAGTTCACTTTTTGCAGCGTTAATGTAGGACAGCAGCTCACGGAGTTCGCCCGCGATCTGGTCAATTTCCTCATCGTGCGTACGTCCCTTGACGAGGCTTCCCACAACGTTCGCGATTTCGTCAATCGCTACATTGTCACCTCGGTCCTGACGCAATGCCTTGGCCCTCTGTTCCAGGCTAACCACTGCTGCCTGTTTCACCATTCCAACAACTCCTCCGCCCCCAAAGTAAGTCACTAAATTCTATTAAGCCTTGGTATTCCTTGGCTTAGTTGCCCTCGTTGTTCAGGTCCTGAATACGAGGCGGCTGCGCCAAGGTCGCTAGCTCCGTCGTCAAAACGCTGGCCGCCTGCGGAGACATTTCCCCCATCAGAGCGGCGACTTTTGACGGCTTCATTTTTGAAACGAGATCGATCTGGGTCTGCAACGCTAACGCCTCAAACCGTGGCGCGGCATCCTTTGGTTTCATCGTCTCGTAAACCTTCACGATATCCTGCAGTTTCTTGTCTTCGGCATCTTCAAAAATCCTCAGATGTTCCTTGATCCGTGTCTCAAGAACTTCGAGCTGTTGAATTTTATCGTTGATGCGCTTCTCGGTGCTTGCAAGCAACTGTTCCTGCAGGTCCAGCTGTGTCTCTCGCCGCTCAAGCTCCTCGCGCCGCTCACGCAATTGCGTGATCAACTCCATTTCCTCATTGCTGGGAAGCCCCACCACCAACGGCTGGCGTGGGCGTTCTTGAGGTGGTGTAGATGCTGCGGTGTCTGCGGCTTCATTGTTCGCTTGCGCGGTATCGGCGTTGTCGCCACCCTCTTGCTCTTGAGCGCTAACCGGACCAATCAGGAGGTTGTAACCCGTGTAGAGGTTGATGCCTCTGATGCCGAGCGCGACAAAGGCGAATAAAATCAGGAGGGGAAAAATGCGTACCCTGCTCAAAACTGCATTACTCATTTCATCTTTCCTTCACCATTGGAGCCCACACAAGGGCTCACCGGGCTTCCCTTAGGGCCGCCAATATTTCCTGCTGCTGTTTGCTGCTCGCCTTCTTGGTCGGCGCTTCAGCAGCTTCAGTTTTCGCCGCATTGCCTGTCAGCCCGCGTTCAATCCTGTCTGCAAGATTGTTGCCAGCTTCTGTGATCATGCCAAGCTCATCCGCGAGCGCACCAGCTTTCTGGACCTGACTTTGCAGACGCTCTTCCACATCGACGGCAGACTGCTTGAGCCCGGCGACGCTGCGCTGCGCGTCCTGAACCGCCTTATTCAGGTCATCAACCAGCGTGCGCAGTTGGGCCTGCCCTTCCCGGATTGTACCCAAACGGCGATAAACGATGATCGACACCGTGATCGACGAGATCAGCAGGAGCGCCAGCACACCATCAACTATCATTTCAGATACGAGGTCCATGCGTTTCCTTAATAGCCATTTTCATCGGTCGGATTTAAGCGTTCAGCAGTCTGCCGAACCTGAACGGCCACATGCTGGCCCGCCCGGCCGATTGCACCACTCACCATAGGTACATCCCCGCATTTTAACACAACTTCGTCGTTCGGGGTCTTATTAAAGAGAATGGTCTGCCCGACCTCCAGGTTCATCACATCGCGGAGAGACATGGTTGTCTCGTCCATAATGGCGTGGAGATCTACATCCGCGCGCCATAGCTCGGTCGCCAAGTGCGTTTCCCAGATAGAATCCCGGCCAAACTTCTCGCCCATGAAGCGCTGCAACAAGAGTTCCCGCACGGGCTCAAGCGTCGCGTATGGGAACAGCACCTCAAGGCGCCCGCCCCGGTCTTCCATATCAACACGAAGCTTGATCAGGATCGCGGCATTTGGTGGGCGCGCGATGGTAGCAAACCTTGGGTTTGTCTCAAGTCGGTCAAAGGTGAAGTTCACCGGGCTCAACGGCTCAAACGCCCCGCACATGTCTTTGAGCACCACCGAGATCATTCGCTCAACAAGTGTCTGCTCAATCGTCGTATAAGGCCGGCCTTCAATCCGCATTGCAGCCGTACCCCGGCGACCACCAAGAAGAACGTCCACGATCGAGTAGATCAGGCTGGAATCAATGGTCATCAGGCCATAGTTGTCCCACTCTTCCGCGCGAAAAACAGCCAGCATTGCCGGAAGCGGGATTGAGTTCAGATAGTCACCGAAACGAACAGAGGTAATATTATCCAGCGAAACTTCGATGTTATCGGACGTAAAATTCCGCAGTGAGGTCGACATCATCCGCACCATACGGTCGAAGATGATATCGAGCATGGGCAGGCGTTCGTATGAGACAAGTGCGCTGTTGATAAGGGCATGAATGCCGGTCATCTCACCCGCATCGCCGTCCCCATCAAACCCAAGTAGGCTGTCAATCTCGTCTTGGTCAAGAACACGCCCCGGTGACGGTCCACCAGAGTCGTCGTCGTCCTCACCGCCTGCCATTGCCTCCCATTCGGCAGCCATGGCATCCTGGTCGGTATCGTCTTCCTCATCGTCGCCACCACCAGCCATGGCTTCCCACTCGGCAGCAACCGCTTCGTCGTCAATTTCTTCTTCGTCAGCCATGATAACCTCTCAGACGCCTTGCGTGACTAGCCCTGCACCAGAAATTCCTGGAATAGCACGTCCCGAACCCGGGTAGGCGCCACAGCCTGATTGATGCGCATCAACAGCTCCTCCTTAAGGCGAAAGATACCTGCTGCGCCATCAAGGTCCTCGGGGCGCAATTCGCGCATGTAGACGTTAAACTCATCCAAAATCCGCGGAAGCTTGGCATCCAGGTCAGCTTTATAGCTCTCTCTGTCCACTTCCAGTTGGATTTGAACCCGGAGGAAACTTGAGCCCTGCCCACCTGTATTCAAATTATACTGTTGGGCGGGTATCACATAGAACAAGGTCTTGAGTTTCTCAGTCGGTACATCCTGCTCAAGCTGTGCCTGCTCTCGCTTGTCTGCCGCAGCTTCCGCCATCTCATGCAGGTCAGCATCTTCATCTGGCGTGTCTTCGCCGCCCATGAAGGACATGATGCCAAGACCCGCGAGCGCAACAATCACCAGACCCGCGACGCCAATGACGACCTTCTTGCCGCTGACCTTCTTGCGTTCCAAGCCTTCGACGAGTTCCGCTTCCCCTAAGGTGTCTTCCATATTATCGGACATGAAATATCTATGACCTCTATCATTGCCTGATGAACACCGCAGTTAATGGACCCCGGCGTCTTTATTCTCTGTTCAACTTTATCTTTATTTATACATAGTTAACAAGCCGTGAAATCCCCGTAAAGAAATCAGGCAATAATTTTACCGTTCCCCGGTGGGCAAAACCCGCTGATGCGGCAAAAAACTCGATACCAAAACTTCCTCATCATTGGTCAAACTCATCTTCAAACCACATAACGCAATGATTTTATTGAATAAAATTTCTGGCACGGTTCCTGCTTATTCTCTGGCAAACCAAATCTGCGACAAGCAGAAGCTGCGAATGCAGGAGAAAAAAGATGGATACCGCACTTTTTGTCGGGTTGGCACATAGAAGCGCACTGAAAAGGCGCATGGACGTTGTTGCACATAATATCGCAAACATGTCGACAACAGCGTTTAACAAAGAACGAGTTGTATTCCGCCAGCATCTTATGGATGCGCCGGGTGCAGCAGCCACTACAGGTGGCAAGATTGCTTATGTCATGGATGCGGGGGTTACTCGCAACACTGATACAGGCAGCATGATTTCATCCAATAATCCACTTGATGTCTTTATCAAGGGGCGCGGTTACCTTTCAGTAACAGCAAGCGACGGCCAGACGGTCTATACCCGCAACGGTCGCATGATGGTCGATAAAGATGGTGAACTGTCACTGCTCTCTGGCGAGAAAGTCCTCGACGATGGCGGGCAAACCATCCAGTTCGACGAAGAAGACACCGACATTCACATCGCACCTGATGGCGCCATTTCCACCAACCAGGGTGAAAAAGGCAGGATCGGCCTCGTGTCCTTTGCCAACGAGCAAGGCATGAAACGGCGCGGCTCCTCGCTTTATGAGACAGACCAAGCGCCTATACCGCCCGAGAATATGACCGATGTCTCGCTTCGCGCCAAAGCATTTGAAGGCTCAAACGTAAACGCCATTGAAAGCATGGTTGAGATGATCGACGTGATGCGCGCCTATGAACGCGCCTCCAAGAACTCATCCGGCTATGAAGACATGCGCAAAGACTCCCTCGACCGGCTTGCCCGTGTGCAATAACCGGCCTGATCAACCAGGAAACTGAGGAAAGGATTGAAAGATGAAAGCATTAAGCACAGCAGCGACGGGCATGCTCGCACAGCAGCTCAATATCGAGGTGATCTCGAACAACATCGCTAACATGAACACCACTGGCTTCAAGCGCCAGCGGGCAGAATTTCAGGACCTACTGTACCAGAACATCGAACGTGTAGGCGCCAGCTCTTCAGACGCAGGCACCACGGTTCCAAGTGGTATTCAGGTCGGTGTTGGTGTGCGCGCCGCAGGGGTGTACCGCATCACTGACCAAGGTAGCCTTTCAAGCACTGGTAACCTTTATGACGTTGCCATCAACGGCCGTGGTTTCTTCCACATCCAATTGCCAGATGGTCAATCGGCTTATACCCGTGCAGGTTCCTTCCAGGTTGATCAGGACGGTCGTCTCGTAACACCTGAGGGCTACCCCGTTCAGCCTCAAATCGTGATCCCACAGGATGCGGTTGACGTTTCAATCAACGAACAAGGTGTTGTTTCCGTGAAGCAGGATGGCCAGACCAACCCAGCAGACATCGGAACATTTGACCTTGTGACCTTCCCGAACGAAGTGGGCCTTGAGGCCATCGGCGGGAATATGTATCTAGAAAGCCAAGCATCCGGCGCACCTAACGTAAGCCAAGCAGGCCTCCCCGGCTTCGGCAAGATTGTTCAGGGCTTCCTTGAACAGTCGAACGTGAATGCGGTCGGTGAAATCACATCGATGATATCTGCACAGCGCGCTTACGAGCTCAACTCCAAGGTCATCCAGACCTCCGATGAGATGCTCCAAGCTGCCAATAACCTTCGCTAATAGGGGGGCATGATGCAGACGCTTAAGAAAACATACAAAAGGGCGGTAATCGCCGCCCTCATGTGCGGGGTTCTCGCGCCTGCAACAGCCGCGCACGAACTACGTGAGCAACTGTCGGTTATCGATCCGGTTATCAAGCTTGGTGATCTTTTCACTGACGCAGGCGCTGCCGCCGAAACCATCGTGATGGAGGCACCTGCGCCCGGGAAAGCAAAGCAGCTTAGCTCTTATGAGCTTGAACGCATTGCCAACCAGTTTGAGCTGGATTGGGAGCGCCCAACCTACCTGAAACGTATACGGGTTTACCGGGAAGGCAACAGCTTCACCCTTGATGACCTCAATGACATTGTAATGGCTGAGATACAAGCACAAGGGCTGACGAGCGACGTTGAAGTGCAGATCTACGGCCGGCGCACCGGGCTTTATTTGCCTGCAGATGCCACAGCCAATGATGTAGAGATCGAAAGCTTTGAGATGAGCGACCGCCGTGACCGCTTTAACGCCGTGGTGTTGATCCCAACCGGCGGTGTTGAGGCTGACCGGCTGAGCATCTCAGGTCGGATTGAAGAAGTCCGTATGGTGCCTACGCTCAACCGCATTTTGACACCGGGCGAAGTTATTCGCAAAAGCGATATTGAATGGATCAAATTTCCGGTTCGTCAGATCAACGCACGGGTCGTGCTTGATCAGGCAGAGCTTGTTGGTCTGGTCGTCAAGCGCGCTGTACGCCCTGGTAAAACCATATTCTCAACCGATGTGGCCCTGCCCGTCGTGGTTGAGAAAGGCAGCATTGTCACCATGATTGTAAGCGCAGGCGCGCTGTCTCTCACCGCGTCGGGCCGCGCGCTCGAAAATGGCGGAGACGGAGACACCATCCGCGTGATGAACACCAAATCCAAGCAAACAGTGGATGCGAAGGTGCTCAACTCGGGCCAGGTACAGGTATCCAGTAACTCTTTAACGCTTGCCGCGATGTAATGAGGAGGCAACCATGTTAAAACAGATCGTTCAAAAAACAATTCTTGTTGCCGCACTCACTTCGCTCGCAGCTTGTGGTGCCGCTGACCGGATATCCGACATCGGCAAGGCGCCTGACCTGACCCCTATCAAGGATATCAAAGCCCCGGTGGCGCAGCGCTCTATCAGCCTGCCCATGCCACAGGATACACCAGACCGGTACCAGCCAAACTCGCTTTGGCGCACAGGCGCACGCGCATTCTTCAAAGACCAGCGTGCCTCCAACATCGGCGATATCCTGACCGTGAACATCGCGATCTCAGATAGTGCACAGATCGGCAACTCGACAGCGCGGTCGCGTTCGACAGCGGAGAGTGCGGGCTTGCCAAACTTCCTAGGGCTAGAGGCCGCTATTCCACACGCGCTCTTTAACCAGCGCGCAGCCGATGCCGGTGCCACAAATGGTAACGCAGCGGCTGCCAATGCCTTCAGTGCAAGCTCCCTCGTGGGAGCAGACTCCGGTTCATCCTACACCGGCACAGGGTCGGTTGACCGCTCGGAAGCGATTAACATGACAGTTGCAGCTATCGTGACCGAAGTTCTTCCAAACGGGAACCTTGTGATCCAGGGCCGCCAGGAAGTGCGTGTAAACTTTGAAAAACGCGAGCTTCTGCTCGCAGGGATCGTACGCCCGGAAGATATCTCCAGCGGCAATACGATCTCGCACACCCAGATTGCCGAAGCCCGTATCAGTTACGGTGGCAAAGGCCAGATTACCGATGTCCAACAGCCGCGTTATGGGACCCAACTGTATGACATCATATTCCCGTTCTAATGTGATCTAACCAAGGAGGACTATGGAGAGAAACTAGGAACTACTTACCGAAAATAAAGCCAACTGACAAAGGCCGGGCATCATGTCCCGGCCTCTTTTTTGCTGATTAGGAATCCTAACGAATCGATTCGAATCTTAGGGTTTTCTTAGTGCTTTCGTGCCCCCATAAACTCAAATTTTGATTTTGTCTCAGAAGCCAATCCAGGAACCACTCTAACGACCTGATAGGGCACAAAAAAAAGGGAGCGCACTGCGCCCCCTTCCCGTTGACTGATTTTCAATGTCTTAATCGTCGCGGTGTACTTTTTCCGCGCGCTCATGGGCTTCCTGCGCTTCAATGGTCATGGTCGCAATCGGCCGTGCGTCAAGCCTGCGAAGGCTGATCGGTTCGCCGGTTACTTCACAGTATCCATATTCGCCATTCTCAATACGGCGAAGCGCTGAATCAATTTTTGAAACAAGCTTGCGCTGACGATCCCTTGTGCGCAGTTCAACTGACCAATCCGTCTCTGACGACGCACGGTCAGCAATATCTGGCTCACGCAGGTTGTCTTGCTGAAGATTTTGCAGTGTTTCCGCAGACTCACGGAGAATGTCTTGTTTCCACCCTTCCAGCTTGCGCCTGAAATACTCAAGCTGGAGATCATTCATAAATTCTTCGTCTGGCGACGGCTGGTACCCTTCGGGCAATACGGTTGCTGTCGCTGTCATTGTTTCCGCCATTGTCACTCCCTAACAAATACACTTTGCCGGCCTTCGCCTAGTAATCCCCCGAAGACCCGGGCCGTTATATAATGATTTCCGGCTGTCAGTACAAGGCGTAATAAAATAGCGCCGAGTGCGGCGCTTTCAGCAAGTTTTGGAAGAATGCCAAGTGCTTGGAATCAAACACCAAGTTTCGCGAGCTCGACCTCGGCCCTCAGTTCAATTTCTTCCAGCACGCTATTGAGCTTCTGGTCTTCTGTCTTGCCGCGCTGATTCCTTGCAAGGTCGGCAAGACCACGCAGATTGCTGGCGGGAATAGAACCAAGAAGAATGCCTTTTCTGATTTCCTCAAGGATATCAAGCATTTCTTCCGCGCGCTTCAGTCCTTTCGAGCGAGACTGTGTCGAGTCTGGCACCTCCTGAAGCGATAGCAATGCATTCACGGGCGCCAGAGGACTCGCGGCAGAGGCTTTAGATGCGGCATGCGTACTGCTGGGGCCCTCAAGCTCACCGCTAAAGGCAGAGCCTTCGCTCGCCTGCTTTCGCGACGTCTTCTTGATGGTCTTGGATTGTACTTGCCCGGGGCCGGTAATCTTCATGCTATCAAATTAATCCTTGGCAGCGCTATGAGCAAGCTTTGCTACACCTATCCGGAAATTTTATCCACGTTAAACTATCGTGCGATATTTTTTCTTTTAATAACAATGCATTAAACGACACGCCAAATTGGCACAATCTTCGCATTAGTCAGGCTGAGAATTTAATGTCCGGCAAAAAGCGCCGGGCTTGTTACAAAGGTGCCGAAGCATGTTGCATAAATCTTTCTTCCAGAAGCTCGTTGCTATAGCCGGTCTTTCCCTGGCTGTGATGATGCCAAATGAAGCCGCAGCTTCATCCCGCATCAAAGACATCGTTTCGGTTGAAGGTATCCGGGAGAACCAACTGATCGGCTACGGCCTGGTTGTGGGCCTGAACGGCACCGGTGATACGCTTCGCAACACCCCCTATACCGAGCAAAGCTTGACTGCCATGCTTGAACGCCTCGGCGTTAATGCCAAAGGCGAAACCATGCGGCCCGAGAATGTGGCGGCTGTTATGGTTACGGCAACGCTGCCCTCATTCGCGCGTCAAGGCACCCGCATTGACGTTCAGGTTAGCTCCATGGGTGACGCCGAAGATCTCAAGGGTGGTACCCTGATCGCGACCCCGCTTCTTGGTGCAGACGGTGAAGTTTACGCTGTTGCGCAGGGGTCTGTCGCTGTTGCAGGTTTCAGCGCTCAAGGTGAAGCTGCCTCGATCGTTCAGGGCGTGCCAACCAACGGCCGCGTGGCAAACGGCGGCATTGTGGAGCGCGAGATACCTTTCGAGCTGAGCGACCTCACAGCCGTTAAACTGTCGCTGCACAACCCTGACCTTACTACAGCGCAGCGCATCACGCAGGCGATCAATACGCACCTGAAAACCAACATGGCGCGGCTTCTCGATCCCGCCACGATCCAGCTTGATCGCCCAATCGGTTACGAGATGGCGCTGGTGGACATCCTCACCACTATTGAGCAGATCGCCGTTACACCTGACCAAAAAGCGCGGGTGATTATTGATGAACGTACAGGCATCATCGTGATGGGCTCTGAAGTTCGCATCAATTCTGTCGCCATTGCCCAAGGTAACCTGACGATCAGTATTTCCGAGCAACCACAAGTGTCTCAGCCCGGCGCTTTTGCGCAAGGTGGCCAGACCCAGGTTGTGCCGCGCAGTACCGTGAATGTGGAAGAGACCGGTACAGAGAAGCTTACTGTCCTGCCGCCTTCAGTGACCCTGCAAGACCTTGTGGACGGCCTGAACGCCCTTGGCGTGGGCCCACGTGACATGATCTCGATCCTGCAGGCGATTAAAGCCTCAGGTGCCATGCAAGCCGAAATACAGGTGATGTAATGCAGACCCAGCACGTAAATATGGCGCAAGCGCAAGTGATGGAAGCCCAGTTCGCCGCCGCCCGCAACGGTATCGGCGCAGTTGGCAGCAACCTCACCGATGCACAAAAAGCCGCCGCCCGCGAAGCTGCGGAACAGTTTGAGGCTGTGTTCATCTCACAAATGCTGAACCCGATGTTTGAAGCCATTCCAACCGATGGCTTGATGGGTGGCGGGCCCGCAGAGGGCGTTTACCGCTCAATGATGGTCGATGAAGCAAGCAAGTCGATCGCCCGCAATGGCGGTGTTGGTATCGCGGACAATGTGTATCGCGAACTTCTCAAGATGCAGGAGGTTTAAATGCCACTCGATCCCCTTCCCTTGAAATCAAACACACCAGACGCGCCGATTATTACGGGCCACGGCTCGCAGCTTGCAAAACTCACGATCTCTCTGACCGAGCTAATCAGCCGCGAAACAGATCTTCTCAAAGATCGGAAACCGCGCGAAGCCCAGAAGTTGCACGGTGAGAAGAGCCGCCTTATGGCTGAATACCGGGAGACCCTGAACCGGGTTCGGGTAAACGAACACACCCTGGGGCCAAAAGGATCTCCTGAGCGGAACTACCTCAAAGACCTAACGGATACGTTTCGTGCCGTCTTGCGAGACCACGCCCGTGTTGTCCTTCGCCTGAAATCTGTCAGCGAAGGATTAATCCGCAGCGTGGGCGAAGAAGTAGCCAAAAGAAACCGCCCGGTTGTGGGATACGGCAAAAACGCCGCCACACAACCAGCGCCAAGATCTCGCCCAACCTCTCTCGCCCTGAACCAGGTCATATAGAAATGCAGGTTAACCCGCAGGCAGCGTTACTCGCGCTCCTGCGCATCCCTGTCGGCACGACCTCTCAAGCGCCCGATCTTTCCGCGTCTGGTCGCTTCCAAAATGAACTCCTGGCCTTTCATCGTCAGGAAAGTGTTTCAAGCCAAGCCACCACTCAGCTTGTGAGCTCAGTCCGTCCTTCAGTCTTCATTCCTGAAGCAGGCATGGCGGCTGGTCAAAACACAACCTCAAAGCGTGGCAGTAGCAAGAAACCTCAAAAGAGAACAGGCACCCCTGTCAGGGCCGCTACGTTTCAGCCCCAGGGCAAATAATACCCCACCCTCAAAAACAAGATCGTATCTCCTTCGTGGCCAGCTCCTTAACCGGTAGATGTTGCACTTTCTGCCCTCACCACTGGCACATTATGCCCTCGGACGACTTTTCCATTCATGACGACAAAGCGCGAAGATGTGATTTTTATTGTTTATTTTCATATAGTTATAAATATTAAAAATTGGCACACCACTTGCATCAACCGATGCAAGCCGAAATGACGGCCGGGTATAACTGTCATGAGAAGGAGAGGTTAAATGACCTTTTCAATTAATGTTAACGCTAGTGCCCTTGATGCACTCCGTAACTTGAACAACACGAGCAAGCAGCTCGAAACAACACAAACCCACATCAACACGGGTTTGAAGATTTCTTCCGCCAAAGATAACGCAGCAGTCTTCTCAATCGCGCAAAAGTTGCGTGGTGACCTTAAAGGCCTGAACGCTGTTAAGCAGTCTCTCGACCGTGGAATCTCCACCGTTGACGTGGCGCTTGCCGCAGCCGGCGCTATTTCCGACCTCCTTCTGGAGATGAAGGAAAAAGCAGTTGCCGCCGCCGACCAGGGCCTCGATACCACAAGCCGTGACGCACTCTCGCAGGACTTTACAGCCCTTCGCGACCAGATCACCACCGTGGTTCAGAACGCTAGCTTTAACGGCACCAACCTGATTGATGGTGGCACGGACGCTATTGTAGCGATCACCAACGCTGACGCCACACAAACGCTGACAGTGTCACACCAGACGTTGACGCTCAGCAGCACAAATATTCCGATCACAACCACGCAGACAATCTCTACACAAGGAACCGCTTCTGCCGCTGTGACCGACATCAGCGCAGCGATCAACAACCTGAACTCTGTTCTGACCAAGCTGGGCTCCGGCTCAACATCCCTTGAACAGAACCGCTCCTTCGCGGGTCGCCTTGCAGATGTGATTGAGGTTGGTATCGGTAACCTTGTTGACGCCGACATGGCTAAAGAAAGCGCTAACCTGCAGGCTCTGCAAGTGAAGCAACAACTGGGTGTGCAGGCGCTCTCGATCGCCAACCAGTCACCTCAGTCTATCCTCTCGCTCTTCCAAGGCTAGAGCATCCGAAGAGGCTCATGACTTTATACCCACGCCATATGGTCAGAAGCGCGCAAGCGTTTCTGACCCGGCTGGAAACAACAGTCAGAGGATATCTTCCCTACTTGGCTTCGCCCACAATTTCCTTCAAAACCTGCGCAACACGGTCAACATCAGCGTCGCTCATGGCTGGAAATATAGGCAAACTCAAAACCGCTTCGTAATAGCGGCCCGCCCCAGGGAAATGGGGTTCTCCGTACAGATTCCGGTAATATGGCTGCCATGGCACAGGCAGGTAATGCACCTGTGAGCCCACGCCTTTGGCTTGCAACCGCTTCATAAGTTCAGCGCGGCTTACGCCTACAGCGTCAAAATCGATCAAAACCGGGTAAAGATGCCACGCAGATGTGGCGAGTGATGTCCGCCGCACTGGTTTGAGAACATTTGACGCGCCGGTTAGAGCCCTATCATACCGCTCGGCAATTTCTGCCCGCCTTGCCACAAACTGCCTGAGTTTACCGAGCTGGCTTAACCCCAGCGCACACTGCATATCCGTCGCCCGGTAGTTATAGGCAAGCTCGTGCATCTCATAGTACCAAGGGTTTGCTTGGCCGTCCGGGGCAAAACCGTCTGGCATCTTCCAGTCTCTCGGATCCCTACGCATATCATGCCCACGAAGGTGACGCAGTCGTTTTGCCATCACAGGGTCATTCGTCGTGACAACACCGCCTTCTCCCATCGCGATTGACTTGACCGGATGCAATGAGAAGCAGGCAAAGTCTTCATATTGCCCGTCGCCCGGAAACCCACCGGCTTTATAGGTCGCGCCAAGCGCGTGGCAGCAATCAGTAATAACCTTGAGATTATGCGCCTCTATCAGCCCTTGAAGATCAGGCATTTCAACGCATTGCCCGTTGAGATGCACCGGCATGACAGCAACCGCCTTTTCGCTTTTCTCAAGCGCTGCCGCTAATGTTTCCGAAGTCAGAAGCCCGGTTTCAGGGCAAACATCTGCAAAAACGACATCTGCGCCCGCCATGCGGACGACATTTGCGGTTGAGAGGAAAGTTACAGCAGGCACAATGACCTGATCACCAGGCCCTACTCCCGCCGCGATCACAGCCAGATGCAGCGCGGTTGTGCCATTTGAGCACACAACTGCTTCAGCGGCACCAACCGCTTTCGCGAAGGCCGCTTCAAACTCGTCAACTTTCGGGCCTCCGGTAAGGGCACCGTGTCGCAGCACATCAACAACAGCCGCGATATCATCTTCGTCTATCTGATGGCGACCGTAAGGGAGAAAGTCATCCGACATTTTGGCCTTCTATTCGCCTTCCTCGGGAATCTTGGTCAGTATTTCCCTCAAAGCTTCAACACCAAGCCAATCATCATTCTTGTCGCTTGAATATTCGAAACCTTCCGGCATGCCCTTATGGCCCTCATCCAGCAGATCATCCCTGTTCCAGAAGTGCCATTCAGGCTCAATCACATAGCGGTCGCCCAGATCAATGGTGTTGCGCGCATTATGCTCGGTAATCATAATTTCGTGCAGTTTTTCCCCGGGGCGGATACCTACGTGTTTGATCGCCATACCGGGCGCCAGCGCCTCGATCAAATCCGGTATGCGCATGGAGGGTATCTTGGGTACAAATATCTCACCGCCCCGCATAATAGGGAAGCATGACATGGTGAAATTCACCGCCTCTTCAAGTGTGATCCAGAAACGGGTCATGCGCTCATCGGTAACTGGCAGTTCCGTCGCACCTTTTTTGAGAAGAGCCCGAAAAAAGGGAATAACGCTGCCGCGTGAACCCAAAACATTGCCGTAGCGAACGACAGCAAATCGGGTGCCCGTACCAGACGCGAGCGAGTTCGCCGCCACGAAAATCTTGTCCGAGGCAAGTTTGCTGGCGCCATATAGATTGATCGGGTTCACCGCCTTGTCGGTAGAAAGCGCGATGACCTGCTTCACACCTGCACGAATAGATGCCTGCACAACGTTTTCGGCGCCAATCACATTGGTCCGGATACATTCAAACGGGTTATATTCCGCGAGCGGCACCTGTTTCTGTGCTGCCGCGTGCACAACGATATCAACACCGCGCATGGCCATCACAAGGCGTTCGAGATCACGAACATCCCCAATAAAGAAGCGGACCTTTTTCTGCTCTTCTTCCGTCAATGTGTTCTGGAGGAGGAAATGGTTCAACTCACCCCGGGCGAACACAATAACCTTACGAGGGTTATGGTCTGCCAACAGGCGACGCATCAGGGTTTTTCCGAACGATCCTGTCCCACCGGTGATGAGAACCGACTTGCCATCAAAGTCCGCCGACGATCCCCCGAAACCTGAAAAAGACATATGGTATCTCCCTGATCCCAAATTTGCTTTGCACACAGAAACTTAGCACCCACACCGCGTCAACAAAAGAACTTCTTTGCCGCATTAGTATCCAGCCCTCTGTAGCGAAACCTTATAGCAGAGTTTTGGCGCCTCAATATTTTCTGACATATCCAACGCCTTCCGCGACGAGGTCTCATCCGACTCTCGAACGCTAATCGCAGCCCGCACAAAATAGCTGTCCCTCACCGTCTGGGCTGTAATCAACCCAACCCCCGCTGCATCGCCGCGCGCCATATGGAGGGTGACGGTGTGGCGGTGATCGCCCATTCGGAGAAGCCCACCCGTCATGCCAAGTCCCGTTGTTGCCGAAACGAGGCGCGACACGGCGCGGCCATGGTCAACGCTCAGCAATGCACCGTCATGTGAAAGTGCATGCCGCTCAATCGTTCTTCCCCCGTTATGAGTTTCAAAAAACAGGTTTTTCACGTCGAATGCGAGCGGGTTGAGCGTAACAAAACCAAGCCGAAATGCACCGGGCAGTGGCATCAGCCAATCATGCAGATACTCGACCGTAAGGCTGCAATCTGCAGGGTCAAACAACAGTTGTTTGGTAATCGGCCCCAGGGAGGTCTCGATTGTTGCACGAATGTCAACTTGACCGTGCTCATTCACCGCAACCGTGGGCTCACATTTCACAAGGTCGGTTACCTTATGGCTGTCATGAGGTTCATAGACAAAATGGCCGCTGTAAAAATCGGCACCAAACGCGATGTCGTCATAAAACCCATGCGCCAAGGTGCCAATCGGGCTCGCCTCTCCCGGCGCGCCCGCTTCCTGTGGTACTAGGGGGCCAAATCCCATTGCCTGAACCGCGAGGCCCCGCGCCGTATTGAGCGCGAGATGGCAGTCCCCCGCTTCAATCTCAAGCCAGCGGCCACGACGCTCAATGCTCGGCGGAGCGGCATTCCCCGTATTCTTAGCTGGTACAGATTCCGCTGATCTTGCACCCACCGACGGAAGACGGTCCTGCAACTCTCGCCACCGAGTTTCGGTTATATGGGTCCTGAAATCACTTGCCCAAAATCCGCAAAGCTCTCGCCAGGCCTCGGGCTCATCCGCCCCTTGGTCCATCAGGCTTTGGTAGATACGCCAGCAGTGCGTGTTGAGCGCCAGGTCGTTCCGACCCGTCACAGCCCAGCGCAACACATTGTATTTACGCTGTTTTTTAACTGGCACTGGGGCCGAGGCACATTCCAACTGGATCGCCTCACCATCTGCGGCCAAGAGTTTGAGGGCATCCCGAGGCAAGCCAAACTTAACGCCGCCGCTATCCTTTAATGCCCGCAATAACAGACCAATGCGCTCATATTCGCTCATGCCGTCTATAGTAGCTTCGCTCTCAAATCGTCCGGGCCTGAAATCAAATATTTCCGCGTCGCTGGTATAAAGCGGCATCGCCCGCATGCCCTTGCTGAGCTGTAATACCAAAAACTCCATATATTCCGCGGCTGATAGCTCCCCATGAGCAAAACGCTGGAACTTCTGGAATGAAATCACGTCCGACCAGATGACGGGAATGGTTTCTCCGTCCGCGCCAAGCAAGGTTTGCGGCGCTAACGCAAATTCCTTCTTCCAGTTACTATGATGGCTCGCGGGCTCCGCCCAATCCATGATGATCGCTTCAAAACCCGCAGCTTTATATATCGGCACCAGCCCCGGCGAATAGGCCTGCTCATTCACCAGTGCAATTTTTGGCGTTTCACCAAGTATTTCCCCGAAATCTGCCTGCCCAAGCTTGAGGTTCCACTCATTCACCTCAGGTGGAACGAGCGGGCCAATGAGCTGCGCATAACCGCTACCTATAAACTCAACCAGCCCTGCTTTAGAAAGCGCCCTTGCCTCATCCACCCACGCCGGGTCAAGGTCACGTATCACACGGAGCGTAAAGCCTGTCATCTCAAGGCCTATGGGGTAGCCCTCGCGAGCCAGCCTGAGCAAGGGCCAGTAGCATCTCTCCACCACATCCGCACGCTGTGATGCCTCGATGGAAGAAAACGCGAGATTTAAATGGAACGCTGTATATAGCGTTGGCTTCAATTGCTCACTCCAATGCGTTTCGCGTCCGAAACATATACGCAAATTAAACCGGGCCGATCAATACAATGGTACATTTATTGCTTTCACCGACACAACTGATAAGCTCGTACCAAACTAACCCTAAGCCTTTGTATTGCAAGCAGGACTACACAAGACATGCTTACCTCGTTTTCGCTGGAAGGAAAAGTCGCGTTAATTACCGGGTCCTCACGGGGCATTGGTGCCGCCATTGCTGAAGCTGTCTTTCAGGCTGGCGGGCACCCTGTCATTACCTACCACCAGAACCAGGATGCCGCAGACCGCGTTGCCAAGAGATGCGGCGGCGCGCCCGTGCTCCAGTTCGATGCGGCCAATGCTGAAAGCGCCAAGGCGCTTGCATCCAGCGCGATTGAGGCCTGTGGTAAGGTTGATATTTTGGTGAACAATGCTGGTATACTAGAGCAAAAGCCCTATCAGGATATCACGCTATCCGAGTGGGACGAGATGTTTGACACCAACCTGAAGGCTCCCTTCTTTCTGGTTCAGGCGCTGGCACCCCATTTCATCGAGCGCGGCGAAGGCTCGATCATAAACATGAGCTCGGTTGGCGGTCAGTTTGGTGGCCCCAAGGCACCGCACTATGCGGCCAGCAAAGGCGCGCTCCTGACCCTTACAAAATCGCTATGCCGGTTGCTGTCACCCCACGGTGTCAGGGTAAACGCCCTCGCTCCCGGCTTTATTGAAACCGACATGATGAAACACATGGCCACAAAAACCGACAGACAGGCCATGATCGACCAAGTGCCCATAGGGCGCATCGGAACACCGGAAGATGTTGCGCATGCCGCCGTTTTTCTGGCGTCAGACGCCGCTTCCTTCATCACCGGGCAAGTTATCAACGTCAATGGCGGGCAATATTTAGGATAAGATCATGAACTCACCTCTCGCGACCATTCGTGACCCCAAAGATGTGCAGAGCCTTGATGCTGCAGACCTTGATGCGCTCGCGGCCGATGTCAGGTCGTTCCTCCTCGAGAACATCAGTGAGACCGGCGGGCACATCGGCGCAAACCTGGGTACTATTGAGCTGACCATTGCGATGCACGCCTGTTTCCGCTCGCCTGACGTACCATTTTTGTTTGATACCGGGCATCAGGGTTATACCCACAAGCTGTTGACCGGGCGCGCGCATCTGTTCCCTACCCTCAACAAATATGACGGTATGAGCCGCTTCCTCACCCACCTTGAAAGCGAGCATGACCCCATTGAAGCCTCTCATGCGGGCACGGCCATCTCTGTCGGTCTTGGCATGGCACTTTCGCGGAAATTAAGGGGCAACACGGACCCTGTTGTTGCAGTTGTGGGGGATTCTGCTCTTGTGGAAGGCGCGTCACTTGAAGCCCTGAACCACGCGGCGGTTGAAGACACCAAGCTTGTTGTGATCGTAAACGACAATGGTTTTGCCATCAGCCCCGGTTTTGGGGCAGTGCATGAAGCGCTGCAGTCCACTGACGGCAAGGCCAAAGCACTGTTCGAAAGCCTCGGCTGCACCTATATCGGCCCGGTTGACGGCCACAATATTGCGGAGATGACAGCCGCACTTGAGGAAGCAAAAAAAGCGAAATCGATGCCTGTTGTGCACGCCAAAACGGTCAAGGGGCACGGCTGGGCACCGGCAGATAACCATCCGTTTCGCCTGCATTTTTCCTTCCCCTTTGACCCTGAAACCGGGGCCGCGAAAGGAAATGCAGCACCACAGAAAACCTATCCGGATTATGCAGCCCAGGTGCTTGAGCGGCGCATGGAAAATGACGAAAAAATCACCTGCATCACGCCCTCAACCATCTATGCGACCGGCCTTGCGGGCATTTTCGCGAAATACCCCGACCGCTGTTTCGACCCCGGCATGGAAGAACAGCACGCGCTGACCATGACCGTTGGCATGGCGCTAGACGGTGCCAAACCCGTCATCGCCTACCAGTCGACATTTCTGCAAAGAGCGTTTGATCAGATCATTCACGATGTTTGTTTCATGAACGTACCGACCCTGATCCTTTCTGCCCGTAGCGGTTTCAGTGGGTACGATAACCCAACCCACCACGGCATTTATGACATTGCCTTCTTGCGCTCTATTCCCAACCTCAGGGTTTTCTACCCCAAAGACGGGCCAGAGCTGCAAACCATGATTGACGTGGCGTTGGACGAGTTGAAGAGTCCAACGCTTATCATGATGCCTTATGGCCCGGTCGCGGACTTCGGCATCAACTCGTCAAACGACAAGGCAAATATCCTGAAACCAGAAGTGTTTGGTGAGGGGGATGATCTGGTTCTTATTACCGTTGGCAACAAGTTTGCGGCGGCTAGGGAAGTGCAGGACTATATGACCGCACGCGGTACCCGCACCAGACTTGTGAACATCAGACAGATAAAACCCCTGCCTGAACAAGAGCTTATGGAAATCACTCGAAATGCCACACGTGTGGCGGTGATTGAGGAAGCGGTGCTGGATGGCGGTCTTGGCTCGCAAATCGGCACCATGCTGATGGAAAATGGTTTCAACGGCAAATTTATGCGCCACGGCCTGCCCTGCAAGTTTATTGAACCCGGCGCGAATGATGAGCTGGAGCGCATCTATAAGCTTGATGGCAAGGGCCTGATCGAAAATATCACCGCCAGGTGGCCAGACCTAAAGAGCTGAAACCAATAGGAAAATGAGCAAACCCTATATTGCATCCATTGGCACCGGTGCCGGGCAGAAACGGCTGATTGAAGCCGCTCAGCAAGCCGGTTTTTCTGTGCTGGGGATCGATCGCTCCCCGGATGAAAACCTGTGTGATGCAGGTCTTGCGGTCAGCACCTATGATGCAGACGCTGCGGTCGCTGCAGCACTCGCTTGGCAAGAAAATAACCATAAAATACAACACGTTATCGCCAGAACGTCAGGGCCTGCGAATATTACGGCAGCGAAACTAGCGGCTGCCCTTCAGGTGCCGGGCCAAGGCCCTGATCTGGCAGAAGCGGCGCTTTCCAAATATTCCCTGTACCAGCAATGCAGGGCAGAAAATGTGCCCACAATCGAGACCATGCAACACCCAGAGAGCGAAAAACCATCACTCTCACTGCCTGTAATTATCAAGCCAGATCAACCCCTTAAAGGGAAAGAGAATGTCTTCCTCGTGCGCGAGCTAGCAGAGCTCGACACGGCTATAAAACAAGCGTGTGCGGCCTCCATCAACCGGATGTATGTAGCCCAACCCCTTGTAAATGGGGAAGAATTTGGCATATCGGTCGCTGCACGCGACGGTAAGATGTTATGGCACGGCTATTTCGCTGAACTTGTAGCCCCGGACGAGCGCGGTCGGTTCATCGGCCAAGGTGTGGCGAGTGAGGCGAAAGTGTGCGCGAAAGTGCGGCGTATGTGCGGCGCGAGTGTGGCGCAGCTTTTGGCCCGCTGGGGCACCACTGGTTTTGTATTTTTCTCCTTTCGCCTCAATGAGTTGGAAGAACCACTGCTCTTTGAAGTGAACCCCGGCCTGTGTGGCGACCAGATTGTGGACAAACTTTTCCCCGCCATGTGGCCGGGGGCTGACTTTTTCAGCATGGAAATCGGGCTTCTCACCCGCGCCGAATGCACCTTCCCGAAAACCGAAGGGCTGGCCTCTGTTGTCCGCACCGACACAAGCGGTGAAACAGCATGAAGAGCCGAGCAATCATCCAGATCGGGGGCTCGGTCCTGCAGCGGCACACCATGGCATGGGCGCAGGACGCTGGCCTCAAGGTTCTGCTGACCGATAGCAGCGCGGACGCCTACCTGAAAGATACCGCAGACGCCTTCCATCAGGCGGATGGGACTGACGGCCAGGCAATTCTGGAACAGGCGCAGGTCTGGCTTGAGCACTATGACATTGTTGAAGTATACGCGGGCGGTGACTTTGGCTTGAAGTCTGCTGCCTATGTTGCCGAAGCGCTAGGCATCCCCCACTGCGTACCGGATGCGGTTGATATCAGCCTCAGTAAAGACCGGGCACTTGAAAAGTTCCGCGCTGCCGGGCTTACCGTCCCCAAACGGACAGATGAACACAGCGCCGCCTCTCACCTGCCGGTTATCGTTAAACCCAAGGACAGCAGCGGCAGCCGAGGGGTTACCTTTGTTGAAGACGCCGCAGACCTTGCCGCAGCACTTCAGCACGCCCGGCAATACTCCAGCGACATCATTATTGAGCACTGGGTTGACGGTCGCCACATCGATGTGAACGGCATTCTCTGGCATGGTGACTTTTATGGCTGTGAGGTGATTGAGCGTTTCTTTTCGCCCCTGCCGCTTAGATACCCGCTGGGTATGGTTACACCGCCAAAGGATTTGACGGAGGCGGACCGCGAGAAGATATTCGACACCCTCGCCCGCGCTGCAAAAGCTACAGGCATAAACCACGGCCCGGTGAAAGGTGATTTCATCATGACGAGAGACGAGATCGTGGTTCTTGAAATCGCACCGCGTTTCCATGGTGAAACCAACACCTATTCCGCCCCGCATGCCTACGGCAGTTGCTCCGCCCGGGATTATATGATGGCGCTAGGGGCTGAGAAGCCGCCTATCACACAGCACTATGGCGCACCAAAGAGCATTGCGGGCTGGGCCGCTATTTTCCCCGAAACCACAGGTCGCCTAAGGGAAGTGCAAGGTGTTGAAAACGCCCTCGCCCTGCCCGGCATCACGGATGTGGTTGTCCGGCGCGGGCCCGGCTTCACCGTGAACGCCATCAAGGACAACACCGCGGTTATCGGCTTTATCTATGGCCATGCCGCCAACCATGAAATGCTTGACCAGTTGCTTGTTGAAGCCCGTAAAACCATAACAGTTGAGATGGAATAACCACGATGCCGAACACACATAAGCGCCTTCTTGTGCTTGGGGCCGGTCAGGATCAGGCCTTCATGGTCAAAACGGCAAAAGCCATGGGCATCACAACGCTTGCCGTGGACATGAACCCGGACGCGCCGGCCCTCGCGCTCGCGGACGATTTTGGCATTGTCTCCACACGCGACATTCCGACGCTTAAGGCTTTTCTCGACGACTTTATCAAAGAAAAACCCATCCACGGTGTTGCCACCATGGGCAGCGATATCCCGCATATCGTGGCGGAAGTGGCCGAGCAACTGGGCACATGGCATATCGCCCATGAAACGGCAAAGCTCGCCACCAATAAGTATGAGATGAAAGAAGCTTTCAAGCGGGGCGGCGTGCGTATACCCGACTATCGGCTAGTTGGAAGCGCGCATGAGGTGCATGAGGCTTTTGACCAATACGGCAAGCTGGTGATCAAACCGCTGAGCGAGGCAGGTTCCCGCGGCGTGAGCCTTATCACCGACAAGGCGGATATCGACGAGCTATTCGCCCGTGCTTTCGCCTATGCGGTTGACGGCAAGGTGCTGATTGAAAGTTTCCTTGAAGGCCCGCAGATATCAACGGAAAGCCTGATGGTTGACGGCAAGATCGTCACGCCCGGGTATGCGGACCGCAACTATGATGTGCTGGAGCGTTTCCTGCCGCAGATCATGGAAAATGGCGGCATCCAGCCAAGCCAACATCAGGATGCGTTTGACAGCATTGAAGCCATGCTTCTCAAGGCGGCAAAATCCCTCGGCCTCCATCATGGTGTGATGAAAGGCGATGTGGTGCTGACAAAAGACGGCCCCGCCATTATCGAGGTTGCAGCCCGGCTCTCCGGTGGGGATTTCTGTGAAAGCCTCGTGCCCCTTGGTACCGGGGTGAATTATGTGCGCAACGTGATCCGCATGGCACTTGGTGAAGCAGTTGACCTTGGTGAGCTTACCCCCACCATGAACAGGGCCGTTTCAAACCGCTATTTCTTTGCGGAGCCCGGACGCTTTCATTCCGTTGAAGGGGTTGATGAGGTCACGGCGAAGGACTGGATACACAAGTTTGAGATCTGGTACAAACCCGGCGACATTCTGCCTGAAACCCGCAGCCACGGCCAACGTTTCGGCGTCTTTGTGCTGACCTCTGATGACCGCGAAAGCGCCATTGAGCGCGAAAAATGGGTTTATGACACCATCAAGATAAGGATCGACCCAGTTTAGGCCGCAAGCTGCTTGCGTACGAACTGAAGCAACTGCTCTCCCCGCTTGCCACCCACCAGCGACGGCGCATCCTTGGCCGGCTGCCAGCCGGCTGCCAGCTTGCTGATGGCGTCAGGCAATCCGTCCTCGCCGTCCACAGCAAGCGCGAGGCCTGAAGCCGCAAAGGTCTGCCACGCTTCTTTTTGCAGGGCATGGATGGGGTCGAACACCACCGTGGGCAAGCCCGCAGCCACACATTCGAAAAAGCTCATGCCAAAAAGCGTCACAGCGCCATCATACTGGTGCAGCCTACTCGAGAGATTATCAGGCGCTTGCAGAACAGACCAGCGATCGTGATGCACGAGGCTTTCAAGTTGAGGCGCTGGTGCCCGGGGGCCCTGCACCCATTCGAGCTGAACACTAGCGGGCACCGCCGCGTCCATCATCGCCGGGAGCCATTCGCCCGCGCCGGACACATCCGTGCTGCCCGTAAGGACAACAATCCGGCTCATTGAACTTGCGTGACTTTCCCGCCGCCGAATGTTGGGCAACAGATAACAGTCCCAGCCGAAAACCAGCTTGCCGTTACGCCGTGAAAGCCACTGCTCCGGCACATAAAAAGACGGCACATAATAGCCGTCAAACCCATCAACCTCCACCATACGGTCAAAGCCCAGCACCTTGGCATCCAGGGCTTTGCAGCACGCCAGCACATCATCAAGACCCTCAGGGGCGGAGGAAAAATCCGCGAACACAAGATCAGGTTTGAGCGTCTTCAGCTTGTCGCCCACCTCGGCCGCGTTCCAATGGTCCAGCCATTCATGCGCAAAAAACTGCAGGTCAACCACATCTGTGGCTTCACCGATCATCAGGAAAGAAACCTTGGCGGCCATACGGTCACGCAGGATTTCCGCCGCAGTACGGCAGCGCGATAGATGCCCAAGGCCAATGCCCTCGCGGCAGTCCACCAGCATGCAGATATGTTTCGAGCTTTCCCGCATATCTTTCTGATGCACATGCGCGTTCAGCGCGCCCAGGCTTGGGTCCTCCTTCAAGCGGGACATCACCCACTTGAGATCAACAATCTCATCTGCTTCATGGTTTTGATACCAATCCTCATATACCCGCTCCATGAAGGCATAGTCGGCCGGTGTATCAACAGAGATACGGTGCTTGAGGGTTGAGAAAAACGGATCATCGGGCACCATGGCAACCGCGCGCGGGCTGACCTTGCCGAGCCTGCCGTAGACAACACCAACATGCTCTCGCTCAAACGGCTCTTGGCTTGCAGCAACAATCGCATCCCAAAACTGGCGGCTATAAACAGCAAACCCTTCGTGGATCGTCTCCCCACCAACATGGTCGAGGTCCAATTTGGCGACATCCATATCATCGCCAGCTGCAACGCTCGCGATCATGTTCCCAAGTGTTGTTGGCTCGATAAGCGGGCAGTCACCACAGATATAACAAACCACTTCAGGATCATAGTGCCTGACGGCAGCATCCACCCGGCCCACAAGATCATTCACGTCGCCATCGTAAGCGCAAACCTCATAGCCTGCCCTGCCCGCCTCGCTGACAAGCGGGGCGTTATAGTCATCTGATGTGGTTGCAAGAACGAGCGTCGCATCTGGCCATGCGGCTTCAAGGCGGGGCTTGAGGCGCGTTATCAGGCTTTCGCCCGCCAGATCAAGCAGGTGTTTACCGGGAAGCCTGCTTGAATTAAGCCGGGCGCCAACAATGATCAAGACGCGGGATGCCATGTTTCCCTCACGTGCAGGAAAGGTCTTAGGCCGTCTGACGGGTCAGCCCGCCATTCCCGGTCGGTCTCTTCTGCGGGTGTTGGGGCCTTGATACCGTTGCCGTCGGCGATATAGGCCTGGTGGCATTCGGTAATAACGGGCTCAATCTCTTCCGGCAGCCAACAGTGGCCTGTCTGGTACTCTGCACCCTGTTCATCAAGGTCGATATGAAATTCAACCGTCGTGGCGCCCCAGCGGCTTACGGCACGACGCACCACCGCCGGGTTGCGGGAATGGTCTGACCAGCCAACGGGCACATTAAACGCGTTACGAATGGTCTCAATCGCTGCAAGATTGCAGTTTTCAAACGGGGTCGGGTAGCCGGACACGCAGTGGAGCAGCGTTAAATCCTTACCACCGGCACCATGGAACACATCCACAGCTGCCCCGATCTCATCCAGCGTTGCCATGCCCGTTGACAGCACCAAAGGTTTGCCCGTGCGTGCACACTCGGCAATCAGGTCATGCCATGGCAGCTCGTAGGACGCGACCTTGTAGAAATCTACATAGGGTTCCAGCTCCTCCACCGCCTTCAGGTAAAATGGGGTGCAGCAGAACTCTGCCTGCCTGTCATGGCAGGCACTTGCCAGCTCAGGCAGGAATTCAAGCGGCAGTTCCCACTCCCGCCGGGCGCGGTGTGTGGCGCTACGCTCAAGAATTTCTGGTGAGAATAGCTCATCAATCTTGAAAAGCTGAAACTTCACAGCGCCACACCCGATGGCGACAGAGCGGTTGATGAACTCAACGCAGCGGTCCATATCCCGCGCGTGATTGCTGGAAACTTCCGAGATGAAAAGCGGCTGCATATCATCCAACCTTTCTGTTGTTGATGTTACGCTTTTTCATGACTGGCTGCCCATTCCTTGAGTGCGCTGGCCACATCTTCCACATTGCGGCGCCAGTCTTTATCCGGGAAGCGTGAAAAATACCGCCCGTTCGGCGCCCACGGAATGCCCTCTTCCGCCCCAAAGCTCCACCAAGGTTTATAGAGCGTCAGCCACCAGACAGGCCGGTTGATGGCGGCCGCAAACACCTGCGTGGACATGGCCGGGCCAATCACCAGGTCAAGATGCTCCATAATGGAAAGATTGGCATCAATATCAGCCTTCAGGTTTACATCCTCAAAGCGGTGCAGCTTGAGCCCGGTGCGTGCCGTGAATTCCTCAACCTGCTTGCTGACATCACTATACTGCATGTTCACAAACTGGATGCCCGGCACGGAAAGGATGGGCTCCAGATCATCGAGCTTCAGGTACCCGAACTGGCGCGCGGCCTTGACCGACCCGCTTTGCCAAGTCACCCCAACTTTAAGGCCAGGGCCTAGCGCATCCACCCGCTTGCGCCACTCATCGCTCTTGGCCGGGTCTGCCCGCAGGTAGCCCTTTTTGGGAAAGCTGATGTCAGCTGTTTTATGCCAGAAGTGCTGAAGGATTGAGGCAAAGGGCATGGCATAGTCCACACTCAATTCGCCACGCTTGATTTTGCCTTCAATTTCCGGGAAAGCGCGGTAGCGGTACCCTTGCAGCATACCGTCCCTGTAGGCGCCCACGACGGCATCTGGAAATGCCCGCTGGTAGATATCGACCATGCGGCGGTCCACACCAATAACCAGTTGCTTGCAGTGCGGCTCAATTTCACGCAAGGCGAGGCCAAACATCACTTCGTCCCCAATGCCCTGCTCACACGCCGCCAGCACGACCTTATCCTTCAGGGAGGTTTTGCCGTCCCATTCTGGCAACCGGTGGGTATAAGTGATCTGCTGCGCCTGTACCCGCCGTGAGCTGAGGCGTGAGGCGTAATTTTTCCATGCTTCTTCAAGTTGCCCGGTACGGAACAGATAGAAGGCATGCCCGATTTGAATCTCAGGGTTATTGGGGTCAACCTCAAGCGCACGCTCTAAATACTGATGGGCGATTTCCTGATCCGCGATCGCGTCAGCAATGTTGCTCAATACCTTGTGGTTTTTAGGGTTGAGCCGCAGCGCCTCTTCATAAAAGACGATGGAGGCTTCCTTGCCGTCCCGAAACTTTACGGCCGTCGCCAGAACGTTCCACATATCCGAGCTATTCGGGAACATGGGCAGCATCTGCTGCGCCATCTCGATGGTTTCGTCGTATTTTTCCTGCCGGTTCAGAGCTGTGCACAGGTTGATATAGTGTTTGACGGTTTTTGGATCCATAGACACAAGCTGGTGCCCAAGCTTCTCCGCGATCTCATCAAATCCCATATCCAGCGCCAGTTGCTGGATAACAGAACACACATCGGGTGTCGGCTTATGGTAGTGAAGCGCGCGCTCAAGCACGTAGATCGCCTGCTCTCGCACCCCAAGCTGCGTGAGTGCATGCGCGAGGATGGTGAGGATATGCAGGTCTTCAGGCAACGCCTCCCAGGCTTTCAAAAGCTCGGTTACAGCTTCAGGCCATTCCTGCTTCGCCGCGTGCTGCTGCCCATTCTTGAGCGCAGCCTTGACTTCCTTGATAGACAGATTGGTTTCAGCGAACCCTGCTTTTTGCGCCTTGGACTTTGGGAAAACTTCCGGCCCAGCGGATTTCGCCTGAGGGCCAGTATTGCGCGCTTTTCTTTTGGTTGCTGCCAAGAAATCCTCCCGATCGCAGAAGCGTTTGCCGGACGTTACGTTAATGTGCACCTGTTGCAGCACGCTTGCAAGGGGGGTGCCAAACGCCTATTGTAGCGTATTCGCGACGATGTCCTTATGGTATATAGAGGAATCTAAACGGGACCAGCCAGATCAGGCGCGACAAAGGCTGGTATTTTAGGGAGGACCATATGGCGCTGAAGCTCTCATTGAAGCCCGACGAGCGGCTGGTGATAAATGGCGCGGTAATTGCAAATGCCGATAGGCGGACGACTTTGATCGTTCACAACAAGGCGTCGATCCTGCGTGAAAAAGACATTATGCAGGAAGAAAACGTCGATACCCCAGCTAAACGGATCTATTTTCCGATTATGTTAATGTATATGGGGCAAGGTGAGACAGATAAGTACTATGAGGAGTTCGTTCTGCGCATGACGGAGTTCATGAATGCGATTAGCACTCCTGCGGCGATTGAAAACTGTGTTAAAATAAGCCGCGATGTGATGGACCGTAATTATTATCGGGCACTCATCACCTGTAAAAAGCTGATCGCGTTTGAGCAGGAACGCCTTGGGGGACAGTGAGTAACAGGAACCTAACCGGGAAAGAGTATGTCATACCAAGCGTATCAGAAGGCCCAACAATCCTCCGAAAACCCGAGCCAGATCGAGTATCGCCTGTTTGCACAAGTAACAAACGCGCTGATTGAGGCTCGGGATAAAAACTTCAGGGGTGCAGATCTTGTGAAGGCGCTGGATTGGAACCGGCGCATGTGGTCCGTTCTATCCTCCGATTGTGGCACAAAAGGAAACGGCCTGCCCGACCAGTTGCGCGCGGGCATTATCTCTCTGTCTATCTGGGTATCCAAACATTCCTCTGCTGTTGCGCGGGGCGCTGAGACCGTTGATGACCTTATCAATATCAACCGCACCATCATGGAAGGCCTGGCAGATCAGGCACGCCTGCAAGCAAAAGCGGCTGAAAACAATCCAACCAGCCCGCAGCCCGGCACAGTGAACTCCACCCTGTAATTTTTGCCGCCCCTAGGTAAAAACTGCCCTCCCGACCTGACACTTCCTGCCCACTCGGCAATTTTTTCCCCATACTTTCATCGGCACACCCGGCACACATTTCCAGAAACCGGTAAAAATTTCCGATAATTTACAATCAATTAGGCAAAATTAGCCGACCTTCAGGAAAATTGGCATACCCCCTGCATCTGCTAAAGCGAAGGCAAAAGGCTTTCGTGAGCAAAAGGCTCAAATAGACTCTCAGAATGGAGAACTTAAAATGGCATTTTCTGTCAACACCAACGCAGGTGCGTTTGCTGCCCTGCAAAACCTCAACAAAACCACCAACGCACTCAACACCACTCAGACCCAGATTAACACGGGCCTGAAGGTTTCCTCTGCAAAAGACGATGCTGCTACCTTCGCTATCGCGCAAAAACTGCGTGCTGACGTAGCAGGCTTGAACGCTGTTAAGGGCTCTCTTGACCGCGCGACTTCAACCATCGACGTTGCAATTGCGGCTGGTGAAGCTGTTTCTGACCTTCTCATTGAACTGAAAGAAAAAGCTGTTGCGGCAAAAGATAGCGGCCTTGACACTGCAAGCCGTACGTCTCTGAACAACGACTTCACACAGCTTCGTTCACAGATCACATCGATCGTATCAAACGCTGAGTTCAACGGCACCAATGCTGTGAACACAGGCGGTTCCGCGATCGTAGCGATCACCAACGACACTGGTTCGAACGTGATTTCGATCGCAGCTCAGGATCTCTCTGTATCCGGCAGCAACGTAACACTGACCAGCACTCAGTCCATCGGCACGGCCGCTGCAGCATCTGCTGTTGTAGGCGCGATTGAATCCTCAATCTCCAACGTGAACGATGCTCTGTCTGCTCTTGGTTCAGGCGCGAAGCGTATCGAACTGCAGCGCTCGTTCGTAGACAAGCTGTCTGACTCGATTGAAGTTGGCGTGGGTAACCTCGTTGACGCCGACCTGGCTAAAACAAGCGCTAACCTGCAGTCCTTGCAAGTTAAGCAGCAACTTGGCCTTCAGGCGCTTTCAATCGCCAACCAGGCACCCGGCACAGTACTTTCACTCTTCCGGTAAGTGGTTCCTTAAAGGAACTCACCTTTTGGGGCCCCTCGGGGCCCCATTTTTGTTGCCCATATTCCGGGCAGTGACACCCCCCGGCCTCCCATGAACCAATTGTGTCATCTCGGCATATATTGCCGACACTTTTTTCCCTACCTATAACCACCAAACCCTTCGAAAGGAATTTTCTCTTTTCTGATCAGATAGTTACGTCTGGCACATAGATTGCGCATATGCGGGCAAGAGCAGAAAGGCTCAGTACGTATATCTCAGAAAGGAGACGACAATGACTTTTTCCGTAAACACGAACGCTGCAGCTTTGTCAGCGCTACAAAACCTGAACAAAACTGCTACCGGTCTGGAAAGAGTACAGACTGAAATTAACACGGGGTACAAGGTGTCTTCATCGAAGGACAACGCTGCTGTATTTGCCATCGCACAATCGCTGAGAGCGGATGTGGCTGGTTTCCGCGCGGCTGTTGGCTCCATCGACCGCGCACTGTCAACAATTGATGTTGCCATCTCTGCGGGTGAAGCCGTCTCTGACCTCCTCATTGAAATGAAAGAAAAAGCTGTTGCTGCGAAAGACAGTGGCCTCGATACCGCAAGCCGCTCTTCCCTCAACAACGACTTTACGCAACTTCGGTCGCAGATTTCTTCCATCGTCAACAATGCGGAGTTCAATGGTACCAACGCTGTTGTTGCAGGCGGAGATGACATTGTCGCCATCACCAACGATACCGGCTCCTCCACCTTCACCATTGCGGCACAAAACCTGTCGCTTTCGGGCACTGTGGTAACCCTTACAACAAGCCAGTCCATTGGCTCTGCCACGGGCGCAGCGTCTGTTGTGAGCTCGATCGAGTCCTCCATCGCAAATGTGAACACCTCTCTCTCATCCCTTGGCGCCGGTGCACGTCGTCTAGAATTGCAGAAAGAGTTTGTGAACAAGCTGAAGGACACAGTTGAGGTTGGTATCGGTAACCTGGTTGATGCCGACATGGCTAAAGCGTCTGCAAACTTGCAGTCCCTGCAGGTAAAACAGCAGCTTGGCCTGCAGGCACTTTCGATTGCCAATCAGGCCCCGCAGGCTGTCACCAGCCTATTTCAGTAAAACCCATGCCGGTCGAGCCACGGCTCGATCGGCATTTTTTTCCCACCCAGCACATCAGATGAGGACACTTTTTGCCCCATAGGCAATTTTTGCCTATAATTTCGCACACGCTCTCATTGGCTCTTTTGTGAAAAACCTCAACAAAACAACACCTTAAGATAAGGTAAATAAAACCATAATCTGGCCCATCTTTTGCATATATGAGTTCGGGATAAAAGATCCCGTGGGCAAAATGCCCGATAAAAACTCCAAAAAGGAGAAGCAAAATGGCTTTTTCGGTAAACACCAATGCAGGTGCGTTTGCTGCCCTGCAAAACTTGTCCAAGACAAGTAACTCTCTTCAAACTACTCAGAGCTCGATTAACACGGGTCTGAAAGTTTCGTCTGCAAAAGATGATGCTGCTACCTTCGCTATCGCGCAAAAACTGCGTGGTGACGTTGCTGGTTTGAATGCTGTTAAGTCCTCACTTGATCGCGCGACTTCAACCATCGACGTTGCAATTGCAGCGGGTGAAGCTGTATCTGACCTTCTCATTGAACTGAAAGAGAAGGCAGTTGCTGCAAAAGACAGCGGCCTTGATACTGCAAGCCGTACGTCCCTGAACAACGACTTCACCCAGCTTCGTTCACAGATCACTTCGATCGTATCGAACGCTGAGTTCAACGGTACCAACGTTGTTAGCTCCAGCGGTTCATCCGTTGTTGCCATCACCAACGATACCGGTTCAAACGTGATTTCGATTGCTGCTCAGGATCTCTCTGTTTCAGGCACGAACGTTACACTCACGTCATCACAGTCCATCGGCACATCCGCTGGTGCGTCTGCTGCTGTGGCAGCAATTGAATCTTCAATTGCGAATGTGAACGATGCTCTGTCTGCTCTTGGTTCTGGCGCGAAGCGTATCGAACTGCAACGTTCGTTTGTGGACAAACTTTCTGACACTATCGAAGTGGGTATCGGTAACCTCGTGGATGCCGACCTGGCCAAAGAATCTGCAAATCTGCAAGCTCTGCAGGTTAAGCAGCAACTTGGCTTGCAAGCACTTTCGATCGCCAACCAGGCGCCTTCGACAGTACTTGGCCTCTTCCGTTAATAGGTATTCGGGTGAGCCTCAACGGGGCTCACCCGCCCTTTAACGAAGAGTACGTCTAGGCAATAGTGAAGCAATATCTTCGCACGGAGTGAACCGATGACCGAGATAGGAAATACAAGCAGCAGTGCACAGGTCGTAGACCTGCGTTCAGCGCGCGCTAGTACTTCTGCATCTGCGGGTGTCGATCGCTTTTCTGCCTCTTCGGGACCAGAAAAAAGCGGGGCACCCTCCGCAGAAGTACTAACTCAAAGCAAGGGTACGGAACAAAATGTTGCCGCAGGCTCACCTTTAGAGAAGGCAGCCAAGGCACTTGAGCAGTTTATTCCCGAGAATGAACAGATACCGAATACCCGACTGCGTATTGACCGTGATGATGAAACAGGACGTTTTGTCTATCTGAATATCGACAATGAATCTGGGGAAGTGATCAAACAGTTCCCGCCTGAAAGCATTCTCGAGTTTCTGTCCTACTACCGCGAGGTAGCAGGGCTCACGGTAGATGATGAAGCTTAGGTTTGGTGCTTAACAGCGTATAGCGAAGTACCAAATCTTCGCTGTTTAGATTATTTTCACCTGTATCTGTGCGTGGGAGAAGCCCGCACGGAACGGGTTTTTTGTGTTTATATCAGTATAGGCATCATCCGGTTTTATCGCTGGACATTTTTTTCTCACGCGCTAGCTAACAGACAGAATTATATAACGCTCACTATTGATCAGAGTTTCGGAGATTTACCCCATGAAGTTTGCAGGCACCGAGAATTACGTCGCCACAGACGACCTTAAAATTGCGGTTAACGCGGCCGCGACACTCAGGCGCCCTCTTCTCATCAAAGGTGAACCCGGCACAGGGAAAACTGTGCTGGCGCAGGAAGTGGCGGACGCCTTCGGCCTCAAGCTCATTGAATGGCATATAAAATCCACTACCAAAGCCCAACAGGGTCTTTATGAGTATGACGCGGTCTCCCGCCTGCGCGACAGCCAGCTCGGCGACGAAAAAGTTAAAGACATCAAGAACTACATCAAACGCGGTAAGCTCTGGGAAGCGTTTGAAAGCGGCGAGACCCCTGTCCTGCTTATTGATGAGATCGACAAGGCGGATATTGAGTTCCCAAACGATCTGCTGCTCGAGCTCGACCGGATGGAGTTTCACGTTTACGAGACGGGCGAAACCATCAAGGCAAAAAACCGCCCTATTGTGATCATCACGTCAAACAATGAAAAAGAACTGCCCGACGCCTTCTTGCGCCGCTGTTTCTTCCACTTCATCAAGTTCCCTGACAAGGATACGATGAAAGATATCATCAAGGTCCACTACCCTGATATCCAGCAAACTTTGGTCCGCGAAGCGCTCAGCATTTTCTTTGATATGCGTGAGGTGCCGGGACTGAAGAAAAAGCCGTCTACCAGCGAACTTCTTGACTGGCTCAAACTTCTGATGGCAGAGGACCTGCCACTTGACGTGCTGAAGTCAAAAGACCCCAGCAAGCTTATTCCGCCGCTTCACGGCGCGCTTCTCAAAAATGAGCAGGACGTGCACCTTTTTGAACGTCTCGCCTTTATGAACCGCCGGCAGTCGAGCTAAAAGCGCCATGTTCACCGATTTTTTCTACAGCCTGAAAGATGGCGGCGTCCCGGTCAGCATCAAGGAATACCTGATGCTGATGGAGGCCATGCAGGCAGGCTGCGCCAACTGCAGTGTTGATGATTTCTATTTTCTGTCTCGTTCTGCTTTTGTGAAAGACGAAAAGAACCTGGACAAGTTCGACCGTGTTTTTGGCAAGGTTTTCGAGGGTATTGAATTCATCGGTGAGGAAACGGTCGATATCCCCGAAGAATGGCTCCGCAAGATGGCAGAGCTCTACCTGAGCAAGGAAGAGATGGACAAGATCAACTCCCTCGGCTCATGGGATGAGATCATGGAAACGCTCAAGAAACGCCTTGAGGAACAGGAAGCGCGCCATCAGGGCGGTAACAAGTGGGTTGGAACCGCTGGCACAAGCCCGTTTGGCGCCTACGGCTACAACCCCGAAGGTGTTCGCATTGGCCAGAAAGAAGGCCGACACGGCCGCGCCATCAAGGTTTGGGATAAACGCGAATACCGCAATCTTGATGATACGGTAGAGCTTGGCACCCGTAACATCAAGGTAGCCCTCAGGAAACTGCGGCAGTTCGCACGTGAGGGTGAAGCAACCGAGCTTGACCTGGACGGCACAATCAAGGCTACAGCCCATAATGGCTTCCTTGATATCAAGATGGTGCCCGAACGGCATAACGCCGTGAAAATATTACTGTTTCTGGACGTTGGTGGTTCAATGGACCCACATATCAAGGTGTGTGAAGAACTGTTTTCCGCCGCGCGAACCGAGTTCAAGCATCTCGAATTTTTCTATTTCCACAACTGCCTCTATGAACGGGTTTGGAAGGATAACAGCCGCCGTTTCAACAACACCACTCCAACCATGGACCTGATGCACACCTTCCCGCACGACTATAAAGTGATCTTCATCGGAGATGCGTCCATGAGCCCCTATGAGATTACATACCCCGGCGGGTCGGTCGAGCACTGGAACGAGGAATCCGGTGAGGTCTGGATGAAGCGCATGACAGATATCTACCAAAAGGCGGTGTGGCTGAATCCAATCCCTGACACGCATTGGGATTATTCCCACTCTATCCAGATTATGAAGACCCTGATGGAAGACCGCATGTTCCCGCTCACCATCGGTGGTATAGAAAGTGCGATAAAGGCGTTGCGGTAAACCCTGCCCCCTTTATAGTCTTGAATGAACTGATCATTTGAGACTGGGGCATATAATGGCAAGCACAACCGAAACTCTTGAAAACCTCAAGGCTATGGAGGCTGCTGCAGCTGATAATGCTGCGGTTCAGGAGGTTGAGGCTGCCTACGAGGAACTCGCCCCCACTCTTCAGCACGACGCTGCTTTCCTCTGTCAACGCAACAGCTTCCGGGTTCAGAACGCTGTGTTGATGGCAATACCGCGCCCGAAGGTGCTGCTGGGCCTTATTAACGGCAGTATTTACCCAAATTTTCATACCATGCCGCTCCTGCGCGTAGCAGATGTTGCCTCTCTCTCGACCGACGCAAAAGACGAACGCCCTGATCGTATTCCGTTCAACATCATCACAGATACGATGGACGACGCTGTAAACAAGCTGCCCCTCGGTTTCCAGCCTGATATCTATTGGGATCCACAGGCATGCGGTGGTTCAACAACACCCCGCGGCCTCGCATCCCTGCCCTTTATGACAGTTGCTGGATTCTGCCATCACCACCGGGCGGTCGAACTCCATAACCTCGCCTACAGCTATGATGCCATATGCCCGCTCTCAACCACCTACGCCGAGATTTTCAGGTCCACACTCCCACAGAAAGAAATCTTCGATCTGCCGTTTGGTGTAAACTGGGGATCATTCCATCATTTCATCCCTGCAGGGGCCGCAAGCGCGGAGCGCGAAATTGATATTCTCCTCACCTTTGATGGCACTTACACACCAATTTATGGGCAATACCGGGCAAAAGTTCATGAAGCCTTTCAAGCATTCAAAGAAAAGCATGGCGACAAATATCGCCTTGAGATTCAGCATGGCCTGAGCCGAGCCGATTATCTGGGCTATTTACAGCGCAGCAAAATTGTACTCAACGCCGTTGGCCTGCACGGCCCGTACAACTACCGGCTTTGTGAAGCGATGAATGCGGGCGCAGTGGTAATGCAGATCGACGCCCAATACGCAACCGGTGACCAGAAAATAGGTTCCTACTTCAAGGAAGATGAAGAGATCATCCTCTTCGATGAGGCATCTTTTGAAGCAAAAGCGCTGGCGCTTCTTGAAAACCCAGACAGGCTTTCTGCGGTCGCATCTGCGGGCAAGGCGCGGCTTGAGAGTGAATATTCCTATGAAATGCTCTACCTGAAGCTTTTGCAAACTGTACAGGAAACAGTACAAACAAAAGGTGGAAAGCTAAACCGGCTGCCACAGGAAACTGCCTCCGCCACCCGTGCCCTCGCCATGTTCCACTCCAACAGGCCAGAAAAGCAAATCACCTCGCTTCTCGATTTGCCCATAGCCGCCGCTCAAATGGATATGCAGTTTGAAAGTGCGCTGCTACCGCACCTGAAGTGTTACACGGCCATGGTAACCCCTGAAAATCTCGCGAACCTGTACGGTGAACATGAGGCACTGCAAAAATTCCCGAAAAACGCCATTGAAGGCTACAAAGCCTGCTTTGACATGATCGAAAAACCATCGCTGACCGATCGCTGGAATATGGCGGTGCTATGCTATGAGGCAGGTGACAGGGAAACCATCCGCCTTCTCGGTCTTTTCCAGGAGCTATTGAAGGCTGAACCTGGCGAATTTAGCGCCATGAGCTTCTTCACCACAGGCTTCAATATTGAAGGGTTTGATGAACAGTTCCACACGGAGGCTCGGGTCAATCTTCTCAACCTCGGTGTGCTGACCTCGCTTGGCGATGGTGAGCGCATAAGCCGTGCCATACAAGGGTATATGCTGTTCTGGGTCTGCATTCTACTTGCACATGCTGGCGACACATCCGCCGATTGGCAGGCGCGCGCCAATGCCTTTCTGGGGTAGATGAGGCACAAACAAAAGCCCCGAAGTGTGTACTCCGGGGCTTCTTTGTCATTCTAGGATAGAAACTTAGTCTGCATTGGCATCCAATATTTCAATGCTGGCGCTTACCGGGCCGCGCGCACGGGCGATTTCACGGCCGGTCACACGCGCATCGCGTTTCAGTGCGCGCTCTTCATCGCCTGACGCGGCAATGGCGTAGTTGAGGTGCAATGCAAAGCTCAGCTTCTCGCCGCGATAGTCAGACGGCAGTGCGGGAAATTCAGCATTTTTCACCACACGGCGGGCCGCCGCATTGATAAGGCCATTTTTTGCTGTCACCACGTTGTCCGTGTCCACAACATTCCCGTTGCGATCAATGGTTACACGGAAGCTGGCAAAACCCTCCGCATTCTGGCGGACAGCCATGGCCGGATACTTCATTTCCGCGTCAACGGACGCGCCTGCAGCTTTAGACCAGGCCTTCAAGCCATCGCTTTCACCCGCTTGCGCAGCCGCGCCAAATGTCATGGCACCAAGAGACGCCGCTACCATCAGACCTTTTGCAAAATTCTTATTCATGGAAATTCTCCTCGCTATGTCGCTGTGTGTGTATATTTTTGTTGTTGCCGCAGTTTTTCCTGCTGACCCTTCAAACATATGAAGCTGTTGATTTTTTTTGAGGGGTGATGCGACAAAGCGTGTGCCATATGCGGCCCGTCGCTAAACTTATGATCGTAAGTCATATATCCTGAACCGCATTTCTCATGCGCGCGCGGTATATTGTCGCGAAAAAGCACACAATTGGCGGCAATGACTCCAATCCGTCAAAATCCCCTTTTATTAAAGCGGAATACTTTGCTAAAGCTTGAGCCTATTGGCGCCCAATACAAACGACTATCCTTTGAAAGGGGAGACTGATGAAAATCGGTGTAATCAGCAGCTTTATACTCGCAGCTGCGCTGAGCGGCGCCACACTGGCCGCAGAGACAGATACAATCGGCACGAAAGAAAGCTGGCTCAAAGATGGTGAGAAAGCCATCGCTGACCGCGTCGCCGTTAAGGTCAACGAAAAGCGCGCCAAAAATGTTATCCTGTTTGTGGGCGACGGCATGGGTATTTCAACCCTAACGGCCGCGCGCATCCTGGAAGGCCAGCTTCGCGGTGAAAGCGGTGAAGAAAACTACCTGAGCTTTGAGCGCTTCCCCTACACCGCGCTGGTCAAAACTTACAACGTGGACGCTCAGGTCGCTGACTCTGCTGGCACAGCATCGGCCCTAAACACAGGCATGAAAACCCGTATCGGCGTTATCAACACACCGCCAACCCAGAACCAGAAAGAATGTGCAGCCGACACATTCACAGCAGTTACCCCACTTGCATATTACGCTGAGAAGGTAGGCATGAGCACAGGCATTGTGAGCACCGCGCGCCTCACCCACGCCACACCAGCCGCCGTATATGCACACAGCCCCATGCGGGACTGGGAAGCCGATAGCGAAGTACCCGATGACGCCAAAGCCGCCGGGTGCCGCGATATAGCACAACAGATTCTGGACCCGATGATGGGTGATGGCCTCGAAGTAGCCCTCGGTGGTGGTCGCCGCAATTTTGTGCCTGAAGGTGACAAAAAGGGCAAACGCACCGATGGCCGCGATATCACCGCCGAATGGACCAAAACGGCAGAGAATGCCCGTTATGTGGAAACGGCAGAGGAACTGAGGAATGTTGACCTTGGCTCGACAGATCGCCTGCTTGGGCTTTTTAGTAGCTCTCATATGGATTTCCACGCAGACCATAGCGCTGAGCAGCCTGAACTGGCAGAGATGACGGAAACCGCCATCAATATGCTTAGCAAAAACGAAAACGGCTTCTACCTGATGGTTGAAGGCGGCCGGATTGACCATGGTCACCACGGCGGCAGTGCTTATAACGCGCTTAATGACGCTGTTGCGTTGTCTGCAGCGGTGCGCAAAGCCGTGGAAATGGTTGACCTGGATGAAACGCTCATCCTTGTAACCGCAGACCACAGCCACGTGTTCACCATGGCTGGGTACCCGCAGCGCGGCAACCCGATCTTCGGCATCGTGAAGGAGCCTGTAACGGGTGAAGTATCACTGATGGGTGACGGCAAGCCATACACCACGCTGGGGTACAACAATGGCCCCGGTGCTGTACCTGGTGACCGTCCGGTGCTTACGGACGAGATCACCACAGACCCCAAATTCCTGCAACAGTCGCTCATCCCGCGCTCAAGCGAAACGCACGGCGGTGAAGATGTGGCGCTGTTTGGTATCGGGCCCTGGGCTCATCTGGTACGCGGCACCATGGAACAGAATGTGGTCTTTCATATCATGGACCACGCGCTGGGCCTGCGCGAACGGGCCGCGGCGGAATAGTTCTGCTCTTCAGAACGCACAAAGGGGACCAAGCGGTCCCCTTTTTAGTACGTAGACTAACTCGCGGGTTAGGCGCTGTATTTCTGGATAGCGTCGTTCAAGCTGTCCGTTAGCTTTTCGCCAATTTCACCGCCGGTGCCGCTAACCCTGCCGCGAATAACCGCCCGCATTGCATCAAGATGCGCCTTGATCAACTCAACCTGCCCGTCCGATATTTCATCGCGCTTGTAGGTAAAGCCGTAAAGCGAGTCTGCGAAGGTCGTGATCAATGGGTAGCCAAACGTCCCGCCCTGCCCCTTCATATCGTGGGCGATACGATGAATTTCCTCGAAACAATCGCGGCGACTTTCCGGCGTGTCTACACAGCGGCCATGTTGTTCCTGAAGTTTCACAATAAGGCCGGACACCCAGTCAGGGTAGTCTTCTGACATCTTTGTCAGGGCCTTCTCGGCGGCCTCCAGCGCTTCAGGTGAAATGCTTACTTTGCCCGGCGCCAAACCTGCCGTCTTTTCCTTGAGGCGGTTCTTGAAGCGGTAGAAGCGTACGATAACCTGTTTTTTATCCACGGATAATCTCCACGCCTTCGCTCTTGTCGGTCAATACCCTGCGTTCAGGGCCGCCATGATCCAGTTTCTGTCGTCTGCGGTCTGGGCCAAAAAAGTCCTTGGTATGCACGAACTGACGCGGCCGCTCGATGATTGAGATCAGTTTTTCACCGATATTTTTGATGGTGAAGGGTTTGGCCAGCATATCGGTCACACCCATTTCACGAGCCTGAAGCACGCGCTCTGGTTCCGTATAGCTTGTGATCATCACAAAAGGCACAAAGCGGTCCGGGCTGTCCTTATGGCGCCGCACCCAGCGCAGGAACATCATGCCGTCGATGGGGTGCATGTCCCAGTTCGATATCACGATATCAATCTGCTGCACGCCAACCCGCATGGGCTCATTTTTCACCCGCTGCAGGAAGTGTATAGCGTCACCACCGTGCTCAACCGCGAAGACATTGCCCACACCAAGAACCTTGAGGGAGTTGACAAGCAATGAACGGATAAAGGGGCTATCCTCTGCCAACAGAACATTTACCCGGTCGAAATCATAATCGCTCATATAGTGGCCCTACAGCTCCGGCTTCTCATAAACCTTTGATTTCCTTGTAACGCTTGACTTTACGCGCGGTCAATCATTTCAATTTCACATGCACATCGTTAGCGATTTTTAATGGTGTCCAAAAGCTGTTGCAGGCGACTATCCAGCTCCTGCAACACTCGTGTTTTCAGCGTATCATCCTCATGGATGCCGTCTTGGTGTTCTGCGCGTTCCGCCTCCCGCGCGAGCCGCCATGCACCGATGCTACGTGCTGCGCCTTTAAGCTTGTGAGCATTTGATCGCCAGTCTGTCTCGCCAGCACTGGAGAGGTCAGCAAGATACCCCGGCGCTTTGTCGGCAAACACTGCAAGTATCTGCGCCTCAAAATCGCGGTCCCCGCCTGAGAAACCCCGCAGGTGATCCGGGTCAAGCACTACATCCTCATTCCAGTTAGATTGTGGTGCCCCCATCATGCCTCCAGCACCTTGCGCCCCGCGCTTGTGAGCTTACAGACCAGCCAATCTGGCTTGATGGGGTTGCGACGCCAGGGCTCACACCAGCCGTTCGACAGACATGCACGAACTGTCTGGTCATTGATACGTTGGCCGTGCCGATCAAAGAGCGGCAACTTTCCCCCAGGCTCATTCAGACCACGTTCAAGGTAACGCCGCTGCGCCACACTTGGCTTTACTGCCCCCGCGGTCTTCACGATTGTCAAATTGGCCATGGCAGCCCTTCCTGAAAAACGTGAAACCTCTTCCCGTCCTCAATGATGCCATAACTTCGTAACAAAATACCAGCCATCACGTAAAAACCTCCGTTCAAGCCATTGACGGACGGCATGTAATCATAAACTGTAACACAAGGCGCAAAGCGCGCGCGGGGAAGACCATTGAGGGCACAATGTCAAAAGCGGAAATGAATTTTCCTGAACCTGAGCAGGAAGATGATGTGAAACAAACCACAGAAACCAGCAAGCCGGATGAAGCTGAACGCAAGGCCGTTGCCGCCCGAAACACACGGCGCATGCTTCCCTTCATCCTTGCGAGTTCTTTCACAGTTTTGTGGCTTTCCGGTGCTGGATATTATCTATGGTCAACATCAGCGCTAGTTGAAATTCAGGCATCTGCAACCGCGCTCTCAAGTTTTATCGGTGGTCTGACTACGCCAATCGCAATCTTCTGGTTGGTGGCACTCGCCTTCCAACGCACAGACCCGCTCCTTGAACGTCGCCTCGCCATGGCGCAAAGCCTCCATAAAGCAGTGGCGCCAGTTGAAGTCGCTGAACAGCGCCTGGGGCAATTAAACAAAACACTGAAGAAAGAGCTTCAAAATATTGAAGCTGTTGCAGATTTAGCATCTGATAGAATTAACAATCTGGAAAAACGCTTTCAGGAACAGATCAGCAACCTCTTCTCCGCGACCGCAGACACGGAGGCCCGTACATCCTCAATTCGCGACCTGCTGGAACGTGAGCGGCAATCTATGGGAGAAACCACAAAAGAGATTGAGGACCGCTTCAACAACCTCGAGATCATGGTCAGCACAATGGCCGCACGGCTTGAAGGCGCTGGCGAACATGCGGCGGGCACCGCCGACACCGCGCGCGGCAAAATAGATACAAGCCTTGATGCCCTTGCGGGCGCGACCGAAGCCATGGAAGCACGGCTCGGCAAAGCCAGCCAACACGTAGGTAAAAAAGCGGGCGAAGTGCAGGATATTGTTGTTGATGTTGAGTTGCGCCTGCAGTCGGTGACGGAAAACGTCCTGTCCGGCATGGACCGCTTCCGTCATGACGTTGAAGGCCTTGAGGGCCGCTCGGCAGAGCTATCTGAGCATATGCAGACCCAGGCCACTGTGCTCGCTGAACTGGCACAACTGGCCGCGCAAGAGTCGGCAAAAATCGAGCAGACACTCAAAAGCCATGTCGGTGAAGTGCATACAGCAGCCACCGAGGCACTTGAGCGTACGAATGAAGTATCCAGCATCTTCGCTGAGCGCACACAGGCCATGTCCTCACAGGCGATTGAAACCGTGGAACGGGCCAAAAACCTGCTCGAAGAAGCCGGCAAGTCGCTTGAGGATCACTGTGCGGCAGCCCTTTCCACGAGCGAGCAGGTTAACCAGAAAACGCTGGAGACCACCGAAGCTACAGGCAAAGCGGTGCTGGAACATGCAGAACAGGTTGACCGTGTACTCGGTGAAGGGCTTGAGCGGGCACGGCACGCGCTTGAAGCTACCATGGCAGCGATATCCGGCCATGGTGATGAAGCCGTATCAAAAGCGGAAGACGCGGCAGAGCGCACACTACAGCATATCCGCCAGCTTCGCGCAGGTGTTGAAGAACAGCTGGAAGAGCTTGCTCGTGCCGGTGAAGAAAGTGGCGCTGCCCTCAGCGAAACCGCTGACAAGCTGAGCAACAAGGCCGCGAGCCTCACGAAGGAGATGGGCGAAAGCGCGGAAGAACTGGCAGAGAAAGCAGGTGGCGCAAACGAAGAGCTCGCGAACGTGCGGGAACAAATGAGCCTGCAAACCGGCGTACTATCAAGCGTACTGAACGAAACGCGCATGAAGCTGGCCCGGCTTGAGGAAGACCTCACCTCCCAGCGCGATGCCCTCAATGACGCGTCAACGGAAGCGGCTGACCGGGTAATTGAAGCGGCAGAGCGTTTCCGTGACCAGAGCCGAGCGCTTCAGGACACAGCCTCACTTGCACAAGAAGATATCGCAGGCCGGTCTGGTGAGTTGGTCTCCTTGATGGATGAGATGAAGAGCGCAGGCAAAGGAACCCGCGAAGAACTGGAAGGCGCATCAGACGCGCTTTCTGAAAAAACCTCGGCCCTCAGAAGCGAGTTGGCGGAGTCCCGCGAGGCTCTTGGTTCCGCCGCCGACGCCTTTGCCGGCGAGCGTGACCGTATCGGCCATGACACAGAAGAAGTGATCAAGAAGCTCAATCAGGCCTCTGACAGCATGAGCAAAGAGGTTGAGAACTTCGCGCTCGGCTCCATGGAAGCGGCCACAAGGCTCGACGCTGCCAGCCAGTCGCTGATGGATCAGACAGAGCGTGCGCAGGGCGATATGAAGCGCGCAGTTGAGGACACACGGAACGAGCTGACCGCAAGCATGGACGATATTGCCAACCGTGCGGCCGAGCGCATCACATTCTTGCAGGAAGAAATGCAAAGCACCCTCGCCCGTGTACTAAAGGAATATCAAGAAACGGCAGACCAGGCCGAAAAAGAAAGCGCACTCCTCGCCATGCGGATCGGGAACGAAGCCGAGAAGGTGGCGCAGCGGGCCGAGCATTTCATTGAAAAAACATCAGAGATTGAAAAGCGCATTGCCGGTGCCACAAAAAATGATTTTGCGCGCACGTCACAGCTTCTCATGGAAAGCCTGCAATCGACCTCTATCGATATCAACAAAGCCCTCTCTCATGACCTGCCCGACGATGTGTGGGAGGCCTATTTGTCTGGTGATCGGTCTGTGTTTATGCGGCGTTCGGTCAGAAATGCGGACCGCAAGACGAAAAAGGCCATTGCCGACAAGTTCCAGACAGACTCTGAGTTCAGGGAAGCGGTTGCGCGTTACTGCCGTGATTTTGAAGGCATGATGGAACGCGCGATGATGGGGGACCGGGGCAGCGCCCTTTCGGTGACACTTGTATCTTCCGACATGGGCAAGCTATACATCCTGCTAGGTCAGGCACTGAAGAAGTTCAGCTGACAATAGTCTCGGGTAGGACGCAACGAGGGGGGAAGCTCATGCGACCGGTCAACGCCGCTGCCGTAGCATCGTTATGTATGCTGGCAGCCTGTTCAAACGAAAACACGGACGCCCAAAACACTCATCAGGTTGGTGAGCCTGTCGAGTGGCGGATGACCAGCACCTATCCCTCCACGCTCATTCAATTGGGCACTTTGGGTAAGCGGCTGGAGACCGAGGTTGCCAAAATCTCCGGCGGCTCGGTTAAGCTCAAGTTTTATGAACCCGGCGTTCTGGCCCCGCCTTTTGAGACATTTGATGCCGTCAGCTACGGCGCTGTTGAAGCCGGGTGGTCCACCCCCGGTTACTGGGCTGGGAAAGACCCGGCGCTCCAGCTTTTTTCAAGCGTGCCATTCGGGCCATCCGCGCCTGAATATCTGGCGTGGTTCGACTATGGCGGCGGTAAGGAGCTGTTTGAAGAGACTTACCACAAACATAATATCCACGGCATCATTTGCGGCATGACCCCGCCTGAGGCATCTGGCTGGTTCAAGAAGGAAATCAACAGCGTTGATGACCTTAAGGGCCTGAAGATTCGGTTTTTTGGCCTTGGCGCCAAGGTGATGGAAGAAGTTGGTGCAGCCCCCCAACTTATTGCTGGGGGTGAGATATACCAAGCGCTTGAACTTGGCACCATCGACGCGACGGAATATGCAATGCCAGCAGTTGATTACCGCATGGGCTTTTATGAGGTCGCGAAGCACTACTATTTCCCCGGCTGGCATCAGCAGTCCACCTTCTTTGAGCTGATGATCAACCTAGACGCCTGGAATAGCCTGAGCGAAACACAACAGGCGCAGGTAGAGGCGACATGCGCCGCCAATATTCGCTATGGCATCTCCGAAGGTGAAGCCTTACAGGCAGACGCCATGGCCGCGCTTGAAGCCAAAGGCGTCAATATTCACACATGGTCACCCGAAATTCTTGATGAACTTGAAGGAGCCTGGGGCCGTGTGGTCACAGACCTCGCGGAAAAAGACCCGGAGTTTGCCCGTGTATGGCATTCGCTTGAAGCTTTTCGCGAGAAATACAAGGCGTGGGCTGACCGCGGCTATCTGAAGGACTAGCCGTGCAAGCACTCTTCACTTTCGCGCGTGGCGCTGAACGTCTGGTGGCATTTTTGGGCCGGGTCGGCGCATGGGCAATTGTCGCTCTGATGCTCATCATTATCACTGACGTTACCTTGCGCAGATGGTTTGTGATCGGCTCCACCAAGCTGCAAGAGCTGGAGTGGCACCTGCACGGCGCCTTGTTCCTAACCTGCCTTGGCTGGGCGTTCAGCCGCAACGCACATGTACGCATCGAGTTGATAAGCGACCGGGCGAGCGCACGCACGCGTGCCTGGATCGAGCTATGGGGCTGCTTGATCTTCCTCCTTCCCTATGTTGCGGCCATCCTGATGTTTGGGATGGATTATGTAAGCTATAGCCTTACCTACAATGAAGCATCGGCGTCGCCCACCGGCCTCAGCGAACGCTGGATCATCAAGGCTTTCATACCCTTTGGTTTTGCTCTCCTGGGGCTGGCAGCACTCGCACGCCTTTGCGATGCGATCATCTATCTCTTCGGTGCAAAAAAACTCGCCGACCAAACCGGGTTTGGCCGCGCGCATGCACAAGCGGGAGAAAGCTGATGGAAATGATCATTGAGCTATTGCCTGTGTTGATGTTCCTCGCGCTCGTTCCCCTGCTCTTTAGCGGGTTTCCTGTTGCTTTTGTGCTTGGCGGTGTCGGGCTTCTCTTCTGGCTTATCGCAGTGGGGCTGGGCATTGAAAACCCCAACAGCTTTTTCCTTGTCGTGAGCCGCATTTTTGGCGGGGTGGTCAATAAGCTGGTCCTTGTCGCTATCCCGATGTTCATCTTCATGGGCACAATGCTTGAGCGCAGCGGCGTTGCCAAAGAGCTTCTGTATACCCTTCAACTGATGACACGGCGCGTGCCCGGTGGCCTTGCGCTTTCTGTCACCGTTTTAGGCGTCATTCTCGCCGCAACCACCGGCATTATTGGCGCGAGCGTCGTGATGATGACGCTTCTCGCTCTCCCGGTGATGATTGAGCGGGGATATGATAAAGCCCTTGCCACCGGCACCATCGCCGCCAGCGGCACGCTTGGCATCCTGCTGCCGCCATCTATCATGCTTGTGGTTATGGCAGATCTATTGTCTACATCTGCGGGCGGGTTATTCCTGGCCGCGATCGGCCCGAGCCTGTTTCTCGCGGCGCTATATATGCTCTATATATTTGGCCGCACCGCCATGGCCCCTCACCTTGCACCGCCACTGGGTGCCGACGCTGCAGCGGGCCAACTCACGTTCATGCGCATACTCCGCAGTTTTGTACCGCCGATATTGCTGATCATCCTGGTGCTTGGCTCTATTTTTGGTGGGTTCGCAACCCCCACGGAGGCGAGTGGGGTTGGTGCCGCCGGTGCGTTAGTTTTAGCTGCGCTCAATAGGAAGCTAACCTTCGTCACACTCAAGGATGTGGTGGAAAAGTCGGCACTAACGACCACGATGCTTTTTGGTTTGTTTGTGGGTGCCACGGCGTTCTCATATGTATTCGCGCTGCTTGGCGGGCATGACCTTATCCTCTCAGCCATCAACCAGAACGGTATTTCACCGTGGCTTGTGCTTGCCGTTCTTATGCTTGCGGTCTTTCTCTTAGGCTTCTTTTTCGACTGGATCGAGATCACCCTCATCATCCTGCCGGTGTTTGCCCCCATTATTGCTGCGCTCGATTTTGGGAGCCACCTTCCTGAGGCAGGCACAGTCACGGTATGGTTCGCCATCCTTATGGCTGTTAACCTGCAAACCAGTTTCCTCACACCGCCTTTTGGTTTCGCCCTTTTTTATATGAAAGGCGCAGCGCCTGATGGCGTGCGGCTCGCTGATATCTACCGCGGCATCATTCCGTTTGTGCTACTTCAGCTCTTTGGCCTGATTGTGCTTCTTCTCTGGCCTGACCTCGCGCTTTGGCTACCCCGTGTGATGGGCAAATAAAAAGGCGCCCTCGGGCGCCTCGTTCCCTTTCATGACTGTACTTGCCTCTTATGCAGCGTCAGATGAGCTGCCTTCATGGCGCTGAAGTTTACCAATCAGATAGTCAAGGTTCTCTGTATCAACATCGTCCTCAACCGCCGTCAGCACGCGCTCAATCATCAACTGACGGAACTGTTGACGGTCATCCCCCCCGGTTTCCAGCATCTCATCAGCCACATCAAGGGCCGCACGTGCCATCGGCAGGAACTGTTCAGGCATTTTTGCCACTTCAAACAAGCGCTTGAGGCCGAGATCACCCTTGTCGTGCACAAGCTTGTATGCGTTCACAACAGGGATACCAACCCGCTTGGCAAGCGCCACCTCAAAGAATGTCGTGTCCCCCATGCAGAGCGCACGCAGCATCAGGGTCGGCGTCAAGCGGCCGTTATCGAACAGCTGGTCCACCAACTCCTGAACGGTCGTCGACTTCTGGCCACCTTCAAGAAGCGAAACTGTAGCCTTTTCCCGGCTCTCCATCAGCAGATCACTCGCCATAGACGGGGAAATTTCATGGTGGGTCATGATATGGTCGCGCAGCTGCTCAGACACCAGCGTCACCAAACGCTCAGCAACGCCAATCGGCAGCTCACCGCGCATCGCAAGCGGCGCTTTAACAGCATCGCTATCACTAAACTTATCGAGCACCTTGCCAAAAGTCGCTTCTTTGATCTTTGCGCCCTTATTGCTCACAAGAGTTGCGACAACTTCTTCGTCGCCAGCATCCGCCAGCGCATCCGCCACATCTTCAGACACATCCTTGCGCCCCGCCACGACCTTTTGCACATCCGTGCCACGGGTGCGGACGATATCAATCAGGTCTTTATCCGTAAGGACCGACGAAAACTCGATTACCGGCATCGCTACTTCATCAACGTCTTGCGCGAGTGTTGCGGCAACGTCATGCGGCACATCCGGGTTGTCCTTAAGACTTTCAGACAAAGCCTGACGCACCCTTACCGCTGCGTCACGCAACATCACACGAAAGATATCTTCCGCGATCTGGCGTTCGCTTTCCGTCAGCGCCGTAGCCCCAAATGTACTAGCGACTTTTGCCGCAGCCTCCGCCCGGTTATTTTCGTTCGGATCCTGCAACAGTTTGGCGACATCGGCGCTTGAAAGCTTATTGGCGTCAGACAAATCTATCTTCCCATCTAAAAAAGGTCCTACGCGCACGCTATGCCAAACAGGTTAATCGCCCGTTAAAAGATAGACGAAACAGCAACAAAGGCGGGAAAGCGCCAGTCTTCTGGAAAACGTGAGCATCTTTCCGTTGAGCCAAACCACATTAGGGGCTAGCATGCGGCACAATTTTAACCGGACGAGGCCTTCGTCCCAAGAACAAACTGATGAAGTGGCAGGATTTTTTCCTGCCCCAAGTGCAACAGAGTGTTGGGGAGCAACAATGAAACGCCTTTTGGCTTCAATAATTCTAATTCTGGGCAGCGCTGGTGCGGTTTTCGCACAAGACACCGACAAAACATTCGCCGAATCCGTCAACGAAGTTATGGCCCCCATCAGCCAGGCTATTTCCGACGTGATTTTCTTCACCGTTCCAATGGACTGGCTGATTGCAGATGCACCGGGTATCCCGTTCATCGCGCTCTGGCTTGTTGGCGGCGCTGTTTTCTTCAGCTTTTATTTTGGGTTCCCGAACATCCGGGGCTTCAAACAATCCATTCGCATCGTCAAGGGTACCTATGACAACCCGAGCGATCCGGGCGAAGTAACCCACTTTCAGGCTCTCACCGCTGCCGTTTCAGGCACCGTAGGCCTTGGGAATATCGCAGGCGTTGCGATTGCCGTTTCTATTGGTGGCCCAGGCGCAACCTTCTGGATGATCCTTGCAGGCTTCTTCGGTATGACGAGCAAGTTTGTTGAATGTACGCTCGGTGTTAAATACCGCGAGATTGACGAGAATGGCGTAGTTACAGGTGGGCCGATGCTCTATCTGTCCCGCGGCCTTGCCAATCACGGGCTGCCTAACCTTGGTAAAATCCTTGCAATCGCAGCCGCCATCATCTGTATCGGCGGCGCGTATGGCGCGGGTGCCATGTTCCAGGTTAACCAGTCATCCACGCAGTTCACGAACGAGATTGCTGCGCTGACCGGTGGTGTAGACAGCGTGTTCTATGGCCGTCAGTGGCTTTTCGGGATCATGTTCGCCTTCTTTGTGGGCCTTGTAATTATCGGTGGTATTCGCCAAATCACGCATGTGACAGAGTTCCTCGTGCCGATCATGGCAACGATCTACATCTCTGCTTCACTCGTGATTATCTTCAGCCATTTCGCTGATATTCCTGCGGCCTTCGGCCAGATTTTTGCTGGCGCGTTTACAGGCGAAGGTGTTCAGGGCGGCATCATTGGTGTGCTTATTCAGGGTCTGCGCCGCGCGAGCTTCTCGAACGAAGCTGGTCTTGGCTCAGCTGCCATCGCACACTCGGCTGCAAAAACCAAAGAACCTGTAGCTGAAGGCCTTGTGGCGCTCCTTGAGCCGTTCATTGACACCGTTGTGATCTGCACGATCACCGCGCTCGTGATTATCCTGACCGGGTCTTTTGATCCAAACGCGTCGGGCACGTCAGCAGGTATCGCGCTAACCTCAAACGCTTTCGGGTCTGTAATCGACTGGTTCCCCTATATCCTGACGATCGCGGTTATCCTGTTCGCATTCTCCACATCCATCACGTGGTTCTACTATGGCCAACGGTCTTTCCTTTACCTGTTTGGCAACAACAGCGCTGCGGACTTCGCGTTCAAGATTTCCTATCTGATGATCCTGATCATCGGTTCCGCGATGTCGCTCGCGCCTGTAATGGATATGGCAGATGCGCTGCTTCTCGCGATGGGCTTCCCGAACATCGTGGGGCTTATTATCATGCGCAAGGAAGTGAAAGAGATGCTGGAGAGCTACCTTGCCAGAGTGAAATCTGGTGAGATAAAGCCTTATACTCACGATAAAAGTGAAGTGGCAAAGTGACACAGCGACCTTGAACCATGTTCATGCGATATTAAGTATGAAAATGAAGTATGTGGCGGGGGTAACTCCGCCACAATTATGTCAGGAGCAGACGATGAAAAAATATATGGCCGCCCTTTCCCTCGCAATGCTTTGCGGTGCAGCAACGTTACCGACAGCGGCGGACGACAACCCGGCCTCAACGGCTATTTCCGCCCATGGCGACGCCGAGAAGGGCAAACGTATTTTCAACCGCTGCAAAGCGTGCCATAACCTTACGGCTGCGGAACGGTCCCGCATGGGTCCGAACCTCGATGGTCTTTTTGGCCGTCAAGCTGGCAGCAAAGATGATTATAAATACTCAAAAGCGCTTGCTGAAGCCGATTTTGTATGGACAGAAGAGAAGTTGGACGCCTGGTTGGGCTCACCCAAAACTTTCCTGCCCGGCAACAAGATGGCTTTCGCTGGCCTCAGAAAAGAGCAAGACCGGATGGACTTGATGGCTTATCTGCGGACAGCAACTGTGGCGGGCGAATAATTCAGGCTTAGCGCCAGTTAGGATATTCCGATGAAACGCCTATTTGCTCTATTCACTCTGTTTCTGATGACTGTGCCCGGTGCACAAGCTCAGGACGGCGGCGACCGTGCCGTTGACGATGTTCGGGGGGCGATTGAATTTGTGCAAAACCTGAGCACCGAGACCATTGCTGTATGGAGCGACAGCAAGCTCTCCGCCGCAGAGCGCTACAATGCCTTTCGCGCCATCTTTGAAGACGCGACGGATATTGAGCTTCTAGCACAGGGCATGTTGGGCCTGCACTACCGCACGATCTCAAAAGAGCAGCGCGAAACCTATATGCAGGCCATGGGCGATTACATCATTGCAGAATTCGACAAGCGTATGGCCCAGATCGGCTTCAAGTCACTTGAAGTGAGTGGCACCAAGCCGGCTTCCGGTAAACAGGGCCATCTCTATGTTCGAACAGAAGTAACCCGTGAAGAAGGCCAACCTATCCTGGCTGACTGGCGCGTCCGTAAAAAAGACGGCAAATTCCAGATCGTGAACCTGGAATTTGAAGGCATCAACCTTCTGATCACCAACCGGGACCTGTTCTCGTCAAAGATCAAGAAAGACGGTTTTGACGGCCTGATCGCATGGCTGCGTGCACAAAACACCATGCCAAGTGGTTCTCAGGCGGAAGCTTCCCGCTAGAAAGCAATCATCATTCTGCGGTGTTGTCGCCCACAGCTTCAACGCCGCAGTTTAGCCTCAGGCTACCCGCCGTGTTATAGAGCGCGGCCTCAAGGGCGGCAAATCGCCCCTCCCCCAAATTAATGGCGAAACGAGTACGGTAGTCAAAGCCAGCATCAACAGCTGTGCGTTTGCTGCTCATCCGAACGATATTCGCGCCGTACTCCACCAACACATCACTGATACGTGCGACCAGCCCCGGTCGGTCACCGCCAGAAATATCAACAATATGAGTGATAGTTGCACTCTCGCCTCTGGCTAATGCAAACGGGAAACGACTAACGGTAATACGTGCGCCTGCCACCACATCAAGCGCCGCCAAACCGGCTGACACCTCATCTTCGTCGGCACCGGCCTCAAACTCCGCAATGCAGGAAAACTCGAATCCCTCACCAAGGACAGCAAAAGCACTATCGGCCAGATTGGCGCCTGTCTCAAACAGATACCCAGTCACACCCGAGACAACACCAACACGGTCTAGCCCGATGATGGAAATCAGAAATTTGTCGTTCACAGATGTGCTCACAATGGTACTCCTAAGAAAAGGGTGGTGTTTTCCAGCGAGTTTGCTAAATAAACGCCACCGAAGCAATCAGATGTTACGGATATAACCAATTCAACAGGAACATGTTCCATGGCAGACCAGCAGCTTTTACATCTTGTCTTTGGCGGTCAGGTAAAAGACCCGCAATCTCTCGAATTCGCCGATCTCAACAAAGTTGATATCGTGGGCATCTATGGGTCCTACTCAGAAGCTGAGCAAGCATGGCGCAGTGTCAGCCAGGCGAACGTTGATGATGCAATGACCAAATATGTGGTTGTGCACCTGCATAAGCTTCTTGAGCCTTCCGAATAAGCCAAACAGGCAACATCATCCCTAAAAAGCAATAAGGACGAACAGCATGCCGCTTGATCGTCCTTTCGTCGCTTTTGAGGGCATGCTTGATGCCCCTATGTGAATGATGCGTGCTAGTGCGCGCGCGCCTTCTCGGCAAAATAGGCATTGATGCCTGCTTCAATCGCATCACCGCTGGTATCATAAGCGCCCATGCGACCTGTCATGGCGCGGTGCGCTTCTTCACGGGTGCGAGGATGAAGCTTGTTAAGCTCTAGGCTTACAAGGCGACGCAGCCCTGCACTGTCGATTGGTTGGTACATATTTTTCTTCCATTTTACTTTTTTGGTACCGTCATTGGTAACATCGGAGCGCGACAGTTTTTTGTCACGTCGATGACAGAAATAAAACAGGCAGCGGCTAAGGTCACCCCAACCACTGCCTGCTCTTGTTCGCTATATGGTAGTTTAGCTGGCTTTTTTCAAGTCCGCTACCCAAGCTTTCACATTGGTCTCCAGTATGGAAAGCGGCACAGCGCCATTTTTGAGCACAACCCGGTGGAACCCTTTCCAGTCAAACTTGTCACCAAGCTCATCCATCGCCATCTGCCTCAGTTCCATGATCTTGAGCTTGCCGACCATATAAGCTGTTGCCTGGCCCGGCATCACGATGTAGCGCTCGATTGCAGCCACTACGTCACCGTGTGGGTTCGGTGTGTTTTCAGACAGATAGTCAATCGCCTGCTCGCGCGTCCATTTTTTAGAATGCAGACCAGTGTCCACTACAAGGCGGCATGCGCGCCAGAGTTCCATAGCAAGACGACCAAAATCTGAATATGGGTCTTGGTAGAAACCCATATCCTTACCCAGTTCTTCCGTATAGAGGCCCCAGCCTTCAGTGAAGGCCGTAAAGCGTGCCGTACGCTGGAACAGCGGCACACCGTCAAGCTCCTGCGTCAGCGCAATCTGGAAGTGGTGACCTGGGATGCCCTCGTGATAGGCCAAGGCTTCCAGTTGGTAGATTGGCATATATTTGGTGTTTCGCAGGTTCGCATAGAAGATGCCCGGGCGCGAGCCATCTGGCGCCGAACGCTGGTAGAAAGCTTTACCAGCAGATTCCTCGCGGAACTTTTCAACCGCGCGCACTTCCATTGGTGCTTTTGGTGTCAGGTCAAAAAAGTCCGGCACCCGCTCACGCATGGCATCAATGATGTCATTGGCCTGCTGAAGATACGCAGCCTTACCCTCTTCCGTATTCGGATAGAAGAACTGGTCGTCCGTCCGGGTAAACTCGAAAAAGTCCTGCAGGCTGCCCTCAAAGCCCACCTGAGCCATGATTTCTTTCATCGCTTCATGGATGCGCGCCACATTGTCCAGACCGATCTGGTGTATTTCATCGGCCGTCATGGTTGTGGTGGTGTTATTCTCTAGCGCTTGTGCGTAAAAAGCGTCCCCGTCCGGGAACTTCCACGCGCCATCATCCGTTGTGGCGGTTTTCTCCAGATCTTCCAGCTTGGTGATCAGGGTTTCAAAACCGGCTTTGGTGTTGGTAGTCAGCGCTTCTGTCGCTTTAGCGATAAGAGCCGTTTGCTCTTCTTCACCAATTTCAAGATTGCCAACTTTTTTCTTGAAGTCTGCGAGCAGGATATTGTCCTCGCCGCTATCATCAAAGGGCGCACCGCTTATGATGTTGCGAGAAGACTCGATCACATAAGGATAAACGAACTTGGGTGCCTGAATGCCTTTATCCGCCCGTTCTTGCAGGTCAGCGGAAAGCTGTGCGAGGAAATCAGCCAAGCCATTGAGCCTTGTGATATAAGCCTCTGCGTCCGCCACATCATTGATGCGGTGCACGGTCATCAAATGCGTGGCCACGCCTGTGTGCCAGCCAAACATCTGGTTGATCGGATAGCCGTAGTCCCGCCAACGGTTGTTCTTGATATATCGCTCTGCTGTCAGCTCAAAAATGCGGTAGCTCAGTTGGTCCTCTTCGCTCAGCGTATCAAAATCAAAGGCCCTCAGCGCTGCAAGCTGGTCTTTGTAAAGCTGTAGCTCTTTGGCGTCGGCCTCATCTGATATTTCAGGCCACTTGTCGTTGTTGCTTCTGTCACCAAGCCGTTCTGCCTGCAATGGGTTGAGCGCAAGGCGTGCTTCCATCGCGTCGGCAAAAAATTTATCCAACGCCTCCGCCTGCTGCTCCTGCGCGATCTCAGCGTCCTGGCCGAAGGTCTTTTGTTCATTTTTCTGTGCGGGTTCGCACGCAGCAAGCGCCAGTAAAAGTGCAATGGATGAAACGGTTTGTCGGATCATAACGGTCCCCTTATTTTTCCCTGTACCCAAGTTCCTGTCAAAAGTCGGAAACTTTTGTGGCTCGGTAATCTTTTGCCAACCAATTTGCGCTAAGGTGGCCCTGCTTTGAGATGAATTGCAAGTCCTGTTGACATCAAGGCTCAAGATGCCTATCTCACGCATCTGTATAGGAGTGCCAAAGCGAAATGCAACGCGAGCCCAAAATCGTAAAAACGCCGCTGTTCACCATTGGTCAGGTTGTCCGTCATAAATACTTCCCCTTCCGGGGCGTGATTTTTGACGTAGACGCCGAGTTTGCAAATTCTGAAGAGTGGTGGGAATCGATCCCTGCGGAAATCCGCCCGGCAAAAGAGCAGCCGTTTTATCATCTGTTTGCCGAGAATGACGACACCAGCTATGAAGCTTACGTATCGCAGCAAAACCTTGAAGCGGATGTCTCAGATGAGCCTGTGAATCATCCGGAGGTGATCGAGCTTTTTGGGGACCTCAGCAAAGGCCAATATCAACTCAAGGCGATCCCGAGGCATTAGAAGACACTCGGCCTGGAATAGCTCATAAAAAAAGCGGCGCACAAAACGCCGCTTTTTTATTGGCACCGTGTGCTGTTACGCAACAAACGCAGCCAAAAGCACCATAACCACGATGATCGCAACAGTAGCCCGAGTACCGTGCTTCATAAAACCCTCGAAGGTGCGCTCTTGTTCTTGAATGTCCATTCTGATGGCTCCCAACTGCTTAGCGTTCAACGCTGAAGAAATATTTCCCGCTCTATAGCGCATCATATCGCGCGGGCCAAGTATTTTGCTTAGCCCATGCACTTCGCGAGCATCTCCGGCTCGATATTGCCCCCGGAAAGTACGATCACCGTTGTGCGACCTTTGGCCTCGACGCGACCGTTCATCAAAGCAGCAAGGGCTGCTGCTCCACCCGGTTCCACCACCATTTTCAAGGTAATCGCGGCATAACGTACAGCATCCAACGCTTCATCATCGCTGACGGTCAGGCCCTTTATGGCGTTGCTTTGCAAAATCGGGAACGTCAGCTCGCCCGCGCTGGGGGTGAGAAGCGCGTCACAAACGGAGCGCGCGCCAAAGTCCACGGTTTGAATTGACCCCGTATCCAGTGACCGACAAACATCGTCGAATGCCTGAGGTTCCACCACATAACCATCCATCGCAGGGAAATGGTGCTTAAGCGCCACAAAAGTGCCAGAAGCCAAACCACCGCCGCCACAGTTCACAAGCGCCTGATCAGGCTTCAGGCCCATCTGCTCAAGATCCTGGGCGACCTCAAGCCCCACGGTGCCCTGTCCTGCCATGATGTACGGATCATTATAAGGCGGTACAACAGTCGCCCCACTGTCGCCTACGACCCGTTTGGCCACCTCCTCCCGGTCTTCATTATACCGGTCATAAAGCACCACTTCCGCACCATAGGAGCGTGTGTTCGCGAGTTTAAGCTTTGGCGCATCGTTCGGCATGACAATGGTGGCATTAACGCCCAGCATCTGGGCCGCCTTGGCCACACCTTGAGCATGGTTACCGCTCGAGAATGCCACAACACCTTTTGCTCGCTCAGCTTCGCTCAGCCGGGACAGTCGGTTATAAGCACCGCGAAATTTGAAAGCACCGATCACCTGCAGGTTTTCGGGCTTTATGAAGACCCTGCCGCCTACAAGTTCGTTTAGCGCAGGATGCTCAATGAGAGGCGTACGAACCGCAGCACCTTTTATCTGCTCTGCCGCCGAATGAATATCTTCAATATTGATCGCCAAACTCACAGTTCTGCCTCCTCGCTATTGTTTCTAGCCTTGCGCCGCTGCCACCATCTGCCGAGACGCACCTCCTGATTACGACGGAACCGCCGCACAGCAGGAAAATCTACCGATAGGACTAACAGGCCAAGCGGCACCATCCAGAACCCCAGCACCGGCAGAAAGCCAAGTATGCCGCCGATAATAAGCATAATGCCCACCACGATGCGTCCGAGACGGCTGGCAGGCATTACTTTTTTTACGGTTTTTCTTACCATGGTACGCGAAACCCATTCTCATTTCCCGCCGGCCAATGCGGAACATGTCCGAACAGGTTTCGGGCCCAGCAGTTAACCAACTTCGCTGATGGTTTTCCGCATGATTTCACCGATGTTGTCAATATCTGATTTGCTGGTCACCAGTGGTGGCGCAATCGCGATGTGGTCACCACTCATACGCACCTTCAAGCCGTTCTCAAACGCGCGCTGGAATATCTTGCCGGAGCGCGAGGCAACTTTCCCGTCAATCTGAGCAAAAGTAAGCGCGCTCATGAAACCAAGGTTTCGCACATCGGTTATACTTTCAGCTTCACCCAGGCTGTGCACCATGGCTTCAAAATAGCCTTCGGTTGCCCGCACGTGCTCATAGACACCCTCTTCCCGGTAAGCTTTTTGGCTTGCGATCGCAGCCGCTACCGCCAGAGGATGAGCGGAATAGGTATACCCATGGAACAACTCAATCCCACCCTTGGTTTCGTCCATATAGGTGTCATAAATGCCTTTGCGAACGGCAACCGCCCCCATAGGTACGGAACCGTTATTGAGCGCCTTTGCCGTTGTAATCAAATCGGGCACAACACCAAACCGTTCTGCCGCTGTGGCATAACCCAAGCGCCCAAACGCGGTGATAACCTCATCAAATATCAGCAAGATACCGTGCTTTTGCGTAATTTCGCGCAAACGCTCCAAGTAGCCTTTGGGGGGCACGAATACCCCGGCAGACCCGGCAACAGGTTCAACAATGACCGCTGCGATCGTGCTGGCGTCGTGAAGCGAGATAATTTCCTCAAGCGAATCCGCATAAGCCGCACCGTCTTCAGGCTGCCCCTTTGAGTACCTCATATCGGCACTGTATGGAAATGCAAGATGGTCCACGCCTGGGAGCTGTGCGCCAAAAAACTTGCGATTATTCACCATGCCGCCGACGGAGATGCCACCAAACCCAACACCATGATACCCGTGCAGGCGACCGATTAGGCGAGTACGCTGCCCCTCACCCCGCAGCCGGTGGTAGCCGAGCGCGATCTTAAGGGCGGTATCAACTGATTCAGACCCTGAGTTGGTGAAAAAGATGTGATCGAGATCACCGGGCATTGTGTCTTTAAGCATGTTGGCAAGCTCAAACGCCTTTGGATGCCCAAACTGGAAGGCTGTTGCATAGTCCAGCTCTCCCGCTTGTTTGCGGATCGCCTCAACAACCTTCGGGTGGTTATGACCAAGCGCACAACACCAAAGGCCGGAGGAGCCATCAATCACTTGGCGGCCATCTGTGGTCGTATAATAGATACCATCCGCGCTTTCGAGCATACGCGGGTTGGTCTTGAAATCTTTGTTGGGAGTAAAAGGCATCCAATAGGCTGCCATATCGTCGTTTATTCTTTTATCTGTGCCATCCATGAAACACCTATTTTGCACAAGGAAGGAAGGCCCGCGGGCCTTCCTGAACTCTTTGACACCAAAGGCTTACTCGCCAAAACGGTATGAGAATTTCACACCAAATGTGCGCGGGCGGCTAATGCCGAAACCATGGCCCGGGAAGAAGCCACCCGCCTCGGATGTGCCGTCGAAGTAAGCTTTATTGAAGATATTCTCCACATAAGCGGTAACGGCCCAGCGGTTATGGCTTTCGTAGCCAACACGCGCTGAGAAATCTGCCCAACCATCGTTTTGGAAGGCTGCAAGATTGCCCAGACCACCATATGTTTTGGTCTGGGTACGGAAGTCAGCGGACATGTTGAGTTCGCCTTCGCCAACTTCAGTATGATAGCTCACGAGACCTGCAAAAGTGAACTTGGGCGAACCTGGCAAACGATTGCCTGTGCTGCCTTCTTCCACTTCTTCCGCACCAGAGATCTCATTCTCGTTGAACGATGTAGCGAAGAAGACATCAACATTCTTGTTCACGATCGCCTGAACGGTACCTTCCAGACCCCAGGATTTCACCTTACCGACGTTGGTCACGCGCGTGCCCTTGTCGAAGTAGTTCAGTTGCAGGTCTTTGTACTGATAGTAGTAGCTACTGATATCAAGACGAATGCGCCGGTCAAACAGGTCACCCTTGGTGCCAAGCTCGTATGACCATACGGTCTCAGGGTCGAACTGGTTAAGGGTTGCATTGCTCACGAGACCATCGTCTGCGACGTCATCATCGTCGGCCTCAATCGCAAAGCTACCAAACCCGCCAGCCTTATAGCCCTTGGTCACACTGGCATAAACCATCCAGTCATCGTTCGGGCGGTACCGTGCGACAAAGCGTGGTGTGAAGTCATCCCACGTTTGCTCACCTTCAATGAAGCCATCGGTGTACACACCAAACGCCCAAAACGGCCCGAGATAGCTGTCCACAGGCAAGATAGAGTTCGCAAACTTCTTCTTATCTTTGTTGTAACGCAGGCCCATGCCAAGCTCGAACTTGTCGCTCACAGCATAGGTGAGGTCTACATACGCGCCCCAACCACTAAATTCGCCCATAACCCGGTTTTGTTCGAGAAGGCCATCAGCGCTTGGTACGAATTCACCCCAGCCGTAGTACGCAAAAACTTCAGAGCAGGAGTAATAATAGTAAGCGGCGCACATAACCTCTTCATCACCGCGCTGGCGGAAGAAAGCGTTGATCTCTTCCTTATAGTAGGAAACACCGGCATACCAGCTAAGCGGGCCATCACTTTGGCTAACCAGCCGCAGTTCCTGCTCAAAATAGTCGCCGCTTTGATCCTGAGCATAATCATTGAAACCAATGTTCATGCCATCAAAGTCTTCCGCGTAGCTGTAGTCGTGGTCTTTATAGCCCGTGACTGAAGTGAGCGTCGCAAAACCAAGGTCAACATTGATCTCGGCGCTGACCGCAAGGATTTCGCCAATATCGTAGTTGCCAAGTTTTGCATCGTTATCAACGCTGCGAACTCCGCCACGGACACTGATATCGCGCCCGAGAACATCTTCAAGATGCGGCACAACTTCATCATCTTCAATGAGACGGTAGATCGACCCACTCTGCTCACGGTCTTCATACTCGAGCATCAGGGTTGCGTCCCAATTGTCACCACGCAGGCTACCGGTCGCCCGGAAGGCCGACTTGTCGTGCGCGACCAGGTTGTCATCACCAATTTCTGCGGCGTTGTCGACGTAGCCATCTTCTTCGCTATGGTAAGCCGCGAGACGGAGCGCAAAATTATCGCTCATCGGAATGTTAGCCCAAGCCTCCGCTTCGAAGATACCGCGCTCACCAACACCTGCCTCGATATAACCCGACGCCGCGTCAAAATTCGGCTTGGCGGTATAAAGGCTTACAGCACCGCTGATCGCGTTACGCCCAAACAGGAACCCCTGCGGACCACGGAGAACTTCGGCACGCTCCATATCAAACATGGAGGTCACAACAACACCGTTGCGCCCCTGATAAAGGCCGTTTTTGAAGAAACCTACCGACGGATCACCACCCACACCAAAGTCGTTCGTGGAGATACCGCGGATGTTGATATAGTCGATGAAGCTATCTTTACTGTCGCCTGAGAAGCCTGGCGCAAATTTCACCAGATCCTTAACGTCATCAAGATTGACCCGCTTGGTGAAATTGGCGTCAAACGCCGTAATTGAAACCGGAACATCCTGTGTGGACTGCACCCGTTTCTGAGCGGTAACCACTACTTCTTCGATCGCCAACCCACTAGAGTCAGCGTCTTGAGCGATCGCAGCGCCGCCAGAGAGAAGGATCGCCGTCAGCGATGCCCCTGCTTTGGCCCTGAAACTGCGGGTACGATAGACAGATGTCATTTTCTGCTCCTCCCCTTAAGGGTGATTATACCTGATCTGCCATCAGGCCTATTTAAAGCAGCTTACAGAGATCTCCGGTTTGCTGCTCTCATGTTAAAACATGGCCGATCCCCCCCGGGATTTAGCCGGTTTATGCGGACCTCTCTGTGAGGTCCGCGTTTATCAAGACCGATTGCATCGGCCCTAAATGCTGCTCAAAGTTTTTCCAACGCCCAACTGAGCGTGTGTGTGCGCGCTCGCGCACCTGTGCGGCACTCGCTGTGGTTACCGCTGATTTCTGCTCATGGAAGCTCAGGCAAGCATCCTGCCACTCAAGCCCAAGGAAATCGATAATCTTCCGCGCGTTAGGCTCAAGGTCAGCTACCGTGTCCTCATACACCACATCCAGCATGCGCGGGCCAACCACCTCACGCCACTGGGCCATTAGGTTGCGGTAGCGCACGTGATGGCGCGCCATCTCTTCCTGATCATAGGAATGGTAGTAGGCGTCCGCGAACAACTGCTTATAGCTCGCGAAACAACTATCCATAGGGTCTCGAACAATGTGAATAATCTTGGCATTCGGCAACGCGGCCACGATGAGCGGCACATAAAGGTAGTTGACCGGTAATTTATCGACGAAATGTGCGCTTGACCCGCGCACCGTCTTCGTTGTTTCCAGATACAATTGACCTAGGGCCTTCATATCCCCTTTGGCAATTTTCTCGACAATTTCCGGCGTCATCGGGCGTGGAGAACTGGTTTCGCTAACCCGTTTCATCGCCATGGCAAACTGCTGCAGTTCACCCGCCGATTCCACGTCAGAATGCGCGGTGATAATGCGTTCAATAAGCGTGGTACCGGTACGCGGCTGCCCAACCACAAAAATAGGGAAAGCATCGTCAAACCCAGCAGTTGCCTGCCGTTCGAACCACTCCGGCGTCAAGGTGGCTTCAAGCGTCTCGAACAGTCGGGTTTCCTCTGCTTCATCAAAGGTCACGTGCGCGCGGCGAGCCTTGGCTCCCGCTTCATAAGCTGAGAAAGCCTCATCCCATTCACTCAGGTCCTCAAACTCCTTGCCTATCGCATAGTGAAGAAATGAAGCGTCCGGATGACCTGAAGGGATGCGAGCGGCAATCTCCTGCATCACATTAAGATGCGTGTGGTCAGTCACAGTCTCAAGGCGGGAAATCATCCAGTGGGCAATCGCGGCATCTGGCTTCTCGCGCAGAACAGCCTCAAGCGCCTCGCGTGCCTCATCAAGGCGCCCCAAGAATGTTAAGGCTTTGGCCCGGCTAAGGTCAAAGAAGGATGATTTGGCTTTTGCTTTTGCCCGGTCAAACCAGCACAGGGCTTCAACCTGATCGCCAAGAAGGCTATGAACGTTACCAATGACATCCAATACCAACGGGTCCTCTGGCTTGTTAGCCATGGCGTTCTGGAGCGCCTTTTCCGCGAGGTTATACTGCCCCATCGTAACACAGCAGCGGGCAAGTTGCGCCCAACCTGCCGCATGGCTTTCATCCAGGCTGACAACATTGCGGAACGCGCGTTTTGCCGTTGCCCAATCACCGCTTTCAATTCCGATCAACCCAACAAGGAAATGGGCCTCTTTAGCATCGGGGAAATACTTGAGCACAAGGCTGCAACAACCACCCGCTTCCTTGAAGTCACCGCGCTGCATCGCTTTATAGCCGCGCGCGAGAAAGCCTGATGCTTGCGCAGGTGTCATCTTCGGCGCACCACCAGATGGTGGCTCCATGTTACTGCCAGAAATGTTGCCGGTCAGTGCCATCTCAGCGCCCCATTGCATCCTTCATTCTATAGTAAGCCATGCCAACAGCCAACATCGGCTGCCGGAACAACTGCCCCCCCGGAAATGGTGGGTGTTTCACGTTTGCCATGATCTCGAAGCGGCTCGTGTCACCATCAATCGCTTCCGCGATCAGCCTAGCCGACATATGGGTTGGTGCCACACCGTGGCCTGAATAGGCCTGTGCGTAATATATGTGATCTTCAAGACGACCAACCTGTGGGATACGGTTGAGACCGATGCCCATATAACCGCCCCATGCATAGTCAATGCGCACGCCTTCAAGTTCAGGAAATACCTTCACCATATTTGGCTGAACGGCAGCGACGATATCACGTGGGTGGCGGCCAGAATATGTCGCAAGCCCGCCAAAAAGCATGCGTCTGTCAGGGGTTAGCCTGAAATAATCAAGCGCCCAGCGCTGGTCGCAAGCAGCAAAACCTTGCGGCATGATTTTATTTGCCAGCGCTTCATCAAGCGGCTCCGTCGCCACGATATAGCTGCCAGCCGGCAACACACGTGACGCCAGTTTGGGCACCAGCTTGCCAAGATAGGCGCCACCAGCCAGCACCACCTTGTTTGCGGTCACACGGCAATGGTCCATATCCACCACAACGCGGTCGTCCCGGACATCAAGTTTACTGACCCGCGCATCTTCAAAAATGCGGGCGCCCAGACGCTCCGCCGCGCGCGCCTCACCGATAACGAGGTTCAGGACATGGCAGTGACCCCAGCCCATGTTGGTAACACCACCGATATAGCGGTCCGAGCCTACATAAGCTTTAACTTCATCCGCATTCAGCAATTTCTGCTCGTGGGGGTACCCACGGGCCTGCAGGGCATCCATTGATTTCTTGAGATCATCGATCTCGCTCTCTTTCATTGCGAGATCAACGTACCCCCACCTAAGGTCACAATCGATACCATATTTTTTGACCCAGTCAGAAATGATGTCGACACACTCGACGCCCATGTTCCATACGGCGGCCGCGTTCCCTGCCCCGAATGAACTCTCAATTTTGGAGAAATCGGAGAGCGCTTGGCCATAGCCACCAATCACCTGCCCGCCGTTGCGGCCAGAAGCACCCCATCCAATACGGTTCTGCTCAACAAGGGCGACCTCATATCCCTTTTCCGCCAGGTGCAGGGCAGTTGCCACCCCAGTGAAGCCGCCGCCAACAATACAGACGTCAACCTTGATATTGCCTTCGAGCCGTTTGAAGCCAGACAAGTCGTTACATGTCGCCGTATAATAGGAATTTGGCAACCGATCGTCATGTATGGAATCCCGAACCCGCATAAGGCTTTAGCGCTCCTATATCACTCGTAGGTATTGTTCATAGTCCCACTGGCTGATCTGCCTGTGGCATTCTTCTTCTTCTGCACGGCGAACCTGCAGATAGAGGTCCACAAAATCATCGCCCAGATAGCTGCGCATTACCTTGCTAACATCAAGACGGTCAAGCGCAATACGCCACCGAGGCGGCAAAACATTATCAAATTCTACAGCATCAAACTCACCGAGTTCCGGCCCAGGGTCGCTTTCATGGGTAAGCCCATAATGCGCGCCTGCCAAAATGGCAGCAACCACCAAATGAGGGCATACGTCTGCCCCGCAAACCCTATGTTCAAAACGCCTGTTTTTGGCATTGGAAAGCGGCAACCGCACAGACAGCCGCCGGTTATTTTCACCCCAGTTCGGCACCACCGGCGCGAACCATTCAGGGTCAAACCGCCTGAAACTGTTTGCATTGGGGGCAAAGAAGGCTGTCGCCCCGGGCATCGTTTTGATCAAACCACCGATGGCGTTCTGCAGCGTTGTCTCACCGCTATCCTCCTTGCCGAAGATATTGAGCCCGTCTTCATCAAGGATACTGACATGAGCATGCAAACCATTACCTACCTCGTCATAGACCGGCTTGGCCATGAAGCTCGCAAGCAAACCGTGCTTGAGGGCAACTGACTTCACGACGCGCTTGAGCGCCAATGCATCGTCGCAGGCGCGTTCAACGTCATCAGTATGCTGAAGGTTAACTTCAAACTGGCCGTTACCGTACTCACACACTAGGCCTATGACATCGAGGCCCTGGGCGGTGCAGGCATCCTCAATTTCCCGCATCAATGTCTCAAAATCGGAGAAGACATCCATGTTGTAGCAATTGGCGCCGCTCGCCGCGGCCATGCCGTTAGGCGGCGATACAGGCACCGGCGGGATTGAGCCAGCCTCAAACAGGAAAAATTCGTACTCAAGCGCCACAACCGGGCGAAGCCCGTCTTTGGTGAACTTCTCCAGCACCCGGCCGAGAACCGCGCGGGGGTCCATAAAAAACGGCGTGCCGTCGCTATCCTGCATGGTGACCAGAACCTGCGCTGTTTTGCGCTCTGTCCACGGAACAAGCTTCAGAGAGCCGGCAACTGGCATGCAGATGCGGTCCGGATCGCTGCCATATTCTTCAAGAATGCTATCGGCGCTGGCACCATTGGTGGTGAGAAACGGCACAGTAATCGGGAATGGCACACCATTTTTAGCCAACTTCTTCAAGCCACTGGCTGGCATCTGCTTGCCACGGAAGATACCGTTCATGTCGGCGATCAATACCTCAACAATCTCCAAGTCAGGGTGCTGTTCCAGAAAACTTGAAATCTCTTCATCAACCGACATAGGCGCCACGCGCTCCTTACTATAAACCGGCCATGCAGAGGTATTTCATCTCCACATAGTCCTCTATTCCATACTTGGAGCCCTCGCGGCCCAAGCCTGATTGTTTAACACCGCCAAACGGCGCAACCTCGGTTGAGAGGATACCGGTGTTGATCCCCACCATGCCGTATTCAAGTGCTTCCGCAACACGCCAGACCCGCGCGAGATCGCGCGCGTAAAAGTATGACGCCAGTCCAAACTCCGTATCGTTGGCCTGCGCAATTACGTCCGCTTCGGTTTCAAAACGGAAAACAGGCGCCACCGGCCCGAAGGTTTCCTCCCTGGCCACTTTCATGTCTTTCGTTACATTCCTGATCAGTGTGGGTTCAAAGAAACTACCGCCAAGGCTGTGCCGCTTACCGCCGGTCACGAGCTCCCCACCCTTGGAAAGCGCGTCTGCAATATGTTCCTCGACCTTCTCAATCGCTTCATCGTTGATCAGTGGGCCTTGCACCACGCCGTCATCCGCGCCATTACCCACCTTCATCTCAAGAACCTTGGCAGCCAACTTTTCAACAAAAGCGTCATAAACACCGCTTTGCACATAGAGGCGGTTGGCACACACGCAAGTTTGGCCCGAGTTGCGGTATTTGGAAGCCATGGCCCCATCAACGGCTGCATCAATATCCGCGTCATCGAACACGATGAATGGCGCGTTACCGCCGAGCTCAAGGGAAACCTTCTTGATGTCGTCTGAGCATTGCCGCATCAGGATGCGCCCAACCTCGGTTGAGCCAGTGAAGGTTAGTTTACGCACCGTCTGGTTCGCACACAGCTCACCCCCGATATCGCGAGATTTGGTGCCCACAACAATATTCAGCACACCTTTTGGTACACCTGCGCGCTCCGCGAGCTCCGCGAGCGCAAGGGCCGACAGAGGCGTCTCTGCCGCAGGTTTCACAACAACTGCACAGCCCACAGCGAGCGCAGGCGCCACTTTCCGAGTAATCATGGCGTTCGGAAAGTTCCACGGTGTGATTGCCCCCACAACCCCTATTGGCTGTTTGATCACCATAATCCTGCGGTCACCCTGTGGTGCCGGAATTACATCACCGTAAACACGCTTGCCTTCTTCCGCGAACCACTCGATGAAACTTGCACCATAGGCAATTTCACCGCGCGCCTCTGCAAGCGGTTTACCCATCTCGGCCGTCAAAATTTGCGCAAGATCTTCCTGCGCTTCCATAATAAGGCGATACCAACGCTGCAACACGGCTGACCGTTCCTTAGCTGTCGCCGTGCGCCAGGACCGAAATGCTTCTTCGCTTGCATCAATGGCAGATCGCGCCTCAACCGCCCCCATATCAGGAAGTGTTGCCAACACATCACCCGTGGCTGGGTTGCGCACATCAAAAGTTTCACCTGAGGCTGCATCAACCCAGGCGCCACCAATATAGCCATGCGCTTTCAAAAGCGCCTGATCACTTAACTTCATGATAATCCCCTACATCCGCGCGGGCCTGCACAAGCAAGCGGCGCTACCTCCAATAAACGACACTAGACTTAAGACAATACGCGCTCCCGCCAAGGGAGGTAGCCCCCGCGAAGTGAATTAATGTGATCACAATAATTTCACACTGTCAACATAGAGGCATGATTTTTTGTGCGCAGAAAAAGAAGTTTATGGCGAAATTGCAAGATTTGCCATATAAATAGAGCAATACCCCTTCTTACCCGCGTTAGCTTTACCGCTTGACCGGGCCTGAAAAATGTGATCACTTTATTCATCAATAGCGGCCACTGACTTCACAGCGACCGATTTGTTTGCAAGGTGTAATTTTGATGCAACAGATTGAACATACCGGCTCATATTATGCAGCGACGGCCAACTCGGCACCCGCGCGCCCAAAGCTCACCGGCGATATTGAAACCGATGTCTGTATCGTTGGTGCCGGTTTCACCGGCATTGTCACGGGCCTGACGCTGGCTGAACTTGGCTATAAGGTTGTGATTCTCGAGAGCGCCAAGGTTGGCTGGGGCGCATCTGGCCGCAATGGTGGACAGATTATCAACGGCTTTAGCCGTGAGATTGATTATATTGAGAAAACCGTTGGCCGCGAAGGTGCGCTTGCCCTCGCCTCCCTTGCGCTTGAAGGTGGCAACGTCATCCGCGAGAATGCGAAAAAATACGATATCGAATGTGACCTCAAGCATGGCTCAGTGCTAACCGCCTACACAGAGCGGCAGATGAAAGACATTGCCGAGACGATTGAGTTATGGAAGCCGCTCGGGCGCGACGGTATCGACCTGCTCAGCAAAGCTGATGTACGCAAACATGTTGGCACGGACGAATACATAGGCGGCTGGCTCGACCATAATGGCGGCCATATTCACCCCCTCAACCTCGTTCTTGGTGAGGCGGCAGCGGCTGAGGCGGCTGGCGCCACTATATATGAGCAAACACGGGTAACCCGTGTTAATCATCACCTGGATACCCCCGTTGTGCACACGGAGAGCGGCTCGGTCACTGCCCGGTATGTTGTGCTCGCTGGTAACGCTTATCTCGGGAAAACCGTGAAGGAGCTCTACCCCAAAATCTTGCCAGCCAGTACACAGATCATTGTGACCGAGCCGCTCTCCGATTCCATGGCAAAAGACATTCTGCCAACGGACATGTGCGTGGAAGATGCCAACTATGTGCTCGACTATTTCCGCCTGACCGCCGACAAGCGCCTGCTGTTCGGTGGCGGTACAGTCTATGGCGGCGAAGACGTGGACGACGTAGAGAAAGCCCTGCGCCCGAATATGGAGCGGCTTTTCCCCGCAACCAAAGGCGTGAAAGTGGAATTTGGCTGGCAGGGCAACATTGCCCTCACCTGGTCGCGGCTACCGCACGTCGGACGTCTTGGCAAAGCGACATATTTCGCCCATGGTTATAGCGGCCATGGTGTGACAAGCTCTCACATGATGGGACGGCTTGTTGGTGCAGCTGTGCATGGCGACGCCAGCCTGTTTGACGTGTTTGCCGGGATGCCGGCACGCAGCTTCCCAGGCGGCCAACTATTGAGTGTTCCGCTCAGCACCATCGGATGCTGGTGGTATTCCATGCGAGATAAATTAGGCGTCTAGAAGCCCGCACGGCAACGAGACGCTGGGGGAACAAGAGTGACCGCAGAGCGACGTATTCTAGGGTTTAAACCTGAAACACTTTTCCAAGTGTTCAAGTACACAATCTATACGCTGATTTTCATCAACCTGATTTATTTCCTTCATGAGGAATATGTCGCGCTTGCTATCCGCTTCCCGGAAGGCATTGGCATAAGCCACGCTTTTGACGCGTTTTCCCAGTCAACTGACTCATTCGCCTGGCTCGTGTTACTTCTTATCTTTGAGCTGCAAACCTATGTTATTTCAGATGAAAACCTAAAGGGTGCCTTAAAGTGGGGCCTGAACCTACTCGCAGGCATCTGCTACGTGCTGATCCTGCAAGCGCTCATGGGCTACATCAATCATATGGAAGTGATGTTTGGCTTCATACCTCATTTAACGGGTACAGGATGTGAGGCTGTAGGCACTGTTTCCAGCATCGCCGTTGACCTCTATGAGTTCCCCGACTTGACTACAGAAAACTGCAACATGCTTGTGCCAGGGGCCACCTTCTTTAATGAACATCTGAACGCGTTTACCACGGCTCAACTGCTGCCCTATCTTGAAAATCTCGCTCTAACGGATGTAATCAACGCCGCGACCTGGGTCCTGATCGTGATCGTGCTCTGGATCGATATTTTCCTGCAGCTCCGCCGGGAACTGACCGAAAAGCTCTATAAATGGAACGGCGTACTGAAAGCCGTGCTCTATGCAACCCTTATCGCCTGCTGCAGCTATTGGGCGTGGCTGGGTGATTTTATGGGCTTCTGGGATGCTTTCCTGTGGATCGTGGCCTTCTTCTTTATCGAAATGAACCTCTTCAAGTGGCATGAGGCTGCCCCTGCTGACGCGGACGAAGAAGAAACACAAGAAGCTTAAGAAGTAAGAAGATGAAAAAACCTATTGTAGCCATCGTTTGTGACACGACCCAACAGGGCCCTCACCGCTATCATCAGGTGGGCGATAAATATATTCAGGCGCTCATTCGCTGCTCAGATGTGACACCAGTGCTTATCCCTGCCCTCGAAGAGCCCATTGCTGCGGCCGCAATTCTCGATATAGCAGATGGCGTGCTGTTTACAGGTGGTTACAGCAACATTCAGCGTCACCACTATGGTGACATTCCCGCCCCTGAAGGGGAACATGAAGACCCCGCACGGGATAAAAACACCCTCCCCCTTGTGCGCGCAGTGCTTGAGGCTGGCCTTCCCATGCTTGGTATATGTCGCGGCCTGCAGGAGTTGAACGTGTCGCTCGGCGGCACGCTTTACCCGCGCGTGCATGAGATTGATGGCCGTATGGACCACAGGGAAAACAAAAACGACCCGGTTGAGGTTCAATACGGCCCGGCTCACAGCGTAACGGTGAAAGCTGGTGGCGCACTTCACAAGATCACGGGTGAACAGGAATTTATGGTCAACACAGTGCACGGCCAAGCCATTCGCGATCTCGCACCCGGCCTAACAGTTGAAGCATTGGCGCCGGACAGCACGATTGAAGCCGTATCCGTAGACGACGCGACCAATTTTGCCCTCGCGGTGCAATGGCACCCGGAATGGAAGGCGTGGGAAAACCCACAATCGACGAAGATTTTTGAAGCGTTCGGCAACGCCGTGCGTGCAACACAAAGGGCTTAAGCCCAAACCTTTAGAGAAGGACAGAGCCCAGCAATGGGACCTGCATTGGTGATCCATGTATGATGCAAAGCGCATCGAGGAACTGGATAAATGGCTGAAAGCCGAAAATATCGATGACATCGAGTGCATGGTGGCAGACAACGCAGGCATTGCCCGCGGCAAGTCCATGCCCCGCACCAAATTCATTGACGGCTTGAAGACACGCGGCCTCAGGCTGCCGGAAACGGTGTTTGGCATGACCATCACCGGGGATTATGCCCTCAACGATTACCTGTCGGAGACCGAGCGGGATGTTGTGCTTCTCCCTGATCTCGACACCCTCTGCATGACCCCTTGGCAGCCCGAACCAACGGCTGCGGTGATCTGTGATGCAGAACTCGACAACGGCGCACCGGTGGAGTTTTCACCGCGCCAGGTTTTGAAGCGTGTGCTGAAACTTTATGAAGATGAAGGCTGGCAACCAATCGTTGCTCCTGAATTCGAGTTTTACCTTATAGATCGCCAAGAAGATGTTGAATCCTCACCGATTTCTCCGGTTGGAATGTCAGGTCGCAGGGATAGTGGCTCGGCGCCGTATTCTATCGACAGCCTTGATGAATTCGCACCCTATTTTGATGATGTGTACGACGCCTGTGAGGCGCAGCGCATCAATGTAGATGAGCTTATTCATGAAGCTGGCCCGGCTCAATTTGAGTTTAACGTAGTGCACGGCCCGGCACTTAATGTGGCAGACCAATCGTTCCTCTTCAAACGCATCCTCCGTCAGATCGCTATCCGGCATAATATGTTCGCCACCTTTATGGCGAGCCCTTACCCGGATACATACGGCAGTGCAATGCACATTCACCAGTCGGTGGTTGACTTGAAGACCGGCAAAAACATCTTCGCCAATGAGGACGGCAGCCATTCGGACCTGTTCTTGTCTCACATTGCGGGGCTGCAAAACTATATGCATGAAGCCATGCCGCTGATCGCCCCCTTTGTGAACAGCTATCGCCGCTTCTCGCTTGCGTGGTCCGCGCCCACGAACACCCACTGGAGCCGCGAAAACCGCTCTGTGGGCTTGCGCGTACCCGGCGGCGCCAAGGAAAGCCGCCGTATCGAGAACCGCGTATCGGGTTCTGACGTAAACCCATATTTCGCGATCGCTGCGTCCCTTGCATGCGGTTATCTGGGCATGAAAAACAAGCTTAAACCAGCGCCAGAGTTTCGCGGCTCTGCGTATGAGGCACGCGGCAGGTCCTTGCCCAGCCACTTCCTTGAAGGGCTCAAGAACATGCGGGAAAGCAGCGCTCTCAAAGAAATTCTCGGCGAAGGCTTTGTTGAAACATACCTCGACGCCAAGGCTATGGAATACGACAGTTATTCCTCCGTCCTGAGCCCATGGGAAACGAAATACCTCCTACTCACGGTGTAAGACTAATGAACCAATTCTCAAACCAGACCAAATTCTGGCAGAGCCAGGATGCGGACCACCATTTGCATCCTTTCACCACCCACCCGCAGCTTCGCGAGCGGGGTGTCCGCATGATCACGGGGGCCAAGGGTATCTATCTGACCGATTCAGAGGAACACAAAATCCTCGACGGCATGGCTGGCCTCTGGTGCACACAGGTGGGGTATGGGAACGAAGAGATTGTGGAGGCTGCCACCAAAGCAATGCGTGAGCTTTCCTACTACAACCTCTTTTTCATGACATCGAACCCCTATGCCACTGAGCTCGCGGCAAAGGTCGCTGAAAAGACACCTGAAGGCATTTCGCAGGTACTGTTCGCCTGCTCAGGTTCCGAAGCGGTTGATAGTGCCTATAAGCTCATCAAATACTACTGGAACCTCAAGGGGCAGCCCCAGCGCAAACAATTTATCGCGCGCGAGCGGGCTTATCACGGCTCCACCACCGTCGCAGCGTCACTTTCCGGACTAACCGGCATGCACCCGCAGTTTGACCTCCCCATTGAGGGCATCCACCATATCGGGCCAACGCCACATCACTATAAGTTCGGGCAAGGGCTCACGGAGGAAGAATTCACCGACAAGTGCGTGCAGGCCCTTGAGGACAAGATCCTTGAGCTTGGACCAAAGAATGTTGCTGCTTTTGTGGGTGAGCCCGTTATGGGTGCTGGCGGCATGATGCCCCCACCCGCAGGCTATTGGCCTCGCATTGAGGCAGTATGCCGCAAATATGGTGTGCTTTTGTGGGCCGATGAGGTCATCACTGGCTGGGGCCGCACGGGGGAATGGTTTGGTAGTCAATACTTCGGCATCACGCCGGATGTGATGACCATGGCCAAAGGCATGACATCCGGCTATCAGCCGCTCTCTGCCGTGGCTCTCGGGCATGATATTGCTGACGAAATCGCCAAGGGTGACAGCGAAATGGTGCATGGTTTCACCTACTCCGGCCATCCGGTTGCCTGTGCAGTAGCCCTCAAGAACATTGAGATTCTTGAGCGAGACGGCCTTGTGGGCGACGCCGCCAAACCGCGTATCGCCTATTTCCAGGAACAACTGGCAACATTGGCGGACCACCCGCTTGTGGGCCAGGTGCGTTCGGTCGGTCTTCTTGGTGGGCTTGAACTGGTGGCGGACAAGGAAACCCGCGAACCGTTTGATGAAGCTCTGGACGTTGGTTTCAAGTGCCGTGAGCATTGCTTCAACACAGGCCTGATCATGCGGGCTGTGGGTGACGCCATGATCCTTTGCCCACCGCTTGTTATCACCAACGCGGAGATTGACGAGCTGGTTGCAAAAGCACGGAACGCGCTTGACCTCACCGCAAAGCAAATTGGCCGCATGTAAGGAGTGTACCATGAGCGAAAAAACACGTGGCTACTGGCAAGCTAAAGCTAAAGACGCCAAAATCCGGACCAAAGCCTTCATTGATGGTGAGTGGGTAGATGCCGCCTCTGGTGAAACATTCGAGACCATCAATCCTGCCACGGGCGAGGTGATTGCCCGCATCGCGAGCTGCGACAAGGCAGACGTGGACAAAGCGGTCACGGCTGCACGCCGTGCATTTAATGGCACAGGCTGGTCAGACCTGCACCCCACCAAGCGTGGGCAGATCATGGTCAATTTCAGCCGCCTTGTGGCTGAAAACGCGGATGAACTTGCTGTTCTTGAAGTGATGGATATGGGCAAGCCGATCTCGGACGCCACATCTATCGATATCCCGGCCGTTGTGAACTGCCTGCGCTGGTACGGCGAAGCGGCGGATAAGGTGCTGGACGAGATCGCACCCACGGATGCAGGCTCACTCGCCATGGTTACGCGCGAGCCTATCGGTGTGGTTGCTGCCGTGGTACCGTGGAACTTCCCTGCCCTCATGGCCGCATGGAAGCTGGGGCCCGCTCTTGCCTCAGGTAACTCGGTAATCCTCAAACCCGCCGAACAGTCACCGCTCACAGCCCTTCGCCTCGCTGAGCTCGCGTATGAGGCTGGCATCCCGAAAGGTGTCTTCAACGTAGTGCCCGGGCTTGGCCACACCGCCGGCAAGGCGCTGGGCCTTCATATGGACGTGGACGGCCTGGCTTTCACTGGCTCCACACAGGTTGGCAAATATTTCATGGAATACTCCGGCCAGTCGAACCTGAAGCGGATCGCGCTTGAGTGCGGCGGCAAAAGCCCACACATCATCATGGATGACTGCCCTGACCTTGACGCAGCGGCGAACGCTGCGGCTGGCGCTATTTTCTTCAACCAAGGCGAGGTTTGCACTGCAGGTTCCCGCCTGTTGGTGGACAAGAAAATCAAAGACAAGTTCCTCGCGAAAGTGCTGGAAGCCGCAAAGGGCTGGATACCGGGCGATCCGCTCGACCCAAAAACCAACCTTGGCGCCATCGTCGACAAGGAACAGCACGCCCGCATCATGAGCTTCGTTGAGAAAGCCAAGTCTGAGGGCGGCAAGCTTGAGGTTGGCGGCAGTGTCGCCCGCGCAGAATCAGGCGGTTATTTCATCGAACCAACAGTATTTGACGGTGTAACGCCTGAGATGACGATCGCGCGTGAAGAGATCTTCGGCCCTGTACTGGCGGTGATTGAATTTGATGGTGAAGAGGAAGCGATCGAGATTGCCAACAACACCATCTACGGCCTCGCCGCAGCGGTCTGGAGCAGGGATATCAGCCGCGCACACCGGATGGCGCGGGCACTACAGGCAGGTACCGTCTGGGTGAACTGCTGGGACCCAACCGGTGATCTATCCATACCGTTCGGGGGCTACAAACAAAGCGGCTTCGGCCGGGATAAATCGCTCCACGCGTTTGACAAATATACAAACTTGAAAACCACGTGGGTTCAGCTATAGCAAATTAGAGGCGCGGCATTAGGCCCGCGCCTTTTTTGATGACGTAACAATCAGGCAAAAACCTGATCGATGGGGTTCTGGGGAGAAAAACATCATGGAAACGGCAGACGCGCTTCAATCCGCGAGCCATATGGGGGCCTTGTCACTGATCCCGACACTTCTGGTTTTGGTGATCGCGGTATGGATCAAACGGCCAATTGAGGCCCTGCTCGCAGGTGCCATCATGGGTGTGATCATGCTGAATGGCACAGAATCCGTTGGCGCTTTTGCTGATATGGCCGTGCGTACGCTGCAAGATGATGATCTCGCCTGGATTATTCTGGTCTGTGGCGGCATGGGCAGCCTCATTGGCATCTTTATCCGCACCGGCAGCCTGCATGCTTTCATGGAAAAGGTCACGAAAGGTGTGACCACGCGTTTCGGTGCCCTGATGGCGACATGGCTGATGGGGATAGCACTGTTTGTAGATGACTATCTGAACTCCATCACCGTGGGGGCCGCCATGCGCAAAATCACGGACAAGTTCAAAATCTCCCGCGAGATGCTGGCCTATGTGATCGATAGCACCGCAGCGCCTGTGAGCGTGATTATCCCTATCTCCACTTGGGCTGTGTTTTTTGGCACCATCCTTGTTGATGTCGGCATGGCAGAGGAAGGCCACGGCATCATGGCTTACATCAGCGGCATTCCCTATATGCTCTATCCCTGGATCGCGGTGCTGATGGTGCCACTGGTGGCATCGGGCAAGCTGCCGCTTTTCGGCCCAATGAAAGCGGCAGAGTTACGTGCGGCTGGCGGTCAGTCGATTCCGCCGGGGGCTGAACATATCCACAAGGCGCACCTCGCGATCCAGGAGCGCAAAGGGGTAGACCGCAGGATTTCGCTCTTTGTAATCCCGCTCCTCACCCTCGTTGGTCTCACGCTCTACTTTGACCTTGAATTCCTGAGAGCCACCATCGCGACGCTGGGCCTGACTGCTATCGCTGTCCTCGCACTCAAGATCCTTGACCTGCATGACACTTTCGACACAGTGATCGAAGGCTTTAAGACCATGATTGAGCCTCTGGCCATCATCTTCGCGGCCTATATGCTCAAGGACGTAAACGGCTCGCTGGGGCTCACCACCTATATCCTCGAGCTCACCCAACCCTTCATGACCGCACAAACGCTGCCGTTCATTGTGTTTGGTGTGATGGGGCTTATCGCCTTTGCCACGGGTTCAAGCTGGGGCATGTTTGTGATCGCACTCCCTATTATTGCGGAGCTTGCCATCGCGACAGACGCCAATATCCCGCTCATTATCGGGGCGACGTTGTCAGCCAGCACTTTCGGCAGCCATGCTTGTCTCTATGCAGATGCAACGGTGCTGACGGCGCAGAGCTGCGGCTGTACCTCAATCCAGCATGCACTGACACAGTTGCCTTATGCATTCCTCGCGGCGCTATTATCCTTGATTGGCTTCGCCTTCCTTGCGTAGAAAGAGGATATGAGCAAAAACGACATCAATTTTGACAAGCTGGCGCACGAGACGGGTGAAACCGCTCAGGAATGGGTATATCGCGCGCTACGCTTTGCAGTGATGTCTGGTCAGGTCCAACCCGGCCGGGCGCTAACCATCCGCGGTATTGCCGATATGCTGGACGTATCTGCCATGCCGGTACGGGAAGCGCTCAGGCGCCTGACCTCCGAAGGTGCGCTTGAACTGAAATCCAACCGCCGCATTATGGTGCCTGACCTGTCCCCTGCCCGCCTTGCGGAACTTCTGGAACTTCGCATCATGCTGGAAGTCCACGCGGCTGAACGGGCGCTGCCTTATATATCGGACGCAAAGCTAAGCGAACTTCATGCCCTGAATGATGAACAGAACAAGGCCTTTGAAGCCCCAGACCCGCAGGGCATTATCATCGGCAATCAGGCTTTCCACCGGGCGCTCTATCTGGCGCACCCGCACGCTGTGACCTTGCCGATGATCGAACGTATCTGGTTGCAGCTTGGCCCATTGCACCGCCTTGCACTCGCGAACCTTGAAAAACATTATGTGACCGATAGGCATGTGGAAATCATGCAGGCCATTGAAACCCGCAACCCGTTCGGGCTTAAAGCCGCAATTGAAGCAGATATCAGGGACGGTGCCGGTTATATGACACAAACCGAACTGCTGGAACGGTATACCCGCGCGGAGGCCGACAATCTGGTCATGCCGGGCAAGGACTATATGAACCGCCTCGTAAAAACGTCCTAGACGCTTACTCGCTCAAGCGCCTATTCCACCACAAAATCGAAGTAAGTATCAGGGTAAGGCTCGTCCGCAAGCGAGAAATGCCACCACTCGGCTTCATACGGCTTGAAGCCGTGCTTGAGCATAAGCCCACGCAGAAGCGCCCTGTTTTTCTGCGCCTCCACCGGGATATCAGTGTTTAGCGCATGCGAGATTGGGCCAAAAAAGTCCCAAGGGCTGCCCATATCGAGCTCAACCGCTTTCCCGTTCTCATCAACCTTAGCTATGGTCAGGTCAATGGTTGAGCCGCGCGTGTGGCCAGATTTTTCTGCGATATACCCCTGTGGCACCAACTGGTCTTTGCTGATATTCGGGTAATAGCTGGCCTTGTTTTTGGTATCAGCGCTGTCTTTCACCCATGCCATAAAGTCATCCACAGCACGCTGGGGGCGGTAGCTGTCAAACACCATAAGGGTATAGCCCATGGGCCGAAGGTCGTCTTGCACAGCGGCAAGTGCATCGGCCCCTTCCTGGCTCATCAGGGATTTTGCAGCCAAGTAACCCGCAATTGGGCGGCCCATGAAATTCTTGTGCCCTGCGTAGCGGGTTTCAACCACAATGCCAGGAATATAGTCTGCGAGGTTCACAAAGCCCTCATGGCCTTCCGCACTAGCGGATGCAGTACCACCCATGGCCACCATCGCTCCTAAAACAAGTGCCTTGATCATCTTCATCCCTTAAAACAGCCATACAACGCCAATCTGTGCCCTTGCCTGCACCCGGTGTTCGCGGGCCAGCGGGCTCAAGGCCGCGTTGTCTTTCAACTTGGAAAGGCGAACACCGCCTTTCAGCAGCCAATTTTTAGCAAGGCGATGCTCGGATGACAACTCGGCATGCACTTCATAAAGCCCACCACCCGCCCTGTACGCCGGGAAGCGGGCGTGGCCTTGCGGCACACCAAAATAGGCTTGCATATAGTCTGGTGAGCCCCATGTGCCGCCGATAACGGGCACGAGCTTGAACCTTGAATTCACTTCAAAAAGATAACCGCCTTCCAGCTCCACCTGAAAACCGTCATGCACTTCACCGGTGCCCATATAGGCCTCGGCGGTCAAGAAGAGTTTATAAAGCGAAGTGCCCGCGAACAGGCCGACCTCAACCGCGTCGCCAATCTCATCGGCGGGGCCGAGATCAGGGCGGATCAGATCATCACGTCGCCCATCATTAAAGCGCGCGATCACACCCGCCCGCAACAGACGGCGGCTTGTAAGAACAGCCCCTATCTTATTGTTTTCAATAAAAAATGTATCCTTGTAGCTGACCCTTAGGTCTAGCCCAAGCGAGGTCACGTGCTCACCCGCCCCCAAGGCACGCGGGCTGAGGTTCAGTGCAACCCCTACCTGCCCCACCCAGGCATCGTTTTTGCGCTCATCTTCCACAGGTACAGATTCGATATAGACAGGCTGACCGGTACGCCCAAGATCAATAGTCTGCGCAAACGCCGGAGTTGCCACCAGCGCCAGAATACCCAAGACAGTTAAACGCCCTAGCGTGAGGTCCATGAAGATTGCCCTGATGCGGGTGCTATGCTCGCCGCATTTGGCGTAATGCGATATTCAACCTCATACCCAAGGTGGTCAGAAAGCTCTCGCCCGTCCAGCTCTTCCTTGAAGTTGCGCACCATATAGACCGGCTTGATCAGATAGTTTTCTGAGCCCTGAAAAAAATGTTTATCGTTGGTGTTATAAAGCACCTGAGCCTTTGGCGTGCCTTCATCAAGGCGGCAGACCCCTTCAGTGCCAAGGCAGTCTTCTGCGGCATCCACAAGCGGTAGGGTCGCACGGAAATAATCATACCGCTCCCGCTGCTTGGTGTTGAAGTCACCTGCCACAATAGCGGGAGCCGAACCACAAAGCTTCTTCATGAACCAGCTGAGGGTATCCGTCTGGCGCTGGTGCGCGCGAAACACATGTTTGGACGGCGCTTTGGCTGACCGCCGTGAATTGAAGTGCGAGTTGATAATATCGATAGGCACGGAAACGCCCGGCACCTGAATACTTGCCATCAGGATCGCTTTATTGGACAGGCAATCATAGCCTGCGCACATATCGCTATCGAACACCTTATGCTGGGCTTTCACGATGGGATAATCCGACAGGATATAAAGCCCGCTGCCGATAAACTTCTGGGGGTCCGAGAAACTGGCATAGGTTTTACGGGTTTGCGGCACCCAGTGGGCGCGCCCCTTCTCTGAATTATCCTTACGCCCCGGGCCCTTAAGCACATACCGGTAACCGGTGGTATCCGCGATTATACGGGCGTCACCGTCGAAAGCCTCCTGTAGGAGAACCACTTCTGGCTGCGATCCTTCCGCCCGGCGCGCGCGTAGGATTTCAGCGATGCGTTCAAAAAGCGGGGTGGTTTTACTGCGCAGCGGCGACGGTAAACCATGAATATTATAAGAAAGTACCTTGAGACTGACACCATCGTTCAGGTTTTTAGGAGAGACTGACGTCAAAACTGTGGCGGGATTCGGGGCCACTGTGGCGGAAAGTGTGGCGACATTTGTGGCATGAAGTGTGGCGGAGGGCATCACACCGGTTGCCACAGGACTCTCGGCAAAAACGGCACCACTTGCCGATATGCCAGCAAAGACGCCCATCACCGTCAAAATGTCGCGAGATAATTTCTTCAACGTCACCTAATCCCTTGCCCGCACCCTTTATGCCGAGCCCATGTGTATGCAATATGACAAACATTTGGCGAAAAAGAGACAATCGGGCCATGAGGTGACGCTAAGATGACGATCGACCGATGCCACACTCCCATCGCTTCTCCCCAAAGCTAACAGCAAGCACTTTATCGCCAGTTAACGTGCCAGATTTTTTTGGAAAAGCAACGGTTTGCCAACTCGCGCATCGCGAATGACCGGTGAAAACAAAAAAGCCCCGCGAAATGCGAGGCTCATTTAAGGTGAGAAGTGGTGATCCCTACGGGACTCGAACCCGTGTTTTCGCCGTGAAAGGGCGACGTCCTAGACCGCTAGACGAAGGGACCATTCTCACTTGAATGGTCTGTCAGGAGATGGTGATCCCTACGGGACTCGAACCCGTGTTTTCGCCGTGAAAGGGCGACGTCCTAGACCGCTAGACGAAGGGACCGCAAATCAATCTCCGATGCGACGGGGGCCTAGATACCGGGGTGCAGCAGCCCGGTCAACACCTTTTTGCATTTTTCTTACGGTGCACCAACAAGCGCCACGTCCTCAAGCGTCATTTCCACTTTACCGGCCCCGGCCCAGGTGTCTTTCTTGAGCTTTCCTGCCACGTGGAAGCGCCTGCCGATGCCTGTGCGCAAAAGCTCGCCCAAGGGTTCCTCCCACTGCCGGAAGGCCATAGCCTTAATGGATTTGCCGTCCTTGGATTTGAAGATACAGCGCAGATGATTCTGCCCCACAAGGTCAGCCTTAATAAGGTCCACATCCGGGATCACGAAGTTGGGGGTCGGGTTGCCCGCCCCAAAGGGGCCTACTGCATCGATCTGGTCAACAAGCTCAGCCGTTGCGCCTGAGAGGCTCACCACCCCGTCAATTTTAAGCGCACGGTTGGACGACGCCTTGGCAACAGCCTTGCCCATGAAATCTTTCAGGAAGGCCGTGAATTCCTCAATCTTGTCAGGCGCCATCGTAAGCCCTGCCGCCATCGCATGGCCGCCGCCTTTGATCAGCAAACCTTTTTGCACGGCCTCAATCACCGCCGCGCCCATATCCACACCGCTGATGGAACGGCCTGAGCCCTTGGCTTCACCATTTTCAATCGCGAGCACGAAGGCAGGCAGGCCGTATTTATCTTTGAGGCGCGACGCCACAATGCCAATAACACCCGCGTGCCAGCCCTCACCTGCGGCGACCACAACCGTATCCGGGCTGCCCGCCGCACCAATAGCGCGCTCCACCTGCGCCAAGGCTTCCGCCTGCACTTCGGCTTCAATCGCCCGGCGCTCTTCATTGTAGCGGTCGAGCTTTTCCGCTATCGCACGTGCCTCAACGATATCATTCGTGGTGAGAAGCTGTGCGCCAAGGTAGCTTTCCCCTACCCGGCCACCGGCATTCACCCGCGGGCCCAGAATAAACCCCGCATGATAGCACGTAGGCTGTTCAGACACGCGCCCCACGTCTGCAAGGGCCACAAGCCCCGGTGTACGGCGCTGGGCCATCACTTTGAGCCCCTGGGCCACCAGGGCGCGGTTCGCACCCACAAGCGGCACCACGTCACACACGGTACCAAGTGCTACGATATCGAGAAGGCCAAGCAAGTTCGGCTCCCGCCGTTCACCCGCAAACCATCCTGCTTCCCGCAGCGCCCGGTTCATGGCAACTGCCAGCAGGAAAGCAACACCAACTGCCGCCAACTGGCCCTGCCCGCTATCGTCATCAAGTCGGTTCGGGTTCACGACCGCCACGGCCTCAGGCAGCTCAGGTTCAGCTTTATGGTGGTCCACCACGATCACATCAAGCCCGGCAGCTTTCGCGGCTTTAAGCGGCTCAAATGAGAGCGTGCCGCAGTCAACGGTGATGATGAGCTTGACACCCGCCTCCCCCAGGCCCAGCAGCGCAGGCACATTGGGGCCGTAACCTTCCACCATGCGATCAGGGATATAGATGCGGACCTTGGCGCCAAGAGCAGTGAGGTAGCGATACAGCACAGCGCTTGAGGTCGCACCGTCCACATCATAGTCACCATAAATAGCAATCTCTTCACCGTGCTGAAGGGCACTTGCGAGCCGTGTGACGGCTTTATCCATATCGAGAATGGTAGACGGGTCCGGCAGGCTTTCCTTGAGAGACGGCGCAAAAAAATCAGGTGCCTCTTCAAGCCCGATGCCACGCCCGGCGATAAGCTGGCCCACCACCATCGGCACACCAAGCTTTTCGGCAATGGCTTCAGCGATGCGCGGCACACCGCCCCGCATCATCCATGCCTGCCCCAAAGCAGAACGGCGGACCCCAAGAAGAGGCTCCGCCGCATCAGTATTCTCAATCGTTTGTGTCAAAGCGTGCCCTTATTGCCGACCTTCTGGCCCATGGGTCGCCTGAACGCGGCGGATTGTTTTGGTTTTTGACCGCATGGTGATGGTATCCGTGGTGAACCCAGCCGCCGTGCGGTGCACGCCCTTGAGCATGGAACCATCGGTCACACCGGTTGCCGCGAAGATCACATCACCGGATGCCATATCTTCCATGGCGTATTTACGGTTCAGGTCCTCAATCCCCCACTTGGCTGCGCGTGCGCGTTCGTCATCGTTGCGGAACAACAGACGGCCCTGCATCTGACCACCAATGCAGCGGAGCGCTGCAGCTGCCAGCACACCTTCAGGTGCGCCGCCTGAGCCCATATAAAGGTCAATACCCGTTGCTTCATCGGTTGTTGCGATCACGCCAGCAACGTCACCGTCACCAATCAATGCAACACCACAGCCAAGCTCCCGCAGTTCCTTGATAAGCGCTGCGTGACGTGGGCGATCAAGCACACAAACCGTCATCTCATCGATAGCTTTGCCTTTGGCGTCGGCCACAGCGCGCACGTTGTCTGACGGGCTCTTGTCGAGATCAATCACGCCTTGTGGCAAACCACCACCAACAGCGATCTTGTCCATATACACGTCAGGTGCGTTCAGAAGGCCACCTTCGGCGGAGATTGCGAGTACCGCAAGCGCGTTTGGCATTGCCTTCGCGCAGATTGTTGTGCCTTCAAGCGGGTCAAGCGCGATATCAACCTTCGGGCCACCGGCGCCTACTTTTTCACCAATATAGAGCATTGGCGCTTCGTCGCGCTCACCTTCACCGATCACCACGGTGCCGTCGATTGGCAGTTTGTTGAACGCTTTGCGCATGGCCTCAACGGCAGCAGCATCAGCGGCCTTTTCATCACCACGGCCCGTCCATTTGCTTGCAGCAATTGCGCCCGCTTCGGTCACGCGAACCACCTCGAGAACCAAGATGCGGTTCAGATCCTGTGACGACATAAGATAGTTCCCCTTATTAAGCTTCTATTCTTAGCATTGCCGGGGTCTCTAGCACACATTCCAGTTCAGTGAAACGCTCAAGTGCGGATGCAACAGAAGCTTCAACAACTTCATGGGTTGTCATGATGATATATACACCACCATCGGATGCACGGCCACGCTGGAGCATGCTCTCGATCGATACCTGCTCTTCCGCCAAAATCTTGGTGATATCAGCCATCACACCGTGACGATCCTCAACGCGCAACCGCAGATAATAGGTGCCACGATGTTTAGAAACCGGCACAGGCGCTGCAACCCTAAGGCTAGATGCAGGAATACCAAGTCGGGGGCCACCTTGCCCACGCGCAACGTCAATAATGTCCGCCACAACAGCCGAAGCCGTCGGCCCTTCGCCTGCGCCGGCGCCTTCATAGACGGTCTGCCCCACAAAATCGCCGTGTACAACAACGGCGTTGACGGCATCCATCACATTGGCAAGCGGCGCTGCAATAGGCACCATGGCAGGATGGACGCGGGTCTCTATACCTTCTTCCGTTTGCTGGGCAACACCCAGAAGCTTGATTCTATAGCCCAGCTCCTTGGCATATTCGATATCCACCGGGGCGATGTTGCGAATGCCCTCGGTTGGCAGGTTTTCGATATCCGGCTCCGTACCAAACGCGAGCGCAGCCAAAATGGCCGTTTTGTGCGCTGTATCAATGCCGTCGATATCAAAGGTAGGGTCAGCCTCAGCATAACCAAGCTGTTGCGCGTCTTTCAAAACCACATCAAAGGCCAGGCCCTCGCGTTCCATACGGGTCAGGATATAGTTGCAGGTACCATTAAGGATACCGCGCACGCTCGAGACACCGTTACCCGCCAGACCTTCCCGAAGCGCCTTGATGATGGGTATACCGCCCGCAACTGCGGCCTCAAAACGGAGGTCAGCACCGGTTTCCTCGGCCAGTGCCGCCAGTTCCTTGCCATGGGTCGCAATAAGCGCCTTGTTTGCGGTGATCAGGCTGATGCCGCGCCCGAGTGCCTCGCGCGCCAGCGCCAGTGCCGGGCCATCTGAACCGCCAATAAGTTCAACAATGACATTGATGCCGGTGTCCGCCGCAGCCATATCAACCGCATTATCGAACCAGGCGTAGGACGAGAGGTCCACACCCCGGTCACGGCTTCTGTCACGGGCGGAAACACCACCAATCGTGATATTGCGCCCTGACCGCGCGGCCAGAAGGCTCGCGTGTTTTTCAAGGATTTTGATGACACCACCACCAACGGTGCCAAGCCCCGCAATACCAAGGACAATGTCCTGCCCGTCTGTCAAACTCATACTGATCTCCACTCTTGCGCGCCTCTCGCGCGCGAACCATTACTTTGATTTCTGTTTAGCACGCCACGCCGCAATCAGCTCATCTTTGCGGGACATGAATTTCTTAATGTTGCGGATAGCCTGCCTGATGCGGTGTTCATTCTCCACAAGGCCGATGCGGACAAAACCTTCGCCATACTCCCCAAACCCGATACCGGGTGAGAGCGACACCTTGGCTTCCGTCAGCAACAGTTTGGAAAACTCCATCGAGCCCATTTCCCTAAACTCCTCAGGGATAGGTGCCCAGGCAAACATACTGGCTTTGGGGCTTGGGATTTCCCACCCGGCAGCCGCCAACCCCTCAACGAGAACATCCCGACGTTTTTTATAGGTCTGGCGATGAAGCTCAATACAGTCCTGTGGGCCATTGAGCGCCGCCACAGCAGCAACCTGAATTGGCGTAAAAGCGCCATAGTCCAGATAGCTCTTAACCCGCGTGAGGGCGGCCACAAGGTCTTTGTTGCCCGCACCAAAGCCAACGCGCCACCCCGCCATCGAATATGTTTTCGACAGGCTGGTGAACTCAATCGCGATATCCTTCGCGCCCTTAACCTGCAGGATGGACGGTGGTGGGTTATCGTCAAAATAGATCTCGCAATACGCGAGGTCAGACAAAATCCAGATGCCGTGTTTCTTGCAGAAGTCCACCACTTCTTCATAAAAAGCCAAATCCACGACCTCTGCGGTCGGGTTACCCGGATAGCAGAGGATTACAGCCGTTGGCGTCGGAACACTATGCTGCACCGCGTACTTAAGCTCCGTCAGAAAATCATGCCCTGGCGCCATCGGGAGGTGGCGAACAGCCGCACCTGCGATCATGAAACCGTAGGGGTGGATCGGGAAGCTGGGGTTCGGCACGAGAATAACGTCGCCCGGTGTGGTGATGGCGGACGCGAGGTTCGCGAGCCCCTCCTTGGAGCCCAAGGTCACGACATTCTCGGTCTCAGGGTCGATGTCCACACCAAAACGGCGCTTATAATAAGCGGCATGGGCGCGGCGTAGCCCGGGAATACCACGGGAGACCGAGTAGCCGTGGGCTGTTGTGTTATCCACCGTTTCCTTAAGCTTATCAACGATGTGTTGCGGGGTTGGCAGGTCCGGGTTCCCCATCCCCATATCGATGATATCCTCACCACGCGCTCGTGCCGCCGCTTTCATCTGGTTTACTTCAGCAAACAGATAAGGCGGAAGGCGGCGAATACGGTAAAAGTCTTGCGTGCTCATGATGAGGTTTGATCCGGAATTGGTTTACACAAATGTTCAGTGAGATGGCTCTGCCATCAAAGGCCTAGCTCTAAGGGATAAAACCGGCGGGTGCAACGCCATTGCGCAATCATCGAAATGATTTTTATGGCGTTTAAGTAATTCTATTGCGCCACATAGATATAATCTAAGGTGAGAGTGCAGAACCCATCACATTCAGACAAAAAGAAACCGGGCAAAACCCGGTGTTCTCTTTGATTAGCACATGCAAGAGGCAGACTAGTGGTGCAGCGCTTCTTGCGCACGCTTCAGGGCCTTCTCGGCCTGCATAAGTGCTTTGCGGCTTTGCTGGCTTTTCACATCTGCGATTCGCGCCTTCAGTTCATGACGGCGTTTTTCAATCGTCGCATGTGCCTCAGCCAGCGCTTCCCGGCGCATGTTCTGCACATTGGTGTTCGCCACCACTCGCGTCTCAACTGCCTGCATCTCTGGTGCAGTCATGGCAAATGGCGCGATTGCAGCTTCAATCCGGGCTTCAATCTTATTCACGTCAAACTCGGTGATCATGGCTTCCGAGATTTTGAAGCTATGCTCAAACTCAGCATACATGCCTTCAATACGAGCATTAAGCGCCTGCTGGGATTCCTCACACTGTCCACCGCTGTGCTCGGATGAGGCAACCGGCGATAGATCCGCCATCTGGGTCGGCTCATCAGCCATATCAAGCACCATGGAGCCCACACCATCAAATGAGGTAAGCTGCTCTCCTGCGAAGGAAGAACCGCCGACAATGGCTGTGGTCGCAAGTGCGATGATAGCTAAGGGTTTCATTGCTATTCCCCGGTAGCGTTGAGTTGGCCCAAGAATGCTACACTATTACAAAAAGCTCAAGTAAACTTTTAATCTGGCACGCTTCACAAAAATGCGAGGAGGCAAAGCCCTTCGGCCTGCCTCCCATAAATTCGCTATATAGTGCTCACTTATTCAGGCTTGGCGTCTTCTTCCAACGCCTTCGCGCGCCGCTCATCAAGCCTTTGCTCAAGGCGCTCACGCTCGCGTTTCAGCTGTTCCTCAGCGCGGCGAAGCTCTTCAAGGTGCTGCTCTTCCATCTCGTCAAGTGACCGCGCTGCATGATCAAGGTCAATTACGTGGCGCTCCCGCGCTTCCGCATCAAACTCAAACTCCAGTTCGATGTCCTCAAAAGCCTCACGGATATCCTCACGCGCTTCGGCCAGGTCTTCCTTCAGCTCAATGCGCATCCGGCCAAGATCACCGACCTGGACTTCCATATCCCGGAGCGCACCTTCAAGCGCATCAATCTCAATACGGCGGATTTCTGCGTGGGACGGGCCATAAGCATAGGCATAGGTCATATGCTCTCGTTTGCTCTCAAGCGCCCTCAGCGCTGTTTCAAGGCCATCCTTTGCAGCTTCAAGCGCTCGCTTTTCTCCTTTCTTGCGGGCTTTTTCAATGCGCGCATTCACTTTCTCAAGCGCTTCTTTGGTTTCAGCAATCGCCTGCATGCGCTCCTCGTCAATATGCACACGGACGTGTTTCTGAATTTCGACCTTGTCCGCACCGTCCTTGTCTTCGCGGATAACCGTCACTGGCCCGCCGGATCGGATCACACGGATTTTTTTCTTCTCAACTTTCTTCTCTTCCGCGTTCTCGACCTTGTCTTCGTCGTCAAAAGCGACCATAGCGCCGCTGTTGCCCGCGAGCATGATGGTTGAAAGCGAAAGCCCTGCAATAAGGGCAATACGCCGCTTCATTGAGGACGCCTGATTTGTGATATCGATAATCGGTGTTGGCATCATAACCTCCGTAACTTCTGGCCCATTGGCAGGCCCTATCCTGTTGCTGTCTGACGCGCTGATGCTGTTGCCAGCGCTTATCACTTTCTTGTGATATTGAGACTGCGCCGAATGATCAGGAAGCGGAAGGCGATATCGACAGACGGACAGGAAACTGCGTCGAAATGCGGTGATGTGCGACGAAGCGATGTGCCTGAGCGACAAACGCGGCGGAGGTCAATCCACAGGTAGGAGAAGGGCCGCCACCTGACGCCCTTCAATCAGGAGCACATTATAGGTACGGGCGGCCGCGCCCGTATCCATCACATCATACCCGATGCCCTCAGCCTCTAAGTGACTTTTGAAGGCAGACGGCACAAGCTGCATCTTCTCGCCCGTCCCGATCAGGATCAGTTCAGGCTTCTGCGCAGCTTCGCGGGCTTTCACCACGTCGTTTGCGGTGAGGCTTTTCACATCTTCCGCTTCGATAGGGTAAAACCCCGTAGGCAGGACCATCACGCCCCCCTCTACCCGGCGGCCAAGCAGGCGAAAGCCTCCGTCTCCGTATCCGTCCACCAGAAGCAGATCGTCACGGGATTGTGCCTCAAGCGATACACCACCGGATGTGAAGCTTTTGCCTGCCATTATGCCCTACATCTGCTCAAACGGGTTGGTTGGGCGGGATTTGTCCACCGTAGGGTCAGCCTTCTCGGGCTCATTGATCATCGCATCACGGCGGATATCGAAGCTCAACAGCAGCGGTGATGCCACAAAGACCGAGCTATAGGTACCAACCACAACGCCCCAGATCATCGCCGCTGTGAAGCCCTGGATCACAGCACCACCAAGGAAATAGAGCGCCAGAAGCGCCAAAAGCGTGGTCAAGGACGTCATCAAGGTACGGCTGAGCGTCTGATTCAGTGACAGGTTGATCAGGTCCTCGAGAGGCAGCTTCCTGTATTTGCGGATATTCTCGCGGATACGGTCATAAACCACCACAGTATCGTTAAGGCTGTAACCAACAATAGTCAGAAGCGCTGCGATAACCGACAGGTTGAATTCAAGCCGGGTAACAGCAAAGAAGCCAACAGTCAGCAAAACGTCATGCACAAGTGCGACGACGGCGCCAAGCCCAAACTGCCACTCAAACCGAAACCAGATGTATATCAGCACCATGATAACAGCGATGGTAACCGCAAGCGTACCGTCGCGCTTCAGTTCACCGGACACCACCGGCCCCACGATATTTTCCTGCCGGAAGGTAATGCCCGGCACGGCTTCCGCCAGTGCTTCCCGCACCTTAACCATGGCGGCAGACTGCGCTTCTTCATCACCCGGCTGGCGCTCAACCCGCACAAGCGCCTCAGATGCGTCGCCATATTCCTTAACCGAGACATTGCCCAGCCCAAGCCCGCTTGCGGTCTCCCGCACGGTTGCGAGCGGCACTTCACTGCGGTCATTCATACCGATCTCGATGGCGATACCGCCTTTGAAGTCGATGCCGTAGTTCAGGCTATTGATCGCGAACAGCGCGATGGAGGCGAGGATAAGGAGGCCCGAGACTGCAAAAGCAATCTTGCGCGGCTTCATGAAAGCAATTTTTGTATTCTCTGGAACGAGACGTAAAAGCATGATCCGCGCCCCCTTAAACTGGTAGGCGAGCAGGCTGTGCCCGCTTCAGCCAGGTTGCAAGGATAAGCCGGGTCAATACCACAGCCGTGAACATGGAGGTAAGAATACCGATCGCCAGCGTCACCGCGAAACCCTGCACCGGTCCAGAGCCCAGCATGTAGAGAACCGCTGCAGCAATGAAGGTGGTGATATTCGCATCCATGATGGTTGATAGCGCTTCGCCGTAGCCATGCTCCATCGCGCCAAAGGGCTTACGACCGTTTGACTGCTCTTCCCTGATCCGCTCAAAGATTAGCACGTTCGCATCAACCGCCATGCCGATGGTAAGCACGATGCCCGCGATGCCCGGCAGCGTAAGCGTTGCCTGGAACATGCTGAGCGCCCCCATTATCAAGACGAGGTTGGTGATAAGGGCAATATTCGCGGCAATGCCAAAGCCACCATAGGCCAGCAGCATGAAGAGGATCACGCCCGCAAAGCCAACCGTTGCCGCCCACTCACCCGCTTCAATCGAATCTGAGCCAAGATCAGGCCCAACAGTGCGCTGCTCCATCACTGTCAGCGGCACCGGAAGCGCACCAGCCTTCAGAAGTGTTGCCAGCTCTTGTGCTTCAGCAGAGTTGCCAACGCCTGTGATCTGGCCCTGCCCACCCATGATCGCAGACTGGATCGTCGGCGCGGAGATAACAGAGTTATCAAGCACAATCGCGAACGGACGACCGATATTATCACGCGTATGATTACCGAAGCGGCGCGCGCCAGATGTGTTGAAAGTGAAGGCCACGGCGGGGCGACCGTTCTGGTCAAAGGCAGCTTTGGCGTCTGTGAGGTCATCACCAGAGACAATCACACGTTCCTTGATCACCACAGACCCTGGCTGGTCAGACATGGGAACGGCTCGTTCCCGCGGGCCAAGGCGTCCACGCGCGATATCTTCCGGGCTTACATTGGTGTTTACATCATGGAAGGTGAGTTTCGCGGTTTTACCGATAAGGCGTTTGATCTCTTCAGGGTCGCTTGCGCCGGGCACCTCAAGAATGATGCGGTCATTGCCTTGTGGCTGAAGCGTAATCTCTTTAGTGCCATCAGGGTCCACGCGCTTGCGAATAACTTCCATGGCGCGCGCAATCGCTTCGCGCTTTTGCACCTCAATACCTGCATCGGTAAGCGCAAGACGAAACTCCAGCCCCTCGTGGCTCATCTCGATTTCCTGTACGCCGCCCCCCATAAGCGGGTTTGTTGCGCCGACGGAATTTTGGGTCAGGGGTAGAAGTTCCTTACGGGCCTCTTCAACCTGATCTTCTCGGGTAACTTCAAAAACGACCGAGTGGCCGTCTGTGCGCACGTTGCGGAAATTCAATGACCTGACAGAGCGACGGATATCCCGGACCTGATCGGCCAGATTATTGAGCCGGGTATCAACAACATCCTGAGTTTCCGCGCCAAGCAGCAGATAAACACCACCCTGAAGGTCAAGACCAAGGCTCAGTGTTTTCGATGGCAGGAAACCAGGCAGCTCAGAGCGCTGCTCTTCGGTCAAAAAGTTTGGCAGGGCAGCCAATACACCAAACAGGCATACGGCTGCGATCATCAGCACTTTCCAGCGTGGAAAGGTCAACATGCGGCATCCCCTAATGAGAGCGCCCGGAACCTTTGGCTCCGGGCTGCGGTATTACTTCTTTTCTTCGGTCTTTGCCGGTTCGCTTTTGGAGCGAACGTCTGTGAGAGTGCTTTTCACAACGCGCACCCGCACGCCGTCGGCAAGCTCAACTTCTATCTCGTTGTCGTCCTTGACCTTGCTCACTTTACCAATGAGGCCACCGGCGGTCACAACAGTGTCACCACGGCTAACGTTATTCACCATCTCGCGGTGCGCTTTCATCTTTTTGTTTTGCGGCCGGAGAATCAAAAACCAGAAAACGGCGATGATCAGAACAAACGGCAAAAAGCTCTCAAGCATGCCAGGTTGCTGTGGCGCCGCACTGGTTGCCTGTGCGAAAACTGGTGAAAAGAACATGTGACAAACCTCTTAAGTAACGTGGCTCCCTCGGCCACCGGGTAATTTCGTTGCCGGGACTATAGCTTCATTGCCTTCAAATGCAACAATCACCATGGTATCAAGCCAAACCTAAATGGGTCTATCTGCAAAAGGATACAAGGGTCGATGGCCAGCACGCAAGACAGCACCAGATTGATTGCCGCGATAGAACGGTTGACCGACGCACTTGACGCACAGAGCGGCAAGACAAAAAACCTTCAACAACCGCTTGATTCTGCTAATGCTTTTGTATTTGAGGCTGACGGTATGTATCTGCGCGGCATCGACCGCGTCTCCGCCCCAGATCTGGCCCTTCTTAAGGGCATCGACCGCGCCAAGCGCACACTTCTCGATAATACCAGACGATTTGCCGCAGGCGCTTCAGCCAACAATGCTCTGCTTTGGGGCGCGCGCGGCATGGGCAAATCGACGCTCATCAAGGCTGTGCATGCCGCTGTTGTGGCGGAGAAAGCAGCAGACGCGCCAGCACTTGTGGAAATTCACCGTGAGGATATCGCAGCCCTGCCCGGCCTTCTCACCAAACTGCGCGACGCGGACCGGAATTTCATTGTGTTTTGCGACGACCTTTCCTTCAACAACCCCGATCAGGATTTCAAGGCCCTCAAGTCAGTGCTGGAGGGTGGGCTGGAAGGCAGGCCGGAGAATGTCATCTTTTATGCCACCTCCAATCGCCGCCACCTGTTGCCCCGCGCCATGATGGAACAGGAAAGCGCCACAGGCATTCACCCCAACGAATCAATGGATGAAACAATCGCTCTCTCAGACCGTTTTGGCCTTTGGCTTGGCTTTCACCCATGTGACCAAACAGAATATCTTGAGATGATTGAAGGATACCTGGCCGCCTTTGACCTCAAAGGAAACATCGACTGGCGACCTGCCGCTCTTGAATGGGCCAAAACACGTGGCAACAGATCAGGCAGGACCGCCTGGCAATTTGTTGTCAGCGTTGCCGGTGAGCTTGGTAAGCGCGTGCGTTTCTAAGGTGACGCGGACGCCTGTGTGCGCTGAAGATAGCGAAGTGGATCAAGGGCTTGCCGCCCTTTCCTGATCTCGAAATGTAACTGTGGCTCACTAACGCCACCCGTGTTGCCCACACGCGCAATCACCTGGCCCTTAGTGACCTGCTGCCCTTGCCGAACAAGCAGGCGTTCATTGTGGGCGTAGGCCGTAATCCAACCACCAGAATGCTTCACCAGAAGCAGGTTGCCATAGCCCTGAAGCGCGTTGGAGGCATATACGACCACCCCCGCATCAGATGCTTTAACCGGTGTGCCCTGACGGGCGATAATGTTGATACCGTCGTTATGCAGACCATCCTGCTTGGGGCCGTAGCGCGATGCCAACTTGCCAGAGACCGGCCAATCGAACCCACTTGATGATCGTGGTGGTGGCGTTGCGCGCGGTACAGATCGCCCTCGTGGTGGTGTCGATGTTACAACGCGCGGGCTTGAAGAAGCCACTGTGGTGGTATTTCCCGCTGCGCCGCCTGGCAAACGCAAGGTCTGACCAATCGCAAGCGTATATGGCGGCCTGATCTTATTTTCCTGCATCAAAGCAGATACCGTCACACCGTAACGGCGCGAAATGCTGTAGCCGGTCTCTCCCTTTGCAACCGTATGCACCTGCGCGCTTGGCACACTCAGCCGCTGACCAACCGCAAGGGTATAGGGCGACTTCAAACCGTTTGCAGCCACCAGGGTGCGCAGTGGCACATCGTAGCGGCGCGACAGGGAATAGAGCGTCTCCCCCTTGCGCACAATGTGACTACCACCTGAGGAACGGGCGCTAGTAGGAGCAGTTGTCACCGATGCAGGAGACCTCGGTGTTGTTGATGCATATCTTACAGGCGGCCTTGGCTTCACTTTAGGCCAGGGAATGGGCTTTGGCGCGTTACGCACGAAGCTCACAGCGGGAATATCAGCCGGTGGCACCGTCCGGTAGCCGGAGGAGCATGCGGAAAGAACAGCTATTGCCCCTATCCCCAATGCGATAGGAGCCAAATACCGCCGTCTTTTTGATCCTCCACCCGTCATACTTTGAAGATAGCTGCATGCCCTTTGTTCGGCAATATGCCAATGCTATTTTATAACACGATTTTAGAGCGCACCATCAACAAGGCCGAGCATAGAGCGCCGCGTTTCATGGTGGGTGAGGTCAAGGTGTAGCGGCGTCACAGAGATATAATTCTCCCTGATCGCTTTAAGGTCTGTCTCATGCCCAGGCACGCCTACTTCACGCCCAAGCCCGAACCAGTAGTAAGTGAAACCACGGGGGTCGACACGCTCGTCGATATTGGTGCCGGTTAGCTCACGCAGCCCCTGCTCTGTAACCTTGATGCCCTTCACCTCGTCAGGTGATACTGCCGGGAAATTCACGTTCATCAGCACCGTCTCTGGCCATCCAGCTTCCAGCAAGCGGCGGATCACCTCAGGTCCAAATTTCTCAGCCGTTTCCCATTTCGTGCGTGTATCTGGCCTAGTGCATTGGCTGAAGGCAATAGACGGCACACCAGCGAGTTGGCCTTCCATTGCAACGGATACGGTGCCCGAATAAGTCACATCTTCCGCCATATTGCCGCCCCGGTTAACACCGGAGAGGATAAGTGTGGGTTTATTCTCTTTCATGATCTTATTCACGGCCATCATCACACAGTCAGTTGGCGTGCCAGACACGGCCCAGCGCTTTTCACCAAGTTGCCTGAGGCGAAGCACACGGGACAGCGTGAGCGAGTGGCCCGCGCCCGACTGCTCTTCCTCGGGTGCCACAACCCATACATCGTCACTGAACTGCCGCGCGATACGCTCAAGCACCTCAAGGCCGGGAGCGTTGATACCATCATCGTTCGAGACAAGAATACGTGCTGCAGAAATAGCTGCCATAACAACCGCCTTACGTTATTTTCAGGCGCCGATAACCTCTAGGCCGCCCATATAGGGTTTCAGCACATCCGGCACACGGATGCTGCCATCAGCTTGCTGATAATTTTCCATAACCGCGATCAACGTACGGCCAATCGCGAGGCCAGATCCATTCAGGGTATGCACAAAACGCGTTTGTTTTTCACCCTTCGGACGGCACCGCATCTTCATACGCCGGGCCTGGAAATCACCGCAGGTGGAACAGCTGGAAATCTCGCGGTAGCGACCCTGCCCCGGCAACCACACTTCAATGTCATACGTGCGGCGCGCGCCAAAACCGATATCACCCGTGCAAAGCTTTACCGTACGGAACGGTATTTCAAGACGCTTGAGTACCTCTTCCGCGCACGCTGTCATGCGTTCCAGCTCTTCATCAGATTTTTCTTCGGTGGTCACGGTGACCATCTCAACCTTTTCAAACTGGTGCTGGCGGATCATACCGCGGGTATCACGCCCCGCTGAGCCCGCTTCCGCGCGGAAACACTGGCTATGGGCTGTAAAGCGCAGTGGCAGATCTTCCTCTTCCAGAATCTCACCTGAATGCAGATTGGTGAGCGTTACCTCAGAGGTTGGGATCAGCCAATGATCTGTTGTGGTTTTAAAGGCGTCTTCGCCAAACTTTGGTAACTGACCAGTGCCAAGAAGCGCGGTATCGCGCACCATCGCAGGTGTGATGACTTCCGTATAACCATGCTCGCTTGTGTGAAGGTCGAGCATAAATTGCCCAAGCGCGCGAGAGAGCCGCGCCACACCAGCTGAAAGCACTACAAAACGTGAGCCGGAAAGCTTGGCTGCCCGCTCAAAGTCCATCATGCCAAGGGCTTCACCAAGGTCGAAATGCTCCTTGGGCTCAAAATCGAAACTTGCGGGCGTGCCCCACGTGCGCACTTCCACATTCTCGTTTTCGTCTGCCCCGTCCGGCACATCATCATACACCATGTTTGGCAGGCTCATCAGAAGCGTATTCAGGGTCTCACCGAGGGTGCGCTCTTCCTCTTCAAGCTCAGACAGGCGGGTTTTGAGGCCCGAGACCTCATCCATCAACGCCTGCGCTTCTTCTTCATTTCCCTGCCCTTTGGCGCGACCAATCAGTTTGGAGGCCTCGTTGCGGCGCGCCTGTGCGGCTTGCGCTTCGGTCAACAACGCGCGGTGCTTGGCATCAAGCTCTACGATCTCGCTCGCGCGGGGCTCTTCGCCACGGCGACTGAGCGCCGCGTCAAATGCTTCAGGGTTTTCGCGGATGAATTTCAGGTCAAACATGGGACTCTCGGTTTATTGAAGGCTTAGCTCGCCTCGTCTTCCAAGGCTTCAGCTTCCGCTTTTTTCTTTTCTGTCGCTGCAATCAGCAGGATGGAAATCTCATACAGGAGCAGTATGGGAATGCCAAGGGCGATCTGGCTAATCGGGTCTGGCGGCGTCAGGAAAGCTGCTGCCAGGAAGGTACCAACAACCATATACCGGCGCTTGGCCCTGAGCGATTCAGCCGACACAATACCAACTCGCCCCATCAGTGTTAGGGCAACCGGCAGCAGGAACGCAGCCCCGAAGCCAAAGATCATCTGCATCACAAGCGATAGATATTCGCTTACCCTCGCCTCAGCGGTAATCGCAATAGCGCCCGCGCCGCCAGCCTGCTCAAAGCTCAAAAGAAATTGCCAAGCCCATGGAATGACAAGGAAATAGGCGAGCGAGGCTCCCATCGCAAAAAGAATGGGTGTCGCGACGAGGAACGGCAAAAACGCCTTCTTTTCATCCCGGTATAGGCCGGGCGCCACGAACTTCCATAGCTGGAGTGCCAGCAGCGGAAAGGTAACGATGAACGCCCCATAAAGCGCTACCTTGAGGTTAACCGCAAAACCTTCCATCAGGCCGGTGAAGATCATGCGGGCGTTCTCGTTACCCGCCTGCGCTTCCATATAAGGGCGCGCGAGAATCTGGAAAATCTCCGCCGAGAAATACACACCAATACCAAAAGTAATGGCCATACCGATCAGCACCTTGATCAGGCGCGAGCGTAATTCGTTCAGATGATCAAGAAGCGGCGCGCGGCTGGCTTCAACCTCATCTTCATCGGTTATATCTGGTTTGCCCGGTATTTCACTGCCCAACTGCTCAGGGGTCATCATGCTTTTGCCCCCCCGTCGTCAGTTGCCTTTGGCGCTTCATCACCCACCACCTTGGGGCCTTTTGATGCTTTTTTCGCCACTTTCATGGCTTCTTCAGCTTCCTCAGCTTCCCGGTTTTTCATGATGTGATTGGTGATTTCCTCAGGGCTCATGCCTGGGCGCAGACCCTCTTTTTTCCTGAGGTCACGGAAGGGGTCCGTCTCACGCTCGGCTTCTGCTGCCAACTGCTCCACCCCTTGCCGGAACTCAGCTGAGAGCTCGCGCATCCGGCGGACAAGCCCGCCGATTGTGCGCAGCAGTTTCGGCAGCTCTTTGGGGCCAACAACAACAAGTGCCAGCACAGCGACGACAAAAAGCTCCATCGCACCGATATCAAACATGAATACGGACTCCCGACCTCAGAACTGATGGTGCTGGTTTACGCGTCAGTTTTGTCTTTTTCTTGTTCAGCAGTTTTAACAACTTCACCATCAATGGTTTTTTTGTTTTCAACAGCTTTTGGCGCTTCGTCTTCGGGTGCTTCCATGCCTTCCTTGAGGCCCTTACGGAAGCTTGTGATGCCTTGCGCAACATCCCCCATAAGGCCGGAAATCTTGCCACGACCAAACAGAAGCACAATCAACAGCACTACCAGTGCAATTTGTAACCAACCCGGAAACATCGTTCTATTCTCCCTCTCGCCACCAACTGGTTGGTGGTTATGTTGTTTTGGCTTGTATCACTATCTGGGAAGCCCCGCCAGCCATGACAAGTCATGGTTCAGCGCGGTCATCCTCGTCTTCAATTTCTGCATCAATGCCTTCATCTGGCTCGGCGGCTGACTGCTCCGCCCGCTCAGACATTGCGATCGCTTCTTCAAGGTCTATCTGGCCTTCGGCCTCCTCAAGCGCTTTCGCTGGGTTTGGCATGCCGCCCATCTTGTCAAGCGCAGCGTCAACACTGTCGAGAAGGCCAGCTGCCTTCAACTCCTGTACACCTGGCAGATCCTTTATTGTTTCAATGCCAAAATGCACGAGAAAGTCTTCGGTCGTACCGTAAGTGACTGGGCGACCTGGGGTACGTTTCCGCCCCATCATGCGCGCCCAACCGGCTTCCATCAACACATCCAGCGTGCCTTTGGAGATGGAAACACCACGAATTTCTTCAATCTCCGCCCGCGTTACCGGCTGGTGGTAGGCGATGATCGCCATGGTTTCCACTGCCGCACGCGACAGCTTGCGCGGCTCATCCACTTCACGGCGCAAAAGAAATGAGAGGTCATCAGCGGTACGGAACATATATTTGCCCGCCACCTGCACAATGTTCACACCAGCGTGTGCGTAAGCTTCCCGCAGGTCCTCAATATGAGCGGCCACATCAACGCCCTCAGGCACTCGCTCAGCAATATCCTCAACGGAAAGCGGGTTTTCGCTCGCGAACAAAATAGCCTCCACCATACGCCGGTGCTGGATTGCCAGTTCCGGGCTGATGGGTTGAGCCTCGCGGCCTTGAGTTTCTGTGGTGTCGGTTTGCAACATGGTTATCAGTCGTTCTTGTTATCGTTTGCCCCGGCACTATCGTCCTGCACGCGCTGGCGCAGATAGATGGGGCCAAAAGTTTCCATTTGTCTCAAATCCGCCTGCCCTGCTTTCGCTAGCTCAAGCGAGGCCGCGAACATGCTTGCAAGCGCAGAGCGCCGCAGCCTGTCGTCCTTCAAGTTATTCGGCAGAAAGGTTGAAAGGGTGGACCACGTAAACGCATCCCCAATCAGCCCGGATAGGCGCTCAATAGCATCCTCAAGGGAATACACTGGCCGCCGTTCAATTCTGATCTCGGTTATCGAATGCCGCTGGCGATTGTCGGCGTAGGCGCGCAACAACTCATAGAGCGTCACATCATAGCTGCCTTTTTTGAGAAGCTTCAGGCCTTCGGGTTTACCGCGCCTGAACACGTCCCGCCCGAGCCTGTCCCGCGCCATGAGGCGTGCACCCGCTTCGCGCATCGCTTCAAGGCGCTGGAGGCGCAGTTGCAGGCGAAAAGCCAGTTCTTCCGCCGATGGCTCTTCGTCGTCATCTTCCTTGGGCAGCAACAGCCGCGACTTAAGGTATGCGAGCCATGCGGCCATCACCAGATAGTCAGCCGCCAGCTCAAGCTTCAACTTTTTCGCGGCTGCCACAAACTCAAGGAACTGTTCTACCAGTTCAAGGATCGATATCTGGGTGAGGTCGACCTTCTGCGCACGCGCAAGAGTAAGAAGCACATCAAGAGGCCCCTCGAACCCCTCCATCTGGAGCACAAGCTGATCAGGGTCATGCCCCTGGGGTGTTACACCTTTGATGTCTTCTTCAAATTCCATTACACCGGCACGCCAACCAAGCTCACAACAAGATCAGTCATGAAGAATGTTGGCACAAGGATTATCTCTTTTGCCAGAATGATAATACCCATAAGGATGAAAAAGCCATAGGGCGCAATGGAACGATAGCTTTTTGCCGCCTCGTAGGGGAGGAACTGCTCAACAACACCACCGCCATCAAGGGGCGGAATGGGAAGCAGGTTAAACACCATAAAGAGGCAATTCATGAAGATGCCGTAATACATGGTGTTCGTGATCCAGTCGGCACCAGTCGCGCCAAAACCGATAGAAAACCGCAGCACATACGCACAGAAAATCGCCACTGCAAGGTTACCTAGCGGTCCCGCAAGCGCGACAATCACCATATCGCGGCGCATATTCTTGAAATATCGTGGCTGAATGGGTACCGGCTTTGCGTAACCGATCAGAAACGGCAAGCTAGCCAAAACCGCCACCAACGGGATGATAACCGTGCCTACCTTATCAACATGCACAAGTGGGTTTAGAGATAGCCGCCCTTGTGATTTTGCAGTGCTATCGCCAAGGGCGTTAGCAGCAAAGGCATGCCCGGCTTCATGAAGCGTAACCGCAAGCAAAAACGGCAGCGCCATTATACTGAGCAAATGAATTTTATCTGCCATCATGTCCAACAAGGATTGGTCCTCTTAACTTGTGCCTGCAGTTTGTGGCTTAGAATTTTTCCATCAGAGCTTCATAACGGGCCCTGAGGTCCGCGCGGTCCGGCATTGGCTTCTGGTCCGCCTCTGATATGAGGGAAGCGATACGTTTCTCAAGCTTTCCTGAGATAGGATGCGCCGCGTTTGCGATAGCCTGCATCTCATCCAACTTGCCATTGCAATGCAGCACGAGGTCACAACCAGCTGCGAACGACCCCCGCGTGAGTGTTTCAAAGTCACCCGACAGCGCCTTCATGGAAAGGTCATCTGACATCAGGATGCCGCTAAATCCGAACTTCATGCGGATAACCCGACCAATAACCACCTTTGAGAGCGTAGCGGGAGCCTTTGGGTCGATCGCGCTATATTTGATATGTGCTGTCATGCCGAAAGGCGCGTCGTTGATCGCACGAAACGGCACAAAGTCTGTTTTATCGAGCTCTGCCACTGGCGTGTCTACGACCGGAAGCTCAAGGTGGCTGTCCACTGTCGCACGGCCATGCCCTGGCAAATGCTTGATGACGGGTAACACACCCGTATCCATCAAGGCGTCCACCACAATACGACCAAAAGCGGCCACAAGGTCAGGGTCGCGCGAGAAGGCCCGGTCCCCCACGATAGGGTCCGCATCGTCACGCATCACATCAAGGACAGGCAGGCAATCCACGTTGATGCCTACCCGGCGCAGGTCATCGGCGATCAAACGGCAATTGAGCCTGAGCGCGCTGGCCGCAAGCGTCGGGTCTTTCTTGGCCATATTACCGAAGGTGGCCATGGGCGGATACTTGCGCCAATGGGGCTCCGCCATCCGCTGAACCCTGCCCCCTTCCTGATCAATCAGGATAGGCACCTTATGGCGACCAACGGCTTTCTTTAGGTCAGACACCAGCGCCCTGATCTGATCAGCGTCCACGCAGTTGCGTTTAAAGAGAATGAAGCCCGCAGGTTTCATGCGCTCAAAAAAGCCACGCTCCTCTTTTGTGAGCACCGGGCCCGAGCAGCCAAAAATGACAGGGATCATCTATTCGACCTTCAAGGATTTACAACAATACAAGCCTGTTGCTGCGCCCGCAGACCCAAACAGACCTCATCTGCCGCAGCCCGTGTTTCAAGTGAGCCCACACGAAGGCGATAGAGCGTACGGTCACCTGTTTTCACAGCCTCATAACTTGGGCTCAGGCCCGAGAGGAAGTTGCTGAACTTGCCGCGCACAGCCCGCCACGCTTTTTCCGCCGATTCTTCAGAGCCGTAGGCACCAAGCTGCACTTTAAACCCTGATGCCGCAGCTTTCGCGGGCGCAGGCGCAGGTTTTGTTGCTTCAGGCTTCTGTTCAGCTTTCGGCTGTGGCTTGGGTTCTGCGATTTGCGGTTTTGCAGCTGTCGTTGTTTCGGTAACTTCTGCCGCAATATCACCAATTGGGTCATCCGCCCCAGCAAGGTCTTCCTCTTCAGGTAGCGCCTCAAGCGGCTCTTCCGGCTGCGGTGCGAGGCTTACTTCACTTGAGGACGTCTGGCTCCCGTTCGCACGCTCAAAAACCTGTTTGTCCTGATAGGGCACATCCATGCCACCCGGCTCCGCAGGTTTTTCCCGAACCGGACTGTTATCCGCCGTGATATGCCGCGGGGCTTCATCTGAACCGCCGTCATAGAGCGAAAAGATAACTGCAACAAAAAGCGCCACAACCGTCACCGCAACAGCGGCTGCCACCCACATGCGCTTGCCGGCAAGAAAGCCTGTCGGCTCTTCCGCTTCCGGCACGGGCTGCAACCAAGGCGGAATATCCTTCTCGGCTGTTAATGGCTCTCTGTTTGGTGTGCTTCTGTCATTATCGGACATGTTACCGCATTTCCTCCAATGGCGTTACGCCCAGTACAGAAAGCCCGCTTGCAATCACGATTGCGACTGCGCGTACAAGCGCCATCCGTGCCTTTGTAACAGCCTCATCCCCTTCGATGATGAACCTCAGGCTCGCGTCATCGTTACCCTTGTTCCAGAAAGTATGGAACTCTGAGGCCAAATCATAAAGGAAAAATGCAATACGGTGCGGTTCATGGGCTTCCGCGGCCGCCTCAACCATGCGTGGCCACGCCATGCACTGCTTGATCATGCCAATCTCACCCTCTGTCGATAGAAGCGAGAGATCAGCCGCAGCGAGGCTTGCATCTGATGTATCAAGCGACGGGAAAGCTTCCCTTGCTTTTGCAAGCACCGAACACACCCGCGCATGTGCATATTGCACATAAAACACCGGGTTATCTTTTGACTGTTCCATCACCTTCTTGAAATCAAAATCAAGCGGCGCATCGTTTTTCCGCGTGAGCATGATGAAGCGTGTCACACCTGCGCCCACTTCTTCAACGACCTCGCGCAGCGTCACGAAGTTACCAGCACGCTTGGACATTTTGAACGGCTCACCATCGCGGTATAGCTTCACCAGTTGGCAAAGCCGCACATCGAGCGATCCATCTTCCGATAGCGCCTTCACGGCAGCCTGCATCCGCTTTACATACCCGCCGTGGTCTGCGCCAAGCACATCGATCATCTGCTTGTAACCACGTACATATTTGTCATGGTGATACGCGATATCTGCGGCGAAATAGGTGTATTCGCCCGTAGATTTCTGCAGCGGCCGGTCTACATCATCGCCAAACTCGGTCGCCCGGAACAGTGTTTGCTCACGCGGCTCCCAATCCTCAGGTGTTTTGCCTTTCGGCGGCTCCAGCACGCCCTCATAGATATGCCCGCGGCTACGCAGCACTTCCACCGCCTCAGGGATACGGCCACTTTCATGAAGTGAGCGCTCTGAGAAGAACACGTCATGCTCGACACCAAGCTGGCGCAGATCCTCACGGATCATCACCATCATCGCGTCTGAGGCTTCAACCTTAAAAAGCGCGAGCCAGTCTTCTTCCGGCGCATCCAGAAACTTGTCGCCATATTTTTCCTTGAGCGCTTCACCAACCGGCACCAGATAGTCGCCCGGATACAGGCCTTCAGGAATTTCACCAATATCACGGCCATGAGCCTCCTGATACCGGAGGTGCGCAGAACGCGCGAGCGTATCAATCTGGCTGCCTGCGTCGTTGATGTAATATTCCTTGCAGACCTCAAAGCCTGCTTTACCGAGCAGGTTCGCAAGTGCATCACCAAACACTGCGCCCCGCACGTGCCCCACGTGCATCGGCCCCGTTGGGTTGGCAGACACATATTCAATATTGACCTTCTCGCCACCACCTTGGGTGCTGTCACCAAAGCTGGTGCCCGCGTCGAGTATCGCCTTCACTTGCGCCTGCCAGAATCCTGGCGCCAAGCGCATGTTGATAAATCCCGGGCCGGCAATCTCTACACGTTCAACCTGATCTAGCGCCTCAAGGCCTGGGGCCAGAAGTTCCGCAATATCGCGCGGTTTCATGCGTGCTTCCTTGGCAAGCACAAGGCCAGCGTTGGTCGCAATATCACCGTGGCTCGCGTCACGTGGCGGTTCAACGGCAATATTCTTCAGGTTCAGCCCCTCCGGCAACTTGCCATTTGCAGCAAAGCCGTTCAGCAGGTCGTCAATAACACCCCGAAAATGGGTAAAAACATTCATAGTGATACTCGGTTCAAATCAAACAATTTAGCATGTTCACGGAAGGCAAAACGGTCGGTCATACCAGCGATAAAATCAGCCACCACACGGGCGGTTTCGGCTGAGTTTCGCTCGCCAGCACGCTCGCTCCATTCCGTTGGCAGGCATTCGGGCTCAGAGATATATAGATTGAAGAGGTCAGTGACCACCCTTTTTGCCTTGCTGCCCATACGGTTGACCAAATAGTGGCGATACATACGATCAAAGAGGAAACCTTTCAGTTCCTTCACGGCTTGTTGCATGTCATTGCCAAACGCAATCGTTGGCTGGCCCGCGTTTCGGATATCGTCCGGTGACTTGGGGTCAAGAGCGGTAATGCGCTTGGTGCTTTCTACCATCAGGTCTGCCACCATGCGGTTGATAAGGCGGCGCACCAGTTCATGAATGGTGACATCCTTCGGCGCATCCGGATATGTCCATTTCACCTCATCAATCAACTGCATCACAACCGGGATGCGCTTCAATTCAGAAAGCTCAAACAGCCCAGCCCGCAAGCCGTCATCCAGATCATGGCTCGAATAAGCGATGTCGTCCGCAAGCGCCGCGATCTGCGCCTCAGCCGATGCATAGGTGTGAATTTCCAGATCATTTTCCGGCAAATAGTCCCGAATACCAAAAGGCAGATGCTCCGGTGGTTTTTTCGGGTCAATCGCCTCGTCGATCAAGGGGCCATTATGCTTCGCGAGGCCTTCCAGCGTTTCCCATGTGAGGTTCAGCCCCTCAAAGGACGCATAGCGGTGCTCAAGCCGGGTCAGGAGCCGAAGCGCCTGCGCGTTATGGTCAAAACCTTCAAAGCCGCTCATGCACTCATCAAGAACACTTTCCCCAATGTGACCAAAAGGCGGATGCCCAAGATCATGCGCGAGCGCCAGTGCCTCCGCCAGATCCTCATTCAAGTGCATGGAGCGTGAGATAGACCGTGCGATCTGCGCCACTTCAAGGGAATGAGTGAGCCGTGTGCGAAAATGATCACCCTCATGATACACAAAAACCTGGGTCTTGTGCTTAAGGCGACGGAAGGACGATGAATGGATCACCCGGTCGCGGTCGCGCTGATAGCAGCTGCGATTCGGCGTCTCGGGCTCCTTGAATACCCGGCCACGGCTTTCAGACGGCTTGCAAGCATAAGACGCGAGCGTCTCTTCATAGCGTGGCAAAGCATCGTTCATATGTCTCTCTCCAATTCATGATAGGCGCGTTTTCGGCACATTAAAGCTGCCCAATTTTTTGGGCAACTGTTTGCTGGATTTTTCTTGTCCTCTCCCGAGAGGTCTGTCACCATCGAAATTATTAACAAAACGTTAATTCCATTCATTGCCAGTTAATACTTTTTTAACTAAGCTGATTCACATGATCGAAGACGCTACAAAAATTGAGGGTGATCTTCCTGTCGAGCCAGGCGCTTTTCAGGCGGAAATTCTTGATCATTGGCGTGAGATCCAGAACGGCAGGCGCTACCCAGACAAACGTGAGTTTCGTCCACAGAAGTTCCCACGCTTCCTGCCGCAACTGGCTATTGTATCCGTTAACGGCGACGAGGACTATGACGACCGCCTCACCGGCGCGACTGTGCTTGAGGTGCTGAAACTCAGCAAATCACATGACCGGCTGGTGGACCCAGCGGACAAAAACGTGCGGGAGCTTGTTCGCAACATGCTTTCAAGTACCGCGAAAGCTGATGCGCCGATGTACTTCAAAGGTCAGTTCCAGCCAGAAGAAACCCGCCCGATCGACTTCACTGCGCTTGTTCTGCCCTTCTCCCACAATGGTGAAGCTGATGTGCTTGACACCATGATGCTCGCGTTTGACTTCAGCAAACGCCAGTCAATTGAGGTTTCATTCGACGACGACCTCGGTCCGGCGGACTAAGCTACGCTACCGCTCACCATATAGAATTCCGGCTTTCAACAACCTCGTGAATTGACGCCGCACGCCTGCATGCCTACATAAGGACCATGGATTCACCCAATCGAGCCCAAACGAGTATGAGCATTACATGAGCACACCAGAAAAAGCACCGCCTGTTGGTTTTAGCGAAAATGCGGCCAATCGTGTGGCGGCACTGATCGCACAGCAAGGCAACCCCAACCTGAAGCTTCGGCTTTCGGTCTCAGGCGGCGGCTGCAGCGGCTTTCAGTACAGCTTTGATTTCGATGAAGAGCAGAAAGACGACGATATCGTGATTGAACGCAATGGGGTTACCCTCCTTGTGGACAATATGTCTCTTCTTTATCTCATGGGTTCGGAAGTCGATTTTGTGGAAGACCTTGTTGGCGCGTCTTTCCAGGTTAAAAACCCGAACGCTACGTCTTCCTGCGGCTGCGGCTCCTCTTTCGCTATATAAAGGCATTCAGGCATATGAAAATTGCGACCTTCAACATCAATGGCGTGAAGGCACGCCTGCCTCGTCTCCTTGAGTGGCTGGATGAATTTTCGCCGGATGTTGCCTGCCTGCAGGAAATCAAAAGCGTAGACGACAACTTCCCTCGCATGGAATTTGAAGAGCGCGGCTGGCATGTGGAAACTTTCGGCCAGAAGGCGTTCAACGGCGTGGCATTCATCTCAAAGCACCCCATTGAGGATATCCACCGCGCTTTGCCTGCACTTGATGGTGGCAATGAAGAAGAAGACGTTCAGGCTCGCTATATTGAGGCCACCATCAAAGGTGTGCGCATCGCCTCCATCTATCTGCCGAACGGCAACCCGCAACCCGGCCCCAAGTTTGACTATAAAATCAGCTGGATGGATCGCCTGATCAAACGTGCAGAATATCTCTTAAGCCTTGAAATGCCTGTGGTATTGGCGGGTGACTATAACGTAATCCCCCACGATGAAGACTGCCACAACCCCGCCGCATGGGTTGATGATGCGCTCACACAGCCGGAAAGCCGGCAACGCCTGCGCTCAATCATCAATCTTGGCTACCTTGATGCCCTCAGGCAGATAAAGCCCACGGGCGCCGCATACAGCTACTGGGATTTCCAGCGCGGTGCATGGCAGAAAGATCACGGCATCCGCATTGACCACCTGCTCTTGTCACCACAAGCTGCGGATATCCTCAAGGATTGTCAGGTAGACCGCGTACCGCGCGGCAAAGAAAAATCAAGCGACCACACACCGGTGTGGGTCGAACTCGACGTCTGACACTATCTATAGAGCCTAGGCGTCTACGGTTTCGTAGACCTCACCTTCCCGGTTATTGGCTGGCATACCCAGCTCGTGCAGGTCAGGCGTGATATATTCATCTATGCTTGAGATGCGGTTTTTGCTGTCCACATGCACGGCACGGGAGATACGGCCCGGCAGGTCGCGTGCAGGCACCTGCTCATATCCCATGATGATGGCCAGATCACCTTTCGAGAACTGATGCGCAGCCGCACCGTTCAGGCAGATAACGCCGGACCCTTCAGTGCCTTCAATAATGTAGGTGGTAATGCGTTCACCGTTGGTGATGTTCACCACATCCACAGCGCAATAAGGCATGAGGCCGGAGGCGCGCAATAGGATGGGGTCAACGGTGATAGAGCCCACATAGTTCAGCTCCGCCCCCGTCACGGTGACGCGGTGCAACTTACCATACATGAAGGGGCGCAAGGCGCCATCAAGATGTGGTTTACTCATCCGGCCTATCCTTTCACATCAGGCTGCGGGACATCTGCAACCGATAGCGGATATGGCTTACACACCCCGGAACGTCAAGCCCCGTTGCGGCGTTCAACGGGAATCTCCTCGTGGTCCTCTCCTACAAAGACACGCAGGCGCCACACCTGCCTGTAACCGAAAAGTGCCGCCGTCAGAGCTACCGATATGATATCGAATGGCAGAAACGCTATGCTCACCCAAAAGAAGCTCATGACCTCTAGGAGTAACAGCACTAGCATATACTCCAAGGCCCAAAGCAGCGAAAGCAGAAGGGCAAACCGTTCCCAATATTTCGGACCGATATTCCCCACATCTCGCGCAAGGGCTGTTTTTACAAGCGTATCAGCGAAGAATGCAAACGCACAACATGCCAACACCGCAGGTATAGCATCGTCGATCAGTTGATTTTGTTCTAGGCCTGACACCAAATATAGAAACAAAAGCAGAATCATTCCAATGACATGTGCAAGTATCCCGATAGCCAGTAATTTCACGAGGTTGATGACAGCAGCAATAACGGCTTGGCCTACGCTTGGGAAACCGACTTCATCAATACCCAGTACGGCGAAACGCACCCACATATTGAACACACCCACCCCCAACACCAAAACTCCAAGCAGAAATAGACCAACAAAAGCCATACGAGACCAGACAACATCGACATTCAGAATATTCTCGGTAAACCCGCGCCCCCGGAGATATTCTGCTCCGTTCTCTGTCGCAAACAGAAGAGCCACCAGCATGATCGCTGTTAGCAAAACGCAATATACTGCTGTCAGGATCAATCCTTTGCGGTAGCTGGCAATGCCCCACGCAGAGCTCTTAAGCAGCGTTAGGATTGGTAAACTCGGCTGCATGTTGGCATCTCCGTTCATTTTGGCTGTCCCGATGTTCGAGGTTACCCCCCGGCAACGCCTCAGTAACCTATTCAGTTGATGTATCGGCGGGCTGTTGTTCTTCGGCGCGGCACAGGCGGTAGCGAATACCGTGGGCGACCCCAATCGCGAAGCTGATAAAAATGCCAAGCACCAGATTGAAAACTGTGGAAAGCAACATTGACCCCATCAGGCCCGCGAGGGTTACCGGCACCAGAAGCACCAGATAAATAAGGATCAACACAACCGCGAAGTCCACCGTATGCGGGTGGGTCAAGCCTTCATCGTCTGTCCGCATCGCTGTCTGTGTGAGGTTAGCTGAGAAAAGCGAATAGATGATTGAGCCAACTACAAGTGAGACGATCTGGTTCAGCATTCCTGCGCGTGTTGCTGCTGCCAAATCATCCCCCAAGGCCGATGCCATCTGCTCGCCGAAGCTGCTGGTCAGGCCAAGTGTGCTCAAGATACTGATCACCACAAAACTAACGATGCCAAGCAGGATGGCAATAAGGACAAACTTTAGACCGTTCACAAAAGCCGCAGACATCGCTGAGCCAAACGGCGTGATACGCGCATGCTCAAACCCAAAAGCACCTGCCCGCACCCAAAAGTTAAAAATATAAGCCGCGGCCATCATGATAAAAACTACCATCACCAGCAGGGCCGGGATCATCGCAGCAAATGCCGAGAGATCGCCGTTTGCCACGCGCTCCTGAATTGTCATCATAACCTCAGGCGATAGCCCGCTTGCCATGCCAACGATCATGGCCGCTATTACCGCCAGTATGCCCACACCGACAAAAAGACCTATTGTTTTGAAGAACTCGACCGGACGAGAAAAGGGCAGCGCGAAGGATTGCTTAACAATATCGAGAATGGGAAGCCGTTGCATATTCACCCCCTGAATAATTTCCCTAAATAATTCAATATATTATGGCGCCTTCCTGAGAAAATGCCAGATTGAACTCTTGCACGCTAGCGTGGTAGCGCGGGGATGAAAAGCTTAAATAATGATGAATTGCTGTTCTACCGCGCCCATTCCAGATGAATGATCGGGAATGGTCTTCCGGCATCATCGGTCGGATCACGACGTACATCCCGGAAACCACACTTATGGTAAAACGCATGAGCTTGCGGTTGCTGTTCATTCACCTGCACCGTCAGCACCTCATGTCGCACCTTCATATGATCAATGAAGCGCGTACCAATACCCATCCCGTGGGCTTCTGGGTCCACAAACAGGGCATCAATGTTGGCTCCCGAACACCCCATGAAGCCAAGAGGCTTGCCATCGGTGTCTTCGTAGACCAGAAAATCCGCGCTCGGCAGGTATTGTGCTTTTACCACTTCCGCGATTTCCTGCCTTTGCTCCGGGCTCAGGAAGTCATGCGTTGCGACAACAGCCGCGTGCCAAATATCGAACAGGCGGCCCAAGTCAGAAGGAACTGATGATCGAAACGTCATCTACGCAAAACCCAGCTTATATCTGCCTAACAGCGCCTTTGCTGGCCGAGGTTGTCATCGCGGCATAAGCCCGCAGCGCTTTAGTAACTTTGCGCGGGCGCGCCTTTGCGGGCTGCCAGGCCTTGTCACCCTTGGCTTCCATCGCAGCGCGCCGCGCCTTTAAGGTCGCTTCATCAACCTTCAGGTTAATGGTTCGGTTCGGGATGGAAATCTCGATCACATCCCCCTCTTCGACGAGGCCAATCGCGCCGCCCTCCGCTGCCTCCGGGCTTACATGCCCGATAGAAAGGCCCGATGTCCCACCGGAGAAACGACCATCTGTAAGTAGCGCGCAGGCTTTGCCGAGCCCCATGGATTTGAGATAACTGGTCGGATAAAGCATCTCCTGCATACCCGGCCCGCCCCTTGGCCCTTCATAGCGAATAACAACAACATCACCCTCTTTGATTTCGCCGCCAAGAATAGCAGCAACAGAAGCGTCTTGGCTTTCAAAAACCCGCGCACGCCCAGTGAAGTTAAGGATGCTTTCATCAACGCCCGCAGTTTTTACAATACAGCCATCTTCCGCAATGTTGCCGAACAGCACAGCAAGCCCGCCATCCTGGCTATAGGCGTGCTCTTTCGAGCGGATGCAGCCGTCTTTACGGTCAAGATCAAGCTCCGTGTATCTTTTGCTTTGGCTGAAGGCTGTTTGGGTTGGCACCCCACCGGGCGCCGCGAGGAAAAACTGCCTGAGGTCCGGGTCATTGCTGGCTGCCACATCATACCGCGCGAGTGCATCTGCCATCGTGGTGGTATGCACGGTTGTGCAGTCGGCGTTAATCAGCCCGGCCCTATATAGTTCGCCCAGTATCGCGAAAATACCCCCCGCACGGTGCACATCCTGTATGTGATATTTACTGGTGGCGGGCGCAACCTTGCAGAGGTTCGGCACGCGACGCGAAAGCCGGTCGATATCCTCGATGGTGAAATCAATCTCGCCTTCCTGCGCTGCGGCAAGAATATGCAGCACTGTGTTGGTGGAGCCTCCCATGGCGATATCAAGTGTCATGGCGTTTTCAAACGCCTTGAAGTTCGCAACATTGCGCGGTAGCACGCTTTCGTCCTCATCTTCATAGTATCGCTTGGTGATCTGCACCACTACGCGCGCGGCGGTCAGGAATAGCTCACGCCTGTCGGCATGGGTCGCAAGCGTCGTGCCGTTACCCGGCAGGCTGAGGCCCAAAGCTTCCGTCAGGCAATTCATGCTGTTCGCGGTGAACATGCCCGAGCATGAACCGCACGTTGGGCAAGCACTGCGCTCCACACGCGCCACTTCCTCGTCTGAGATATTCGGGTTTGCGGCATCAACCATGGCATCAACAAGGTCAAGTTTCCTGACCTCGCCGTCATAGTCGTCCTCACCAGCTTCCATCGGCCCGCCCGAAACAAATACAGCAGGGATATTGAGCCTGAGCGCAGCCATCAGCATGCCCGGCGTGATCTTGTCGCAGTTTGAAATGCAAACAAGTGCGTCCGCGCAGTGGGCGTTTGCCATATATTCAACGCTATCCGCGATAATTTCCCGGCTGGGCAGGCTATAGAGCATGCCGTCGTGGCCCATGGCGATGCCGTCATCAACCGCAATGGTGTTAAACTCTTTCGCGATACCGCCTGCGGCCTCAATCTCCCGCGCGACTAGCTGGCCCATATCCTTGAGGTGCACATGGCCTGGCACGAACTGGGTGAAGCTGTTGGCAACCGCGATGATCGGTTTCTTGAAGTCGTCGTCCTTCATACCGGTAGCGCGCCAAAGCGCGCGGGCACCCGCCATATTGCGGCCGTGGGTGGAAGTGCGGGAACGATACTCAGGCATTCGGGGCTTCTCCGGACAGAAAAACAATTTCATACATGCATATTGGGCGCGACAATAACTTCGGTGCATGCTTCTGTCGATAAGAAATGAAAAGAAAATACCCTTATCTTTGTATTTTAATTACGCGCAAAGACATTGCTTGAAACCGAGGTGCGGCCTATAGATGAGGCTCGTTTTTCATCCTTTAAGGAGCAGATGCCGTGTCTCAAGGCATGATGGAACCCTATGCGGGCCTGATTAGTTTCCTGCGTATGCCTTTCGCTGAAACAGCGGAGGGGCTTGATATTGCCGTGATGGGCGTGCCTTTCGATTTGGCCACTACTGGCCGCTCTGGTGCACGTTTTGGTCCGCGCGGCGTGCGGGAAATGTCGCTCACCATGGCAGAATTTCCTTGGGGTGTATGGCCGTGGGAGTATCACTTCCGTGACAAATTCAAGGTTGCAGACCTTGGTGACGTGACCGGTTTCACCGCGTACACAGACCGTATGATGCCGTGCGTTGAAGAAGCTGCAGATAAAGTACTGGCTACCGGCGCCCAGCTCCTGACCATCGGCGGTGACCACTCCATCAGCTACCCACTCCTACGCGCACATGCGAGGCTGCATGGCCCGCTCGCTCTCATTCATTTTGATGCGCACTCCGACACATGGACAGACGACGACCTGAACCATGGCACCATGTTCTACCACGCCATTCAGGAAGGCATCATTGTGCCCGAAAACTCGATCCAGCTTGGCATGCGCACCCCTAACCCGGACACTCACGGCATGCTGGTGCACGACGGGCTTGAGTGCCTCCGCACATCCGCGGACGAGATGGCCAAACGCATTCGTGAGCGTGTCGGCAACCGGCCCGCGTACCTGACCTTCGATATCGACTTTCTCGACCCCGCATATGCCCCCGCCACGGGCACACCGGTGGTTGGCGGCCCTAATGTGGCCTATGCACGTGATGTGTTAAGGGCGCTCAGAGGCTTGAATATCGTTGGCGGTGATCAGGTTGAGGTTGCACCGCACTATGAAGGGCCGGGCCAAATTACAGCGCTCGCCGGCGCCACAATCGCCTGTGATATCCTTTACCTGATTGCGGAAGCACGCGGCCAGTAAAAGCCTATATGGGTGCGGCGCCGGATCTTTACGGCGCCGTAACGTACTGCCTCACGGCATTGAGAAACCGTATTTCTGCTTCAATTCATCCCGCTCGCGCAGCAGGTCTATACGCTCGCTAACGTACGCGATGAAACGTTCGGCCTTATCAGACGGCCAGCAGGTAAAACGCTCCCCCAAGCTTAAGAGTATAAAGCTGGGGTCCGCATGAAAAGCAGGCTGCCCTGCCCGAGCAAAATACTCTTCAGCATCGATCATGTAGGAAATCACCACCTGAGCGCGGCCCGCCATTGCAAGCTCGAACGTATCGTCAACCGTGGGGGCATAGTGAATTTTGGTCAGGAACGGTAAGCGCCGGAGTGCAATCGTGCTCGCGTGCAGGGAATCGTCCCCCACAATTGCCTTGCCTTCTAAACCCGCCATATCGCGGATGAGCGGGCGTGATTTCAATGTAAATGCATGCAGGTTGATGCGGTTGAACGATGGCGACACCAAAAACTGACTCACGTGTGCGCCGTGGTCGGTATAAAAAATCTCATCGTCAGACGCCATATAGAGGCAGTCCACTTCGCGAGAGAACAGGCTGCGTGTATATCGTTTGATGGGCAGGAGGCGGATGTCGACCTTCAGAGGTGACGCTCTGGTAACATCGGTGAAGAAGTCCCAATAAGGCCCCACACCATCCGCCGCAAAAACTCCTTCAATAGAAGGCCCGCCCAAAGAGATGCTTTCACTCGCGCGAAGAGGCCCGGCCAACGCGAAGCAGGCCGACATAATCATAACGGCAGCGATATAAAGATGGCGTTCCATGGCCGCCCCTCATTGTCTCCAGCTAGGTTATACGTCTTAAACCTTTAAAAACAATGACCAATATATACTGTTAGCTTCCCTAATTTTTTATGAATTTTTCCCGCAATCATGCGCATTACCCGATTCGCACGAGTCGCTACCGCAGCAAATACCTCGGGATAAATTAAAAGGGGTGTTGCCGGCACCCCTTTTGCAAAACCAGATCATTTTCAGGCAATTAAAGCCGTGCGAGCGCTGCCTTCACCTTCTCTGCTTGGGCTTCAAGGTCGGTTAGTTGCTCCCGCGCTTCAGCGACAACATGCTCCGGCGCTTTGGCGACAAACTTCTCGTTCCCCAAACGGCCTTTAAGCGCACCCGCTTCTTTCATGACCTTCTCGAGGTTTTTCTCAAGACGGGCTTTTTCCGCATCCAGATCCATCAGATCGGCAAGCGGCAGGTAAACGGTCGCTTCATCCACAACCAGTTGCGCAGCCCCCTTGCTTTCCGCAGATGCAACGGCCTCAGCCTTTTCAAGGCGTGCAAGACGGCAGATCATCTCCTGGAAGTCTGCGAGGCGAGCTTTGGTATCATCGCTCGCGCCCACCACAAGTGCTGTTGCCTTCGCACCAGCAGGCACATTCATCTCAGATCGTGTTGAACGGATCTCTGAGATAAACCGGATCGCCCAATTGACCTCTTCGCCTGCCGCAGCGTCAACCTCAGCAGCTTCCGGCCATACGGCGTGGATAAGGTCATAGGCGCGATCTGCCTTAGTGGCGTGCCACAGTTCCTCCGTGATAAAGGGCATGAAGGGGTGCAACAGAACCAGAATCTGGTCCAGCACCCAGCCAGCAACACGGCGGGTTTCTGCCTTTTGCGCTTCGTCATCACCCCAGAATACCGGTTTGATCAATTCCACATACCAGTCACAGAACGTGCCCCAAGTGAAATGGTAAATCGCATCTGCCGCGTCGTTGAAACGGAAGGCGTCAAAGGCTTGGGTTACCGCAGTCGCGGTTTTAGCAACCTCACCGATAATCCACTTATTAACCGCGAGCGTGGCCTCAGGTGCTGCCGCGCTATCTGAGCCCGCGATCTCGTTCATTTCACAGAAACGTGCCGCATTCCAAAGCTTGGTCGCGAAGTTGCGGTAGCCCTCAACCCGCTTCTCGGAAAGCTTGATGTCACGCCCCTGCGCTTCCATGGCGATCAGCGTGAACCTAAGCGCATCGGCACCGTATTTCTCCACAAACTCCAGCGGGTCAATCACGTTACCCTTGGATTTGGACATCTTGGCGCCGTGTTCATCCCGCACCAGCGCGTGGATATACACATTCTTGAACGGTACCTCACCCATGAAATGCATGCCGGACATCATCATGCGCGCCACCCAGAAGAAGATGATATCAAACCCCGTGATCAGCGTGGTATTCGGATAATATTTCTTGAGCGCGGCGCTGTCTGTATCTGGCCAATCGATGGTGCTGTACGGCCACATGGCGGATGAGAACCAGGTATCAAGCACGTCCGGGTCACGGGTTAGCTTAACGTCAGCCCCCAGCTTGGCGCGGGCCGCTTCATAAGCTGCTTCTTCGGTTTCTTCCACAAACACACTGCCATCTTCCGCGTACCATGCCGGGATGCGGTGCCCCCACCAAAGCTGACGAGACACACACCATGGCTGAATGTTGCGCATCCATTCAAAGTAGGTCTTTTCCCAGTTTTTGGGGATAAAGTTGGTTTTACCGGTCTCAACCGCTTCAATGGCGGGTTTAGCAAGCGTCGCAGCGTCTACATACCACTGCTCTGTCAACCACGGCTCAATCACCACGCCGCCACGGTCGCCATAAGGCACCATATGCCGATGCGGCACCACTTTCACGAGGAAGCCTGCCGCGTCCATGTCGGCCACGATGGCTTTGCGTGCCTCAAACCGGTCCATACCGCGGTATTTCTCAGGTGCGTTTTCATTGATCGCCGCGTCGCGGTCAAAAATATTGATCATCTCAAGGCCGTGCCGCTTGCCGATTTCAAAGTCATTGAAATCATGTGCAGGCGTAACCTTCAGGGCACCCGTGCCCTGCTCAGGGTCTGCGTGCTCATCACCCACGATTTTGATGAGCCGACCGACCAGCGGCAGTTTTACAAACTTGCCGATAAGGTCTTTGTAACGCTCATCTTCAGGATGCACCGCCACGGCAGTATCACCCAGCATGGTTTCTGGCCGCGTGGTTGCGATCTCGATAAACCGGCCTTCCTGCCCGTCAATCGGGTAGTTGAAGTGCCAGAAGTTACCGTCAACTTCCTTCTGTTCCACCTCAAGGTCTGAGATCGCGGTCTTGAGCTTCGGGTCCCAGTTCACAAGGCGCTGATCTTTATAGAGCAGGCCTTCTTTATAGAGCTGGACGAATTTTTTAAGCACAGCGGCAGAGCGTGGCTCGTCCATCGTGAAAGCTTCACGAGACCAATCACAGCTGGCACCAAGGCGGCGCAACTGGCGAGTGATCGCACCGCCGGATTCCGCCTTCCACTCCCAAACCTTCTCAATAAAAGCTTCACGGCCCATATCGGTGCGGCTTGGGCCACCAGCGGCGTCCAGTTGGCGCTCGACCACCATTTGGGTTGCAATACCGGCGTGGTCCGTACCCGGTTGCCACAACACATCCTTGCCGCGCAGTCGTTCAAAACGCACAAGCGCGTCCTGCAGGCTATTATCAAGCGCGTGGCCCATGTGCAGGTTGCCCGTGACATTTGGCGGCGGCATGACGATGACATAGGGCTCAGCATCCTCGCGCTTGCCACATTCAAACGCGCCTGAGCTTTCCCAATGTTCGTACCATTTGGTTTCAATATCCGCCGGGGAGTATGTCTTATCGAGCATCTTCTATTCCGCTTAATCTCATTATTTGTGGCCCCACGTTAGGGCCTATCATCTGGCCTCACCAAAATACGGCCAAACCGGGGGCGCACAATGCACAATTATAGCGCAAAACGAAAGAGCGAAGTGCCGTTTTCAGCCAGCTTTCTGAACACTATCGGTCGTCACTCCACTAAAGTGGCATTGGGGCGATGTACGCAGCTATGTTATGATGCAGTATGGGACGTGGAAGGATCAGCCATTTCATGCGTTTATGCGTACTTGTTGCGCTCACATCCGCTTGCTTTGTTAGCCTTGCAAGTGCGACGGATAGTGTACCGCAACCAATAGCCTCGGTTCCAATAGACCTGACGGACAATCGCATCCATGCAAGCTTCACCGTGGAAGGTAGAGACCAACACCTTCTCCTTGATACCGGGGCTTCAACCTCCCTGCTTTTTGAAAGCTCCGGCATTACACCTCCAAACTACCATCAAGGTGTGGCGATCAGCTTCCCCGCCTTTGCGTCATCTGCCACCGGCTACCGGATCAGAGGGCTTGAACTGCATACGGAGGGTTTTAGTTTCACCAGCGAAACCACCTTGTATATCAGCGCCAGCGAAGCGGTGATCGGCGATATCGGCGGCAAGTTCACCGGCATTTTAGGGCGTGATTTCCTCGCCCGTTTTGTGGTTGAAGTTGTGCCGTCAGAGAAGCTGATGAAGCTGTATCCGCCCGGCACAGACCTCTCAGGCCATTACCGCCTGAAGCACGACCTGATCATGCATGACGGTACGCCCTACCTTATCCACCGGTCACGCCTGCCGTGGGAGACCTGGCCGACCCAAAAGAAACTTCTGCTCGACACCGGTTACCCGGGCGGTGTTGTACTTTGGGACGATACGCATTTCGACCGCGCAACCAAGCCCTCTGAACGGGAGGGAATGCGCCGGGAGAAAAAAGGCGTTGTCTATTTCGGGATCGTGAAGTTTGGCAAACTGCTGTTTCGCAATATCCCGGTTTTCATCGGCCCATCCGCCCCTGGCCAGCTTGAAGACAGAGACGGCCTTATTGGTGCGAGCATGTTCCTGCCATTTCGCTATGTCATTGACCTGCCCGGTGAAAAGCTCCTGCTGCACCCCCGCGTGCGCTATGGCGGCATAGGCTTTCAGATCAGCAATGACGTGATTTATACGCCCGGCGATGAAGATTTTGTCATGAAAGACTTTCGGCCAAAACCAAGCGCAACCCCCGTAGACACCTATCACCGCAACGCAGATATCATACCCGGCGAATAAGAGAAAAGCGCGCTCCACAAGGACCGCGCTTCCGCATCTTTTGTATGGTTTGACGCTGGCGCCTATTTCCGGCGAGCGATCCGGGCAACCTCACGTTCAACCGCGTCCTGCACAATGGCAGGCAGGTTTTCATCCAGCCAACCTTGTAGCATGGGCTTGAGCATGGCACGCACGAGCGATTCCAGCGTATTATCCGCCCCTTCATAGCCCGCTACCATCATTTGTGTCAGGTGCGCGAAGCTCTCTGCGGTACGGGTCTCAACCGGGGGCGATACAATTGCGTCAACCTCACCCTGGCTCGCGAACTCCGTGAGCTCAAACACATCCTCTTCCGGCTCAGGTTCCGGCATCGGCGTGGGTTCGGGCTCCAGAAATGGTTCCGGTTCCGGAACGGGCTCTGGTTCCGGCTCAGGCTCGGGCCATGGTTCTGGCTCCGGCTCAGGTTCGGGTTCAGGCATAGGTTCTGGTTCTGGCGCGGGTTCTGGCTCCGGCTCAGGTTCAGGTGCTTCATCGAAGGTCTCCTCAACCTCCGGCTCCGCTGCCTCATCATCCGACTCATCAGAAATGATCCGGCGAATAGACGCCAGTATTTCTTCCATTGTCGGTTCGTCTTCAGATGCGTTATCGCTCATAGACCAGCCAGTGTTAGAACTCCCTAGACCACAGGTACCGTTTAGAGAGTCACGTGTCAATAATTCTTAAACTAACAAAGGTAGTTAACAACAACTGCCATGATAGCCGAAGCGTTTCAAAAGTAAGCAAAAAATATGAAAAAAGGGGCAAAGAAGCCCCTTAATTCATGAAATCAGTGGTATTTCGGGCGTTAAAACACGGACTGAAGGGACAACAATACTCCTGTCTCCGGTTTCGCACTCACTACATGCCGGCTATTTATCTGGTAAAGAGCATTCACCTGAAAGTGGGAACCGGGCATAAGCTGCGCCCTATAGGCCAGGTCCAGATTGATCTCCCGCCCTGTTGGCGAAAGCCGCAGGTTCCTGCGCTCAAACAAAAGCGTATCTGTCTCATAGTCCCTACCTGTTGCTGTATTCAGGGATACAACAGCATGTGAGACACGAAGCGGCTGGGACACACCAAACGCCAACTGGTCGTCCCGGCCCCAGATGCCGTCTTTAATCGCTGATATGTGGAACGTATTTGTGCGGATATCTCGCACACGCCCAACAAGCGCATTTAGCTGGCCGTTCACATCCGTGTTGCCCACCGTATAGTCTGCCGTTATGCGTAGCCCTGAGCCAAGCCTAGCGTTGGCCCTGATAGTATTGAAAGTACTGTCAGTTCGGGCGTCAAACTGCATTAGGCCGGAGGCCATACTACCCAGAAGCGTGCCGTCCTCCCGAATTGCCCGCACCTGCCAACCAAAATCCAACGGCCCGATGCCGGCCTCTATCTGCACAAGTGCGCTGGAGACCTGTGGCGCTTCGCCAGTGTGCTGGCCATAACCCAAAACATCGGTGTTATACCAGCCCTCGCCCACCGCCATACTGACCTTAAAGCGCGCGCCAAACTGCCGGGAGACTGCAATACTTTTACCAGGTGTAAATGCGAGACCCACAGCATCCTGATTATAGCCTTCGGAGAAAAACTGTGGCCCACCGTGGCCACCACCCATCAAGCTCGTAACCGGTAACCCATAGGCAAACTGTGCATCACTTTTTGCGTCGAGAGCTGCGGAATACCGAAGGGCAGGCCTGCCACTGTGGCCCACCTCACTATTCGTGAACGCCAGGGTGGTTGGCGCCAACGGGTCTTCTCTATTGTCACTGAAGTAAACATCCACACGGTTGGCGCCGCCCATGGTTAAACGTGTGGCATGGTGGCGCCTGAGCTCATCCATAAAGAGATTGAGGTCAGACGGCCCCCTGCCCTGAAGTGTACGAGACGGCAAATCGACAAAGAATGACCGGTTGTATTTATCGAGGGTCATAACCCTCCCGATGGCGCCTCGCGTTAAAGCATCCCCAAAGGCGGGCGATGTTGCGAGAAGGGAAGCCCCAAGGTCAACAAACTCAACCTTGCCGCCTTTCTTGAGCACAGCAACCTTTTGCTGGCCAAGCGGCTGAATTGCTGCTCCCACATCTATCAGGCCACCGCCATAAATTTCGTCTACACCCGGAGCGCCAAGATCCTTGGCGGTTTCCATCAGGATATTGAACGCATCTTCCCCATCAATATTCGGGAACGCCTCATAGAGGATTGCAATAGCTGCCGCGATTTGAGGCGCGGCAATTGACGTGCCTTGAAACCGGGTGGGAAACCAGATGCCATCATGGTTGTTGAGCTGCCCAAGCCCCCTAGCCTGTGTTGACAGATATATGCTGCGTGCATCGCCCGCGCGGTCTGCCACCGCGTGGATCACTCCATCCTCAGTCAAGCCGCCCGCGATAATCACATGCCCGTATAGTTCAGGGCCCAGCGCCACCGGGTTGAAGTTTCGAGGCGTTGGCCGAGCACCGTTGCCACCGGCAATCACAAAAATTGCGCCTTTAGCCGCCGCGCGTTTCATCGCGCTATATATCTTCTGGTTGCCGCTATCGCTAAACTCCCCGGTCAGGAGAAGGGAACTGGTGCTGATAACCCGCGCGCCATTGGCAATGGCGTAATCTATGCCTTTCACAATGGTGTCGGCGGTAATGATGATGCCCTGATCACTGCTGCCATCATCTTCCGCTATCGCGAGAAGCTGCGCGTTGAAGGCAATGCCGTGCATACCCACGCCGTTGCGCTCCGCCACCGCAACACCAGAGACCAGGTTGCCATGCTCATGCGCCTCCCAGCTATCCTTGAAAGCCTCCATGCCCAAATTGCGGTTCGCGATATTGATTGAGGCAGGGTGGATATTGTCGTTAAGCTCCGGATGGTCGATATCAAAACTACCATCGAGAATAGCAATGATCTGCCCTTTTCCGGAAAAACCAGCTTCATACACAGGCGCCATGTTGATCATATCAAGGCCGCCGTGCGTGCGGTATTCCTCGCTATCGGTGGAGATGTTTGGGTCGGTCAGAGGTTTGGCTGCTGGCAGCGCTGGCACAGTAGGAGACGGCGCATAGTTGCTGGCGGTTTTTGGCACTGAGCCGGGGGACACCCCTCCGCCACCACCGCATGCTGACAAAGATAACGTAGCCGCCAGGGCCAATAGTAGCTGATTTCGGCGCATACTCCCTCCCAAAACATGTGCTTGTTACCAAGCCAAACCATGGGAAGGACTATATGCTTTTGAGCCACTTTTCCTATATGAACTATAAGACTATATTTTTATAACTTATTGATAATTATATATTATTATCAATAGCATAGAGAAGATTGGCGCCACATACCATTTCATCGGCCCAAGAAAAAACCCCCGCCGGTGGCAGGGGTTTCATATTCATCACAGGGGCCTAAACCCCATCCAGCATGAACTGTGCTTTAGTCTACATCCATACCGAAGAATTTATCGTCGACCTTGTCGGTGTAAGCATCTGGGTCATAGCGAGTTACGCCAAGGCCAAGATCCTTCGCGGTTAACCGACCCGTTGCAGAAACAAGGCTATACGCAGCGACAAACTCATCGCGCTGCGCACGCACAAGCGCCACGCGAGCGTTCAGAAGTTCCTGCTCTGCGTTCAACACATCAAGGGTGGTGCGGGAACCCACATAGGCTTCCTGACGAACCCCCTCAAGCGCGATCTCACTTGCGCGAACCTGTGCTTCGGATGATGTGATCTGGCCAACGGCCGCGCGGTATTGGTCCCACGCTACAAACACGCGCTCCTGCGCCACACGTTCCGCCTGACGGATTTCCATCAAACGCTGGCTACGCAGCTGTTTTGCACGACGAATATCAGAATAGCGCGCGCCACCTGCATAAAGTGGAACAGTTACCTGCACACCAATAGTCTTCTGCTCAGTTGAGCTGGAGAGTGGATTACCAGTATCACGGTCAACACCAGTGCTTGTGGAATCGCTCCAACCAGCCTGCACACCAACAGTTGGCAGCAGTGAACCTTTAGCCTGGTTCATGGCATGCTTGGCGGCTTCCTCACTATATTTGGCAGCAATCACACCCGGGCTAAGTTCCATCGCGAGCTCAATAGCGGCATCCAGATTGCTCGGAAGCTCGGGTTTTGCACCCGGCGTCTCAAGTGTTGCTGGCGTGCGGCCTACCACACGGCGGTATTGGGCCCGACTTGACGCCAGCGTTGCTTGCGCAGAGAGAAGCGTTGACTTGGCACCCTCAAGGCGAGCCTCAGACTGCGCAACGTCTGTACGGGTTACTTCACCCACACGGAAACGATCCTGGCTTGCCTGAAGCTGACGCTCAAGCACCTGCACGTTGTTCATGTTCAAGGACACAACCGCTTCGTCACGCACCACGTTCATGTAGGCGCCAACGGCGTCGAGAAGAACCTGCTGCTCAACAGATTGCAGTTGCGCGCGCCCAGCCATCACGCTGCTGCGGGCGTTCTTAATACCGTTACGGTCCTGAAAACCGCGGAACAGGTTCATGTTGGCGGTAAGTCCGTATGATTCCGACGTACCAGAAACACTTGGGCTTACGCCAATCTTGGTGTCGCTTTCGCCGTAAGAATAACTACCGCTGAGCGATGGCAGGAAGCCAGCCTTCGCCCGAGAAATACCTTCATCGACTCCGCGCAGTGCCGCACGCTGAGCCATCAGCTGTGGGTTGCTCTCGTAAGCGGCAGCCAATGCCTCTTCGAGAGATTCTGCAGAAAGATTAAAAGTGCCCGATAGCACTGTTGTCACTGCCAACAGTGATATGATCCCCTTTTTCATATGCGTCTCCTTGTTTCCTCGCTGTTTGTTTTATTATTGGCCAAAAGCCGGATTATCAGCTTCTACCCAAGGGGTTGGTGGTTTTTATCACCTTTTTTACTTCAACTCTACCCAGATTAGAGATGCCTGTATAATTAGCATCAAATTCTACTGGGCTTCTTTAAAACACAAAACCTGCTTCTTTCTCGAAACCCGGTAACGGCTGGATATTTGCATCAAACAAATCCATCGCCGTTGCGATACCGGCCTTCATTGTCACGATATGGGCACGGCCCTGCCCGCCGTCAAGCTTCACGCACAAAAGGCGACCGCCATCCTTGAGTTGCTTAATGAGTGCCGCGGGTACTTCTTCAACAGCGCCCTCAAGTACAATCACATCAAACGGGCCCTGTTTGGCAACGCCCGCCGCATGCGCGCCTTGCACCACAGCCACATTCATGATCTCAAGGCTCGCGAGCTTTTTCTCCGCCAGCTTTACAAGATCAGCGTCAGCCTCAAGCGCCACAACGGCATCCGCGAGGCCCGCCATCACCGCAGCCGAGTAGCCGGTTGCACAACCGATATCGAGCACGAGGTCTTTCGGGCCAATTTGCGCTTCGCCTAGCAGGCGCGCAAAAACCATCGGCTCCATCAGGTAGCGACCGTTACCGATTGGCAGGTCTTCATCGACATAAGCGACAGACCGTTTAGCCTTGGGCACAAACAGCTCACGCGGCACGGCGCGAACAGCGTCGATAACACGCTCGTCATTCATTTCGTTTACACGAAGCTGACAATCGATCATGTGGCTACGGGCAAGGGCTGATTCGGTCACGGTTCGAACCTCTATCTCAAATAAACTGCATACGGCTTTGCCGCTTTATAAATAGGCGAGCCCTCGGTGGCAACGCGTTTTCACTCTAAAAATGCTCTTTTAACACCGCATTTATCATTAAATGCGTCTGCGTACCGCGTAGCCTGCGACCGTCCGGTGCGTTCCTGCGGCAAAACGTTGCAGCCCCTAGTATGCTACGCTTGGCCTAGCCCCACCCTTCGCTCGGCACTTTAATCAGTGAAACTCCCCGTCCTGCGGGTCTTCCATCGGGAAGGTGCTGGGTGGCAATTCTGCAGGTGTACTGGGCTCGTAAATTACCCGGTTCCGCCCAAGCCGCTTCGCCATATAAAGCGCCTTGTCGGCCCGCCTCAGTGCGGCATCGATGTTTTCATCGCCAGGGTCCACATCCGTGAGGCCAATACTGATCGTGAGCGACACTGTCTCCCGTGCGATTACAGAAACCTGATGGCTGATGCGGCTTTTCAGGCGCTGCAACACCCCCATCGCGGCATCATGGTCAGTGGACGGGAACAGAACACCAAACTCTTCACCGCCCAGGCGGCCAAGGGTGTCTTCACGCCTGAGCGTCTGTTCACATATTTCAGCCACTTCCGCGAGAATACGATCCCCTACCTCATGACCAAACCTGTCATTGATTGATTTAAAGCGGTCAATATCCAGCATGGCTACGGCAAGCTCGGTGCCGTGGCGTTTCATGCGCGCGATCTCGCTTTCCGCCGTATTCATGAAATAGCGGCGGTTAAAACATTTGGTCAGCGGATCAACGGCAGCAAGATAGGCCAGTTCCTTATTGGCGGCTTCAAGCTCCCGCGTGCGGTTCACAAGGTCAAGTTGGGTTTTTACCCGCGCCCTTACAATCGCGCGCTCAAACGGCTTCAGGATATAATCCACCGCACCAAGGGCAAAACCCGAGGTCTCGTCCTCGGTTTCCGTATGCAAGCCAGTAATGATGATGATGGGGATATGCTTGGTAGCGTCATCTGCCTTAAGCCGTTTGCACACCTCAAAACCATCAAGGTCAGGCAAAACGATATCAAGGAGAATAAGGCTGGGTTGCTGATCCCGCGCAACCTGCAAGGCAGCTTCGCCGGTTTCAACGGTCGTCACCTTCGCCATATCAGCGATGGTGGACTCGAGAAGCTTCGCCATCACGCGAATATCTTCAACAATCAAAACCTGGTTGTCAGACATATTTTACTCGCAAAAACCCTACATGTGCAGCGCAAGTATCCGCTCTGAGGGCCATAGTTGCAACCCCTGATTCGCAACCGGTCTGATTTCGAGATTTCTGGAAATACCGTTACTTCAGCATTCTCACGCCACAACGATACGGTTGCGGCCACCTTCTTTGGCTTGATAGAGCGCTTTGTCGGCACGCTTAAGTGCATCTTCAATCTTCAAATCGCTTTCAAAAACCTCGGCGATACCAAGGCTGACCGTCATGCCAAAGCTGCGGCCAGCAAAGTCAAACGACAGCGCCGCCAAACGCTCCCGCATGCGGTCGAGCACAGTCATCGCGCCATCAGCGTCCGAGACCGGCAATAGGATAGCAAACTCCTCGCCGCCCATGCGGCCAACGCTATCTTCATGACGTACACATTCTTTCATGCAGGCACCAACAGCGCGCAGGACATCATCCCCGGCCGCGTGGCCGTAGGTATCATTGATCGCTTTAAAATGGTCGATATCCAGCATCGCGACGGTTACTGCGTACCCGTGTCTACGCATGCGGCTCAACTCCGCGTCTGCTATCCCGAGGAAATAATGCCGGTTAAGGCAAGTGGTGAGCATATCGATACTCACCATGCGCTGCAGCTCAGAATTGGCTTTCACCAACGCTTCCGCGCGCAAATAGAGATCAAGCTGGGTTTTTATCCGCGCCTGAACAACCGCAGGCTTAAGCGGCTTGCAGATATAATCCGCGGCCCCGGCAGCAAAGCCATCGCTTTCCGCTTCTTCTGTGGTCTCTTCACCAGTAATGAGGATTACGGGGATATGTTTGGTGCGATGGTCGGCTTTAATCGCACGGCACATTTTAAGGCCGTCAATATCCGGCAGGCGAATATCCAGCACAATCAGCTTGGGTTTGCTTTCAAGCGCTTTAATGAGCCCGATCTTGCCATTTGGCGCCGTAATTACATCCGCCATGCCGCCAATAATTTTCTTCAGCAACTCAAGAATGACCGGGCTGTCATCGATCACCAGAATTTTTTCAGTCGCGCTCATTCCTGTCCCCGCTTCTAGATGCCAAATGGCTCATGCCCCCGCATGCATATGCGTCGTGAAAACAGCATTATCATCATAGCCCTATAAGAAAAGCTTAAAATTGAACCAAGTGCCGGTACAGGTAACCACAGGCGTGCCTAATGGGCAAAAAGTCCCTTGACCGGTTAGTATGGTGGTTCTATACGGTTCGACACACCACAGAGAGGCGCGGTGGCGGAGTGGTGACGCAGCGGATTGCAAATCCGTGTACACCGGTTCGATTCCGGTCCGCGCCTCCAGAATTCAGAGAGCCTAGCTGGTGCCAGCTAGGCTCTTTTTCGTTATTTTCTGGTTAGATTTTTCACTTCAGCTCCGGGCACGTTAAAGTCACTTCATAGCCCATTGGCCCATTCTGTGTGGCATACCGTGTGGGTGTAAAACGGCGCATTTTTAAGGTTCTGCCTCTAAATGCTGCCTGATGGTCTTCACCCACCCAAACATAACTCTGATCAGGAAGCTCGGCATAAATATAGATATTGCCCTCCCCCACCCTAACTATACTGCGATCCGTTGCGGATAACCATTGGCGTGCGTTTCCGCTCAAGGTCCACCATCCGTCTGTCTTCCACTGCTTCTGTTCATTCAGATAGGTAAGCGCCAGGCTGATTGTCCGGGGGCACTGGTTGTTCAGATAGAAATTGCGATACACATTCGGACCCCAAAGCTGCGGGAGCGCGATAGGTTTCTCGGTCTTTGGCGGTGCCTTCTGCGTTTCATAAGTCGCAGGCGTGCTGTCATACCGCCGGCTGGGCTTATCGTCTTCGGTCACAAAATAGATGATGACCAAAACGATACCGATAAACACAATGAGCTTATAAAGCGCCGCAGCGATAATGCCCGCGATGGCGCCAACGATCAGCGCCGCAACTCCGTTCTCTTCCTCCGCTTTGTAGGTCATCAGCCCAACGGCGATAAATACACCTATGCCAATCAGTCCCTGCAGGGGGTTACCTTCGTCCTTCTTGGCGGGTTTGGCTTTCTGGGATGAGCTGGAAGATGACCGCGAAACGGGTTCAGGATCACGCACTGTGCCAGACCCGAAACAAGTGTAGCAGGTCTCCCTTTTCTGGATTGACGACATACCCCCGCCGCCACAGTAAGGGCATGTGCCGGCCCCGGCTTTACCAGTTCCACCACATCCGCCACATTTTTCATAATCTGAACCGGCGATATTGCCGGTGCCAAGGCACGTGTTACATGTAGCCATCTCATCCCCCTATATGGCTATCTGTCATCTCTCTGCTACACGGCACTACTCAGCCAATGGTAGAAGAAAAAACGGCTATGTTCCACCCTTACGGCCATAGAATGTGTATGTTTCTACACTTTTTACGAGATGATGCCGCTACCCCGCCTGCAAGATCAGCTTTACGTAGGGCATTGGTAGGCATAGGCTGCGGGCATAAGGGGATAAACCATGCTCAAAACCGTGCCTGTGAGAATCGATGAAATCTACGTTCCCACCGATCGCCGTAAGGAGATCAATCAAAGCGAGATTGACACCATCGTCAGCGCCATGATGGACGACGTGCCGCGCAAGCCTGTCCGCGTGCGGGAAGGCAAAGGGCGCTACGTTTTGATTGAGGGTGTCAACCGGCTTGAGGCCTGCAAAACTGTGGGGGACGAAACCGTCCCCGCCTATATTGTGCAGGCCCGCAAGTTCTAGCAGGAGAACTCGCTGATCTGAGGGTTAATGGGCCGGGTTCCATGCCGCGAGCTTTTCTTCCCCCGCCGCCGTATAACTGCGAACAGAAACAAGGCGGCCATCTGCGGCATGCTCATATTCAAACCTGGCAACACCCCATGTGCCGTGGTCCACAAGGGAACCATTGGTGTCCATAAACCGGCGTGATATCAGGCGCCCCTCACCATCAAATTCAAACTGCTCAGTCGCATAGCCCTCGCCTTTATGAACAGTCGGGTTTCCGTTCAGGTCCTGATAGGTGATTGTCTGCGGTCGGCCGTTGCTGCCCAAGCTGGTGACAATCGAGTGCACACCTGAATAGCCGCTGGCGGCGGGGTTGCCGTCCTTGTCAAAATACTGATCTTTCAGCAGATACGCCCCGCGCTCAGACCATGTGCTTTTGATCTGACCAACTCCGGTGTTGGTATTCACCGGCATCCCGTCCACACCGTAAAGGAAACGCGCGATAGCGTTGCCGTAATGGTCAAACTCATACACAACCTTGTGTGCGCCCCACCCTGTTGTCTGCGGGGAGCCATCTGCGTCATTGAAGATGGCAACCTGTTCACTGCTATATTGTGAGGGTTCATATACAATCTCGGCAATATCGCTCATCCCCCGCCGGGCTTTACCCTCCATATCCAGGTTAAGCCAGCCGGAGAACTGCCCGTGCCGATTATAGCTGATCTCGGTCATGGCAATACCGGCCTCGTCAGCGGTCAACATCTCCCCACTTTCACCCAGGTTATACATGCGCGTCAGCAACCCCCTGGCGTCATAGGCAAACCGGGTCACCATATAGCCAAAGCCGGGCCGGTTCCGTACCAACTCGCCAGCCGTGTTATAGCGCCGCTCGATCACCTCACCATCTTCGCGGACATCCCACTCATAGCGCGAGATGCCAAAATCATTATCAAGTGGTTTGCCGTCCAGACCATAGAAAACCAGCGCCATACGTCGGCCTTTCTCGTCAAGATCGAACCTCGCTTCATACACATCGCCGGACACCAGGCTGCGGTGCCCCCATTCATTGTAGAACTGGCGAATTTCCTGGTCGTTTTGATATTGGATGGTAACTCGAGGTGCTCTCACAAACCGGTCAGAAAAAGCTCTCAGCTCTCCGGTCTGGCTGTGGCGCACTTCCAGAAGCCTGCCGTCTACATCATAATCAAGCTCAAAATGCTTGGTCTCACCGACAGCCTCACGGCTAAGGGGACGCGCGCAGCGGATATCGGCAAATGGTGTTTCCCTGAAAACTATGCCCGCGCAATATTCGGTATATTCTGCTGCATGCACGGCTTGGATGCTGCCCCCCATCATCATGGCGAACAGCGCACTGACTGTAACTTTTCGCATATAGACTGCCCCTTCTCCGGAACGTTGATCGTGTCCTGCCATGCCTCCCAGCGAGAAAGCATGCTCTACCAACCGACCAACAAAAGAAAGGTCACTCACCGCATAATAGAAACGGCATATCGACTTTTCGGGCCAAAGCTGATGGTCTGGCCCGAAAAGTTGCGCTTCATCCCGCTTTATTCAGCTTTTTGGATGTGAAGGAAGGTATTGATCATCTCGCGGGTCGCCTTCCAGATGCCCCGCGCCTGATAGCGATTGATAAACATCATGAAGGAGATACCTTCATCCGGGAACCGCACATAAAAAGCCGAGAAACCCCCAACCTGCCCGCTGTGAGACCGTGCCTTGTGGTTCGCATCGTAAGGCTCCACATCCCAGCCGTAACCATAGAAGGTATCTGTCCCGTCAGGGAGTTTGCCGGATGTCCACATCTCCTCCTTCCATTTGGCGGAGAGAAGCGCGTCCCCGTTCAGCGCAGCGTCCCATTTGGCCATATCCGCAGCCGAGGTCAGCAATCCACCCGCCCCAAGGGTTGAGGAATATTCGGTCGGGTTACGGTTGATCAAATCGCCCACCTTGTTTTCCCAGTATCCTTCCACCCGGTGCTTGATGATGGCGGCTGGGTCGGCGAAGCGGGTCTGGTTCATCCCGAGGGGGTCAAAAATCCGCACCTTCAGCACGTCCCTGAGCGGCTTCGCCTCAACCTGCTCCACAATCATGCTCAGGAGAAAATAACCGGTATTGCTGTAGTTAAACCCGGTACCCGGCGCAAAATCCATCGGGCGGGAATGCGCTATCTTGATCACTTCCTCCGGCGTCAGACGAAACCGGTATACGTCGTAGCTGCGAATCTCTTCATAGTCTGGGATGCCAGATTGGTGCAGCATCAGTTGCCTGATGGTCACCGGTGTCCATTCACCCGGCAGGTTGCCAAGATACTTGCTGATCGGGTCATCAAGCGCCAGCTTGCCCTCTTCGGCCAGCATCATCACCGCCGCTGTGGTGAACTGTTTGCTGATCGAGCCTATCTCAAACACGCTGTCTTCCTTGACCGGTACATCAAGCTCAACATTCGCAAGCCCAAAGGGTTTGATATGCAGGATCTTGCCGTTCTGATAAACAGCGATCAAACCACCGGGGATATTCACCTCCTCCATGGCTTTCTGGAAAGCAGCATGGCTGGCACTGATCGTTACCTCGTCCGGCAGCTCGTAATCTGCGGCAAAGGCCGACACCCCCATGACGCCTGACAATAGCGCCCCAATATAAATCCGTTTCAAACTCTTAAGCATCTTATGCCCTCTTTTATTGACTATCCTCATTGCCAGCTTCACACAGCTTTGCATCGACGCACAAGCCGTTACATGTCGCATACCGCCGCTATATGCCCCCTAGCCCTGCGCCGCCATATATATTATAGCCTTGCCCACCACCGCCTAGCGGCGATCGTTACCAGAGGAAAAAGAAGGACCAGCCTTGCCTATCGTCTCGCAAAAACATGGCCTCGTTTATTATCCCGTGCCCAAAGTTGCCTGCACGTCAGTCAAGCACCTGATGTATTTCCTCAATCACGGCAAATGGTTTGACCATCCGGTGAATGCAAAGGGCCGCAAACTCAACATCCATGATGTGATGAACCCGGCAGAACCCTTTGATGAAAAAGTATTCACACGTTTCTCGCCACACACCAGTTTTGTTGTGGTACGCGACCCACTGAAACGCTTCCTCTCGGCTTACGCAAACCGGGTCATTTTCCATGGTGACCTTGCGCCCTGGCGCATCAAAAAAGGCACCCTCAAGCTAACGCAGAAGCCCAACCCCAGCCTTGAGGAATTTATCGATCATCTTGAGGATTATCAGGCAGATGCGCGCGCTATCCAGCGGCACACTGCCCCGATCAGCAGCTTCCTGGGGGATGACCTCAGCCGCTATGATAAGGTATTCCCGATTGAAGCGCTGGATGAAGCCGCTTCGTTTCTGAGCAATCACACTGGCCTCACGCTTGAGATGCCGCATAAGCAAACTGGCGGCCCCAAATTAAGCCTTGATCAGCTCAGCGAGAAACACCGACGAAAGCTTCGGGACGTTTACGCAAGCGACTATGAACTTTTGAAAAAATTTTACAGCTAGACAAGCCCACCCACGTTACAGGCAAACCGGGTAAGCCTTAAAAACCCTATCGTTCGCGGGTTTTAGAGCCCACGTTTCAGAAAAATGAAATTAGGGCTTGGCAGGCGAAATTTTTTCAGTATAAAGGCACCCATTCGCGGCGCGAGACGCTAGCGAATATCTACCATGATCCCCAGTAGCTCAGTGGTAGAGCAAGCGGCTGTTAACCGCTTGGCCGGTGGTTCGAATCCGCCCTGGGGAGCCAATTTGATGAAGGGCTTAGCTGAAAACCAGCTAGGCCCTTTTTCTTTCGGCTTTCCTATAAGAGGACCTGCACTGCCTGTCGGGTTTCTTCTCGCTGAACAATGGCATGAGCCGCGAGCGTTGCCTGCAATACCCACTCACCTCCATCAACTTTCGGAAGATACATGGCACCCACGTCGGTAACGTCAACCGTCCAGTTTTCCTCAACAAAGCCAGCCAAAGCCCCTATCAAAGCCTGCCTGTCCAGGTTAATGGTTTTGCTTTGTCCGGTGGGCGTAATCTTTAGCCTTGGCCCCTCCGAAACAATCAAGTCCTCGTCACGCCATTCCAGCACAACCCCATAGTCGGAAATCGTTACATCGCCCTGCGCATCAGAAATAACTGGATCAAGCGCTATACATTTAATGGCGCCATCTCCCTCTCCTGCGAGGTCGGCTTCCCGCTCATCAACCATAAAAGTGATTCCATCCGCATTTGCGGCCTCTCGAAATCGCGTCACAAGCTCGTCCGCTTGAGGTCCGTCTCCGTTTCTGGGAACATTCCAGCGACGAAGCAACAGATCGCCATTGTCGCCCAATACATCCTGATACTCACCACCCAGGCCCGCCAAAACCTGAGTGCCGAGCGTGGTGTTGCTCTCCCTCTCTAGCCTGTATGTTTGCAAGGTTTGCGTTGCATCTCCAAGCCCAGGATCTAAGAAAAAACCCGGTGAAACTTCGTGCTTGGCAGCCAATGCTTCCTTTGGAGAACATGCATGGTCACACCGCAGCTCTCCGTTTGCATCTACGTGATGGCAATAATGATAACATGGCGCCCGGCCACGGCCTACCGTGCGGCGCCGAATAGAACTCTCATCAAGACCATCCGTTCGTTCGGAACGAAACTGCAGCAACGTATCCCTGAGTGCCTCGCGAGAGTTGGGAAAAACAGCGGCCTCCGCCTTCCGGCCAATAACACGATGAACATAGTCCGTCGCTGAAATCCAGGCGTTCCAGAAGGTTTCTCCAGACAACAACCGGCTCGCAAAAAGCCGGGCAGTACTCGCTGCCAGTCCTCGATCGGTTGGCCGATACCATGACGACGACCGATACCCGAGAATACCCGAAATGCCCTTGAAACTATCATTCCACCTGTTGGCCCTGGGATAATGGTGCGATGGCGTGCCATCGACATTTATGGTGTAACCAAGAACATCACATCCACCAATCACAACCCACTGGGTTTTCCCACCCTCTCCCCACTCATATTGCCCTACGTTTTTCTCAAGACGCGGTACATATTCCAGATTGGGTCCCCACACGCTCCCGTGGCATTGCATAACCGCCAGATGGCTGGCTTCAAGATAGTTGGCATCTCCCCAACTGCTGATCATGTCGTTTTTTGCATTGCCGGGATACGTGCCCACATTGTCCATATGTGCGGCGCCAAACGCGTCACGAAAAGCCGTAGCATACGCTTTCGAGTATGGTTCGTTATTGGCGTAGGAAGTAAAACTCCAGCCGCCCTTGATCTGGTTATTATTGTTATTTGATCTTGATGATGTAGAGAACGCCAAAATACTTGGGACGGTTATCGCCGCCGTGATCATGAACTCCCGACGGGTTGACCGCGACACTGTGCCGGTGTTCCCCGTCGGCTGAGATGGCATGCCTGTGCCCTTGCTCGACCATTCTGACATTGATTTCTCCTGCCTGCTCCATTTCCTTCAGCACACCATTACTTTGTTCCGTCTCCGTAGCCCCCCCGTGGTCGTGCTGGCCACCGCGATCAGCACGCGCCACATGGGTGTGTTGCCCATCGGGTAAATGGCTGTTGCTTCCTCCCTGCTCGCCAAAACTGGTAGTTGAGCCCATTAAAAAGCGGTCATCGTTCAGGTTAGGAAGTTTTTGGCCGTATAGAGGAGAGAGCTGATCATCAACCTCATCGCCATTGCAATATCGCCAGTTCTCGGGGATCGCGAGATTGCCGTATGGATAAAAGGGAATGATAGCCCCGACAGGAAGACTGTCGAGCGCGACAGATCTATCCTGAAATATCAACCCGATACTGCGTGTGTTTTGGTTGGCTAGAGCAAGCGCCTGTTCGTCCGGCCGACCTGGTACATTTGCGTCGTCATAAATGTATGCACAACCGGAACAAACGAACATCATCACCCACAAAAGGTGAGATAATTTCCCCCACATCCGCGCCCCCTTTGCGCATCTATGCTTTACTGGGCCTATGATATGCGACATTATGTCGCAAATGCAACCCTAAAGGGAGGGGGAGAGCCATGAAGCAGTCGTATATTACGGTGATAATACTTGTTCTGATTATTGGCGTTGCGTGGAGCTACTCACCTGATAAAAATTTACCCACCCCACAACCATTGGGCCTCATTACCCATCCGATTAATATCGGCAAACATGCCAACGCGTCCCTCACTCAGGTTGAAGCCGGCAACATATTGGGGGATGGGTCACAACACTTAAGCCAGTGTAACGCAACCTTCCGCCAAAATGGCGCCATCCGCACCCTCGGTTCAATACCCTCAGTCATTACCAGCAGCACGGATATGTCAAAAGCCTGTGCTGCCGGGCTTCTGAGTGAAGAAAATGCCGAATTTTTTGGTGTCCCCCGCAAGCTGCAGGTCGTGAACGCCATCTATCATTGTGGTGAGACCAAACCTGGCATTATCGGTTGCGCCTACACACCGGGTCAATGCATGGTGGTGGTGCGATATCACCCATCACTTGAAGGTACTCTGCTGGCACACGAATTTGGCCACAGCAAAGGGCTACCTCATAGGGTAAATTCGACCGATGCGATCATGTATCCATCAATCTCGCCTCTGAGGAAAAAATTCACTGGCAGCGAATGTAATAAAATTAGGCAGCTTGGTTTCATGGCAGAAGAAGCCGGACCACCACAAAGCATAGGAGTGGTCGCCAAACTTCCAATCGAAGACTTTGCAAGAAGCTCTTTTCCAAGCGGCATAGAATATCAGGAAGCGAGGCAATATACAGCAACTGAGGTCGCGCAAATTGAGCCTTGGCTGTCCGATCGCGCAGAAGAAGCACACTGGTCAAATGTTGCAACAATTCTAGGTATTGTCGCCGCGCCCAATGCGTATTCCACCTTGAATGCCTTCATCTTCTCGCCAGGAAACGGCAAACTTTCAGCAGACGACTATCGCGCAAGAGCGTCCGCTATAATGTCCATGGGTTACATCCTTAAAGCCGGCATGCACCAAAACACGCTGGACTTTCTCAACAAATATAGCACGCCTAGCGAGTGGAACAGCGTGCAATGGATGGCCCCCTATCATGCTTCGACAACCGATAGAAACGCAGAGTTGGCCGCGATGGCGCTACTGGCACTTGGCATTGGCGGGCAAGTAGCGGCACTCGAAAACCTGGAGACACAAAAAGACCAGGCCCTTATTGGGTTGGACGATACGTCCCGGGAAATGCTGAACTCTGCCCTTCAGCAGGCACTTCAGGACGCTAAAGGCAAAAACTAAACTACTCGCCTAAATTTTTTATAGCTTCGCGCAAGACGCGAACGAGCTATTATGGAAGCGCTTTCGCAGTACCTTGTTCAAGTGGGGGCCGGAATCACACCTCATAGGGTTGAGACTGGAAAGAACAAGAGATGCGACAGCGCTGAGTAGCTGAACATTTGTAGTCAGCATTTTGGGCAGAATGCCCTGAAGAGTTTAAGAGTATCGTTGGAGCCCTCATGACCATGGAACACCTCTCAAGCCAGCATTTCATCATTGACCCAAACGCAAAATCACGGGCGGAACGCGCAAAAGCGCTTGAGGATGCTTACACGGATGCACTCTCAGAGGCGCTTTGTTACCAGCTTGAAGGTGCCAGTCCAAACCGCATTCACGCGAAAGCCATCGAGCTTAAAGTGAACCGCAAGCTCACCCCCGCCCTGATGCTCGCCATGGTGCAGCGGGGCGCCACGGTTTTCACAGAAAGCGCGCTCGCGCTTTCAACCGGGCGGGCGCTCCTTGAAATCCGCGATATGCTGAAAAGCGGTGACGGAGAAACGCTTGAAGCCACACTGCACGCCGCCAGTGTCGACCACGCCCTTGTGCCCACCTTCCTTGAGACCCTGCAGGAATGTTATGGCATTTCTGCATCAAAGAGGCTCACCCCACAGATGGTACGATAAGCCTCATACAGCAATTTTACCTAAAATTTGCCAGTATTTTCATTGCGATACATATGCAACACCCCTGCGGCAGCATGGCCACAAAATGCCGCAATTCGGGGCTAAAAATCTTGTTTCCGCCTTAATTCCCGGTTATTTGATCAATAATTGTTCTTAGTGGCGCGAATCCGTGCCGTTGTTTTAAGCCAGACCTCAATATTCCGTAGGGTGAAATTATGCGAAAGATACTCCTCCCCCTTCTTCTTGGCACCGCATCAACTGTTGCGATGGCCGACGATCACCTCTATGGCGGCTTCGAGGCCGGCCTTAGCTCTTCAACCGACAGCGAACTGAACCGGACATTGACCGGCCTGAGCCTGGAAGATGAGAAAAAGATGGGTGGCATGGGCGGCCTTTATTTCGGTAAAGCCATGGGCCGCTTGCGCGTTGAAGGCGAACTTGCCGTGCGCCGTAACCGCTATGAAAGCATCGATGTTGCCAGTGGTGGCGCAACTGCGCTCCCGCTCGGCGCGCGCGGCGCATCCGGCAAACTGACCTCCACCGCCCTGATGGGTAACGTTTGGTATCGCCTTGCCGGTACTGAGGAATGGGGCTTTTACACAGGCGCGGGCCTTGGTGTCGCAAACATCGACGCCAACAACTACCGCACCGGTTCAAAAGTCATCATCAACGACAGCAGCTGGTCAACCGCTGGCCAGGTGATGGCGCAGATCATCAAGTCGCTTCCTGGTGGGCTTGAGCTTGGTCTTGGCGCACGTCACTTCCGCACGTTCGATAATTCCATGAACACATCTGATGGTTCCACGGGCTATAAAGTGCGCAACAACGAGCTGTTCGTTCGCCTGAGCTGGAAGTTTGGCGCGGATGAGCCAGAGCGTGCACCTGAGCCAATGCCTGCACCAGCGCCTAAGCCTGCTGCGCAGCCTGAGCCTGTTGCAACGCCTGAAGTTGTTGAACAGCCAGCACCGAAGCCAGAGCCAAAACCTGTGGCGCTGCCTGGCCCGTTCATGGTGTTCTTCGATTTTGACAAATCCGACATCACATCAGATGCTGCGCGTATCATCCGTGAAGCCGCTAAAGCCTTCAAGGAGCACAAGGCTGTGCGTCTTGTTGCCACCGGTCACACTGACCGTGCCGGTACAGAAGAATATAACGCACGCCTTGCGAAACGCCGGGCTGACGCCGTGAAAGCCGCGCTGATGGCAGAAGGTGTGGACGCAAGCAGCATCATCACCGACGCAAAAGGCGAAAGCTCACCGCTCGTATCCACGGAAGACGGTGTGCGTGAGCCGCAAAACCGTCGGGCAGAGATTGTTCTGCGCCGCTAATCAGCGCGCTGAACCCCAAATAGCGAAAAGCCAGCATCTCGGTGCTGGCTTTTTTCATGCGCGTTTCATGCGCGCGTTTTGATCTGAGCGACGAGGCTAGCGCAGGGTCGCGGGGCCTGCGCGGCGCGCTTTCAGGAAAGCATCCGCATCCTCACACACCACGCGCGGTGCCTTATATTGCACTGGCAGGATATCCATGCTGTCAATCGGGTCACTGAGCTCAATGGCAAAGGTGGCAGCCAGCGCTGCAGCACGGCAGAAGTCGCCCACCTGTGTGCTCTCAAACGAGATCTGGTTGGCTTGCTTTGTGGTGTAATGGTCCATCGAGCCGATAGAGAGCCGGGTGAGGTAATTTTCAACCGGTGTCCGGCTCGCTTGTATCTTGCTCTTGTGTGTTAGGACAAAGGCGTTATAGAGGCCCGGGAAGGCGTTCCCCCGGTTGCGACATTGAAGGGCAGCAACGCGGAGCTGCATGTCCAGAAAGCGTATCTGATCGGCTTTCACCTCAACGGCGCTGACACATGCCATCGCATGCCCCGCAGCCACAGTTGACGCCACAAGGCCCGCCACACCCTTTATCAAGCTATGCTTCCAGGTTTTCCGTTGGAAATGCTGCACTCCAGCCCCTTCCCTGCCCGATTTAACCCCTGTATAGCGCCGCCACAGTCACGCCACACATTTAGCCTCACTTATGACACACCCTAACATAAATTTCTGAAAGAACGGTGAACAAACCTCCAGAAATTACCTGAAATTTTCACCTATTTTCCCGTGATGAATTCGCGGATGTCCTTTGCAATAGCTTTGAGCGACGGGTGGTTCACATACATCATATGCCCGGCTTCATAATAGGTCATCGTGACCCGGCTCATATCAATGCCGTGCCGCCAGAAGGTATATTCCGCATCAAAAAACGGGGTTACCATATCGTAATAGCCTGACGCGACCATCACCCTTAAGCCTTTGTTAAACCTCATGCTTTGCGCGAGATCCGGCGCTGTGTTTACATATTCCGGCTCATAATAGCCTTGTGGGCTGCGTACCCATTCCCACTCGCGACCCACTTCAGGGCCAGAGATATAATAGGGCTCGTCCCACTCTACGCCGAGTTCGTTCCTCAGATAGTGGTGAAACCCGGCGGAATAAGCGCCAGAATTGGCCGCGTCAGCGGCGTCATACCGAGGGTTGTCGGCGGTATCGTCGATCTCGTCAATCAGGTAGCGGCTATCCAGCCTGCCGGTCACAAGGCCTTGGTCGCGCAACAGTTCCTTGATGAAACGCCCGCCCAAAACCCTGAGGTTTGCGCGCTTTACGTACGCAACATCAAGGCCCGTATAGCCCGCGAGTTTGGTTGCAATACGGTCAAATTCATCACCCGGAAGGCTTGACCCTTTAAAAAGGGCTGGCAGATATTCATCAAGCGCAAACGCCCGCACTTCCTCCAGAAACTCTTTCAAATCCCGGCTTTTGTCGACCTTACCGTGGTACCATGCGGTCGCGGCCATGGTTGGCAGGTACGTGACAAAGGCGACCAGATTGTCATGCGCTGGTGTGCTGCCGGTATAGTCAAGAGCCTGGGATATCAAGATTAATCCGTTCACCCGCAGGGGCTCCGGCCCATCCTCTAGGTAAGGCATAATCGCTGCCGCGCGCGTAGTGCCGAAGCTTTCACCCATGATATAAATCGGCGTATTCCAGCGGTTGTTCTGGCGTGTCCACTCGCGGATGATATGCGCAACCGTGCTAGCATCTTCCGCGAGGCCATACACATCCTCAGGCTTGCCCTTGCCCGCCAGGCGGCTGTAACCGGTGCCGATCGGGTCGATCATCACGATATCAGTAATATCAAGGAGCGCTTCCGGGTTGGCCTCAAGCCGGTAAGGCGCGTGGCCCGCATCCTCGGCATCACTTGGCACCACAACCCGTTTTGGCCCCACCAGCCCCATATGCAGCCACACCGACGATGACCCTGGCCCCCCGTTGAAAACGAAGGTGACCGGGCGGTTCTGGCCCTTGCCTGCTGTGTAAGCGGTTGTTACCGCACTCGCATACACATCGCCCGCCTCATTCTTCAGCAGCATGTTGGAAACCACGGCCTGATAGTCCATCTTCTGACCACCAAACGTGCCTTTATGCTGGCTTTCCACCCGCATGGGCTCGGGTATCGGCAGGTCGTCCGACTTTTCCTCGTCCGCGAACACGCCAAAGCTCGCGGCGGAGAGCGCTACGCCAAAAGCCATATTTTTCAGTAGTTTACGATGGTACATCGGGTCCCCCATGCGTGGTGCACTATGTTTTGTTTTTCGCCATCTAAGCTAACGCAGTTTTTAAGAAGCGCAAGCGGCAGAATTACACCATAAAACGGCCTGCCATCTCCTTACGTTTTCAGGAAACTATAATTCTTCCTTGCCATGTGACGAGAATACCTTAAGCCTAGGCAAAAATAATTTGGGCTGTTCTGGGGAGAAAGAGCCATGTTTTCCGCCTGGTTTAAAATCACATTATGGAAACGCATCATGGGCATGCTGGTGCTTGGCATTGCTTTTGGCGCCTTGCTGCCAGATGCTGCGCTTTCCATCGAATGGATCGGGGCGCTATTTATTCGCCTGATCCGCATGATCGTTGTGCCGCTTGTGTTTATCACGCTGGTTTCCGGCGTTGTGGCGATGGGCGACCCGAAACGGCTGGGCTCGTTAGGCGTTAAAACGCTTGTGATGTATATGGGCACCACGCTTGTTGCGATCACCATCGGCCTTGTTATCGCTGCCATCATTCAGCCCGGTGCCGGTGTTGATATCGCTGGCTCCGCCGCGCGCGATATTGCGGAAGCCCAGTCCCTGAAGGACCGGTTGCTGTCCATCATCCCGCTTAACCCTGTTGCTGCGCTGGCGGAAGGCAACATGCTTGCCATCATCTTCTTCGCACTGCTGCTCGGGTGTGGCGTACTGCTCACGAGCGAGAAAAGCAAACCGATCGCGACACTTTTTGAATCCGGCTCAGAAGTGATGCTCAAGATCACCCATCTGGTGATGGAAGTGGCGCCATTTGGCGTTTTCTCCCTGATCTCGGGTGTTGTGGCAACGGGCGGGCTTGCGCTCCTTCTTGATGTGCTGCCGCTGGTTATTACCTTTATAAGCGCCTGCCTCATTCATGTGATCATCACGCACGGTGCGATCATGAAGTTCCTCCTGAAGCTGCCGCCCAGCCGCTTCTTCCGGGATATCACCGGCGCGCAACTGGTTGCTTTCTCAACCTCTTCAAGCTCAGGAACGCTGCCGGTTACCATGACCGTGGCGGAAGAAAACCTCGGCATCAAAAAGCCGGTCGCGGGTTCTGTGTTGCCGCTCGGCGCCACCATCAATATGGACGGGTCCGCGCTTTATGTGGGCATTCTGGCTGTCTTTTCCGGGCAGGTCCTTGGCATTCACATGGGCATTGCGGAATATCTGCTGATCGCGCTTTCAGCCACCCTCGTGTCCATCGGCACAGCGGCGGTGCCAAGCGCTTCACTTTTCCTGCTTGCTGCCGTTCTCAGCGTGCTGGATATCGACGCCGCGCAAACCGCCATCATCGTTGGGTTCATCTTCCCGTTCGACCGGCCACTTGATATGTGTCGCACGGTCGTGAACGTCACCGGTGACCTTTCTGTCGCCACGGCTGTTGCCAAGTGGGAAGGCGAGTTTGACGAAGAAACCTTCCGTGCGGAAGCTGTTGACTAAACAGACGCAGGTTTTTCTTATCAATCCGGCTGCCGGGTGCTATAGGGCGCCCGGCAGTTTTGTTTTATAAGAGTTGACTATGACAACGCAGAAAAAAGCAGTGGTACTCCTCTCCGGCGGGCTTGATAGCGCGACGGTGATCGCGATCGCCCGCGATCAGGGGTTTGATGTCCATGCTATCTCCTTCCGCTATGGCCAGCGCCACAGCGTTGAGCTAGAGGCCGCTGACCGAGTGGTTGAGCACCTGGGTGTGCTTGAGCATAAAACCGCAGAACTGGACCTGCGCCTTTTCGGCGGCAGCGCGCTCACGGCGGATATCGAGGTCCCTAAAGACCGCTCAGACGACGATATGAGCCATGATATCCCGGTGACCTACGTGCCAGCCCGCAACACCATATTCCTCTCCTTCGCGCTTGCTTACGCTGAAGTGATTGGTGCAAAAGACATCTTCATTGGCGTGAACGCACTTGATTATTCAGGCTATCCCGATTGTCGGCCTGATTATATCGCGTCTTACGAGAAGATGGCGAACCTCGCTACCAAGGCTGGTGTCACGGAAGATGAGAAAATCCGTATCCAGACACCGCTTATCAATATGACCAAGGCTGAGATCGTGACCGTTGGTACACGCCTTGGCGTTGATTATGCCATGACCATCAGCTGTTATGACCCTGACGCCGAAGGTAAGGCGTGTGGCCACTGCGACAGTTGCCAGCTTCGCCGCAAAGGCTTTTCAGAAGCGGGCCTCGCGGACCCAACCCGGTATCAGGATTAGAGCTGCCATGGTCTATACGGTCAAAGAAATGTTCTACACACTGCAAGGCGAAGGCGCGAACGCCGGGCGCCCGGCTGTGTTTTGCCGTTTTGCTGGCTGTAACCTGTGGAGTGGGCTTGAGAGGGACCGCTCAAAAGCCATATGCCAGTTCTGTGATACCGACTTTGTTGGCACCGACGGTGAAGGGGGCGGCAAGTTTAAAACCGCTGACGACCTCGCCGCTGCGGTTAAAGCTTTGTGGCCTGAGGCCGCAGGTGGTGTGCCTTTCATTGTATGCACCGGCGGTGAACCACTCCTGCAACTTGATGACGCCGCCATCAGCGCTTTCCATGCAGCCGGTTTTGAGATCGCCGTTGAAAGCAATGGTACCGTTGAGCCCCCCGCGGGTATTGACTGGTTGTGTATCAGCCCGAAAATCGGCTCTGAGATGATTGTCACCAAAGGGCAAGAGCTGAAACTTGTTTTCCCGCAAGAGGGCGGTGAGCCAAGCCAGTTTGAGCATCTGGATTTTGAGAACTTCTACCTGCAACCCATGGACAGCCCCAAACAGGCAGAAAACACAGTTGCTGCTGTCGCTTATTGCAAAGCACACCCAAAATGGCGGCTGAGCGTGCAAACACATAAGTTCATTGGTATCCCCTAAGCGGCATGCCCGCCCTTGCGGCTAAGCGCCACACCAAACACGAGACCAAGCGCAATACCGAGGGCAACATTGCCAAGCGCAACGCCAACGCCAACGCCGATTGCGAGCCCGGCACCGATGTATTTCACCCTGCGCTCGGTGCGACCTTTCGCCGCTTCCTCCGTTGAGTTGGGCTCCTCATTCATCCAGACCTCCTGAAAATACTATTTATAACTTATAGATAGGCATTCGGCGGTAATTTTCCAAAGCTGCCCCGTAGCCCCAACAATATGTTTGACCGAAAAAAATTCCCTGATAAGGTCGCGCCAAATAAAAGAAACGGCGCAAATCGAGGCATGACACACACACCTTCCCTGTTTGGCAGACTTCCCAGACCACTTCGATACATGATCATATGTCTCGCTGCAGGAATTTTCGGCCTTTACGTGATCCAAAGCCGATATGACCGTTTGGATGTTGAAAACCATCATTACTATAATGTGAGCACCCAAAAAGTTTGGGCGCACCGTGGGTATGCCGAGGAACCTCGGGGGGATACGCTGGCATCCATACGTGCCTCTGTCGCCAAGGGCGCGCCGGGTATTGAGCTGGATATCGCCTACGACGCAAAAGCCAAACACTTTATCGTCGCAAACCCAAAAGCGGGCGCCAAAGCAGCGCCCCTGCGCCTGAAAACGATACTGATCGAGTTTGGGGAGAAAACCCATTATTGGCTAAACTTCACCAACTTGGCCGACCTAGCCTACAGCGAAGCGGGCACCGCAGCGCACCAGCTTGCGGTCATGGCCACAAGGTATACTAAACGCCCTTTTGTAATGGTGGAATCAGACAGCGCGTCACACTTGGCCCCGTTCAAGCCTTTGGGCATTCATACCGCTTTGGCAACTTCGCTACCGATGCATAGTTCATGGCCTATTCGCTTGTATGAAACCTTGAAGCTCAAATATCTGTTGGGCGCAAATGGCATTACCGCTGTCACTCTTGAAAAAGACCAGTTCGACCAGCAACTGGCTGATGGGCTACCAAACACAGATGTTTATATTCAACACGTTAATAGCTTGGATGACGCCCAGCGTTTCGCTCAGGTTCCCGCCGTTAAAATCATCCTGCCGGATGAGGACCTACTCAAGCCGGATGTTTTATAGCAAGTCACCAAGCGCCTCAAAAACCCTTGCGCCCAGTTCAGGGCCCTGCACTGGGTAGAGGAAGGGCTCAATAAGCTCTAACTCCATCAGCAACAATTCGCCGTCTGTACCGCGCAGCATATCCACTCGGGCATAAAGAGGTACTTCATCAAGTGCAGCCACAGCCTTGGAAGCCGCCACAATGTCCGCCGCCACTGGGGTGATCACCTGCTCTTGACCGCCATAACAGCTCTGAATGCGGTACTCACCTTCTGCCGCTGTTTTCAGAAGTGCGAAGACGTACTTGCCGCCGATAAAGATGAAACTGATCTCACCCTCCTTGAGGATGTTCTCCATAAAGGGTTGGATTTTCATCGGCGACGGCATATCCGGTACGGGTTGCCCGCGTTCAAGGCGATGCTGCCCCTCCCCGCCTGCGCCTACCTGGCGTTTTGCCACTAGCGTGTCACACCCAAACTGATCAAACGCTGAGGCAACGACAGCAGGTGTCGCGTCATCAGCCCAAAGCGTGGGGATAGTGGCGATACCGCGCTCGCTTAAATCCTTCAGGTAGCGCTTGTGGCAGTTCCACTCAACAAGGCTTCGGCTGTTAAAGAGCTTTGTTTTTGTCTCTATTTCAGCCAGCACAGCCAGGAAATCATCGAGACGGTCATGATAATCCCATGTGGTGCCAATCATCACCGCGTCATAGAGCGACCAGTCAGCCGCCGGATCATCCCACGACACAGCTGTCACCCTGCCCCCTTTGGCTTCAAACGCAGCCCTAAGGTTTTCCATCATTTGGTCATGCTCATAAGCATCAACACGGCGTGTGAGCGAGCCCGGCAGCGTTGCCTGGCATGCAAGGTAACAAAGATGCATTGATAGATTCTCCTAACCGCGACCGCGATAGGTTGGCACAGCTTGTTCGGGGATCCACACACCCTTTGGCGCGTCACCCGTCTGGAAAAATACATCAATCGGGATCCCGCCCCGTGGGTACCAGTATCCCCCAAACCTGAGCCACTTTGGTTTCATCTCTTCCACCAGCCGTTCAGCAATGCCCACGGTGCAATCTTCATGAAAGGCTGCATGGTTGCGGAAACTTTGCAGGAAAAGCTTCAGGCTCTTGCTTTCAACCAGTGTCTCGCCCGGTACATAATCAAGGACCAGATGGGCAAAGTCAGGCTGGCCGGTGACCGGGCACAGCGAGGTAAATTCGGGGCATGTGAAACGCACAAGATAGTCTGCTTTGGGCCGCGGATTGGGTACATATTCCAGCACCGCCTCTTCCGGGGTTTGGGGTGCGTCAACCTTGGCGCCAAGCTGGCCAAGGCCCTCATAAATTTCTTTGCCCATGTCACATATCCTGCATGAATTCGTCTTGCCTCTGCCTATGCGGTGCCAAGGTGGTTTTGTCAAAGATTTTTCGCGGAAAACCGCAGGTATCCTAGAGAAACGCCAGCTGCACGGGCGTTAACCCTTGTAACATAATTACCAAATCCTTAACGTTTTTGAATTTTTAGTTCAGCATTTATTAATGCACGCCAAGTATAGTGGTTTGTAGCAGATCAAGAAGTGATCTGGTCGACTCAGGCAACCAACATGACTGAATTACGAGGTCGACAAGTAGGAGAAGAACAATGGCACAGTTCCACAAAGCCCGTTTTGCCCCCGGTACGGTGGTTCGCCATCGTCGGTTTGGCTATCGCGGCCTGATCTATGATGTGGATGCGGTGTATAGCCAGTCTCCTGAATGGTATGACATTATGGCTAGCTCGCACCCGCCAAAAGACCGCCCCTGGTACCATGTACTGGTGGATGGTGAAACACACACAACATATGTGGCGGAAGACAATCTTGAAGTTTGTTCCGAAACCGAAGCGTTTGATCACCCGCTCCTCAGTAGGTTGTTCGTAGCGCAAGGAAGCGGTGATTTCGCGAGCCGGCACATTGTGAACTGAGTATTGCGTGTATCGAGTAAACTGAGCGCCCCCTCCGCTCAGCATGAGTTTACGAGCCCCCAGGCCCAGTGATGACCCCAGAGTTCCGGGGATGAGTAGGTAGAGGCGTCTGCACCCCAGCAGACGCCTTTATCGTATCCTATCGGCTCATCTATGCCTTCTGCACAGGCCAAAAGCCGCGCACCCATGCGCGAAATGCAAGCCTGCCATGCCAATTGTCCCGTTGCACAAGGCGCCCCAAGCCCATAGTGTCGGTTCTTTCTGACAGAAATCAGGATAAAAAGACTATGATGGCTTCACCACTGGTATCCACGGAATGGCTGGCTTCCCGCCTCGGCGACCCCGGAACGCAAACTGTGGACGCAACCCTGCTGCCGGTAGACGCGTCCTGGCATATGCCAGACAGCAAGCGTGACGCAGCAGAAGAATTTGCCAAGGCTCACATACCTGGCGCCGTTTTCTTCGATATCGATGAAAACTCTCACAAAGCCTCTCAGCTACCGCATACGCTCCAGCGCCTTGATAAATTTCAGGCCATTGCGGGTAAGCTCGGCATCTCAAACGACACTACACTCGTCATCTATGACGACAGCGACGTCCGCTCCGCCGCCCGGGTGTGGTGGAACTTTCGCGTCATGGGCCACAAAAAAGTCTATGTGCTGGATGGTGGCCTCGCGAAATGGCGTGCAGAGGGCCGCGCCCTGACGGACGCAGAAACCAGGGTCCAACCCGCCACATTTAACGCGACATTCGACCCCGAGATCATGCGCTCGGCCGATGACATCCTCATGGTTCTGCAAGCCAAAGGAAAAGCTGGCGAGCAGATACTCGATGCACGGTCCACCGCCCGTTTTGAAGGCACAGCGCCAGAACCAAGGCAAGGCCTACGCAGCGGCCACATTCCCGGCGCGCGCAACCTGCCGTTCAACACATTATTTGATGACGACAATACCTTGCTGACCGGTGATGCCCTGCGTGCCAAATTTACTGAGGCAGGTGTTGACCTCAACCGGCCCATCATCGCCACCTGCGGGTCTGGTGTGACAGCTTGCGTGCTTAAACTTGCACTCGCAAGCCTTGGCAAACACGACGTGGCCATTTATGACGGGTCCTGGAGTGAATGGGGCGGCGATATCAGCCTGCCTATCGAGACAGGACCCGCGGAGGCAGTATGACGGATACCAAGCAAAAAACAGACACCTATCTGGTGACCGGCGGCCGCCGTAAAGAGTGGAGCCACGGGGTTGTAAACCCACCGGTATACCGGGCGTCGACCTGCTTGTTTGAAACATATGCGGAACTGCGGGAGCGCTGCGCCGACCCGTCCGCCAAAAAACTGTTTTATGGCCGCAAGGGCACACCAACCCAGTGGTCGCTCGAGGAAGCCATCACAGAGCTTGAAGGTGGCACAGGCACCATGCTCTATCCAAGCGGCATTGCAGCCATTACAGGCGCGATCCTCGCATGCGTGAAGGCTGGTGATCATATTCTCATAACAGACAGCGCCTATGAGCCCACCCGCACCTTCGCAAACGGCCTTTTGCGCCAGATGGGGATCGAGACCACCTATTATGACCCGATGGTCGGCGCTGGCATTGAAGAGCTGTTCCGCGAGAACACGAGCCTTGTAGTAACCGAAGCGCCCGGCTCACTCACCTTTGAAGTGCAAGACCTGCCCGCGATCATCGCGGCCGCGAAAAAGCGTGACTTGTATGTCATCACTGACAACACTTGGGCGACCCCGCTTCTTCTGAACCCACTCACGATGGGGGCGGATATATCCGTGCATGCCTGCACCAAGTATATTGGTGGTCATTCAGACATTATGCTCGGGAGCGCAACCGCCAACAAACGTACCTTCAAGGCTTTGCAGCGCACCGCGTACCAGTTGGGGCAGACCTGTTCGCCTGATGATGCCTTCCTTGCGTCTCGCGGCCTCCGCACGCTCGGGGTTAGGCTCAAGGCGCATGAAGAAAATGCGCTGAAAGTGGCGGCCTGGCTTCGGGAGAGACCTGAAGTGGCAACCGTGCTGCACCCAGCCTTTGAAGAATGCCCTGGCCATGAGGTGTGGGCCCGCGACTTCGCTGGCTCAAGCGGCCTGTTCTCAATCGTCCTGAAGGGCGGCGACTATGCTGATACGGCTGCCCTCGTTGATGACATGAAGCTTTTCAAGATGGGTTTCAGCTGGGGCGGCTACGAAAGCCTTATTCTACCTAGTGATCCGAACGGCAGCCGCAGTGCTACCTCTTGGGATGCGCCCGGTCCGCTCGTGCGCCTGCATATTGGCCTTGAGGATACGGACGACCTGATTGCTGATCTTGAGGCTGGGCTTGAGCGCTACGCAGCGCATATTGGCGCTAAAGACTAAGGTCGTATCCCCTAAAAGCGTAACCGGTAGCTGAGCTGGACAATGTCCTGCTCTTGATCTGCCGCATAACCAATGGTTTTGCGTGCGGGGCGCCAGCTATCGAGACGCAGCCACTCAAGGATCAGTTGGTCGCTCGCGCGGAAGTCTCGCGACACGGCCACGGTCCAGGCATGGCCCCATTCGTTGTTATTGTCTTCGCTTACAAAGCTGTTGTCTGTCGTTTCGAACCAGTCGTAACGGGCGCTGACCCGGTTCTTGTCGAACTTATAACTCGCAAGGGCAAAAACGGCTTCAAAATCAACGTCGACGGATCGCATGCCGCCATATTCCTCAAAACCCATCTTGGTATTGCCAGTCATATACTGACTAAGGAGGGTCAAGCCTTTAACGGGTGATGCCTCCGCATACAGGTTCCAGAACTTGGTATCCCAACCATATTGCTTGCGCTCGAATGCTTCCGGGTCACCACGGTTATCATAATAAAAGGCACCCGTTTTGAAGCGCCTGGCATAGTCCCAATCCAGCGCCAGATAATAGCCAGGTCGGCCATCCACCTCGCTGATGGGATGAACCCAGAAAGGTTGTTTGGAAAGAAAATCGGATTCAGGCCCGATAGACGGCAAATGGGCGAGCGGCAGTTGGCTAAAAGCGCCCACCTTATAGTCATTCAGCGCCCAGCCACGAAAAGCGAGCAACGTGCCCGCCGGGTCGTTAAATCCGAATATTGCCGCAGTGAGTGATAGTTTGTTTGCGCCAGCACGGTATGTAGCCTTACCTTCAGCCGCAAGAGCCCGGATCTCTTCCCCAACCCAGCTATTAATGGCTGACGGTGTGATGGTATAGGGGCTTGTCCAGGCGACACCTGTATTCTCGCGCGAGATGTGCGGGAACATGAGCCCCAGGCGAAACTCATAAGCCAGCGCAGATGTGGGGGCTGGATGATAGGTCAAATACCCTTCCACAAGATCCAGCGGCTTATTCTGCTCAGGGTCAAATTTGGCATGCACAAAGGCGCCGATATCCCAGGTAATCTCGGCTTTCGCCAGCACGGAGAACTCCGCAAGCCGCAACTTCTCTTCATTGCCACTGCCCCAATGTTCCCCACCATAACGGCCCTTGCCGAGCCAGTCATTGAACCAACTTGGTTCGCCGTCAGCGATTGAAAGGCGTGCATCCGCGAGAAAGTCGATGTCGAGACTGGGCAAGCCCTCAGCTGAGGCTCTGTCCGCCACCACTAATGCAGCGAGCAGCGTGACCCCACAAAGGCTTGACCTCCTAGGCGGTGACATACCCACCCTCCTTAAGAAATGTCTCGAGCTCCGCCGCAGGAACGGGCCGCGAGATATGATAGCCCTGAAGCGTATCACAACCGTATTCTTTTAAGCGGCTAACCGATTCCTCGTCTTCAACACCCTCGGCCGTAACCTTAAGCCCCAGGTTATGCCCAAGCTCAATGGTAGACCGCACAAGGATATTGTCTTCCTCATTTTCCGCCAAGGTCATGACGAAGGATTTGTCGATCTTGATCTCGCTTACCGGTAGTTTCTTGATGTAGCTTAGTGAGGAGTATCCTGTGCCGTAGTCATCAATCGATAGCGTAAGGCCCATGGCAGCCAGCATGTTGAGAACATCTAGCGCACGGTCCATATCATGCATCACGGCGCTCTCGGTCACTTCAAGCTTCAGGAAGCTAGCAGGCAGTTTATGCTGTTTGAGCAGTTGGAGTATTTGCCCCGGCAAGCCTTGGTTCATCAGGTCGTTGGTCGACAGGTTCACTGCTACAGCTAACTCCAGCCCCTTTTCGCGCCACTCCGCTGCCTGTCTAACGGCGGCCTCGAGGCCCCATTCAGTCAAGTGTCGCACATCGCCTGTACGCTCAGCATGCGGAATAAATTCGTCAGGTGGCACAAAACCCCGTGTCGGGCTTATCCAGCGCACCAGCGCTTCAACCGAGGTAACCTTGCCCGTCGCCACATCCAGTTTTGGCTGATAGGCAAAGCGTACCTCACCGTTTTTGAGGCCAACCCGCAACTCGCTCATCATCGACAGGCGCTGGGTTTGAGACTTGTCACTATCCGGGTCGTACCACGCAAAACCTTTTTGAACGGTGCGCCCTTTATCAAGCGCCGCGTATGCATGGCGCAGCAGCACAGCGCTATCGTCACCATCCCCGGGATATTTCACGAGGCCAAGTTTGGCGCGTGCATCGATAATGATGCTGGCAACGTCAAACGGGGTCATGAAACTGTTCATCACGAGGGACGCTACGGTATCTGCTTCGCTTGCATCTTCAAGGATAAACGCGAAGCTCTCTGTCGCGATGCGTGCAACGCTTGTATCAGAAAGTTGATTGAGCCGCTCACCGATACACACCATCAGGTCGTTGATATTTCTGTGGTTCAGGACACTGCGCAGTTCCGGCACTTGCTGGATTTCGATCACCATCACCACGAAGGAGCTGCTTTTTGCGATCTGCTCTTCCAGCATCTCCTCAAACATGAGACGGTTCGGGAAGTCTGTCTCGCTATCATGGAAAGCCTGATAGCGAATTTTGTTTTCCCGCTCCTGCACCGCACCAACCATCTGGTTGAAACTCATGGTAAGGTCAGCCACCTCGTCGCCTTTTGTTGGGGCATCAACCTCCTGATATTCGCCTGCGATGATGCGCTGTGCTGCCTCAGCCAAACGTCTCAAAGGCCGGGTAACCCCACGCGAAACCACAACGCTACCGCTGATCAGGAGCAACAGACCACCAATCAGGATACCAACCATCGCAACCACAAGCGGGTCAAACGGCTCAAGCGCCACATCCACGGAATAATACAGGAGCGCGCTAATCTGCGCTGCATCATCACTTGCATGGAGCGGCAATCGCCAGAAAAGATGGTCTTGCCCGTTAAAATCAGCACCAAACACCGGAGCCTCGGGCAAAGAGCCAGTTAAAAACTCGGTCATGGCTTGCCGCTCTGACGTGGCACCCGCAAGCGCATACTGACCATCAGCCTCGCGGTATATAAAGGCAATCTCTAGTGCTATTGGCGATAACGCCTTGATTTCACGGGCTGTTGCTTCGTCAAGCTCCATCCCAAAGGCAATCCAGGCTGTTGGGATCGGGGCAAGCACCGGTACAACAACCAGCTCATAAACACGACCCCCAATTTCCACCATACGCTTGGCAACACCGTCGCTCTCCGCCATCACCTTCATCTCATCGGGGATGGCGGCGGTTAGGGGTTCATCCTCCCCTGACCCTGTGGTGGCAATGACTTCATCGTCGAGGTCAACGATATATGCGAGATCAGCCCCAAGCCGAGCCCGGTGATTACGAAGCGCCGACATAACAGTCGCCTGATCATCCGGGTTATTGATCGCATCACGAAACCCATAATCACGGGCAAGCAAAAGCGCATTGGCTGCAAGCTTCTCCACGCGATCATCGATAATGCGTTCAAACGTCCGCGCCGAGGCACCGAGCTGGCCTTGAATTTGATCGCGTACGTTTTGAGTGACCGAGCGATAGAAAGCGAGCGCAATAACGCTCATGACCACCAGAAACAAAGCAAGGTAGACAATTGTCAGCTTGGTCTGGAACTTAAAGCGCAACATCATCAATAACCTTCATCGGCTGGCGGTTGCTGTTCCCGCCGCACAGACCTGAGGTCAACGGTCATCAGCGCGCTAGCTTGGGCAGCGTCATCAAGTGTGACTGTTACGGGTACGGCCTTCCCTTTTTTCTCGTCAGGGTGCCATACGGTGAGCCCGTATTCACCAGCGGGTAAACCCTCAAGCAAAAGCGTGCCATTCGCGTCCGTTTTACCGACAAGTGGCGCTTCGCTCACATAAATAAAGGCAAGCATATTGTCATGAATGTTGCAGCCAAGGGCCACAATGCCGGGTTTGTCGAAGGTGATGGAATTTGTGGTGTCCTGACCATAGAGCCGCAGTTCAAATCGCTTGGGTTTCGAGAAGGAGTATACCTGATGCCGAAATTCATCGAGGTTGGGAAAGGTAACTGTTGTGCCCACGCTGATCGGAAGCACAAATGGCCTAAAGAGAGTATCCTTTTGGGTCATCGTGGCTGCGTTTTCTACCTCTGGCAGCATGAGCCCAGGTGTTATGGGGGTGATACTGACCACGGCGTTTTCCGCCGCCGCACCATCTTTCGTTTGCACGTTAACCTGCAGGGATGCGGCATTCACGCCTGAGAAAGCACCCAAAAACAAACTACAGATTATGAAAAAACGTGTCACCCGCGCGCCCCCAGTCGATCAGTCAAGATAAGATAATCATTATAGAATTCTATCCTAACCTACCAATCAATTATTGTTTATAGCAAACCATGACGCAATACCGTTAGCATGCCCATGAACTTTAGTGCATCTTGCCTTAAGCGATGCTTTTCGCAAAGTTCGCATAACAACAATGTGGGAGGATATACCAATGGGGATTACCAAGAAGTTTAAATATTCACTGGTTGCGCTTGCAGCCTCAACGGCTCTTGTCAGCGCAGCCATGACACCTGCGCCTGCATTTGCCCAGGAGAACAACAGCAAAATTGAGTGGGACCTGAGCGATCTGTACACCTCTGCCGATGCCTGGGAAGCCGAGCGCCAACGTGTCCTAGAGGACATGAAGGGCATTGAGGAATACAAAGGCAAGCTTGGCAAAGACGCAAAAACATTGCTTGCCGCCATGGACAAGATTTCGTCGGTCCAGAAAGAAGCTGTCCGCCTTCTCGTGTATGCCGTGCTTTCCGCCGATGAAGACCTTCGGGTTTCCGAGAAACAGGAACGGCGCAGCCTGGCACAAAGCCTTCTCTCGTCTCTCAGCCAGACAGCGGCCTTTGTATCGCCAGAGCTGATTAAGGTAGGCAGCAAAAAAATTGAAAAGTTTATCGCCAAGGAACCTGGCCTTGCGAAACATGCCTTCAACCTGCGCGATACGCTCAGGCAGGAAAAATTCACCCTTGGCGAAGAAGCTGAAGGTGTGCTGGCAAATGCTGGTGATGTGTTGTCTGGTCCCGGCCAAATCTATGGCCTGATGACCAACGCTAGCCTGCCCTGGCCTACGGTAACGCTTTCAAGCGGTGAAGAGGTCATGCTGAACCAGTCTGCCTACACCCGCTTCCGCGCTGTCTCCAACCGTGAAGACCGCAAGCTGGTGTTTGATACGTTCTGGGGCGCGTGGAAAACCTATGAAGCCATGTTTGGCGCGACGCTTGGTACCCATGTTCAGGGGCATATCTTTAATGCCAAGTCTCGCGGCTATGAAAACGCGCTCGAAAGCGCTGTGTCTGGCAGCAATATCCCAACCGATGTGTACCGCGCGCTCGTTAAAGCAGCGAACGACAATCTTTCCAGCATGCACCGGTACCTCAAGCTGCGCCAGCGCCTCTTGGGTCTTGATGACCTGCACTACTATGACATCTACCCGGAGGTCACCGCGCTTGATCGCACTTTCACCGTGGATGACGCCAAGGAAATGACCCTTGTGTCGCTTGAGCCGTTTGGCGAGAAATACCTCAATCACCTGAAAGAAGGTTTTGCCGGACAATGGATGCATGTCTTCCCACAGGAAGGCAAACGCCCCGGCGCCTATATGTTTGGCTCAGCTTACGATGTTCATCCCTATGTGCTCCTCAACTTCAACAGCGGCTTTGAAGATGTTTCCACCTTCAGCCACGAGTGGGGCCATGCAGTGCATACGATGCTGAGTAAAGAAAACCAGCCGTATGAGAACTTCAGCTACACCACATTCACGGCTGAACTTGCTTCAACCACAAACGAGGTGCTGTTGCAGGAGCATATGCTCGCGAAAGACCTGCCTGACGCAGAACGGCTCTATTACATTGACCGTGCGCTTGAGGGTATTCGCGGCACTTTCTTCCGCCAAACCATGTTTGCCGAATTTGAACTTCGCATTCATGAAATGTCCGAAAAAGGTGAAGCCCTCTCAGGCAAGAAGATGACAGAGCTGTATCTTGAGCTTCTGAAGAAGTACCACGGCCATGATGAAGGCGTGATGGAGATTGACAATGCCTACGCCATTGAGTGGGCCTATATCCCGCACTTCTACCGCAACTTCTATGTCTATCAGTATGCGACCAGCATCTCAGGTGGCACTGCCTTCGCTGAGCGTATGTTGGCGGGCGACGAAACCGCACGTGATGACTATATCGGCGTGCTTGAGGCCGGTGGCTCGCGCTACCCGTATGAGCTTCTGAAGGACGCTAAAATCGATCTGGCGTCTGAGGTACCATACACAACCCTCATTAACCGCATGAACCGGTTGATGGATGAAGCGGAAGCTATTCTGGACCGCATGGGCAAATAACCTCATCTTGCAAACAAGAAAAAGGCGGGCACTTTTGTGCCCGCCTTTCCTTTTTAGCTCATCGCCTTAAGCTTAGAACTTCACCTTCACGCCCATGTTGGCGGTCCAATCATATTGTTCGTGCTGCATCAGGAAGTCGCCACCTTCGTTGCGGTAAACCGCGCGGAATGGTTCATCATTGGCGTTTGAGACCTCACCATAAATCTTGATATTATCGTTGATCGCATATGACGCAGAGAAGTCCCACTGTGTGTGGTCAAGCACATAGCGGTCACCAAAACCACCTGCATTCAACTCATCAAGATATTCATCGCGGTATGTCATGGCTGCACGCAGGCTGATCGGGCCCTTCTCGTAGCCGAGCACAATATTGGCGATATTCTTGGACGTTTTAGGCATCGGGATTACCCGAGTTTCTTCGCCGTCGAAAATCTCCGCTTCACTATCAACATAGGTATAGTTGAGGCCAACGATCAGGCCGTCAAGAAGGCCAGGCAAGAAGGTAAGCGCTTGCTGATAGTTCAGTTCAACACCTTTGATTGTGCCCTTGTCGCCGTTATAAGGCCGCACAACCTCATCGAAATAAACACCGTTGATGGTCACTTCCTCAAGGGTGCGGTCAACGATGAAATTGTGAATGTCCTTATAGAACACACCAACCGACAGTACTGCGTCGTTGTTCGGGTACCACTCAATGCTGGCATCCAGGTTGTTTGCCCACATTGGTACAAGGCCAGGGTTCCCGATCTCGCCTTCAGTGGTGCGTTCTACTTCACCGTCCTCAAGCTCTTCTTCATACTCGATCACGCCTGTCGGCACGACCTTGCTGATGTTAGGGCGAACAACTGAGCGGAAGTACGCGAGACGCGTGACGAGGTTTTCTCTTGGCTCCCAGCGCAGGTTCACGCTTGGCAAGAAATAGTCATAGTCCCGTTTGCGGCTCACGGGGCTAACGTTCAGCACGTCTTCTGTCTCGGGATCACCATCTTCATCCAGCACCGGTGTGCCAGTGTCCGGGTCGATTACAACTTCTTCACCAGCAAACACAAAATTACTGTTTGTCTTGAAGTCCGTATATTCATAGCGCAAGCCACCAACGATACGCAGGCCGCCAATGTCAACGCGGCCCTGCATATATGTGGCATAGATGTCTTCTGATGCGTCATATTCGATCGCTTCATCACCGAGGGCGCTATCAATCGCATTCAACTCAAAAGCGCTGCGGTTCGCGAAGAAAAAGTCACGGAGAGCACCATTATCGGGGCCCACATTGCCCATAGCAAAATCAAGCGGATAATCGATTGTTGTGGAAAAATCTGCGAGACTGAAGTCGCCCAAGTCCTCATAAACAAGGAAGTTGGCGTCGAGCATCTTCTCCCGCAGGCGCGCTTTTGCACCCCATTTCAACTGTACCGGATTATCACCCCAGTAAGTGTCATAGGCGAGGTCCAGCTTGAAGGCGAGTTGCTTATCAGTCGTGATGTTGTCGGTATACTCTATGGTATCAAGCTCATAGGCACTCAGGTCACGAATGCCGTCAAGGTCCGCCTGAGACTTGAAGACAGACCCTGGCATCATACGATCAAGGAAGCTCACACCGCCGTTGAAGTCTTCACCCTGAAAGTCCGTATCTACCCGGTCCGGCTCAGCCTCTTCTGCTCTTGAATAGGCAATAGAGTATGTGGCTGTCAGCTCATCAAACCGGCTTTCACCGCCCGCAACGACGCTCAAAATCTTCTGGGTCTCGATACGGTCCTTCATGTCACGGTCTGCCTCGATCCCGTCCAGATACACGTATCCAGCGCCAACATCAGAGGCATCAAGGTCAAACTCGCCGTCGCTCAGCTTCAGTTCCATGCGGCTGCGGTGTTCTGTATCCTTGAAGTCTGAATAGAGGCCGCGAATGTATAGGTCGTGATCTTCATTTGGGCGGAAGTCGAGATTCAGTGCAGCACCGATGCGGCGGCGTTCCACCACATAGTCGCGGAACTCAAGTTCCTCTGGGTAGAGCGCATCGATTTCCTGATCTTCGTCGTCCTCATTCAGCCAGTCCCCATCGATCTCGAGATTATCTGTACCAAACTTGCGGTTATAAAAGCTGAAGGACCCCGCTATCGCGAAACGCTCGTTAAAGGCGTTCGCCACCGTAAGGCCGAATTTCGGGTTAATCTCATCCTGCTGGCGGTTATAGCTACCTTCAACTTTGGCTTTAACGAACAGGCCGTCCTTATCAAAACCGGAAAGCGTCTTGATATCAACGTTACCGCCAATGGCGTCCCCATCCATCTCTGGTGTGAGAGATTTGGTAACTTCAACCGTCTCCAGTAGCTCAGACGGGATAACATCAAGCGCAACCTTACGGTCACCACCTTCCGGTGACGGTAAGCGCACACCACCAACCGACGATGAGCTCAGGTTGGGATCAAGACCACGAATGATCACATAGCGCCCTTCGCCCTGGTCAGATTCCACCGACAAACCAACGATCCGGCGTACCGCCTCTGTTACGTTCTGGTCCGGGAAGTTACCCGCAGCGTCTGCAGACAGATAGTTCGCAACATTGTCAGACGCCCGCTGTTTTGAGATCGAGCTGTTTAGGCTACCGCGTTGGCCAAGGACAAATATCTCTTCAATATCGTCTTTCTTGCCAGCAATCGTGAATTCGAGCCGACCGCCCTCTTCCGAGACAGTCACTTTTTTCATCATCGGCTCTGTACCGATGTAGGAAACGATAATGGTGTATTCGCCAGCCGGCACATTGGAGAAACGGAAAGTACCGTCGCTTCCCGTTGAAGCACGGCGGTTCAGTTCCTCAATTTTGATAACAGCGCCCTCAAGCGAGACGGCGCTGTTTTGTGTTTTTACCTTACCGGTGACATCGGCAGCAAAAGCGGAGGTGGCGGTGATCATAGCGAGAGCGCTGACGGACACCATAGCGGTGCGGCGCACATGCTTGCGTTGCGTTTCAAAAGACATTTTCTGAGCCTGCAAATTTGTTATGAGTATGGGGCCGCACACCATGTGGTGTCGGCCTGCCTTTTGATCTGCTGGCAATGTGACAATTGAGTTAACGAGCGGTGAAGGTTTTTTAACGCACACCAATGCCTACCCGAGTGTGGCTTTTAGGTAGCGCCCTGATCCTTATGAAAAATTATGGCGTGGTTCGCATAACGGCGAGCGCGCCTGAGAAGAACTCCCGCCGCACTAAAATGAGCACTACAAACAGGGTTCCCACCATAAAAAGCCACGGGCTGAAGAACCAGCCCAGCACCGCGAGCCCGAAAAAATTAGCCCGCAACCCCCTGTTGAAATGATGGCCGCACAAGGCCGCAAGGCGGGAAGCCGCCGCTGCGCGCGCCGCAGCAACATCGGTGGCACCCTCCTCAGGCTCACTCATAGCCCCAACAGTGATCGCGCAGTAGTTCGCGAGCCGTATTGCCCAGGCGAATTTGAAAAACGCATACACAAATATGCCGAGAAGCAGGCTTAATTTGATAGCCCACCGACCCGGCGAGATAGGCTCAGCAAAAGGTATGGACGAAAAGGCGGTGCTCAGCTCCTCATTGTAGGCAAGGCCCGCAATCAACCCACCAATCACAAAGATATTGGTGGAGGCAAAGATACTGATACCCGAGACCAGAACACCTAAAATGGAGCTATCGAGCATTCTGAACTCACGGAAACGCGCCGCCTGCATCCAGTTATCGCGCTGACGGTCCATTGCCGCAGAGATCGACCTCTGCCGAAGCGCACTGTGGTCTGTCACCAATGTATAGAGGCTGATAACGACCGCAAAAAACAAAAGCGCCCAAACATCTATCTCGCGCATGTGATCCAGTATCTGCATATCGGTACCCTGCCCAGCTCTTCAAACGAACGAAACGTCGCACCCTAGTCTAAATGGTTTCCATTTCAGATGTCATGTGATTTGCTGGAGATTATCAACGGAGGGCAAGATGCGACTTTTGCTGACCATTTTTCTGCTTATCGGCACACCCGGTTTTGCTGATGAAACATCCTATGCAGTGATTGAGCGCGGACGCGAGATTTTCAAACGTTGCCAAAACTGCCACACGATTGAAGAAGGTGGTTATCACCGCATCGGGCCGAACCTATACGGCATCATGGGGCGCAAGATCGCCTCCCTGCCCGACTTTGACTACAGCCCGGCCCTGAAAGAATATTCCGGTGTCTGGACAGCCGAAGTCCTCAATAGCTTTATTGAGCGCCCCAATCACGTAGCCATGGGTACAGATATGTCTTTCCGCGGGATCAACAACCCAAGTGATAGAGAAGCCCTGGTAAGTTTTCTCGCGCTTCAGGGGCCCGGCACAATCAATATTGAGGTTGAAGATACCTTACTTCAAGCGCTGGAAAACGGCGATGCGGAACGCGGCAAACGCCTGTTTCATCCCTGCCAGGCGTGCCATAGCTTTAAAGCTGGAGCCGCCAATAAAATTGGCCCTAACCTTTACGGCGTGGTGGGGCGTGAGATCGCCTCTTCGCCAGGTTTCGGCTATAGCGAACAGCTCGTTAAACTAAGCGGCATCTGGACACCAGAGCGGCTGAACAGCTTTATCTTTGAAGAGAAGAAATTCAGGCGCGGAACTCACATGGCTTTCCGCCCCTTTACAGAACTATCAGACAGGGCTGACCTGATCGCGTGGCTTAAAAAATTGTCCCCCGATTATAGCGAGACCATCAAACGTTGAGCGACGCATAAAAACTGCGTTTTTCTCGGATGATGGTGACAATTCTCCGTCTGTGAACCAGCTCTGCACCATAAGAAATCGCCCAGTCGATCCGCGGCCCAAAAAGATCGAAATGTTCTTTTTCAGTGCCTCGATGTTGTAGCCATGCGGGCATCATACCGATCTGATCCGCAAAAGCGGTCAACTCGAATGTGCCTTCAACACCAGCAATATCTGAAATCAGATGAGATGAAGGACCAAACCTATGGCCCCAATCCGTCGGTGCATCTATGAAAATCGCCATAATGGCAAGATGCCGAAGTTTCAGCTGACCAGCAAGCCTGATCAGCCCCTCGGATAACCTTTAGGCCACGCTTGCGATTGCTTTGGCCACATATGGGATATTTGCATCCGTTAAGCCAGCCACATTGATGCGCCCATTGCCGGGGAAATAGATGGATTTTTCAGACTGCAGCCGTGCGACCTGTTCCGGGCTCAGGTTCAGAAGCGAGAACATGCCCGTTTGGCGCGCCACACCCGCAAAACGGTCCCCAAAACCTTCTGCCTCGAGCGCCGCCGCAAGCGAGTTCCTCAGCCCATTGATGCGGTCGCGCATGCTATCCAGTTCCGCGACCCACACAGCCATAAGCTCAGCATCCTGCATCACTGTTGTCGCAAGCGCAGCACCATGAGATGGCGGCATTGAATAGTTTGCCCGCGCGAGTTGCGCGAGGTTAGTGACCAAAGCGTCGCGCGAGTTGTCTTTCTCGCCCTTAATGAACAAAGCACCTGTACGTTCCCGGTACAAACCAAAGTTTTTGGAGCAGGAGTAAGACAGGATCGCTTCCGGTAGCGCCGAGAACATAGCACGTACCGCTGCCGCGTCTTCATCAAGCCCCGCAGCAAAACCCTGATAAGCCATATCGAGGAAAGGAACCAATCCCTTCCGCGCAAGAAGTATCTGCACTTTAGTCCAATCCGCAGCGCTCAGGTCCGCCCCGGTCGGGTTATGGCAGCAGGCATGCAACAGCACTACATCGCCTGGCTTTGCCGCCTCAAGCGACGCAAGCATGCCTTCAACCTCAATGGCGGAGGTCTCGCGATTATAATAATCATATACTTTATGCTTGAGGCCTGCCGCCGCGAGCGTTGGTATATGGTTCGCCCATGTTGGGTTGCTTACCCAGACCGTCGTTTCGGGGTCTGCAAAAGCAATCATTTCAAACGCGAGACGCAAGGCGCCACAGCCCCCTGGCGTTTGAATAGCCCCAAGTTTGTCACCCATCTTCTCAACTAGCGCATCGCCAAACACAAGGTTTGCACAGCCCTCGGTAAACCCCGGCCAGCCTGTTGGTGATATATAAACCTTGCTGCCTTCATTCGCACTCAGGCGCTCGAAAGCTTGTTGTACCGCACCCAGAATTGGCGTCTTGCCATCCGCCGTTTTATAAACCCCGACGCCGAGATCAACCTTGGCCGGGTTTGTATCTGCCTTAAAGAGAGCAGAAAGACCAAGAATTGGGTCAGCGGGCAGCGGGTTCAGGTGCGAAAACATAAGTGGCCTCTTGTGCGTTGATGGGTGATGAGCGCCGAATATTAGTTACATATGTAACAATTTGTAAAGTACGAACATGGAAGGCACTAAATACCGGAGGAGATAATGGCGATCCCGCGAGGACTCGAACCCCGAACCTGCTGATTAGAAGTCAGCTGCTCTATCCAGTTGAGCTACGGGACCGCACAAAGAAGGCTCAGGAAGCCGTCTTATTTGAAATTATCTGCGTAGGCCTGAATATGCCGCTTTTTCTTGTGCACCGGCTTGACCTCAAAGGGAAGGCTGTGCCGCACGGCATAAGCCTCCGCTTCCTGCTGGGTGGAGAATTTCATGCGAACTTGTCCGCGCATATCGCGCGATCCTGTCCACCCCATCAGCGGATCAATGTCTTTGGCAAGCTCAGGCTCAAATTCAAGCACCCACTTGTGGGTGTTTGCCGTGCCTGATTGCATTGCGTTTTTTGCCGGTTGATAAATGCGCGCTTTCACGGGCTTCTATCCTTCGAACTGTGACTATAAGCCAGTGTATGCACACCACCCTAAAGTCTGTTGACCATCGTCTTACAGGCCGGATTAATCATCCGCCTGAGCGGACGCGCACCCTAGCCCAAACGAGACACAAAGGGAACACAGAAATCGCGCTACTTGGCGGAAATTAGACCCTGACGAAAATAAAAAGGCCCGGTCATGAAGACCGAGCCATTTTATTGCCGTTCACTTAGCTCTCTGGAGAGTAAGTGGTCGGGGAGAGAGGATTCGAACCTCCGGCCCCCTGTACCCAAAACAGGTGCGCTACCAGGCTGCGCCACTCCCCGACGCCCGCGTTTTCTAATGTTCAGCCGAGGGGAATGCAAGAGGAAAAATGAAATTTTTGCGTCTGTTTGATTTTCATCGCCCGGGCCGATTTCAGGAATGAAGCTTTCTGCGATATCTGGCTTTATTGGTGGGCTTAGTACCATCCGGCAAATGCACGGTCTGGAGCACATCCATATGCATACCGTCCGCATGCAAAAGCCGCGTCGCCCGCATCAGCTCATTGCCCTTATAATAGGCAGATGATGTAAGCTCACTATCCGATGGCACAGAAACAGCCAAGGCGTCCGCAAGTTCACCCCCCGCGAAGGGCCGCGCGGTACCATCTGGCACACCGGTAAAGCTATAATTATGCTCTTCACCAGCGGAATCGGTCCAGGTCATCTGGAACAGAAGCCCCTCCGCGCACTCTGAAATGATATAATGGCCCTGTTGCGGCGGCTCACTTTGCTCATACTCACAAGTCTCGGGCTCCAACTCCCATATCCCAAGGAAGTCGCCATAAAGTTTCTGGTCAGTCATAGATTTCCCTGCACATTGCTCGGGGTTTAAAAGGGCACATTGCCAGTTTAGCGGGGGCGCAACGCCTTGAAAAGCCCACTTGCCGTGGCAATGACGCGGTCGTCAACCTTCATGGTGCCTTCTACCGCAATCATCCCCTCCCCCGCCAGCTTGGCCCCAGCCCTACCCGAAAGCCACTCGCCCTGAAATGCGGGTCCGATAAAATCGGTGGTCAGGCGAACGGTTACAAATGGAGGTTCAGCCACCTCGAAAACAGCAGTAGCCAACAGAATGTCGGCAAAGGTCATGATCATACCGCCATGGCACGCACCGCCCGCGTTGATGTGCCGCTCAGCAATGCGAAAACCGCGTTCACGGCCCTGATCGTCTGTTCGTTCAAAGATTGGCCCATTTTCCCAGCCAAAAGGACTATTTGACAGGATAGGCTCAAAACCCATTGGTGGGTTCGCTTCCCGAACCATTTCTGGTGTCGCTTTACGAGGGCCGGCTTTCAAGGAGCGTGACATGTCAGCGCGGCTGCCAACCGTCAATCAGCGGGTGCCGAATATAATCCCCAGCCTCGATACCCAGTTCCTGCGCTCGCCCTCCTGCAATCTCAAAAACAGCGATGGCGCTGCCGATAGACTGCCGGGATGTTTCAGTACGAGGGCGTGCTTCACGGACAATATTCAGGATTTTCCCGTCGAGTCGAATGAAAATGATATCGAGAGGGATATAGGTATTCCGCATCCAGAAAGATCGTGGCGCGGAATCATCAAAGACAAACAACATGCCTTTATCGGGTGCAAGCTCGGTCCGGTACATCAGCCCCCGTGCGCGCGCCTCAGGGGTTAGCGCCAGTTCAACCGTAAAAGAGTGCTCACCTGTAGCGCTTTCAATAACCACTGGGTCTGGGCTCAGCGGTTGCTCCGGCACACCGCCATCATCGGCGGCATTGCAAGCTGCGAGAGGCAAAAACAAGAAAAGCACGGCAGTATATATCCCCCGTGCTTTTTTCATCATCTTTCCCCACTCAACGCTAGATGTCTTACGCGTCACCAGGCAATGCGATCTGAGCAACAAGCGGCCCACGTTCGCCCGTACCAATGCGCACACGAACCTCCTGTGCTGGTTCAAGGTCGGTCAGGCCCGCGCGGCGTAACGTCTCGATATGCACGAAGATATCCTGCGTACCTTCCCCCCGTGAGACAAAACCGTAGCCCTTGGTGCGATTGAACCACTTCACAATAACGTCTTCAAACTCAGGAGAGACATCTATGTCCATGCCCGGGTGTGAAAATGATGAGCGGCCCAAATCTTCGGGCGCAACAGCTGTGGATAGATCAAGAGACTGCACACGGGTCGCCTGGCGGCCCTTGTCGCGAATAACAGCCTCGCAAATAACGGTTGTGCCTTCCGGCACGGAGCGGCGTCCTACATTGCGCAACACAGAGAAATGCAACAACACATCCCCGTCTTCATCATCAGGAACGATGAAGCCGTAACCTTTCACAGCATCAAACCATTTGACCCTGCCGGTTACCTGTTGGCCAATTTCTTCGGGCCGTTCCTCAGAACAGATCGTACTACGGCCGTCCATACTATTCCCCCCTTAGGAATTCCACGCACAAGCACTAAAGATAGTAAAATTTTGGTTATGCTAGTCATAAAAAACAGCGCCCGCAACTGTTTTGTCACGGGCGCTGCCACTCAAGCTATTGTTTAGCTAGCGATTTTTTAGTGTTCGCCAGCATCCCTAGCTTGACCAACTTTCTCATGGTGATGCTCGATATAGTGGTTTTCGTACAACTTATCCGTCATAGGCTCGAGGAATTTCGCAACCCCGATGTAGCCTACAATAGACATCACGATGGTGTATGGCAGCGCCATCTTCACCATGGTCATGTAAGAAAGACGGATCAGCGGTGCGAGCGCGCTCGTCAGCAAGAACAGGAACGCAGCCTGACCATTAGGCGTCGCAACACTTGGAATGTTCGTACCAGTGTTGATCGCCACTGCCATCAGGTCAAACGTGTCACGCGTGATAACATCGTTTGCGAGAGCCTTGGTCATCTCACTGATGTAAACCGTTGCTACAAACACGTTGTCCGAGATTGCAGAAAGCGCGCCGTTTGCAATGTAAAGCGCGGTAATCTGGCCATGACCATCAAGGTTCAGCACAAAGTTGGTTACCGGTGCAAAGAGAGCATTGTCCGCAATAACACCCACGATCGTGAAGAAGACGACCAAGAGCGCGGTGAACGGCAACGCTTCTTCAAACGCATGGCCGATCTGATGCTCTTCAGTGATACCTGTAAACGCGCTAGCAAGCACGATCACGGAAAGACCAATCACACCAACTGGCGCGAAATGGAACAGAAGCGCAATGATAAGCCAAACACCAACAATACCCTGAACGATCAGAGACGCGTTGTCGCGAGAAGTGCGACGCTCACTTGTATACGCATCATAGTCAACGATGATGTTGAGAACCTTTGGCGGCACCTTCGCACCGTATCCCAAGATACCTGTGATTTCGAGCAACGCACAGGTCGCGAGACCAGCGATCAGAACCGGCAGCGTTACAGGAAGCATACGGAAGAAGAATTCCATAAATTCCCAGTTCGCTTGCGTACCGATGAGAATGTTTTGCGGCTCGCCCACGATGGTCATCACACCGCCGAGCGCTGTACCAACGGCCGCATGCATCATCAGGCTGCGCAGGAAGGCACGGAACCCTTCAAGATCTTCTTCGTTAAGCTTATCAAGTTCACCATCATGCATATGGTCATGATCATGGTGAAACTCTTTGCCCGACGCCACCTTGTGGTAGATGGAATAGAAACCAACAGAGATAGCAATCACAACTGCGGTTACTGTCAGCGCATCAAGGAAGGCAGACAGGAACGCTGCCATGAAGCAGAAGATCAAGGAAAGCAAAACCTTGTTACGCACTTTCACCAAAATCTTGGTGAAAACGAACAGAAGCATATTCTTCATGAAGTAGATGCCTGCCACCATGAACACGAGCAGCAAGATAACCTCAAGGTTAGCCTCAATCTCATGCTTCAATGTATCAGGCGAAGTCATGCCAATCACGACAGCTTCAAATGCCAGCAAACCACCTGGTTGCAGCGGGTAGCACTTCAGTGCCATCGCGAGTGTGAAGATAAATTCAAGCACAAGCGCCCAACCTGCTACATATGGATTGACCATATAAAACAGGATCGGGTTGATAACCAGAAAGGCCAAAATGGTAAGCTTGTACCACTCGGCTGAATTCCCCAGGAAGTTCCTCCCTGCCGGATTCGCAAAAAGCGACGCCATAATAAATCCCTCTTGACTGTTAGCCCCAATATTCAGGCAATACTGAGCATGCTTTTATAGCCCAGAATGGCCCAAATCAAGCCAAACCGGGCAAAACCGTACCAAGCACCCAAGCTGCGCTTGCCCCGTCGGTGTTTGGCGATTACCGTTTCCCCATAAAGATATGACAGCTGAAGATACACCGGGACCATGAAAGATATAATAACTCTCCTGCGCGCAAGCTTATTGGCTGACCACAAGGCAGCGCTTGCCGTTGTAACCAAAACATGGGGCTCAGCGCCGCGCCAAGTCGGCAGCATGATGCTCGTGCGCGCAGACGGCACTTTTGAAGGCTCTGTTTCTGGCGGTTGTGTGGAAGGTACGGTGATCGCTGAAGCGCAGTCCCTACTCGCGAGTGGCGGCTACAAAGACCTTTCTTTCGCGGTCTCAAACGACGATGCATTTGCCGTTGGCCTCGCTTGTGGCGGAGAGATCAACGTATCGATCTTCGCCTTGACGGATCGCGACATCTCGGCTTGCGAGGCTAGCCTAAAAGCACTCCAGAACCGTGAAACAGGCTCGCTGATTCTCTCAAAGTCTCCAGTGAAGGCCAGTTATGGCGCTGCAACAGCGCCTGCTCTTGAAGTAAATGATCAAGCCATCACGCTTCCCGTGGTGCCTAGCTTGCGGCTTGATATCATTGGTGCCGTCCATATCGCTCAAGCCCTCACTCCCATGGCATCGGTGTGCGGTTTTGACGTAACGGTTATCGACCCGCGCGAGGCCTTCACCGACAACCGGACATTCAAGGGGGCTACCGTCGTAAACAATTGGCCAGACGAGCATTTCAAGGTTACCCCGCCGGACGCGCTGACTGCAGTTGTGACCCTGACCCACGATCCTAAATTGGACGACGCAGCCCTAGTTCCTGCCATCAATGCAGAAACCTTTTATATCGGCTGCTTGGGCAGCAAGAAAACCCACGCCGCCCGGCTTGAACGGCTTCAGGCTCTTGGCATTAGCGAGCAAGCGCGGAGTAGGATCAGCGGCCCTGTAGGCCTTGATATCGGCGCAAAAACCCCTGCAGAAATTGCTACCTCCATTCTTGCAGAAATCATAGCGGTATACCGCTCAAAGGGAGCCGATATTCGTGCGGTTTGAAGAAGTTAACCCGATGGACGCCATTGGTTGGCGATTGGCCCACAGTGTGCGTGTGGGCGATCAGCGCATCCCGAAGGGCACAAAGCTTACCCCGGAAATTGCAAGCCACATGATGGCTGCGGAAGTTACCAGCCTCCATGCCTATGTTCTGGAAGATGGGGATGTTGGAGAAGATGAGGCCGCGCACACCGTGGCATCCCATTGTTGTGGGCCGCATGTAGAAGTTGGGCTTGCCACGAAGGGACGCTGCAATTTGCACGCAGCCAGCACCGGACTTCTTCAGGTAGCTGACGGCATCGACTTGTTGAACGCGCAGGATGAAGCCATCACCATCGCTACGCTCCCTGCATACTCCAGTGTTAAAAAAGGTCAGTTGCTCGCAACAGCAAAAATAATACCTTATGCCGTCAAGCCGGTGCAGCTGGAGGCCGCCATTTCGGCAGACGCTGAGTTGTCTGTAGCGCCGTTTGAAGCTTTCACTGCGGCACTACTTACTACCGGAGGTGCCTTGCCCGACAAAACAAGGCGGCTGACCGAAGCGCGCCTCGCTAACGTGCTTGGTAGCATCACAGAATATAAGCAGTGTGCTCACACCCTTGAGGATGTTACCAAACACATAAGAGACCTGATGGCAGGGCCACAAAAACTGATCCTCCTTCTCGGCTTAGCGGCGATCAGTGATAGGCGGGATGTTCTTCCGGCAGCCCTGAAAGCGGCTGGCGGCGAGGTAATACAGTTGGGCATGCCGGTTGACCCTGGCAACCTCCTAATGATCGGCAAGATTGAGGGCAAAACCGTGCTTGGCCTACCGGGTTGCGCCCGGTCCCCAGCCCTAAACGGCCTTGATTGGGTGTTGGAGCGTTTCTCCGCGGGACTACCTATTGACGCGCAAAAAATACGCAAGATGGGTATAGGAGGGTTGTTGAAAGAAGCGCCTCAGCGCGGAGAACCTCGTGCGCCCCGCTCAGAGGCTACCCTTAAAGCTTCAACCATCGTGCTTGCGGCTGGCAGGTCCAGCCGGGCCGGTGGCGCCAACAAGCTTCTCTCCAAGCTGAACGGCAAACCAGTGGTTACAACAACAGTCTCTATGGTGTTAGCCGCGAATAAGGGCGATGTGATTGTTGTCACTGGGCATGACAATCTAGCGGTAAATGACGCTCTCAGCGGCTACAGCGTAAAGCACGTGCATAACGACACCTACACTGACGGCATGGCGGGAAGCTTAAAGCTGGGCCTTAGTCAACTGGCAGACAACGCTGCCTTTACGTTCATATGCCTGGCGGACATGCCGTTTGTAAGGGTTGAGACATACAGCGCGCTCAAGGCGGCTGCAAAACGCATCAGCGAAGCTCGCATCTTCATCCCGACCTATAACGGCAAACGTGGACACCCGGTGCTTTGGCACCGTGATATGTTCCCTGCGCTTGGTAATATTTCAGGGGACACGGGCGGCAAACATATCATTCATGAGAACGAACATCTGGTTTGCGAGGTACCGGTTGACGACCCAGGCATATTGATAGACCTCGACACACCTGAGGCTTTGGCGCAATTTGGCATCAGCCCCCTAAAGGACTGATGCCAACGCCAGGAGAGCGAGAAATCAGGAGGCCATCTAGAATGGCAGGTTCGCCCTCAAGAGAAGTGCAGCGGCTTGCCCGGCACGATGACCCGGGTTTTGCTGCAGCAATATATTGGCCTGCCAGGACAGGCCGGATTTGTGTTTCTGCATTTCATAGCTAATTTCGGCATCAAGCTGACGCTTTGAGGGCGCGAGCGCGCCCGTCACGCGTTCAAAGATCAACTCACGCGTCCCTGCAGCTTGAGCTGTTGGCAAATAGGCAATCAGCTCACCCGCGCGAGCACGCAGCGGCTGCGACAGTGAAAAACCAAGCCTATCGCCTTGCGCTGCAATGTTTCGCGTGCTGAGTTCCAAGGCAAATGCATCGGTGTGGATATTGGAAACCCCTTCAACGAAACCACCTGTCGGCACCGAAACAGAGGACACACCGTAGGAATAGCGACCAACCAGTTGCCAGCCTCCTGCAAGCTGGTAACGTCCATATAGCGCGGCATAAACAGTCGTCGCATCATCGCCAAAATTAAGCGCGCCCTGCCCTACAGCCCCGAGGAATGAGCCCCTTTCCCTCAGCACGCCCGCGTCCATGCCAAGCGCGTAACTTTTTGCACGCCAGGCCGCACCAGCCGTAACGGCATAGGCTTCAGTTTGGTCTAAGTTAAAATCCAGTCCCGTAACAGTCTGGTTCGGTTCAATGTCAAAGCGGGAGACAGCGAAAGAATAATTCCATCCGCCAGCGTCTTGCCGGTTGACTGCCATGCCAAACGCACCGTCAAACAGGCGTGCATAAGCATCGGACCGCACACCGGTATCACTAAGGCGGGATTGAGGGTTATCCATACCAAAGGAGGTAAAGAGACCAGCACCTCCCGTTGCAGTTGAAAACCGCACATCAAGCCCGTCCGCTATATCTCGTGAAAAACTGAACGCCACGTTGCGAGCCCTGCCACTGTCGGTGCGGGCAGCATAGGGCAATGCTTCTTCGGTTTCTTCATATCGCCTTGTGGGTGCCGTGAATGAAAAGTTCATATATCCAACACCATCAAGCGAGACGGCAGAGCTTCCTCCTGAGGTGAAGGTATCCAGACGGTGCTCAATCAACGTTCGGGAATTTTCATACTGCACACGGGCATGAAGGTTTTGCCGATAAGCGCGACGATAGCCGTCAAGCATCAAAACCGAACCAAAAGTTGGCATCGCAGAGATGGCATCGCCGAAGACCGGTGATAAAGAGAGCAGCCCCGTATCAAGTGAAATCTCATTGCCGTTTCGTGTGCGGCTCGCTGTTGCCCCCATAGGCGCCAATGCTCTTTCAAGATTGATCAGCCCCTGGCCATACACCTCGTCACCACCCGCGGCCCCAAGGTCGGTGGCACTCGCGAGAAGGATTTCCCCGATCTCTTTCGCTGTCAGGTCAGGAAAAGCCTGCATTAGAAGTGCCGCAGCGCCCGCCACATGAGGCCCCGCGAACGAGGTACCGTCTGACGTACTGCCCCACGGGTTGCGACCTTCTCTGAACCCACGCGTTGGCAGCGTGGTCGTCACACCACTGGGGGCGACAACAAAATAGTCTTGTGCATAACCGGCTTTGTTGGAACGGTCGTAAATAGTCTGATCACGATCTACAGACCCAACAATCAGTACAGCGTTCTCATTACCTTCCTTGAGGCCAAGCTGCGAGATAAAAGCTGTAGGGGCACTGCCGAACTCGTTGCCCGCCGGGATCACAATCAGCATACCTGCGTCGATAGCTTTCTGAAAGGCCTCCCGAACCGACGCAATATACTCGTCGGGCACATAAAATTCCTCAGCGATCTGATTGTCCACACCAGCATATTGGTTGGAATTTTCGTCCCAGAACGCCCATTCCACCATCAGGATGCGCGCATCATTCGCGATTGCATGGTCGATCGCGTCAGGTACTGCCGCGAGATTGATGTCTTTGCCGCCCCAACTCGCGAGCTCAGGCAGGTCCATCCTTAAGACTAATATCTGTGCCTCAGGTGCTACCCCGTGTGTACCTTGGTTATTTCGTTCGGCCGCAATGATACCCGCTGTCATCGTGCCATGAATGGTAGGGGTTATAATGTTTGGGTTTTCAGAGATATCATACTGAGTGTCATCAAAAAGCTGACCGTCATTGCCACCAAAATCTTTACTCTCAGGGTGAATGTTGGCGTCAAGGTCCGGATGTTCAACGTCAACACTCGAATCCATCAAGGCGACGGTTACGCCACTCCCGGTCAGGCCTTCATCATATGCCGCAAGTGCACCAATCTCTGCCAGCCCCGGGTTTTCGCGAAACTCCGGGGTGTTATTGCTTGGCGCAGGCGGCGGGGTTGGCGTTGAAGGGTTTGGGGGAGCGACGGGCGCACTCCCCCCTCCCCCGCAGGCTGACACAGACAGCCCGAGCACAAGACCGAAACAGATTTTCCCCAGTGTCATTCATCATCTCCCCACGCCATTTCTTTTCTGGCTTGAGGCGACCCTAGTCAGAACCAGCAGCGAAAGCCTGACGAACAAGTAAGGAAAACGTAAGGATATGAGAAAATACGTCCTAGGTTCATGCCGAATTATAACTAAGGTTTATTGCGAATATCCCCTCGGAGGATTTACTCTATCCTCGACAGCAGGGAGGCTGAAACGATGGCGAAGAACGGGCAAATCAGAATCGGGCCATGGATACTTAAACCGGACCATAATATAATCACGGACGGCAGGCACATGCGTAAGCTGGAGCCTCGCGCGGCTAAAATGCTTCAGTATTTATATGAGCACCGTGGTCGTGTCATAAGCCGGGATGAACTTCTGCAACAGGTTTGGTCAAAAACTGCGCTTACAGACCACGCAATTTCGGTCGTGGTCGCAAGCCTCAGGCAAGCGCTTGATGATGACGCAGCCAACCCCCAATACCTCTCAACGGTTCGGAAACGCGGATACTGCCTGCTTGAGGCGGCACAGGAAGAGCCTGCACCCAATCACACTGGCCAAGCCGTTGCTACCCTATGGTCGCTTCCCAGGCTAACGGTGCAATTTTCCTCCGTTGCCGCCGCCCTAGCTATATTCATCACAGCCTCAATTCTGTTTGGCCGTCCCGAGGCTGCAACATCTGAGCCGCAAACTCTAGGTCACAAGATTGTTCTTCGCCCGCTCGTAACACCTGCTCCAGTCGATCAAGGTTATGCCCAGGTTATCAAAGACCTCCTGATGATGGAGCTCTCTCGCTACGGCGACGTTACCATTAGCTCAGATACTGAAACCGCAGTGCCCGACTTTTTAGAGGTGTCAGGCGCTGTAAACACAGACACCGGCAATGCGCTACACCTCAGTCTTTCACGGAACGACAGCCACGGGATCAGAGAGAGCAGCGAAATCGCCGCCCCAGGAATCCTCAACGTCTCTGCCATGGTGCGCAACAGTGTTGCTGACCTGATGGCGGGCAAAAAGGCCGTTACGGTGCCATCCAAAGGGGCTTTCAGCGCGCCGATATTGCTTGATAGAGCCCGTTATTTCTGGGGCTTCCATAGAGACGATCGCAATCGTATCGCTTACCGTATTGTAAAACAGGTGCTGGAAGAAGACCCGTTAAATGGTGACGCTCACGCGCTACTCGCGGAGTTTTACGCTGCATTGCCCGGCGCAAGCTGGGGGCTGGACGGCATAGACACGCTGGTACTCGCAGAACAGCATATTCAACGCGCAGCCGAACTTGGTACCGACAGCAAATTTATATGGCGCGCAAAGGCACGACTGTTTTCAGAGCGCGACCACGATGACGCGCGGGCGATTGAGTATTATCAAAAAGCGCTGGACGCGGACCCGGATGACCATTGGACCTGGCGCAGCATCGCCGTCGCACTCGCGAAAAGCGGTGAGTATGAGAAAGCGCTCGAGGCGCATGACCGAGCTATTGCGCTTTCTCTCGAACCTTCTGGTGCTGAATGGGAGAAAATGACCACCCTCTATTTTGCTCAACAGTTCAATGAGGCCCTGTCCCTGTATCAGAAACTCAAGCTTATTGACGGTCGAACAGGTGTTCGCACCGCCCTTATACATTATATGGCGGGTGATCATGTTGGCGCCTATGGTCAATGGCAGGTTTATTTTGATACGCGCGGGATGACCAACGTGGCGGATATATTCAGGACCGCAGACACAAACTCCTCACCTGAGAGCGTATACCGTACTGTTGCGGATGAAATCATCTTCGCGAAACCCGATGGTGTCTCCCCCTACGCACTGTCATACATTCTGCTAGCGGCAGGAAAACCGAGCGAAGCCACGAGAGTCATCGAGAGGGCATACAGGCAGATGGTGCAAAACGAAGACCCTCGATACAGCCGTGCCGCCGCATTGATGAAGATCGATCCTTTTTTTGAGAAACACGCACTCTCAACGTCGATTGAAGCGATCCTGTCCGCCGTATCCATTACCACTCAAGGCAGCAGCTCCAGCAGGTCTTCTTCTGTACCGTCCAACGTCTCGACGACAATGCCATAAGGAAACCCCACCCGCATCATTGCGGCAATTTCCTTCTCGCGTTTCTCGCTTGGGTCCGCCAAAGGCCGCCTGAACGGCCCAAAACGCCGCCGCCTGACATACGCCGCAGCGGCGCGACGGGTGGCATCCGCGCCCACATCGTCATCTTCCAAATCGTCGACGGCAGCAGTGGCGGTACCCTCATCAACACCTTTAAACCTTAGGTCCTGCAGAATCTGACGCGGCGGCTTGCCCTTGCGCAACAAACTTTCCGAGCGCTGACGCGCGTAAACCTCGTCATCCACATAGCCATATTTGACACATTTTTCGACAACCTCATTGATCCACGTGGTCTGTTCATCTGTAGGGGCCGCATGCCCTTCATTCCGGCGACGCACCTTGCGCTCCAGCACTTTTCGCAGATTTTCCTCAGTGGTGCTGAAACGTCCGAGGTAATGAAGAGCCGCGCGCTCCAGATAACCTGCAGTGACCTTCTTGGGGCCGCCAGTGCGCTTCTTGCCCACCTTATCGTCAGAAGGCTCGCTCACAGCGCCCTCACAGCAGCCACAAAACGCTCAATCTCATCCTCTGTATTATAATAATGAGGTGAAACTCTCACCGTGCTCTCGATACCACGCGCCTCAAGGTCCAACCGCGTGTGCATAACGCTCGCCACCTGCACGCCTATGCCCTGCTGTTCAAGCGCTGCTTTAACGTCAGGTGCCGTCATGCCAGCTTTGTTGAAGGTGACAATTGCGGCCTTCGCATTTTCTGGGCACGTACCCGAAACACCTGCTGTTTCATAAAGCGCAGCCCTCAGGGTTGCGGCTAATGACTGTGTTCGGGCGAAAACCTTTTTGGGTCCTAACGCCAACAGATAATCAAGTGCCGCGCCAAAAGCGAGTTGATCCGCGACGTTACGCTCCCAACCCTCAAATATGCGCGCGTCATTCCTGAGCTCATAACGGTCGGCACGGACCCATGCCGCCGCCTGATTGCTGAGCATGGCAGGCTCAATCGCCTTGCGCGCCGCGTCTGAGATATAGAGAAAGCCAACTCCCCGAGGGCCGCGCATGAATTTCCGGGACGTGCCCGTTAGCATATCACAGCCAATTTCATCCACATTGACACGCATCTGCCCAACCGCCTGGCAAGCATCAAGCAGATATAAAACGTTATGTTTCTTGGCAATGCTCCCGACTTCGACAACAGGATTAACCTGCCCGCTAGATGACGGCACATGGGCAATGGCGATCAATCTCGTGTTCTGGTCTATGAGGCTCTCAAGATGCGTGAGATCAAGCGCCCCATCGTCCCCGGCCTTGGCGACACGAACCTCTGCACCGTGTCGCCGCGCTTGCTGAAGGAAGGCAACATAGTTGCTGCAATATTCATTGAAGGCAGTGACGATATTATCGCCTGGTTTCAGCGCCACACTATAGAAGGCTTTATTCCAGGCATCCACAGCGCTGCTCGTAAGCGCATAATTGCTGGCCTCGCCCCCAAGTAGCGCCGCGAGCGAGCCGTAAACCCTCTCATGCGCAGCAAACTGTTGCTCATGGGCCACATAACCACCCACTTTTGCCTCGAGATCAATATGGTCGCGAAGCACCTTCAAGACAGGCAGCGGCATCAGCGACGCACCGCAGTTGTCAAAGTGCAGCCTGTTTGTTGCACCGGGCGTTTCTGCCCGTAATGCCTTGATCTGATTTGAAGTAAATTCCTTGTCTGGCGCTGTCATTTTTTAGCCGTAATCCTCACCTACTTAGCTCTGCCGCATGTACAATAGGCCAGAATTAACTTGCGCGGGGCGCATTCAGAAGGTAATTCAGCCCTAATATCCAGGCACACGACCGTTCGAGAGTGAACAGGGTAAAGCCGGTCGAAAGCAAGAGTTTTCTGGCCTGGCGTTTGTTGCGGTTTGATGTGTGAGTATAGAGTTTAGTGATAGCCTCGGCCGTACCAAGGCTTGCTATTGTTGTTTTTGTAGGGTCCGGCTAAAGTAGTGCCGGGGCAATTATGGTTGAAGCCAACGTTATGAAGGTAGAGACACCTACGCAGGATCCGACGCTCGAAAGGCGCTATTCGGATTTTGATACGCTTGTAGATGCGATTGAATATGCAGCCAAAGGTTTGCGTGGGGCTAATTTCTATAATGCCCGCGGCGACCTTCTTGACGCATTGACATGGGCAGAAGTACGCGACCGTGCTGAAGTAATTGGCCGCAAACTTGTGGCCATGGGCTTTGAGGCGGGTGACCGCATCGCCCTTATTGCTGAAACCAGCGCAAATTTCGTCAGCTTCTTTGTTGGCTGCCAATATGCAAGCGTGCTTCCCGTTCCCCTGCCCCTTCCCACCAGCTTTGGCGGTAAGGACGGTTATGTCTCACAGCTCCAGATGCAAATGCAAAGCTGTGATGCCAACGGCTTGATGGCCCCCGAGTTCATGAATGAAATCATCGCGGAAGCAACGGCCGACATGAACCTGCGCTTTAAGGGCTCCTACGACGATTATATGGCGATCAAGGGTGACGGCGGGCTGCGTCTCCCCAAGCCAGATGACCTTGCCTACCTACAATATAGCTCAGGCAGCACACGGTTCCCGCACGGTGTCGCGGTAACGCATCGCTCCCTGCTCTCCAACACCCACGGCATGGGATATCATGGCGTGAAGTTGGATGAAGACGACCGCTGTGTGTCCTGGCTGCCATTTTACCATGACATGGGGCTTGTTGGCACACTGCTGACGACGCTCACATGCCAAGTGTCGGTTGATTTTATCCCGACAGAAGAATTTGCTCGTCGCCCGCTCAGCTGGCTACGGGTTATCAGCCGCAACAAGGGCACCATTACGTATAGCCCCACCTTTGGCTTTGATATTTGCGCGCGCCGCGCTGCCTTGCGCTCAAGCGCACTTGAAGACCTTGATCTTTCAAGCATCCGCGTTGCCGGATGCGGTGCGGAGATGATCCGCCCGGAAGTACTCAGAAACTTTGCTGAAACCTTTGAAAGCATTGGCTACAAGTGGGAAGCTTTCCTGCCAAGCTATGGCCTTGCGGAATGCACCCTTGGTGTGAGTTTTGGCCGCGTTGGCGTTGGGCTTGAGGTTGACCTTATTGAAGAAGCTGCGCTCACAGGCGATAAACATGTTTTGGTGAACGGCAAGGACGACCCGCGCATCAGGGAAGTGGTCAACTGTGGCCGCCCGCTGCCTGAATATGACATCGAAATCCGCGATGAGGACGATAGCGTCCTGCCGGACCGTCAAGTCGGCAAGGTGTTCCTGCGCGGTACATCCGTTATGCGCGAGTATTTCAACGACCCCGAAACCACCCGTGCGGTGCTCAGCCCAGAGGGCTGGCTCGACACCGGTGACATGGGCTACATGAAAGACGGCGACATCTATATTGTGGGCCGCGCCAAAGACATGATCATTGTCAACGGCCGCAACCACTGGCCGCAAGACATTGAATGGGCGGCAGAGCAGCTTCCTGGCGTTAAAACCGGCGATGTCGCAGCCATTTCTGTGCCCGGTGAAAATGCGGAAGAAGTACCAATGATCCTGGCTCAGTGCCGTTATTCCGAACAGGCAGAACGCATGAAGTTCATTGAGGAACTGAAGCGTCACATCCAGAAAGCAACCGGCATCAATTGCATGATCGAACTGGTGCCGCCTCGCTCTCTGCCTCGTACGTCGTCTGGCAAGCTGAGCCGCGTGAAAGCCCGTAATCAGTATCTTTCTGGCAATCTTCAGGCGCTTGCAAGCTAGGCGATATATCGCATGACCGATAAATCTGGCACACAGCCTGCCAAACCCGTTGTTGCCCTAACCGGCGCAACGGGTTTCCTTGGTGATCACACAATTCGTGCTTTTGTTGACGCCGGTTACAGTGTTAAAGCACTTACACGGCGCGAACAAGACGATCGTGACGGTGTTACATGGGTGCCCGGCGATCTTACAAACGAGGACGCGCTTGCCGCCCTGTGCGCCAATGCGAATGTTGTTGTTCATATGGCGGCACTGACCAAGGCGCTCAACCGAGATACCTTCTTTGACGTCAATGTCGGCGGCACCAAGAAAATCCTGCACGCAGCAGCGAATGCAGGCGTGGACCGCGTCGTCCATGTTTCCTCCCTCGCCGCCCGTGAGCCACAGCTCAGCCACTATGGTGCCAGCAAGGCAGCGTCGGAACTGCTACTGACAGCGCGTGATTGGCCGTTCAGCTGGACCATCGTACGCCCGCCAGCCATATATGGCCCCGGCGACAAAGAGATACTCAAGCTTTTGAAAGCCCTGAATTTTGGGTTATTGCCTGCGCCCGGTGGCAAAAACAACCGGTTCGCGATGATTCACGGCGCGGATATGGCTTCAGCGCTTGTGGCTTTCGCGAAAGGTGGCAATGAAAAAGCGATCGCGGAGATCGATGACCGCAAACCTGGAGGCTACACCCTGAGGGACGTGGCTCAGGCCGTTGGTGGGAGCGAAAAGAAAGCTCCGTTCATTCTGCCCATACCTTTCCCCGTGCTTGGTGTCATTGGCGCAGTCAACGGCATTATAGCCAATATTATCCGCAAACCGGCCATGCTCACTCTCTCGTCCGCGCGATACCTATGCCACAAGGACTGGACGGTGAGAGCGTCCCGCCGTCCGCAGCTTGACGACTGGGCGCCACATTTTGACCTTAAAGCAGGTTTAGGTGACACCATCGGATGGTATCGAAAAAACGGGCTTTTATGATTGCTTCCACCCCGATATAAGACGGGTATGCAGTTTCCTTACAATTCATATCGCAGATAGGCAATTACGATGGCTAACCCGCAAATCATTGAAAAGATTTACGAATTGATTTCTCCTCTTAACAAAAAGGGGATTGAACTTGCGCCTGACGTGACCTTCGCAAGCGATCTGGAGCTTGATTCCCTGACGGTCATGGACCTTGTTGCGGATATTGAGGATGAGTTTGACATCGTTCTGCCCCTTAACCTCTTGCCCGATCTGGAGACCATTCAACAAGTTGCTGACGCTGTTGAAAAAATCATGAACGAGGGCTAAGAGACCGTGGATCTTCTTGATAAATTTGACCAAATCGTCGCGCTGCGCGCATCCCTGCCCTTCAAGGACGCAGATCCTTTCAAAGTGGTGATGGAAGAGATCATTTCCGAAACCGAAGCCGTTATCGGTGGCCGCAGGACCATCCTTGCCGGCACCAATAACTACATGGGGATGACCTTCAACGAGGAAGCCGTTGAAGCCGCAAAAAACGCGATTGATGATTTTGGTACCGGCACCACAGGGTCGCGTGTACTGAACGGCACCTACGGCGGCCATAAGGCACTTGAGGCAACGATCGCAGATTTCTACGGCATGGAACACTGCATGGTGTTCTCAACCGGCTATCAGGCCAACCTGGGCATGATCTCCGCACTCGGCGGTAAGGACGATTTTGTCATCATCGACGCAGACAGCCACGCCTCCATCTATGACGGCTGCTCAATGGGCAATGCCACCATCGTGCGCTTCAAGCATAATGATGTGGACAATATGGAGAGGCGGCTCAAGCGTTTGCCAGCAGACGCAGGCAAACTTGTGGTGGTTGAAGGCATTTATTCCATGCTTGGTGACGCGGCCCCGCTTAAAGAACTTCTTGAGGTCGCAAAGAAATATGGCTGCATGACCCTCGTTGACGAAGCCCACTCCATGGGTTTCTGCGGTGAAAACGGTCGCGGTGTTGCGGAAGCGCTCGGCGTTGAGCATCTAGTAGACTTTTATGTCGGCACTTTCTCGAAGTCAGTTGGCACAGTTGGCGGTTTTGCCGTTTCCAACCACCCGAAGTTCGATGTGCTTCGTTTTGTTAGTCGCCCCTACATCTTCACCGCAAGCCTGCCGCCAAGCGTGGTAGCCTCTGCCACAAAGTCTATCGAGGCAATTAAACGCAGCGGCAACCGGCGCGCGCATTTGTGGGAAAACGCCCGCAGGCTTCACGCAGGCCTCAAGAAAGCAGGCTTCGACCTTGCAACCCCTGAGGCACAAAGCCCTATTATCGCCGTGCACCTGCCGGACCCAATGGTGGGCACCCGCTTCTGGGAGACCTTGTTGCTGGAAGGTGTATACGCAAACATGGCTGCACCGCCTGCAACGCCGTCCGGCATGTTCTTGATGCGGGTAAGCGTTTGTGCCCAGCACACCACGGAGCAGATTGACGAGATTATCGCTCGTTTCAGCCGCACAGCGGAGAAGATCGGGCTGGAGCTAAAACCCTAGAGCGTCCGCCGATCTACGAATAACAAAGGCGCCATCAGGCGCCTTTTCTTTTGCTTATTTGAAAGCGCCTTTGCGCTTGAGGCCCCAGAACATCCTGATACCTGAAAGCACTGGCCTCCGGCGCATGCGGTCGGTGATCTCCACCTCCACGCCGGAATGTCGTTTGATTTTCCATGCCAGATAGTCAATGCCACCATCAAAGGTAACAGACGCCTTCACAAGCCGCAGGAAGCTCACCGCTTTACCATTCCAGCGCCTTGCCCACCAGCGTAGCCGAGGCACAAGCCGCTCTGTTCTTGGTGGTTGTTTCAGAGGGGGCATCGGATCGGGGATCACTTCCAGAACTTCTTCTACGAGTGCCGTGAGAGCGTCGTAGCGGTCCTGATCCAGAAGGTATATTTCCAGCCCTTTTCCCTTGCGCTCAGACCGCAATTCAGCGGAATAGGTCTGCTCAAACGCACCAACCCACAAGTCGCGGGATTCTTTCGCACCTGGCACCAGGTCCAGATAGTTGCCCAGCATGGTTTTAACTGCCTGGCCAATATCAGATGCGATAGAAAGCTTGGTCTCATCATTTTTTGGCAGCAACAACAGGCAAGGCTGGCAGAAACGTGCCCAAACGGAAACGTTCAAGCATTCTGGCCGCACCCGAAATGCCAAATCTGGCCGCGACAGCACCGCGTATTTTGAGCGTACGGTTATCCCGTTCACTTGTGTTTCATGGTAGAAAACGTTCGGCGGCAGAATCTGGTTCGCAACAGCCAACCAGCGCTTGGAATAAGCTTTGCTGTAGCTATCCACAATCACGTAAAAATCGAGAATCTTTTCCTCGATTTCGCCTGTCCGCAGGCATGAGCCGTAAAACAGCACGCCCGAAACCGCACCATTGAACTGTGCGGCAATTTCTTTGGCCGCAACGGTCACTTCTTCAGGTACTGTGCGGCGCCATTCCTGAAGGATAAAATCTTGTATCTCTTTATTCGGATCAGCGGCCATTTTGCCCTACCTTAACGACACAAAAGTCAATGTTCGATCGCCCTTTAGCGTGATCGGCTTCCCGGGCACAGGATAATATATTTCGCCATCAAGTGTTACAGGGTCGCTACCCTCAACACGAATTTCATTGGCGCGGCGTGTATGAACACCGTCGATAGTCTTTTTGCCATAAGCACCGGTCAGAAGGCCACGAATAGCACGGAAAACCTTACCACCACCGGACTCCACAGCAGAGAAACGCAAACCACCGTTGCCTTCTTTGCCATATGGTTTCATACGCAACAACAGGCGGTCAAGGGTCGTTGTCATCACGGCGGCAAACTGCCCTACCATGCGCCCACTACCCGGTACGGTAATTGTCATCGGGTCAGAAACCATAAGGGTTTTATCTTTGCCAATACCGAAGGCGGAAAGAATAAGCGTACCAATCGCCACCACATGTGCCAGCCCATTTGGCAGACCAGCATTATAGGCGTTTTCACGGCACCACTCAATTCCCTTCACCACACCAGCAGTGCCAAAGAAGGTACCAACACGGAGCGGCTTACCGTCGCCAAGATCCATCTCGATCAAATGCTTGCGCGTAAGGCGCTCCGGCAACATACCTGCGTTCGTCAAGCTAATCAGCTTCTTGAGAACCTTCTCGGGGCGCCCCTTAAAGCCGAGGTCAGCGGCGGTCATGTTGGTTTTGCCGCCCGGCAGATAAGCGATCGGAGGCGTTACACTGAAAGGATTTCTGTGCAACAGGTCCGCGAGCACAGCACCAATTGTACCGTCCCCGCCGTTCACAACAAGGAGCGCGGGGTTGGCACGTGCAAACAGCTGCAGGGCGTCAGCGATCGAGTCAATACCGTCAAGCTCATAGTGAACCACATTGGGGCTTTCATCGACCACCTTGCGCACAGCATCAATGCGTGCGGCATTGGTTGTGCTTTTGGGGTTCGAGATAATCGCCACCAATGGCACCATGGCGCCAGCTGTTATATTTTCCCGATCTACGTTCACGAGAACGGATGCTCCATACAAAAAACAGTCGAGGCGCATCAATGCCTCGACGGATTCTAATTCCATACGCCACTGATGCGGCAGTTGCGCCGGGTTATAACCCTAAACGCATATTTTAGCAAATCTGTAACAAACCCGTTAACGCCGCCTTAGCTGACGTCGTTTTTTGGTCTGCTCTTCATCGCCACCAAATATATAGGTAAGCGAAATCGTCATTCCAGTGATGCCGGGCTTCGCGTCGAACATAACTTCTTCCGCGGCAGGCGGTGCGAGTGACAGTTTCGGGTTATTGGAAAAGCCAAAACCTTCGCTGAAAAAGTCAGCTTTACCATTTGCGTTTCTATCATGCAGCACCACGAGCGAGTATCTGCCCACGGACGGCAACGGCACGCATATCTGTTGGCCCTCGCCCTCGGTCGGCACATCAATGCGTACGAGCTTCTTGCCCTTTTCCAGAAAATCTTCCGGGTTGCTGCCATATATCTGTGCGCGGATATTCCCTTCTTCATCCTTCAGGTCTTCGATGGTTAGAAGGAGCGCGGGGCCTGCAGCGCCTTTCGCACAGACTGCCATATCATGGTCCAGCTCGACCTCATCGGTATCACTGTCAGCTACAACAACATGGCTTGTCGCCAGCGCAAACGCAGCACCCAGAACCCAAAACTTTTTAGCGCGCATAAATTTCTCCTGGCTTGTGACCTTAAGCCTGCAACCTTAACGCCCTTGCCTCAGCACAGCAGATGGCGTCCGATGGTGGCGAAAATATGTCCCACCGTGACGAAATTGAGTATAAGTCAACTTGCTTTTGCCACGTTAGGCGAATGAATGGTAATAAAAAGTGTCTTGAAACAAGCCTCTAACAGGTGTAGCGCCAAAGCATGTTAAATCGTATTGACCGGTATGTCCTTCGCCAGATCATGGGGCCTCTCCTGACCACGCTCGGCATCGCAGCATTGCTGCTGATCCTTGAGCGCATGCTCAAATTGTTTGATTTTGTGGTCAATCAGGGTGGGCCGGTGGAAGTTGTGTTCCAGATGCTCGCGAACCAGATCCCCCACTATCTGGGCCTTGCCCTGCCTGTGGGCTTGCTGCTTGGCACCCTGCTGGCCTTCAGGAAAATCTCATTATCGAGCGAATATGATGCCATTGTGTCGTCTGGCATTGGCTTGCCGAGGCTTATGCGGCCCGTTCTGATGCTCTCCCTCGTGATGATGCTGATCAACACTGTCCTCGTCGGCTGGATTCAACCCTACGGGCGATACGCATACAGAAACCTTGTTTTTGACCTCAGGAGTGGTGCCCTTGGTGCCAGCATCCGTGTTGGCGAGTTTGTTGATCTCGGCGACAACATAACGTTGATGATAGAAGAAAGCCGACAACAGGGCGCTGAGCTTGTTGGCATCTTTCTCGAACGGCGGGATGAGAAAAACACCATATCGGTCACAGCGGAACGAGGTGGCTTCTTCGCAACCGAGGATGATCAAACCATTCTGCTGCGCCTCTATAACGGTGTGTTGGTTGACCTGAACGAGGGGCAAAACAAACCCCGTGTCTTGAGTTTTGACCAACAGGACCTGACCGTCAAACTACCGGCAAAAGAAACATTCCGTGACCGGGGTGGTGAGGAACTGGAGCTTACCCTGCCCGAACTAAATCGAGAACGCTACAACCCTGCCCTGAGCGTGAAAGAAGCAAACGCGATGAACGCCAACTTCCATTGGCGTGTCATGCATAGCGTGACCTTCCTGATTCTGCCGTTTTTGGCCATCCCCATGGGGTTGACCAACAAACGAACAGCGCGCGGCACCGGCATCGTCATCGGGCTTTCGCTCCTCATTCTATACAATGAATTTATGGAGGCGATGGAAACTGCCATCACCAACGGTGCTTCGCCCTATGCCACCACATGGCTTCTTTTTGGGCTCTTCACCGCGCTCAGTTTATTCTTCTTCCGTATCGCAGCCTATAAGGTTGGGGGCGAGCCTCTCGCATGGATTGACCGAACCTGGGCCGTTGTCAGCGGGCCAATGAAACGCCTGTCCAAACGCTTGATGGGGGTTAGCGACTAATGAATATTTTTCGCACAGTCCGGCGGCTGATGGTACCGTCCCGAACCCTCGCACGTTACATGGTACGCATGCATCTTGGTCGTTTTTTCGGCATCCTGATTGGTCTCACCGCCATTCTGCAACTCCTTGTTTTGATGGCAGTATCCGATGAGATTATGTCAGCTGATGGCGCGACCTGGGTTTCTCTCGTGTCCTTTGTCGGCATGCGCGCACCACAGCTCATCAGCCAGTTCACGCCATTTGCTGCGTTGCTTGCATCCCTTCTCACCCTTGCCACACTGAACCAGCATAGCGAGGTAGTGATTATGAAGGCGAGCGGGCTTTCCGCCCACCGCATCCTGCTGCCGCTCGGCATCGCCAGCTTCATCATTGCGGGCGCCCACTTCGTATTTAACGAAACCGTGGTGGTGGACGCCAACGCCGAGCTCGAATATTGGGAGGCGCATGATTACGCGGTTGACCTGCCAGAGAACACTGGCATTGCAGGGCGTGTATGGCTCAAGGAAAACAACACCGTGGTGCTTGTTGAAGCGGTTAGCCGTATCAGAAGCCGAGTGGTGCTTGATAAGGTATCGCTGTTTGAGCGCGATGAGGTTGGTCGCCTCACCTCCATGTCCCGCGCGGATTTCGCATGGTATCAGGACGGCAAATGGACCCTCCATGAAGTGCGGCGTTTCGACACCAAAAGCCATGAGCTCACCATCCAGGACACACAGGAGTGGAAAATTCCCACCCGTCCTGAACGCTTCCTCGCGCTTACGGTAAAGCCGGACCATGTATCGTTCCCTGCGCTCTGGCGCTCAATGCATGAGCTTGAAAAAGACGGCCTGCCCACCGAACGCCTGATGGCAAGCTTCCTTCACAAGATCGCCGGGCCTGCTTCCACACTCCTGATGCCCCTCCTCGCCGCTGTGGCAGCCTTTGGGGTAACCCGCGCAGGCAACCTGGCTATCCGCATCGTTTTTGGCATGGCGCTTGGTTTCAGCTTCTTTGTGGCCGACAACTTTATGCGCGCCATGGGTGAATTTGGCGTTGCGCCGCCGTTTCTGGCCGCGTGGGCGCCTTTCCTCCTGTTCCTGTTCCTCGGCTATAGCGTGGTTTTCTACACTGAGGAAGGCCACCCCAAACTCAGCAAGAAAAAGGCGGCTGAGTGAGCACCCCCACGGATACGGAGCCTGATAAACCGACCGCTGAAAATCACCGGGCGCGGGTCGCGGGCGGTGCAGGCTTTGCCTTTCTCGGCCGGCTCGGTGCTCTCATTGAGGCCGTATCTGTAATTGCCTTCACATGGGTGTACGGTGCCGCCACTTTCGGGCTTTTTGCTGTGCTTTGGAGTTACGTGAAAGTCTCGACCGCGATATCTGATGCCGCGATGACAACCGCCTTGCAGCGGTTTGTGCCCAAAGCGCAGGGTGATGACGCCAACTTGGTGGCAGGATATGCGATCAAGCTCAGTTTCCTGATCTCAACCGGTATTGCCCTCCTGATCTGCCTGACTGCGCCTCTTGTTTCAAACTTCATTAACGCAGCAGACGCGGATGCGGACCAACTGACCACCGTCATTCGCCTTTATGCATGGGTGTTACCCTTCTGGACCATGGTGGAGGTAGCAACCGCCGCCATCCGCGCACGACGGACCTTCGGGCCCGAGATCCGTGTCCGTATATTTTATGAGCAAGGCCTCAGACTGGTCGCGGCCATGGCGCTTGGGCTGGCTGGTTATCTCACTTACGGGCTTTTCCTTGCGCACCTTCTAAGTGTTATTCTCGCCGCGCTGCTGGCCCTGCGGTTGGTGGCAAAACACTATGATATCAACGCCGTGTTCAAGGCCCCGTTAAGCGGCCCCATTGCACGAGAGATGCGCGGTTACGGCTTCTCGGTCATGCCCGCCAATATCATCAAGAAGCTCTTCAGCGAGTTTCCTGTCATGTTCCTCAATTTTATGCTGCCGGGCGCCGCAGGTGCTGCGGCTGGCGGTTATTATGCTGTCGCCCGCAAGATCGCCAGCGCCCTTCAGGCCGTGCGGATGACATTTGAATATGTCATGGCCCCACTGGCCGCAGAGAAGGACGGGCACGGCGACCACAAGGCACTGCATGACATGTATGCCTTCGCGACCCGGCTATCATTATGCTTGGCCCTGCCCTTCGGAGCAGCCCTTGTGCTGGCGCGACACGACGTGCTCGCCACGATGGACCCCGAGTTTCAGGCCGCAGCCGCGGCCATCGCCATCCTCTGCCTCGGGCGTGTGCTTGAGGCCGCAACCGGACCGTCTTCCGCTATCATTGAGATGCTCGGCCACCGCCTCTTGCCGCCGCTCAACGGGCTGGCTGGCCTCGCGGTGCTTCTGGGGCTTGGTATATGGCTTATCCCCCTCCACGGTGTGACGGGGGCCGCGATTGCCGCCGCAGCTGGCCTCAACACAACCGCGCTACTCGCGCTTATTGAGGGACAACTGCTTTTCCGCCTCTGGCCCTATGATAGCCACATGGCACGCCCCCTCATCACGTCCTTGATCACAAGCGGGCTGATGCTTGCGCTCATATCACCCAGCAGTCTGTGGCCAGCACCATACGGCATTCTGGCCGCCATAGTGGGGCTCGCACTCGCTGTGATCATTCTCATTCGCTTTGGGCTCACGCATGAGGACGCTGAGGCCCTTGGCAAGCTCGGTAAGCTCAAAAAGAAGAAACCATGACAGACCTGATCGAATTTTCTGACTTCCTTAAAGTGGATATCCGCGTTGGCACGATCCTGAGTGCCAAAGCAAACGCGAAGGCCCGCAAACCCGCTTATGTGCTGGAGATCGACTTCGGCGATGTGTTTGGGGTAAAAACCACCTCCGCCCAGATCACGGAGGAACACAGCCTTGAAGATTTGCCCGGCATGCAGGTGCTGGCGGTGACCAACTTCCCGCCCCTGAGGGTCGCGGGCGTAAAATCTGAGGTGCTAACCCTCGCCACGATGGAGGAAGAAGGCCGCACCGTGCTTATCACTCCGTCAAAGCCAGTACCAAACGGCACCCGCTTGCTTTAGGCCGAAGGCTGGCTTAAGTCAGAACCCAAAGAATTTATCCGGAGAGGACACCAGCGTGAGCGAAGTTACCATCAAACAGATAACCGATACGTCGGGCCTGAAAGATTTCGTGAACGCCACCCGGCAGGTGTATGAGGGCGACCCCAACTGGATTCAGCCGTTGATGATGGAGCGCATGGATGCGTTGCGCCCCGATAAAAACCCCTATTATGAGCACGCAGACGTTGCGCTTTGGGTGGCTGAGAAGAACGGCAAACCTGTTGGGCGTATCTCTGCGCAGATAGACAAGCTCGCGCAGGAAAAATGGGGCCCGAATCTGGGTCATTTTGGTTTTTTTGAAGCGCAGGACGCTGAGGTTGCCGACACGCTTTTAAAAACAGCGGAAGCCTGGCTCAAGGAACGCGGCATGAAACGCATGCAGGGGCCATGGTCTTTTTCAACCGCAGAGGAAGTCGGCACCCTGATCAAAGGGTTTGAATATCCGCCCGTTTTCATGATGCCCCACGGCAGGCCGGAATATGACGGCTGGCTGAAAGCCCATGGGCTGGATAAAGCCAAGGACATGCATGCCTTCCGGCTTGATCTCCTGCAGCCCGCACCAGAGCGGGCGGCGCGCATCGTCAAGATGGCCGAGAAAAACAAAAAAGTGACCATGCGCGAGATCGACATGAAGCGCTTCCATGAAGAAGTGGCAACCGTGCTTGATATCTATAACGAAGCATGGTCTGAAAACTGGGGCTATGTGCCCTTCACCCCGCATGAGGTGGAGCATGGCGCAAAAGCGCTCAAGCCCGTTGTGAAGCCCTACCGCACCATGATCTGCGAATATGAGGGTGAGCCTGTGGCCTTCATGCTCACGATCCCCGATGTGAACCATAAAATCCGTGATCTAGATGGCAAACTGCTTCCCTTCGGCTGGGCTAAGGTTGCGTGGCGCATGATGAATGGCCGCGAGGACCGCTGCCGGGTGCCTTTGATGGGTGTGCGCAAAAAATTCCAGAAAGGCCCCTTGGGCGCCGCCATGGCAATGTGGATGATCCAGGTAAGCCAGAAAAACGTGGTCGACCGTGGCGCTACGTTCGGGGAGTTAGGGTGGATTCTGGAAGACAACGACGGCATGATCTCCATCCTCGAGGAAATCGGCTGCGAGATTTACAAAACCTACCGGGTGTATGAAAAACAACTCAGCTGATTGGGGCCCATATGAAAGACCAGAAGCGACACAGCGATAAGGCTGACACCATGCAGCTTTCAAGCTTCATGGAGGAATATCTGGTCAAATGCCCCAAATGCAGCGCGCTCGCCATCATTCGCGAGCATCGCCTCACCTGCACCGGGTGCCACACCAATATCCATGAGCCAGAGGCCCCGCAACGGGCGGTAGCCTTGCTGGGCGGGCATTATTCAAGCGCCGGAGTGAAACATTGGCATGGCCGCGTGAACCCGGTGCTCGAGCGCGAGGACGGCACGCCGGAGCGCTTTGGCTGCACGGGCTGTGGTAATGACCTGCCTGCACCAGACACACGCCAGAACAGCGCCCACCTGCCCCGTACGCTTGAGATAGCTTGCGATGGATGCGGGCGAGAGAATACCTTCACGCCCATCTGGAAACCTGCCTATGCAGCCAATGAAGTTCGTGACCCGGCGTTCGGGTGCGAGCTTTACCTGCAAAAGTCCTTACGCGACGGCACCCTGTTTGCCTTCAACGCCGAACATGCCGAAGTGCTGCGGGGCTATGTGGATGCGGGCTTGCGCGAATGGAAAACTGAGGACAAAGGCATGCGCAGTTATTTCACCAACCTGCCCGCATGGATCAAAGCCGCCAAAAACCGCGACACCATCGTGAAGACGCTGGAGATGTTCATGACCAGTGTTAAATTCAACTAGGGAGCTTAACATGCCCTAACGGGTCCCTGCACGGCCACGCCTCAACCCTCAACCATCACCTTGCCACGCGCGAAGACTGCTATGGATGCTGAAACAAGTTCAGCATGACAATGGTGTTATTGGGTCGGTCAGTGCACTCGACCGTCACCCTGAACTTGTTTCAGGGTCCAATGACTGCTTAAATCAGGCATGGACAAGCAGGGTTACACATACATTCTTGCATCAAAGAAGCATGGCACGCTGTATATCGGCGTTACCTCAGACTTGGTCAAACGCACCTGGGAACACAGAGAAGATCAAGCAGACGGCTTCACCAGGAAGTATGGTGTGCAGACGCTGGTTCACTTCGAGTCATTCGATGATATTAAGTTCGCCATCGAACGCGAGAAGCAGTTAAAACGCTGGCACCGACAGTGGAAGATCAACCTGATCGAAGAACACAACCCGGATTGGGAAGACCTGTATCCGTCAATAACTGCCTGATGGATGCTGAAACAAGTTCAGCATGACTGCCATACTTACCCAAACTAGTCAGCCTACTCTCCTGTCACCCTGAACTTGTTTCAGGGTCCACATCAACGCTCCACCGCCATCTTACCTTGCGCGAGGTCTGCGAACTCACACAAGAGCGGGCGTGTGTCGCGGGGGTCGATGACATCTTCAACCATAAAGGCTTCGGCGGTGCGGAACGGGCTACGCACCTTATCAAGTCGTGCCTTGATCTCATTGAGCGCCGCCTGCGGGTCATCCGCCTTTTCAAGCTCCGCTTTATAGGCAACCTCAATACCGCCCTCGAGCGGCAGGCTGCCCCAATCCCCCGATGGCCACGCAAAGCGGTACTGAAAGCGGGTGTGATCGCTCATCGCGGCACCACCAACACCGTACGCCTTGCGCACAATCACGCTGGCCCACGGCACGGTTGACCGGTAGATGCCGTTGAGCGCATCAACGCCAAACCGGATAGTGGCGGCCTTCTCGGCCTCAAGCCCGATCATGAAGCCGGGGTTATCAACAAAATGCACCACCGGCAGCGAGAAGGTGTTTGCGAGCTTCACAAAACGTTCCACCTTGCGCGCACCATCTGCCGACCATGAGCCGCCCATGAACGATGGGTCTGATGCAATCACAGCCACCGGCCAGCCGTGCAGGCGCGCGAGCGCGGTTATCGAGCTGCGCCCCCACATGCGGCCAATTTCCATCACGCTGCCCCGGTCCATTACCCGGTCCAGAATCTTGCGCATGGAATAAGCGGCGCGCCGGTCTTCCGGTACAGCGTCCTTCAGCGCCTCATCGCGGCGTTCGGTGCCGTCAGATGTATCCCCGCGCGGGGCTGTCACACCCGCAGCATTCGGCAGGTAGGAGAGGAAACGTTTCGCGGCCTCAACCGCTTCATCCTCTGTGTTCACCACATCATCCACAGTGCCGTTGCGGCCATGGATATCTGCGCCGCCAAGCGCTTCTTTATCAAGGTTTTCGCCAATGGCAGCCACAACGGCAGGCCCAGCGGTGAAGATATGCGACATGCCCCGCACCATCACGCTATAGTGCGAGGCCACCACCCGCGCGGCCCCCAGCCCCGCGACAGACCCCAGCGCCAGTGCAACAACAGGCACGGTTTCAAGGTTTTTGACCACATGCTCCCACCCCGGCAGGTAAGGCACGTAGGTGAGGCCCATGTCCTCCAGCATTTTAACGCTACCGCCGCCGCCAGTGCCGTCGATCAGGCGAATGAGCGGCAGTTTATATTCATGCGCCATCTGCTCCGCCTGCACGGCCTTGCGCCAGATGGCTGCATCTGCTGCACCACCCCGCACGGTAAAGTCGTCACCCGTTAAAACAACGGCGCGGCAGTTTACCTCGGCTTTACCAAAGAGGAAATTTGCCGAGGTGAAATCTTCCAGCTCCCCATCCGGGCCATAGGTGCCCTTACCTGCAAGCTTGCCAATCTCACGAAATGAGCCGGGGTCTGCCATTCTGGTGATACGCTGACGAACATCCAGTTTGCCACGGCCATGCTGGCGCGCCACTTTCTCGGTGCCGCCCATCTTCTCGGCCAGCGCTTCCCGCCTGGCTTTTTCTTCCAGCTCTTTATCCCACGACATATGGATACCCTTTAACCATTGCTTTTAAAGGTAAAATAGCGTGGTTGCCGGATAGTCAACCGGTAGAACTTAAAGCACCGTGCGGTTCTGCACCGTTGCCTTTGTGTTGAGGCTGAAACGCGGCTCGGCCACGGCAGCCGCGTCAAGCGCAAGCGCGGCAGCAAACCGCCCAACCTCGGGCCCGTGTTTAAAGCCGTGCCCGGAACCCGCACCCACCAGAATGATGTTCGAGAAACCCGGGTGCCGATCGATCAGGAAATCACCGTTTGAGCTGTTGGTATATTGGCATACCCGTTCCCCCACAAAAGGCGCGCCCTTGAGGCCCGGGAAGCGCATCTCCAGATACTCGCGCAGCTTTTTGTATGTTGCTTCGCTTGCATGACGTTCTTCCGTGTCGGGGTCGATGGCTGGCCCATGTTGGTCATTGGCAATTTTAAAGCCCCGGCCTTCAATATCCGGCACACCATAAAACAGGTCACCGCCATTATAATCCGCCCATGCAGGCAATGACCCATGCGCGAAACTTGAATTGCCCGCAGGCGGTGCCACAAATGCAAGCTCCTGCCGGGTGATGAAAAGGCGCGGCGCCAACAGCTCCGGGAACAGACGTTCCATCCAAGGCCCGCAGGCATAGATAATGCTGTCCGCGCTTTCACGCCTGCCATCAATCATCAGGCTGTGGCCATCCTCAAGCGGAGCGCTGGCTTCCGCATGCCGGTATGTGCCACCGGCATGGACAAACCGTTCCACGAGCCGGATAACAGACCGCCGCGCCATCAAAACCCCAAAGCCAACCTCATAGAGGCCGAACTCAATGCCGCTGAAATCAAACTGCGGAAAACCTTTCCTGAGTGCGGCCGCGTCCAGCACCTCAAGCGGCAACTTCAGGCGTTTGTGTGTGTCGATCGACGCGCGGGCGTAATCAACCATTTCATGGAAGAAAAACAGGATACCCGTCTGGTTAAAAAGCGGCAGCCCAGCATCGTCTGAAAGCTTTTTCCATTCGGCAAGCGATGCCGTTGACATCTTGGTGTATATGGCGTCGGCACCATAGTCGGAGCGGATCAGGCGCGTTTCACCGCCTGACGACGCACGCACGCTTGCGGGGCCTCGGCCGTCCACCAACAGCACCTTTTTACCCGCGCGTTGAAGCTGTGTAGCCGTCCAGGCCCCAAAGACACCAGCACCCACAACGATTGCGTCCCACGCTCGTTTCGGGCTGTGGCTTGTCTCTTTTTTGGACTGAGCGGCCACCATACCGCCCGGCATGGTAGATGCCGCACCTGTTGCTGCGATCCCCGCTACGACCGCCCGCCGTGTTGTGTTGCTTTTCGCCATATGTCCCTCCAGCCGCGCTAGCCTGATTGCATCAGGCGCACGCCTTCATCGCGCTCAAAAAGATACAGCAGGTGCCGAAGCGCCTGTCCCCGCTCGCCTTTAAGCTCCGGGTCTTTATTGATGATAAGCCGGGCATCGTCCCGTGCAAGCTCAATGAGGTCTGCGTGTTCAGCAAAATCAACCAGCTTGAACTCAGGCAAACCGCTTTGTTTAGTGCCCAAAATCTCACCGCCACCGCGCAGGCGCAGGTCTTCCTCCGCAATAAGGAAGCCGTCTTCACTTTCGCGCATGATCTTGAGCCGCGCACGAGCGACCTCACCGATCTCATTGGTACGCAGGAGGATACAACTTGATTTGCCGCTGCCACGCCCGACCCGACCGCGCAACTGGTGAAGCTGCGCGAGACCAAAGCGCTCCGCATGCTCTATCACCATGATTGTGGCCTCAGGTACATTCACCCCCACCTCAATCACTGTGGTGGATACCAGCACGCTGATCTCGCCCTTCTGGAACTGGGCCATCACCGCGTCTTTCTCCGCACCCTTCATTTTGCCGTGCACGAGCCCCACTTGCGGGCCAAACATGCCCTTCAGGCTGGCAAACCGTTCTTCCGCGGCAGCGATGTCAAGCTGCTCGCTTTCTTCCACCAGCGGGCACACCCAGTAAGCCCGCGCGCCAGCCTGCACCGCGCGCTGAATGCCGGATGCTACATCAGCGATACGGTCGAGCGCCACGACGCGGGTATCCACCGGCAAGCGGCCCGGTGGTTTCTCCATAATGCGGGAGACATCAAGGTCGCCATACGCCGTAAGCGTTAGCGTGCGCGGGATCGGCGTTGCTGTCATGCCCAGCACATCGACACCTGCAATCGCCTTGCCTGCGAGCGCCAAGCGTTGTTGCACGCCAAAACGGTGCTGCTCGTCAATGATGGCAAAACCGAGGTCTTTAAACTCAACATCCCCCTGAATGAGGGCATGCGTGCCGATAAGGATATCAATCTCACCAGCCGCAAGCGGTTCAAGTACGGCCTGGCGTGCCTTGCCTTTTGAACGGCCGGTGAGCAAGGCAACACGGAGGCCTGCGGCTTCCGCGAGCGGTGTGATTGTCTCAAGATGCTGGTTGGCCAAAATCTCCGTTGGTGCCAGTAGCGCACACTGCACACCAGCTTCCACCGCTGCCGCCATGGCGAGAAGCGCCACCACGGTTTTGCCACTGCCCACATCCCCTTGCATCAGGCGCAGCATGGCGCGTTCGCTTTCAAGGTCCGCGATAACCTCACTGAGCGCGGTTTTCTGGTCACCGGTCAGGCTATAGGGTAGCGCCCCTAAAATGCGTTCCTGAATATGCCCGCTGCCTTTCAGGGCACGCCCACGTTTTTTTCGGGTACGGTCACGTACGATGGCGAGCGCAAGCTGGCTCGCGAGCAGTTCATCTGCCGCCAACCGGCGCCGGGCCTTGCTACTGGGGGCAATGGCGCCGGGGCCATCGGGCTTATGCAGTGTCTCCAGTGCTTGCAGCATGGTCGGCCAACCCTCACGGTTCATAAGCGCCGCGTCATGCCATTCAGGTAGCGGCGGTACGCTCTCAAGCCCCGCGATGATGGCTTTCCTCAAAACTTTACCGGACAGGCCTGCCGTAAGCGGGTAGATGGTCTCCACCGCTGGCAGGTCGGCTTCATTCGCTGGTGCGACCATATAATCAGGGTGGGTGATCTGCACATTGTCCTGATAATGCTCAACCTTGCCGCTGATGAGGCGGGTCTCACCCTCCGGCAGTTGCTTGCGCAGATAATCCGCACGCGCATTAAAAAACACCAGGGTCAGGTCGGCAGTTTCATCCCGGCATATCACTCTGTAGGGCGCGCGCCGGTTATGGGACGGGCGGTGCTCAACCACCTCAACTCGCAGTGTGGCGACAGAGCCCGCCACCGCGTCCGCCACCTTGGGGCTATAGCGTCGGTCAATAAGCCCCGTGGGCAGGTGAAAAAGAAGGTCGCGCGTGCGGGTACCAGCAAGCTTTTCAATAGCCTGACGGTTGCGTTTACCAATGCCCGGCAAACGTTCAATGTCGGCAAAATAGTCAAAAAGCGCCTCAGGCCGCATGTGGCCGCATCCCTTTCAAAAAGCCAGAAGTTTCCCTTTAATGAAATCGGACCTTAGCTTATGGTGTGCCGCCCAGCAATTGGGCAAGCATAAAGTTGACAGCCGAGACCATCATGATGAGCAAAAACACCTATAATCCGCACGGAGAGATCGACCTTGAAAACCGCAGGCGGCGGCTCAAGTTTCGTGCCTGGCATCGCGGTATCAAGGAGCTGGATCTGATTTTCGGCAACTTCATTGAAGCAAACGGTGACAGTTTTGATGAGGAAGACTGCGCCTGGTTCGAACGCCTGTTTGAAGAGCAGGATCATGAAATCCTGAAATGGGTCACAGGCGGCGCAGAAGAACCGGATGCTTTCAAAGGGCCGATGATGGACCGCCTCAAGAAACTTGACTTCATGACGCTGAAAGCACGCTAGGGGCGAGACACAGGATGCTGCTCAAAGAGCTTGTCAGCGCGGAAATACCGCTTACCGCCTCGGGTGTGCCGGGCGGTTATGATGCCATGCTGCTTACCGACCTTGCCGCTCGCGCCTATGGTGACGGCAAGCGTGCTGTTCTGCACGTCGCGAGCGATGACGGCAGGCTTTCCGCCCTTGCGTCCGCTGCACGCTTTTTTGCGCCAAGCCTTGAGGTCATAACCATCCCGGCGTGGGACTGCCTGCCGTATGACCGGGTCAGCCCTCAAAGCGATATTGTCTCGAAACGCATGGCAGCCCTCGCGCGGCTCAGCAACACGCGCCTCAAGGCCCCGCTTCTTGTGCTCACCACGGTCAACGCCGTGTTGCAACGTGTGCCTGCCCCTGATGCGGTCAAGGACGCAACCTTCGATGCCGAACCGGGTGATACGGTCGATATGGCGGCGCTCACAGATTTTCTGGCGTCTAATGGTTACACACGGTCTGGCCAGGTGATGGAGCCGGGCGAATTTGCCGTGCGTGGCGGCCTACTGGATATTTTCCCCACAGGCGAAGAAACGCCGCTTCGGCTTGATTTTTTTGGTGATGAGCTCGACACCATCCGCCGCTTTGATCCTCTTGACCAGCGCACCATCGGCAAGGCACCACGGCTTTCCCTGAAACCCGCAAGCGAGTTTTCCCTCGGCAAAAAAGGTGTTGAAACCTTCCGCCGCAACTATGTGAACACCTTTGGCCCCGCCAAGGGGGATGACCTTCTCTATGAAGCCATTAGCGAAGGGCGTCGCTATCAGGGCGCCGAGCACTGGCTGCCGTTCTTTCATGACGAGATGGCAACACTGTTTGACTATCTGGATGAGCCGGTCTTCACGCTTGATCACCAATCAGACGAGGCAGCGACCGAGCGCTTCAAGGCCATTGCCGACTATTATGAGGCACGCAAGGAAGCGTGGGATATCGCCCGCACCAACAAATCCATCACCACGCCACCCTACAAGCCTGTGCCCAGCAAGCTCCTTTATGTGAGGGACGCGGAATGGGAAAATTACCTGAGCGACCATAACGTTCGCCGCATGACACCGTTTGAAGAGCCGCCCGCCCTTGATGTGGTGAGCTTCGGTGCCCGGCAGGGCCGCGACTTTGGGCCCGAGCGCAACACCAAGGATATCAATGTCTATGACGCTGTGCGCGACCATGTGAAAGCGCTGCGTGTGGACGGCAAACGGGTGGTGTTCGCAAGCTACTCAAAAGGCGCCGCTGACCGCCTCAAGGGCGTACTTGAGGACCATGGCCTCATGCCTGTTGGCCTTGCTGACAGCTGGGAAGAGATCAGGCGCGAGAATAAAACCGGCATCGCTGTCACCGTTCTGGCGCTCGAGCGCGGGTTCGAGACCAAAGACCTCGCCATTATTTCCGAGCAGGACGTGCTGGGCGACAGGCTTGTCCGCAAAGCACGGCGCAGCAAGCGCGCGGACAATTTCCTCAAGGAAGCAAGCGCCCTCACCCCCGGTGATCTGGTGGTGCATGCAAGCCACGGCATTGGCCGCTTTGAGGGGCTTGAGACCGTTACTGTTTCCGGCGCCGCGCACGACTGCCTTTTGCTCACCTACCTTGGCGGCGACAAGCTTTTTGTGCCGGTTGAGAATATCGAGGTGCTTTCACGCTTCGGCGGTGAGGATGCAGGCGGCGCGCTTGACAAACTTGGTGGTGTCGCATGGCAGGCACGCAAAGCCAAAGCCAAGGCGCGCATCCGTGAAATGGCGGGCCAGCTTATCAAGCTTGCCGCCCAGCGGGAGATGCGCGAGGGCCAGCGCATCACAACGCCTGAAGGCATGTATGACGAATTTGCCGCCCGCTTCCCGTTTCAGGAAACGGACGACCAGCTCCGTGCAATCGCCGATGTGGCGGGCGATCTGTCATCGGGCCGCCCTATGGACCGCCTTGTGTGTGGTGACGTAGGTTTCGGCAAAACCGAAGTGGCGCTTCGCGCAGCTTTCCTTGCGGTGATGGCGGGGCATCAGGTGGCAATTGTCGCGCCCACCACCCTGCTCGCGCGCCAGCATTTCCTGAACTTTACCGAACGTTTCAAAGGCTTGCCCGTGCGCATCGCGCAGCTTTCCCGGCTTGTGAGCGCGAAAGAAGCAAAAGCCACCAAGGAAGAAATGCGCAAAGGCACGCTGGATATCGTGATCGGCACCCACGCGCTTCTCGCTAAGGGCATTGAGTTCAAGGAACTGGGCCTGCTGATCGTGGATGAGGAACAGCACTTTGGCGTGGCGCACAAAGAAAAGCTCAAAGAGCTTAAAGCCAACGTGCATGTGCTGACCCTGACAGCCACACCGATACCCCGCACCTTGCAGATGGCCATGTCAGGCATCAGGGACCTCTCGATCATTGCAACACCGCCGGTGGACCGCCTGGCCGTGCGCACGTTCGTGCTGCCCTTTGACCCTGTTGTGGTGCGCGAGGCGCTGCTGCGTGAGCACTATCGCGGCGGGCAGAGCTTCTATGTCGTGCCTCGTATCGCTGACCTTGAAGAAGCTGCCACCTTCCTCAAGGACCATGTGCCTGAGGTGAAATTCATCATCGGCCATGGACAGATGTCTCCCAAAACGATTGAGGATGTCATGACCGCCTTTTATGAAGGCCGGTATGATGTGCTCTTGTCCACCACCATCATTGAAAGCGGCATTGATATCCCCACCGCCAACACAATGGTTGTGCACCGGGCGGATATGTTTGGCCTTGCGCAGCTTTATCAGCTTCGCGGCAGGGTTGGTCGCTCCAAAACACGGGCTTATGCTTATCTGACCACACCCGCAAATCGCCTGTTGACCGATAACGCAGACAAACGCCTGCAAGTGTTGCAGGCACTGGATACCCTTGGGGCTGGTTTCACGATCGCGAGCCATGACATGGACATTCGCGGGGCTGGCAACCTGCTTGGCGACGAACAATCCGGCCATGTTAAGGAAGTGGGCGTTGAGCTTTACCAGAAGATGCTGGAGGAAGCCGTGGCCGAAGCCCGCGCAGGCGGCAGTGATGAAGACTATGAAGACACCCAGTGGTCCCCCACCATCAACCTTGGTGCCACGGTGATGATACCGGAAGGGTATGTGCCTGACCTCACGCAGCGCATGGCTCTATATCGCCGCCTCGCGGACCTTGAAACCCGCGAGGATGTGGACGCCTTCTGTGCGGAACTTATAGACCGTTTTGGCGACCTGCCGAGCGAGGTGAAACAGCTTGCCGCCATTATGATCATCAAGGGCCACGCCAAACGCGCGGGCATTGAAAAGCTTGAGGCGGGCGCCAAGGGCGTCACCCTCTCCTTCCGGGGGGACAAGTTTGCAAACCCGGGCGGGCTTGTGGACTTCATCTCCTCAACCGGGGCAACAGCAAAACTCAGGCCTGACCACAAGCTGGTCTATTACGCGCGGATGGACAAAATCAGTGCCCGGTTGAAGACGGTTGCCGCCATTACCCGCAAGCTGGCGGCCGTTGCCACCACATAATCGTGCAGGCCACAATCGGTCGAATTCGGCCGATTTTCTATTGTAAGCGGGCCTTTTGTCCCCATATCCGACGCTGATTATGGAGACATCGATGAAATTAAAACTTTCGCCCGACGCGATTGGTGGCTTGCTATTGATCGCGGCGGCTGCCCTTGCCATCCTGATGGATAATACCGCCCTCGCACCCTACTATAATGCCCTTCTCGAGACAGAAGGGACGATCGCGGTTGGAAGCTACGGCCTTTCAAAACCCCTGCTGTTGTGGATCAACGAGGGCCTGATGGCCATCTTCTTCATGGTGGTTGGGCTTGAGATCAAACGTGAGGTCACATCCGGTGAACTTTCCGACATGCGCAGCCTCGCCCTGCCCGGCCTCGCGGCAGTCGGCGGCATGGTGTTGCCCGCCCTTTTCTTCTGGCTCGCGAACAATGGCGATGCGCAGTCTATCGTAGGCTGGGCGATACCTACAGCCACCGACATTGCTTTTGCCATTGGCATTCTGGCGCTGCTGGGCAGCAGGGTACCGCCTGAGCTGAAGCTTTTCCTGCTGACACTGGCGATCCTTGATGACCTGGGTGCTGTTGTGATCATCGCGGCCTTCTACACTGCGGACCTCTCCGTCCTATCGCTTGTGCTGGCGCTTCTGGGCTGTATCGGCCTGTTTGTACTTAACCGGTTTGGTGTGCGCAACACGTCTGCTTACCTGTTTATCGGTGCGCTTATCTGGATATGTGTGCTCAAGTCCGGTGTGCATGCAACCCTTGCCGGTGTTGCCGTGGGCCTCGCCATTCCTGCGACCCGGGACAAGGAAGGCCATTCGCCGCTTGAGGAGCTGGAGCATAACCTGCACGCGCCGGTGTCCCTCATGATCCTGCCGCTGTTTGCCTTTGCGAATGCGGGTGTTTCCCTGATGGGGCTGAGTTTTGATACCGTCATGCAGCCGATCAGCCTTGGCATTCTTGGCGGGCTTGCGCTCGGCAAACCCCTCGGTGTGGTCCTTGGTGCACTCGCTGCGGTATATCTCTTCAAAGCAAAGCTACCGGGCAGCCTGACATTCAACCATGTGTGGGGCGCCGGTCATCTGGCTGGCATTGGTTTTACCATGAGCCTCTTTATCGGTAGCCTCGCCTACACAGACCCGGCCATGAACGCGAATGTCCGTATTGGGGTGCTGGCCGCCAGTATATTGTCGGCCCTTGCGGGCTGGGCAGTGCTGAGCATGGCGGCAAAGAAAAAAGCTGGCCCTCTGGAAACGGTGTAACCTTCTGGTTTTAGGGCACTAATTGAAAAACTGAGGAAAGGCGCCATTTCGGCGCCTTTTCTTCTTCTCATACCCCATGCTTTCTGAACAGCCGTTCATCGGGGCGCCATAAAAAGACATAATTTTTCTTAATTCCGCCGTTTCTTATCCATTTCCGGGCCGCAGTCCGGCGCGAAATTCCAATCATCGAAGCCAACCGAAGTGAACAAGGCTGGCAGCATTGGATAGAAAAACGGAGACTGTTATGAAATTCTCATCAACCCTTATCGCAGGTGCAGCAGCTGCGACCCTTATTTCGGGCATCGCGTCTGCTCAGGAAGCGAAAAAATTTGAAGGCATCTACGGCGGTATTGAAGCCGGCGTGGATTGGACCAAACTGGCCATCGACGGAAAGCGTGACCGCAGCATCTATTATGGTGGTGTGCTTGGCTACCGCATGCAGTCAGACACCAACACCGTATTCGGCCTTGAAGGCACATTTGGTGACACAGGCTACAAGCAGCTTGGCCAACGCAATACGGACTATGAATATGGTGCATCCCTTATTCTTGGTCAGGCATTCGGGCCAGACGGCGCGAACCTCTTCTACGGTAAAGCAGGCTACGTGCGTACCCGTCTTGATTTTGGTGACGCAGCAGATGTTGGCAAAACAACAGAAGACGGCTGGCGTTTTGGTGCAGGCTATGAGCGCGCGCTTTCAAACGGCCTCAGCCTGCGTACAGGCCTTGACTACACCACCTATGGGGACGGCATGAAGCAGTGGACGGCCAAAACCGGCCTGATCGCGAGCTTCTAATTCGCAGCTAAGCGAACCCCATAGAACCCGGAATTCGGGCGTGTTTCCTCCCAAGAGTGCGCCCGGACCTCCCCAGGGGACCCCCTAAACCCCTGGTTCCAAACGGCCCCCCACCCAGGGCCGAGTATTGAGTACCTTCATTGTACCGAGCCAGGAGCATCCCCTTCCCCGGGGGGTGCTCCTCCCTTTTCAGGAAGCTGAAACTTTGTCGATGGCGGCAGCGATAGCGTCAGCCCCTTGTGCACCCGAGAGCGCTGATTTCCCGTCAAAAATAAAGAGCGGCACGCCCTGCACACCCATGCGGCGAGCACCGTCTATATCCTGCTGAACAGTATCAACATCTGCGTCACTGCTCAGAAGGTCAGCGACTAGGACGCCGTCCATACCCGCTTCTTCCGCCACTTCACGCAGCAGTGCGTGGTCACCGATGAACTTGCTTTCCTCGAAGTAGCGGCGCATCAGCCCTTCAGCCACCGCGTCTTGCGCGCCCGCGCCTAGCGCCCATCGCAGCAGCCGGTGGGCGTCCAGCGTATTCGCGATACGGCATTCGCTTTCAAAGTCGAACTTGATACCAAGGCTAGCGCCCATATCTCGGAGGTGCTGGCGTGCCGCCTGAAACTGTGGGCTATTGCCAAACTTCTTGGTGTAATAGGCGTTCCGGTCCACGCCTTCCACTGGCGTTTCGGGGGAGAGTTGATACGGCCGGTAGCGAACGCCCGTGACCTTGCCGGGGCGCATTTTAAGCGCCTCATCCAACTGACGTTTGCCCACAAAACACCATGGGCACACCACATCAATCACAACATCAATATTCATTGTCACTCCCCTAAACCGCGTGCTTCCCCTCACCACAGGAGAGAAAGATACAATTGTATATATTTCTTAAGAGGCATTTATCAAAATCCCATGTATGATGCCCACGGATTTGGAGACGACTTGACGTGATCAAGGCACTGAACATTGCGAGCCAGGGAATGCTGCAAGCTGAAAAGCGGGCAACCGATATCGCACGTGAAATTCTGAAATCTTCAAGCGAGGCGGCGACTTTCTCAAGGGAACTTGAAAGCGCCACACCTGATGCCGAATCCGCCACAGATTCGACCACATTTGACCCTGCTTTTGGTACAAAACCCGCCACACTTCGCGCCACACCTCCCTCTACACAGGGGCCGGGATATTCTGACCTTCTGCAACAGATGGTGGACCTCAAGGCGGAAGAGCATTCCTTCAAGGCAAATGCCAAAGCCTTCAAGCGTATTGATGAAACGCTGGGCTCCCTCCTTGACGACAAAGGCTGATTTAAGCCATTTTTTGCCTGATAATACATAGTATTTACCCGTTCACATTCTAATGACTTGACGGCGAGAGCGCTTCATCCAACATTGTGGGCATGCCTGATAGCAAGCAAAATATCCCGGCGACACGGCCGCTCAAGGACCCATTTGGGCGCAGCATCACCTATCTGCGCCTTTCGGTGACAGACCGGTGCGACCTTCGGTGCCGATACTGTATGGCAGAAAACATGGTGTTTTTGCCAAAGCCGGATGTCTTGACGCTTGAGGAAATGCTGGGCCTTTCCCGTGCCTTTATGGAACGCGGGGTGCGGCGTATTAGGCTAACGGGCGGCGAACCTCTTGTTCGCAAAGGCATTTTGTGGCTCATTGAGGCGCTCGGCACTGAGGTTAAGCGCGGCAACCTTGACGAGGTAACGCTCACCACCAACGGCACGCAGTTGCCTCATATGGCGGCTGACCTTGCCCGTGCGGGCGTCAAACGCATCAACGTATCCCTTGATACGCTGGACGCTGAACTGTTTAGCGAGATCACGCGCCGCAACCGTTTGGCAGATGTGCTGGCGGGTATTGAAGCTGCGAAAGCCGCGGGGTTGCAGGTAAAAATCAATACCGTCGCCCTGAAAGGCCAGAACGAGCATGAGCTGCCTGAGCTTCTTGACTGGTGCATGAGCCAGGGCCTTGACCTCACCTTGATTGAAACGATGCCGCTTGGTGACGTGGCGGACGCACGGGAAGACCAGTATCTTCCGCTTACAGACGTGCTTCCAAAACTCCTGAAAAAACATAACCTTAGCCCGAGCGGCCACCGCACAGGTGGCCCTGCCCGCTACTTCAACATTGAAGGAAGCACATCCCGCTTGGGGCTGATCACACCGCTCACCGGCAATTTCTGCGATGGCTGCAATCGCGTACGGGTAACCTGTACAGGCCGCATTTATATGTGCCTTGGTCAGGACGACCATGTTGACCTTCGTGCGGCCCTCCGGTCTGATAATCCGCAAATAAACCTCAATGCCGCGCTTGATAAAGCCATCGGCATTAAACCCAAAGGGCATGACTTTGCGATGAAGGATGACCAGATGGTCGGCAAAGTCGGACGCCATATGAGCCACACAGGCGGATAAAATCCACTCGCGCTAAAATCAAATTTCCCTATACTGCCTTCCTACAAAGGGACGGAAGCTTATGAAAATCGCCATTATCGCCAGTGAGTTTGGTGAGGCAGCCCAAGCGGCGCAAATGTTACGGAACCGGTATAAAGCCGTAAGCACCAAGGATGCAGATATTATCATCGCCCTTGGGGGTGATGGTTTTATGCTGCAAACGCTGCACGCATATATGGGCCGCGATATCCCGATTTTTGGCATGAACAAGGGCACCGTTGGCTTCCTGATGAACGAGTTTAACGAGCATGATCTTGTTGAACGGCTCGAGAAAGCTGAAAGCTACAAGCTGCATCCCTTGCGCATGCGGGCCACTCGCTGTGATGGCGAAGTGGTTGAATATCTTGCGGTGAATGAAGTCTCCCTGTTGCGGGAGACGAGGCAGGCGGCCAAAATCCGTATCTCCATCGATGGTAAGGTTCGCATGCCGGAACTGGTGGGTGACGGCGTGCTTGTCGCAACACCTGCAGGCAGCACGGCCTATAACCTGTCGGCGCATGGCCCCATCATTCCGCTCGGCGCTGACCTCCTCGCCCTCACACCTCTGTCCGCTTTCCGACCACGGCGTTGGCGCGGCGCGCTTGTGCCCCACCATGTGTGCATTGCCTTCACCATCAATCAACCGCAAAAACGCCCGGTTTCGGCGGTTGCAGACATGCATGAGGTCAGAGACGTTCGCCATGTTGTGGTTGAGGAAGCGCGTGATGTTTCGCTCACCATCATGTTCGATCAGGAACATACGTTGGCGGAACGTATTTTCACCGAACAGTTCGCCTACTAGCGCGCACACCCTGTCGCTTTTATGCGGACTCTAAGGCCTCAAACGCGCTAGCGAGGGGCGGTTCACAATTCAGGGGGAACTGAAATTGAATAAACTCCATAAAATTCTGGCCAGCCTGACGCTGGTCAGCTTCATCGCGTCGCCTATCTGGGCTGACGATGACAAAAATAAATCTGCGCCGGTTGAACCGGTAAAGACCTATGAGGTTGAGAAGTCTGGCACTTTTGGCGGCACCAAACTCCGCTACAAGGCTATCGCTGGCGAAACCCACCTCAAGAATGACAAAGGCGAAGAAACAGCCGCAATCTTTTCTGTCACTTACTTGCGGACTGATGTGAAAAACAACGCGGAACGCCCGGTTTTCTTCATCTTCAACGGCGGCCCCGGCTCTGCCAGCCTCTGGCTGCATCTCGGCGTTTATGGCCCCATGCGTGTGGCGGTGCCATCTGACGCAGAGGATGACGGCGCAGCTCCCTTCCGCCTCGTAGATAACGAGCTTTCAATCCTTGATGTCGCCGACATGGTGTTCATCGACCCGGTTGGCACCGGCTATAGCCGCGCCATTGGCAAGGGTGAAGGCAAAGACTTCTGGGGCATTGAGAATGACGCCAAATCTATCGCCGAATTTATCCGGCTGTGGCTGGTGAAAAACAAGCGCTGGAACAGCCCTAAATATCTGTCAGGTGAAAGTTATGGCACAACACGTGCCGCCGCACTTCTGGATCAACTTCAAGGCAGCTGGGCGGATATCGCCGTGAACGGTGTGGTCTTTATCTCATCGATCCTCGATTTCCAGACAGCACGCTACCAGCCCGGCAACGACACGCCTTATATCTCCTACCTACCCACCATGGCCGCAACAGCCTGGTATCACGGCAAGGTTAATAAGGACGGCAAAACACTTGAGAGCTTCCTTGATGAGGTTCGTGCTTTCACGCTGGGTGAGTATGCAAGCGCACTGGTGCAGGGAAACCGTCTTTCTGACGCTGATTTCAACACCACAGCCGAAAAAGTCGCCGCCTACACAGGCCTGAAGCTCCAGTATGTGAAAAACGCAAACCTGCGTGTCAACAACATGCGCTTCATGAAAGAACTACTGCGCGACGAGGGCTTTGTAACAGGCCGTCTGGACAGCCGCTATAAAGGCCGTGACTATGAGGGCACCGGCGACACCTTTGATGGTGACCCATCTGGGTATGGTATTGACGCCGCCTACACCGCAGGCATCAACCACTACCTGCAGACCGAGCTGGGTGTGGATATCGAACGCAAGTATGAGGTGCTTTCCGGCGTGCCGGGACGGCATTGGTCAGAGCCTCGCAAACGTGGTTACAGCGAAGGCTACCCGAACGTGGCACCCCACGTAGGTGAAGCGATGAGGGAGAATAAGGATTTCCGCGCCATGCTGGCCAGTGGCTACTATGATCTAGCCACCCCGTTTTTCGCATCTGAAAACACGTTTAATGCCAATGGTATCGATACTGACCGGGTAACGTTCACCTACTATGAAAGCGGCCATATGATGTATGTGCACGAGCCGTCGCTTGAGAAGCTGGTGAAAGATATTCGCGACTTTATCAAAGGCAACTAAAGCCAAATAAAATTGGGGCGCCGCACTTATGCGCTGGCGCCCCAACTCCCGTCCCGAATTTTTCCGGGTTATATATTCTAGATAAAATCTGTCTCTTTTTCCGTGCCATCCGCGAGCGGCAATGTCACCGTAAACCGGCTGCCCTCACCCACCACGCTTTGCAGTGCGATATCACCGCCCATCTTGCGTGCAAGTTCACGGCTGATATGAAGGCCCAGCCCTGTGCCTTCCTGGCTGCGGGAATAGATATGCTCGGTTACCTGATGGAATTTCTCAAACACATGTTCTGCATGCTCTTCAGAGATACCAATGCCGGTATCCCAAACGGTGATGGACACCTTGTCCGCAGACGTATTAACCGAAACTTCAGCGCCGATTTTCCCGCCTTCCGGCGTGAACTTCACGGCGTTGGAAAGCAGGTTCACGAATATCTGTGTGGTCCGGCGGTCATCCACCTGCACCAGCGCATCCGTCGTTACATCAAGTCCTGAGATATCCAGCTTCTTCTTCGCGGCAGCATCCTTGTTCATCTGCACCGCTTTTCTCATGATCTGCTCAACCGGCAGCTCGTCGATGGAGAGTGAAAGACCGCCGCTTTCGATAACGGCAACATCAAGAATATCGTTGATAAGCCCGAGAAGATGCTGACCTGATTTACGGATATCGGTGGCGTAGGACATATAGGACTTGTCGAGCGAGCCGAAGGTTTCATGCTCAAAAGCTTCCGCAAACCCAATGATAGCATTGAGCGGCGTGCGTAACTCGTGGCTCATAGCCGCCAAAAATTCGTTCTTCGCCCGAAGCGCGCTCGTGGCCTGTACGGTTGCTTCATCAAGCGCCATGTTCTTGCGGGTCAGCTCCTTCAGGAGCGTTTCAAGGTTGTGGCGGATATGGTCTGCCTCAGCGGCCTGCTTGTAGCGGCCTGTAACATCCATCCCTACCCCGCGATATCCACGGAAATCACCGCTTTGACGGTCAAACACCGGCACGGCCGACAGGTGAAACTTGAGTTCCTCGCCGCTTGGCTCAGAGATCACAAAAAGCTGCTCACGAAACGGTTTGCGTGAACGGATCGCCTGCGCACCGTCGAGCTTGCCTTCAAGGTTAGGCTCAAACCGGCCAAACTGCTCAAAACGTGACCCAATGAAAAGCGATGCTGGCTGGCCAACAATTGCGGTAAACCGGTCTGACAGGGACCGAATACGTAGGTCGGCATCACATTCAAAAAACCAGTCCGAGCTCGCGCGGGCGAAATCCTGGAAACGCGCCTGCGTGCGGTTCGCTTCTTCGATACCACGCACCTGCGCCGTCACGTCCTCATATGTCCCTGCAACCGCGACCACGTCCCCCCGCTCGTTCCGTACCGGGGTGTGACGGCCAAGGAAGATGCGCTCATGCCCACCTATGCGGACGATTTCTTCCGCGCGCACCGTGGTGTCGCTCGCGAGCACATCGTCGATAACTGGCTTAAGAGATGGAACCATGAACCGGCCCGCAAGCGCCGCTTCACCGGGCGCAAGCGTAATATCGCCAAGCGCTTTATCGAGCGTGCGGTAATGGTCATTCACATGCATTACTGTGCCGTCAAGCGAGCACACATAAAACGGCAGAGATTCGTCAACAAGGATACGAGCCACGAGGCCCAGCACTTGCTCGTTGGCCGGTGTGAAGCGCGGTTCAGCACGGCTGATGGATGCGCCAAAGGCCCCTTCAGCATTGTCGCCGCCCCCACGACGGCCAGCAAGGTCTACAACCTTCTGGTCTTCCAGCTGATTTTCCAGTTTCATTCAGGTTTCCTCCCGAGCGTGCCCCTATTGCCCCCTATAGGCCCGGCATCACCCCACCTTCTCTAATTCTTCAATAGCCTCTTGATAGGCGTTGTCTCGTTGCCAAACCTGAAGTGCTCCCTTTGCATTGGCTTCAGATGTGGCATCAAAAAGCGCCAAGATATCTTTCAGTACGCCGGGAGACTTAGCCGCCCCACCCTCGCGTGCCTGAACAACAAGCAGATAAATGCTGGTAAACTGGTTGCGGTCGATCCCCACAGCTTTCGCGAGGATGGCAAAGCTTTCGCCGCCCTTATCGGTAAAAATGCGCCACGCGGTGCGAAAGTTCACGCCGCCCAACTCCGCGAGACCCGCGACAAAAACAGCTACCCGCTGTTGCCGCAGTGAATTCACCAAAAACTGGATTGTCAGCTCGCCATTTTCCACCATCCGGCGCACAAGCTTTTGAGCCCGCACGTAAGCACTCTGCTCATCGCCCTGGTCAACCAAGACTGTGCTGGCCGCCCGCCTGACAGCCTGCTCAAACAGGAGCGGGTCAACTTCATAATCTGACAAAATACGTTTGCGAAGCGCCGCCGACACCCACCAATACATGCGGTAAGCCAGATCCCCCGGCAGGTCTGACCGCTGCAGGAGCGGCTCCTGAAAACGGTCTACACGGCGAGATTCTGCTACAAGATATTCCATCGCACGCTTGGATATTTGCGTATCATGATTGTTGAGGAGCGTTTCAATCACATCTTCGCTGCCATATTCAACAAGCGCGTTGCTCACCTGCTCGGAGACATCATCACGCATAGCAATGGCCATGCGGTGCTCATCCGTCCGCATGCGAATAATTTCAATAAGGTCTGGGTCTTTCAAAAGGGCGCTCCGTTCCAAGAGTGGCCGGGCAATCTCGATATCGTCATTGGCAAGCATCTTTGCGATCTCAGGCAATTCAACGCCAGACAGCGACAGTGAACTGGAAAGCTCTTTCCTGATGTCTGCCTCAACCTGGCTCACGAGCTTGCCAAGGATGTCAGACATCAACGCACGTTCATGCTCGCTCAGACGACCATCGTCCGACAAAAACAGGTCCGTAATATTCTCAACAAGGCGCGCGCGTCCCTCCGAGGATTTATTCCTCGCCAACAGCAACAGCTCTTGCAGTTCCTTACTGACCAACAACCGTCTCCCGGCTAATTCTGGTACAAGTTGTTGTACCCGCGGGGCCAGAATAAACCCGACCCAAAACCCCTAGCAGAAATAAGAATATAGAATCTTAACTAAGAATCAACACCTTAGAGCCAACACTTAATCCTGCACTATGTAAAAACCCGCGCAAAACACTATATATCGAATCACAATGATTCGCAGAGTCAATATATAGCGATTCGAGAGTCGCATTTTTTTTGCCGACTCGAAAGTGAATTATCGCCTATTTGGGTAAAAAGCCGGTAAATGGCCTAATTTTACGGGATGGGAGTGAGTGTCGCCCAATTGCCGTCAATGTAACAGAGCGGGTCAGTAAGCTCTGTATCGCTTGAGCGGATCGTCTCGATATTACCGATGACAATGGCGTGGCTCCCGGCATCCAATATGCTCTCGACAGAACAGTCGAAGCTCACAAGCGCACTTTCAAGAAGTGGCGCACCGCTCACGCTTGTGAGCCATTCACCATCATTGAACCGCTCGGTCTCCGGCTCGCCATTGAGGCCTGCAAACCGCATGGCAAGTGCCTGATGCTGGCGCCCAAGCACATTTACCCCCAGAGTCCGGCCTTTGGAGACGATGTCATAGGTTACCCCTTGCCGGTTGATGCATGCCAACAGGCGCGGCGGTTCTGCGGACAGGGACGTCACCGCTGTTGCGGTCAAGCCTGCCCAAACGTCACCGTCTGCCGCAGTGACAATATTCACCGCACCACCAAGGCGGCGCATTCCATTGCGAAATTCTTCAGCAGAAACCGGCATCATGCCTCCTCAAACGTCAGGGACGCCCAATCTATATTGAGGAGCAGGAATTGCAACGATGTTCGGGGCCAATGTTACAGGAAATTGAGGAGCGACAGCTGCGACAAGGACCCGATAGCGCGGTACGATGCCTCAAGCGCAACCTGATCGTTATTGAGCCGGGTCACCGCCTCCGCGATATCAACGTCCTCAAGGTCAGAGATGAACGTTTCAAGGAAAACGGCCGTGTCCGCGTGCTGGTCATCAACCACCTCAAGGCGTTCATAGGCGAGGCCATTTGACACGTGAATCTGGCGCAGATTATCGATCGCTGTATCAAGGGACGCAAGCTGCCCCTGAAGGAAGGTAAACTGCGCTTGCGATAGCTCGCCCTGAAATTCTTCCGTATTCACATCAAAATCATAGAGGTCCAGCATCTCCTGAAAGATGCCGCCCGCGACATCATCGGCGAGCAAACCAAACTCAAGGTCAACACCATCTGCAATGCGGGCTTCAAACGCCACATTGCCGTTGTCAAACGCCTCGGCTACAGAACCGAGCCCGGCAAGTGCTGGCAGATCAGCCACATTAACAGGCTGTGAGCCCGTTTTCGCGCCAGAGAACAGATAGGTGCCGTCAAAGTTGGTGTTCAGCGAGTTCACGACAAACTTGAACGTCTGCCCAAGCATTTCGGAGAAACCTTCCGCCTGCCCGTTCGCGAGCGTGGTCTGGATAGTTTCTTTCATTTTGTCCATGGCGCCGAGGATACCCTCAAGCTGCACATCATTGGCATCCAGCTTGCCCCGGATGGTCGCGATAGTTTGCTGGTAAGTATCAACCCGTGATTTGAAGGACCGCGCGCCAAGAACTGTACCGGTTTCACCTGCAAGACCACGATATTCATCTGTCTTTTTACCGGTCGCGATCTGGCGTTGGCCATCAAACAGCTTTTGCTGGTTGTTCATGATACTTCTGATCAGAAGCTGCTGCTGCCCAAAAGAAGAAACTCGAACCATCTATCTTCTCCTTACACCACCGCCAGAAGGTTGTCGTACAGCTCCTGCACGCTTGAAAGCACACGAGCCGCCGCACTATAGGCGTTCTGGTAGACCACCAGATTGGCTAATTCTTCGTCCATATTCACACCGGACACATCCGCATTGCGCTGCGCCACTTCCTGCTGCAAGGCGATATTGTCTTCTTCCAGGTTCTGGGCTCGCTGCGCTTGAAGGCCCGCGTTCCCGAGGAAACGCGCCACATATTGGCTGAGGGTCACATTGCTGGCCTTCAACTCACCTGCGGCGGAGAAACTCACGAGGCTTGTCTCCAGCTTCTGGAACGCAAGAGCACCGCGCTGGTCACCGTCTGTCAGGACAACATCACCGATCGCCCCTGTGGTATCAAATACCGCGAGCGCGAGGAGGTTGGGGTCAGCCTTAATTGCGGCATCAATCTTCACATCACTCGCTGCATTGGCCTTGTGCTGGTCTCCAATACCGAAAGCCTCGGTGAAGCTGATACCCGTGCCATTGATGTCGGTCGTATCTGACACAACCTCGAGCTTGAGGTCGGTATAGTTCGCTGTTTCCGAATAGGTTAGCTCGCCATTTGAACCCAATGTAAAGTTGAAATAGTTGCCAAGCCCGGTGGCGCCGCTATTCATCGCTGTGATGATATCGCTATAGCTTGTGGTCGACCCCACCGGAATTGAAACCGTGGCAATCTCGGCACCCGACGCATTCACCACCCGGTAGGTTGTGCTTTCGGTCGACCCCATATTGTGATCTTCCGACCCATCAAGACCGGTATCGTAAACACCACTTGCACCGGCAGACATCAAGTCATTCATGCCAAAGAAGTGGCTAAAGCCACGACCGCCACGATCGCTCGGTGCTGACGCATCATCGGCAATCGCAACACCGTGAGCCGCGTTTGTTGCCGTAAAGCTCATCACCCCATTGGTAAGTGCCAGCGTCCCTGCCCCGCCAAGCGCGGTATTCACCTGGCTAACCAAAGCATCAAAGTCTGCAGGGGGCGCGGAATCGAAATCAACTGTAACGGACTGCACAAGTTCGTTGTCCGCATCAACAACAGCAAAGGTCACGATACCGGAAAAGCCGGTTTGCTGTGCACCATCAACGAAAGTCTGCTTGCCTGTCAGCTCATTGGGTGGTGGCACAGCCGTAAACTGGTTGTGGATCGCATTAAATTCATCCATCAACCTGCCTGACATCTCACCAAGCGAGAGTGACAAATCAACGAGTTGCTTGTCCCGCATTTCTATAAGCCCAGCAAGCTTGCCTGACCGAATATGAGAAGCCAGATCACGGCTTGAGGATTTCTGCTCAAGCGTCTCTGCATCAACCCGGAAAATGTTAATAGGCGGGAAGTCAGTCCCCGGATCAACAATACCCGGCGCGTCATACTCAAGCTGCAACAGGGATGAATCGTAAAGCGGGTAGCCCGACTGGGTCGTGACCGTCACTCCACCGGAAGGCGCGCGATCCACCTTGATATCAATCAACTCTGACAAGTTGCCAAGCGCCTGCGCCAACTGCCCTTCAAGGCCGCCTGTTTCCTCGCCCAGCGCGCGCTGACGCACGAGAAGTGGGTTAAGCTCGGCAATCCGTTGAAGCTCAGTGTTAATCTCGGTCACTGTCTCTGATATCTGCTGGCTCGCGTCGGCCCTCAGTGTCTGAATTTGCTCATGAAACAGATTGATCTGGCTCGTGAAGCTTTCCACCTCGGACAGCATTTGCTGCCGCCGGAGAACATCCGCAGGGTTCAAAGCCAAATCAGCCATCGCCTGGAAGACCTGATCCATACGAGCTGAGAGTGAGCTGTTAGACGCCGGGTCGCCCAGCACACCTTGCAAGCGGTCATGAAACTCGCGTTGAACTGAAAATTCTGCGGTATTTGAACCCGCCGTGCGCAGTGCACTCTCGAGGAAGCGGTCAACCACCCGCTCGATCTCAGAGATATTGACGCCAGCGGACGCCCCCTGAAGCACATTCGCCTCAGTTGACACCCGCAACCGCGAGTAGCCTTCAGTATTCACGTTGGCGATGTTGTTTGACGTTACGCGGATGGCGGACTGGTTGGTGAACAGACCGCTCAGGGATGTGGTTAGGATTCCATTAAGCGTCATGGCATACCTCCATCATCTCACCCGGTACTGAGAAGGCAAATAGTGCCGCAGCTGCCAAGCGCAACCGGGTAAACCTGATCACAGGAAGGCAAATCTCTTCCTTCGCAGCGTTGGTACCCTGAAGTCTTTTCTCTTTGAAAAGCATAAACTTAGCGCTCTTTCTCATTCATCTGATCACACAGCCATCGGCGCAATAACCTGCTGGCTCACAAGAGAAAAAGCAAAAGCTGTGCCAAATAAGGAAGTTAGCAACGCAGGGAACAACCGTTCAGGAAAACACGGCTAGAAAGAGACTTTAGGTTCTGTCAAAAAAATGCAGAACCTCATCCACAGGCGCAGGTTTACCGTAGAGCCACCCTTGTGCATATTTCACGCCTATCTCCTCAAGGAACCGGCGCTGTGTTTCATTCTCAACGCACTCCCCTACGGTCTCGATACCAAGGCCGTTGCAGAGTTCCGCTATGGAGCGGAGGAAAGAGCGGTTTTCAGCATCCTCAAGGCCTTTGCGGATGTAAACACCATCGATTTTAACACAATCAACCTTCAACACCCTCAAGTACTGAAGCCCTGCCGCGCCCGCACCAAAATCGTCCAGGCTCACCTTGTGGCCAAAATCCCGGATACGCCTGAGGATACGGTTCGTGGTCTCGAGATCATCAATCTGGCTAGATTCGGTAAGCTCAAACATCAATTGGTCACGGATATCGCTACAGTCCTCCAGCACACGAAAGAAATGCCGTAAGAACCCTTGCGACTGGATGGAGTGTCCGGAAATATTCACCGCGACAGCGATATTGTACCCTATCCTACGCATGCGCTTGATCAGCGACACCACCTTCAGGGTCATCGCAAGATCAAATTCGTGAATGACGCCCACGTCTTCCGCGAAACACATAAACTCAAATGGCGAGCCAGCAAAATACTGGCCATCAAACCGCGCCAAAGCTTCAAAATGATGTAGGCTTCCGTCATGGATATTCACGATAGGCTGAAGTGCCACATCAAATTTTTCCTGAAGTACAATCAGCTTAAAAGCTCTCAATTGCTCCTTCACACGCTCCAGCCGTTTTTCATATCCGCCGGTCAGCGCCTGCATTGTCGTGACTTGTTTTGAACTTGCGGCCCGCTTCATGGCATACACAGCAGCTTTCACAGCATCCGCTTCGGAAATCCCGTCCGCACCGGCAACTGTCACATAGTTTGCTTCGTTCCGGCCTTGGATGAAGGCTCCCCGCACCGCACTTGTAAAACCCTTGTTTGCGGCTTCTTCTGCTACCTTTTTATCTTCCCCATGCCCGTGATCCTCGGCGTGCGCTTTTCGTTTTACGTCAGATAGCGCCGCAGCAGCGCTATCTGAGGCCGCGTCGCTCAGCAAACGATGTAAGGCCCAGAGGCTGGCCTCAGCCGCGTGCTCTGAATTTTTGCTATCCAGCCCCGCAAGCTTCAACAAGGCATCCACCACATTGCCCCCGACACCCTCGGCATAAGCGGAAAGCCTTTTTGCCAACTCGCCAAAATCTTCCTTGGAAAACTGCCGCGGCGCGCTTGAGCCAGGCCGTCTGTTCTCGCCGAACGAGAGCTGGCCATGAAATGGGGCGATGGACATGTAGATCGAGCCGGCTTGCTGATCTTTGACACAGTGCAGCTCGATCGAACCGGTGGCACCGTCATCTTTCACCACCCTAAGCGGCAATGGCCCGACATGAGGTGCAGACTTCAACTTGTGCAGCGCCAGTTTCCAGATGGGCCCATCTTTAGGGTGGAGATATCGAGAAAATGCCTGACCACAAACCGCACCTGCATCCGCACCCAAGTGTCGCTCTACATTGCCTCTTGTAGCGACAATCTCCCCGTCACCGTTAAGCTCCAACACCACAGGAGCCAAGGCACCAAAAAGCGGCGCCAATCTATCCAACTTCAAACTGTTTCTATTTTCCATACAGTTGCCGCCCCCGGCTACCCCACGCTGAACCGTAACAGTGTCCGTTAGGATGAGCAATATGAAGGATATCTAAGTCGATGGGCCTGTTTCCCAGAAAAACACATCTTTACAACTTTTGCGCTTTATCGGCATCGCTAAATCTGCATAATAGAACAAAAGGAGAACAAATATGCGCAACCATCTAAAGCCCGTCCGGCGGCAGCGGCAGCTCGCTTCACACAACATCAACAGCCAGCCTGTGAGTGGCAGCGTCAAGGCACAACCCAAAAGCCCAGCCTTACCAACAATTTCCTTCAGCCATCACCACAAGAACTGGTTTTCACGCGGGCGGAAAGACCTCCCCATATTGGGCAGGGCCCAGGGCGGAAATGACGGCAACATCGTGATGGAAGAAGGGGCGATCGACTGGACATCAAGGCCAACCGCGCTTGACGGTATAGACGACGCCTTCGCGGTTTATGTAACCGGCGACAGCATGGTGCCAAAGTATCAGGCGGGCGACCTTGTTTATATCCACCCGCACAAAGCGCCAAGGAAGGGCCGTTTTGTGCTTATTGAGATGGCTGGCCATAAAGGCCTGATCAAACAGTTTGAGAAGTGGGACGGCGACACATTGGTTGCGCAACAGTTCAACCCTGCAAAGGAACTGCGTTTTAACCGTTCAGAGGTCCTCAAGGTAATGCTGATTATAGGGAGCATGGACGCCTGAACGTCTGAATATACACTGCGCCCTTGATTTAAAGAGAGCAGATACGGAATATGCGCGCGAACAACATTTGGTGCGTGGATATCATGGCTGATTTGCAATCGATGGATGAGGTGCTTGACGAGATTTTCGCGTCATATATGCGGGTGAAGAGCCAGCATGTGGGACGGTATGACCGCGAATTTCGAAACCCGCACCATTTGATTGCTCTGGCAGATGCCCTCACATATCTACCCGCGCGTGACCGCACCATCCGTATTACAGGCAGCAAAGGCAAAGGCACCACAAGCAGGCTTATTGCGGCGTATCTGCATCGCGCTTTGCCGAGCGACAAAGTCGGGCTCCTTGTCTCGCCGGAAGAGTTCACTCACCTCGACCGTATGCAAATAAACGGTGTGCCGATAACGGAAAACGTTTTTATATCGCTCTATAACGAGCTTCGCCCCGAACTTGCGGGCATACTACGCACTACCGGTGCTGATGGGTATCTCTCCCCGTCCGGTGTTTTCATGCTGATCGCGCTGGCCTGGTTCGCCAGGGAAGATGTCGACCATTATGTGCTTGAAACCGGCCGCGGTGCAAAGTTCGATGAAGTTGGCCAGATTGAAAGCACCGTGAGTGTGGTCACCAGTATTTTTCTGGAGCATGCCACCAACCTCGGGCCGACGCTGGACGACATCGCAGCCGACAAGCTCTCGGTCAGCAAGAACTCTGATCTATTGGTTTGCCCGCCGGGCATCGCGAACACCTATCCATCCGTCATCCATTGCCCGGTTGCGCAGCTATTGCCGGAGAAGGTCGATACTCGCTTGCCACTATGGCTCATAAAAAATGACCAGCTCGCAAGAACCGCCGCAAGCGAATACCTCGCACGACACGGCTCAAAACTCTCAGGCAGTGGTATCGAGCCAAAATCCCCCTCCTTCCTGTGGACTAAACTATCAGGATGCCGTGTTCTCATTGAAGCGATCATCAGCGCCTCATCAGCTGATGAACGGCTATACGCTGCACAATTCAAAGGCCGTAACACCCATGTACTCGCCTCCCTACCAGACGATAAAGATCGGGACCAGTTGCTCGACCTGTGGAACAGGCAGGGGCTGCATTGCAGGGAGATAGCCCTTAGCGGCACACGCGGATACCTGAACTACGCCAAGGCGAAAAACACCCCCGCCTTCCTGTGCGAACTGGCATTCAACGCCCCTGAACGCATGCATGAAACGGTTAAGCAGTACATTCGCACCCATCAGCCCGATGTGCTTTACCTTGCAGGTACACAAACATATGTACGCCTCGTGAAACAGGCGCTGAAAGACGTGCTGTAGCGATTTGGTAAGTGGTACCCGCAACCGGACTCGAACCGGTACGACCATACGGTCTCAAGATTTTAAGTCTTGTGTGTCTACCAATTCCACCATGCGGGCACATGATCATGCGGCAGGAACAGATGGCCTTATAAACCAAATAAATCCACGAGGACAACGCCCTTCTGCTCCGACGCAGACATTTGTTGTGCATTCTTAAACAAGAGATAGATGTCAGCGTCTGGGATGCTTATATTCTATGGTTGCCAGATATCGGTTTCGTCAACATCAGGACCTACCACCCGCCCTATGACAATAAGATTCCCGCAAGCTCACGCGTTTGATTGCATCGGCCCAAATAAGCAACAACAGATGCTATCTGACAGGTTTCTGACGCCGAACATCGAAAACATCATGGCGGGAATAGCCAAAATACGTGCGAGGATTGACGAACATTTCGAAACACTAAAGGCAAAAGCCCATAGCGAGCCACAGGCCGATCATCTCGCCGGGTTGATTGATATCAAGATGTATCCTTACGGCTTTTGCGAGCGCATTCGCGATATGGTCTGGAACAGCCTTCACACCAGCCTCAAGAACCCAAACGCAGGCCAAGGACACTTTACCGAACTCCGGACCTTCATACATGAAGGTGGTCTATTCCGTAAAATCTGGGGCGAACTTACCCATGGCCCCTATTTTCAGAATGCTATTCAAGTTGGCAGCTACTATCTCGACGCATCAAACGACACGGTAGTGACCACAAAACCGAAATTGGAAATCCTTCCACTCGCGCAGACCAATTTTCAGAACATTGATAGTTTTGAACAGTATTTCGATGTGGCATCCACCTATTACCAATGGGAAACCTACCCCAACAGCTTTCTGCCCAATCTCGCCCCCCTCTACCCGGGCGTTGCTATTCACAAACAATCCAAAGCCATGCTCATATGCGATGTTCCGCTGCCGCTCATGTTTAAAAATATGGAAAGCCGGGGTCAGATGGCGATGCGCTTCCTGAAGCATTCAAGTTACACGAAGAAATCAATGCCTTCACAGTATCTGGATCTGCTCACCAAGCATCAAAACACTATCTGGAAGAAGCGGAACCAAAGTGTCGTCGCCGCACACCCCGCTGGGTTCGAACTATTTCCCGCGAACGACAGCAAGCAAAAAATTGCTGATGCAGTGAGACGGCTGGAAACCTGGATAGCTGAAAACCATCATCTGGCCGAATATGAAAAGGCACTGGTTAAATTAGACCGCAATCGGAAAATATTCGACCGGTCACTGAGACGGTACACCACGTCAAGGCCATCACCCTAGCCTCGCATAGGTCGTTATTCGATTTCTGTCGGACCTTCAGTTGCAAAGGCGTTCTCACGGCAGAAGGTACGAAGCGCGTCCATCGCTGTGCTGACCGCCGCCTGATCGGGGCTTCTGATCACCACCTGCGCGCCAACACCCGCATGATAAAACGGATAACTGCCGATGCTTACACCGCCGTGTGCCGCCTGCAGCGCACCAAGGCCATCAGCGATTTTGCTTTCCGCCACATGGATGGTGAGCGCCTGCGTCCAGACCTTTCGCCCGCCCTTAAGGAGCGGACGCAAATCCTCAAGCATCGCCTGCATAATCTTGGGCACACCCGCAAGAATGAAGACATTCTCAATGCGAATGCCGGGCGCTATGGAGACCGGGTTGTCTACCAACTCGCCCCCTGCGGGCACACGCGCCATGCGCTGCCGGGCTGGCGTGAAATTCTCTGCGCCATAATAGGCTTCCATCCGGGCATAGGCTTCCTTATGGGTCACCACAGGAACGCCAAAGGCAGCCGCAATACTATCGACCGTTATGTCATCATGGGTTGGGCCAATACCGCCCGTTGTGAACACATAATCGTACCGGGCTCTGAGCGCATTCACCGCATCTGCGATCTCACCTTCAATGTCCGGCACAACACGTACTTCCGCGAGCTGGATACCTGCCTCATTCAGCCATGTGGCAAGGTAGGAGATATTCTTGTCCTCGGTGCGGCCAGACAGTATCTCGTCGCCGATAACAAGCAGGCCAGCTTTAACGTCGTCAGGCATAAATTCTCCCGTCTTATTGCGGTTTTCTTGAAGGCTTTGACATAATTCTTTAAACCAGAATTCAAGAAGGGTTGCACTCTAATCGGTCAATCGGTTTTAGTACACTCAGATCTGGTCATCGGATCACAGAAAAACATCAGTTATAGAGGGGACCATCATGAAAACACGGGCTGCAGTAGCATGGGGCGCGGGGAAACCACTTTCCATCGAGGAAGTTGACCTTGAAGGCCCCAAAGCGGGCGAAGTTCTCGTGGAGATCAAGGCAACCGGTGTGTGCCACACGGATGCATTCACGCTCTCGGGCGATGACCCGGAAGGCGCCTTCCCTGCCATTTTGGGCCACGAAGGCGCGGGCGTCGTGCTGGAGGTTGGCGAAGGCGTGAAAAGCCTGAAGCCGGGTGACCACGTGATCCCCCTTTATACGCCTGAGTGCCGAGAGTGTGACTATTGCCTGCACCCCAAAACCAACCTTTGCCAAGCCATCAGGGAAACACAGGGCAAGGGCGTGATGCCGGACGGCACCAGCCGTTTCTCGATCGACGGCAAACCGATCCTGCACTATATGGGCTGTTCCACTTTCTCGAACCACACTGTGCTGCCTGAGATCGCGCTCGCAAAAGTGCGGAAGGACGCCCCGTTCGACAAAATCTGTTACATCGGCTGTGGTGTCACGACCGGCGTTGGCGCTGTGGCGTTTGACGCGAAGGTAGAACCCGGTTCAAACGTGGTCGTGTTTGGCCTTGGTGGCATTGGCCTCAACGTAATTCAGGGCGCGCGCATGGTTGGCGCCAATAAAATCATCGGTGTTGATATCAATAACGACCGTGAAGCCATGGGCCGCCAGTTTGGTATGACAGACTTCATCAACCCCAAAGAATGCGACGTGATGCAGGCCATTATGGACCTCACAAACGGCGGCGCAGACTATAGCTTTGAGTGCATCGGCAACGTGAACACGATGCGGCAGGCGCTTGAATGCTGCCATAAAGGTTGGGGTGAAAGCATCATCATTGGTGTGGCTGGCGCAGGGCAGGAAATCTCCACCCGCCCCTTCCAGTTGGTTACCGGGCGCGTATGGCGCGGCACCGCCTTTGGTGGCGCGCGCGGTCGCACCGATGTGCCCAAAATCGTGGATTGGTACATGGACGGCAAAATCAATATTGACGACCTGATCACCCACACCATGCCGCTTGATAAGATCAACGACGCTTTCCACCTGATGCACGAAGGCAAGTCCATCCGCTCAGTGGTGATGTACTGATGACATTTGAGGTTATATCAGAGACTGCCTGTTTTGGCGGTGTACAGGGATACTATAAACACACCTCGGAGACGCTTGGGTGCGAGATGCGGTTCTCCGTCTTCTCGCCCCGGCAATCGCGTGAGGGCCGGGTGCCGGTGTTATGGTACCTCTCCGGCCTCACCTGCACGGAAGACAATGCAACGGTAAAAGCCGGTTTCCAGCGCGCCACGAACGAGCTCGGGCTTATGGTCATCTGCCCTGACACCAGCCCGCGCGGCGATGAAGTGCCGGATGATGATGGGTATGATTTCGGCAAAGGCGCTGGGTTTTATGTGGATGCCACGGTGGCGCCATGGGCAAAGAACTTCCGGATGTATAGCTACATAACGGAAGAACTACCCGCGCTTGTTGCTGACAAATTCCCGGCAGATATGGCAGCCCAAGGCATCACCGGCCATTCCATGGGCGGGCACGGCGCGCTCACAATTTTCCTCAAAAACCGGGGCCGCTATAAATCTGTCTCAGCCTTTGCGCCCATTGTCTCACCGATGAACTGCCCATGGGGCGAGAAGGCGCTCACAGGCTATATTGGCGCTGATCGCACAGCATGGGCTGACTATGATGCCTGTGCCCTCATGGAAAAATTTGGCGCCGTAGATACGGAAATCCTGATTGATCAAGGCCTTGCGGATAACTTCCTTGAAGGCCAACTGAAGCCAGAGCTATTTGAAGCCGCATGCCAAAAGGCAGGGCAGAAGCTCACGCTCCGCAAACATGCGGGCTATGACCACAGCTATTTCTTCATCTCCACCTTCATTGAAGACCATTTGCGGCACCACGCCGCCCAACTCAGCTAGAGGAAACCCCATGCGGCGCCTGCTTGTCACCGGACTATTTGCCCTCCTGGCTTTCACGAACCCCTCGTTCGCGCATCAGGACCCTGAGATCGCGGGTTATATTGAGGTTGACGGCGGGCGCATCTGGTACCGGCTGAACGGCAGCGAACACTTGGGCAAAAAACCTGCCATTATCATGATGCATGGTGGCCCCGGCGGTACGCACCGCTCCAACATGCCTTACGTGGCACTCGCGGATGAATACCCGGTGATCCTGTATGACCAGCTTGGCACCGGCAACTCAGACCGGCCTGAGGGTCGTGACGGCTGGACAGTCGAGCATTTTGTCGGAGAGATCGACCAGATCCGCGCCAAGCTCGGGCTGCAGGAAGTGATTATCGCAGGCCACAGTTGGGGTGGCACGCTGGCTGCAGAATATGCCGTCAGGCGCCCTGAAGGCTTGAGGGCCGCAATCCTCTCAAGCCCGCTGATTTCCACACACCAATGGCTTGCAGATAACCAGATATGGATTGACCAGCTACCGAAGGATGTGGCTGCCACCATTCGCCACCATGAAGCAAACGGCACCACCAACACCAAAGAATACCGCGCCGCAGAAGCGGAGTTCTACAAACGTCATATGTGCCGCACGGAGGGATGTCGCCAAAGCCGCTACCGCACCGACGGCCCCAAGGGCAACAAGGCAATGTATGAATATATGTGGGGGCCATCTGAGTTTTTCGCGCCCGGCACACTGAAGGACTATGATGTCAGTGAAAGGCTTCCGAACATCAATGTACCGACCCAGATGATCTGTGGCGAATTTGATGAGGCTGCCCCAAAAAGCTGCAAAAAATATGCTGGCATGGTTGAAGGCGCACAAACGCTGATCGTGCCAAACGCAGGGCATGCCACCATGGGCGATAATGAAGAGCTGTACATCACATCCGTGCGCGCGTTTCTCCGTAACGCCCTTAAATAGAGCTCCTGACCCGAAATGTAAAAAGGGCGCCCAATTTGGCCGCCCTTTTTCATACGCTCGATATAGAGGTGGGCTATTCGCCAAACACACGCTTGAAAATCGTGTCCACATGTTTGGTGTGGTAATCCATGTTGAACAGCTCCTCAAGCTCTGCTTCAGACACCTTGCTCGTCACAGTTTCGTCGGCCTTCAGAAGGTCAAGAAGCTGCAACTCACCCCGGCTTTCCCAAACTTTCATCGCATTGGCTTGCACGAGGCGGTAAGCATCCTCGCGGCTCACGCCCGCTTGCGTCAGCTCAAGAAGCACACGCTGGCTGTTCGGAAGGCCGCCCATCTTGTTCATGTTATCCAGCATGTTGTCTGGGTACACCAGAAGCTGATCCATCACATTGGTGAGGCGCGCGAGGCTGAAATCTAGCGCGATGGTCGCATCAGGGCCGATATAGCGCTCGACACTTGAGTGGGAGATATCCCGCTCATGCCACAGGGCCACGTTTTCCATCGCCGGGATCGCCATAGCGCGGATATAGCGCGCCTGCCCGGTAAGGTTTTCTGTGAGGATGGGGTTTTTCTTGTGCGGCATGGCGCTAGAGCCTTTTTGGCCTTTGGAGAAATATTCCTGCGCTTCCAAAACTTCCGTACGCTGAAGGTGACGAACCTCAACAGAAAGCCGCTCAATACAGCTCGCAATCACACCAAGTACCGCAAAATACATGGCGTGGCGGTCGCGTGGGATCACCTGCGTTGATACAGGTTCAATCTCAAGGCCCATTTTCTCGGCCACATGCTCTTCCACATAAGGATCGATATTGGCGAATGTGCCAACAGCACCAGAGATCGCGCAGGTCGCTACTTCCTTGCGGGCTATTTTCATGCGCTCAAGGCAGCGGTCAAACTCAGCATATGCCTGCGCCATCTTGAGGCCAAAGGTTACAGGTTCTGCGTGAATGCCATGGCTGCGACCAATACAAACGGTGTATTTATGCTCTTCCGCGCGGCGTTTCAGGACCACCAGCAGCTTTTCAAGGTCATCAATGATGATATCCGCCGCTTGCATCAACTGAACAGACAAACACGTATCAAGCACATCGCTCGAGGTCATGCCCTGGTGCACAAAGCGCGCTTCGTCACCCACATGCTCAGCCAGATTGGTGAGGAAAGCGATCACATCATGCTTCACTTCACGCTCGATCTCGTCAATGCGGTCGATTTCCCACTGGCCCCGCTCCCACACGGCTTTCGCGGCGGCTTCCGGTATACGGCCAAGTTTTGCGTTTGCGTCACACGCATGAGCTTCAATCTCGAACCAGATACGGAAGCGGTTTTCTGCCTCCCAAATGTCGGTCATTTGTTTGCGGGCATAACGAGGGATCATGGGGCGCGCTCCTCACACAGAAAGAAATATCTAAAAACTGCCGCTCTGCTAGCAGAAAGCTCGGCTCATCGCAAGTTCCCTTGACAGCCTCTTTCCCGCCCGCGAGCATAATCACAACTTATGGGAGGGAGATTTTTTCATGCGCGCACTTATTGCACTCGGCCTCAGCTTTCTGATCACGCTTCATTGTAGCGCCACCACCGTCTTCACGAATGTGACGATTATTGACGAAGTCAGCGGCAAAGCCATCGACCGTATGGCTGTGCATGTGGAAGGTGACCGCATTATTGCTGTCACCAGCGATGCTGCCCCGCGCCCCTTCACTGAAGACCTGACGATTATTGACGGCACGGGCAAATTCCTCATCCCCGGTCTCACTGAAATGCACGGCCACCTCCCCCCTGCCAGTTGGGATAAAGAACAGACGGAAGAAACCCTGTTTCTCTATCTCGCGGGCGGTGTCACCACGGTACGCGGCATGCTGGGGGACCCGGGGCAGTTTGCTATGCGGGACCGTATCAGTAGCGGCGAGATCGCAGGCCCAACCTTGTACTTGGCGGCACCAAGCCTGAACGGCAATTCGGTAAACTCGGTTGAGGAAGGTGTCGAGAAAACCAAACGGTATGCGGCAGCGGGCTGGGACCTGCAGAAAATCCACCCCGGCCTCACACAAGCGGAATATGATGCGATTGCGACTACCGCAAACGACCTTGGCTACCCCTTTGGCGGACATGTGCCCGCAGATGTTGGCATTGAGCGAGCCCTGAAAGCGGGTCAGATATCCGTGGACCATATGGATGGATATATCGGATGGCTTGGCGGTGATACACGCGAGTTGACGGCGGAAGATCTGGCGCGAGCCGTGACCATCACAAAAGAAAGCGGCACATGGGTTGTGCCCACCCAGGCGCTTTTCAACACATTTTATAGTGGCACAGGAAATGGCGACGCTCTAACCGACACAGAAGTTCAAAAACTTACCGACCGGCCAGAGAACGCCTATATCCCCAAAGCGGCGCTTGAACGCTGGCGTCAAACCGCGATAGCCGCACGCCCGAGCGCGCTCGTCACCAAGAACCGGCAGCGCCTCCTCAAAGCATTTGGGGACGCTGGTGTAAACCTCGCCATGGGCAGCGATGCACCGCAGACCTTCTCGGTGCCCGGCTTTTCTATCTGGCGGGAGATTGAGGTGATGATTGATGCTGGCCTCACACCAGCGCAAATCCTCGAAATTGGCACCGCAGCACCGGGCAGATACTTCAGCGACAAGGACAGCTTTGGCACCATCAAACCAGGCGCACGGGCCGACCTTATCCTCCTGGACGCAGACCCCCGCGAAGATGCCCTCAACCTCACCAAACAGGCAGGGGTGATGGCGGCAGGACGCTGGTATAGTCGCGCGGATATAGACAAACGCCTTGAAGCAATTGCAGCGCGTTACGCGGATTAGATCACTCAGCAACCACAGGCTGACAGAACTCCTCAAACGCATCCCGCCACATGGAGATGGGGTGCGTCGCAAGGGTTGAGTTCTGGAACAAACGGTCCCCCGTCACCTCGCGGGTTACCCAGTCAGGCCTCTCAAAAGCCTCATCCTCATCGTCGAGCTCCACCTCGGCCAGCACAAGTCCCTTGTTCTCGCCCTTGAAGACATCAACGTCCCACACATGGCCGCCATGCTTAACCGCATACCGCTTCTTGATGATGAGAGGGTCCAGCGACTGCATGAGGAGTGCCGACCCTTCAGCCTTGCTGAGCGGGCGTTCAATTTCTACCCGCCGCGCGCCTTTACCGATCTTGAGCGTGAGGATATAGCTGCCTTCTACCTTACGTACACGCAAGGAACGCCCTTCCGCACGCATCAGGTATCCCTGTTCGATAGATTTGAATTTTCTCGGTAGCTTCAGCCGCGCCTTATCGACCAGGAATTTACGTTCGATCTCGTACAAGATAGACCTTCATTCGCTATAGCTTGCCAAAGCGGGCGAAACAGATATGCAACGCATTGGCATAACCAGGTGGAATATCCTTAAACTTAAAGGTGCCCTTTGCACCCTTAAATTCTGCCCAGTTATGCTCGCTGGATAGTGAAATATTTATGTCGCTCGCCTTTTTTTTCAGGCGGCCACTGAAAACCAGCATCAACCGGTCACCAAGCGTCGGGTGGTGCTTTACCCAGCTGGAGATAAATTCAACCTTCTTGACCTTAAGGCCGGTTTCTTCCTTCACCTCGCGCTTAAGCGCCTCAAAAAGGTCTTCGCCTGATTCCACCTTGCCGCCCGGCAGGTCAAAAAGGCCGCTATCTTTGCGCATCACAAGGGCTTTGCCGTCCGCAGACATCAGCACAACCTTCGCAGAAATAGGCAGGTCCTCAAGGGCTTCACGGGTTGAATTTACTTGTTCCCAATACATGTATCTCTCAATCGTTAGACGGCGAGGCCTGGTGCCCTGCCCCGTATGTTCCGTCCCATACCCGCGTTACAGTATCGCGGAGTTTTTAAATCTACATTAAGCCAAGCTCTTTAAAGCTGGATTGGCCTGTTTTCCCTACGATTATATGGTCATGCACACGAATGCCGATCCGTTCGCAGGTATCAATGATATTTTTTGTCATCACCACGTCTGCCCTGCTGGGTGTCGGGTCACCAGACGGGTGGTTGTGTACAAGTATAAGTGCCGTGGCATCAAGTTCAAGCGCACGCCTTACAACTTCTCGCGGATAGACGGCCGCTTCATCAATAGTGCCGTCGCTTAACACCTCGTCTTTCAGAAGGGCGTTCTTCCGGTCAAGAAATAGCACCCTGAACTGTTCCCGCGGGATATGGGCCATGGCACCTTGCAGATAATCCGTCACGGCCGACCAGTTGGACATCACGGGCCGGGTGCTGGCGCCCGCACGCGCGAGCCTGAGTGCAGACGCCTGTACGGATTTGATAGCCGCCACCGCCGTGTCCCCAAGCCCGGGGGCCGCGCGTAAGCTTTCAACGTCAGCGCTAAGCACGCCTGCGTAACTGCCGTAGCGTTCGATCAGGTCTTTCGCGAGCGGTTTCACGTCCCGCCGCGGGATCGCGAGAAACAGGATCAGTTCCAGCAGTTCGTAGTCTGCGAGCGCATCTGCGCCGCCTTTCAGGAATCGTTCCCGAAGGCGTGCCCTGTGCCCGTTCACATGACTTTGTACCTTGGCTTGATCCCCCATCCAGCCTCCGGCTTATCCAGCGGTGTCATAGGGCGGGCAGAACCAACCCTTTGGCGACTTGGTGAAGACCTCATAGCCGTCTTCCGTTACTGCCAAAGTGTGCTCAAACTGCATCGAAAGGGTCTTGTCCCGCGTGACAGCTGTCCAGCCGTCCGCCAGGATTTTTGACCCCGGCTTGCCCGCGTTCACCATCGGTTCAATGGTAAAAAACATGCCAGGGCGTAGCTCTGGCCCGGTACCTGGGCGGCCAAAATGCATCACGCTTGGCTCATCATGGAACACACGCCCGATACCGTGGCCACAAAAGTCCCGCACAACTGAATAGCGGTGCGCTTCCACATGTTGCTGAATGGCATGGCCGATATCACCAAGGCGTGCGCCCGGCTTTACCGCTTCAATACCCTTCCACATAGCCTCAAAAGTGACCTGACAGAGCCGTTCCGCCAGCAGTTTCTGCTTACCCACAAAAAACATGCGGCTTGTATCGCCGTACCAGCCATCAAGAATAACCGTCACATCGATATTAAGGGCGTCACCATCCTTAAGTTTCTTAGGCCCCGGAATGCCGTGGCAGATAACATGGTTGATGGAGGTACAGATTGATTTTGGGAAGCCTCGGTAGTTCAGCGGCGCAGGCACGGCCCCATGGTCAACGATAAATTCGTGGCACAGTCGGTCCAACTCCTCGGTCGTTATCCCGGCTTTCACATGCGGCGTGATATAATCCAGTACTTCAGCAGCCAGCCTACCCGCAGCCCGCATGCCATCAAAGGCCTCCGGCCCATGAATTTTTATTGCACCTGTGCGGGCTTCCGGAACATCTACCGCGTCAACATAGTTCATCGTTCAATCCTTATCCGCCATCTCGGCAGTATCATTACTCGCACTGTACGAGGCTCAAAGCCGAATGGGAAGCGTTCCGGCAACATTGATCGCCTCTTCGCTCAAGTCACAAGTGTAACACAGCAGTTCCACGCCAGCTTTTGCCGCTTCCCCTAACGTCTCTGCGTAAACCTTGTCAATATGTGCGGCGGGCGCGAATACCTCACAGTCCCCACGCTGGACCAGATATACCATCACCGCACGGTGCCCTTCGGCCACCATATCCATCAACTCCCGCAGGTGTTTGGCGCCCCGCGTCGTCACACTATCAGGGAACTGGGCTTCATCCTCTACCCGCAGGGTGACATTCTTGACCTCGACATAACACTTCTGAGCTGCATCTGTGTTTTGCGGGTCTTCGAGCAGTATGTCGATCCGGCTCGCCGTGCCATATTTTACCTCGCGGCGCAGGGACCGATAGCCTGAAAGCTCAGCAATATCGCCGTTCAGGATCGCTTCTTCAACAATCGCGTTTGGCCTGCTTGTATTGATGCCCACAAGCGCCCCATTCACATCCAGCATCTCCCAGCGCCAGTTCAACTTGGCCTTGGGGTTTGTGTTGGGTGAGAGCCATACCGTGCTACCCGGCGCTTTGCAGCCCAGCATTGAGCCGGAGTTGGCACAGTGCGCCACAACAACTTCGCCGGATGGCAACTCAACGTCCGCCAAAAAACGCTTATAGCGCTTGATGAGCGTCCCTTTTTGCAATGTGTGTTCAAATTTCATGGCTGCACCCTAGCGCTGCATGAAAGCCACAATCAAGCCTGTAGATGTGCCAAAGCACTTTATCATGCAATCGATTATCTTGACTCGATAGTCCACTAATGTACGGTGATAAATAGCCCTGCTTAAGATGGGTCAGGTTTCGAGAGAGTTGTGAGTGATGGTTTCCAAAACCATCTCTTTTTTTGCCCGAAATCCACCTAAAAACATTCGTGAAAACAATGAGAGGAAACGCAGCGCTTTCGGAAGGCCAGATAAAATACGCGGGAAATGTCGGTTGCCAAAGTGCAACACTTGTGTGTCCCCCGTGCCTATCTGTTTCAAAATAGAGCGGAATTGCGTCGCAAAACTTTGGTAGCTGTGCAAACTAAAGTCCCGGGCGCCCCCAATAAAACATGGACCGCCAGCCCTCAGATCTGCCGGCCCGGGTGATTCCCATCAATATGACTATAAGAAGCTGCGTACTTCGAATGAGGAAACATACCATGAAAAAAACTTGGTTTAACAATAGCGCGCGCCTTGTTGCTGGCTGCTCTATGCTTGCACTGTCAGCCGGTGCATATGCGCAAAGCGCAGACAGCGACTTTATGCTGGAAGAGATTGTCGTGACGGCCCAGAAGCGTGAACAAAGCCTGCAGGACGTTCCGATCTCCGTATCAGCGCTCGCTGGCGACAAGATTAAAGACTTTGCTGCCGGTGGCGAAGACATTCGCCTTCTTTCAAGCCGCGTACCCGGCCTGAACGCAGAATCGTCCAACGGTCGTGTTGCACCGCGCTTCTACATTCGCGGTCTCGGCAACACAGACTTCGATCTCGCAGCTTCACAGCCCGTATCTATCGTGGTTGATGACGTTGTGCTTGAAAACGTGATCCTGAAAAGCTTCCCGCTCTTCGATATTGAGCGCGTTGAGGTTCTTCGTGGTCCACAAGGCACGCTCTTTGGCCGCAACACCCCCGCTGGTATCGTGAAGTTCGACACCCGTAAGCCAAGCCAGGAGCCTGAAGGCTATGTGAGCGCAAGCTACGGCAGCCTCGGCACTGCATCTGTTGAAGCGGCATACGGCACCGGCCTGAGCGACAAGGTTTCCGCTCGTGTATCCGGCCTCTACACCCGCCGCAATGACTGGATCGACAACGGCTTCAGCGGTGAAGACGACGTGATGGGCGGCTTTGTTGAAGCCGCGATGCGCGCTCAGGTTCTTATTGAGCCAACCGACACCTTCGATGCGCTCCTGAACTTCCACTACCGCTCGCTTGACGGTACGTCTGAAATCTTCCGCGCCAACATCTTCGACGCGGGCTCACATGAGCTGAACGGGAATTTTGATCGCGACACCGTTTACCACGACGATACACACAACAACACTCAAAGCTATGACAGCTGGGGTGCTTCCGCGAAGCTCGTGTGGGACTTCGGTGACGACATGACGCTCACGTCGGTCAGCGCCTATGAAACCACCAAAGGCTGCGGCATTGGTGACATCGACGGCGGCAACACGGGTGGCCCGGGCGTTGTTCCGTTCCCAAGCACAACAGAAGACTGCATCGACAATCTTGACCAGTTCACCGAAGAACTTCGTATTTCTGGCCAGGCAAGCGACGCGCTGTTCTATCAGCTTGGTTTCTTCTACTTCGATAGCGACTTCACTATCCGCACACGTCCGTTCTTCGTGCCTGACTCCACCGTCCGTCACCAGAACCAGACCTGGGCGATCTTTGGTCAGGCAAGCTATGACCTGAACGAGGCAACCACGCTGACCGTGGGCATGCGCTACACTGACGATGAAAAAACCGCTGATGCTTACTCAGGCGCATTCGGTTCCGCTCTCCCAACTGTTGAGCTGAACGGTGACAACCTGAGCTGGGACATCGCGCTCAACCACATCATCAACGACGACCTGTCTGTTTATGCTCGTGTTGCCACTGGCTTCCGCGCGCCAACCATTCAGGGCCGTGACGTTGCTTTCTTCGGCGTACCAACCACGGCAAAAGAAGAAACCATCATCTCCTATGAAGCTGGTTTCAAGGCTGACCTCGTTGAAGGCCGTATGCGCTGGAACGGTGCTGCTTTCTACTACAACATGGATGACCTTCAGGTTACCGCTGTTGGTGGTGGCAACAACAACGTACGCCTCCTGAACCTCAGCCGCGTTGAAGGCTATGGTTTTGAAACTGACCTCGAATTCCTCGTAACCGAAAACTTCACCGTGACGGCAGGCGCGTCCTACGCTCACACCGAAATTTTCGCGAAAGGCGTTCGTGTTCCAGTTTGCGGAACCGGCATGTGTACACCAACAGATCCGCTTGATGCGAAAGGCCGTGCTATCGTTCACGGCAACCCGCTGCCACAAGCGCCTGACTGGACGTTCAACTTCACTGCTGACTACACCGCACCAATGGGCGATGACAGCGAATTCTTCGCGTTCGCTGACTGGGCGTATCAGGGTGATACCAACCTGCTTCTTTATGCAGCAGAAGAGTTCCAGACCACTGGCACGTTCGAGCTGGGCCTTCGCATGGGGTACCGCTGGGCAGATGGCCGTTATGAAGCTGCCGTGTTTGGCCGCAACCTGACGGATGAGAAGAACGTTAAAGGCGTGATCGACTTCAACAACCTCACTGGCTTCGTGAATGAGCCACGGGTTATTGGTGTTGCGTTCCGCGCAGACTTCTAGGTCTTAAAACATTAACTGACATGAAAACGGGGGCCTTCGCCCCCGTTTTTTTCTCACATTTCAGTCCCGAGCTTACGCGAGCCTGACGGAATGCGCCCCGTCAACCGGTAACGCCACCCCTGTGGTGAAGCTTGATGCAGGGCTTGCAAGCATCAGCATGGCAGGCACAAGCTCCGCCAGTTTGCCCGCGCGCTTCGCTGGGCTTTGCGCCAGCATGCGCTGTCCAAGATCGCTATCAAGGAACGCATCGTTGATTTCGGTCTTGAAATAGCCAGGGCAGATCGCGTTCACGCGAATACCCCAGCGTTGCCACTCAATCGCCATCGCACGGGTCATTTGCACCACACCCGCCTTACTTGTCGCATAGGTCAGTTGCTGCGGGCCAACCCCCAAACCGAGGATCGAGGCCGTGTTGATGATGGAGCCGCCCTTGCCGTTCTCAAGCATGGCTTTGGCGGCTATCTGCCCCACGCGCCACATGCCCTTGAGGTTGGTATTCATCGTGGCATCCCAGTCCTCTTCGCTGTCCTCCAGCGCCCAGTTGGGGCGCGCGATGCCTGCGTTGTTGCACACGATTGTAGGCACACCCAGTTCCGCCTTGGCTTTCTCAAAAGCCGCTTCAACGCTAGCCCTGTCTGTCACATCAAGAGAAACAGCGAGTATTTTACGCCCAGTAGCCTTGGCGATATCTTCTGCGAGCGCTTCAATGCGGTCAGCCCGGCGTGCGCCAAGCACAACATCGGCGCCCGCGCTTGCCAGTGCCCGCGCAAACTCGGCACCAATGCCCGAGCTGGCTCCCGCCACAAGTGCTACCTGCCCCTCAAGGCCAAAAAGGTCGTTTACATAATTGCTCATTTTATTCCTTACCCCGCGTTTTCACGGTCATAATCTGCAAAACTTTTCCCGGCTTCCGCCAGCTCTTTAAGAAGCGGCGCGGGCTGCCACCAGCGTGGGCCAAAGGTTTCCGCAAACGCACAAATCTTCGCGTAGACCTTCTCAAGCCCTATGCTGTCCGCATAATGCATCGGCCCACCACGGTAAGGCGGGTAGCCGTACCCGTTCACGTAAACCACGTCGATATCGCTCGCGCGGTATGCCTTGCCCTCACCCAAAATCTTGGCGCCTTCATTGATCAGCGCCATCATGCAGCGCTCAACAATATCTTCCGCCGGGATGGATTTCCGCTCGATACCAAGCTTGGCGCTCTCTTCCTCGACAATAGCCATCACCGCCGGATCTGGCTGGGGCGTGCGGTCACCTTCCGCGTAGGTATAGATGCCCTTGCCTACCTTCAGGCCCTTACGGCCCTGTTCAACAAGACGGTCCACCCAGTCGTAAGCCTTGGTCTCATAATTTTCTCGGCCCATGCCCTGTCGGTTCAGATACCCGATATCAACACCTGCCATGTCGGACATGGTCATCGGCCCCATTGGCATGCCGAAGTTGAAGAGAGCGGCGTCCACCTCCTCAGGTTTTGCTCCTTCAATAACCGCGAGCGACGCTTCCCGCCCGTAAGGCGATAGCATGCGGTTACCGATAAAGCCGTGGCACACACCCGCAACCACACCAACCTTGCGGATGGCCTTGGCAAGGTCAACACAGGTTGCAAGCACATCAGGCGCGGTTTTATCTGCACGCACAATCTCCAGAAGCCGCATCACATTGGCGGGGGAGAAGAAGTGAAGCCCGAGCACATCCTCTGGCCGCTTGGTGCAGGCCGCAATCTCGTTCACGTCCAGATAAGAGGTGTTGGAGGCAAGGATGGCCCCATCTTTTGCCACCCGGTCAAGCTCCGTGAAGACCTTTTTCTTGATCTCCATGGTCTCGAACACGGCTTCAATAATCAGATCGCAATCGCTCAGGTCATCGTAGGACAGCGTACCGGTAAACTGGCTCATCAAGCCTTCTACCTGCTCAGCCGTCAGCTTGCCCTTGGCGGCAGAGCGTTCATAGTTTTTGCGCACAACACCAAGGCCACGGTCCAGCGCTTCCTGCTGCACCTCAAGGAGGGTGACAGGAATGCCCACATTGGCAAAGTTCATCGCAATGCCGCCGCCCATGGTGCCCGCCCCGATGATGCCAACCTTCTTGATCGCACGGCGCGGCGTGTCTTTATCGATGCCCGGGATACGGCTCACCTGCCGCTCAGCAAAAAACATATGCTGAAGTGCGCGGGATTGCGGGTTTTGTGCACATTCATAAAACAGCTCACGCTCACGCTTCAGGCCTTCCGCAAGCGGCAACTTCACCGCTGCTTCCACACACTGCACGCAGCGCTCAGGCGCAAAATATCCCCGGGTTTGCCGCGCAATTGACTTGCGGAAGCCCGCGAAAAACTCGTCGCCAAAGGCGCTACCGTCAATCTCGATCTCGCCCGTGCGCCGGGGCCCCTTACTGGTAGCCTCTTTAGCGCACGCGATCGCGGCAGCCAAAAGATCATCCTCAACCAACTCGTCCAGCACGCCCCAGCTTTTAGCTTCTTTTGCACTTACATGACGACCGCTGATGATGGCATCAAGCGCATTCGCGGGGCCTGCGATGCGCGGCAGGCGCTGTGTACCACCGGCACCCGGCAGGATACCCAGCTTCACCTCAGGCAGGCCGATCTTGGCCGAGGTAAGCGCCACGCGGTAATGGCAGGAAAGCGCAACCTCAAGACCACCCCCAAGCGCTGTGCCGTGAATGGCCGCAACAACGGGTTTCTCCATCGCCTCAATCTCGTTCACCACGTCCGGCAGGTGTGGCTCTTGCATCGGTTTGCCAAATTCCCGGATATCGGCCCCAGCGATAAAGGTACGCCCCTCACACGCGATCACCACGGCTTTCACCGCATCATTCGCCGAAAGTATCTTCATGGCGTCCGAAAGGCCCGCACGCACGCTGTGCGACAAGGCATTTACCGGTGGGTTGTTGACCGTGACGACAGCAATATCGCCCTGAATTTCCGTTGATACTGTGCTCATAATTTCCCCTCGTCCTATAAAGGCGCCAGCATCCCATGCGCCCAAGGTCTTCTCGAAAGGGAAGGTAGGGCGGCAAAACGCCAAAGCCAGAAATCACATTATTTTTGCCGCTTAAACGCGCTCGATCACCATGGCGATGCCCTGCCCCACACCAATGCACATGGTGGCGAGGCCGTACCGTCCACCACTTGCCTTGAGCTCATGGGCAAGCGAAAGCGCGATACGCGCGCCAGACATGCCGAGCGGGTGCCCAAGCGCTATTGCGCCGCCGTTTGGGTTCACGTGGGCGGCATCGTCTGCGAGCCCAAGCCCCCTCAGGCACGCCAGGGACTGTGCGGCAAATGCCTCATTCAGCTCAATCACGTCCATCTGGTCAAGCGTCAGGCCAAGCCGCTGCAGGAGCTTCTGGGTCGCAGGCACCGGGCCATAGCCCATGGTGCGTGGTGGTACCCCTGCGCACACCGCCCCCACAATGCGCGCCATGGGGGTCAAGCTATGCCGTTTTGCCGCAGCTTCATTTGCCACTATCAGCGCGGCCGCGCCATCATTGGTGCCGGAAGCGTTGCCCGCCGTTACCGTGCCCCCGTCCCGGAACGGGGCCCGCAGCTTCGCGAGAGCCTCCATCGTTGTGCCGTGGCGAGGATGCTCATCGTGCTCAATGACCAGATCATCACCTTTACGCTGAGGTATACGAACGGGGGCTATCTCTCGGTCAAAACGCCCAGCCTTTTGCGCGGCTTCCGCCCGTGCCTGAGAGCGGAAGGCAAAAGCATCCTGATCATCCCGGCTGATTTTCATATCGGCCGCCAGATTTTCAGCCGTCTCTGGCATCGAATCGGTACCATAAGCAGCGTTAAGCGCGTTATTGACGAAGCGCCAACCGATGGTGGTGTCATATATCTCAGCTTGGCGCGAGAAAGCGCCCGTGGCCTTGGGCATCACGAAGGGCGCGCGTGACATGCTTTCAACCCCGCCCGCAATTGTGAACTCAGCCTCACCCGCCATGACAGCCCTGCCCGCTTGCGCAAGCGCCTCGAGCCCCGATCCACACAGGCGGTTAACGGTAACAGCAGGCACATCAACCGGCAGCCCGGCAAGCAACGCGGCCATGCGGCCTACATTGCGGTTATCTTCACCCGCCTGGTTCGCGCAGCCATAAAAAAGGTCATCCACTGCAGCCCAATCGACCCCGGCGTTTCGCTCCATCAATGCCTTTATGGGGTGCGCCGCAAGGTCATCCGTTCGCACGCCAGACAGCCCGCCACCGTAACGACCAACCGGTGTCCTGATCCCATCACAAATAAAGGCTGCCTGCATGTCCCACTCCCTTTGCCGATATATTTAAGCGCTAAAATAAATAGCTCGCTCTAAAATGCCAGCGGCAATTTCAACCCTCTCGCTACCGGTTTCCCGAGCGATAACTCTGCAAGCTGACATTGCCTTTTTAATCACACGTATTAACTATAGACCAAAGCCTAAAGCGGACTAGGGGAAGGACCAAATAATGGCGCTTGATCAGGACACTCTCCATCAGCTTTGCACCACGCTTGAGCGTTTTGTGCATGAACGGCTGATCCCGGCAGAACGGGAAGTGGCAGACGGTGACAAAATCCCTGACGATATTGTCTCGGAAATCCGCGATCTTGGCTTGTTCTCCCTCTCCATCCCGGAAGAGTTTGGCGGGCTCGGCCTTAACATGCAGGAAGAGGTGGAAGTGGCAATGGTGATTGGCGAGGCAGCGCCTGCCTTTCGCTCAATCTTCGGCACCAACGTGGGTATTGGTTCGCAAGCTATTGTGCTGGACGGAACAGCGGAACAGAAGGCGACATATCTGCCAAAGCTCGCGTCGGGCGAGCTTATCGGCTCCTTCTGCCTGACAGAGCCCGAGGCAGGGTCTGACGCGGGCTCACTGCGCACAACGGCGCAGCGAGACGGCAAGGACTATATCCTGAACGGCACCAAGCGTTTCATCACCAACGCGCCCTATGCCGGACTTTTTACCGTGATGGCCCGTACGGCTATGGAAAGCAAGGACGCGCGCGGGGTATCTGCTTTCCTCGTTGAGGCGGGCACACCGGGCCTTCGTGTCGGCAAGCCTGAGAAAAAGATGGGCCAACAGGGTGCCCCGGTTGCAGATGTAATTTTTGAAGACTGCCGCGTGCCTGCCGCCAACATCATCGGCGGGCGGGAAAACATGGGCTTCCGCACCGCGATGAAGGTGCTGGACAAAGGCAGGCTGCATATCTCCGCCGTGTGCACCGGGCTTGCAAAGCGCGTCCTGCGCGACACCGTGCGCTACGCAAAAGAGCGCAAACAGTTCGGGAGCGCGATATCAGATTTCCAGCTTATTCAAGCCATGATTGCCGACAGTCAGATGGAAATTTACGCGGCGGAATGCATGATCCGCGACGCGGCAAAAGCGCGGGACGCAGGCGAAGACACCAAGCGCAAGGCCTCCTGCACAAAGCTTTTTGCCTCAGAGATGGTGGGCCGGGTTGTTGACCGGGCGGTGCAGATATATGGCGGTGCGGGCTATATTGCAGACTATGGTATTGAGCAGCTTTACCGCGATGCGCGCCTCTTCCGCATCTATGAGGGTACCAGCCAGATCCAACAACTCATCATCGCCAAGGATGTTATTGCCGCCACGGACTAGGATGCTCTTCATTTTGTGATCACATTTATCCAAATTTCTTGATATGATGAGCGCAATGGGGAGCGAGGCTTCAGTTGAAGCCCTGCGAATACAAACAGGGAGCGCCAGCCAAATGCGGTATCTAGGCCTTATTTATGTGATCAGTTTTCTGCTCAGTTCAGCGACTTTTGCTGACAAGAATGACCACAACCATCCGAAAAAAATCTCGAAAGATCAGATCGCCGGGCAGTTTTTCACCGATTTCAAGCCAGTGATACAGGACCATGAGAGCGAGATTGGCTCCTACCAAACACAAGACATTGAAAACTTCCTCTCTGTCGACAAGAAATTCGATAGCGGCATGTACCGCTCAGGCCCTGTACGCATGACCATTGAGCATTACGGCGTGGATGAGTTCATGTATTTTGTTGAGGGCGGCGTAACCCTCACCTCCGCCGACGGCACCGTGACCGAGATCGGCCCAGGCGACGCTGTCACTATCGGGCGCGACTGGAAAGGTGTTTGGGATTCAAAAGGTTACATGAAGATTTATGTGATCTATTCGGCGGATGAACCGCTGGAGTAGGTCGGATATCAGCATAAAAAAGGCGGGGAATTCCCCGCCTTTTTCTTTCCCCATATAGGGATAAACTTTAAGCCAGCCTAGTCAACAAGCCCGGCGCAATCAGCGTGCGACATGCCAAGCGACGATGCAACGCTGTTGAAAAACTCAACTTCAAACGGGCTGATCTTGCCATCAACCTTGATCACTTCCGCGAGCGCGCCAACGATCATCTTGCTGTCTTCAGCACCGATCTTCGAACTTACCTTGGAGAGGTAACGCTCAAGCGTCGCTTCTTTATATAGGTCGGAAAGAGCAGCGACACGAATGTCTTTCTCGCTCACTTCGTCACCCGTACGGTCCTTGATGATGCCCTGAACAGTGGCAATCTCGATCCCGGAAATGTTGGTGTCTGCGTTGGTCGCGCGTGACAGCGCCATCAAAAGCGCCTCGCGTACCAACTGTTTCTTGCCTTCAGCGTCGAGCTCATTGCCCCGAAAAAGGTTCATAATATTTTCTAGTTGTGCGAGCGGCATATTACCCTTCCCCTCATCAAATCTACGATACACGTTAATTATAGGATAAACGTTCTGGCAGATACCAACCCAAATTTGCCCCGGGGTCAAGGTCGGAAACGGGTTTCTTTTGAAATGAGTGCCAACAGACGCTGCTTTGTCTTTTCGACATTTACATTTGGGCCCGTCATCCTGGCATCTTTATTTCAAAGCGCCGGCACTTCTCGTCAAGACAAAACGGGAAAATTGATAAAATTTTAAATAAATCCGGGACAAAAACCCGCCTCGGTAAACAAAAAAGGCCAGACTTTCCCTATTATTTGAAAACTAGACAAACAAAATTGGACAATGATCCAGAAAGTCTGATAGTAGTTTCGCAGTCAAACTTGCACGGGGGTCGCAAGCTTGAAGATGAGAGCCTGATAAACCCAATAAGCGTAAGAAAAACACGAAATAGATATGAATTACACATATCAATATCCGCACCCGGCGGTCACCACAGATATTGTTATTTTCTCGGTTCGGGAAAATGCCCTCCAGCTATTGCTGATTAAACGCGGCGGTGAGCCATACAAAGGTTCGTGGGCCCTGCCCGGCGGTTTTGTAAAGCTGGACGAAAGCGTGGACGCCTGCGCGAAACGTGAGCTTGAAGAAGAAGCTGGCCTCAAGGACGTGTATCTGGAGCAGCTATACACCTTCGGCAAGGTAGACCGCGACCCGCGCGAACGCGTGATCAGCGTGGCCTATTATACGCTCACACCGTCTGAACATCTGGCGCCAGAAGCCGGGACAGACGCCGCTGAGGTGGCGTGGTTCCCGATCTCTGACCTGCCTGAGCTCGCGTTTGACCATACGGAAATCATCGATGTGGCCCGTAAGCGCTTGGCAGCAAAGATGGAATATTCCACCATTGGCCTGCAGTTCATGGCGGAGGAGTTCACCCTGTCGCAGTTGCAGATTGTCTACGAGCAGGCAACGGGCAAAGAGCTTGATAAACGCAACTTCCGCAAATGGATTCTCTCGCTGGACCTGATCAAGGAAACCGGTAAGAAGTTCGCGGCTGGCGCACACCGCCCGGCGATGCTTTACACCATCAAGAACCGCGAAACCGTTGAAATCATTCGCTAGCTTGCTAGCAAGCGCTTGCGCGCTGGCGTCACCCTTCCTATGTTCATACTGAATGAGAGACAGGGTGACGCATGAAAAAAAAGCTGCCGGAAATCATGGAAGACATGCGCCAGGCCCTGCTTGGCCGCAAGAAGGACCATAGCTGGAGCACAAGCGCCAGCGATGCCTATTCAGCCACCGTTGACGGCATAAAAGGCTTTAGTTCTGATACACTTAGCAAAACCGCACAACGCTTCAATGAGGCCCTGCCTTATATAGAGCGCGCGGGCTATGACGTGACGGAAATTGAAGTTGGCCTTGGCCTTTCCCCCAAAGTGGTGCCGCACCTGAGGCTCAGGGAGCTGATCAGCGACGATGAAGAGCGCGCGCTACTATTTGAAACCCGCGAGAAAAAGCTGGTGAACACCATCCTCAGTTCACTTTTCAGGGCCAGCAGCACCCGTAAGAACTTGAAATTCAACAAATTTCACTTCACCGATATTGAGCTTGAGCTCAGCATCCTGCCCACCGTTGTGCTCAAATTTAAGCCCAACGACGCCCACCAGCCGGTGCCGGATATCGAAGAGGAAGTGGCGGAAGAGCCGCTTGCCCTCACCGCCCATGAGGACGGCACAAGCAACACAGACGGGTAAAATGCCACACATCTGTAGGCAAAAGTGTGACGGTTTCTGTGGCGCGAGTGTGGCGGTGGTTTCACGGGCATTTTTCAGCCCAAACCTTTGATTCTCATTAATAAAAACGCCCCAACACCATCTCTGGCACTGGGGCGTTTATTTCGCCTCACATCTGTGGCGCAACCGCGCCCCAGTTTTTCAGCTTATTTTGCAGCTGTACGCGACAGGCGTTTGCTGATTTCCTGCGAACGCTCAAGCGCCATGTAGCTGTCGAACAGAAGTTCCATGCCAGCCACTGTTGTTGCTTCAGCCTCAAGGTCAGCTTCCGCCCCTTCACCAGCAGCCGGAGCCACATCGGAAAGCACGTCACCAGACATCATATCCAGCGCATCGCTGAACTGGCTTTGAACATTTGCGAAAATACGATTGGTTTCAACCACACCAGCCTGAAGAGCAGCGAGCTCATCACCTGTTGCACCGTCGTCAATCGCGCCCTGGAAACAGGTGTGTGAACGCTCCGCAGCATCCATCACCTCTTTAAAGGCCATTGTCGTTTCAACGATACGCTTTTCCGGTGTCAGGCCCTCAGCACCCTCAACCGTTGGCATGCCTGCGCTATAGGCAGACATGGGCGCCAAACATGCGCTCGCTTCAGATTCGTCAGCGGCAGACACTGCACCAAAAGATACAGCCGTCATTGCCAAACCGGCGATCAAAGTAATTTGCGGTTTCATTACACTTCCCTCTATCAAATACCGCCCCACAACCCGCTGAGCTTGGCGCATTTTTAAATTAAATGCAATTTTACTTTAATTATAGGCATTAGCGGGTGCGCTGCGTTGCACGAAAGCAACGCAAGGCGGGAAGAGTTTCCGGCGTAGTGAGCAGCCGCTAGAGAATACCCAGCTCAACAAAAACATCCGCCACGTCATCGGCGAAATTGGCGCCTTTCCTAAGCACAGGCACGCTTTCCGGCAGGTCTTTGAACTTTTCTTTCTGGCTGGTGGCAATCAGCGCCACCGGGATATCCCGCGTGGTGGGCATGGCCTTAAGGGCGCACGCAAGGTCAATGCCTGAAAGCTCCGGCATCACGCGGGAGACAATCACCGCATCCGGCCGCATGGAGGGAATCAGTTGAATGGCATCCATGGTAGACGCCACATTGATCATGCGGTAGCCGCATTCCAGCAGCTCACGGGTCACAATCTTGGTGGCGGTGCCCGGCTCCATCACCAGCATCACCTCAATGTCGGTGACAGTTACGTCGCCCACATTGAAGCCGCCCTTGTTCGGGAGCTTGCGCATCATCTGCGAGATATCGATATCCCGCCCGTTGATGAAAGCATCAAGGCATTCGGCCATGCGGTCCGCATAAAAATGGATATCACGACATGATTCGGGTGTCAGCTCCGACATATTGAAGAAATAATCTTCAAAGCGGTGGCACATCACCTTCAGCGCCTTCATCTCAAAGCTTGCCGCCACGGTCTTGAGCGAATGCGCCTCAAGGCGAATGGTCGCCAGCGCATGTTCACCCTGCACACGGCCCGCCTGAAACTCGGTCACAGCCTCATTCAGGTTATGAAGCCGGTCTTCAACCGTATCAATCGCCTCGGTGCGTAATTCTTCAACAAGGTTGTTATCTAGTGTCGACATCGTCTGCCCTTAATAACTTGAATACATATGTTTTGGCACAGAAATGGTTACCCGAGCGTTAGCATTTCCTGATAGTTTTCCCAAGAGGCAGAAAAATATTATCTGAATCACCAAAGAGCGCTTGACTTATGGGGGGTGATCAGTATTTTGCGCCCACTGAGCGGTTGCATGAGGCAGCCGGCAACACTGTTTTCTTGGAGTGAATAAGATGGCTAAGCCGTCCAGCATCAAAATCAAGCTGGTTAGCACCGCGGATACCGGCTACTTCTACGTGACCAAGAAGAATCCGCGCACGATGACCGAGAAAATGGTCCTGCGCAAGTACGACCCGGTTGTTCGTAAGCACGTAGAATTCAAGGAAGCCAAGATTAAATAATCTAGGTTCCCGACGAGTACAGAAAAACGCCGCGCCTTCACGGGCTGCGGCGTTTTTTATTTTGGAATGGTAAATCCACTTGAGTGTCACCCCGGACCCGGCGCAAACGCGCCGGAAACGATCCGGAGTCCAGAGATGACGTAAAGCCTTCGCCAAAGGCGAAGACACTTTTGTTTTCTGGGTCCCGTGTCGTTACCTGCCTGCGGCAGGGCACGGGACGACGACATCGCTTGAAACTCTTACCTTCGCGCTAACCCAAGCTCACCACCACAGGGTCTGCGGGTCATCGACCGGTTCGCTGTTGATGGCGAGCATCAGGCCCTTCACCACGCGGATCACGGTCCAGAGCGCCCACCACGCAAGGATGATATAGCCGATAAGCACAAGCGCGAGAATGCCGCCCACAACCAAAGTGGCAAAGCCGAGCCAGAAGGTGCGGATCTGATAGTCAAAATGGCTGCGCCAGAGCGGATCGTGCGTGGTTTTGGAGTGCGCGAGCGCCACGCCCACAACAGCCGTCAGCGCGCCGCCAAAGCCCAGCAGATACAGGATATAAATAACGATCGCGATGGTGCGGTCTTTATCGTCCGCCGGGTTGCCGCGCGGGTGCCCGTCCATGTCATAGTCGCTCATTGTGTTCCCCCACATGAATTGATTGCTGGAAATACTCGGAACACAGACGGCAGGGCATAGGGCGAGCGCCTAGGCGCTCTCCTGCCCCGCGATAATCACACGGTTGCGGCCACCGGACTTGGCGGCATAAAGCGCCTTGTCTGCCGCATCAAGAAGCGCAGCCGGGTTGTGCATCTGGCCGCTTGTGGCCACCCCGATAGACACCGATATCTGGATCGGGCCGTCCGGCGCGCCTACATCAAAAGGGTTTTCCGCCACTTCTTGGCGCAACCGGTCCCCGATCATGAAGGCCCAGTCGGTTGGGGTTTCGGGCATCATCACCACAAATTCTTCACCGCCGTACCGCGCGGCCAAATCCACCCCGCGGATGTTTTTGGCGATACGGTTGGCAAATTCTTTCAGAACCAGATCACCCACCGCGTGGCCGTAGGTGTCGTTCACCTTCTTGAAGTGGTCGATATCCATCATCAGCACGGAAAGCGGCTTGCCGGAGCTTTGCGCCACCTGCAGGCGGGTCTCAAGGTGGCTGGTGAGATAGTGCCTGTTATAAAGCCCGGTTACGGCGTCTGTGGTGGCAAGCTGCATGGAAAGGTGGAAGTTTTCCCACAGCTTGTCTGCATAGCGCTTGCGTTTGAGTTGGGTTTTCACCCGCGCGAGGAACTCCATCCGGTCCACCGGGCGCACCACATAGTCGTTTACGCCCATCTCAAGCGCGCGTACCAGCAGTTTGGTGTTGCCGTCATCCACCATCACAAGGATAGGCACATGGCGGGTTTCCTCAAACGACCTGAGCTTGGAACAGACCCGAAGGCCATCGGTGTTGCGCATGGTGAGCGAGACGATGATAAGATCAAAGTTTTTCTCACGCGCGCGGTCGGCGGCATCCTCCCCGCCGTTCATGAAGGTCAAGTCACCCACACCGTCAAGCGCGCGGGCGATACGTTCCATCACCCGTTCCTGCTCGTCCACAATCAAAATGGCGCCGTCTGTCGGCACTTCGGTGTCGAAACCGACTTCATCGTCGCTTTCCCAGCCGAGGGTCGCGCCCGTGGTTTCGCGGTTCCTCAGCTCATCCATCATCACCTTGAGGCGGACGAGCGAGCGCACGCGCGCGAAAAGCGCGAGGTCTTGCACCGGTTTGGTCAGGAAATCATCGGCCCCGGCCTCAAGCCCGGCCACACGGTCAGACGGCTGGTCAAGCGCCGTGACCATCACCACAGGGATGTGGGCGGTGGCGCTGTCTGCCTTGATGCGGCGACAGACCTCAAAGCCGTCCATGCCAGGCATCATCACGTCCAAGAGGATAATATCAGGGTGTTCGCGGCTGATAACATCCAGCGCTTCCGGCCCGCTGAAGGCGGTCAAAACGTCGAAATACTCACTCGTGAGCTTGGCTTCGAGCAGTTTGACGTTCGGCGGAACGTCATCGACCACCAGCACTCGTGCTGTCATCGCGCTATCCTACGAACTGTTTTACTGTCTCAAGGAAATGACCAACAGAAATCGGTTTTGCGATATAGGCCTCGCAGCCGCCTTCCCTGATTTTCTCTTCGTCGCCTTTCATGGCAAAGGCGGTGACCGCAACAACAGGAATTTTGCGCAGGTCTTCGTCTTCCTTCAGCCATTTGGTGACTTCAAGCCCGGAGACCTCCGGAAGCTGAATATCCATCAGAATGAGATCCGGATTATGTTCGCGTGCAAGGTCAAGCGCTGCCATGCCATCACGCGTTTGGATCGTCTCATAATCATGAGCTTCCAAAAGGTCGCAAAACAACTTCATATTCAACTCGTTGTCTTCGACGATCAGGATCTTCTTACCCATACGGTTCCCCTAGCTCCTTATTCCCGGAGCAATTGTTCTACCCTTAGCGCCAAATAATAGGCGTGCTTTCAATCAAAAGACAAGCCCGACAAGGTATTTAAATAGAATTTTCGGTGGCGCTGCGATCATTGTGACAAAAAAGCCATTTCATGTCTTGCTCAGCCCAACCATGGCATGGGAAAGTTAACTAAATACAAAATCATCAGCGAGAGAATTTCTATGACCACAGATCATGCACAGGCTGTTGCGCTTCGGGCGGCGGCTTTTATCTTTTCTGAAGATGACCTGAGGGACAGGTTTATCGCGCTCTCTGGCACGGGCGTGGATGATATCCGTGCCCGGATCGGGGAACAGGACTTTCTCGCCTCACTTCTCGAATTTTTGATGGGCCATGAGCCAGACCTGATGGCATTCTCAACCTACGCAGAAGAAAAACCCGAAACCATCGTGAAGGCATGGCGTGCGCTTGGCGGTGGTGAAGGACAGGAATGGTAGCACCGTGGACCCGGCAACCTTTAGCGCACAGATAAACCCGGCACGGCCGCTCCTCCTCCTGGATGCGGATGAGGTGTTGCTGCGCTTTGTTGAGCATCTGGAAGCTTACCTGCCCACGCGCGGCTTTGAGCTCAGGCTCACCAGCTTCCAGCTTGGCGGCAATATCTATGACCTGAGCACAGATGCCCGTGCGGAAGGCACCGTGGTGAAAGACCTTCTCGCCAGCTTTTTTGATGACTGCACCCATGATGTGCCGCTTGTTGATGGCGCACGGGAAGCGATTGAAAGTTTGAAAGCGCATTATGACATCGCCGTGCTCACCAATGTGCCGGAGCGCTGCCGTGACGCACGCATGGCAAACCTGCGTGCCCACGGCCTTGATGTGCCGGTGATTGCCAACCGGGGTGAAAAAGGCCCTGTAGCCGCCATGCTGGCGGGTGCCACCGATGGGCCGACGGTGTTTGTAGATGACCTGCCGCCGCAGCATGCCTCTGTCGCCGCGCACGCGCCCGAAGTTTACCGTGTGCATTTCATCGCCGACCCACGCCTCGCGCCCATGCTGGAGAAAGCAGACGACGCCCATGTACGCATTGATGACTGGCCCACGCTTGAGCGCCATCTCATCACGCGCCTGGAGGGCTAGAGCCATGAACGCGCAGCCTGAGCGTGGCGGAGATGAAGAGCACGCACCCGTTCTGTGCCGGTCCTGCTTTCATATCTACCGCGCCAAAGGCCCCTGCCCGCAGTGCAACAAACCGCGCATCATCTCTCATGCAGAGCTGCTTTCCCTCAATATCGCGCATCTGGACTGTGACGCCTTTTACGCCAGCATTGAGAAACGCGACGACCCCACGCTTGCCGCCAAACCGCTGATCATTGGCGGTGCGAGCGGCCGCAGCGTGGTTTCCACCTGCTGTTATATTGCCCGCATGAGCGGCGTGCGCTCTGCCATGCCTATGTATAAGGCCAGAAAGCTGTGCCCGGATGCGGTGATCCGTCCGCCCAACATGGCGCTTTACCGCGAGGTGGGCCAGCAGGTGCGCGCGATGATGTTTGACCTCACACCGCTTGTTGAGCCGCTGTCGATCGACGAGGCGTTCATGGACCTTTCCGGCACTGAGCGGCTGCATCACGCGCCGCCAGCGGCGCAGCTCGCGCGGCTCGCGAGCACGATTGAACGCGAGGTTGGCATCACCGTTTCCATCGGCCTCGCGCCCAATAAATTCCTCGCAAAACTTGCGTCAGACATGGATAAACCACGTGGTTTCACGGTGATTGGGGAGGCTGACAAGATGCGCATCCTTGCGGGCCTTCCGATCACCCGCATCTACGGTATTGGTGCCAAAACCGCCAAAAATCTCGCGAAAGACGGCCTTTCGGAAATCTCGCAACTGCAGGAGATGGAAGAAGGCACCTTGGTGCGGCGATACGGCGAGACCGGCCTCAGGCTCTATAGGCTCGCGCGCGGCATTGACAGCCGCAAGGTGAATGTGAGCCAGGCGGTAAAAAGCGTTTCAAGCGAACGCACGCTGGACCGTGACCTCGTGACCTTTGAGAGCCTTGAGGAGAAGCTCTGGCGGCTCTCGGACAATGTCTCCACCGACCTCAAGCGTAAGGGTTTGGCAGGGCTTACCATCACGCTCAAGCTCAAGACCAGCATGCACCGCATCATCACCCGCTCCCGCACGCTGGATGCACCCACCCAGCTCGCCACCAATATCTTTGAGGTGGGACAACAGCTCCTGAAGCCGCTGGCGGACGGCACGCCTTACCGCTTGATTGGTATCGGGGTCAGCCATTTCCGTCCGCTTTCGGAAGCGGACCAACCGGACCTGATCGAGCCTGCCCGCACAAAAAAACGCGTTGCGGAAAAAGCCATGGATGCGCTCAAGGGCCGCTTCGGCAGCTCGGCAATTATGAAGGGGCGGTCGATTGACGCGGCAAAAACTGCCCCAAAAGATACAACCAAACCAAAATAAATCATTTATTTTCAATAGCTTGAAATAATCACGCCATGGCACGGCATTTGCTACGTCTTCATCAAACAACAACCTCGTGTTGGAGATGAGTATGATTGAGCAAAAGAGCAAGCTGAAAGACAAGGCTGAGATCAACCCCTATGTGAGCAAGCTTGCCAGCAAGCTGATGCGCACCGCCGCCAATGCGGAAATGAAGTTTGACAGCACAGGCTGGCAACTGATTACCGAGGTGTTGAGCTTTGCGGCAGCAGCCGAACAGCGCATGTCTGAGCAGCAAGAGCGCATCGCGTATCTGGAGCAGCTTTCTGTCACCGATGAACTGACAGGCATCCCCAACCGGCGTGGCCTTCGCCTGGCGCTTGGGCAAACACTCGCGTCTGCCGCTCGGCACAATGAAACCGGCGTGCTCGGGTTTCTTGACCTCGACGGTTTCAAGGATATCAACGACGTGCACGGCCATATGGCGGGCGACGCGGTCCTCCGCTATGTTGCCAAAACGCTCAAACGCCATATCCGCCCAAGCGATGTGGTTGCCCGTATTGCAGGTGACGAGTTTGCCGTGATCCTCACCCGCTGTGACGCGGAAGGTGGCGATGAACGCATCCGCGCGCTACAGCATCACATCAACCAGGGTCGTGTGCACTATGGCGGCACCCGCATTCCGGTGCGCTGCTCTATCGGGGTCCATCCCTTCAACGCAGCAACCGACCCGGGCGAGCTGATCGAAGCCGCAGACCAGGCCATGTATCAGGACAAGGATCGCCGCAAGGGCGGGCATCTGCGCTCCGCCTAACTGGGCCACATCAAAATCAAAGGGCCTTTCAAGGCCCTTTTTTTATGCCAAACGCTTTGCTATAAGGGCTTAGTTTTCTTATATTTTTTGCAGTCTTGGAGCGTGCTCATGAGTGTCGATCAACGCCTTGCGGATCTTGGTATCGAAATCCCCACCCCTGCGGTGCCCGTGGCGAATTATGTGCCTTTTGTTATCAGCGGCAATCTTGTGAGCATATCTGGCCAGGTGCCTGTGAAAGACGGCAAGGTCGCCTTTGAAGGCAAGGTGGGCGCGGATGTGTCGGTGGAAGATGCCTGCAAGGCCGCCCGCCTCTGTGCGCTCAATATCATCGCGCAAGTGAAAGCTGCCTGTGGCGGTGACCTCAACAAGGTGAAGCGTATCGTCAAGCTTGGCGGTTTCGTGAACTGTGTTGACGGTTTTGCGGGCCAACCGCAGGTGATCAACGCCGCAAGCGATCTGATGGTTGATGTCTTTGGCGACGCAGGCAAGCATAGCCGCTCCGCCGTTGGCACCAACGCACTGCCCCTCAATGTTCCTGTTGAAATCGATGCTCTTGTAGAGATTGGCTAAACACTATGGCAAACGGCAAAAGAAACTTTCCTTGGCTTACTGAGTTTGATGTCGCCCACCGCGGCCTTTTTGAGGCCGGGACCGAGGCGGAAGAAAACACGCTCAAGGCGGTGGAACTTGCCGTTGACGCCGGATACGCGGTCGAGATCGATGTGCGCGCCACGGTGGATGATATCATCGTGGTGTTTCATGACGATACGCTTGAGCGCATGACAAACGGCAAAGGTCATGTTTCCACATGGGGTTTCCGCCAGTTGAGGGATGAGTTTACCGTGGGCAAAACCGGGTTGCCCATGCCCAGCCTGCCGGATGTGCTGGACGTTGTGCAGCAAAAAACCCCCCTGTTTGTTGAGATCAAATACGACAAGCGCAAAGACCTGCAGAAGGTATGCGCGGGCGTGCGCCACGCGTTTGAAGGCTACGGCAAAAACGTGGCGGTCATGTCGTTTGACCCCCGCATTGTGACATGGTTCAAAACCTATATGCCCAAATACCCGCGCGGGCTTGTGATCGGGCGTGAATTTCTCCTCAGCATGAAAGCGCGGCTCGCGCTCCAATACTGGGTGCATAAATGCAAGCCGGACTTCATTGCCTGTGACGTGAACCTGCTGCCCAACAGCTTCTGCACCGCATGGCGCAAAAAGGGTAACCCGCTGCTGACCTGGACCGTGCGTGACGACATGATGGAAGAGATCGCCCGCCAGCACGCCGATGCGGTTATCTTTGAAAAACCCGCCATTGTGGGTAAAAAGAGCTGAAGGGGAGCATGATGCCGGACGGGGCAAACCTGAAGGCAGAAATCGCGGGTTCCATCAGCCAAATCCCGGCGTCTGACTGGGATGCCTGCGCGGGCAGCGATAACCCTTTCCTGAGCCACGCGTTTTTCCTTGCTCTTGAGGAAACCGGCTGCACCACAGCCGATACCGGCTGGCGACCTTATCACCTGATCATCAGGAAAGACTGCGGCACGCTCGCGGCCATTATGCCGCTGTTCCTCAAAGGCCATTCATACGGCGAATATGTGTTCGACCATGGCTGGGCCGATGCCTATGAGCGAGCGGGTGGGCGCTATTATCCCAAACTGCAATCTGCCGTACCTTTCACGCCGGTTACGGGGTCGCGCCTGCTGGTACGAGCCGGGGAAGATAGGTCAGCGCTTGAACGCGCCCTTCTGAGCACCGCGAAAAAGATAACCAGCGAGCTTGGCACCTCAAGCCTGCATCTCACCTTCCTGCCGGAAGCGCAGACGGGTGCGGCGCGCGACGCGGGCTATCTCATTCGTACCGACCAGCAGTTCCACTGGCATAACCGGGGTTATAGCTCGTTTGAGGATTTCCTCAGTGCCCTGTCGTCCCGCAAACGCAAGCAAATCCGCAAGGAACGCCGCCGGGTGGAGGAGCAAGGCATCAATTTCCGCCTGCTGACCGGTGCAGAGATTAGGGAACAGGACTGGGACAGCTTTTTTGAGTTTTATATGGATACCGGCCGCCGGAAATGGGGCAGCCCCTACCTGAACCGCACGTTTTTCACCCGCGTTGGGGAGTTGATGGCAGACCGTATCCTGCTTCTGATGTGCGAGCATCAAGGCGAGGCGGTGGCCGGGACCCTCAATTTCATCGGAGCCGACACACTATATGGCCGCTATTGGGGCTGCCTTGAAAGTTTTGACAGCCTGCATTTTGAAGCCTGTTACTATCAGGCGATCGACTATGCCATTGCGCACAACATGGCGCATGTTGAAGCAGGCGCGCAAGGCGAACACAAGCTCGCCCGCGGCTATGAGCCACAAAAAACCTACAGCGCACACTGGATCGAGAATGAAGGCTTCCGCGATGCGGTCGCCCGCTATCTGGAGCATGAACGCCGGGAAGTAGACGCCCATGTGGATATCCTAGGCGATCACACCCCGTTCAAGAAGGATGCTTAACGCGATATGCGGTAAAGCACATGGGCGCGAACCGGGCTGCCTTCAGCGATCATGGGGTGGTCAAAGTCACCGGCTTCATCACGGCTCATACCAATCTTTTCCATCACCCGGCGGGAAGGCGTGTTGGTGTGGGTAGTGATGGAAATCACTTCATCAGCACCCAGCATCTCAAACGCGAATGTAAGGCATGCTTTCGCCCCCTCTGGCGCCAACCCCTGCCCCCAAACCTTCGGGCTCAAGCGCCAGCCAATCTCAATCGCGGGAGCTACAGGCAGATAGTCCGGCGCCTTCTGGATGCCGATAAAACCGATAAACTCAGAGGTAGCCTTGAGTTCAGTCGCGAAAAAACCAAACCCGTCGTTTGTGATACGCGCCATACAGCGGTCGATCGATGCGTTGCTTTCCGCCAAACTTTGTGTGGCCGGGAAATAGCGCATCACCTCAGGGTCTGCGTTCATCGTCGCGAAAACTGCGCGGTCGGCCTCACACCAATCGCGCAGCTTAAGTCTCTCGGTTTCAATAAAAACTCTGGTCACTGCCTGCCCTATTGGCCTGCCGGTTTATTTAACCGGCACCGGCGGTTTGTTTTCCTTGCGGGTGGCAGGCACACTTGCGTTCGGTTCAGCCTTCTTCTTGGCTTTCACCTTTTTTTCCGGCTTGGCTTTGGGTGCGTGCGGCGTGACTTCAAAATCAAGCTTGCCGTCTTTCAGCTTCACCACAACCTCGCCACCTTTGTTGAGCTTGCCAAACAGCAATTCGTCCGCCAGCGGGGTTTTGATGTTTTCCTGAATAACGCGCGCAAGCGGCCGTGCGCCATAGTGCTGGTCATAGCCTTTTTCTGCGAGCCAGGCTTTTGCCTCTTCCGTGAGCGCAATTTCAACGTTGCGGTCCGCAAGCTGGAGTTCAAGCTGTAGCACGAACTTCTCAACCACGCGGGAAACCACCTCAGGCGGCAGGAAGTCAAACGCGATGATAGCATCCAGCCGATTGCGGAATTCAGGGCTGAACATGCGTTTCACCGCTTCTTCCGACGCGCCGTCATTTGTTTCACGCCCGAAACCGATGGCAGTTTTACTAAGCTCTGCCGCGCCCGCGTTTGTGGTCATGATCAGGATCACGTTGCGGAAGTCCACCTTCTTGCCGTTGTGGTCCGTGAGCGTACCGTTATCCATAACCTGCAACAGCACGTTAAAGAGGTCAGGGTGCGCCTTCTCAACCTCATCAAGCAGCAATACACAGTGCGGATGCTGGTCAACCGCGTCGGTCAGCAGCCCGCCTTGGTCAAAGCCCACATAGCCGGGAGGCGCCCCAATAAGGCGGGAGACGGAATGCCGTTCCATATATTCAGACATGTCAAAGCGGTGCAACTCAACACCCAAAAGGTGCGCGAGCTGGCGTGCCACTTCGGTTTTACCCACGCCCGTGGGGCCGCTGAAGAGGTAAGAGCCAATGGGTTTATTAGGCTCACGCAGGCCCGCGCGAGACAGTTTGATAGACGCCGTGAGCGCATCGATGGCCGCGTTCTGGCCAAAGACGACACGTTTGAGGTCATCCTCAAGCGTGAACATCACGCGGCTTTCATCCCGGGTAACGGTTTTGGGCGGGATGCGTGCGATTTTCGCCACCACGGCTTCCACGTCCTTCACACCGATTGTTTTTTTGCGTTTTGACGGCGGCAACAGCATTTGCGCGGCGCCGGTTTCGTCAATCACGTCAATCGCCTTGTCTGGCAGCTTGCGGTCCGAGATATAGCGGTCAGACAGCTCAACAGCCGTTTTGATTGCTTCTGCGGTGTAGCGCACGCTGTGGTGCTCTTCAAAATAAGGCTTGAGCCCGCGCAAAATCTTGATTGCATCATCCACAGACGGTTCGTTCACGTCGATCTTCTGGAAGCGGCGAAGTAGCGCACGGTCTTTCTCGAAATGGCTGCGGAACTCTTTATAGGTGGTGGAGCCCATGCAACGGATCGACCCGCTCGCTAGCGCTGGCTTGAGGAGGTTCGAGGCATCCATCGCCCCGCCAGACGTAGCGCCCGCGCCAATCACGGTATGGATTTCATCGATGAAAAGGATGGCACCTTCGCGGCCTTCCAGTTCTTTCACCACGGCTTTAAGCCGCTCTTCAAAGTCACCCCGGTAGCGCGTGCCCGCGAGCAATGCGCCCATATCAAGCGCATAGATCACAGCGTTATTCAGCACCTCCGGCACGTCCCGCTCGATAATGCGGCGCGCAAGGCCTTCTGCAATGGCGGTTTTACCAACACCCGGGTCACCCACCAGAAGCGGGTTGTTTTTGGACCGGCGGCAAAGGATTTGCACGGTACGTTCAAGCTCAGCGGCTCGGCCAATCAAGGGGTCGATCTTGCCTGCCTTGGCTTTCTCGTTAAGGTCCACACAGTAAGCTGCAAGGGCGGTGTCGGCTTTTTTGCTTTCGCCGCCACCCGCTGGCTGGTCGGCCCGCACGGCTTCTTCTTCATCGTCAGCACCCCGCACCCGGCGGTCATCCTTCAACTCAGGTACCTTGGCGATGCCGTGTGAGATATAGCTCACCGCATCAAGCCGGGTCATATCCTGGCTCTGGAGGAAGAACACAGCGTGGCTTTCCCGCTCCGAGAACAAGGCCACAAGCAGGTTTGCACCGGTCATTTCTTCGCGACCGGACGACTGCACATGGAGAAGCGCACGCTGAACCACACGCTGGAAACCCGCAGTTGGCGTAGCCTCAAGGCCGTCTGTCTCAACCTTCAGGTTTTCCATATCGTCGTCGAGATATTCAACCACCTGAGAGTGCAAAAGATCCACGTCCACATCGCAGGCTTTCAGCACCGCGATAGCGTCAGGATCATCAAGGAGCGAAAGCAGCAAATGCTCAAGCGTGGCATACTCATGGCTACGCTCGTTTGCTTCCTTCAGCGCCCTGTGCAGGGTCTCTTCAAGATGGGGAGAAAATCTAGGCACTCTGTTCTATCCTTTATCAGGCGCTTTTGCCGCGTTCGGCGGCAGGGGCCTGTCTCAATCACTCTTTTTCAAGCGTGCACTGCAAGGGATGTTCATGTTGGCGCGCGAAGGACATCACCTGATTGACCTTTGTTTCGGCCACTTCATAGGTAAACACCCCGCATATGCCCACACCGCGCTGGTGCACATGCAGCATCACTTCTGTCGCCTGCTCCATATTCATCCGGAAAAAGCGCTGCAAGATATGCACCACAAATTCCATCGGCGTGTAGTCGTCATTGAGGAGCAAGACTTTATACATGGACGGCTTTTTAGTCTTGGTTTCAGACCGGGTCAGCAGGCCAGTGCCTGTACCGCTCTCATCGCCATCTTGTCGTTTGTCAGGCATCGATCCTCCGGAAAAATCCATACCTCCATAATGTAGTACATATAGCCTCTTCTAAAAGAGTAAACATGCAGTGAAGGTATGAGATTTTCTTATCTCAGGCGTTTAAACTAAAGACTATCAGGCGCTTCAACACCGGAAAGCGCAAGGGCGCCAACAAGTTCAGCCTTCAGGCGCTCAAGCCCTTCGTCCGTAGAGGCCTCACAGCGCGCCACCAGCACCGCCTGTGTGTTTGATGCCCTGAGGAGCCACCAGCCGTCTGCGGTTTGCACCCGCACACCATCAACGGTGGACATTTCAGCACCCGCCGCTTCAAGCCGGGCTTTCACCTCGCGCACCACCTCAAACTTGCGCACTTCATCACAATCAAACCGCAACTCAGGCGTATTGATCGCTTGAGGCAAACCGTCCTTGAGGGCGGCCAGATCACCACCCTGCTTCGCGATGGCATTCATGAAACGAAGGCCCGCATAGATGGCATCGTCATGACCATAAAACTTATGTTTGTAGAAAATGTGGCCAGACATCTCACCCGCAAGCGGTGCTTCGAGCTCCACCATTTTATCCTTGATGAGCGAGTGGCCGGTCTTCCACATAATGGCCTTGCCGCCAAGCTCGGTCACCCGGTCAAACAGCGCCTGGCTTGCTTTCACGTCCGCAATGATGGGGGCGCCAGGCAGCTCTTTCAGCAGGTCACCCGCCATGATGGCCAGCATCTGGTCACCCCACACCACGCGGCCCTGCCCGTCAATCGCGCCGATGCGGTCACCGTCGCCGTCGAACGAAAGGCCGATATCACAGCCGTGCTGGGCCACCACTTCCTTGAGCTGCTCAAGATTTTCTTCAACCGTTGGGTCTGCGTGGTGGTTCGGGAAGGTGCCGTCCACCTCCGCGTTGATCACGATATGCTCGCCGGGCAGGTGTTTCACCAGTTCTTCAATCGCGGGGCCGGCTGCACCATTCGCTGGGTCCCACGCCACTTTGAAGGACGCGCCTTCATAATCACGCAGCAGGCGCTTCACATAGCGGTCAAAGATATCAACATCTGTGATGCTGCCCTCGCCCACTTCAAAATCACCCGCGTTTGCGGTTTCACCGAGCGCCTGAATGGCTGCACCAAAACAGGGCTTTTTGCCCAGCATCATCTTGAAACCATTATAGTTTGGCGGGTTATGGGAGCCGGTGACCATGATGCCGCCATCCGTATCCAGCTCAAAAACGCCGTAGTACAACATCGGCGTGGCGCCAAGGCCCACGTTCAGCACCTCAAGCCCGGTGCTTTTGAGGCCTTCCATCAACCGAGAGGACAGCTCCGGCGAGGACACGCGCCCGTCATATCCAACACACACACGGGTGCCACCCGCACGGCGCACGTGGGTTCCAAAAGCTTTACCAAGCGCAAAAGCATCCGCCGCATGCAAGGTTTCCCCCACAATGCCGCGAACATCATATTCCCGAAGTACCGTTGAATGAAAAACGTGAGCAGTCATCTCAAACTCTCTGAAAAAAATAGATAAAATCTTATAAGCTTAGAGTGTCAGGCCATGCGCGGGTCGTCAATGCGTGATTGGCGGAAATCAATGCCTAAAACACCTATTTGCCCAGAAGGGTCTTGCGGGCTTCATTCAGCTTGCTGGCCATCCAGTCATTACCGCCCTTGTCCGGGTGGTATTTCGCCATCATGGCCCGATAGGCCGCGTTCACCTCATCATCGGTCGCACCGTCCTCAAGCCCCAGCACATCAAGCGCTTCTGATCGGCTCATGCTGGGTTGGCGTGCAGAGGATGCACCAGTGCTGCCACTACCGCTGCCACGCCCCATACGCGGGGCACCAAACATGCGCCAGGCCGCGAAGCCTGCGGGCACGATAGCCGCAAAACCCTTGCCGGTTGCGAATAGGAGCAGGCCAAAAACACCGCACAGCGCCACGATTGACCAGAAAAGCAGGCTTTTGGCCGACTTGACATCTGCCCGCGCCCACCAGTTCAGCAGCATGAGCAGAATGCCCGCCATGATCACCCCAAGGATCAGCCACCCCAACATATCAGGCAACCTTCTCTGCTTGCCGGAACGGCAGGTTGAGGGCATCCATCATCTTACGCACTTCCTGCCGTGCCGCCACATGGCTGAGGGACATGCCTTTGCCGTCAATTCCCCCTGCTTCCTTGAGGTCCATGAGCGTGAGGCCACGCAGGAACAGTTCGCGGTAAATCACCCGCTCGCCAAGGCCAGAAATATGGCGGATGCCAATACGCTTGGTAAGCTCATTAAGCACGCGCTCAACCCGTTCCTTATTTTTGGCGTGCAAAGCACCGACCCGGTTTCTGAGCACTACCCAGTCGATCGAGCCACCATCAGCCATGGCGCGGCGCTGGCGCGCTTTCCAGACCATCTCGGCATAAAGGCTTGGGCCTTCCACCTTGTGGCTTGAGGGATTGACCCGCGCGAGCAGGTCAAGGTCCACAAAACTATCGTTCACAGGTGTTACGAGCGTATCCGCCGCCGTATGGGCGAGGCGGGAGAGGAATGTGTCACTACCGGGGCAGTCCACCACCACAACATCCACCTTGTCCATAAGCTGCAGATAGGCTTCTTCAAAGCGCTGTTTCTCATCTGCTTCGGCTTCATCTGAGGTCCGGAGTGTAGATTTGGGGACTACAAGCTCTATCGGCATCGGCAGATCGAGCTTTTTGTTCAATGAATGGGCCCGCCGGTTCTCGATATACCGAGTCAGGCTTTTCTGCCTGGCATCGAGATCAATGGTCCCCACAGTGCGACCTTCCCGCAACAGCGACACAACAATATGCATTGCCGTGGTCGACTTGCCAGAGCCGCCTTTTTCGTTCCCAAGCACAATAAGATAAGGCCGCCCAACCGGCACTTTATCAGGATTTGCCACACTATCCGGCACAGAGTATCCTCCAAAACACATTACCTAGTAGCAAGACTTGCCACCCCAACGTCATAGCATTAGACGATCTTGCCGTTTGCAACTAGATTTATTAGCTAGGTATATAGAATATAAACAACGGGAGAAATGCTCGTCGTGCGCTTGCGTGTACGAAAAACCTTGGTGATGCTGGCTTTGATGTTTGTGCTCTTTGCGGGGCCAATCATGTTAGCTCGTCATTTGCTTGAGCTCTCCCGCCCGCATGCCCTTGTGGGGGATGAGGCGAACTATCTGGCGCACCAGTTGCCGCCCCGTAAAAAAGCCCCCATGACGCCACGCCTCGCCCGGCTTCTGCAAAAGGAAATGCACGCAGTTGAAGCTGTGCCCCGCATCTTCCTGACCCGGCTGCCGGACAATTTGCCTGAGGTGATGAACGCACGCGAGAAGAAGCGCTTGTTCACCTCAGCCATGTTGCCCATCATCCTGCGCGCCAATGAGTTGATTGTTGCGGACCGCGGTGTGCTCCTCAAGCTCAAGGAAAAGATGCTGAACGGTGTGCCGCTCAGGGCCAGTGAGCGCAAATGGCTGCAAGGCAAAGCAAGACAATACCGGGTGCGGCGCCACCGCAATTTCTCGCTGCAGGATATGGACCTCCTGATCTTCCGGGTTGATATCATCCCGCCGTCGCTCGCGCTTGCGCAGGCCGCGATGGAATCAGGCTGGGGCACGAGCCGCTTCGCGCAGGCTGGTAACGCCCTTTTTGGTGAGTGGGTCTGGGGCGACGCTGAAGGCCTGACACCGCTTGAGCGTGACGAGGGAAAAACCCATAAAATCAAAAGCTTCGAATATCTTCTTGATAGCGTTCTCAGCTATATGACCAACCTCAATCGTCACCCCAGCTATCGGGAATTACGGCTTCGGCGTGCAGAGCTTAGGGAGCATAATCTCGTGGTCACGGGGGCTGCACTCGCGCCAGCGCTTGTCGACTATTCCGAGCGTGGCGCCGATTATGTGAGCGACATCCTGTCCATCATAAATTACAACGACCTTGACGGGCTCGATAGCGCCCAACTGGCAGCACACTCAAACTACGGGGGATAACCATGAGCGGCACAGTGCCGGTGGTTCGCAGCGTTGATGCCCTGCGCGAACAGGTTTTTGCATGGAAAGCAGAAGGCTTGCGGGTTGGGCTTGTGCCCACGATGGGAGCTCTTCACCATGGGCACCTGTCCCTTGTTGATGCGATCGCCACGAAGGTAGACCGTGTGGTGGTCTCCATCTTCGTGAACCCGACCCAGTTTGGCGAAGGAGAAGATTTCGACACCTACCCCCGGACGGAGGAAGAAGACCGCAAGAAACTCGCAACAACACCAGCAAGCCTTGTGTATGCGCCAAACGCTTCCGAGATGTACCCAACCGGCTTTGCCACCAAGGTAAGCGTTGGCGGCATTTCCGACCGGTTTGAAGGCGCTCTCAGGCCCGGTCATTTCGACGGTGTTGCCACAGTAGTTAGCAAGCTTCTACTGCAATGCCTGCCAGACGTAGCGATTTTTGGCGAGAAGGATTTCCAGCAGCTCGCAGTGATCCGCCGGTTTGTGGCTGACCTCAATATCCCGGTGGAGATTATGGGCGGCACGCTGATCCGCGAGGAAGATGGCCTGGCCGCTTCGTCCCGCAATGCTTATCTGAATGCTGAGGAGCGTCAGGTCGCGGGCCTGTTCAATGTGATACTGAAAGGCCTGATCGCGGCAGTCAGCTCAGGCACTGCGCTCAGGCAGGCGGAAGAAGATGCATCCAACCGGCTTCTCGCAGCCGGGTTTAAAGCCGTTGACTATGTTTCGGTGGTGGACCCGGACAGCCTTGACGTTCTGGAGCGGCTGGATCGCCCCGCCCGGGTGATCGCGGTTGCACGTATCGGCAGCGTCAGGCTTTTGGATAATATGGCCATTGATATTGACTAGATGGCCTACTGAAGGCCTTCAACAAACCATTCATAGTCCTTGATGGGTTGAAGCGGCTCCACACCCGCCAGCACAAACCGGGTATCGCAGGACCAATCCTCAAAGCGTTTGAGGAGCGGCCAGAAATCACGCGCCCAGCCGGGCCGAACAAGCTGCGTGACCGCAATAAAATAGTCCGGGAAGCGCACAAAGTCGCCAAATCCCTCAGCGGCGTCGATGATAAGCTTGGAGATACGCCCCATCACACAGACCCGCTCAACAAGCCGGACACCATAGTCTGTTGGCACACCGGCCATCTCGTGCGTAACGGTTGCCGCCACACGGTCAACCAGGGCCTGGTTGAATACCAGATGGTTTTCCACCTCACTAAAATTATCGCCCTTTAGCGCGTTGGCTGCAATCAGCGCACGACGGCGCAGGTCGCTCGGCAGTTCCTGAAAGCCACTCGCCATCCAGAAAGCGATGCGCTTCCGAAGCTTCTCAACCGAGCCGCCCTTGATGACAAAGTCGTCACCGCCCGCGCGCAACCCGCCCCGGATGATTTCAATGTCGTCATACCCCGTGAGGAAGATGGTCGGCATGTTTTTGAGGCCTTGCCGCTCTAGCCCGTCAATAAAATCAAAGCCGCCCTCGCCGGGCATCTGAACATCACTGATCACAAGGGAGGGACGATACTTCCGTGTCAGCGAAAGCCCCTCTTCCGCCGTTTCTGCGATCAATGTTTCAAAGCCAAATTGGCGGACGGCTGCCGCTTGCATCTGCAAGACCACCGGCTCGTCATCCACCAAGAGTATCAGGCCGTTATCCATAAATTTCACCAGTTACAGCAATACTATGGCCGCGATCCCTAGGAAGGCAAAAAATCCAACAACATCAGTAATAGTCGTTACAAAAACACTGGAAGCAATGGCCGGGTCAACCCCCGCTTTATTGAGGGTCATGGGAACAAGCACACCACTAAGGCCAGCAACAAACATGTTAAACACCATGGCGAAGGCAAAAATACCGCCCAGCATCAGATCACCGAACCACGCCCACGCCAGCGCACCGGACACAATAGCCAGCAGAATGCCGTTCACGAGGGCCGCCATCATCTCTCGGTTAACAACGCGTAGCGCATTAGTGCGGCTCAATTCTTTGGTCGCGATCGCGCGCACCGCCACTGTCATGGTTTGTGTGCCCGCATTACCACCCATTGATGCCACAATCGGCATCAAAATAGCGAGCGCCACCATCTGCTCAATCGTTGCATCAAAGAGCCCAATAACAACAGAGGCCAGCACGGCGGTGCCAAGGTTTACGAACAACCAGAAGAACCGGCTTTTGGTTACTTCCATGAAGTTTTCGTTCACGCCTGATTCTTCACCCACACCGGCGAGTGCGAGAATATCCTCTTGTGCCTCGTCGCCGATAACTTCAACGATATCGTCAACGGTAACCACACCCACGAGGCGCTGGCTGTCGTCCACTACCGCCGCCGAAATCAGGTGGTATTTGGAGAACTGGTAGGCCACCTCTTCCTGGTCGGCCGTGACCTTCACCACATGGGGGTCGGAATCCATAATCGAGCCAATAGTGACATGGCGCTGGCTGCGCATGACCCGTGACAAGGGCACGGTGCCCACAGCATGGTGGCTCGGGTCCACCACAAAAATGTCGTAGAAGTCCGCCGGGATATCTTCGTCCTCCGAGCGGAGGAAATCGATGGTCTGGCCCACGGTCCAGAACTCCGGCAGGGACACAAAGTCCCGGCTCATCAATCGCCCAGCCGATTCTTCAGGGAAGCTCAGGCTTTCCTCAATCGCCACCCGGTCGTCAGCCGCAAGGGCGCGAAGAACCTCTTCCCGGTCTTCTTCGTCCAGCTCCTCAAGAACGTAAACCGCGTCATCTGCCTCAAGCTCGGTCACCGCATCGGCGATCAGCTCATTGGGCATATGCTCATAAAGATCGTCCTGCGCGGCACCCTCAACCTCGATCAGGACGTCGGGGTCAAGCCGCTCACCGAGAAGGCCGATAAAACCCACACGTTGGGCGGAGGGCAGTACCTGCAAGAGGTCAGCAACGTCAGCCGCGTGCAAATCCGCCACAAGGTCATAGGCGCGCTCGGCATCTTCCTCGCGCACAGCGGTATGCACTTGCTGGATAAATTCGCGGTCGTGGTGGACCTCGGTCTCTTCTTCCTCGACCTCAGGGCGTTCAATAACATCCTGAGATTCGGGTGCGAGATCGTCTTCGGTCTGACGCGGGTCTTGCCCGGTTTCTGTCATCTCGCATCCCCTTTATTGGCCCATCACAGCGTTGGCATTTGCATCGCAACATACAAATAGCCTGCTTTCATTTGATAAAAGAAAGCACTGTCTGTTTCCAGTATCCTGATCAAAAAATCAATTTTTTAGACGAACTTGCATGAAAAGCGGGGGAAAACCGGTAAAGCTTTCCAAGATCAGCCAAAGAAAAAACCCGCAGGGATTTTCCCTACGGGTTTTTATGGTGCGGCCGAGAAGACTCGAACTTCCACGGGTGTTACCCCACAGCGACCTCAACGCTGCGCGTCTACCAATTCCGCCACGGCCGCGAGGTCGGGCGCTTTACTATCAAGGAAGATCACCCCCCGCAAGCGGAAAATGACATGTTTTTGAAACTATCTGAAAAAGACAGGAAATCCGGGCGGCTGGCCAAGCTTAAACTTGCAACTGGCTCATCATGCGGGTGATGGAAACACCAATTTTCTCGCCAACGATCATGATCTCGCCCCGGGCGATAAGTTCATTGTTGGCATAGACCCAACATTCGTCTTCGTGCTTGGCGTCCAGGTCAATCACCGCACCACGGCCCATCTTGAGAAGCTGGCGCACAGGCATATGCGTGCGGCCAAGAACCACGGTGATCTCAACAGTTACACGGTTAACAGCCTGAAAATTCATGGTGTCCTCATATGGGCCAATGGCCTGTGCCTAAGCATCTACGCCCCAGCCAACTATTTGACGTAAGGGCACTTTGGCACTTCATCCTTATTATTTCCTTAACCAAAAGGCGCGGTCACATCAAGGCGTTCAGCTTAGAAAGGCTTGGACTGAGGCCCGCAAAGGGGTATGTAAGCGCGAAGTCTCGAATTGGTGAGGTAAGTTATGAGCGACCAAATGCCCCTTGAGTGGCGAATCAGCGACACCCTGATCGAATATCCTGACGCCATTGAAGAAATGGAAAACCGCGTGCGCGCCATTCGCGCTGGCGAAGCGGCAGAGATGGTTTGGTTGCTTGAACACCCTCCCCTTTATACTGCGGGCACCAGCGCCGACGAAAAAGACCTGGTGGACCCGGACCGCTTTCCGGTCTATGACGCGGGCCGTGGCGGCCAATATACCTATCACGGGCCCGGCCAGCGTGTGGTCTACTTCCTTCTGGACCTCAAAAAGCGCGGCAAGGACGTGCGCCAGTTTGTCTACAGCCTTGAAGAAGTGATCGTACGCGCGATGGCTTCATTTGGCGTCACGGCAGAGCGCCGCAAGGGCCGCGTTGGTGTGTGGGTTGAACGTGGTGGTGGCCGTGAGGACAAGGTTGCCGCCATTGGCGTGCGGGTGCGCCAGTGGGTTACCTATCACGGCATCGCCATCAACCTCGCGCCTGATCTCACGCATTTTGACGGTATCGTACCTTGCGGTATATCCGAGCATGGTGTCACCAGCCTAGAAGACCTTGGGCTACCGGTCACGATGGATGACCTTGATATTGCCATCCGTGAAGCGTTCGAAGAGATTTTTGGCATCGCACCGCGCCCCATGCATCTCGAGGTAAAAGAAGCGCCTGAAGGCTCAAGCGCCAAAATGCCGTACGAAGCGTTGCCGACCGAGAGCGGTATGCAGGATACATCAAACCCGATTGAAGAAAGCCACCCGGTTTTCCAGATCTAGCCGCGGCCTCTAAACTGTAGGTTTTACTTCAAAGCGGCGAGGGGTTATGCCTTTCGCCGCTTCTGATTCGACCTTGATGACCTGCGCCGCGATCGGCCCCGCGAGGCATAAGCCAAGCATGGTGTCCACAGCTTCACTCTCGCCCGCGAACAAAGCCTCAACCGTGCCGTCAGACCGATTACGCACCCAGCCATGAAGGCCAAGCCGCACGGCTTCCTTCTCGGTCCAGCCACGATACCAGACACCCTGCACCCGCCCATGGATACGGGCCCGCACAGCTATTCTCTCGGCCTTATCCTCGTTCATAGATGATACTCCAAAGCGCCACTCGCCCCCGCAAGCTTACGAAAGGCTTAGGCTATCTGTTTTGCAAGGATATGACAAAGGCTAGAGCAGCCCACTTTAAGCCGCTTGGGCTACCACGGGTGTGCGCACGTTGCGGAGGAAAATTTCCGCAAATATCAGGTTGGGCACCCAGCATGCCCACGCCACAAGCGGGTAAACCACCGAAAAGTCGAAGCCCGCGATCAACCCCACAGGGATATAGATGCGCAGGGCCACAGCCGCGTAGGTTAGCGCATAACTGCGCACCATCCATACACGGTGGGCTGTGAAATCGCGCGCCCTTGCTTTCGTGAATGCGAAGGATGTGGTCACGAGCCAGAGAATGCCAAGGGACGCGAACCCCATAAGCGCCACCGGCCCCATGGCCGTGCGTAGGGCAAGCACAATTCCGCACAGCCCGGCAAGCAGGCAGGCGACCACGTAGGTGCGTCCCATCGTGCGGTGTAGTTCCGGCGCTCGTGTTCTGACCTGGGTTAAGAACTGAAAAGGCCCAATGGCAAGCGCCAGCGCACCAAGGCCAATATGGCCATACACAGCCCATGGCCTTGCATCCAGATGATGTGCCATCACGTCGTTTTCACGCAGGAAGGACGGATCATAAAGGATATAAAAGGCGTATAGCGCAATCGCGACAGCAAAAAAGGCCATCAGGCTCCATAAAAAGCGCGTCATATCCCGGTTCCTTTGCGGCGCTTCACCATGCGCATGTCCTTTAGATACCCATATTTTTACGCGGGTATGACGCTTATGGGCAAGCCGTCTCAGCGCAAGGGCAGCACGGTCTGTCTAAAAGGGAAGAACTTTTGTTCTAAATCCTCACGCGCTGAGCGCACGGGCGAGGCGTTCCATAAACTTGCCGCACGCCGCCAGCTCTGCCATCGTGATAAACTCGTCCGGCTTATGGGCCTGCGCGATATCCCCCGGCCCGCAGACAACAGCGGGAAAATCAATGCTCTGGAAATGCCCACCTTCCGTGCCGAATGCCACAACAGTGGTCTCATTTTTACCAGCCAGCAGCATGGCAAGCGTCTCCGCGTCAGAGCCAGGGTCAGCCTTCAAGGGCGGCAGATAGGCCCAGACCTCGTTGACAACACCACATTCCGCACCGCCAGCCGCTTTCATGCGCGGCGTAACAACATCATCAATAAAGCGTTGATATTCATTCAGAATTTCTTGCGCGTCCGTGCCAGGAACGGGTCGAAACTCCCAATCAAACTCGCATGCTTTGGGGATAATATTGAACATACTACCACCACGGATCGGCCCCACATTGAAAGATGTGTAGGGTGGATCGAACGCTTCATCCTGCACGCCCTTTTCCCGCTCTCGAGCAGCAAAACTGCTGATCAGCGTGATCAGATCTGCCGCCGCCATCACGGCGTTCACGCCGTCCTCGGGCCGGCTGGAATGGGCCTCTCGCCCCGTGATACGGGTACGGCACACATGCTGGCCCTTGTGGGCAGCCGCCACCTGCATTGAGGTAGGCTCCCCCACCACCACGAGCCTTGGTGCCGCGCAGTGCTCAGCCAGATACGGCAGCATGTGCTGGATGCCAAGACAGCCGACCTCCTCGTCATAGGTGAAGGCAAAATGGATAGGCCGCGTGAGCTTGGCTTCAAGGAACAGCGGTACATAAGCGAGGCATACGGCAATGAAGCCTTTCATGTCTGCCGTGCCACGCCCAACAAGGCGGCCCTCCTCCTCGGTTAGGGTGAAGGGGTCGCTTGACCAGTCCTGATCATCCACCGGCACCACATCCGTGTGACCAGACAGCACAACGCCGCCTTCTACATTGGGGCCGATGGTGGCAAAAAGATTGGCTTTTGAGCCATCGTCGTTCGCGACAAGATGCGAGGCGATACCGTGTGATGCAAGGTAGGTCTCTATATGGCGTATAAGCGCCATATTTGAATTGCGGCTGGTGGTATCATACCCCACCAGCGCGCGAAGGAGCGGTTCAACCGCTTGGCCGCATTCGTCCGCTAAGCTCATTCGAACTCAAGGATGATGGCATCAACAGCCAGGCTATCACCCGCTGCGGCCTCAACAGATTTCACCACCCCGTCTTTCTCGGCCCGGAGAATGTTTTCCATCTTCATGGCTTCCACAACCGCAAGCGCCTGCCCTGCTTTCACCTCATCCCCCGCTTCAACAGCGATGGAGACAACAAGCCCCGGCATTGGACACAGGAGCAGTTTGGACGTATCCGGGGCTTCTTTCTCTGGCATCAGGGCATGCAGCTTGGCTGCACGTTCCGTCTGCACCCGGATATCCATCGTAACACCGTCGCAGGTGAGCATCAGCCCAAGCGGTCTGCGGTCAATCTCCATGGCGAAGTCTTTTTCGCCAATGCGGGCATGGAACACAGGCTGCCCCGGGTGCCAATCCGTCATCACGGGGATATGTTTTTTACCGATGACAATTTCAGCGTGGTCTTCAACAAGCATCACGCCCGTTACCACGTCTTCCCCGCCGATTGTGACCACCCACGGCCGCTCTTGTGGGCCGCGTGGCTCGGATATCTGGCCATCGATCTGTGTCGCGCGGGACACTTCCACCGCGTTGATGAAGCTTGCCGCCACAATCATCGCCTCACGCACCTCATCGCTCAGCGCTCCCCCTTCAAAGCCGTCGGGGTATTCTTCAGCAATAAAGCCCGTGGTCATGTCGCCTTTCTGAAAGCGCGGATGCGCCATCAGAGCCGCGAGGAACGGTATATTGTGTGCAATGCCACGGATATAATATTCATCCAACGCCCGGCGCTGCGCCGCGATGGCCTCATCCCGCGTTTTGCCTGTGGTCACGAGCTTGGCGATCATCGGATCATAGAACATGGAAATCTCGGCGCCTTCATAAACGCCGGTGTCCACCCGCACGTGTTCGCCTTCTTCCGGTGGCAAATACTTTGTGAGACGCCCGATAGACGGCAAGAAACCACGGAGCGGGTCTTCCGCATAAACGCGTGTTTCCATCGACCAGCCGGTGAGCGTCACATCGTCTTGCGTAATGCTGAGCTTCTCGCCCGCCGCCACACGCAGCATCTGCTCCACAAGGTCAATGCCGGTGATCTGCTCGGTAACAGGGTGTTCCACCTGCAGCCGGGTGTTCATCTCAAGGAAATAGAAGTTCTTGTGCTTGTCGACGATAAACTCAACCGTCCCGGCGGAGCAGTAATCCACCGCCTTGGAGAGTGCGACGGCCTGCTCACCCATCGCCTTACGGGTGGCTTCGTCAAGGAAGGGGCTTGGTGCCTCTTCCACCACTTTCTGGTGACGACGCTGGATAGAGCATTCCCGCTCACCCAGGTAAATCACGTTGCCGTGCTTGTCACCCAGCACCTGAATTTCAATATGGCGCGGTTCTTCAACAAATTTCTCAATAAAAACACGGTCGTCCGCAAAGCTTGAGCGCGCTTCATTCTGGGCGGATAGGAACCCTTCATGGGCTTCCTTGTCATTATAGGCAATGCGCATGCCCTTACCTCCACCGCCTGCAGACGCCTTGAGCATAACGGGATAGCCGATCTCGGCAGAGATTTTGACCGCCTCGTCCGCATCCTTGATAATGCCCATATAGCCCGGCACGGTGGACACACCCGCTTCAGCCGCCAGTTTTTTGGAGGTAATCTTGTCGCCCATGGCGTCGATAGCCTTGGGATCTGGCCCGATGAAAGCGAGACCCGCCTTCTGCACAGCTTCCACAAAGCTCGCCCGTTCTGAGAGGAACCCATACCCTGGGTGAATAGCCTCGGCGCCTGTGTCCTTGGCGGCTTTCAGAATTTTATCCGCAAGCAGATAGCTCTCCGCCGCCGCTGGTGGGCCGATATGCACAGCTTCATCCGCCATTTCCACATGCAGGGCGTCTGCGTCTGCATCAGAGTACACAGCCACGGTTTTGATGCCGAATTTGCGTGCGGTTTTGATGACCCGGCACGCGATCTCACCCCTGTTGGCAATCAGGATCTTCTTGAACATGAAGCGCTTCCCTTACCTTATGATTTCTTTTTGCGCGCGCGGGCGGCAAGCCACCAGGCTATGCCCACAACCGCTGCGCCGATTGCAAAATAAAATGTGCTGCCCGCGGAGCTGAAAAACGCAGCTCCCATGCCAAAACCAAACGCGGTACCGAGCAGGAACCCTGCAATGCCTACAGAGCGAACTTCAGCCTTTTTGGCTGTACCCGCCATGTTTTCCAGGTCTTTTGGTAGTGGTCTGGCCATCAAGCTTCCCCTTAAAGCGGGATGTTGTCGTGTTTCTTCCACGGGTTCTCAAGGTGCTTGTTGGCAAGCTTCCTGAGGCCACGGATCACACGTTTACGCGTTGAATGCGGCATGATCACCTCGTCAATGAAGCCGCGCTGCGCCGCCACAAACGGGTTTGCGAACAGGTCTTCATAGTCTTTGGTGCGGGCGGCAATCTTCTCCGGGTCATCCTTTTCCTTGCGGTACAGGATTTCCACGGCTCCTTTAGCCCCCATCACGGCGATCTCAGCCGTTGGCCATGCGTAGTTGAGGTCACCGCGCAAGTGCTTGGATGCCATCACGTCATATGCACCGCCGTAAGCCTTCCGGGTAATGATGGTGATTTTGGGCACGGTCGCCTCGCCATAAGCGAACAGAAGCTTTGCACCGTGTTTGATGATACCACCATATTCCTGCGCGGTACCGGGCAGGAAGCCGGGCACATCCACGAGTGTGATGATCGGGATATTAAAACAGTCACAGAAACGCACGAACCGCGCCGCTTTCTTGGAACTGTCGATATCAAGACACCCCGCCAAAACCATAGGCTGGTTGGCGACAATGCCCACCGTCTGGCCGTCCATGCGGGCCATGCCGATGATGATATTGCCCGCGTGACGAGGCTGAAGCTCAAAAAAGTCGCCCTCGTCCACCATCTTCTCAATCACCTCATGCATGTCATAAGGTTTGTTGGCGTTTGAAGGAATGACGTTGTCGAGCGACATTTCGATGCGCTCTGGCTTGTCATAACTCGGGCGAACCGGTGGTTTTTCCCGGTTATTGAGCGGCAGAAAATCATAAAAACGACGGAGCTGGGCAAGAGCTTCAACGTCATTATCAAACGCCTTGTCTGCCACGCCTGACTTGGTGGTGTGCGTAGATGCACCGCCAAGCTCTTCCTGCGTCACCACTTCGTTTGTCACGGTTTTCACAACGTCAGGGCCGGTCACAAACATGTAGGAGCTGTCTTGCACCATGAAGATAAAATCGGTCATGGCCGGGCTATATACGGCACCGCCCGCACACGGCCCCATGATCATGGAGATTTGCGGCACAACGCCAGAGGCCAGCACATTCTTCTGGAACACATCAGCATAACCACCAAGGGCCGCCACGCCTTCCTGAATACGGGCACCGCCACTGTCATTGAGGCCAATAACAGGCGCGCCAACCTTCATGGCCATATCCATGACCTTGATGATTTTCTGTGCATGGGTTTCAGACAAGGAGCCGCCAAAAACGGTAAAATCCTGACTAAACACATAGACAAGGCGACCATTTATGGTGCCCGAGCCGGTAACAACACCGTCGCCCGCGAATTTATTGTCGCCCATACCAAAATCGGTACAGCGGTGCTCAACAAAGGTATCATATTCTTCGAAGCTGTCTTCATCGAGCAGAAGATCGATCCGCTCACGAGCCGTTAGCTTGCCGCGTGCGTGCTGTGCATCGATGCGGGCCTGCCCTCCGCCCATACGCGCCTCTTGACGCTTAACTTCAAGGCGTTCCAGGATTTCTTTCATCGTTTCCCTTCCCTCTGACTGCGGGCCGTTTGGTAGTATAGACCTTGGCCCTCACCCATAGCCAAATCGTTCTTATCTTCTTGATGCGCCGCTTTCCAGCTATTTATTTCGCAGGTGCGAAATAAACTCAGCCGTCGCAGTCAGGTCTGCATGCTGAAAGGCGCGCTTTTCTGCCACTTCGTCATCGAGGCCCCATTGTTCTTCCTGGTGGGTCGCATCAAGGATGCTGGCCTGCCACACGGCCTCAAGCAGGCTGAAGCCTTCCATGTAGGCAAGCGCAAGCACAAGAGAGCCAAGAGCATTCGTCAGCCCATGCAGGGCCGTGAGCTCAAAAGCATCATGGCCAGCGACCCTCGCTTTCAAGTGCTCAAGCGCTATGTCCTCTTGCGCCACGGGGAGGATACCGTTTGTAACGCGCAAGGGTGCGCCAAGTTCAACTCTCACCCATTCAAGATAAGGGTTCCACACCCGGTTTTGCCGCCGGATAAGCTCCTCCGGCTCATCCGCACGATAGCAAAGAAGGTCGGTACCACCGAAAGCGGCAACCTCGGCCACAACATCGCTGTGGCGCGGCGCCACACGGTCCAGTGCAGTGCTCGCCAGCCTTGTTTGCGGCATGGTATCGGGCAGGATTTTGTCTTCCTGCGCGTCCCATTCTGCCGCCACTGCATCCGCGAGCGCGCGCGTTGGCAACACAAGCGATGCCTTCGCTGGTGTTTTCACCATACGGCCATCAAGGGTAACAACATGGCCTGTGTCAGCGGCCTCAACCCCGACAGACTGATAGAATTTTCTCATAACCTAGCTTTTGTCTTCTTCTGATTTTTTTTGTGCGGTTTTCTCTGCCTGCATCTGGCGGGTGACTTCAGCGAGCTTGCGCCGGGAATAGCGCGCTTCTTTGCGCCGGGTGTTCATGCGTTTTTCTGCTGCGCCCGTTTCAACATGGAAACTTCCCGTGTAGCTCATGCTGGATTTTTCACCCTTCGAGGGCTTCTTGAGCATCATGTCAAAACCCAGCAAACGGTTACCAAGCCTTGGCACCCGGTAACAGAGCAGCAAGCACATGGCGATCAGGATTTCTATGCCAAGCACAATGGCGTAGCCAAGTGCGCCCTCGCCCCGAGGGCCCACGATCACATTTTCGCTCAGGTACGTCAGCACCGCCATAACGCAGAGTACGCCAGCGGCCCATAAAAAGCCGACACGCGGGCGGCGTGCTTCCGCATCAAGCTCGTTCTCGTTATTCTTCTTCACCATAAGTGATCCCTACTGCCTCTCAAGCTTCAGGCTGCCGCCCCAAGTACTGATTTCACATAAGCTGGTATGTCCAGAAAACTTGAAACAACCTCGGTCGCGCCAGAGGATTTCAGTTCATGAGACTGGTGATACCCCCAGTCCACACCCAAACCATGCGCACCAGCATTCTTCGCCATCATCATATCAAATGTTGTATCGCCGATCATCATGGCAGCTTGTGGGCTGCTTCCGGCCTCAGCTAGCGCCGTGTGGATCATGGAAGGATGCGGTTTTGACGGATGGCTGTCTGCGGTTTGCAGGGTCACGAAGAGGTGCCCAAGGCTATGCTCTTCAAGCACACGGTTGAGGCCGCGTACACTGTTACCTGTCGCTACGCCAAGCAAGTAGCCTTCCGCATTCAATTGCTCAAGCACCGCCTTTGTGCCAGGGTATAAGGGGTCTGGCCCTGCGGCTTCCTCCACCCGCAAGCGGTAGAAGGCTTTTTTATACACTTCCGCCAACCGCGCATGTTCATGCTCAGGCATATCAGGCAGCAAAACAGCTATCGCTTCAACAAGGCTCAGCCCCACAATCCGGCGGACGGCAAGGTCATCAACCGGCGCAAGCCCCGCAACTTTGAAGGTTTCATGCATGGCACCAACGATCATATGCTGGCTATCCACCAGCGTACCGTCGCAGTCAAATATGATGAGCTTTGTGTGACTATTCATTGAACGATTACGCCCGCATTGTCTGTGAGCTTTTTTCTTAGCCTAGTGGCTTCCTCCAACAGTTCCCGCTTCTCTCGGGCAAGACTATGAGCCATGAACTCATAACACCCCTGTTTGAGCACAACCCTACGCAAGGCTTTGTCTTCAATCTCATTCATACCATTCGCCCCGCGAATTCGTTCCAGCCAAACCCCAGATTCAGCAGCTCTCTGCTCTATCGACATTTTCCCCCGTCCGGGCGAATCCAGGTGAATAGTTGTCAATTTCGGGATAGTCATGAGACAGAGGTCCGACGTTTTCAGCCACTGTCTCCACATATGCAGATCCGCCCAGCTGTCTGCTGGAGCAACCGACCATCCTTGAGGCAGCCTGCCATAGGCGCTTCTGGAGTGCCCAGTACAGCTTGGGCCAAAGAAATTAAAACGCTTCTCTAACAAAACTTCACGGCAAAAAGGGTCGGCTATATCCCCTGGGAATATCTCCAGTTCACCATCCGGATACACACATCCGTGTAGCGTGTGGCAAAAATCGCTCTGTTTAAGTCCCTCTGCCAACACCTCAAGGTGACTTTCATGCCAGAGGTCATCGTCCCCAAGGTATGCAATATAGCGCCCCGTAGCGGCCATAACCGCCTTGTGGCGATTAAGCTCTCCCTTATGCTCCCCCTTTGGATTATCAAGAAACCTGATCCGGCTATCCTTTGCGCAAAATTCCGCCATAATGTCCCGTGTGCGGTCGGGTACGCCGTCGCCTGAGACAATCACCTCGAAGTCTTGCACAGTCTGCTGCTGTACACTCTTGAGCGCCCAGACAATGGTATCACAGTGGTTATAGGTGGGGATAACCACAGAAAACAAAGGCATCAATAGCTCCTTGAAAGTCAGGATGGGCCTATGAGAGCGCCTTCACCCGTTTATTATATTCGGCGATTGCCTCCTCAACCGAGTAGCCGGCAAGGTCTTTGGCGCAGACGACAGGGTTAGACATACCCCAATCAACCGTCAGAGAAGGATCATTATATCGGATCTCCATTTCGTCTTCGCCTGACCAATATGGAGAGAAGGCATTCAGATAAACACCGTCCGAGTTGAAACACATGCCGTGCGCAACCCCCGCTGGCAAGCAGACCACCTTGGGAACTTTAGCCTCTAGCTCAACTGTGCCGCACGCCCGAAAACTTGGCGAGCCCTCGCGAAGGTCGTATAATCCAAGCCTTAAACTACCCTGAACCACCACCACATATTCATGCCGCACAATATGCACACGCATTCCGCGGAGCGTATTGGAATCACAATGGAAAACCGTGACCTGATTTATGACGCTGGGAAGCTGTTCCTGCCGGAAGTATTCAAAAAGCCAACCACGCTCATCCGTGAAGGTTTTTCTTGTATCAACCATAACCCCGTCGGGGAGCGAGCCTGAGATCAACATATAGAGTCCAAAACCTTTTGTAGGGTTGAAGCGATCTGTTCGCCAACGAAATTGTTTCCAACCCTACTCGTCATGAGCCAGCGGGTCTTCGTAATCAGATATATCGAAACCGAGCATCTCGAAACTCGCCGCCATATGCGGTGCCATCGGTGCCGATACGGTCATACGCCCACCGGACGGATGCGGAAAGCTTACCGATTGGCTATGCAGATGCAGCTTCTTTGAGATTGAGCCCGAGAGAAAAGCATCAGCACCGCCATATTTACCGTCCCCGACGATCGGGTGGCCCATCTCCGCACAGTGCAGGCGCAGTTGGTGCGTCCGCCCCGTGTGTGGCTTAAGCGCAAACCACGCGGCCTCAGCGCCAGCGTTATCAACCACCGCATAATCTGTGAGTGAGTGCTGGCCGTCTGACGCCACAACCATGCGCTCATTCCCCTTGATGGGCGCTTTGCTCATTTTGAGGATGATGCGGCCATCACGCTGTTTCGGGCAGCCAATGACCAGCGCCCAGTAGCGTTTATCGGTTTCTTTGGTTTTGAAGGCGTTGGCGAGTGCAGCCGCTGCGTTTGGCGTGCGGCCCAGCAGCAATACACCCGAGGTATCCTTGTCAAGTCGGTGCACAAGCCTGGGCCTGTGGTGGCTGCCAAACCGCAGCGCATCAAGCATGCCATCAAGGTGCCGGCTTTGGCCGGTGCCGCCCTGTGTTGGCAGGCCCGCCGGTTTATTGATCGCGATCACGTCGTCGTCACGGTACAGCACCCAGGACTGTACTTCCCGAACCTCCGCATCGCTCATGTGGCGCTTGGCTTCTTTTTTAGGCGCAGCATCCTGGGTGGCATCATCATCAACCGGCGGCACACGGATCATCTGCCCCGGCTCGAGCCGTTCGTCGCCCTTCACCCGCTTGCCATCAAGGCGCACCTCGCCCTTGCGCATCATCTTTTGAACACGGCCAAAGCTCAGGCCCGGATAATGCCGCTTGAACCAGCGGTCGATGCGAATACCGGCATCATCGTTGTGAACAGGAACTGTTTTTACACCACTCATATCATCACCCGTCCAAGCCAAATGCCTATAAAAAGCGCTGCCAATCCAAGCAGCATGGAGCCGAAGGCATATGTGGCAGCTCCCGTCCAATCTCCCCGCTCAATCAGCAAAGCCGTTTCAAGCGAATAGGTGGAGAAAGTGGTGAAGCTGCCGAGCAGACCAACGGTTAAAAACCCGCGAAGCTCCTGACTGGTCTCGAACTTGAGGGCAAATGCCGTGATCAGGAACCCCATGAACAGGCTTCCTGCCACATTGACCACAAAAGTGCCATAGGGAAAACCCGAACCCAGCGCGCGGAAAATATAGCCCGCCACAAAATGACGGCTCAGTGCTCCCACCGCTCCGCCTATTGCAATTGCCAGCACCATCTGCATCGCTTCAATAGTCCTTTATTGCTCAACGCCAAAGATCCAGCCTTCAGTGCGGCGCACCTTAGCCGAGAGCGACAGCGGATTCCAGTATTTGCGCTCAAGCCCGATTAGGCGAAGTGCAGCGGCGGTAACACAGGCATCCGCGATATGATCATCAAAGTCGAGCCCAAGGCGCGGCATGCGCGACGTCTGCAAGTTGAGAAGTATGGATTTCAGCGCGGCAGCATCACGAATTTTGCCGCGATGGCCACCCATCGCCGCAAAAAGCGCTGCATATATTTCAACGATCACAATCGGCGCTGTGGTACAGTCGTCAAATGGCCAGATCGCAATATGGGAATGGTCCTTGATATGGTGCAACATCGCCATGGTGGAAAGGCCCGACAGCCCAACCTGACTAGGGCCAACAAGGTGAAACACGCTTTCGCAAGGGCCTGCCCCTGTTGCCGCCGCAAGATTTTCCGCCACCCGCATACGCCGCCTGTAGAGAGGCCCACGAACAGCACCGCGCAAGTAGTGATCTGCATACTGTTCAACAAAGGCACCGGCATAAAAGTCTGCCACCTGCGGCGCGTAGTTTGCTACAGCGCGCCACAGGTCCGCCACATCATCGCCGCACGCTGTGCTGCCGCCATGCACCGGCAGATAAGCACCCTCATCCATAAATGGCATCCCAAAGGACGAATCGATACCCACCAGCACCCGTTCGCCAGCACGCCGCCCAATGCCGCCCGCGAGCCATGACGCGAGCTCAAGGCGGCTCCAGCGTCGTTTCCCCGAAAGTGGCTTAACCCGCACGGGTGCACCGTCCCCAAGCATGCAACTCGCCACAGCCAAGCCGTTGTGGCTCGCACCTTTGGCCCCGGTCCAATCTATCCCAATGAATTGTGTAAACCCCTGCATGAAGCGCCCCGCGTAGATCAGCCCTCATTCTCGCGGTTCGGCGGTGCAGGTCAAGCAAAGGGTATGTGGCTTAGGTTCGTGCGGCTTTAAGGTCTGCTGCCAAACGGCGCAACAATGCGGCAGGCCCCGCAGAAAAATCACCGATTGCGCCGGGTGCCCTGGCCTGCGCCACAACATGCAGCGCGTGATAGAGGCGTGCAAGGCTCACGGCATCTTCTGGTCCAAGCTCATAAGCATCATCTAGAAGGGATGCGAGAAACGTTTCACGCCTCTCGTCAGCCGCGCGTACCACGTCGAGAATAGCGGCGTGGCTCACACCAAGGGCACGAACCCCGGCCTCAAGGTCATGGTCGATAACGTTGGTCAAGCGCACAAGTGTTGCGAGGCGCGCTTCCGGTGTGGTGTCGGCCGCAACGCTTTCGGCGATGTCATCGGTTTGTGTTTTCCGCCAGGCCTCCGCAAGCGCCAGCAAAAAACCGTCAATGGTACCAAAATGATGATAGAATGAGCCCTTGGTGCGCTTTGCTGACGCACATAGGCCCTCCACCGTCATCGCGGGCGGGCCATATTTCCTGAGCATATCAGCCCCAAACTGAAGCCAATCCTCTTTCGCCCATCTCGAACCCCGTGCCGTCAAACCATCCATCCGCTTATTTATTGAAACATACCATACCGTATGGTATGTACAATTCGAAATCAAGCGCGGAGACAGCGCGCGATAAAACAATGAGGTAATTCCAATGAAGACACTGATGGCAGCGGCATTTCTTCTCTCGGTCACCATGGTTGGCGTAAGTGCTTCATCTAGTGATGGGACAGCAGCCATGACACCAACGACATCAACCACCCAAGAAAATGCGAACACCGTATATGCGGCCATATATCGCCCCGGCCCCGCATGGCAAGAAGGTAAGCCAATGGATGAACAAGGCTTGCGCCCTCACGGGCTTTACATCCGCGACCTGAGAGATGCGGGGAAGCTGATCGCTGGTGGCCGCCTGGTTGAAACAAACGGCGGCTTGGCTGTGTTTCGTGTTTCTTCGATTGAAGAGGCTCGGGAGATAATTGCGTCCGACCCGGCGATCAAAAGTGGCATCTTTGAAGCCGATGTCCAGCCATGGATGATCGCTTTTTCTGAGAAAGCATTCCCCGTGAAGCCCCTCTATCCGCAGGAATAGCTATTCAGCCTTCCGGGCTGCGGATTTCTCAGCATACTCGCGCCGTATACGGGCGAAATAGTCGAGCCGCTTTTGTATATCGCGCTCGAACCCGCGCGCGACTGGCTTATAGAAACCTTGCCGGTCGAGCTCGTCCGGAAAATAATTCTGCCCTGAAACACCACCTTCCACATCGTGGTCATAGGCATAGCCGTCCCCGTACCCGAATTCTTTCATCATCTTGGTGGGAGCGTTGAGGATATGGGCGGGCGGCATCAGGCTACCGGTGGCCTTGGCGCTGCGTTTTGCGGCCTTCTCGGCCACATAGGCGGCGTTCGACTTGGGCGCTGTAGCGAGATAGATAACCGCCTGCGCGATTTGCAACTCCCCTTCCGGGCTGCCGAGAAACTCGTATGTGTCTTTCGCCGCCAAAGCCTGATGAATGGCCTCAGGGTCCGCCATACCGATATCTTCGCTCGCGAACCTTACAAGGCGGCGGATCACATACATGGGGTCTTCGCCCGCTGTCAGCATGCGCGCGGTCCAGTATAAGGCGGCATCGGCGTCCGACCCTCTCAGCGACTTATGAAGCGCTGAAATCAGGTTATAGTGGCCATCCCTGTCTTTGTCATAAGAAGGTGACCTCTTCTGCAGAAGTTGCGCAAGCGCTGCGGCATCCAGCGTTTCATCACCTGCAAGGTCATAAAGGGTTTCAACACAGTTGAGAAGGAACCGCCCATCACCGTCGGCCATCGCTTTGAGGGCTGTGCGGGCATCATCCGCGAGCGGTAAGGCTTTACCAATTTCAGCCTCCGCGCGCGCCATCAGCTCCTCAAGCGCGGCATCGTCATGCCGGTTCAACACCAGCACCTGCATTCGCGACAGAAGCGCGCTGTTGATCTCAAACGACGGGTTTTCTGTCGTGGCACCGATCAAAATGATCGTGCCATTTTCCACATAAGGCAGAAAACCATCCTGCTGGGAACGGTTGAACCGGTGGATTTCATCAACAAACAGGAGCGTGCCTCGCCCGCTCATGCGGCGGGCTTTTGCGGCCTCAAAAACCTTCTTGAGGTCTGCGACACCTGAAAAAATGGCTGATATCTGTTCAAACGCCAGCTCACCATGCCCCGCAAGCAAGCGGGCGATAGTGGTTTTGCCGGTGCCCGGTGGCCCCCAGAGGATCAATGACGTGATACGCCCAAGCTGAGCCATGCGCCCAAGGGCACCACCGGGACCAAGCAAATGGTCCTGCCCCACCACTTCATCGAGAGATTTGGGGCGCAGGCGATCAGCGAGAGGGCGCGGGGCCTCTTCCTCAAGCCCCGCTGTTTCAAACAGATTGCTCACGAGCCGCGCCTTTCTCCTGAGCCGCTTACTGGCGGCACCGGAACGACCGGTTCGGGATGATCATGCATTCCTGCTGCTGACCCCGGCGGCGGATCTGGTAGATGTAGCGCTCTGCATCTTCTTCAAGTGCTGCATCAATATCCGCCACATAGTCGATACGGTTACCATTAATGCCCAGAAGGATATCGCCGGGGCTCAGGAACTGATACCGGCCCGCAGGTGTCCGGCGGTCAACCTCAAGCACGATAACGCCCTTGAGGAATGGATCGACCTGCAACTCGTCATTGAAGCGCGGTGACAGGTTTGCGACCTTCACACCCTGGAACGGATGGCGACCATCAAGCACGGTGATATTGCGCTTGGGCTCTTCCGGTGGCAGGGCAAGCGTGACCGTGCGCTCCTGAATGAAACCGTCACTTAGAACCGCGAGTGTTACTTCTTCACCCGGCTCCATCGTTGCTATGCGGAAGTTCAGGCCCGGCTCGTCGATCACCTCTCTGCCACCAACCGCCATAATCACATCGCCTGGGCGTATTTCCGCGAGCGAAGCCGGGCTACCGGCAAAGACGCTGTCAATCAGCACACCGCCTGCACGGTCAAGCCCAAGGCTTGAGGCAAGGTCACCTGTCACCGACTGGCCGTTCACACCAAGCCACGGTCGCACAAGCTGGCCTTCATTAAGGGCAGCCCGCAACACGGACTTGACCATATTCGCGGGCACCGCAAAACCAATGCCGTTGGAGGCACCCGTGCGGCTGTAGATCGCCGTATTGATACCAAGAAGATCGCCGCCCATGCCCACAAGCGCACCACCTGAGTTGCCCGGATTTACCGCAGCATCTGTCTGGATAAAAAAACCAAAGTCGGAGATACCCTGCTGGGTGCGCGCTGTTGCCGACACAATGCCCCCGGTAACGGTTTGCCCGATACCAAACGGGTTACCGATGGCAAGCACAATATCACCCACCAGCACATTGTCGGAGTCAGCGATAGCTAGGCTCGCAAGCTGCTCATCCCCTACATCGATGCGGAGGATAGCGAGGTCAGTACGCGGGTCGTCAAGCACGATGGTGGCTTCAAATTCACGGCGGTCCGCCAACACGACCTGAATTTCATCAGCACCTTCAATCACGTGGTGGTTAGTTACGATCACACCGTTCGGACGCACAATCACGCCGGACCCAAGTGACCCCCGCACCCGTTCTTCCGGCATACCAAAGCTGAACTGGTCACCAAAAAAGCGCTGAAACAGCGGATCATCAAAAAGAGCAGACCGGCGCGAACGTACCACTTTTTTGGTATAGATGTTCACCACTGCCGGAGCCGCACGAGAGACAAGAGGCGCATAGGAAAGCTGTACCTGCGCATTCGACTGTGGCACCGCGCGCTCAACCTCATAGTCCTGCGCCATCAGGGCCCTGGTGGGCAGAAGCGCTCCAATAGCAAAAGTTATCGCGACTGATAGGTGTTTCACGGTCCGTAGCATGGGTACTGCATTCCTTGTGTTCTGAATACTCAGTTGCCAGTTCTCATCTGCCCGTTATGGCGGACAGAGCGGTCTCGCGCAAGGTTCTACTTGGTGCGGGCCGCTGGCACTTTCAAGCGCGCACCCTTGAGCGCGATCATGGCGTAAAAATGACCGTACCTCTTCCAAGTCTTCTAATGCGAGTTTGGACCCTACCCAAAACAAAAAGGGGAGCATGATCGCTCCCCTCCTCTATCCCGTTTTTCCGCTGGTTATGCGGAAGCCTTCAGCTCACCTTCACGCTCAAATGTCGCCAATTGAGCCGCAAGCGCTTTCTGGAATGCGGGCCGGGCTTCGCAGCGTTCCTTGTAGGCGTTGAGGTTGGGGTATTTCGCCAAGAGATCCGTGTGCCGCAGAATGCGGAGTACGGTTACCATCATCAGGTCACCGACCGTGAAAGTCTCCCCGTCCAGATAGGATTTATCACCCAGCGCTTTTGAGAGATCGCTCAAGCGACCTTCAAGTCTTTCAATCACTGCGGGGCGGCGTTCTTTTGCCCAATCGGCCCCGGCGTTGAAAATATCGATCTCGACCAGCCCTTGAATAACCCCTTCCATGGAGTTGAGCGCTGATATCATCCAGGCGGTGGCGCGGGCTTTGCGGTTCGCATCACCCGGAAGAAGTGCGTCCGATTTGCCCGCAATATGCAGGAGGATCGCGCCGGATTCGAAAAGCGTGAGATCACCGTCCTCAATCGCGGGTACCTGCCCGAAGGGCTGAATGGCCTTATAGGTGTCTGTGAGCTTTTCTTCGTGGCTGATCACCTGTTCCTCATACGGCTGGCCAGCCTCTTCAAGCGCCCAGCGCACCCTCAGGTCACGCACCAACCCCACAGCGAAGTCCGGCACCCAACCAAAAACATATAATTTCATCATGGCATATCCTCGTACGTTCAGGCCGGGCACCGTCGTGTGCGGCCCGGCAATTGATATCTGTACGCATTCCCCGACAAGGATAATGCCGTACGAAAGATGGCCTTGCTAGAGATATGCGGGAAAAAAAATAGTGATCAGCCAGACTGTGCTCTCAGATACTCACCAAGAAGGAGCGCGCAATCAAGGTCAACAAGCTCACCCGAAGCAAGGAGCTTCGCGAACTCGGCACCCGAGAGTAGAACCGGCTCGGCCACCATATTTGGGTCTTCTTCCGGGGGCTGAACCTTGCGGCAGTTTTTCGCCAGATAGATATGTTTTCTTGCGGTTGAGTAGGCGGTTACATAGGTGGTGGTGAGTTCAGTGAAGTCCCCTGCATAGCCAGTTTCCTCCATCAACTCTTTGCGAACTGTTTCAAGCGGGGTGTGGCCCTCGTCTATCATGCCACCGGGCATGTCATAGACGTATCGGTCCGGCCCCGGCCTGAACTGCCGTACCATAAGAATATCGCCGTCTTCAGTGATGGCGCCACAGATGGCGAAATCTGGTTCCTCTTTGACATAGTAGCGGTAGTCTTTGCCGCAGTGTTCATAGCGCCGCTCAACCACTTTCATGAACGGGTTTGCATATATCTCACGCTCATCCAACCGCTTCACGTCCATGCCCAAAACACCTCAACTCATTCGCGTTGCAATCATCACACCCGTTGCCCAATCGAGGCTGACAACGCGGATAGCCTCCCGCCGCGCCATGTCAGCCACAAAAGCATCCACCGTTGACTGATGCCCCGACGGCCAATTTGGCTGTGGCAACAGGTCGTCAACCACATACATACCACCGGGGGTTAGAAGCGCCAGCGTTTCATCAAGCAGCTTAAACTTGCCTGCCCATGTATCCGCGAATATCAGGTCAAACTGTTTGGGGCCAAGCGCCTTGATGAAGTCCTCTGCATCCTCACAGCACAGGGTGAGCCTTGGATCACCGCCCAGATGCCGCTTGGCAACTTCCTGGAACTTGCGCTCCTTGTCTACACTCACGAGCCGCCCCTCGGGTGAAAGGCCAGCCAGCATCCACGCGGTGGACAGCCCCGTGCCGGTGCCAAGCTCGAGGCATGTACCGCCGGGTTTGCTTCCTGTGAGCGCCCGCAGAAGGGAGCCAACCGACGGGTCTGACGCCATATCAAACCCGAGTGCCTTGGTTTCAACCGCAAGCGCCGAGAGCGTTTGCCCCAAGGTTTTCATCGCATTTCCCGGTATTTGTTGCTGCCATTTCTCTAGTCTCACCTCAAACCTCCGATTGTCCCCACGGCGCGCGTGTGTGCCCACCTGTCATGTTCGGACGCTAGAAAAGAAAAAGGGCGACCAGAAGGCCGCCCGAGCGCACATTGTGGAAAATTCATGGCTTAGCTGTGATCCACCGATATCGCTTTACCCTGTGCAAGGCCAAGCTTCACAAAAATGAGGGGCGCGAGCAGGAGACCTGCAGCCCCCGCAGCTGCATATCGGCCAAACTTGGCCAGATGCCCAAGAAGCGAAGCACGGTCAAACAGGAGGTCGGACAACCAGCCAAGGAGTGCGAGTGTCAGCACAACGCAGGCCAAGGTCATCAGATGGCGTAGCACCCGCTGAAACGCCACACCGCTATGGGCCTCAAAACCCACATAACGGCGTTCTATGGGTTCAACCAGCACAATAGCAGTCAGGAACCCCAAAATACCAATCACAGGCGTTGGCGGCTGGTTTAAACTGTCACCACCTACTATCCACACCAGCAAGCTGGCGAAAACAAGCAAACCGACCTGTGCTTTGGACCTCTGCCGCCCCCATACCTGCCCGATCTGCACTGCGTAGCACGCGCATATAAAGGCGAGCATGCCGCCAAACAGCCAGCCGAGCAGAATGTCCTCCACATAGTGAACGCCCAGATAAGGTCGGGAGAGGCCAATCAACAGCACCACAAAAAGCGATGCCACTTTGGCCCAAAGAGTTCGCACTTGAGTGAACAGGAAACCATAGAAGGCTGCGGCACACATCGCATGCCCCGAAGGTGTGGAATATTCGCTCACCAGATGTCGGGCCCGTTCAGCGGACGCGGCCCACATGGTCATCCACTCCCCTTCCGCAACAAAGGGCCTTGGGTTCATGATCGCAGTTTTCAGGAGATGGTTGAGACAGAAGGTCAGAAGCACGAGCACCGCGAGCCTGAAACCAAGTTGCCTGTTCATCGCTACATAAATGAATGTCACAACGAGAATGTAACCCTCAGCCTCGCCCAGCTCGCTAAAGAGCTGGAAGATCTGGGTCAGGCCCTCGCTGCGGTAGCTTGCGATCTCACGCAGCAGATCAGTGCCCCAAGGTAGCTGCATTATACTCCCCCTCATGTAGCTTTAGCACGAGGGCTGATGATCAGGGCTATGGGTCGATTGTCAAGGCAAAGAAAAAGGGCGACCAAAAGGCCGCCCTTTAAACTTTATGGGTAAAAACGAGGCTTAAGCCGCGTCTTCTTCCATGTCCACGTCAGCGGTTGGGCCGCTGTCCTGGCCTTTGGCTTCTTCGTTACGGTCAACAAGCTCAATAACAGCCATTGGCGCGTTATCGCCGTGACGGAAACCAGCCTTAAGAACACGGGTGTAACCACCAGCACGCTCTTTGTAACGGTCAGCAAGCTCGTCAAACATCTTCTTCACGAGTGTTTCGTCCTGCAGACGAGAAACAGCAAGGCGACGATTAGCAAGGCCACCTTTCTTCGCGAGAGTGATGAGCTTCTCAACGATCGGGCCAAGCTCTTTCGCTTTTGGCAAGGTCGTTACGATTTGCTCGTGTTTGATCAGCGCTTGGCTGAGGTTCTGGAACATAGCCTTACGGTGGCTAGCGGTCCTATTCAGTTTACGGCCGGCTTTACGGTGACGCATGGTCTCACTCCTTGATGCCTGTCCGGCCTTGGGCAACCCTTAAGGTCTTCCTTTGGCGCCTAGTACCGGCAGGTGTCCCGCGCATACATGCGGGAGGTTTTCAAAATGGAAGAAAAGCCCCTCGCATGAGGGACTTTTCCGGTTTCTTAGTAGTCTTGCTCAAGTTTCTTGGCGAGCTCTTCGATATTCTCAGGCGGCCAAGCTGGCAGTTCCATGCCAAGGCGCAGGCCCATGGACTGAAGAACTTCCTTGATTTCATTAAGCGACTTGCGACCAAAGTTTGGCGTCCGCAGCATTTCTGCTTCGGTTTTCTGAACGAGGTCACCAATGTAAACGATGTTGTCGTTCTTGAGGCAGTTCGCGCTACGCACAGAAAGCTCAAGCTCATCAACCTTACGGAGAAGCTGACGGTTGAACGCAGGTTCGTCGTCGTCTTCCTGTTTGGTGGCTTCTTCAGGTTCATCGAAATTAACGAAGATGGCAAGCTGGTCCTGAAGGATGCGCGCCGCAAACGCGATTGCATCTTCAGGTGTTACTGTACCGTCTGTTTCAATTTCCATGGTCAGCTTGTCATAGTCGAGAACCTGGCCCTCACGGGTGTTCTCTACTTTGTAGCTTACTTTTTTCACTGGGCTGTATAGTGCATCCACAGGAATGAGGCCAATTGGCGCATCTTCCGGACGGTTGCGGTCAGCAGGGACATAGCCCTTGCCACTTGCCACAGTCAGTTCCATGTTCAGTGTCGCACCTTCATCGAGGTGGCACAGCACGAGATCCTTGTCGAGGATATCAACATCCGCAACTTCCGAAATCGCACTCGCTTTAACTTCACCTGGGCCAGAAGCTGTGAGGTGAAGGCGCTTAACGCTGTCGCTGGTTACGCGAACCGGCAATTGCTTAATGTTAAGAACGATGTCGGTTACGTCTTCGCGTACGCCAGGTACGGAAGAGAACTCGTGCAGTACACCTTCAATGTGTACGCTCGTTACTGCACCACCCTGAAGCGATGACAACAGAACACGACGCAGGCCATTGCCCAGTGTCATGCCGTAGCCGCGCTCAAGCGGTTCAACAACGATTTTGGCTTTACGAAGCGGGTCTGCACCCGGCTCAATCGTAAGTCCGTTTGGTTTAATCAGTTCCTGCCAGTTTTTCTGGATCACGGTGTAACCCTCATTTTGTATGACGCTTAAATGCGCCAAAGGATTCGCGCCAATACTCGGCGGTAACTACCCTATACTCAAAGAATGCCTTAAACGCGGCGGCGCTTCGGCGGGCGACAACCATTGTGTGGAATTGGCGTTACGTCACGAATGCTCGTGATAACAAAGCCAATAGCCTGAAGCGCGCGCAGAGCAGACTCGCGACCAGCGCCAGGACCCTTCACTTCCACTTCCAATGATTTCACGCCGTGGTCTTGTGCTTTTTTACCAGCATCTTCCGCCGCAACCTGTGCAGCATATGGCGTGGATTTGCGTGAGCCCTTAAAGCCCATCATGCCCGCAGACGACCAGGAAATTGCGTTTCCTTGCACGTCTGTAATTGTAACCATCGTATTGTTGAACGATGCATTTACGTGAGCAACACCGTTGGTGATGTTTTTCCGCTCACGGCGCTTAATGCGACCTGTATCTTTAGCCATCTCTAACAGACCCTAAAATATGGGGGGACCTAAACAGCCTAACCCTGATTACTTCTTCTTACCTGCGATAGCGACCGCTTTACCCTTACGGGTACGTGCGTTCGTGCTCGTGCGCTGACCGCGCGTCGGCAACTTAGCACGGTGACGAAGACCACGATATGTCTTGAGGTCCATCAACCGTTTAATATTCATTGCAACTTCACGGCGGAGGTCACCCTCTACAGTGAAATCTGCATCGATCATCTCACGGATCTGAATTACTTCAGCATCGGTGAGTTCCGAAACCCGGCGTTCACGGGGGAAATTCAGCTTAGCGCAGATTTCCGTGGCCTTAGTGCGGCCAATACCGTGAATATAGGTCAAAGCGATTTCTACTCGCTTGTTGGTCGGAATGTTAACGCCAGCAATACGCGCCACGACCGTTTCTCCTAATTACAAAGTTCACGTCTATCAGTTACGAATCACAAGACGTGCCGAAGCCGGGGATTATATGAACAAACCCCGGTTCGTCAACCGCCTTATGACAGTTTTTTACGCAGCCAAAACTGCGTCTATTTGTGCAGCAACTTCATCTATACCGGCCATGCCGTCAACTTGCTGCAAAATTCCTTTTTCCGCATAGTACGGCAACACTGGTGCCGTTTGTGCGTAATATTCTTCCAAACGCTTGCCAACGGTTTCCGCGTTGTCATCCGGGCGGCGCTTGAACTCTGTGCTGCCACACACGTCACACACACCATCCACCTTCGGTTTCAGGTTGGTATCGTGATACCCTTCATTGCATTTGGCGCAGGTATAACGACCTGCGATACGATCGACAAGTGCATTGTCGTCAACTTTCATCTCGACAACCGCATTCAACTTAAGGCCCTGGTCTGTAAGCATGCCGTCAAGCGCTTCCGCTTGCGCTACCGTGCGCGGGAAACCGTCGAGAATAAAACCGTTCTTGCAGTCATCTTCCTTGATGCGGTCACGGATAATGCCGATCACGATCTCGTCTGACACAAGCTGGCCTGCATCCATCTTCGCTTTTGCTGCCACACCCATCTCGGTTTTCGCAGCAACCGCAGCCCGGAGCATATCGCCCGTCGAAAGCTGCACGAGGCCTTTTTGTTTTTCGATACGCTGAGCCTGTGTGCCCTTACCAGCACCCGGAGGGCCGAACAGAATAACGATCATTTCCGGCCTCCCTTAAGACGAGCCTTCTTGAGGAGACCCTCATATTGCTGCGCCATAAGGTGCGAGTGAATTTGGCTCACAGTGTCCATCGTCACGTTCACCACGATCAGCAGGCTCGTACCGCCAAGATAGAATGGAACCGCCGCCTGGCTCATCAGCACCTCAGGGATCACACAAACGAGTGAGAGGTAAGCCGAGCCAATAACCGTGAGGCGTGTGAGAACATAGTCCAGATATTCTGCCGTGCGCTTGCCAGGGCGAATACCGGGCACAAAGCCGCCATGTTTCTTCAGGTTATCAGCCGTGTCTTCAGGGTTGAACTGAATAGCGGTGTAGAAGAAGCAGAAGAAAACAATCAGCGCCACATATAGTGCAATATAGAGCGGCTTGCCTGGGCCGAGGATCGCCGTAACCGTGCCGAGCCATTCCGGGCCACCAGCCTGATAGAGGTTGGCAACAGTCAGCGGCATCAGAAGAAGCGAGCTTGCAAAGATCGGCGGGATAACGCCGGCAACGTTCAGCTTCATCGGCAGGTGCGACTTGTCACCTTGGAACATACGGTTGCCCTGCTGCCGCTTGGGGTACTGGATCACAACGCGGCGCTGGGCGCGCTCACAAAGTACGATGAACCAGATGAGCGCAGCTGCGCCAACAAGCATCGCCAGCAGAACTGCAAGGGACATCGAACCGGCGCGATTGAGCTCAAACGCTTGCGCGAGCGTACCGGGCAACTCAGCAACAATGCCTGCAAAAATGATAAGAGAAATACCGTTACCAATGCCACGCTGGGTGATCTGCTCACCAAGCCACATCAGGAACATGGTCCCGCCGACGAGTGTAATAACGGTTACGAAGCGGAAGAAGAAACCTGGGTCAACCACAACACCGGGCTGGCCTTCAAGGCCAGTGGCAACCGCATAGCCCTGCACGATGGTCAGGAGCACGGTACCAAAACGGGTGTACTGGTTGATCTTCTTGCGGCCTGTCTCACCCTCTTTTTTCCATTGAGCCAATGTCGGGCTCATGGTGGTGAGGAGCTGCATGATGATAGAGGCCGAGATATAGGGCATGATACCAAGCGTGATAATCGACATCCGCTGCAGTGCACCACCCGAGAAGGTATTCACCATATCGATGAACCCGCCCCCCATGCTTGCGAACATGCTCGCAAGGGCATCTGCATCGATGCCTGGAAGTGGGATGTAAGTGCAAAGTCGATACACAATAAGTGCACCAAGAGCGAACCAAATACGCTTTTTAAGTTCCTCGGCTTTACCGATGGAAGCAAAGCTAATATTGGACGCTAGTTGTTCTGCAGCGGAAGCCATATACGCCTACCTCAGCCCCTTGATTGTTTTTGCGGTTATCTCGGCCTTTATCGCTATCTTATGCGACGGTAACTTTGCCACCGGCTTTTTCAACAGCTTCGATTGCACCTTTGGATGCGCCCGTTACCGTGATGTCCACCTTGGCTTTCAGTTCACCTTTGGCCAGGAGACGTACGCCGTCAACAACCTTGCCGACCACACCAGCTTCCACCAGCGTCTCAACAGTGATTGGTTTTTTGGCGTCCAGTTTCTTCGCATCAATCGCCTGTTGCAGACGGCCGATGTTCAGCACCTGGAAGTCACCTTTGTTCAAGCTCTTGAAACCACGCTTAGGAAGGCGGCGGTAGATTGGCATCTGACCACCTTCAAAACCGTAGATCGCTACGCCTGAACGCGCTTTCTGACCTTTGTGACCGGAACCGGCGGTTTTACCTTTGCCGGAACCGATACCGCGACCAACACGAGTGCGCTCTTTACGGGCGCCGTCGTTGTCACGAAGTTCATTGATTTTCATGCGTCTTCTCCGATCACGCCGGGCTTAATCTTCAACGCGCACCAGGTGGTGCACCTTGTTGATCATGCCACGAACAGCTGGTGTATCCTCCAGCTCGCGCGTCTTGTGCATTTTGTTAAGCCCGAGGCCGACCAGCGTAGCACGCTGGTCTTGTTCACGGCGGATCGGGCTACCGATCTGTGTTACTTTAATCGTTGCTTTTTTCTTCGCAGCCATTGGTCATTACTCCGCCGAATTTGCTTCTGCAGCATCGTCGCCTTCGTCCGTACCACCAACGACTTTAATGTCGCCACGGCGTGCTACGATGTCAGCAACTTTCTTGCCACGCTTGGCAGCGATCTGACGTGGTGAGTTCTGGTTAACCAGAGCGTCGAATGTTGCGCGAACCATGTTGTATGGGTTCGAGCTACCTTGCGACTTTGTCACAACGTCCTGTACGCCAAGTGCTTCAAACACTGCGCGCATCGGACCACCTGCGATGATACCGGTACCCGCAGAAGCGGTGCGCAGCAGAACCCGACCAGCGCCGTGACGGCCCTTAATGTCGTGGTGCAGCGTACGGCCCTCACGAAGCGGTACACGGATCATGTTTTTCTTAGCAGCTTCAGTTGCCTTCCGGATCGCTTCCGGCACTTCACGTGCCTTACCGTTCCCGAAGCCTACACGGCCACGCTGGTCACCAACTACTACAAGAGCAGCAAAACCGAAGCGACGACCACCTTTAACAACTTTGGCTACGCGGTTGATGTGAACCAATTTTTCAATCAGTTCACTTTCTTCACGATTGCGTTCTGGGCGTGCCATTTGACATCCTTTTCCTTATCTCTGACCTTAGAATGCCAAGCCGCCTTCACGCGCTGCATCTGCAAGTGCTTTAACACGACCGTGATAGAGGAAACCCCCACGGTCAAACACAACTTCAGCAACGCCGGCAGCTTTAGCACGCTCGGCAATCAATTTCCCAACTTTCGTTGCAGCCTCGATGTTTGAGGTTGCATCGCCACGCAGGTCCTTCTCGGCGGTGGAGGCGGCAACAAGCGTCGCGCCCTTAACATCGTCGATAATCTGCGCATAGATATGCTGGTTCGTACGGTGAACAGAAAGACGCGGCCGCCCGACACTCTTCTTGCGAAGTTGAGTGCGGTTGCGCTGACGGCGCCGTTCAAAAAGTTTAGTTTTAGAAGCCATTCGTGCCATCCGTTACTTCTTCTTACCTTCCTTGCGGAAGATATATTCACCTTCGTACTTGATACCCTTACCTTTGTAGGGCTCAGGCTTGCGGAACTCACGGATCTTGGCAGCCGTCTCACCGACTTGTTGTTTGTCGATGCCGGAGATAACGATCGTGGTCTGGTCAGGCGTCTCAATCTTGATGCCTTGTGGGACCGGGAAATCGATATCATGGCTGTAGCCAAGTTGCAGGTTCAGAGCAGAGCCTTTCATAGCAGCGCGGTAACCAACACCGGTGATCTGCAGCTTTTTAGAGTAACCTTCGGTTACGCCTTCGATCAGGTTGGAAATCATAGTACGCTGCATACCCCACATGGAGCGGGCACGCTTCGTTTCGTTAACAGGTGATACAACGATACCTTGATCGTCCTGGGCAACAGTAACCTCAGGAACAAAAGACATCGCCAGTTCACCCTTAGGGCCTTTTACCGTCAGGTCCGAACCGTTCAAGGAAACGGTCACGCCGGACGGAATAGCCACTGGCTTTTTACCGATACGGGACATGAGTTCTCCCTTCCTTAGAATACGGTGCAGAGGATCTCGCCGCCCACATTGTTCTCACGCGCTTCTGCGTCTGAGAGAACACCTTTCGGTGTGGAAACGATCGAAATACCAAGGCCGTTGTGAACACGAGGCAGGTCACGAACCGAGCTATATACGCGGCGACCAGGTTTGGACACACGATTGATCGTGCGGATAACCGGCTCACCTTCGTGATATTTGAGCTCGATGGTCAGCTCAGCCTTATTGGCTTCGCCTTCAATCCGGGAATAACCACGGATGAAACCTTCACGCTGTAACACATCCAGAATGCGCTGACGCGTCTTGGATGCAGGTGTGGATACAACAGTTTTGCGAGCTTGCAGACCGTTGCGGATACGGGTCAGCATATCGCCGATCGGATCAGTCATCGACATGAGCCTACCCCCTTACCAGCTTGACTTAACAACGCCAGGTATCTTGCCAGCGGAGCCAAGCTCACGCAGACCGATACGAGACATCTTAAATTTACGATAATAACCGCGCGGACGACCTGTTACTTCGCAGCGATTGCGAAGACGCGTCTTTGCGCCGTTACGTGGCAATGCTGCCAGTTGCATAACAACCATCCAGCGCTCTTCCTCACCCAGATCCTTGTTGTAGATCTGTTCTTTGAGTTCAGCACGCTTTTTGGCGTATTTCGCAACAAGCTTTTCACGCCGTGCGTTCTTGTTCATGGCACTTTTCTTAGCCATATCAAAACCCTCCTTCGGCTGCCGTTACTTTTTGAACGGCATGTCAAAACCGGTCAGAAGCGCACGCGCTTCATCGTCGGTCTGAGCCGTGGTGCAGATGATAATGTCCATCCCGCGAACCTGATCGATTTGATCATAGTTGATTTCCGGGAAGACGATTTGTTCCTTCAGGCCCATTGCGTAGTTGCCGCGACCGTCGAATGACTTCGGGTTAACGCCCTGGAAGTCACGTACGCGTGGCAGTGCAATGGTGATCAGCCGGTCAAGAAACTCGTACATACGCTCAGAGCGCAGCGTTACTTTCACGCCGATTGGCATGCCTTCGCGAAGCTTAAAGCCAGCGATAGACTTGCGAGCGATCGTAACAACAGGCTTCTGACCAGAGATAGCAGCGATTTCTTCTACTACCTTGTCGATCTTTTTCTTGTCCTGAACAGCTTCACCAACACCAACGTTGATGACAACTTTGTCCAGTTTTGGAACCTGCATCGGGTTTTTGTAGCCGAACTGCTCCTGCATGGAAGCACGAACTTTTTCTTCGTAAACGCTACGAAGACGTGGCAGAGCCTTAGTTGCTTTAGCCATCAATCACCTCCCCGGACTTCTTCGCAAAGCGAACCTTGCGACCGTCTTCGAGTGTTTTGAAACCAACACGAGTAGGCGCGCCATCTTTCGGGTCTTCAATCATAAGATTGGAGAGCTGAATTGCTGCTTCCTTCGTCTCGATACCACCTGCACTGGTTTGCGTCGGGCGGTTGTGCTTCTTGATCAGGTTAACACCTGAAACAAACGCACGGCCTTCGCTTGGCAGTACAGACGTGATTTCGCCGCGCTTGCCTTTGTCTTTACCGGCAACCACAACGACCTTGTCACCTTTTTTCAGTTTCGCGGCCATTTATAGTACCTCCGGTGCAAGCGAGATGATCTTCATATGCTTCTTTGCACGCAGTTCACGAACAACCGGACCAAAGATACGGGTGCCGATTGGTTCGTGGTTTTTGTTAACAAGCACTGCTGCGTTGCGGTCGAAACGAATGGCAGTACCATCCTGACGACGCACTTCTTTAGCAGTACGAACGATGACAGCGCGGTGCACGTCACCTTTCTTCACACGACCCCGTGGGATCGCTTCCTTTACGGAGACGACAATAATGTCGCCTACTCCAGCAGTTTTGCGCTTGGAACCACCAAGCACTTTAATGCACTGCACCCTCTTGGCCCCGGAGTTATCGGCCACGTCGAGGTTGGTTTGCATCTGAATCATGGGTTACACCCTTTGTTATTACCGACGAATAGCAAGAAGGTGAGGCCTAAGCCTCACCGCCAACTACGCGCCAGGTCTTCAGTTTAGAAATAGGACGACATTCCTCAATACGGACTGTCTCCCCAACCTGAATAGTGTTGCTCTCATCGTGAGCGTGGTACTTCTTAGAGCGTCGAATAATTTTGTCAAGCAAAGGATGCTTGATGCGACGTTCAACATTCACAACAACGGTTTTATCGCCTTTGTTGCTGACCACAGTTCCTTGCAGAATACGCTTTGGCATGGGTTTACTCCTTACGCCTCAGCCGACTGGCTCAGGATCGTTTTGATCCGGGCCACATCGCGGCGGATCTCACGAACACGAGCCGTGTTTTCCAATTGGCCGGAAGCCGCCTGAAAACGCAGGTTGAGCTGCTCTTTTTTCAGGTTCTCGAGCTCTTGACGGAGCTCATCTTGCGACTTGGCACGAATATCAGCTGCCTTCATCTTTCTTCTCCGTTAGCTCTTAGTGCATCCGTTGCACGATGCGAGTACCAACGGCCAGCTTTGCAGCTGCACGCTCGAACGCACCACGCGCCAGTTCTTCAGAGACACCGTCGATCTCAAACATGATGCGGCCAGGTTTTACCTTGCACACCCAACGATCAACAGAGCCTTTACCTTTACCCATCCGAACCTCGGCAGGCTTGGCTGTCACAGGCACATCCGGGAAAATCCGGATCCACACTTTACCAGACCGCTTCATGTGACGGTTCATGGCACGACGAGCCGCCTCGATTTGGCGAGCAGTTACACGGCCAGGCGCGGTCGCTTTAAGACCAAACTGACCAAAGTTAAGATCGGTTCCGCCCTTGGCATTGCCATGGATACGGCCTTTGTGGGCCTTACGGAACTTCGTACGTTTCGGTTGCAACATTTTATGTCGCTCCTATCACTTACCGTCCGGCCTAACGGCGGGACGGACCACCTTGGCTTTGAACTTCGTTTGCACGACGTTCGTGAGCCATTGGATCGTGTTCCATGATCTCGCCTTTGAACACCCAAACCTTGATGCCGCAAATACCGTATGCGGTCAGGGCTTCGGAGACACCATAGTCGATGTCTGCACGAAGAGTGTGCAGCGGCACGCGGCCTTCGCGGTACCATTCGGTCCGTGCGATCTCTGCGCCACCAAGACGGCCAGCACAGTTGATACGGATACCACCGGCACCAAGGCGAATTGCGCTTTGTACCGCGCGCTTCATAGCGCGACGGAACGCAACACGACGCTCGAGCTGCTGTGCGATGTTGTCAGCGATCAGTTTCGCGTCAACTTCCGGCTTACGGACTTCGACAATGTTCAGGCTCACGTCAGAGCTCGTAAAGTTTGCAACTTTACGGCGGAGCTTCTCAATGTCGGCGCCTTTTTTACCGATGATCACACCCGGACGAGCCGAGTAAATGGTCACACGGCATTTTTTAGCCGGACGCTCGATGATCACTTTGGAAATGCCAGCTTGTGACAGTTCCTTCATCACGAACTTGCGGATCTTCAGGTCTTCGTGCAACAGCGTGCCATAGTCATCGCCTTCGGCATACCAGCGCGAGTCCCAGGTGCGGTTTACACCCAGGCGCAGACCAACGGGACTTACTTTCTGACCCATTATGCAGTCTCCTCTACTTCGCGCACAACGATGCGCAGACGGCTGAACGGCTTGACGATCTTGCCAACACGACCACGAGCACGGGCGCGGAAGCGTTTCATAACGAGCGCCTTACCCACAGTTGCTTCGGCCACGACAAGGCTGTCGACGTCCAGGTTATGGTTGTTTTCTGCGTTTGCGACTGCAGACTGCAGAACTTTCTTCACCTCAATCGCGCTACGGCGGCGGTTGAAGCTCAGGCTAGCCAGAGCTTTTTCCACTTTCATACCGCGAATGCTAGCAGCCACCAGATTCAGTTTCTGGGGCGAGCCGCGAAGCATGGTAGCGGTCGCTACTGCTTCATTATCCGCCAAACGGCGTTTTGCAGATTGCTTACCCACAGTTACTTCCTCTTCGCTTTCTTGTCCGCAGCGTGACCGTAGTAGGTCCGTGTCGGAGCGAATTCACCGAGCTTGTGACCAACCATGTCTTCCGTCACGTAGACAGGAATGAACTTTTGCCCATTGTAGACATTGAAGGTCAGCCCAACGAAATTCGGCAGAATGGTCGAACGACGTGACCAAGTCTGGATGATTGCCGAAGTTTTACCGCTTTCCATAGCCGCTTCCACCTTCTTGAGAAGGTGCATGTCAACGAAAGGGCCTTTCCATACAGAGCGTGCCATATTCAGGACTCCTTAGCGTTTCTTGCGCTCGTGGCGCGACCGGATGATAAGCTTATCGGTACCTTTGTTGGACCGAGTCTTCTTACCTTTGGTAGGCTTACCCCATGGCGTCACTGGGTGACGACCACCTGAGGTCCGACCTTCACCACCACCGTGCGGGTGATCGACAGGGTTCATGGCAACGCCACGAACGCTTGGACGACGACCGAGCCAGCGGTTCCGGCCCGCTTTAGCGAGCTTGATGTTTTGGTTGTCTGGGTTTGATACCGCGCCCACAGTGGCAACACATTCGCCACGAACGAGACGGACTTCACCCGAAGACAGACGAAGCTGCGCGTAACCGCGGTCACGACCGATCAGCTGAGCGTATGCACCAGCAGAACGAGCCATCTGACCACCTTTACCGGCTTTCATCTCCACGTTGTGGATAATGGTACCGATTGGCATGTTAGCGAGCGGCATTACGTTACCTGGCTTTACGTCAACCTTTTCACCAGCAATCACCGTGTCGCCAGGAGCGAGACGCTGTGGTGCAAGGATGTAAGCCAGTTCACCGTCTTCATATTTAATCAGCGCGATGAATGCGGTCCGGTTTGGATCGTACTCGAGGCGTTCCACAGTTGCAGATACATCCCATTTTGTGCGCTTGAAGTCGATTATCCGGTAGGTACGCTTATGACCACCACCGCGACGACGCGAGGTGATACGGCCATGGTTGTTGCGACCGCCGGATTTGGTAAGACCTTCGGTCAGCGCTTTTACTGGCTTGCCCTTGTGCAGACCTTCACGGTCAACAAGAACGAGGCCACGCTGAGCTGGGGTCACCGGTTTATATTGCTTGAGTGCCATCGGTTAAACCCCCGTCGTCACGTCAATGCTGCTGCCTTCGGCAAGAGTAACCATGGCTTTTTTGTATTCAGCACGACGGCCGTTTACACCACGGAAACGCTTCACTTTGCCTTCTTGGCGGAGCGTGTTGACTTTCTTCACTTTCACGTCGAAGAGTGCTTCCACAGCCGCTTTGATTTCCGGCTTGGTCGCGTCGATCGCTACTTTGAAGGTTACCTGGTTATTTTCAGAGCCGAGTGTTGCCTTCTCGGTGATTACTGGGCTCTTGATCACGTCATAATGCTTGATCGCGGTCATTTGAGCCTCTCCTCGAGTTTAGCAACTGCAGCTTTGGTCAGAACCAGCGTGTCGCGACGGAGAATGTCGTACACGTTAGCACCTTGGCTTGGCAGAATGTCAACGTTAGGAATGTTCGAGACGGCACGCTTGAAGTTTTCATTCACTTCAGCGCCATCAACGAAGAGCGCGTTTGCAAGGCCGAGCTTCTCAAGCTTCACCTTCAACTCTTTCGTTTTGCCTTCTTTCAGTTCCGCAACATCAACAATGATGAGCTTGCCGTCTGCTACTTTAGCGGACAGAGCCGTTTTCAGGCCAAGCTTGCGAACTTTCTTCGGCAGGTCGAAACCATGATCGCGCGGGATCGGGCCAAAGGCGCGACCACCACCAACGAAGATGTTCGAACGGCGGTTACCGTGACGGGCACCACCACCACCTTTTTGGCGGCCGAACTTCTTACCGGTGCGAGCGATGTCCGAGCGGAACTTCACAGCGTGAGTACCAGCACGGCGCTTTGCGAGCTGCCAGTTTACTACACGGTGCAGGATGTCTGCACGTGCAGTTACGCCGAAGATGGCATCATCGAGTTCGATGTCACCAGCTTTTTTGGCGTCAAGTGTAAGGACGTCGGTCTTCATGACGCTTATTCCTCGTTACCTTCTGCAGCGGCTTCTGTTTCAGCAGGCGTTTCAGCCGGTGCTTCTACAGGAGCGTCTGCTTGCGCAGGTGCGCGGAACGCTGCCGGCATCGGCAAACCTTCCGGAGCGACTTTCTTCGCAGCGTCAGAGATCAGTACCCAACCCTCTTTCGAGCCTGGGATACCGCCTTTAACGAGGATGAGACCGTCTTCAACCCGCGTTTCAATGATTTCAACGCTTTGTACCGTCTTGCGAACGTCACCGAGGTGACCGGCCATCTTCTTGCCCTTGAACACGCGGCCAGGGTCTTGACACTGACCCGTAGAACCGTGTGAACGGTGGGAGATGGACACACCGTGCGATGCACGCAGACCACCGAAGTTGTGACGCTTCATCGCACCAGCAAAACCTTTACCCTTCGATGTACCAACAACGTCAACGCGCTGGCCTACGAGGAAATGGTCTGCGGTGAGCTCTGCACCAACTTCTACAAGCGCGTCCTCGGCTACACGAAACTCAGCTACTTTCGCTTTTGGCTCAACCTGAGCTTTAGCGAAGTGGCCGCGCTGTGCCTTGGAAACGTTTTTCACTTTACGGGCACCCGCACCAAGCTGGAGGGCGGTGTAACCGTCTTTCTCTACTGTGCGCTGAGCAACAACCTGACAGCCGTCGAGCTGCAGAACTGTTACTGGCACGTGGTGACCGGCGTCGTTAAATACGCGGGTCATACCAAGTTTCTTTGCAATCAAACCTGTACGCATGGTCTTATCCTTGCAGTTTGATTTCAACGTCAACACCAGCAGCGAGGTCGAGCTTCATCAGCGCGTCTACGGTCTGCGGAGTTGGGTCAACGATGTCGAGCAAGCGTTTGTGGGTACGCATTTCGAACTGTTCGCGGGACTTCTTGTCAATGTGGGGACCACGAAGTACCGTGAACTTTTCGATCCTGGTAGGCAGCGGAATAGGACCGCGCACCAGAGCGCCCGTACGCTTAGCCGTGCTGGCGATTTCACCGGTTGCTTGGTCAAGCACACGGTGGTCAAATGCCTTCAGGCGGATGCGAATATTTTGCGCTTCCATTGATCTTACACCTTAAAAGCGGCGCCGGACCAGCCGGCGCCTTCGTTACATTAAGCGATGATTTTGGCTACGACGCCGGCGCCGACGGTACGACCACCTTCGCGGATAGCGAAGCGGAGACCCTCGTCCATAGCGATCGGAGCGATCAGCTCAACAGTCAGGTTCACGTTATCGCCAGGCATAACCATCTCTGTGCCTTCTGGAAGCTCAACCGTGCCAGTTACGTCCGTGGTACGGAAGTAGAACTGTGGACGGTAGTTCGCGAAGAATGGCGTGTGACGACCACCTTCC